>ONUH01000019.1 GCA_900321035.1 uncultured Selenomonadales bacterium | reverse complement strand
TGAGCCCCGTTGAATACCGGCGGATACATTCCGTAGCATAAAAATAGCGTAGTAGCAATGTTGCTACTACGCCAGGTCTAACTTTTTGGGGTCACTACAAAGGCTGTGCCTTGCAGGGAGTTTTTCATCGTTCCTGAGACGCCGTCTTCTATTTCATGGCCGCCTTTAAATGCGCCGCCACTGCGGCATCCAATTCATCCAGCATCTCGAAGCGTCTCCGGTAAACGGCGCGCTTCCGTGTCGGCACCTCGTCCATCGTTTTACGCGCCTCCGTCAGCGGCAGCTCGTCAAAACGACTGTCCTCCGTCTCATGCCCGCCGGCCTCGCGCCAAAAATCGCTGAAATCTGTCTTCAGCTTTTTATCCATGCGCACATGGTTGTTCGTGTAGTATCCCTCGTTCGTTACCGCGTAAATATGTGCTGCGCCGAGCACACGCGCCACAGCCTGCGTCGCATAGAGGATCAAATTTTTCGTACGATAGGCATGACACAGTTTCGTTGCTTTTTTCACAACCTCACGCGCATCATCCATGTTCGGGCCCTGCATCGCGCCGATCCATAGTGAGATTTCTCCCGATCGATCGGGCGCCAGCCAAAAAATCATCTGATAAAGCGGCTTTTCCGCAAGCCGAAGCATCACAGAAAGAATCCCTTCCTTCCGCTGCCCCGGTTCATAAAAAAGTGAAAGCGCCAACGGTTTGCCATCCAGTTCCGGCCCCTCCCAAAGCGGGAATGTTTCCTCGCGGTACAACGAAAAAACCACTTCGTCCCGAAGCCTCTCCGCAAGAAAAGCAAAATGCGCCTCGACAAGCGCCGCCCGCTCTTCAAACGTCGACCGATGATAAAAAAACGCTCGCTGGGGCTGCTCGTAAACGAACGGGTACAATTCGGATATCTTTTCCAGCACGGGGGTGGAATGAAAATACGTCCACAATGCTTTCATCCGCGCGCGGTTCAATACGCAACGTACACGAAAGACCCAATATCTCCGACATTCCCGCGATTTTCTTATGTCATAAATTTGTTTGCCGATGGTTGCGAAATCCATTTTGTTCATATCAGTTCCCTTTCAATGACGCCGCCGGCCGCAAAAGTTCCGGATGCCGTGCCATCCATCCTGTTATCGCGGTAAACCCTTCGATTTCTTTCGCCAATGGAGGCTTTCCGTCCGCTGTACGATGCGTTTCCACAGGTTCCCCCGTAGCATCCAGCCCTTGCCATTGTCCATCTTCCGCCGGTCCCACCGCATCCTTTGTAAGCCAATGATAAGGCGACACCGCACATGCAATCGGCTCCGTGAGAGAAGGAAACAGCGAATAATACACGAATCCCTGCGGCGCAATCAATTCAAAAATCGTCGGCGCAATGTTCATGTGACCGCCGATAGTATTACCCGCAAAAATACTTTGGTCGATGTCCGGATGGAGCATCACGAAAGAAGTGCAAAACTCTTCGCGAAGCGTCACATCCTGTCGTGGAATCAAGCCCATATTCATAGGAATTGGAAGCGCAGCATGATCGCCCGTGACAATCACAAGACTTTCAGGAAATGCCTCGCGAATGGAGAGGACAAACCGCTCAATAGCACGATCGGAATACCAATAAGTACCAAGAATCTTTTGCGCGGAACGGTCTCGACGAAGACGTTCCGAAACGTCCGGCATAACCGTATTCGCATCATATCCATAAGCCGCTACATCCATCTTGTACGGACCATGATTGGACGTCGTGTACACAAAATGAAATGTTGGCACCGAATCTCCCATATCCCGAATGAGCGCCGCCGCTTTCTCCAAAAAAATGTGATCGTAAATCCCCACCCAAGTCCGCGGTGCATCTGCAGGGCAAAATTCCGTAGCCGCCATCACCTTGTCAAAACCTACCGCCGGCGCGTATTGGTTGAAATTTCCATAGGTGGCGTTACCGCCATACCAATACAACGAACGATATCCGAGCTTCGCCAATTGGACTGGAAGCGCCGTGGCTACCGTCCCCTGCCAAAAGCGTTCATTTTCATTCAATTCCAGTTTCGAGTCAAAAATCCCGGTCATCAAACTTACAATGGACGGTCGTGAAAGCTTGCCAGCCGGAAGAAAATTCGACAGTTGCGCCGAATGTCTCTCTGCCCGCATTCGACGTCCGCCGTCCATAATATGGAGCTGGGTATATATCTCATCCAATGGGGATTGCGTATAGCTTTCTCCCACAATCAAAAAAATATGCTGAGGCGGCCGAATACGCGCGCCCTTCGCCACACGGCCAAAGGCCTCTATCGGCGTAGGAAGGACTCGCCATTGCATTCCACGATGTTCCGCCGGTACGACCTCATCAATCAGCGGCGCGTCATCCTCATCCCGATGGGAAAGCAAGCTCTCCGGCGGATGCTTCCAAACCAACTCCAAGGCAACAAAATCATCCATCGTCGCCCTGGCAAGAAATATTTCCCGCTTGACTACACTTGGAATGGTATCCCATTCCGGTTTATCATCGTGCAGAAAAGTTCCTCCGTAGCGGAAATAGTAAAAAAAAGCCACCCCTGCAAGAAGCAGCCCGACATCAAATAGAATTTCCGATTCCGTACTGTCAAACGCCATAAAGGTAACAGACGGCAAGGCCAGCAACCCCCATGCCGCTTTCCAAATAAGATAAATAAACGGAATAAAACTTGCCAAAAGCAATCCGCCATGATGCTGATGCAAAAACACATCTAAAAGATTGTGCTTTTCCGCGTTTTTCCCCTGCCATAATAGATAATTATATGTGTCATGATAATGGGCGTAAAAAATCATCTTTCCCCAAAAAGCCGTATATAATGCCACGCAGTATAAAACTACGCCAACACTTCGAACAAAATTTCCGTTGTCATAATATCCAGAGGAAAAAACGCCGGGCACGGTAACAAACAGAAAGGAATAGGCAAACACATAAATGTTCCAATCCATCCCCCACCAAAAACCGTACCTAAAACAATGATAAATCGCCGCCCCTTTTCCGGCATAACTTTCATACGGCCAATACCGGAGAATAAACGCGGCACGAAAAACAGCGCAAAGAATCGGCGGCAACAGAAAGATTTTCAGATCCTGCTGGATGCCATAAAAAAAAGTTTCGCTCATACCCGCCTATCACCCAATTCGACTTTCAATGATTGCACGATCACAACTGCCGAAGCTTCAAATATTTAACGAACGTATAAAAACCTGCCATGACGGACATCACCCACCCAAACCAACCGTCGAGAAAGCCCGCCTTCAATATATACATCTTAAAAACGGTAAACAACGGATCCAACATTGTTTTGAAAAGCGTCGCACGCTTTCCCCGTGCATGAAGAGACTCCGCAGCAATCGTCGTATAACGGTTGAATTTTTGAAAATAACTCTCCCAGTCCGCGTAAGTATAATGATGCATGCAGGCGCGCATACGCCGAGCAGGCACTGTAATCAGTGCCTGCTCATGTACTGTACCTTTCCACTGCACAGAATCACGTGGATAGAGTCGCAGCGACCAATCGGGACGATGCGCTCCGTAGCGCATTTCCTTCCCCATAACGTAATTGATACGGCGAATTTCCCATGCCGCAGGCGTACCATTCCGAACAATTCCCTTGATTTCCTCTGCGGCTTCCGCAGTCAATCGTTCATCGGCATCAAGATAAAATACCCACTCCGTCTTCGTCTGCGTCAATGCAAAGTTTCTCTGTCCCGCAAAGCCACTTTCATCCATCGGGCGCTCAACTACGCGCGCTCCCAAAGAGCAGGCAATATCCTGCGTTCCGTCATTACTGCCTGAATCTATAATCAGGACCTCATCAGCAAAGGAAGCGGTTTCAATACACTCCCGAATGTTCTCTTTCTCATTCAGCGTCAAAATCACGACCGCCAAAGATGCCATTACTCCTTTGCCTCCCCAGTGTTATGGTTCTGCCCCAAAGTCTGCTTCAAAAGCTCCAAAAGGCTTCCGCCTTCGTAAAGTATGCCCCGCACTCCTGCCGCTGCCGCGCATTCGACGTCCCGCAGCTTATCTCCAATCAAAAGTGATTCTCCACGGTCGATATCGAAATCAGCGCAGGCCTGTTCAATCAACCCCGGCTTCGGTTTCCGGCAATCACATTCTTTCGCATAAGCCGCAACGCTTCCCGCCGGCAAATGCGGGCAATAGTAAAATGCGTCGATATGCGTGCCAAACCGCGCAAGGTCTTCGTTCATCCACGCATGCAGAGACCGCACGTCCTCCTCCGTAAAATAGCCGCGTGCGACGCCGCTTTGATTTGTAACGACAATGACCAAATAATCATGCTCGTTTGCCCACCGGATGGCTTTCGGGGCGTCGCCCAGCCATTCAAAATCTCCAACTTTATACAGATAATTTTTATCGACGTTCAACGTGCCGTCCCTGTCGAAAAAAATTGCTTTCCGTCCCACCGGTTTATTCCCCATAAGTGAAATAACCGCCCGACGCAAGGAAATCACAATATTCCTTCACTGCGTCCTTCATAGCAAAGAATCCTCCGTTATACCCCGCCGCAAGGAGTGCTGCAGGGTCCGCCTCGGTGAAGGATTGATATTTCCCCTTCAAGACCTCCGGGAACGGACGATACTCGATTTTCCCTTTCCCCATCGCGTCAATGACCGCCTGCGCCGCCTCGTTGTATGTGTGCGCTTTACCCGTGCCGCAGTTATAAATGCCGCTCGGGCCTTTCTCGCGCCAGAACCACAGGTTGACCTTCACCACGTCCTTGACATAGATAAAATCACGCTTCTGTTCGCCGTCGCCGTAACCGTCGTATCCCTCGAACAGATGCGCGACGCCCGTTTCAAGTATCTGATTGTAAAGCTGATAAAAAATGGACGCCATCTTGCCCTTGTGCTGCTCCTGCGGCCCGTAGACATTGAAATACCGTAACCCAACGACAGGACTGCGGGCGTCCGGCAAAAGCTGGCGCACATAGCGGTCAAATGCGAGCTTTGAAAACGCATACGGATTCAATGCATCTTCACACCGATTCCCTTCGGTGAAGCCATTCACACCCGCACCATACGTGGAGGCAGAAGAAGCGTAAAAGAACGGCACGCGGTGTTCAAGGCAATAATGAAGCATTGCCTTGGAATACTCGTAATTAACGCTCATCATATAGTTGACGTCATACTCCATCGTATCGGAGCAGGCTCCTTCATGAAAAACAGCGTCCACGTCGGTGCCGTCAAAGTCGTCTTCCTCGACGCTTTCCAAAAAATCGTCCTTGTACCGATAATCAAGGAACTTCAATCCGCGAAGATTTTTGTAATTCTGCCCATCTTTGAGGTCGTCGACAATCAATATATCGTCCCGCCCCTGTCGATTCAACTCCTTGACGATATTGCTGCCGATAAAGCCGGCTCCGCCCGTTACAATAATCATACTCTATTCATCCTTTCCGTGTGTTAATACCGTTATCTTTCCATCACAATTGACAGCAATCAGCTGCAATGTGATGCCCATCAAAAACCAATATGCCTTGCTGACCACCGTCATTTTTATATTGGTATCCATCATGCCTTGCAGCTGCGTTCCCAACAGTATACTTAGAAGCACAAGATACAGCACATCCTTTGTTTTCCACCATCCATGCAGAGAAAACCACAATAACAAACCAAGGAAAAACAAGAATGTCGCTGCGCCGACGATTCCCGCCTCGGACAGAATCAGCATAAAGTTGCTGTGCGGATGTTTGTGTCGCTGGTCAGGCTTGCGTTTATAATCTTCGGATCCCGGCAGACAATATTTTGTTTGATAGGCTTTTTCATACTGTCCAACCCCGATGCCCAGCACAGGATAATCGTTCCACACATTCACCGCGCTATGCCACATACTGAACCGATCTGTAACCGACGCCTGCTTTTCCAGTGACCCCATCGACGCGAGCCGCTCTCCAAGCCGCGGCGAGGCCATAAAAACTATCGTCATGCACGCCACTGCCGCCAACACGCCGACAATCAATTTTCCTTTGCTTTTCGTATACAAAACAGCAACAACAACCAACACGGCAGCACTTGTCAACCAGCCGCTCCGCGTCCCGGTGAACAGATTCGCGGCAATGCAGGACAAACCGGAAACGAAACAAATCCATCGCCACCGGCCTTTAAAATATGCCGCTCCCAAATACAATACCGGAATGGCCACAGAATACACAGCTGCTAAAGCCATGAAACCCACCAAGCCGTCAACACGCAATTCATCTACCTTTCCATAAAGGCTCCATGTCTTCCATAAGAGGCATAAATTGTTAGCCAATAGCGAAAACAACACCAATTTAGCAAGCACAATCAACCTATCCTTATCGCGAACGATGGCCATGACAATCACGCACGGCATCACATAGTACCCTTGTCGGGAAACGACCAAGCCCACACCTTGACGAATATCCCCGGAAAGAAGGGCGGACACAAGCATTGCCAACACAAACAGTCCATAGGCATATACAAACCGCCGATATATTTTGAACGGCTCTAAAAGATCGCTACGCCGCAAAACGATTCGAACAGCAAAAAGCGCAATCGAAAACCCGAGAAAAATACTGGAGCCCGCGACCGTTGAAAATAAAGACAGCGAAAAACCGCACAAAGCATAGTAAATCCAAGAATCTAATCGTTCAATTTTTTGCTGCATGCCGTTGATTCCTTCTTTTTCCACTAATTATCCAAAGTTTCAAAGCGCAACTTCCCGCTCCAACGCCGACAAAAGTTCTTTCCTGCTCACCGCGTAGGTTCCCACCTTTGCGACGACAACACTGGCGGCCAAGTTCGCCAAATATGCGCCTCTCTCCGGCGGGAGGCCGCCCGCCAACGCCAGCGCAAAAGCCGCAATGACAGTGTCTCCAGCACCGGATACATCAAAAACCTCCTGCGCTTTCGTCGGGATATGCACCGCCGCATCCTCCGTAACTAAAGACAAGCCACATTCGGAACGAGTCGCCACCATCGCACGAATTCCGAAACGCTTCATCGCATATCGCGCAGCCTTCTCTACCTCCGCGTTCTCATTTTTCACCGAATGCTCCTGCACGGCATTGAGTTCTTTCAGATTAGGCGTAATATAATCCGCGCCACGGTATTTTTCCCAATCGTTCCCTTTCGGATCAACGACTACGGGAACATTTTTCCGATGCGCCGCTTCGATGAGCCGCTCGCAAAGCGCATGTGTCACGATTCCCTTGCCGTAGTCGGAAATCACCAACGCCCCCGCGCCATCGGAAAGCGACGCCTGCGCCAGCATAAAAAGACGTTCCCCGTCTTCTCCAGTTACCGGTTCCGTTTCCTCAAAATCCAGGCGCATCATTTGCTGATGCCCGCCGATGACGCGAAGCTTCGTCGTCGTCGGCGCCTTTGTCACCACCAAACCGTAAATAGAAATCCCTTTGCTCTCAAAAAGCGCCCGCAGCCGTCCGCCGTGATGATCCGCCCCGATACAAGCCGCGACTTCTGTTTGGCAGCCTAAAAGCGCCAGATTATGCGCGACATTCGCTGCGCCGCCCAGCGTTTCTTTCGTCTTCACGACCCGCGTGATCGGCACCGGCGCTTCCGGTGAAATGCGCGTGACCTCGCCGTAATAATACTGATCGAGCATCACGTCGCCGACTACAAGCACCTTGCACTGTTCCGTTCTGCGCCCGACAAATTCCTTAAGCCCGTCCCGCAGTTCTTTCATGCTTGCCGCTCCTTTTCCCACATACGAACTATTTGACGCATATCCTCGTCGAGCTTCGCCTTCGTCCGCTCAAAGGAAAACGCCGACAGCCGCTCCGCCCTGCCTTTTTTTAGCCGCGCCAAAGCCAACTCGTCCGCCAATGTCTGGCGTACTGCCATGGCGACGGCTGCCGGACTCGAGTCAGAGAGCAGAACGCCCGCCCCGCCCAGCGTCTCTGGAACGGCGGCAGCCGGCTTCGCGAAAATCGGCAGGCCGAAAATCATCGCCTCGACCAGCGGCACGCAAAAGCCCTCGTGCTCGGACAGGCAGAGCAACCCGTCCGCAATCCGGTACCAAGTGCAAAGCGCTTCGTCCGAAATCTGCCCGGCAAACAGCACATTTTCCTCCATGCCGCGTTTCCTGACAAGCGCATGAAGCTTCTTTTCATAGCTCGGTTTGATATTCCCAATGATTACGAGCCGAATGTCCTTCGATATATTGTCCCGGTACCAAGCGGCAGCCTCAATCGCTTCATCCTGCTTCTTGTGCGGCACGCCTCGACCGACGACAAGCAGATTCAGCCGCCCGTCCTGATAGCGAAGCACCGCTTCATCCTCGCCTCGCCCCGTATACGTTTCCGGCTCCACCACGATCGGCAGCACCGCAGTCCGTTCAACGCCGACTGCTTCCAATTCTCGCCTTGAATATTCACTGGCGCCCCAAGCAAAAAACGTGTTTTTCGCAATCTTTTTCAAATCGTGCCGTCCGCGCAGGCATTTCAGCCAGGAACCCCAGGCGTTGCCGAAAAAATAACGGGCCGGCGTGATATTATGATAAAAAAGAACGATTTTTCGCGGGTAATTCCAAACCCAACGGTTAAACGAAGTCCCCGTAGTCATGTGATAGATTACGATATTTCCCGGTTCAGCCTCAAAATCCCCCATCCGTCCGACGCGATCCGCAAGACGCTCGTCCGCCCGATGGGCATATATGGCCGTTTCATAGCCGAGTTCCTGCAGGATTTCATCCATATGCAAAAGCTGACGGCTTGCCGCATCTGTCGGATGCAGTGCATGGGCAACCTGAATGATTTTCATGCCCCGCGCCCCTTTTCCGCCAAATCAATGACACGGCACGCATACTCCCCGTAATGCGGCGGCCATGCGCCTATGGAGTCCCCGTATTCATCCAAAAGCTCGTCCACATAACGCATCACCACGTCCACGGGAATCTTTTTCATACAGGCCATATTGTCCGAACCCTGCTTGGGGCAAATATGAATACCGCAGGGGTGGCACGGTTCCGGCGTCTTGACCAGCACGTCCTTCGCGTCGTACGGATAAAAGCCCGGCACAGGCGAAGAACCGAACATCGTCACCACAGGCATATTCATCGCGACCCCGACATGCATCGGCCCGGAATCCGTCGTCAGGAAAAGCGCCGAACGGCGAAGCATCCCCGCCAGCACGCCCAGCGACAGCTTGCCCGTAAACACGCGCACGGCCTTACTGTCCTTCTGCTTCATCTTCGCGAGACAGTCACGCACCATCTCTTCATCCATGGGGCCGCCAAAAAATGCGACCCCATAGCCGCGCTCCACTAATATGTCGGCACATTCGGCAAAATATTCGTCCAACCACCGTTTCGTCGGCCAACTCGCGCCAATATTGAACGCGACGACCTTCTGGCCTTCCGGGAAATTCTCATGCCATAGCCGTGCCGCCTCGTCGTCCATGCCCGGCGGAATCTCCATTTCAAGACCGCCGTCGTCGATGCGTGTGACGCCGCAGGCCTTCGTCAGCACCTCAAAATGCGAATGGATTTGGTGCATGACGGCCTTCTTATTCGGCAAGACCTCGTCAAAAAACAATGAAAATCCAGGTTTTGCATAACCGACGATGCGCTTTGCGCCGGAAAACGCCGCGATAGCCGACGCGCGCTCATTGCGGTGCAGATTGATCACCAGATCGAACTTCTTTTTGCGCACACCGAGGATAAAGCGAAAAAACGAACCGAGATGATCGTCCTTCCCTTTCTTGTCAATCAAAAGGCATTCGTCGATATGCGGATTGAACTCCACAAGGTCGCGAAGCTTCTTGTCCGCAAGAAGCGTCAACCGTGCAGAAGGATAATTCGTCCGAAGGGTGCGCAGCACAGGCGTCACAAGCATCAAATCGCCGATATGCATAAGATTAATGACAAGAATATTTCGGTAATCCGCCGCCATGCCGCCTCTCCTTTCGCTGTACTATATCTTATTCATTATAGACGATGCGCATGCCATAGGCAAGAAAAATCAACGTTCGACCGCCTGGATGATCTCCCTGGCCGTAGTGCCTTCAATACAAACCATGCGCTTCTCGCATTTTCCTTTGCCCCAGCAGGGCGAACAATCTGTCTTGTGATAAAGCACGGCGTCTTTTTCGCCGCGCGGACCCCAAACCACGGGATCGGTCGGACCGAATACCGCAACGGTGCGGCAGCCGACAGCCTGCGCAATATGGAGCGGCCCCGTGTCGACAGTAATCAGGCAAGACGCGTTTTCAAGAAACGCCGCCAGTTCGGGCAGCGTCAACGCGCCCGCCAACACATTATTGGGCGGCAGACCCGCCAGCCGAGCAATTTCCTCCAGCTGTTTCGCCTCCGCCGCACTGCCAATCAAAAAAATCGGTTTCCGCTGGCTGAAATGGCGAACGATATGCGCCGCCGTCGCCAACGACAGATTCTTCCGGACATAGCTGCCGATTGGGCAAAGCACGAGATACCCATCCTGCGGAATGTGGCGCGGCCCACTCTTTTCCGCAAGACTTTCCCTCGCGCTTTCCGGTACCTGCATGGAAAGCGACGCGTCTATGTTGTTTTCATCAAATCCCAACGGACGCAAGATCTCCAAATGGTTCAGCGTCTCATGCTTGATTCCGTCGCGCCGATGGGACGCGACCATCGTCAGAAACCAACCCGCATGCTGCGCGTCGTAACCGAGCCGTTGGGGAATTCCTGCGAGCCGCGCTACCACCGCGCCACGCAACGCAAAATTCATCGAAACGGCGAGATCGAAGCCCATCGGCGCAAGCCGCCGCGCCGCGCGCCAAATACCGAAAAAACCTTTATCCCTGCCGCGCTTGTCGTAAACCAGCACCTCGTCCACATAGGGATTCATCGCCGCGATTTCAGCCGTCAAGGGAATCGTCAGCATCGTCAGGCTCGCGTTCGGAAAATGCGCCTTCAACGCGCGCATCGTCGGCGTGGCAAGAATCACATCGCCTATGAACGCCAAATCAATGACGAGGATTTTTTTGACAGTTTCAGCGTCCATGCCGCGCCTCCGTTTCCCCTTTCATTGTTCGATCCAATATTCGCGCCGCCGCGCAGACCGCCTGCCCCAATGAGATTCCTCCATCATTGGGCGGAATCAACCGATGCCGAAGCACGTCAAACCCCCCGCGGTGCAAATTGTCTTCGACCAGCCGAAGCAACATCGTATTCTGAAATACGCCGCCGGATAACGCGACCGTTGAAACGCCCGTTTTTTCCCTAGCCGCGCGGCAGCCCGTTCCAATGAGCTCAGCCAGTGAAGCGTGAAACGCTGCCGCCAATGCAGGCACGCTTTCTCCCGCCAACCTTCGTTTCACGATCTCCGAAAACAGCGAGGTCGTCGGCAGCAGAAAGCGCCCATCCTCCGACGTTCCAAAAGGCGGAAGATTAAAAGCTTCGCCTTCCGAACTCCACGATTCCGCCGCGAATTGCAGCGCCATCGCCGCCTCTCCTTCAAATGTCGATACACGGCAAAGCCCAAGCACCGCGCTGACCGCGTCAAAAAGCCTTCCCGCACTGGTAGAGGTCACGGCGTTGATTGTATTACGCAGCAGAAGCGATTGGGCTCCGATTTCCTTTTCATTGGTCAGTCCCAGCTGCAATGCGATTTCTTCAGCTTTTTCTTCGTGCAAAAGCCCAACCGCGATTCGCCAGCCCTCCCACGCTGCACGCTCGCCGCCCGCCTGCGTAAACGGAGTAATTGAGCCGAGCCGCGTAAAATCCCGGCAATCGGCAAGCAGAAACTCGCCGCCCCAGACGCTGCCGTCCGTCCCGTAACCCGTTCCATCAAAAGCGACGCCAATGACAGGACGTGTCCAGCCGTTTTCCGCCAAGCAAGAAACGATATGAGCGTGATGATGCTGAACCGCTACCCTCGGAAGTCCAAGTTCTTTTGCAAACCGCGCCGTATGATAAGCTGGGTGAGGATCATAGGCGACAGCGCGCGGCTCTATCGAAAGCAATGAAGCCATGCGCGCCGTCGTCTCCCGCAGGCACGCCACAGAGCGCAGATCGCCCATATCGCCAATATGCGCCGACGGATAAAACAAGCCGCCCCGTCCAAGGCAAAAGGTATTTTTCAGCTCGCTCCCCACCGCCAACACGCCGTCCTGCAAATTTTCCAACGACGGCAAAAAAACGGGAAGCGGCGCGTAGCCTCGGCTCCGCCGAATCATGTACGGCTCGCCGCCGTATACCTCCGTCACGGAATCATCCGCCCGCACGCGAATCCGACGGTCATGGGACAAAATCACGTCCGCCAACGGCGCAAGCGTTTTCTGTGCCTCGCCGTCGGTACGGCAAATGGGCGCTCCCGGAGGATTCCCGCTGGTCATGATCAGGACATCCGGCACAGAAAGCCCGTCAGGATAAT
The DNA here is from genome assembly GCA_900321035.1 of uncultured Selenomonadales bacterium. Classification (GTDB taxonomy): domain Bacteria; phylum Bacillota; class Negativicutes; order Selenomonadales; family Selenomonadaceae; genus RUG12372. Next base: position 22,909 of record ONUH01000019.1, on the reverse strand, counting down.
CGAAAAGCAGCAGATGAAGCGGCGTATAAGGCAACATCAGCCCCACGCGGCGGCTGCCCGGAGCGACGGCCGCCACGATCCGTCCGCCATCTCTGCGGCGAAGGATCACAATCGGTTTTTCCGGACCGTCCAGCACCCCACGCATAGCGTCGGGGATCTCGGCTTCCCGCTCCGCCGCCGCCATATCCCGCACCATCACTGCGAAGGGCTTTGTCGGTCGATGTTTTCGATTTCTCAAAAGTTTCACCGCCGACTCGTTCGTCGCATCGCAGCAAAGATGAAATCCGCCGAGTCCTTTGACCGCCGCGATTTTTCCGTCGCAAATCGCCTGCCGCACGATACGGATTGCATCCGCCCCGCGCGCCGAACCGTCCAGCAGATAGACCTGCGGGCCACAGTCATGACAAGCAATCGGCTGGGCGTCATACCGACGCGACGCTCGGTCTCGATACTCTTCCGCGCAGGCCGCGCACATCGGGAACGTCTTCATGCTGGTCCGTTCACGGTCGTAAGGCATCTCGTCAAGGATCGTGAGCCGCGGCCCGCAGTCCGTACAGTTGATAAACGGATGCAGATAACGCCGGTCGTTTTTGTCAAAAAGCTCCGCGCGGCACGCCTCGCAAATCGCGATGTCCGGCGAAACAAAGCGGCTGCCTCGCGCCTCTTCGCTCTCCTCGATTGAAAAGCCGTCGCCTAAAAATGGCTCCGCCTCCCGTTCCTCCACATGCAGAAGCTTCGCGCGCTCCGGCGCTTTTTCAAGCAGCCCGCGCCGAAACGCGGCGAGACTCTTTTCTTCGCCCGCCGCGATAATTTCCACATACGAGCCCTTATTCACGACCCATCCCGCCAGCCCATGCGCCTCTGCCAGCCGATGCACAAAGGGGCGGAATCCCACCCCCTGCACGACGCCATAGATGCGAAACCGCCGCGTCATCACAGCCCCAACGCCGGCACGAACATCGTCACAGCCAGCCAGCCCAACGGAAGTGCCAATACATACAGCAACACGTTCAAAATGAAATATACAAACCGCTTCCCGTTCTTCGGCAGAAGGAAAGCCGAAAAGACCGCGTCGAACAGCAAAAATGCCGCCACGCAGACCCCCGCCGCCAAAACAAACAGCAGCACATACTCCGTCGGCGTCGGATTACCTTGCGCCTCCGCGCCTTTTCCCATCATGACAACCAATTGCTGCGCGCCGTCGAATGCCAGCGATGGCGTGAGAAAGCCTAAGACCGCCGTAATGAAATATTGGATTTGTTTCAAGGCTCCTCACCTCCATCCTCACATATAATCTTCAATAATATTATAATATATCATTTTTCCCGCTTCAGGACAAGCAAACAAAAAAGACGCACGGCTTTTCCATGCGTCTTTCTGCATTCGATTATGGTCGGAGCGACCGGATTTGAACCGACGACCTCTTCCACCCCAAGGAAGCGCTCTACCAAACTGGGCTACGCCCCGACGTTTGTTTATTATAGGACAAAGCCAGGCGTTTGTCAAATACGTGCGGCTACAGCACAAGCTTCGAGAAATCAGCGACGTTCTGAACGAGCGCGTCAATCGACGCCAAAAGCCCGAGCCGGTTCGCCCGCACTTTCACGTCCTCGTCCATGACCATCACCGCATCGAAAAACGCGTCGATCGGCTTCGCCATTTCCGAAAGGGCCTTGATCGCCCCCTCGTAATCGTCGGCTTTCACGCACGCTTCCACATCCGCTTTTGCCGCATTGTACGCTGCGGCCAAAGCCTTTTCCTCCGACACAGTAAAGGCCGCCGCCTCAAAGTTTGTATTTTCCGCCTTCTGCGCAAGATTGCCCGCACGGGTGAACGCCTGCACCGGAGCGTCCAACGCCCCCGCCGAAAGCGTTTTCTGCACGGCATCGGCGCGCAGATAAACGGCGCAAATATCGTCCACGTCGCCGAGTACCGCATCCGCCACGTCATAGCGGACGCCGGCGTCGTCCAGCACGTTCTTTACACGCAGCCGCAGGAATTCCGCCACGTCGGCCTGCATCTTTTCCCGCGCTGCCGCATCCGAAATCTTCAGTTCGTCCATCGCCGCCGCCACGAGCGCAGCCAGCGAAAAACGCAGCTTCGCCTCAACGACCGTACGGACAAGACCGAGTGCCTGCCGGCGGAGCGCAAAGGGATCCTGCGACCCCGTCGGAATGAGCCCGCGGCTGAACGTCGCCACAATATTATCAAGCTTATCCGCGAGGCTGACGATACGGCCCGCCGTCGTCTGCGGCAGACGGTCGCCAGCGAAACGCGGCAAGTAATGCTCGTCAATGGCCTCGGCCACCTCCGCATCCTCGCCGTCAAGCAGCGCGTAGGAACGTCCCATCACGCCCTGCAACTCCGTGAACTCCGTAACCATGCCCGTTACAAGATCGGCCTTCGCCAGTTTTGCCGCGCGCACGGCCTTTTCTTTCTCCGCCGCGCCGACGCCCAACGCGTCGGCAATCGTCGCCGAAAGGCGCTCCAAACGGCCCGCCTTGTCGTAAACGGTGCCAAGCCCTTCCTGAAAGACGACGGTCTTCAGCTTTTCGAGATGCTTTTCGAGCGGCTTCTTCCTGTCCTCGTCAAAGAAGAACTGCGCGTCCGCGAGCCGAGCCCGCAGCACACGCTCGTTGCCGTGCTGCACCACGTCGAGATAGTCCTTGCCGCCGTTCCGGACTGTGATGAAAAGCGGCAACAGCGCGCCCGCCGCATCCTTGACCGGGAAATACCGCTGATGATCGCGCATCGGCGTGATGACCGCTTCCGGCGGCAGCTTCAAATATTTTTCCTCGAATCTACCGCAAAGCGCTGTCGGATACTCGACGAGATAAACGACCTCTTCGAGCAGGTCGTCGGTAATTTCAGCGACGCCGCCCTGCGCCTTCGCCGTCTCCTCAATCTGCGCGCGAATCATATCGCGGCGACGGTCCTGATCGACAATGATGAATTCCCGTTCGCAGGCCGTCGTATAATCCGTCGCGGCCGCAATCTCAAAAGTCTCATGGCCAAGGAAGCGATGTCCGCGCGATGCGCGCCCCGATTTCACAGATGCGACCTCGAAAGGCACCACGTCCTCGCCGTACAGCGCAACAAGCCACCGCAGCGGCCGGATAAAGCGGAAATCCAGGCTGCCCCAGCGCATGCTGTTCGGGAAAGAAAGCCCCGTCACAAGTCCTTTCAAAAGCTCCGGCAGCAGCGTCTCCGTCGCCGCCCCCGTCTCATGCACCATCGCATAAACGTAGCCGTCCTTCTTGACCAGCGCCGACGGATCGACCTTCTGCCCGCGGGCGAATCCCTGCGCCGCTTTCGTCGGGTTGCCGTCCGCGTCGAAAGCCACTTGAACGGAGGGTCCGCGGCGCTCGCTCTCCACATCCGGCTGCCGCTCGCTTAGTCCTGAAACGAGAAGCGCCGTTCGGCGAGGCGTACCTACCGTCGAAACGTCCTTATAATCAAGTCGGAGGGCATCCAACGCTTTTTTCGCGTTCTCTGCCAGTTCGTCAAGGATACCCGGCATCGCGTGGGCCGGAACCTCCTCTGTGCCGATTTCCAAAAGAAGATCCTTGCTCATGCCGTCTTCGCCTCCTTCGCTTTCATCGATTTCAGCATCGGATAGCCCAGCTTTTCGCGCTGCTCTAAATAGCACTGCGCGCAAAGCCGGGCAAGTTTCCGTACGCGCCCGATGAACGCCGTTCGCTCCGACACGCTGATGGCGCCCCGCGCGTCGAGCAGATTGAACGTATGCGAGCACTTCAATACATAGTCGTAAGCCGGATGCACATAGCCGAGCCCGATGACGCGCACCGCCTCTTTCTCATATTTCTCGAAAAGCTCAAACAGCAGCGGCTCGTCCGAAAGTTCAAACGCGTAAGCCGACTGCTCGTACTCGTTCTGATGGAACACGTCGCCGTACGTCACTTCATCGGTCCAACGCACATCATAGACGTTCTCGACGCCCTGGATATACATCGCAAGACGTTCCAAACCGTACGTGATTTCCACCGCCGTCGGCGCCACGTCGACGCTGCCCACCTGCTGGAAATAAGTGAACTGCGTAATCTCCATGCCGTCGAGCCAAACTTCCCATCCGAGACCCCACGCGCCCAGCGTCGGCGACTCCCAGTTGTCTTCGACGAAGCGGATGTCGTGCTTCTTCGGTTCGATGCCGAGGCTTTCAAGGCTTTCCAGATAAAGCTCCTGAATGTTGTCCGGCGACGGCTTCATGATGACCTGGAACTGATGATGCTGATAGAGCCGATTCGGATTCTCGCCGTAGCGCCCGTCCGCCGGACGGCGGGAGGGCTCCACATAAGCGACGTTCCACGGCTCCGGACCGAGCACCCGCAGGAACGTGGACGGGTTCATCGTACCCGCCCCCTTCTCTACGTCGTAGGGCTCCGCCAATACGCAGCCCCGGTCCGACCAAAACTTCTGCAAGGCCAGAATGATTTCCTGAAACTTCATATACCTTCCTCCTTCACGGAACAAAAAAAGTCTCGTCCCGCAACAAAATTGTCGCAGGGACGAGACTTGATTCCAAAAATCCCGCGGTTCCACCCTGATTGACCGATTCGGCCCTCTCTTGTGAAAATGCAATCGCTCCGGAACGCCCTTCATCTCCGTCGGCGGCCTCTCACCGTCGCCGCCTCGCTGCCTTTGGAGACTACTCTTTTCCTTCATCGCGAGCGGCCCACATCGCGCCGCCGTGCCTACGAGTTTAGCAAATCCGCTGCCGTTTGTCAATCCTGACGAATATCTTCTATACGCATTTTCGGATCGAGCTTGATGGTATGGAGGCCATAATAAGCGCAGACATGATCCCGCGTCATACCCGCGTCGAAATCGTCGTAAGCGATATGACGAAGGATGCGCCGGCGCTCGGGAATCGCGCTTGGCGGCACAACCACCGTCGTCTTGCCCGCGGCGGCCTCCCGCGCGATATAGGCGATACGAATCGCATCCTCGCGCCAAATATCATGGAGCACAATCAACGTCGCAACGATAATAAAAGCGAGTACGCAGGCGCCGCCCCGACGGAAAATCCGGGCCTCATCACGGAAAAACAGCCGCTCCCTCACCTCGGGAATCCGAAGCACAACCACAGCTCCGGCAATAAGCATGACCGACGAACTGAACAGCGCCCGCCCCGGAAATGAAGGCGCTCCCATCATCAAAAGATTATTGAAGATGCAAAGTACGATGAAAAACGCCGCGTACCGAAGCTGCGGATAATCATCTGCAAGCTCCCGCCACGAAATCTTTTCTTTCACCGCCCTGACCCGTTTTCGTGAAAGGCCCATATTCCGGACGCTCGCCAGATAGACATAGCCGACGCCCAGCAGATAAATCAACGCCTCTTCAAGGCCCTGCATCGTGTTGTTGAAATGGGAAAGCAATATTTCCTCCCGCAAACCCAGCGGGAAGAAAATCCCGTGCACGACCATCGCTTCCAGCGTCTTGTAGAAAAAGCCCGTTGTGAAAAATGAAACCGTACTGACAATCAGTATGCCCAGCATGAACCAATGCCGTTCCCCCTCTTCCGGCGGCGGAACATCGACGCCGCGCCGTCTGGCAGTCTCCAGATACAAAATCCGCACCGCCAGAACAAGAGCCAAAAGTACCGGCATCATATAGAGGATCATTTCCAAATTCGCAGGAAATTGATTGAGCAAATGGAACAGCCACGCACGATCCTGATCTTCCACGATTCGGACGTAATTGCCGGGGGCAACGATACAAACGGCGCTTCCGAGAATCGAGCCCACGGCTCCCGTCCCCATCCAGAGCGAAAAATCCCCGCGTCGATATGCTCTCCAGGAAGCCCAAAGAACGACCAGCGTCGTCGTCACCGTGAGGTTTTCCACTGAGCAAGCGGCAATCGCGCCCAGCGGTAGCATCAGGATCGCCAGCCCAAAATGCGGCCCCTTCAGCTTTCCCGCCAAAGCCAAGTTATACGGAAGCAAAAAGACAGCCGTCAAAAGCCCCGTCCAAAGATAAACCGCAGAGCCGCAAAGCCAGATCGCAATCTCTCCGAAATGGGAAATGCCGAACCACATGAACGCCCCAATCACAAACAGCATCTCCGGCTCGTCGGCAAAGGACGTGTCCCGGCGGCAGTGCATCAGAATCACCGCGCACATCGCCGCGAACACGAACGCATTGGCAATATTGAACCAAACCTTTCCGTACATCATGAAGACGAACTGGATGAAAAAGCTGACCAGTCGTCCGCCGTGCAGCATATAGTATCGTTCCAGGGAACGAAAAACGTCCCCCATATTCTGCAAATGGTCGCCAGTCCCCCAGACCAGCGCCGCCAAGTAATCGTCGCGGTACGGCGGCATCCACGCGTTCGCAAGATACATCACGAAAGCCCAGCCGACCAACACCAATAGTCCTTTATATTTCCCAGATTGTCCGTTAATCGTAGTCCCCTCCATTACCAAGCAGAATCGCATACGGCAAGATTATAGCACAGGCCGCGCTCATATACAAACCAGAGTCTTCACGAGAATGTCCTTTCTCATACCGAAGATAGAACAAAAAACGTCGAAGGAATTTATTTCCCTCGACGTTTTTCTGCGTTCTAAACGTTGTCGTCCACCATTGCTTTCTGCTTCTTGTTCAGCGAATCCGAAATCTTTTCGACGATGATGTAATAGACCGGGATCAGGAATATGCCGATGGCCGTCGCGCAGAGGCTGCCGCCGACGACGGCGATGCCCATGCCGTTTCTGGAGCCCGCGCCCGCGCCCGTGGCCACCGCCAGCGGCAAGCAGCCGAGGATGAACGCGAAGCTCGTCATCAGGATTGGACGGAGACGCATGCCCGCCGCCTTGACCGCAGCTTCCACTATATCCATGCCGTTGTCCTTGTCCGCCTTTGCGAACTCCACGATCAGGATCGCGTTCTTCGCCGCGAGGCCGATGATCATGATCAGGCCGATCTGCATATAGACGCTGTTCGCCTGATTAAAGACAAACTCGGCGAGATACGCACCGAAAACGCCCGTGGGCACCGTCATCAATACCGAGAACGGAACGCTCCAGCTCTCATAGAGCGCGGCAAGGCACAGGAACACGAAGAGCAGGGACATCATCAGCACCTGGCTCATCTTGCTGCCGGCCTTTTTCTCCTGTCGGCTCTGCCCCGACCAGTCGATATTGAAGCCCGTCGGCGCGTTCTCCCGCACGACCTCCTCGATAGCGTCCAGCGCCTGACCGGAGCTGTAGCCGGGCGCTGCGTTGCCCTGGAACGTGATGCAGCGGGATGCGTTGAAGCGCGAGATGATCGACGCTCCCGTATTGACACGCGGATTGATCAGCGCGTCCAGCGGAATCATCGTACCGATATTGTTCCGCACGTAAACGAATTTTGCGGCTTCGACCTCGTTGCGGTAGGTCGTGTCCGACTGGAGCATGACCTTGTAAGTCCGGCCGAAACGGTTGAAATCGTTGACCGACGTGCCGCCGAAATTCACCTGCAGCGCCGTGAACACGTCGGAGAGGTTGACGCCCAGCGTCTTGACCTTCTCACGGTCGATGTCGAAATTGTAGCGCGGGGAGTTGATATTGAAGGTAGTATAGACGCCCTGAAGCTCCGGACGCTGGTTCGCCGCCTTGACGATCTGTTGGCCGAGCGCATTCAGCTCTTCGTCCGTATGGCCGGACATATCCTGAAGCTGAAGCGAGAAGCCGCCGACGTTGCCGAGACCCGGAAGGGACGGCGGGTTGAATGCGATGACCGACGCCTCGGGATAGTTCACCGCACCCAGTTGGAAAATCTTGCCGATGAGAGCATTGACGCTCAGTTCCTTGGACTCTCGCTTCTCCCAGTCCGTAAGGCCGACAAAAATCGTACCCGCACTGGACTTCGTCGCCGACGTAGTGATGTCATAGCCGCAAACGGTCATGACATTTTCCACGCCCGTCAGTTTCTTTATTTCCTCCCCCAGACGGTTCACCGTTTCCTCGGTACGGTTCAGAGAGGTGCCTTCCGGCATGGCCACATAGGTAACGAAATACCCCTGGTCCTCATCCGGCACGAAAGTGGTCGGAACCAGTTTGTTCATTACATAAAAACCGCCCAGGAACACAGCGAGGATAACGGCGGCCAATTTCTCGTGCGCGATGAACCAAGAGACCTTGTCCGTGTAAATGTTCTTCACGCGCTCGAACCAATCGTTGAACGTGCCGAAGAATTTGTCCAGGACGCCGTTCTTTTTCGCATTCGGTTCATGACGTCTCAGCAATGTCGCACAAAGGGCCGGCGTCAGCGTCAGCGCCGTCAAAGTCGAGAAGCAGACGGAAACCGCCATGGTCAGCGCGAACTGCTTATAAAGTACGCCCGTCATTCCGCCGAGGAACGCCACGGGCACGAACACCGCCACCAGCACGAAAGTCGTGCCGAGGACCGCGCCCTGCACCTCGTCCATGGCGACCTGCGTCGCCTCCTTCGGGCCGAGGTTGTCCTTCTCCATGTGCTCCTCGACGTTCTCGACGACGACGATAGCGTCGTCGACGACGAGGCCGATGGCAAGCACCATCGCGAAAAGCGTCAGCGTATTGATGGTAAAACCAAAAGGAACGAAGGAAATGAAGGTCGCGACCATCGACACGGGCACGGCCAGCATCGGAATCAGCGTCGCGCGCCAGTTCTGCAGGAAGACGAACACGACGACAAGCACGATCAAAAGCGCCTCGACAAAGGTCTCTACGACCTCCGCCAGCGATGCGGTGATGAACTCCGTGTTGTCGACGATCTCGGTATAGGCCATGTCCGGCGGGAAATCTTTCTTCGCCGACTCGATAACCTTCTTGACATCCTTGACGGTCTCCAGCGCGTTGGCGTCGTCGGTCAGCATGACCGCAAAACCGACGGAAGCCTCGCCGTTCGTCGAGGTCTCGGTGGCAATCTGCAGCTGACCGGGCGCGATGCGGGCAATGTCTCCGAGACGCACGAAGGAGCCATTCTCCCCAGCCTTGACGATGACGCGCTGGAAATCCTCCGGCGTCTCGAGACGGCCCTGCACGATACCTGTGTACTGACGTTCCTGCGTATCCGGGGCGGGCATCATGCCCACTGTGCCGCCGGGAGCCTGCACGTTCTGATCCCTGATGGCGTTCACCACGTCGGAAATCGTGATCCCCAGTTCGGCAATCTTGTCCGGGTTCAGCCAGACGCGCATTGTGTAATTGGTGGCAAAGACGTTGACGTCGCCGACGCCGTGTACGCGCTTGACCTGGTCGATCAGATAAATATCAAGGTAGTTTTTGATGAAATTCCGGTCGAAGCTTCCGTTCGGCGAAGAAACCGCGCCGACCAGCGTCATGTCCTGGGACGATTTTTTCGTCGTGACGCCGTAGGCAGTGACTTCGGAAGGCAGGCTCGACGTTGCGATCGATACGTTATTCTGCACCAGCACCGAATCCATGTCGCCGTTCGTGCCAAGCTCGAAATAAACGTTCAGCGTATAGGCGCCGCTGTCGTCCGAGGTGGAGGACATATAGTCCATGCCCTGGGTGCCGTTGACCTGCTGCTCGATGACCTGGGCAACGGTGTCGTTGACGACCTTGCCGCTGGCGCCCGTGTAGGTCGTCTGGACGCTGACCGTCGGCGGCGAGATCTGCGGATACTGCGCGATTGGCAGGCTAAAGCCCGCAATGGCGCCAATGATGACCAGCAAGAGAGCGACGACAATGGCGAAAATCGGACGATCTATGAAGAATCTTGACATTGTCTATTCTCCTTATCCCTTACTTCCTGTCCGAAACGGAAGGCGAGGCCACCAGCGTGAATCCCATCTGATCCGGCGTCACCGTCGTGACCTTAAGGTCCATGCCGTCCTGCAATTTGGTCAGGCCCTCGACTATCACATTGTCGGTTTCCGTGACGCCTCTCCTAATAATATAGTAGCTTCCGACCTTCTCTCCGAGTTCGACGCTGCGTGCCTGAGACTTGCCGTCGTCGCCGACCACCAGCACGAAGGTCTTGTCCAACACCTGCTGGATCGCGCGCTGAGGCACAAGGAGCGCATTCGGCACCGTCTCGCCGCTCAGGCGCACCCGGGCGAACATCCCCGGAAGCAAAATACCGCTCGGGTTCGGGAACAGCGCCTTCAATGTCAGCGTGCCCGTGTTCTCGGACAGGGCACGGTCGGCCTGTACGATCTGCCCCTTCTGCGGATACATATTGCCGTCCGTCAGCGTGATACTGACCATGACAGGTCCCTCATTCTCACTATTCGCACTGCTGGCGTTTTTCTGACCCAATCCAAAATATTTCAGATATTCCGTCTCGGAAATGCTGAACTGCACATAGACCGGATCGACGGTGCCGATGGTGACCAGCGCAGTCTGACCGCTGGTCGCGTAAGTACCTACCGCCACGTCGTTGACGTCGAGGCGCCCGGACATCGGCGCGTAAACCATGGTATCGTCAAGATTGTCATTCGCCCTTTGGAGCAGCGCGGCGTTTGCCTCAACCACGGCCCCGTATTCGTTGACCCGCGCCCTTTGGGTCGTCACCGTCTGCTCGGAAATCGCCGCAGAAGCTAAAAGCTCCTCGTCGCGCTGCAAATCGATGATGGCGTTGTCCAGCGTCGCCTGGGACTGGGCGAGAGTGGCCTGCGCGGAAAGCACCGCCGCCTCGTATTGGCGCGGATCGATGCGGTAAAGCGGCTGCCCCTCATTGACGAACTGACCGCCATGCACATATTTCTCCACGATCGCGCCGGAAACCCGCGGCAGGATCTTGACCTCGTCTTTGCCGCGCACCTGCCCCGCAAACTCTGTAGTAAGAGGCGTATCCTGCTTCAGGACCTTCATCGCCTTGACCGGCGTCCCCTGAGGTCCCTGCTGCGCCTGCTGCCCGCCGCAGCCTGCAAAGATTCCTGCCGCCAGCATCGCCGACAACAATCCGCCCAAAAGCTTTTTCTTTCCGTTCATCATAAGATTCGCAGCCTCCCTATTGTCCATCCGCGCTTTCGCGCATAAAATTCGCATAATAATATTTATAATAATATATCAATGATAATATATCAAGTTAAATCAACAAAACGCACAAAAATTCCTTGACAACCAAAAAGACAGAAACTATATTATTAGTTAGTCAATTAATTATTTTTTGATAGCAGAAGGAGACGACATGAAGCAATCCATGATGCCATCCTGGGCAGAGCTGGAGCGTCACGCCCGTATCGTGCCGGAAATCCATCCGAATGAAGTGCTGGCGATGCTGACGATCTTGCAGACGGCAGGCACGATCCAAAGCCGGATTATGGACATTTTGCAACGGAAATATCGCCTTTCGGAGGGGAAACTCTGCGTCCTGATTCAGCTTCATCAATCGCCGAAGGGCTGTGCTCCGTCCACGCTGGCGGAGCGGGCGGGCATCACCCGTGCCTCGGTCAGCGTGATGATCCGGAACTTGCAGACAGAAGGACTTGTCTCTCTCGTATCCGACGACGAGGATCGGCGGGCAAAATGCGTACGCCTGACGAAAAAAGGCCGCGCGTTCCTGGACGAGGTGCTGCCGGAGCATTATCTCCGCATCACGAAACTGATGGGACGGCTGACGGCGGAAGAGCAAAAGGCGCTGACCGGACTCTTGGAAAAATTGGCGTCCTGACGGATTGATTTTTGCAGGAAAGAGTTTCGTGCGTCCATATAGTTAGATAGCTAATCAAATGAAAACGGAGGAATCAAAATGGACTTGTCGAACAAGACGACAAAAATCGGGATTGGTTTGCTGGCGCTGCTTCTCATCGCGGGGCTGACGCTATTTTACAGCGGCAGCGACGCAGTGGCGGTAGCGCTGGAGAAGAAGGAAGGGATCCTGACGGCGGAGCAGGTGAAGGTGGCCTTCGACTCCGTGGGCGGCCGCATGGTAAACGAAGCCGTGCAGGAAGGCCAGACGGTGAAGAAGGGCGACGTGCTGATGATCATCGACAGCACTGACGTCGATCTCGCCACCCAAAAACTGAAAGCGCAGATCGCCCAGCTTGACGCGACGATCCGCTCTCAGGAGGAAAGCGTACGGCTCGGCTTTTCCCGCATCGACAACGACGAGGTGCAAAGCCGCCGCTCGGTGGACGCCCAGCGCGCCTCGGTGACGGCGGCGCAGGCAACGTTCACGCGGCAGTCGCTGGAATACGACCGCGCCGTGCAGCTTCGCAGCGAAAGCGTCATTTCCCAGTCGGAGATGGACGCGGCGCAGGCGGCCTACGACACGGCCCGGGCGAATCTCGTCGCCGCCGAGGAAGGTCTGGCCCGGCTGCTCTCCGGTGCGCCGGATACAGGGGACACCGACGCGATGGCGCTGCCCACCATCGAGCAGGCGCGAAGCGAAACGCGGAACCGGAAAAACGACGTAGAGGCCCTTCGTCAGCAGAAGAAGGCGCTGGAAGTCCAGCTGAAGGAACTGGAAGTTTCCAAGGAACGCCTGACGCTCCGGGCGCCGGAAGACGGGCGCATCCTGAAAATCATCGCGAAGCAGGGCGAGATGATCGCGCCGAACGTGCCGGTAATCCTTCTGGAAAGCACCCGCTATTATTACGATATCTATCTGAGCGAAAAGCAGATCGTGAACCTGCGCGAAGGCGACGCGCTGACAGGCAGGACCGTCGCCGGGGATAAACAGGTGGACGGCAGGATCCGGCTGATTGCCCAGGCGCCGGGCTTTGCCGATCTGAAGATGTCGCGTGAGAAGGGGCAGGCGGATCTCACCGCTTTTCAGGTCCGCGTCTACACCGAGCCGACGGAAGGCGTTTTGCCGGGCATGACGATAGGAGTGGACGCCAATGGATTCCGTTAAGGACGAAATCAGGTTCCTGCTATCGGGAAACGGGATGCCGTACCAAAAGGTCTCTCTTGCGGTCGCTGTGATCGTCGCGGTGTTCTTCACGCTGGCGCTTTACAACAACAGCATCCGTGACGCCCGCGTGGCCGTCATCGACCTCGACAACTCGAAATACAGCCATGAGCTGACGCAAAAGATTGACGCCTCCCCCTTCATGCATGTCACGGCAGTCCTCAATACCCCTGCCGATCCGAAGACGCTCTGCTATCAGGATCAGGCCATCGCCGTGATCTGCTTGCCAAAGGGACTCGAAAAAGCGCGGTACACTGACGGCGCGTCGGGCAGCATCGGCGTCTATTACGACTATACGAACACGGCGCAGCACGCCGACATCATGGAGGCGCTGCCGGAAATCGTCGCCACGGAAAACGCCATGGCCTCCGGCGGTGCTGAAGGCGGCATCCAGCTTTACAGCCGCCGCCTGTTCAACCCCGCCGCCTCCACGGCGAACGGCGAGACGCAGGGCTTCCTGTTCTTCTTCTCGTCCATGTTCTTCGTGTTCGCCACCATCGGCATGGTGCCGCGGCTCAGGCTCGAGCATAAATGGGAACCGCTGCTGAAAAACGGCTCCCCCTTCGACCTGATGCTCCGGCTGGTGCCCTACGGCGTCTGCCTGCTGGTCGCGTTCTTCGTCGGCATGGCAATCCTCCGCGTCTGGGGCGACATGGTCATCGGCGGGCGCATGATCTGGTTCTTCCTGTCCCAATTCTTCTACATCTGGGTACTGGGCATGATGTCGCTGCTCTTCGGCTGGTACGCGCTGAATCCCGGTGTCGCCGCCAGCGGCATGATCCTGTTCCTGCCGGGAGGCTTCATCCTCGGCGGAGCCACGGGGCCGGTGCCGATCCTGTCGAAATGGGTGCTGGTGCTGTCCCATTTCTTCCCGCTGACATGGGAATTCCATCTCGTGCGCGACTTCGTGACGAGGGGCGCGGGCTTCTGGGACTGCGCGCGGCTTTTCGGGCTGTTCCTCGTCTATATCGCCGTCGTCGCCCTGTTCTTCTGCCATCGATTCTACACCGACAGGAAGAAGCTGACGGAAAATGAAAATCACGCATCCCTTGCGGAAGCGTGACGAAAGAAGGGAAATCTATGGAATACAAGAAAATCCTCGTGCCGGTGGACGGCTCGCCGGAGGGCGGCCGCGCGCTGGACCACGCCGTCTACCTCGCGAAGCTCAGCGGCGCTTCGCTCTGCCTGCTTCACGTCGCGGACCTGAACCGGAAAATGTCCCTGTTGGAGCGGGCATGGACAGGAGGCGGCGTGCCGCCGGAGATGAAAGAAAAGGGCTATGCCATCCTCGCGGAACATGCCCGCCGCGTGCCGCCGGAAATCAATCTGTCCAGTGTCGTCGAAGTCGGCGCGCCGCCGGACACGATCCTCGAAGTAACGAAGCGCGAGAACGCCGACATTATCGTCATGGGCAGCCGCGGACTCAGCCCCATGGAAACGGTCGTCCTCGGCGGCGTCAGCCACTACGTGCTGCATTACGCCACCGTTCCCGTACTAATCGTGCGATAAAAAATGTGCGTCTGTCAGATTACTTGAAGCAGACGCACTTTTTCTATTTATAATGAAATCAAAGATTTCCAACGGTAATCAGCGCGACAAAAATCCCGGCGCGAGCAATACTGCGCTGACCGCGAGGCCGATAAACAGCGGATTGACCGGGGGCGTCAGCACCGTCGAGAACAGCACCGCAACGGCGGTGGAAACTACCATCGAGAGCAACGCCCAGCGCGGCGAAACGCATTTCGGTCGGAACACCGCCAGTGTCAGCGGCAGGAAAATGCCGCCGCCGCGGAGCGCCATCGAAAGGTAATTCAAGATCAGCACCTGCGCCCCTGGATTCGCAATCGCATACGCACAGGCGCAAACGACGACGCCAAGGACGACGAGCCGTACGAGCAGCAGTTTCTTCCCTTCGTCCGTGACGGAAAACGCGCGGGCGATAATATCGTTGGCAATCATCGTGCCGACGCCGAGAGACAGTCCGCCAATGGAACCGACGATGGAGAGCATGACGCCGCCCAGCGCGACGCCGCCAATCCACGGCGGCAAATGCGCCGACAGATACGTTGGCAGCACAAGAAGCGGCAGTACGTCCGGCTCAAAAGCGCGCATATACAGCCCGATAGCGACACAGGGCAGTCCCACGGGAATCACGATCAGCGCCGCCGTGAACGCGCCTATTGCCGCAACCTCCGGGCTTTTCGCGGAAAAAATCGCCTGCACATACGTCTGTGTGCAGAGAATGCCGACAATCATCGACGCCAAATGCGCCAGCCCGTTCCCCACGCCGCCTCCGAACAGGCTCAGCCAGCCGTCGCCCGGAAACGCCGCGGAAAAATCCGTGCCCGACGGCAGCGCGCCGTAAGCCAAATATCCCGCAGCCATCAAGCTCGTCCATATCACGGCCATCTTCAAGATACCGCCGAGCCCCGCGCTTTTCATGCCGCCAAAAAATACGTAAAGCACCACCAGCGCCAGCAGGACGCCCGCCGCCGCATACGGGGAAACCCCCAGCACCGCAGACAGGATACCGACGCCGGGCAGACAGCTTGCCACCGCGCTGAAAAAAATTCCCAGCGACGCGATGACGCTGGTGACGACGCCTGCCTTCGCGCCGTAGTTTTCCACCAAAAGCTCTGGAATCGTCGTCAGCCCCGACGCACGAAGCCGCTTCGCATAGAAAAGCCCCATGATGACAAATGAAATGCCGGACCCCAGCGTAAACCACCACGCGGAAAGCCCGACGGAAAAAGCAAGCTGCGCCGTTCCCACCGTAGCGCCGCCGCCGATGACCGTACCGGCAATCGTGCCCGCCACCATCGGCGCGCCCGCCGCACGCCCGCCGAGACTGTAGCCCTCCGCCGATTTCACGGAGCGCGCCGCGTAAATGCCGCCGCCCAAGACCAGTGCCACCGTCGCCAGCATGAAACCGATATGCGCCGCAGAAAGGTCCAAAACATTTCGCTCCTTTTACCAAGAATGCTTATATTATACCGCCATCGTCCAAAATTTGTCGACAGACAAAATCCTGCATCCTGCCCTACTGAAAATTTTGTCAACAATCGTACAAAATTTTCAGTTGACAAAAATGCAAAAAAACCGAATAAACGCCGAAATTTCAAGTATTTCGCCAAAAAACAACAACCGACGATTCCGCTTTTTTTGTGCAAGACGGGACAAATAAACACAGTCTTTCCATTTTTCGATGAATGTCCTATAATAAGTAAAATTTTTGAAAGAAGGGAAAACATCGTGAATTGGAAAGTCGTGCTCGCCGTCCTGACTGGAAACGTCATTTTCATGGCGTCGAGCTATACGATGCTGATTCCCTTCCTGCCGATGTATCTGACCCACGAGCTGGGGGTATCGACGGAGCACGTCAACCTTTGGTCGGGCGCGGTATTTTCGGCAAGCTTCATCGTAAGCGCGATCATGGCGCCCATCTGGGGCCGGCTGGCGGACACGCGGGGCAAGCGGCTGATGGCGATACGGGCAAGCCTTTTGCTGTCCGTCAGCTATTTCCTCGGCGGCGTCGTATCCTCCCCTATGGAGCTGGTCGGCATGCGCGTCTTTCAGGGCTTCGCCGCCGGTCTTTGGCCCATGGATCTCGCAATCATGACGATGTACGCTCCGCCGGACAAATTGGGCATCTGCCTCGGCGTCATGCAGAGCGCCATGACGGCGGGCGGCGTCATCGGGCCTCTCCTGGGCGGCATGCTCGCCGAAGCCTTCGGCATGCGCGCGTCATTTTTCGTCGCGTCTGCCGCGCTGATGCTCAACTGCATCGTTTTCATTTTCGTCATCAAGGAACCGCCTGTCCCTTTGAAGAAGCCAAACGACGGCGAAAGCCAATCCGCCCTCGGTTCCTTCTCCCTGCTGAAAGTTCCCGTCTTGCGGACGCTGCTTGCCGCCTCTGCGACCATGCAGATGGTTATCCTAATCCTTCAGCCCATCATGACAACTTATATCTCGTCGTTGGCCGGCGACCTGCCAAACATCATTTTCGTCTCCGGCCTGATTTTCTCGCTCGGCGGCTTCGCCGGCGTCATCGCAGCCCCGGCTTGGGGCTGGTTCGGACAGCACAAGGGATATCTTCGCGCCGCTCTAACTGCCATACCGCTGGCGGGCGCAGGTCTCTGCATCCAGGGCTCGGTTTCCAACCTTCACATATACGCCGCGATGCAGTTTATCTGCGGCCTGTTCTTCTGCGGCGTCCACCCCTCTATCAACGCGCTCCTCGCGAAAAACACCGACCCGAGCGTCAAGGGCAGCATCTTCGGCCTCATGTTTGCGGCCCAGCAAATCGGCTCCATTCTCGGCCCCATCCTCGGCGGCGCCGTCGCAACGTTTCTCGGCATGCGCTACGTCTTTTACGTCGCCGCGGCCGTCTTGCTGTCGCTGACGTTCTTCCTGCGTTCCCGAAAACGCCTGATCGAAGGCCGTTCCTGAATACGAAAAGCCGCGGCCCTACACACATCGCGTAAGGTCGCGGCTTTTTTTGACGCAAACAAAGAATATTAAGCGATTCCGCCCATTTCTGCCGCCTTCTTGTCAAAGCGACTCATAATCTCGTTGTACGTATCGTGCGTAATCTGCGGCATCTCGTCCTTGCCGGTGATATCCTTGAAGACCATCCCCGCCTGACGGAAACCTTCCTCCACTGCTGCGCGCATCTCGGACAGCTTGCCCGAATCGCCGCCCGACAGCGCTTCCGCAAGTCCAAAGATGCGGTCGGAAACCGCTTCGATGGAATACGCGCCGCCCTCGGAAATCGCAGCCTGCGCCTCCTCCGGCGTCGTGCCGACCGGCGGCAGCATGAAGTTCTCAATACCGACCTTGGTACCGTCGAAGTTCAACGAATAAATACCCTCGTTGAACAGGTTCTGTACCTTCATGTTCTGCTCGGTCATGGCCTGGATCATCATCGTGTAGCTCTGGTCGGTCTGATCCTGAAGCTGGCGGACCTGATCCGCCGTGAGCCCCTTCGCCTTTTCCGTTCCTTTTGCGTCTACGGCGTCCGCCTTGGCGCCCTCGGCTTTCTGCGCCGCCTGTTGGCCCGCCGCGGAAATATTGACGGCGTAAGCCTCGCCCATGTTCTTTTCAGCAACAGCCTCTTCTTTCTTCACCGGAGCCTGCGCCGGCTTCTTGCCGGTGGATGCGATTGCCGAATACGCCATTTGCGCATTGGTGGTAACATTGTTGACAGCCATTTTGCATTCCTCCTTGACAAAATAAAAACTAACACTCCTTTTCCACCAAAACCATCATACCATAAATTGGCGAAACACGCAATACGGTCAAAGAAAAAAGCCCCTTTCCTCAAAGAAAAAGGAGCCTTGCTTCTGCCTTATGAAATACGTATTAGATGATGAAAATGATGAACGTCGTCAGCGCCACCGCCGCGACAATCGCTCCCGCCGCGCCGAAGCCCTCCTTCGTCCTCGGCCAGCCGAAACGCAGGCTCTCGCCCAAAAAACCCCGTCGGTTGAAAAACCAAAAGCCCTTCCGCATATCGCGCAGCTTGAACCACTTCGCCTTATTCTGAGGGCCGATGAAAACCGAGGCAATAAAAACGATACAAAGCGCGCTTATAAGGGAAAAAAACAAGCGGCGCACAATCTCTGCATCATCCAAGCCGAATCCACCTCCAACCTTTATAATATGCTATTATATAAATTTCCCCGCAAAAACACAAGCTTTTTCATCGCCACAGCAAAATCACCAGCCCGCCGACAAAGGGCGTGGCCGTGACCACCGCCTGCAAAACCGGCCGCGGCGCGAGGCTCGTGAACTTCGCGCCGACAAACGAACCGGCGGTAAGGCCTAAAAATGTCTGAATAAAAATCCCCGTATTCAGATGGCCGTGCAGGATGTATCCCGCGCTGCCCGCAATCGAGATCGGCAAAATGACCAGCATGCAGGTTCCGACTGTCTTAATCAGCGAAACGCCGAAAAATATCATCAAGGAAAGCTGGATAAATGCCGTTGCGCCGATGCCGAAGGCGCCGGACAGAAAGCCCATCACGACGCCCGTCGCAGAACCGAGCATGAACAGCTCGCGCCCCTGCGGCTGCGTCCTGCGGATATGGATACGCCGGTCAAGCCACGCCTTGTGATACAGCCGGATATACATGATGACTGCCGACAAGAACATCATCATGGCGGTAAAAAAGCTAAGCTCATCCGTCGGAAGACTATGCGCAACATGCGCACCGATGAATGCGCCGATCATGCCCGCGCCGCCAATGACAAGGCCCATCTTCACCTCAACCTCGCCCTCGCGAAGATGACTGATGGTACCGGAAATCATCGTGAAAATCATCGCCGTGATGGCTACCGCCAGCGCCTCGTGCATCGGCACGCCAAACCCTGCGACGAGCAGCGCGATGGTCATACCGGAGCCGCCCGCGCCGCAAAAGCCGAGCAAAAAACCCATAGCCAGCATTCCCGCGAAAATCATTGCGAACATACCTTTCCTGAAAATAAAAAACCGCGTATGCTGCGCGGTTTTTTCCACAGAATAAAATTCCCGGAGAGGCCGACGCTTCGGACATCGGCTGTCTCTTTCTATGTTTATTATACCACGCTTTGCGAAATCGTCAAGGCCGCTTCCTTTGCGATCCTGTTTGAATCAAGTGGTTTTACCGGCAGACAAGCCAAAGATTCATGGATGCACAGCCCGTTCACCGTTTCTTCGGTGTTGCCATGACGAGCCGCTCGGAGGACATATCGTAATACAGGACGAGTTCATCGGGAGACGCTTCGTACACATATACGACGTCTTTCAGCTTTTTCGCAGGCTTGATATATTTTGTCAGGGAATTTTTCATGGAGCGGATGGCGGCCGGGTCGAAAGAGCGGGTGCTGTCGTCCTCGAAAACGGCGGAATACAGGATTCCCGCTTCCACCAAATCCTGGAAAACGTGGCTTCCGTAGCTGAGCTCCGGCATGAATCCGGCGTTAGCTTCGGACACTTCAACGATGGCGCCAAATTCGCTGATATCGGAAAAAGCCGAGGGGACTCCCAGCTCGGGGGAAGACGTGCAGATCCTGCCCGGAGCGATCAGCACCATTCTCTTGTTTTTCCCGCGCAGTTTCCAGTTGACGGCCGACAGGGCCGATTTCACGTCGTACTTTTCATTGTACGGCATTTCATAATAGGCGACGGCGTCGATGTAAACGAGCACATCGACCGGAAAGCTCCGCGAAAAACCCATCGACACCCCTTTTGTCTCCAGCAGGATCTTGTCGAAGGATTTCTTCGGCGGTATGGTTACCTTTTGGTCGCCGCTCGTCGTTTGCAGCGGACGGCATTGCAGGATATCTATCACATATTCCCTGCTCGGCGAAATATTGATCGTGAACTCGACGTCCACCGGGTTCCGATACGCCGACTGAAGCATTTTCAATATGCTGCGCATGTCCTCCATGACGGCCTCGTTTTCCACGATTTCCTCGCAGGACACAAAAAATATCTGCCGCCTTTGCCCGCGGTCTTCCATCATCCGTTCCGCATCCCTGTCATGGGAGAACAGGATATCCGCGAGGTAGGCCGGAAGCGCGGGGCGAATATCTTCGGCGTCAAAGCTCTCCTCCTTTCCGGTCGCGCTGCTGACAGCGTCGATCAGCCTCTGGGAGAAGCGGTGCCTGTCGGAATAGGAAGTCAGCATGACTTTCGACGGATGATCCAAAGACACGATACGCGGATAAGAGCCGGTCCGCCTGTCCACCGCCGCGGTGCCGAGCCCCGCCACAAGACGGAGCATCCCGTCTTCCGGACGTTCGGAACCGAGCCTGTACGGACTTACGGAATACCCGACGCCGGCGGCACAGGGCATGAAAAAATCGTCATACCTTGAACCCGAAACTCTTTGCACGAGCAGCGCCATCTGCTCGTCGTTCTTTTCGAGCCCGCGCCGCTTCCTGTAATCCAGCGCCGATTTACTGACGGCGCTGGCATAGACAACGCGGATTGCCTGCTCAAAGGCGGCAAGACGCTCCTCCGGCGTGCCGGCCCCTCCGCAAAAGACCGATTCATATTTCCCGGCAAACGCGTTGCCGAATCCGTCCTCCAAGATCGAGCTGGACCGGACAATGACCGGATCGCTGCCGTAGTATTCTAAAATCCTGCGGAACTCCGCCTCCATACCGGGGGAAAATCTTCCGTTCATGATTCTCTCGGAAAATTCCTCGGACAGCGAAAAATACTCCTCTTCCGTCTTCTGCCGGATCTTGAGATCCCAGAATCCGTTGTCCACGATAAAGGAATAAAAGACGTCGGAGCCGATATAGAAAGAATCGTGGGGTTCTACCCTGCCGAAAATATCGGGACTCGTGTTTTCCACGATCTTTCTGGCCAACAACATCCCGCAGGCCTTGCCTCCGATCATTCCGGTGCCCACCATCCGTGAATGAATCTCGAAATAATCCCGTGCGGTGAAGTTGTCTTTGATGAGCTCTCGCATCCGCTTGTCGCGGGTCAGCATGATATCGCAGATCCTGCTGCATTCCTCCGAGACGTCTTCCCCGCTTTTGTATTTGAGCTTTGTCTGCCGGAAGAAACGCTCCCAGCTGTCCATATTCTGATCGGCCGTATCCGCCCCGGCCTGATTCATCCTTTGATAAAATCTGCTGATCTCCACGCTTTCCGATATGGGGGAAAAGGCCCCGGTTTTAATGTTGTACTTGTGCGGATTGAACATCGTCTGCGAATAACGGTTCCAGACCTTCACCGGCCGGACGAAAAGCTCTTTCCCGTCCGGCGCCTGCGGATAGACGTCAAGAAAGAGCTGCGTGGTATCGCGTATCTTGGCAATGGCGTCAAAGGAGTGGCGCCCGCGGATCACCGGGAAGAACGCCACCGTATCGAGATCGAAGAGGAACGGGCAGGTCAGATGGAAGAAATCCCCCATCAGCAGATCCGTCGCCCATGCCTCCTCTAACTCGGAAAGGCAGTCAAAAACATAAAAGGCGTCCTTCCCCTCGTCGGCGATAAGGTTGTGGATATTGATGGTAAACGTCTCGAACAGATGGGACAGCTCCACATTGACGATCTTTAGCCCGTCCATCGGCGGAAGGATAGGTTCATGTCCGGCAAACTGGATATAAATGAGGTTTCTTTGGTCCCTGACTGCCTGCACGGCAAAGGCTTCGGCAAAGACGCGAAACTCGTCGAGGGACGAGACCTGCCAGACCACATTGTCGCCCATGCGGATATAGTCCAGCGCCGGATCCATTTCGTCAATACCGGATTTCACTTTTTCAAAAGCAGCCATGACACACCCCGCCTTTCCTGACAAACAAAAAACGGCGCAGGGAATAAAACCCCGACGCCGTTGTCTTATTGGCAGAATACACCCAGAATCGATAACTGTCAACAAAAAGCTTTTTTCTTAAGCCAAGTTTGAACAATCATAATACGAAAGCCCCCGCGGTCGCGGGGGCTTTCGTTTCGCTTAAGCAGTCAACCCATCAGGGGAAGAACGGCCAGACGATAGGAATGATGATCAGGGAAACAACGAAGGAAACGAGGACCAGCGGAACACCGGCCTTGACATAGTCAAAGAACTTGTATCCGCCAGGACCAAGCACCAACGTGTTCGGCGGCGTGCCGACCGGCGTAGCGAACGCGCAGGACGCAGCGACGGCGATAGCCATCAGCACGGCGTGCGGGTCAGCGCCGATGTTCTTCGCGATGGAAATACCAATCGGGCAGAGCAGCGCCGCAGAAGCGGTGTTGGACATGAACTGCGTCAGGCCGCAGGACAGGATGAACAGGATAGCCGTGACGACCAACGGGCTCGGATTGCCGCCCATCAGACCAACAGCGGCGTCAGCAATCAGTTTGCCGGCGCCCGTCTTGTCCATAGCCGTCGAGACAGGCATCATGCCTGCGAACAGGAAGATCGTGACCCAGTCGATACCGGCATACGCCTGCTTCTCGGTGAGGCACTTGGTGATGACGAGGATCAAAGCGGCCATGATAGCCGTGACCTGCATCGGGATAACCTTCGTGAACTTCGCCATCATGACAACG
>ONUH01000016.1 GCA_900321035.1 uncultured Selenomonadales bacterium | reverse complement strand
TGATATACGGTCTGGGCATAAGAATGACCTCCTGTTATAGATTGATTCTACAACAGGAGGTCTCTTTTTTCACTGTCCATTTTTTAGGATACAGTCCAATCTTTTCAAGAGGCTATTTTTATGCTGTTCTCAATCGTAGTAAAACGGTAGTAACGCTCAACAACGGAAGCGCAACGATGATACGAGGTAACGATACTGCAAAAATCGCATGGTGTTGCAGCAGGGATTTTCCGGCAGCTTCGGACCATGACGGCCGGGTGCGTCGGAGATTTGAGGCTTGACAATCCGGAAGCTCCATTGACTAAAATATCCGACAATAATAAACTATTATCAGAGTCCGCTCCGGGCAAAAAAATTCTATACGAGGAGGAGATATGATGACTATCTCTAAAAAAGCGTTCCGTCTCTTTTTGACCGCGCTTATGGCGTTCAGTTTCGCCGTTTGCTGTTCCGCGGCACAGGCGGCCTCCTTCACGGCCCCGAAAAAGCTGGCCGATTACCTGTACTACATGGAATACGCCGACTACGTGCCTGACCTCACGACGGGCGAACAGGTCAAAACGGGCTTCGCTTGCTCCGCTGTGAGGAACGGAAACTTCTACGGCCGCAATTTGGATCTCGATTATTCCGACGTCCCGGAATTCGTCATCAAGGTTGCCGCAAAAGAAGGACGTTACGCAAGCATAGGACTGGCCGCAATTCTCACGCTGAAATCCAATGAGGTTGACAGCGTTTCGGAAGCGCAGCTGCTCGCAATGCCGAACCTGACTTTTGACGGCATCAATGAAAACGGCGTGGCCATGAACTGCAACGTCGCTCCTGCCGCCGACCTGGACTTTGCTACTCTCCTCTCAACCAATTACGGCAAACCGCGCATCCATGCGATTGCGGTAGTACGTTACGTTCTCGATCATGCAGAGTCCGCCGCGCATGGCGTAGAGTTGCTGAAGAACATGGACATTTACGGTGGCTATGGCACGTGGGGACTGCACTGGATGCTCTCCGACGAGAAGGAGACGTATATCATCGAATGCATTGACGGCGAGCTTGTTGCCAGAAACGACACGGACAACATCATGACCAATTTCTATGTCAACTACGCGCCGAATACTCCTTACGCAAAGCATATAGCGCGGACAGGGCAGACGGCGGCGGGAAAAACCTATGAGGGCTTCCCCATCCTTACGCCCCATGCCTGCGGCGTGGAGCGCTACGCCATCCTGAAGGAGCATTACGCGGAGGGCGGAGAATCCGCCGAGGGAATGGCCCTCTTGATGGAGCGCGTGAAATATACCCAGGCTTACGAAGCGGATACGGAGCCGTTCTGGTACACGGAGTTTACCGACGGAAATCTGACAATCGCGAGCGCTCCCATGGATTTCAAAGCAATTACCCAGTACAGCTTTGATACATACAAGCTGCATGACAGGAACATCCAGCCAAATAACTTCTGGCAGACATGGCATACGGCGGTTTACGACCTGGCGAACAGGACGCTCCGTTTGAACATCCAGGAGGATTATTCCAAGCATTTCGACTTCAAGTTAGACTGACGAATGTTGTTATGTCTCCTTTGAAGACGGCATAGACGAATCGAGCAGAAAGGGAGGGGATTGCCCCTCCCTTTTACACTGTCATCCGGCGTTTCCTTAACGCATGTCTGGCCGAATATTAAGCAAACTATACAGAACGTCATCCGTTCATTCACCGTCTGGCACGCCGTCGCCTTCACGAGTTGATCCTTGGCAAAGATTACGATGATATTCTTTGCGAATTTCTATGCCGGAAGGAAAATCGAGGCTTTGCGGCGAATAATATCTTGACAAAACGACATGGATAAGGAACTGCGTCAAAGGGCGATTCAGGCGATCCGGGAGTCATTGCCGGGAATTGCCGCCGTGGAAGAAGGAGGTGATGGTCTTCGACGAGTTCAACATTCACCCGGAGAAGGAATCCAAGAGAAAGATTCTGGATTGGGACAGGACCTATCCTCTGACCAAATATTATTTGTATTAAGACAGGATATAAAAGAAAGGTTGTGACGTCATGTTCCGAAAAATGACCCGAAGAAAATTTCTCAAAACTGCCGCGCTGGGCTTTTTGGCGGTCAATACGATCGGGCTTCTGCCGGACGAGAAGGTCTTTGCCGCAGGCGACTGCACCGTGAAAACGCGTTACGGCACGTTCAACGGCTTTCTTGATCAAAACGGCGTAAAAACCTGGCTGGGCATCCCCTATGCCAAGCCGCCCGTCGGAAAACTGCGCTGGCGCGCGCCCGAGCCTTTGAAGCCGTCCAACAAGACCTTCGACGCCAAAAAATTCGGCTTTACGGCGATACAAACGATTGACAAGCATGAAGCTGCCTCTGTCAACCCGCAAAGCGAAGACTGCCTGACGCTGAACATTTGGACTCGCGGTGAGGGCAAAAACAAACCCGTCATGGTCTTTATCCACGGCGGCGGTTTCCAGACCGGCGGCACCAGTGACCCGCTCTATAACGGAAGCAATTTTGCGGCGGCAAATGACGTCGTTATCGTCACGCTTAACTATCGTGTTTCTGTCTTTGGCTTTGTGAACTTCGCAAGTTTTGATCCTTCCTTTGAAGACAGCGGCTATCTCGGGTTGAAAGATCAGATCGCGGCTTTGCAGTGGGTCAAGGAAAATATCGCGAATTTCGGCGGGAATCCCGACAATATCACCATTTTCGGAGAAAGCGCGGGCGCGATTTCCTGCATGATGTTGGCGGTTATCCCTGCCGCAAAAGGACTTTTCGACAAGGCAATTCCGCAGTCGGCAAATTCGTATATGTACAACACGCCGGAATATTCCGCGCAAGTCGCGCAAACTTACATGGAATTGGGCGGCGCAAAGACGATGCGCGACATGATGAAGAAATCTTCCGCCGAAATCCAGCAAATTTACGAAAAAGTCAGAGATGCCCGCATGGGGCAGACGGTCAAGGACTATTTGCCGACTTGCGACGGAAAATTCTTGCCGCAAGATCCATTCCGGGCGTTAAAGGACGGCGACGCACGCGGAATCAAATTCTTGACGGGCACGACGGCCGACGAGTGGCGTTATTGGCTGCTTTACATGGATAATTTCTTTGAAGTGTTCCACGATAACCCGAAAAACCTTTCGCCCGTCATGCTGAAATACGATTCGCGCACGCCGCAGGAAATTTATCAATCTTGGCTGAAAAACCGCCCGGATACCATGGAAAATTTTGAGATTTTTGTGAACCAGATCGATTGGCGCGTCGGGCAGGAATTGGCGGCGGAGTACCAGTCGGATTTCGGCGATGTGTACTATTATCTGTTCAGCGAGCAGTCGCAGGTCGGGAATTTGCGCTCATGCCATGCGATCGACCTGCCGTTTACCTTCAACCATCCCGAGACTCTTGTGCCGAATCCCTCGCCTACTCTCATAAGGCAGGTTCAGGCATCGTGGGCAGCCTTCGCGGCGACGGGAAGCCCGAACAACGAATGGATGCCCCATTGGGAGCGCTACACCAGAGGCAATCGCCAGACCATGGAGCTGAACTCGAAGGGCTGCGTCTGCCACAAGGATTTGAACACGGAAAATCTGAACGAATTGCGCTATGTCTATGAAAACTAAAAGGAAGCTTTGAAAACTCGTAATCATGCCTTCCCCTTGAGCCTGCAAATAAAAAGTCAATAGGGGAAAGCAAGTGGGAATTACAATTTTTAGCAGGAGGCGGAAACTATGAAGACTTCCCAAAAACTGCTTGGTATCTTTCTGGCAGCGCTGATGGGTGTCAGTTTCATCGGCAGCAGTTCGGCGCAAGCGGCTGACAAAACCTTTAGCGAGATCAAAGCGGAAATGGGAGCTTTGTACGGCGAGAACAAAAGAATCACTGACGGAAATTATGACAAGTCGCTTGCGGTCAAGTGCGTGAACGGCACATTTGTCGGCAAAAAGAACGACGGGGTCATCGCGTACAAGGGGATTCCGTTCGTGGGCAAGCAGCCTGTGGGGAATCTGCGCTGGAAAGCCCCGGTTGACGTCGTGCCGGATGACGGCGTTTATGAAGCTCAAGGCGGTTGTTCAGTCCAGCATTGACACCTACAAGCTGCATGACAGGAACATCCAGCCCAACAACTTTTGGCAGACATGGCACACGGCGGTTTACGACTTAGCGAACAGGACGCTCCGTTTGAACATCCAGGAGGATTATTCCCAGCATTTCGACTTCAAGTTAGACTGACGAATGTTGTTATGTCTCCTTTGAAGACGGCATAGACGAATCGAGCAGAAAGGGAGGGGCTTGCCCCTCCCTTTTACACTGTCATCCGGCGTTTCTTTAACGCATGTCTGGCCGAATATTAAGCAAACTATACAGAACGTCATCCGTTCATTCACCGTCTGGCACGCCATCGCCTTCACGAGTTGATCCTTGGCAAAGATTACGATGATATTATTTGCGAATTTTTATGCCGGAAGGAAAATCGAGGCTTTGCGGCGAATAATATCTTGACAAAACGACATGGAAGCGGCAGGGCAAACCGGGAATGAATAGGGAGGCGAGGAAAGTATGAATCGCAGGGAGTTTTTGCGGTTGTCGGCTTTGGGGATGGCCGGCGTTTTGGGCAGTTCATTCTTCGTGGGAACGGGGATGGCAGCGGCGCAGGACACGACAAAGGCAAAGGTCGGCGTCATCGGCGCGATGGAATCGGAAGTCGCAAATCTGAAGAAAGCGATGCGGCTCAAGCGGCGAGTGGAAAAGGCGGGTATGGCATTCCATGAGGGCAGGATAGGGAACATGGACGCCGTTATCGTCCAAAGCGGCATGGGCAAGGTAAATGCGGGTATTTGCGCCCAGATCCTCATTGATGAATTTGCGGTGACGCATATCATCAATACCGGCGTGGCCGGCTCGCTGAACCCCCGGTTGGATATCGGCGATATCGTGGTTGCGGTGGACGCCGTGCAGCATGATTTCGACGTGACAGCGATCGGCTTCCCCAAAGGGGAGATTCCCTATACGGGCAAGGTTGCCTTTGCGGCGGATAAGGAACTGCGGCAAAGGGCGATTCAGGCGATTCGGGAGTCATTGCCGGGAATTGCCGCCGTGGAAGGAAGAATCTGCTCCGGCGACCAGTTTATTGCCTCCCGAAAGGAAAAGGAGCGGATCGTGGCAGAATTTGCCGGAGATTGCGTGGAGATGGAAGGCGGCTCCATTGCCCAGGTGTGCTGCCTCAATGCAATTCCCTTCGTTATTTTGCGGGCAATTTCAGACAAGGCTGATGACAGCAGCCACATGGAATTCGCGGAATTTGCGAAAAACGCATCGAAAAATTCTTCCACGCTGATTCAATTCATGTTGGAGCATTGGCAGGATTTTGCCGTCGTCCATTGATACGTTGAACGGATGCATTCATCGGAGCCGGAGAAAAAACAGCATCAAAAAAATTTTTTTTCAGCAGCGTCAATTTTTGGAGTCCTGATTTGTATATATAATCAAAGGCATTTAATATAACCGATAAGGGAGGATTCTGCTATGCCGATGAACGAAAACGAACTCACGAAAGAAATGCTGGAAAAAGCGATGCAGTGTGAAACTGCGGAAGAACTGATGGCATACGCCAAAACGGAAGGCGTTGACCTTACTAAGGAAGAAGCCGAGGCGTATCTTGCCGAACTGTCGGAGTTTGAGCTGAAAGACGGCGACCTCGAACGTGCTGCGGGAGGAAAGGCCCCGGGAGGCGGTGATAAAAGTATTCCGCCGGAATCTCGCTATTGAGGATTCGACGGTAAACCCCTGTTTATCGCAGTACATTACGCAACAGCCGCAGAGCTTCAAATCCCGCGGCTGTTTTGTTTCAGTATGACAAATTGCAGTTTTGCTTTCGCGCCTTTAAGACTGTTCGCAAAACCTAAAATTTTTTCATCAGCGTCAATTTTTGGAGCCCTGACTTGTATATATAATTAAAGGGCATTAAATAATTAACAGATAAGGGAGGAGTCTATTATGCCGATCAATGAGAAGGAAATCACGAAGGAAATGATCGTAAAGGCAATGGCTTGCGAAACGCCCGAGGAACTTAGGGAGTATGCCAAGAGTGAAGGCGTTGAAATCAGCAAGGAAGAGGCGGAGGCTTATTTTGCTGAACTTCAGGATTTAGAGTTGGATGACGCTATGCTTCAAAACGCGGCTGGTGGCGGCTTGCTTGAATACTGTAGAGATACCAATAAAAAAATAGCTAAAGGGCTTCAGGACTGGATAGCTGGATAAATTACAGTTTATGCAGGAACGTATCGTCAATACTGCTCATAGGCGTCGAACAAGCGCCCCTCGATGAAAGGAAGCAGAAGCCTATATGGCGGAGTGGTTGCTATATGACAGGCTGCAAGAACTGATGAATTGCGTTAGTAAGATGATTCTGCTATGGCAAACAACGAGAATCAAATTACAAAAGAACAGATATTTAAGGCGAGGCATTTAAGATTCAATAGTCTGTAGTGACCCCAAAAAGTTAGACCTAACCGCAGCGGATACGGTTAGGTCTAACTTTTTTTTTGGCCGCTACAGAGCGCCCGTTTTTTCTGACGACATACGATAAAGAACCAGCCCGCCTTTTCGCTCAAAGCCCGTGTTCCAAAGCACCTTGAAATCCAGCCAGCGCCAAGCGCCGAAGGTCACCGCCTTGACGAGGAATGTCCCGCCTTGCTCATCGTAGCCGTTCAGGAGATACCAGTGCCATACGTATTCCTGCATGGATGGGTGGATATGCAGAAGCGTCAAGGCGGGAATGAGCCAGCCGCCGTCGATCTGTTTCCTGACGGCGTCTTTTGTTTCAGAAAAACTCCGCTCGCCCGGCCACGGCGACATGGCTATTTCTCGTTCGCCATGGTCGCGCAGGAATTGCCCGAAGCCGTCCATATAGATGTCCAGCCGGTCTACGCCCCCCTGCCTCGGATAAAGATACGGCTTCATCATATCCGTGAAATCGACATAATCCCTGCGCGAAATATCGCTCAGGGCGTAAGGGTAAAGCTCTCTCCGGCCTTTGCGGAGCATGAAATAGATGCTGCTGTCGCAGGCGGCGACGGCGGCGCAGCCGCCTATATACATCCAAAGTTCCGTGCACCATTCCTGCGAGCCGCCGTAGGCCGAGCCAACCGTGAAGTGGGGCAGCTCCCTTTTCATGGCGCTGCCTTTTCTTGCGTCAAGAAATCCGCCATCGCTTTGGCTGTCGGCGGGCATCCTTTCAAATGTACCGGGAATCCCGCCGTGCAGTTCCCGACGCCGACGCCCTCGCCGGTTTTTCCGCGGAATCCCTGACCGATGCATATGCCCTTTGGGATGCGCTTCCCGTTTTCCCTCAGCCGCTGCAGCGCATGAATCAGGCTGCCGTAGCAGACGGAGCAGGCGGCGTCTGCCGTGACATGGTTTGCCAGTTCACGGGCAATGCCGCTGGCCTTGAAGAGGGTCTGTTTCTTTTCCTCCGCATGATGCTCATGGATTACGCAGTTGGAAATATCCGTGCTGCCCGCGCCGAGCTTTTCCGCCAGCGGAAGGTAAGCAATCTCGTCCACCGAGAAGCCGAGCAATTCTGCGCCATAGCTGTCGATGAGCACGGGATCGGTTCCGCCGATCAGCCTGTCCATGGGGACGGGGTGGCCGCCCTCCTCGAAGGTCAGGTCGCCGCAGATGGCGTCCACGATGGTGAGATTCGGACGCAGGATGGACGACAGACAGGCAATCGGCTTCATCAGGCCCAGGGAATGGAACCGCCGTTTCTCCGAGTCGGGGATGCAGCCCTTGAGGTTTTTCAGCGAGCAGGTGAGGTTCGTCTGGCAATGGGCTTTCAGCACGGGAAGATTGATGAGAAAGTCGGTTTCCAGGAGCGGTTTCCGGCAGACCTTGATGGTCAGCCCGCCCGCCTGGCGTTCGACGAAAGCGTCCTTTTTCAGGTCGTAAAGCGGGACGCCGTACCGCTTCGCCAGTGCCTCGAAGCCGCAGACACGGAACGAGGTCTTCGTGTCCGCCCCTGCCCATGAGCCTTCCATGATGGCGATGCTGCGGAACCCGCGTTCCGTCAGGTATTGCAGGATGCCATCGGCAACCTCGGGATGCGTCGTCGCGCCGGAATCCGCCGGCTTCGAGACGGCGAAGTTCGGCTTGAGCGCAATGCGCGTGTCCTTGGGGAGCTTCGCGGCAATGTCCATCGCGTCCATGAGCTCGTAAGCCATGCGCGCGATGTTTTGCGAGCCGTATATCACATGGATGTCCGATTCGTTCATTTTTTTACCTCGTTCCGTTATTCTCACAGACGCATCTGTTTCAAGGATTGTTCCTGCCGGAGGGGAACTGCTGCCGGGGCCGGGACCTCCTTGGCGCGTTCTGCGTCGGAAAGCCAGGCCGAAATCAGGGACTTCGGAATTCTCACGGGCATCCTGCCGTGAATCGTCGTACGGTTCCAGCGGCGGGTGCGTTGATGGGAATCTTCGTCCTGTCTGCCATGATTATAGCATGTTCTGCTCCGTCGAGCATCTTTCCATTAAATGTTCGGCTGTTCCCTGATGCGCGGTTTGATATGTACCGGAACCGAACATATATCATGCAGGAAAAAAAGAATCGATGGCGAACTTCTATATTATTATTAAATTACTGACGATTTCGGGAATATGACGGCAAGATAGTGATTCCTCTGTAAACGGATTCTTTTGATACGATAATAGACAGGGAATCAGCGAGAAGGGCGGCGTTTTACGTATGGGTAAATACGAATTCACAAAAGAGCAGCGGGACTGCATGGAAAAGATGAAGCAGCCTCTTGCTGTTTTTCAGTATTTGAATAAGAAGGTCGTCGCCCTCGTTCTTTCGGACGGTTTTTGCAAACTGTTTGGATACAAGGACTGCGCGAAGGCGTATTATGACATGGATTACAATATGTATAAGAATGTCCATCCGGACGACGTCGCGCGCCTTGGCAATGCTGTCGTACAATTCGCCGCCGACAGGGACAGCAGGCTTGACGTAATCTATCGGACAAGGATTCGCGGGCGCAAGGATTACATGATCGTCCATGCAGTCGGCGAACACGAGATCACCGGGACGGACGATTTTATTGCCCATGTCTGGTATATGGAAGAAGGAGAATACAAGGAGGGCGGCGGTTCGGAACTCAACCGCCTCATGAACAACGCGCTCCGCGGGGACAGTATCCTGAAAGAGAACCGTTACGACTACTTGACGGGGCTTCCAAGCATGACCTATTTCTTTGAGCTGGCTGAGAGTGCAAGAAAAGACATGCTGGAGGCGGGAGAGAGTCCTGCTCTTTTGTATATCAATCTCATCGGGATGAAGCACTATAACCATAAATACAGCTTCGCGGACGGGGACCGCCTTCTGCGTTCCTTTGCCAAATTGTTGAGCAGCATGTTCCGTAATGAAAGCTGCTGCCATATAGGGGCCGATCATTTCGCTGCGGTCGCATCGGAAACAGGCCTTGAGAAAACCCTTGGCAGGCTGTTTGAGGAATGGCAGGAGATGGATGCGAATAATCCTGCTGTCTGCGTCGGGATTTATCCCGCACGCATCGAAGACGTTCCGGCCAGTTCGGCCTTTGACAGGGCCAAAATGGCTTGCGACGCCATCAAAGGAAATTATGGCTCGAATTACAATTTCTTTGATCAGAGCCTTCGGGAGGATCTCGAAAAACAGCAGTACATCCTTGAGAATTTTGACAAGGCCCTTGAGGAAAAATGGATTCAGGTCTATTACCAGCCGATCATCCGGGCGGTAAGCGGCAGGGCTTGCGATGAGGAAGCGCTGGCGCGATGGATCGATCCGGTCAAGGGATTCATGCCTCCGCTTTCGTTTATTCCGTTCCTGGAGAAAGCGGGACTGATCTATCGGCTGGATTTATATGTGCTTGAGCAGATCCTTGAGGATATCAAGACAAAGGAAGCGGAGGGAATTTACATAGTTCCCCATTCCTTGAACCTGTCCCGCTCCGACTTTGACGCCTGCGATATCGTGGAGGAGGTCAGGAAACGTGTGGACGCGGCGGGCGTCAGCCGCGACAGGATCAGCATCGAAATCACGGAAAGCGTCGTAGGAAGAGACTTCGCCTTTATGAAAGCGCAGATTGAACGCTTCCAGTCACTTGGCTTTCCTGTATGGATGGACGATTTTGGCAGCGGCTATTCCTCGCTGGAGGTTCTTCGGAGCATCAAATTCGATCTGATCAAATTCGACATGGGCTTCATGCGGAAGCTGGACGAGAGCCAAAACGGCAGGGTGCTCCTGTGCGAATTGATCAAGATGGCCATCGCTCTTGGTGTGGACACGATCTGCGAAGGCGTGGAGACCGAGGAACAAGTCCGTTTCCTGCAGGAAAACGGCTGCTCCAAGCTGCAGGGCTATTATTACAGCAAGCCGCTTCCCTTCGGCGAAATACTTGCATGGCTCAAAGAGCATAAAATGGATAGTTACGAAAATCCGGAGGAGTCCTCTTATTATGAATCCATAGGACGCATCAATCTTTTCGATCTTACTGCAATCGCCAGCGAAGAAGAGGAGGCTTTCCACAACGCGTTCAATTCGCTGCCCATAGCCATCATTGAAATTAAAGGAGATGCTTCCCGTTTTGTAAGGAGCAATCCATCATACCGGGATTTCGTCAGCAGATTCTTTCATTTTAACCTGTCCGGCCAGGGAACGTCTTTCAGTAAATATGAAGGCAGTTTTATGCACAATCTTGTCCACACCTGCTGTGGACAAGGTGGACATTTATTATACGACGGAAAGATGCCGGACGGCTCCGTCGTGCATTCCTTTGCCCGGCGGATCGGCGTGAATCCGGTCACGGGGACTGTCGCGGTGGCGATAGCGGTGCTGTTTGTTTCCACCCCGAACGAAGAAGCGACGTATGTGGACATCGCAAGAGCGCTTGCAACAGACTATTACAATATCTACGTCGTAGATCTGGAAACGGATAAATTTGTCGAGTATAGTTCTTTGGTCGGCCGGCAGGATATGGCTGTGGAACGGCACGGCGAGGACTTCTTCGAGTCGAGCAGACGGGACGCTCACCGTATTTACGAGGAAGATCGGGAGACGTTCTTTGCCGCCTTCTCCAAGGAAAATATCGTCAAGGCGCTGAACGCGCAGGGCGTCTTCACGGCAACCTACCGTCTGGTGGACACCGGCGCCCCGGTATATGTCAATATGAAAGTCACCCGGATGCAGCCGGGCAGCAGCAAGATCATCCTGGGCGTCAGCATCATCGACGCCCAGATGAGGCAGAAAGAGCGTTATGAGAAGCTGCAAAACGAGCGCGCGATGCTGGTCAGGGTCATGGCGCTCTCCGACGGCTATATCAGTCTCTTCACGGTCAATTCCGAAACAGGCCATTTCCTGGAATATACGCGTTCGTATGCCACTCTCGGCACGCCGAAGGAAGGCGACGATTTCTTCGGGCAGTCGATCGAGAATGTCCCGAAGGTGTTGTATCCCGACGACCAGGCCGGATTTTTGGAGCGGTTTTCCAAAGAAAACATCATGCGGGAGATTGAGGAGAAGGGGAGCTTCACTATCCAATACCGCCTCCTGATCGACGGCGCGCCCAAACCCGCCGAGCTCAGGATTGCGCCGTTCAAGGAGGGGAAAGAGATCAAATTATTCGCGGCCGTGAAAATCCGGTAGGAAGAACGGCAATGAGCAGAAGAAATACATGGGAACAGCGTAAAATGTCCGCAAAAATAAAAAATTCGTCAGCGTCAATTTTTGGGCGGATGACTTCTCTCTATCTTTAGAGGCATTTTTTCTGATGATTCAGGAGGGTTTTATCATGCCGATCAAAAAGAACGAACTCACAAAAGAGATGCTTGAGAAAGCCATGCAGTGCAAGAATGCGGAAGAACTGACTGCGCTGGCGAAAATGGGGGGCTACGAACTCACAAAAGAAGAAGCGGACGCCTATTTGGCAGAACTGTCTGATGTTGAATTGGATGATAAAGCGCTGAAAAAAGTTGCCGGCGGCGCTTGCTGGAATTGTCTGGACGACTGCGGCGTTGACACTTGCCCCTGCAGGGATTGATTGTAAACGAATAAGAATTAACAAACCGGAGACCGTTCTATAGCGGCCTCCGGTTTTTGTTGCCCAAAATGAACTTGCTGCGGCGATATTCGGCTGTTCCCTGATGTGCCGTTCGATGACGGCAAGCCTCGCGTCAGTCGTTTCAATCTCATCCTCAATCAGTTCTATTGGCTTTTCTGATACGTTTGTTTTCGTACATGCATTCATCCGCCCTGCGTATCGTGTCGTTGACCGACGTATCGCAGGCGGGATCGTATGCCGCGATGCCGATGGAGACTTTCGGCTGTTCCCACCGATTCCCGGCGGCGGCACAGATTTCCTTGCCGACTTCCTCAAAGCTGTCGTTTAACGCATCCCTGTTTCGGTAATCCTCGTCCTGCAAAATAACGGCGAATTCATCGCCGCCGATCCGGAAAACGGGGCTGTGCTTAAAGACGCGGCAGATCATCTGGCTTGTGGCTTTGATATAGACGTCGCCCTTATCATGTCCATATTGGTCGTTGATCTTTTTCAGATTGTCGCAGTCAAAGACGCCTATGGCAAACTCGACGGGCTCGCCGCAGTCCAGCCGGTCCTGCAGCTCCTGGATATGGTTCGAAAAGGCGCCCTTGTTTCGAACGGACGTGAGCGCGTCGAAGAAAACCCGCTTGTTCAAGTCATTGACAAGGCGTTCTTCTTCCCGTACCTTCTTTTCCGCCCGGATGCCGTGCAGAAGCAAGGCCAGAATAATCAGCAGCACCAAAGCGATCACAGTCATGATGATGTGCAGGTTGTCCATGACCAAATCGGTGAAGGTGACTTTCACGTCTTCCGTGGAATAATATGTCAGCGCCGCGTGAACGACGGAATCCGGCACCGCGCCGACCGTTCTCGACAGGATGGAATACAGCGCCGTGTCGCCCTCGCGCACGGCAAAGCAGTAGTCCATATCCACGCCGGTATAGAGCGTAGTCAGGTGCAGCTTTTCGCACTGCTTGGAGATATTGTGATAGCGGTAGTTGCTGATGATGACACAATCTGCATTCCCCGCCGCAACGGCCTCGAGTCCGGCCGGTGTGTCGACAAAATAGGCCTTCCGCCAACCGGGGAAATGATCCTCGATGAACATATCGTAGTTGGTGTTGCCCTTATTGACGGCGACCGTCACATCTTGCTTTCGGGAAAACTCCTTCTGGTCCGACGCGCGCACCACCGCGTCCATCTCCGTGCGCATCAACGGCGGCGTCATGAGCACGCCCAGCGTTTCGCTGTCGAAAACGGTCAGATTGGCGGGGAACACGCAGTCCACCTCGCCGTCCTTCAGCGCCTTTATTGCGCTTCCCGCCGTCGGGAAGGGGACGGCTTCAAATTTCAGACGTACGTTTTCGAGTGAAGTGGAGGCATACGCCAGATAATCCTTCAGGGCGCCGGTCAGTTCTCCCGTTTCTTCGTCTCTGGCGCAAAACGCCATATAATCATCCTGATACCCCACCCGGATCGTTCCGTGCCGGGCAAGCCACTCGCTTTCCTCCGCAGTAAGGTATCGGTCGGTGTTGAAGCTCTTGAGGTATTTCGTGTGCAGCTGTTGGTTGAAATATTTGTTCTCACTCTGTATCCGGTTCATCGCGGCGTCCAGCTCGCCCAAAAGCTCGGGCCGTGATTTGCTGATGGCGAAAAAGAAATCCGACGCGCCGATCTTGCAGACCGGAACGGCGTTTTCAGGATTCCCGTGGATATCCATGGTGATAAAGGCGTCAAGCTGCCCGCCTAACATGCGCAGCGCTTCTTCGCCGGAGGCTTTGGTTTCCACAAGGTTTACCCGGATATCGTGCATATCCGCCCATCTGCGGAACATTCCCGTCTGGATCGCGCCTTCCGTCACGCCGACGGTTTTCCCGTTCAGGGCGGTATAATCCTCGGATATGATTGCCGCGTTTTTGGGCGAGACAAAGATATAGTATGCTTCCGTGCCCATAGGCTGGGACGTGTACAGCAGATCCCTTGCGCGTTCCTCCGTGAAGGAAATATTGCTCATGAGATCGATTTCACCGTTTTTCAGCATCTGCAGGAGATCCGACCAGCTGCCCGTCACATACTCATACTTCCAGCCGGTGTAAGACGCGATCTTCCGCAGATATTCGTAGGAATAGCCGGAGCGCCTGCCATGCTGGTCCGTGATGAAGTATGGCGCTTCATGCCAGCCTACGCGAATAACTTTTTCCTGCTCCTGATTCTCCTCCTGTGCATATACGCCGATCGGAATAATAAAAGCAACCGAAAAAATCAGCGCAAG
Source organism: uncultured Selenomonadales bacterium (assembly GCA_900321035.1). Lineage (GTDB taxonomy): Bacteria > Bacillota > Negativicutes > Selenomonadales > Selenomonadaceae > RUG12372. The sequence goes on along the minus strand of ONUH01000016.1, from coordinate 30,966 downwards.
CAACAGTGTTGCAAGCCGCTTGAACAATGTCCTCATCTCTTTTGTGTGATTTGTTTTTGAAGCCTGTCCATCCTGATTATAGCACGTTTTCTACCGTCCGGCATCTTCACATTGCCGGAGACCGTTATAGAGCAGCCTGCGCACGATAACAGAGAAGCTGTTTTTATGCAAAACAGTAAGCCAAAAAGAATAAAATATGATATAGTAAAGAAGACGTCAGGGAAACAAAAATCAATTTTCACAGACCGATGAAGGGGGAATCCATTTATGAAAAGAAAACTCTCTGCTCTGCTGCTCGGCTTTTTGCTCGTCGTCTTCAGTTTAAGCGCGCAGGCGGCAGCCTCCCATCATCCGCCGCATTCAAAGCCTGCCGTCGCCATGATGAGATGCCTGGAATCCGATCCGGAGCTGATGGCCCTCATGGAAAAATCCATCGCAAAGGCAAAGGCAATCAATCCTGACCGCAACACCAACCCGGTGCAGAGCATTCAGGAGCTTTATGCGTTCCTGGACTGGGCTGCCACATGTATGCCGTGGAACGTGCTGAAGGACGCTTCTTATCCCACGCTCTACGGCCATATCGACCAAAGCGTGGATTATTTTTGGTTCCTTATTGATCAGCCGCTGGAGGAGCTCGAAGGACGGGGCTATTATTATCCGACCCTTCAATACCATGAACCCATAGCCTCCTGGTGCCGCGAATATTCCGATGAGTGGGGGAAATTTCTCTCGACGGAGGAGAGCTGGAACGACAGCTATTATCAGAAGGTAAAGCAGGACCCGACCATGAATATGCAGCATGGCTGGTACGCGGAGGAAAATGTCTGGACAACCTTCAACGACTGGTTTTCCCGTCATCTCATCGATCCCTCCGTTCGCCCGATCGCCGACGCAGAGGTCGTCGCTCCTGCGGACTCCAAACCGCAGGGCCTTTGGAAAATCGACGAGACCGGCAACCTGGTACAAAAAGAAGGCGTTGCCATCAAGTCGGCAAACTTCACCTCGATCGCGCAGCTGCTGGGTCCGGGCTCTGCCTACGCCGACACCTTCAAAGGCGGCGCGCTGACGCATACCTTCCTTGACACGAATGATTATCACCGTTATCACTTTCCGGTCAGCGGCACAATCGTTGAGCTCAGGAAGATTCCCGGCGTCAACGGCGCCGGAGGGATCACCGTATGGGACGCCAAAAACTCCCGTTATGTGCTGGAGGATACCATCCCGGGCTGGCAGATGATCGAGACCCGGGACTGCGTCGTGCTTGATACGGAGGAATACGGTCTCGTGGCGGTGCTCCCCATCGGTATGTCGCAGATCTGCTCCTGCAACTGGGAAGAGGACCTTGCCGTAGGCGACGTTGTCGAAAAAGGAGATCCCATGGGCTATTTCCTCTTCGGCGGCAGCGACATCGTAATGGTATTCCAGTCCTGCGTGGACGTGTCTCTGGTCTGTCCGCAGGGAGAAACAAAGGACGCCTTTCGGCATGTGCTCATGGGCGAACCCTATGCAAAACTGGTTCCGAAAAATTGAATCTGCATGATGAATAAAAAACCGGAGGCCGTAATGTAACGGTCTCCGATTTTTTTTTGCGCGCGTGGTCAAAAAACCACTGTTTTCAACGATTGTGCGATTTTTTCGGAGAATTTCTTACTGAAAATTTTTTACAAAGCATGATAAAATTTTCACTACACTGAAAATTTTTTACAAAACGCGATAAAATTTTCAGTACGCATTTTTCTAAAGAATTGTCACAGCGGCTGATATTTCGGCATTTGGGCGCCCCGCGCAAGAAAATGATTTGCAAAAGGGACGGCAAGAGAGTTGTGATAGTGAATTTTAATGGCCATCATACTATTTCCTCATGCAAATTAAAGAAGTCGCTTGCTTGTACGCGCGCTTCTTTTCGTTGGCGTCATTGCAGAAAGAAAGACGGGTATGATAAAATTAAAAATAATTTTTCTGTCAGCGTCAATTTTGACGCCCCTGACTTGTATATATAATTAAAAGCATGTAAATATTAACAATTAAGGGAGGATACCACAATGTCGATCAACAGAAAGGATATTACGAAGGAAATGCTTGCGAAGGCTGTGCAGTGCAGGAATGCCGACGAACTGATCGCGCTGGCAAAGACCCGCGGCATGGAGATGACCAGGGAAGAAGCCGAAGCGTATATGGCGGAGCTGGCCGACTTTGAGCTTGACGCCGACACGCTGCAAAATGTAGCGGGCGGCGGCTGCTATTCGGACTGCAAGGCCGAGGCATGGCTGTAAAAGGGTTATGTATAAGTGACATAAAGGGGGATTCTGTCATGCCGATCAACAAAAACGAGATCACAAAAGAAATGCTGGAAAAAGCTATGCAGTGCAAGGATGCCGATGAACTGATTGCGTTGGCAAAGGCGGAAGGCAAGGAGATTACAAAAGAAGATGCGGAAGCCTGTTTAGATAAGATGGGCGACTTTGAATTGGACGAAATAGATTTAGAAAAAGTAGCAGGCGGCGTTGCGTGTGCAATTGTCCGATAAAATGTCGTTTTATATCAAATGAGTTGTCAGAGTGTGAGCTTGAAGACGGAGCCCTCGTACGCGTTGCCGGCGGAGCCGGTATAACAAGCAGCTGCAGCCAGGTAGAATCCAACTATTGAGGGTTCAACGGTAAGTTGCGTTTTATACGAAGAAGAACCGCTTGCTGGTGCAGGAATGAAATAGGGATGTTGTAAAAAACCGATAATCTCCGAGCGAAAAGAGCTATGCAGTTCAACACTGCATAGCTTTTTTTTGCATATCATATAATAACGGGATAATTCGCCGTAAGCGGGAAATACAGGCGATTTTTTGCGAATTTTCCTTCTTTCGTTGAGCTTCCCGCTGTTTCATGCTATGATAGGCACAGAACGACGCTTTGGGCGAGGTGAAACTAAATGACGCCGGAGGCAAAAGCCAGACAAAACATAGACAAAAAACTGGAACAATCGGGCTGGACGCTGCAAGATATGAAAACCTTGAATCCGTCCGCTGCGCTTGGCGTTGCCGTGCGGGAATTTCCCACCAGCACCGGGCCGGTCGATTACGCGCTTTTCGTGGGCGGCGTGCCCGTCGGCGTCGTCGAAGCGAAAAAGGACGAAGCGGGTGAGAATATCACCGTCGTCGAAAGACAATCGCACCGCTATGCGAACAGCGTTCTGAAATACGTCAGCACGGACTATGAAATTCGCTTTGCCTATGAAGCCACGGGAGAAATAACGCGCTTCACCGACTATCATGACGCAAAATACCGCTCGCGCCGCGTCTTTTCTTTCCATCGGCCGGAAACATTGCGCGCGCTCCAGGAAGCGCCGGACACCATACGAAACAACATGAAACACTTCCCGCCCTTTGATACGGCGGGATTTCGTGCGTGCCAAATCACGGCGATCCAAAATCTCGACGCCTCTTTCGCGGAGAGCCGTCCGAAAGCGCTCGTCCAAATGGCGACAGGTGCGGGCAAGACTTTCACCGCCATTACTTCCTCTTACCGTCTGCTGAAATTCGGCAAAATGCGCCGGATTCTCTTTCTCGTCGATACAAAGTCCCTCGGCAAGCAAGCCGAAGAAGAATTTCGGAAATATATGCCTAACGACGACAACCGTTTCTTTCCCGAGCTTTACGGCGTCTGCCGCCTGAAAGGCTCCTACATCCCCGGCGACGTGCAAATCTGTATCAGCACGATTCAGCGCATGTACTCGATTCTTCGCGGCGAGGAACTGGACGAAGCGGCGGAAGACGTTTCCCTGTTCGAGCAGAGCGGCGTCGACAGCCAGCCGACGAAAGAGGTCGTTTACAATCCCAAATACCCGCCGGAATTTTTCGACTGCATCATCATCGACGAGTGCCACCGCTCTATTTACAACGTGTGGAAGCAAGTGCTCGAATACTTCGACGCGTTCCTCATCGGCCTGACCGCGACGCCGGATAAGCGCACCTTCGCCTTTTTTGACCAAAACGTCGTCAGCGAATACTCGCGGGAACAGGCCATCATCGACGGCGTGAACGTCGGCGAGGACATTTTCCTCATCGAGACCGAAATCACCAAAAACGGCGCATTTATCATGAAACAAGCCATCGAGTGCCGCGACCGCATGACCCGGGCCAAGCGCTGGAAGCAAATGGACGAGGACGTCGTCTATACCTCCGCGAAGCTCGATCGGGACGTGGTGAACCCGAGCCAGATACGCACCGTAATCCGCAGTTTCAGGGAAAACCTTTTTACGAATCTTTTCCCGCATCGGAAGGAAGTGCCGAAAACACTGATTTTCGCCAAGACGGACAGTCACGCCGACGACATTATCCAAATCGTCCGCGAGGAGTTCGGCGAGGGCAACGAGTTTTGCCAGAAAATCACCTGCCGCGCGGAAAAGGCGGAAACCGTCCTCTCCGCTTTCCGCAACGACTATTATCCGCGAATCGCGGTCACGGTGGACATGATTGCCACCGGCACCGACGTGAAGCCCATCGAGTGCCTGATTTTCATGCGCGACGTGCGGAGCCGGAACTATTTCGAGCAGATGAAGGGGCGCGGCACGCGCGTCCTCTCCAAAGATGACCTGCGGAAAGTCACGCCCTCCGCGACGGAAAACAAAGACCATTTCGTCATCGTGGACGCCGTCGGCGTCACGAAATCCAAAAAGACCGACACCCGCCCGCTGGAGCGGAAGCCTTCCGTCAGCCTGCATCAGCTCATGCTGAACGTGGCGCTGGGCGCGAAAGACGAGGACACGCTGACCTCCCTCGCAAATCGTCTCATACGCCTCAATACGCAAATGACGCCCAAGGAACAGAAAACGCTGACCGACAAGGCGGGGCTTCCCGCCACGCAAATGGCGCAAAATCTCCTGGACGCTTTTGACATGGACAAAATATCCGAAAAAGCGGGCGTCGATCTGTCGGACGAGCACGAGCCGACGCCCGAAGAAGCCGCCCGCATCGACACGGCGCGAAAAGAGCTTGTCAGTGAAGCCGTGCAGCCTTTCCATCGGCCCGAAGTCCGCGACTATATCGAGGACGTGCGGCGAAGCCATGAGCAGATCATCGACTCGGTCAATCCCGACGAAGTGCTTTTCGCCGGATTCGACGCGAACAAACAGGCGAACGCCGAGCGCGTGATTACCGTCTTCCGCGAATTCATCGAGGAGCACAAGGACGAGATTATCGCCCTTCGTATCATCTACGACGAGCGATACAAAGACCGCCCGATGGTCATCGAAAGTCTCAAAGCGTTATACGATAAACTGACCGCGCAGGGCGTCACCGTCGAGCGGCTTTGGGAATGCTACGCCATCAAAGAGCCGGCCAAAGTGAAGCGCGGCACGATGGCGAAGCTGACCGACTTGATTTCCATTATCCGCTTTGCGCTGGGCTACGGTGATGAACTGAAACCCTTCGAGGACAGGGTGAACTATAATTTCATGCAATGGACGCTTCGCCGCAACGCAGGTCCTGTCCACTTCACCGAAGAACAAATGGAATGGCTGCGGCTGATCAAGGACCATATCATTGCTTCGCTGAGCATCGAGCCGCACGACCTCGACCTCAGCCCCTTCGACCATAGAGGCGGGCTGGGACGGTTCTATGAAGTGTTCGGCGACGAATACGAGAATATTTTGCATGAGATGAATGTGGAATTGGTGGCGTAAGATGCAATATACTTTAACCGATATAACTGAATCGGGCTTGTTTTGTGACGGGGATTGGATAGAGAAAAAAGATCAAGATGCCAATGGAACTGTCAGATTGATACAGTTAGCGGATATTGGAGAATGTATATTCAAGGATAAATCCAATCGCTATATAACAGAAGCAAAAGCACAAGAATTGAAATGTACTTTTCTTCATAGAGGGGATATACTCATTGCCCGTTTGCCTGAACCTCTTGGTCGCGCATGTATTTTCCCGCTATCAGGTAAATATATTACCGCTGTCGATATTGCTATTGTTAGAATCTCTAATACAAAAATCAATACGCAATATCTGATGTATTTAATAAATTCATCTGTATTTCGTGCTCAAATAAAAAAATATGAAAGCGGAACAACCAGAAAACGTATCTCAAGGAAAAATTTAGCTAAAATCACATTTAGTCTTCCCCCTCTTTCCGAGCAGGAGCGTATCGTCGCCCATATCGAGGAGCTTTTCTCCGAGCTTGACGCGGGCGTGGAAACGCTGAAAAAGACAAAAGCACAGCTTGACGTGTACCGTCAGGCTATTATCACAGAAATCTTCAAGACAGTATATACTGCAAAATGGATTCGTTTAGATCAAATCGCTGAAATTTCCGGTGGAATAACAAAAGGAAGGCATCTTGATAACGGAAAAATTATTTCATTACCTTATTTACGAGTCGCGAATGTTCAAAACGGTTTTCTAAACTTAAAAGAGATAAAATATATTGACTTAAAGGAAAGTGAATTATCACGGTTTTTGTTACAAGAAGGTGATGTCCTTTATACAGAAGGAGGAGATCGTGATAAATTAGGGAGAGGAACCGTCTGGCATAATGAAATCAAAAACTGTGTCCATCAAAACCATGTATTCAAAGCACGTACTTATCCAGACCAAGCAGTACCGCAATATGTGTCCTATTGGTCGATGAGTCAAGAGGCACGAAATTATTTTTATAATTACGGAAAGCAAAGTGTAAATTTGGCATCAATAAATAAATCGGTACTGTCTGCGCTAAAGCTACCTCTTCCAGAAAAAATCATACAGTTAGAGATAATTCGAGCTATTGAGACAAACCTTTCCGTTTGCAACAATATCGAGCAGACCATTGACGCCGCCTTGGAGCAATCGAAAGCCCTGCGGCACAGTATCTTGAAAGAAGCCTTTGAAGGGAAAATGTAAAATGGACAAATCTATGCAAATGTTGCTGTATCATATTGACAATGAAGATATATCCGTACAGGTCATAATAAAAGACGATACTGTATGGATAACGCAAAAGGCGTTGGCGGAATTATTTCAAGTGGATAAATCGGGAATCAGTCGGCATCTGAAGAACATTTTTGATGAAGGGGAACTGGATGAAAAAGTGGTTGTTGCAAAATTTGCAACAACCACTAAACATGGCGCACTGCAAGGCCAAACGCAAACCAAGGAAACGAATTTTTATAACTTGGATGCGATTATATCTGTGGGGTATCGTGTTAATTCAAAACGAGCGACACATTTTCGTATTTGGGCAACCAATATCCTGAAAGAGTACATAACAAAAGGGTTCGTGCTGGACGACGAACGACTGAAGCAAGGCCGCGCCTTATTTGATAAAGATTATTTCAAAGAGTTGTTAGAGCGCGTCCGCTCTATCCGTTCCAGCGAACGAAGGATTTGGCAACAAATAACCGATATTTTTGCGGAATGCAGTATTGATTACGATAAAAATGCCGAAACAACAAGACAATTCTATGCTACCGTGCAGAATAAGTTTCATTATGCCATTACCGGCCAAACGGCGGCAGAAATCATACATAGTCATGCCGACCATACAAAGGAACACATGGGGTTGACTACATGGAAGGACTCGCCCGACGGACGCATATTGAAATCCGATGTTACAATAGCCAAAAATTATTTGGACGAAAAACAAATCCGTCAGTTGGAACGAACCGTGAGTGGATATTTCGATTATATTGAGGATTTAATCGAACGAGAAAACACGTTTACGATGGAAGAGTTTGCTGCCAGTATAAATGCCTTTTTACAATTCCGGCGTTATGAAATTTTAAAAGACAATGGAAAAATCAGCAAAAGTGATGCAGACAAAAAAGCAATATCGGAATACAAGATTTATAATGCAACGCAGCCGATTGATTCTGATTTTGATAAATCCATACGAGAATTGAAGCAGCGGCATGAAATTTAGGATATATTCGGAAGGGAGCCTCGTCCAATGACTGAAACAGCCTCTATCATTTCCAAGGTTTGGGGCATGTGCAATCCCCTGCGCGACGACGGCCTTTCTTACGGCGACTATCTGGAACAGCTCACCTATCTGATTTTCCTGAAAATGGCCGATGAATACGCGAAGCCGCCGTATAAGCGAGATATGGGAATCCCGAAGGGTTACGGCTGGGCGGATATGAACATGCTGACAGGCGCTTCGTTGGAAGATCAGTACAAAAAGACGCTGGAAGAACTTGGAAAACAGAGCGGCGTCCTCGGGCGCATTTTTCAAGGCGCCATCAACAAAATCAACAACGCCGCGATTTTCTATCGTATCGTGCAGATGATTGACCGGGAAAAATGGGTGTCCATGTCCTCGGACGTCAAGGGCGAGATTTACGAGGGACTTTTGCAGAAGAACGCCGAAGACGTGAAGTCCGGCGCGGGGCAGTATTTCACGCCGCGCTCGCTGATTCGCGCGATGGTCGCCTGCCTGCGCCCCGAGCCGATGAAGACCATCGCCGACCCCTGCGCGGGGAGCGGCGGCTTCTTCCTCGCGGCGCAAGCGTTTCTTTCCGACCCGAAAAATTATACGCTGGACCGTGAGCAAAAGGAATTTCTCAAGAATCAGACTTTCCGAGGCAACGAGCTTGTTCCCCTGACCTTCAAGCTGTGCCTGATGAATCTTTATCTGCACAATATCGGCGACATTTACGGCGCGATTCCCGTCACGCGCGGCGACTCACTGCTCTCCGCTCCCGACTGGCGAGCGGACTATGTGCTGACGAATCCGCCCTTCGGAAAGAAATCGTCGCTGACCTTCACCAACGAAGCGGGCGAGCAGGAGGAAGAAGACCTCGTCTATAACCGGCAGGACTTCTGGACGACGACCAGCAACAAGCAGCTCAACTTCGTGCAGCATATCAATACGATTTTGAAATCCGACGGAAAAGCGGCGGTGGTCGTGCCGGACAATGTGCTGTTTGAGGGCGGCGCGGGCGAGACTGTCCGAAAGAAGCTGCTTCAAACGACGGACTTGCATACGATTCTGCGTTTGCCTACGGGTATTTTTTACAAGCCGGGCGTCAAGGCGAACGTGATTTTCTTCGATAAGCGCCCCGCCGGAGCTGAGACGCAGACGAAAGAGGTCTGGATTTACGACTTCCGCACGAATATCCATTTCACGCTGAAACAGCATCCGATGACGGACGCCGACCTTGAGGACTTTATTTCCTGCTACAATCCGAAGAATCGCCACAAGCGCACCGAAACATGGAGCGAGGAAAATCCGGAAGGGCGCTGGCGAAAATTTCCCGTGGGGGAAATCCTCGTGCGGGACAAGACGAGCCTCGATATTTTCTGGATCAAGGACAAGTCGCTGGCCGACCTCGACAATCTCCCGCCATCGGATGAACTGGCGGACGAAATCCTCGAAAATCTCCAAAGCGCGCTGGAGAGCTTCGCAAGTCTCAAAGCGCGGCTGAAATAGCGCAAACATCACTACCGTTAAAATGTGAAACAAACAATCCCAAGGCCAATCACAAGACTGTGTCTGAAGATATTGGTGAACTGCGAAAATGGGTGTTGATCAATGACATTAGAACAATATATCCTCATGAGGAAAAAAGAGGACAGTCTAAATGAATATGACCTTTCGAAGCGCAGTGAAAACATACGGACCTGTGTAAACTATATCTTCGAATACTTCGACAATTACCTGGAGAATAACCCAGACTCCGAAAAAACATTCCTTGAGGAGAAGAAACAGGATAAATATCGACAATTAGTATCCAAGTATTCTCCAGATGTTCAGGAGTGGCTTGTCGGGCTTAATTCGAGAACTGGTAAACATGTGCATAGGCATCTCAAAAACCTTATAGAAGATACTTATTTCTTGTTGTTCGATTCAGATTCTGAATTTCGCTCTCTGTCTTATGCAATCTACCCTAAGGCAATAAAAAAGGTTAAAGAATTTGAGGGCGAGGGTGAAATGATTTATAACTTCATCCGCGATGAGCACAGAATAAAAAGTGAGTTTACGTTGGCGCAACAAAGTATTCATATTACAGACAAGATTGATAAATGGATCTCCAACACTTTCAAAAAACATGGTGTGAATATCCTTGCGTTCTGTGAAGAATGGTGTGACTATTTCTCAGATACGCCTAATTTATGGGAGAGATCGAGAAAAAAGAGGAAACACGAATACGATTCACTACTTGAGAATAAAATGTACGATTTGAACGACTTAATATTTTGGGAGTATGATTATAAAGCCGATGGCGAACGGTTCGGTTTAACTACCCTATATCGGAATATGCCTAAAAAGGATTTCACGAGAGGGAAAAAACAGGCTTTTGATGCTGTTATGATGCACTGGTGGACTCATTCGTGGGATATTGATGAAAAGACATGGGAAGAATACCTCGCCCAACTGGAAGCAAAGAACTATTAAGTACCAGTTAAACAAATCGAAGTTTACAGGCGAGACAAATGAAGTATAGACTTCCTGAAATCGATGACAAAGATATACTGGCATTAATTGGATTACCAATATCCAACATGGTATAATCAATCCAGAGATACGGACCATGGCATACTTGATCGCCCCTTCCTGGGCAATCGGGGCGAGTGTTCGGGTCGTGGTGTGGCTCTTGGATTGTGGCTGGACCTTTGGGCAAGTTCGTCCCCCTGCGAAGCGCAGGGGGCTTTTTTGTGCCTCGAATGGGGTGTTGGCATCAGGGCATTCTTCCTTCGGCTCCCGTTTCGACGGGGAGGAAGCATTTCTCGCCCCGCGCTCCTCCGTGCTTCGCTTATAAGTATTTGTCGCAAGGTACGCAATGATGCTGACTGAGTAAGGTGACAAGAGGGGGCGAGGGCGCGCATGTGCAGGCGGTTCTTGCGTTGGCCCATTTATTTCAAAAAGTCTGTCAGGATTTTTCGGCTCGCGCATATATACGGGTGGAAAGAAAATAAAAAAGAAAGAAAGTCAGGAGGGTTGATGATGGACAAGAAAAATCTTGCAAAGAGATATTTCCTGCTGCTGTGCCTCGCTCTCAGCCTGGCGCTCCTTGGCGGATGCAGCTACAGCGCCAGCAGCACTTCGGAATCGTCGGTGTCGATCACAACGAACGGCGAGCCGCAGGTGAAGGCATCCACGTCCGTAAACGTGGAGCGGAGCATGGACGGAAAATCCGTCAGCCAGAAGGCGTCGATCAAACTGGATAGCCAGAATGGTTCCGGCGTATCGCTCTCATACTGACAACCGATGAAATGATTTTTTTCAAAAAAGTTTGTCACGATTTTTCGGCCCGCGCATATATACGGGCGGAAAGAAAAACACAAAGGAGATGACGCCGATGGACAACATAGAAACGCGGCGCTCAGATAAAAGCGAACCCTATCACCGAACGAACGACAAAGCGAATCAAGGAATCGCAAAGGAGGAATTGAAAATGACGAACGCAGAACTCATGAACAAGGTAATGACCGAGGAAGAACTGGACATCGTGGCGGGCGGCGGCCCGCGCGTCAGGGTCCCGCTTCGCAGCCCGTCCTTCAAGCAGCTTAAGGACGTCACCGGCGCCATTCACAACGCAAAGAAAATGATTACCTGCCTTATCAAGAAGCTCAGTCCCAAAGAAACGATTCTCCAGCAGCCGGTGCCGAGGAACACCGTGATAGACGAGATGCGTAAGATTGACAAGATGCTGATGGGCGCATAGCGTCAAAAAAGCAAGACCGTCGCAGACGCGGTCAGACGTCATCCACCGGCAGTTTTTGAAAAAACGTGCGCGTGCAGGAAGGAAGCGCACGTTTTTTCTCGAATATAATAAAAGTGGGAAGGAAACAAAAGCGCGGGCTTTGCAGTTTGCCCGCGCTTTTTGCAAAAATGCAAGGAGTGATTGCAGCTATGGACGTACAGGAGCTTCCGATGAAGGATTTTCTCGCCCATCTCCATCGTCATCCGATACCGGAGATCATGGACGAGGAATGTCTTGCCGACCTCGAAAGCGTCAAGGCGCAGTACGGCGACACGATCACCCACGGCGCGGGGCTGGAGGTGCGGCTCGGCGAAGAGGCGCGGTATGTCGATTACATCATGAATATCGACGAGACAGTGATTCCCGACTTGGAAAGCCTTTGGTATGAAATCGACTACGCGGAATTTCGGAAAGCGCGAGAGACGGGCGAAAAAATCTCGCCCTGCCTTTTTGCGAATATTAAGTTCACCCATCAGGACGCCGCGGCCTGGGATGCTTTCCTGCCGCCTTTCCTGGGCGAGGAACGGGCAAAGAATCTGCGCGCTCCGTTGGAGCGCGTGCTGGAAAAATTGCCGAAGGGCGCCAATATCAAGCAGATCGGCACGATGACGAGCCGGGGCGAGCTGGACGTCATGCGTCTCGTGATCATGTTTCCGGGGTGGGAAACGATTCCCGACGGGCTGGCCGCCATCGGCTGGCGGGGCGACACGGCCGCGCTGCGCGAAGCGCTCGCGCCGTGGCGGGAGACGGAAAAGATCGCCGTCAATATCGACCTGGGCGAAAACGGCGTGCTGCCGAAAATCGGCGTCGAGGTCTTTTCCCGTTGGCGTCATCCGCTGCTCGTCGATATGTTCATCACGCGGCTGGAGGCGGCCGGGCTGTGCCTGCCGTCAAAAGCCGAGGCGCTCCGCCGCTGGATTCGGATCCGCCCCGACGGCGATCCGTTCATCCAGTCGCTGATTGCCTATTTCAAGCTGAACTATCGGGACGGTAAGATTGCCGAGGCGAAGGCCTACTTAGAGCAGTCGCCCTACGTCCACCATCATTATTTCGACGCCTATGAGCGTCCCGTTTATGTGGACTTCATGCTGAAGAACGGGAAGGAGTCGCTTCCCGCGGGCGAGGCGCTGAAGCGGCTTGATGAGTGCAGGAAGGAAAGGATCCGCCGCGTGCGCTTCCTCGGCGACGTGGCGGCGTATGAGCATTTGGACCGGTTGCTTGCGGAATGCAAATCGGGCGGGCTTTCGGCGACGGTGGTCCTGCCCGCGGAAAGCATTCCCGATTCGCGTCTGGGGGAGATTTTCGCTCTCGGCGCGGAGGCATATATCGCGGAGCTTGGCGAGGACGGCGAGCCGACGGACCCCATCCGGGCGCTCCTTCGGGCGGGGCTTTCCGATCGGACGGCTGCGCGATGGATCATGACGCGGGAAAACGCGGAAAAACTTTCGGAAGTCGTGCAGGGGCTGGAGCCCTTCGCCCTTCGGGAGCTTATCGTCAGCGGAGGGACTCCGGGACGGACTTTGCCCGCGCGGGAACAGATGGAAAGTGCGGCGCAGTTTATCAATGAATACTCGAAACAGGGGGAAGAGGAAGGAAACGGCGGCGGGAAAATGAAGCTGAAGGTGGAGTCCTGCTTCTCGCCGCTCCGGGCGATGATGGGCGGGGAAGACGCGAAGCAAAACGCCAATCGGGGCGTCGCGCGCGGCTGCACCGCCGGACGGGATCATTTCTGCGTGCGCCCGGACGGCAGCTTTGTCCCATGCGCCGATTACGGCAAAGCGGAATCATACGGCTCAATCATGGAATATTGGGAACGCTCTTCCGTGCTGAACACCCTGCGCGACGTCCAGTCGCCCGATTGCCAAAAATGCGCTTATGTGCGCCGCTGCCTCCCCTGCCCGGAGATGGAAGTGCCATGTCCTATACAGAAGGGGAAATAATTGCAGCTTGCTTCCTGATGCGCCGGATGTTGCAAACGGCGAGAAGGCAAATAAAGCTGGCGGTCGGGGCAAGCCGGGATCGGATGTCGTCCCCGAAAAAACGAAACCACCGCTCAAGCAAGAGCGGTGGTTTCGTTTTCTTTCTCAGTGACGGTCTTCGATAGCGCCGCTGAAGTTGATTACCAGCACGTCGTCGGACGACGGATTCTTCACGAAATAATCCATCGACTCGATTTCCCTGTATACGCCGTCGTCTCCCATCTGCCTGATCCACACGCCTGCTGCGTTCGTTCCCGAGCGATATATCTTCAGCAGGTTTTCCCGGTCGAATGTTCGTACGAAGGTCTCCCTGTCGTCCGGGTGGATGGTGGAAGCCGCATTTCGGATCAGCTCGTCAAACTTCCCTGTGGCGGCGCATTCCTTGGTCGTGAAATTGTCGTAGGACATCATGTAATAGCTGTTCTTTGTCAAATTGGCAAATATGACCAACGGATATTTTTGGAAGACGGCAGACAGAAGAAGTTGTGTTGCGCTGACGGGCGTCTGGAATTCAAGGATGTCCAACGATTCCACCTTTTTCACGGCGTCCTTTTGGCATAGGGCGATAAAGTCCTTGCAGGGCAGGGGTTTCGCAAAGTAGAATCCCTGGATTTTCTTGCAGTCGCAGGTCTTCAGGAACCCAAGCTGTTCTTCGGTTTCCACGCCTTCCGCTACCGTGTCCAGGTGCAGGCGGTTGGCGAAATAGAAGATGCTCTCGAGGACGATTCGTTCCTTGTCCGTCGCGCAGTTTCCGCTGAGCAGGGATTTGTCGATCTTCAGGACGTCGATGGGCATATCCTTCATAAACTGCAGGGAGGACAGGCCGCTTCCGAAATCGTCGAGGGCGACCTTGAGATGCAGCGAATGGATTTGATTGATCCATTCCAGGATATGCTCATTTTCATCAATCAGGGCAGATTCGGTGATTTCGATTTCCAGCAGTTCAGGGTCGGTCCCGTATTTTTGGAGGAGTCCGGAAAGGCGCGTAAAGAAATCTGCTTCCCGAATATGGTATCGGGAGAAATTGATTGAGATCGGGATCGCATGACGCCCCAGAGCCTTGATCGTGCGGCAGGCTTCCTCCGCCATGAGCCAATCCAGCGTGTTGATGGATTCGCAGGTTTCGAGGACGGGGACGAAACATTGCGGCAATAACATGCTTCCATCCGGTTTGACCCATCGGGCAAGTATCTCCGCGCCTGCGAGCTTCCCCGTGGTCGCGTCGTATTTAGGCTGATAATATCCGTGGATTTCCTGACGCTGCATGGCGTCAGTGATTTCTTTGCAGGACGTTGCGGTCATCGCAGTCACCTCGGCTTTATTATAGCACAAAACAACCGGCACGGCTTTCCTGAATTGCTTATTCTGCAGTCATCCTCACGCTCAGTGATGCCGATCGACTCCCGGGCTTTTCATCCCCGGCTTGCAGCGGGGCGGCAATACGGCCGCGTCAGGATGCTTCCGGAAGCAGGCGAAGAGAGCAGAGCTTTTCCGCGTTCTTTTTGTATTTGAGGAGGATCATGATTTGGACGACAAACGCGGCCAGCGACCAGACAAGCCCTATGATTATGCCGATGCTCTGCATATTTTCATCATTGTGAGACAGGAATTTGTTGTTTGCCGTGCAGGCGTCGTAAAGCGTGTGCAGGAGGATCGGAATCAGAAGCGCGAAGAGATATTCTTTGGCCGACGAGCCCTGGTTCGCGATTTTCTTGTGCTCTGCCAGGCCAAGGTAATAGGTCATGATGAGTCCGAATACAAGATGTCCGGCGATAAAATCCAGCCGAAGCAGAAACGTGATCAAATCAGAACCGTACAGAAATTCTTCGGGAAGCGTGAATCCAAAGCCTACGGCCGCTCCTATCAGCATATATTCGTATACGTTCCGCACGGTGCTTCTGAAGAGCTTGAAGGCCGCCGCGATCATGAGGAATTTTGCCAGTTCTTCCGTCAGACCGGCGAATAGAAATGCGGATATGATGGACTGGGCGAGCAGGGGATAGTCTGTGGGCGTATAATCGAAGGCATGTATAAGGCTTCCCACACATGCGAAGGTGAAAATAAGTGCCAGCGGCAAAGAGACGAAGCCGAGCAAGACCGGAACGAGCGCCTGTTTCCTTCCGATTGCCTCGGGAACATCCCTTGCAATCATTCGTCGATATAAGATAGTCAAGACGATAAGAGAGAGCAGCATCGAAATGATTCCCATGAGAGTTGTTTCCTTTCAAGTGAGATGGGGTGAATACAGAAAAGCGCGGCGGCTTGATTCCAGTTTAAGGATAACGGCAGCTTCTGTCAAATGCCGCATGCCCTGTGCGGGAAATACCGGCGTCGGAGAATCGTTATTATGGTATAATATAATAAAAAATTTTTTTCATCAGCGTCAATTTTTGAAGCCCTGACCTGTATATATAACAAAGGCCATGAAACAGGAAATATGTAGGAGGCGGTTACTATGCCGGTAAACAAAAAAGAAATCACAAAAGAAATGATTGAGAAAGCGATGCAGTGCAAGACTGCCGACGAACTGATGGCGCTGGCCAAGTCGGAAGGCGTCGAGATTACGAAGGACGAAGCGGAAGCATATTTTGCGGAACTCGCCGACGTCGAGATGGACGAGAAGACGCTGGAGAAGGCGGCGGGCGGCAAGGACACCTGCTATGCGGTAGACGGCTGTTCCTGGCATATGTGAGCCGGTGCTCCTGGCTGCGCGAAAAATAGCATAAGGCAGCGATATCCACAAAAGGACGCCTTGCGAAAGCAGGGCGTCCTTTCGTTGCAGTATAGTTACTTCATGGGAACCTCTAAAAACTACGCTTTCGTGAACTCCTCCCGGCACTTCGTGCCAAGAAACAGCCTGGACTGTTTCTCCTCAAAGAGAGAGCTTCATTGCTGCCTTTAGAGCCTCCCTCTATGAGGGAGGTGGCAGCCCGCAGGGCTGACGGAGGGAGTTTTTATACTAATCACTGTTAGAAATCTTTGATTTCTTACAGTGATTGCATGAGATGTCATTTGCGCCTACGGCGCAAATGTAGCCTGCGCAGCAGGCGCATCTCCGGTTAAAAAATTTTATATTTTTTAGTCGGAGATTAGTATTAGAAGGCCCCTCATATTGAATCGGAACTTCTTACTGGAATAATTCGCGAAATACGCTTTTTTTCCTGCCGCAAAAGAGAATTTAGGACCGCCCCCGCATCCGGAATCTGTCCGTGGGGAAATAGAAAAGCGGACGCCGGGGAAAGATCCCCGTCGTCCGCTTTTTCATGGCCGGTCTTCGTTGTTTTCGCTGCCGCAGCCAGTCACATTATTTTGCGGCGGCAAGGTCGTCCAGGAAATTTTGGAGACGCTCCTTCGTCGCATGCTGCATCACGACGATATGGGCGAGGTCGCCGGCGTTGTTCGCCATCGTCGTGCATGCGCCCTGTTCACAAAACACTCAGTCCTCTTTGTTCATGTCCGACTGGGTGTCGTGCTCCGCGCTCTTGATGTCCTTGCTCATATCCTTGGCCAGGTTCATCTGGTGGAACTGCGGATCGTTGTGGAGGATCATGGTGAATTTATCCGTCTTGTCGAGCTCCACGGTACCTTCCTTCAGGGAAAGCTCCAAAATGTGGCCGCCCTGCTTCTTGTCGTCGGAAATGAAATGGAAATGCCAGCCGGGCGTGTTCAGCCCGCCCATATAATTGGGGCAGTACAATCCCACCAAAGTGCCCTTGATGTTTTGCGCCGTGAATTCCGTCTGCTTTCCCTTGAGGGCTTCCACCAGCGTGGGGTAGGGCTTCTGGCTGCCGTATTCGCTGCGGAAGAGAACGGAGGAAAATACCGTATGCAGCTTTATCATGTAAAAACTGTTTTCCCCGCTCTTCCTGACTTCTTCGTCCAGAATCGCTTCAAAGGCCGCCTTGTCCCTGACGTCCTTCAGCGGAACGGAAAGGTCGTTGTCAAAATAAGTCACGGTCGCATAGGGGACGGCAACCTTATTGTCGGCCACCACGACCCGGCCGTCGCCCAGCGCCTGATAGACCGTGCCGTCCAGCATGATCATCTCCCCGTTCAGACCCTCGAAGGTACCGATGCCCGTATCGCCCAGGGAGCGCATATCCTTTACCGTGACCGTGCCGCCGAAATATCCCTGCGCCAGGGACTGCAAAAGCGCTACCTGATTCAGGCTCTCGCGTTCCACCAGAGCGGGGGAGGCATAGCCCACGCTGCCCGTCAAAAGACCGGCAACCATAGCCAGCGCAAGCTCCTTTTTCAGGTTTGTTTTCATCATCATCATTCCCTTTCTGTTTTTTATATTATCCTGTGGATATATTTTATTTCCCTGCTGCGTCTGAAGCAAGAGCGGTATTTCTATTCCTCTTGCTCTTCGTATTTATTCAGTTTCTTGTCGGGGTAGATTTTCGTTCCCTTGATGGACGCATCCAAAGACAAGCCCTTTTTCGTCATCTGGTAGACCCAAACGCCGTTCGCGGCGATGGAGGCTCCTTCCATGGAATCGCCCGTCACCCCGTCGTTGGCCGCCGCTTCCGCCGAAGAGGCGAATTTTATATCGCCGGAAATAAAGGAATTCCATGCCGTTTCCGTCCCAATGACGAAAATCAGATCGTATTCTTTCACCCCGAGACCTATGCCGATCCCCATTTCCTTCATGCGCATATAGAGGCGTTCGCCCGTCTCGTTGTTTACCGCCAGTCCTCTTCCGTGCGCGTCCCCGAAGATTCCCAGCTTCATTCCCGTATTGCTCAGCGTGGCGTAGGCGTAGCAGTTCTCTATGACCCGCTCTGCAGACGGAACCTTCTCGTACAGATTCGCAAGCGCTTTTTCGGACAGTTCGTCGATTTTCGCCCGCTCCTTCACGATTTTTGCCTGCTCTTTTTCGCTTTTGTCCGTGTCGGCCGCAAAAACGACGGTCGTCATCAGGCAGAGCACAAGCGCCGTCATCAGCAATGCAGCCGTTTTTCTCATAAGCTTGTTCATTTTTTGTCCTCCCTTTCTCTTCGTGTACTTCCACCTTATATTTTATTTTCTTGCCGTGCCGAAATCAAGGGAAAGTTCCGAAACTTCATGCGTCCGTCGGGTATATAAAAACTGGCGGACGAAAAGCGCTCCCGCATCCTGCGTCTTATTCCGATTCGTGCAAAGATTCCGGCGAAAAGAAACGGGGAGAACGGCAGGAAGGAAAAAACAGACTTGATTTCTATGAGATAATACTGCATAATGGCTACGGCAATGAAACAGAACCCTGTGGAAAAATAAAACGATTCTTGTTTTTGATTGGGGTGGAAACATGCAGGCGAATCCGACCGATTGCAAAGGGAAATTCAGTATGGGAATGTTCCTTGTCGCGCTCGGCATTGTGTACGGCGATATCGGCACGTCCCCGATGTACGTGATGAAATCCATCATCGAAGGGAACGGCGGGATTGCCTATGTGGATGAGGAGTTTATCGTCGGGTCTCTGTCGCTGGTCATCTGGACCATCACGCTCTTGACGACGATCAAGCATGTGCTGATCGCGCTGCGGGCGGATAACCACGGCGAAGGCGGAATCTTTGCGCTTTACAGCCTCGTCCGCCATTGCGGGAAATGGCTGATCGTCCCCACGATGATCGGCGGCTGCACCATGCTGGCCGACGGCGTACTGACTCCCGCCGTGACCGTTACGACGGCCGTGGAAGGTTTGCGCAGCATCGAGGTGGTGGACGACCTGCTCGGCAGCGGGCAGCTTGTCGTCGTGCTGATAACGCTGGTGATTATCAGCACGCTGTTCATGATCCAGAAGAGCGGCACCAGCTCCATCGGCAAGATGTTCGGGCCGGTCATGGTGGTTTGGTTCTTGTTTTTGGGGATCACCGGCTTATGCTTCACGATGACGGATTTTTCCATCCTGCGGGCTTTGAATCCGGTGTATGCCTTGCAAGTCCTTTTCAGTCCCGACAACAAGGAGGGACTGATGATACTGGGGAGCGTGTTCCTGTGTACGACCGGCGCGGAAGCTTTGTACACGGATATGGGGCACGTCGGCCGGACCAATATTTACGTCAGCTGGCCCTTCGTCAAGATCTGCCTGATCCTGAACTATATGGGACAGTGCGTCTGGATCATTCAAAACCAGGGCGACCCGGTCATTCAGGCCATTCCGAGCATCAATCCCTTTTATGTGATGCTTCCGGAGGCGATGCGCCCGGCGGCGATCCTCCTGAGCGCGATGGCGGCGATTATCGCCAGCCAGGCCCTGATCAGCGGAAGCTATACTTTGGTGCATGAGGCTGCCAGTCTCGATCTCATGCCTCACCTGAACGTGCGGTATCCGTCGGACACAAAAGGACAGATCTATATTCCTTCCGTGAACAATATCCTGTGGTTCTTCTGCGTGGCAGTCATCCTGTACTTCCAGAGCGGCTCCCGGATGGAGAATGCATACGGCCTGGCCATTACGATCAGTATGCTGATGATGACGATCCTGTTCAGCGTCTATATCGGATCGATTCACAAACAATGGATTGCCGCGGTGCTGTTCGCCGTGACGTTCTTCGCGCTCGAAGGCGTATTCTTTGTATCGAGCCTCGGAAAATTCGTGATCGGCGGCTACGTCGCGATTATCATCTCCGTGGCGATTCTCTTTATCATGATCAGCTGGTACCGCGGCACGCAGATCGAGCAGGCGCAGAATATCTTCCTGAAGATGCGGGAGCATCTGCAGGCCATCAAGCACCTGCAGAACGACGAGTCCATTCCGTTGTGCAGCAACAATATGGTCTATCTGGTCAAAGGGGACGAGACGGAAGAAATCGACCGGGATATCCTCTATTCGATCCTGGACAAAGAACCGAAGCGGTCGGACGCCTATTGGTTCATCAGCGTCAATACCACCGACGATCCGAACCAGAAGCATTATAAAGTGGAATCCTTCAGCACGGATTATATTTTCCGCGTGAATCTGTATCTCGGGTTCAAGGTGAAGCCGAGCGTCAATATCTATCTCCGTCAGATCGTGCACGACCTTTTGGAGACGGGAGAGCTGCCGAAGCAGACCCGGCGGCACTCGATTTATGAGCCGTCGAATGTAGGTTCGTTCAAATTCTGTATGATCCGGAAGATGATGCCCCAGGAAGGCGATATTGATTTCTGGGATAATATGCTGATCCATGCGAAGTACTTTATCCGCCGCCTCGCCGGGAATCCCATCCAGTGGTTCGGGCTGGAAACGTCCAACGTCATCGTCGAATACGTGCCCCTGTTCCTGGCACGAAGACAGACGACGGACCGGCTGGAACGGATCTGACAGATACGCCGGGAAAAAGGAAGAGCCGAAGCATATCGAACGCTGATATGCCTCGGCTCTTTTGTCTTCCGGTATTCTTTTGGCTATTGACGCACCACGAGCCATACGCCGCCGCAGGCGTCCTTGTAAACGAAATTGCCGTCGTCCCGCAGGGAGAGGCTGCCGCCCGCGACGCAGCCGGCGCCTGTTTCCGCGTCGAACTGGATGGGATACTTCTTCCCGGTGGGATCGACGAGACGCAGGGAGTCATCCTCTCCCTGCACGACGCTGAGGGAAATCTCGGTCCCTTTGGGCATCACGGCGTCGTTCAGCGCGAAGGCGGCATAGGAACCCGCCAAGGCGGCGTATCTCCTGTGACCGTGATGACGGCTGTCCTTCGGAGGCGGGCGATGGCCGTTATGATTGCCCGGAGGGGGGCCGCCGCGGTGCTCCTCGTGCGGAGGATGATGGGGCGGATGATGATGATGGCGGCCGTCGTCGCAGCCGGCGAGCAGTCCGCACGCTGCGAAAAGGGCGACGGCTGCGGCGAGTTTCTTCTTGTTCTTCAGAGCAAATATACGAGTCCTTGTCATGGCGATCAACTCCTTTCCTTTGCCCGTATCGTAACGTGCGAAGGTTGGAAGTTGGTGAGCAAGGGATTAGAACGGCATGAAAAATTTTCGACGGAGTTTCCTTTCGCCGGCCGCGGCGGCCTGGATATATGCGCGTTGGCGGGCTTCTTTCGCCGCGGTTTTGAAAACGTGATATAATGGGCGAAAATGCAGGAGGTGTGACGAGTGCGGATTTTTGTGGACGCGGACGCCTGCCCGGTGGTCAGCCAGACGGAAGACGTCGCGCGGCGGCACGGCGTTCCCGTTACGCTGCTTTGCGACACGAACCATGCGCTGCGCTCTGATTACAGCGAGGTGAAGGTGATCGGAGCGGGGGCGGATGCCGTGGATTTCGCGCTCGTCAATCTGTGCCGGGCCGGGGATATCGTGGTCACGCAGGATTACGGGGTGGCGGCGATGGCCCTCGGGAAACGGGCCTACGCGCTGCATCAGGATGGCTGGCAGTACACGGACGAGAATATCGACCGATTGCTCGCGGAGCGCCACATGGCAAAGAAGGCCCGTCGGGCCTCGCACAGGAATCATCTCAAAGGGCCCCGCAAGCGGACGGAAGCGGAAGACGCAAGATTCGCGGAAAGCCTTGAACGGCTGCTGGCGAGTATAGACGGAAAATGAGCGGTCATGGGAAGTGAGAGAATGGATCGGCGGTTTGATCTGCAGGAATATTTGACGAGAGGCGTCGAGCGCGTTGTCGCGGACGCCGTCAAGGCGACTTTGAAGAATCCCAGGGAAAGCGCGTTCATGCTCCGGTTCGCTGCCGCCAGCCGCACGGCTTCAAAGAAGCGGCTGGAGGCCGAGCGTCAGGGGCGTCATATTCCCGCGTTCCTGATCGCGAGCATCACATCGAGCTGCAACCTGCACTGTGCGGGGTGTTTTTCACGCGGCAGCCGCGCTACGGAGGACTGTGCGCCTGTGGAGCAGCTTACGGCGGACGAATGGCTCGCCGTTTTTGACGAGGCGGAGGCGCTGGGCGTC
The DNA here is from genome assembly GCA_900321035.1 of uncultured Selenomonadales bacterium. Taxonomy (GTDB): domain Bacteria; phylum Bacillota; class Negativicutes; order Selenomonadales; family Selenomonadaceae; genus RUG12372. Next base: position 8,431 of record ONUH01000016.1, on the reverse strand, counting down.
AGTTTTGTCCTGCTGATGGGCGGAGAGCCTTTGCTCCGCAGGGACGTCCTCGAGGCGGCGGGGAAGAAGCCCGATATTCTCTTCCCGATTTTCACGAACGGCGTTTTTATGGACGAGTCCTATTTTGAACTGTTCGACGCCCATCGGAATCTTTTGCCCGTCATGAGCATCGAGGGTGAAAAAAACGCCACGGACAAAAGGCGCGGCGTCGGGGTCTATGACAAGCTGATGGCAAATATGGAGGAATGCCGCCGGCGAGGGGTGATTTTCGGGGCGTCCGTCACGGTCACGACGGACAATATCCGGGAAGTTTCCTCCGGGGCGTTTATCCGGGATTTGTCGGAGCGTGGCTGCAAGGCCGTCATTTACGTCGAGTATGTGCCGGTGACGGAGGAAAGCAGAGAGCTCGCGCCGGGGGATGCAGATCGGGAATTTTTGCGCGCGGAGATCGGGCGTTTGCGCGCCGAATGTCCGGAGACGGTGTTTCTTTCGTTTCCCGGCGATGAGAAAAGTTCGGGCGGGTGCATAGCGGCGGGACGCGGATTCTTCCATGTCAATTCCCACGGCGGCGCGGAGCCGTGCCCGTTTTCTCCTTACTCGGATACGAACGTCAGGGATTCGTCGCTTGGCGAAGCCATGCGGTCGCGCCTGTTTGCGTCCCTGAGGAATGGAGATTACCTGCTGGAGGATCATGCGGGCGGGTGCATCCTGTTTGAGAAACGGGAGCAGGTGGAGGCGCTGCTCGCCCACCCCTGATAGGGACACGCGCAGATTGCCGCCGCGGGATTCATCCGTAGAGCGGAATGAGCATCGCGTACGGCGCGGTGAAAATGCTCAGCGCGAGACTCAGCCGACGGACGCGGTCTTGGGGCAGCGCGCACTTGGAAAAGGCATAGCGCTTGTCGAAAAAGTAAATGAGGAAGGCCGAGAGCGCGACGCCCGGAACGGCCAGCAGCGTCGTGCCGGGGAACCGGTAGACGTCCCAGGAAAGATGGGCGGCGTCGATTAGCAGGAACAGCGCGAGCGTCAGGATGGCGCCGAGGAAATCCGCGAGGAAGCCGAATCCCCAGACCCGGAGGATGCTGCGCTTCCAGACGTCACGCGGCTTTTCGACGCCCAGCCGTTTCATGGCGAGAAAAAGAACCAGACTGTCTATGGCAAAGTTCGCAGGCAGGAGGAGGAACCAAAGCCCGGTGGGAAACAGATAGAACATCCACGCGGGGAACAGGATGTTGTAAAGCCGGAGGGCGCGTCCCTTGCGCCGCACACCTTGGGCGGCGGCAGATCGTGCTTCATTCGTCATCGGTTTTCTCCTTTTCTGAAGACTTATAACGTCATTATACCATGCGGCGGATATGTGCCGCTATGCTTGCGCGCCGCCTGCAGACGGCGAGGCGCGAGGAGGAAGCATCATCTGTTTTGTGAGGCGGGTGCGTATGAAAACTGTCATTTATTATCTTTCCGCGACGGGGAATTCCCTGTATGCGGCGAGATTCCTGCAGGCCTCTCTGGAGGGTGCGGAGCTTTGCTCCATTCCGGAGGCGCTTGCCGGCGGGCGTTTGGCGGTGGAGGCCGACGTCGTCGGATTCGTTTTCCCTTTGCATTACATGGGGCTTCCCCTGCAGGTGGAAACTTTCATGGAGCGTCTGTCGATGGCGGGAAATCCCTATGTTTTTGCCGTCGCCACCTGCGGCGTCCCGTATCTTGGAACGCCCTTCGCGGACGCGGAAGAAATCCTTCGCAGGAAAACGCGGCGATTGGATGCGGCGTGGTATCTGCGGCTGGTCTCGAACTATCTGCCGCTGCGGGATACCGCCGCCGACTGGCGCATCCGCATCCGGGCATGGCTGGCGGAGAGGAAGCTCAAGACCATCGCGGCGGCCGTGAAGGGCCGGCGTCCGCACGATACGTGGCAGCTTTTGCGGAAGACCTGCCGCCGCCTGCATGAAGAATGGAAGGCGCGGCAGCCGCGCATAGACGAGGCCTTCCGCTGCGATGCGGAAAGATGCACGTCCTGCGGGCTTTGCGAAGGCGTCTGCCCGGCCCGGAACATCCGGCGGCCCGATGGCCATCCCGTCTGGCAGCATCGCTGCACGGAATGTCTCGGCTGCCTCCACATCTGTCCCGTCGAGGCCATCGAGTACGGCGGGAAAACGAAGGGCCGAAAGCGATACCGCCACAAGGCGGTCCTGCCGACGGATCTGCTGCACCGGTGGCAGGAAGGCGATGCAGCCGGCAGCGGCGCATGAAATGAGTTGATTTTCTATGATGTATCCGAATACCGTGAAGGGGAAATTCCTCGACCGGTCAAACCGATTCGTCGCCCATGTGGAACTAAACGGCGGGACGGAGACGGTCCACGTCAAGAACACCGGACGGTGCAGGGAACTCCTGCTCCCCGGCGTCCCTGTCGTGCTGGCGAGGGCGGACAACCTAAACCGCAAGACGCAATACGACCTGATCGCCGTCCGAAAGAACGGCCTCGGATGGGTGAACCTGGACAGCCAGGCCCCGAATGCGGTCGTGCTGGAATGGCTGAAGAAGCAGGAATTCGACAGAATCCGGCCGGAGACTGTTTACGGGGACTCCCGCATTGATTTTTACATGGAGAAGGGTCGGCGGAAGTATCTGCTGGAGGTCAAAGGCTGCACCCTGGAGATCAGCGGCGTCGGCTATTTCCCGGACGCGCCCACCGAGCGCGGCGTGAAGCACATCCGCGAACTGGTCGAAGCAAAGAAGCGGGGCTATTGGTGCGGCGTCGCTTTCGTCATCCAGATGAACGGCGTCCGCGAGGTACGTCCGAATACGGGCACGCACCCGGAATTTGGCGAAGCGCTGGCCGATGCGGAAAAGGCCGGCGTCCATGTTTTGCATCTGCCCTGCGACGTGAAGGGGAATTCGCTGTCGATTCAAGACGGCGTTCGATTCCCCGCATGACTTGACAAAGGGGCGCATTTCATGGTAAAGAAATAGAGGATTTTGCAAAAAAAAAATAAAACGCGGGAGCTCGCAGACGGGCTGAGAGGAAACTGTGCGTTTCGACCGGGAACCTGATTTGGATAATGCCAACGTAGGGAAGATACGACTGCAAGGGCGGCTTCGCGGCGGCGGCCTTGCGGTCGTTTTTTATTGCGGGAGGAATAAAGATGGCAAGAGCATATACTACCCAGATGGATGCGGCGCGGAAAGGGATATTGACCAGGGAAGCGGAAGCGGTGGCGAAGAAGGAACGCATGGAACCGGAGACGCTGATGCGCCTTGTGGCCGAAGGCAAGGTCGCGATCTGCGCGAACCGGAATCATGCCTGCCTTGACCCGGAGGGCGTCGGCAGCATGCTGCGGACGAAAATCAATGTGAATTTGGGTGTTTCGCGGGACTGCGCAGATTACGACATGGAAATGCAAAAGGTGATGCGCGCGGTGGAGCTTGGCGCGGAGGCAATCATGGACCTTTCGAGCCACGGGGACACCCGGCCGTTTCGTCAGAAACTGGTACGGGAATGTCCGGCCATGATCGGGACCGTGCCGGTGTATGACAGCGTGATCCACTGCCAGAAAGATTTGGCGGAACTTACGGCGCAGGATTTCCTGGATGTGATTCGGCTGCATGCGGAGGACGGCGTGGATTTCGTGACGCTTCACTGCGGCGTCGGCAGGGACACGCTCCGCAGGATCCGGGAACACGGGCGGAAGATGAACATCGTGAGCCGGGGCGGCAGCCTCGTTTTCGCATGGATGAGCATGACGGGGGAGGAGAATCCCTTTTACGAGCATTTTGACGAAATCCTCGACATTTGCGAGGAATACGACGTGACGGTTTCCCTCGGCGACGCCTGCCGCCCCGGCTGTTTGGCGGACGCCACGGACGCCTGCCAGATCGACGAGCTGATCCGCCTCGGGGAGTTGACGAAGCGGGCTTGGGCGCATAACGTGCAGGTCATGGTGGAAGGCCCCGGTCATGTGCCGCTGCATCAGGTCGCGGCGAACATGGAGCTGCAAAAGACGCTGTGCATGGGGGCGCCGTTTTACGTGCTGGGGCCGTTGGTGACGGATATCGCGCCGGGATACGACCATATCACGTCGGCCATCGGCGGCGCGGCAGCCGCCATGCACGGGGCGGCCTTCCTCTGTTATGTGACGCCGGCGGAGCATCTGGCCTTGCCGAACGTGGACGATGTGCGGCAGGGAATTATCGCCGCAAAGATCGCGGCGCACGCCGCCGACATCGCGAAGGGTATTCCCGGCGCCCGCGACGCAGATGACCGTATGGCGGAGGCGCGGCGCAACCTGGATTGGGAGGCGCAGTATGCGTGCGCTCTCGACCCGAAGACGGCGAAAGCGATCCGGGAAAGCCGGCTGCCGGAGGAAGACCACGGCGATACCTGCAGCATGTGCGGGAAATTTTGCGCCGTGCGCAGCATGAACAAGGCGCTGAACAACGAATACATCGATATCCTGTAATCTTTTTAAGGCGTTTGCGATATGAAAAAAGCACGGGGCTTCCGCCGGTTCGGACGGCGGAAGCCCCGTGCTCATTCTTTTTCTGCGGTCAGGAGCTTCAGCAGTTCCTGACCGGCGGATTCCTTTGGAAGACCGTTGAAAGCCAGGTAAAATTCGTGCATCTTTGCGAAGGGGATCTTTTCCAAAAGCGCTTCGCCGCGGATCGAAAGCGCAAGGCTCAAATATTTGTAAAAAAATCCGACCCAATACGCTTCTCCGTTGGAATATTTCCCGTCCGTCGGTTCTTCGGCCTGAAGCTCCTCGTCTTCGATGAGGTCGAGGGAATAGGACGGCGAGGCGATCTGGTAGTAGGCGTAGTCGTCGTCCCTGCCGCTGGTCGCCAGCTCCGAGGTCATATAGCGCGCGGCGTAGCCTTCAAGATCGCAGCCGAGACGGTTTGCGATGGCGAAGATTTTTCCCTGCTTGTTGCAGCGCTCGAAGGGGATGGAAAGTTCCACAGGTTTCATGTCGATTCCTCCAAGATTTTTCGCACCTGTTCCATGCCGTCCGCTTTTGCCAGGACGCTGTACGAAAAGCGGGCGTCCTCGGTGACTTCCCGTCCGAACCAGCCGGGCGGCGTAAACGATGCGGCGGCTTCGGCGGAGGGGAATTCCACTTCGACGTAGGCGAAATCCGATAAATGGCCGTCATGGATGTGAAGCTCCGCGATGTGTCCGTCCGAAAGCGGGATGCGGTAGCGGCGCTTCGCGATCAATCGCGTTCCCGGTTCCAAACGCGTTGAAAGAATGTCAAATTCCCGTTGGGAGATGGCGGTCTCCCATTCCTCCCGGACAAGTCCGGCGCCGCGTTTTACGGTCAAGACGTATTGCGCGGTCCCGATTTGCCGGATGCGGATTTCCGGTTCGAGCGCCACATAGCCCTGGCGGATCGTTTCGCACTCGGCGGGCAGCGGGGGAAGGTCCTTTACCAAGAATTGCCGTTCGATTTCCATGAAAAACTCCTTTCCGGATTAGGCGGGGGACGATGGACGGCCCGTGATGCGGCCGCGAAAGGCGAAGGCAGCGCCCTGCCCCTCGACGCTGTCCGCCTCCAGTACGACGTCGTGGCGGCGGGCGATTTCCTGCGCGATGGCGAGGCCGAGGCCGGTGCCTCCTTCCCGGTTCGTGCGGAACCGGTCGAAGATATGCGGCAGGAGGTCGGCGGCGACGCCGGGACCGTGATCTTTTATCGCTATGCGCCAGCGGTCGCCCGAAAGCTCGGCGCCGATTTCGACCGCTGCGCCTTCCGGCGAGAACTTTACGGCGTTGTCCAAAACGGCGAGGAACATTTGCCGCAGTCGTCCGTAGTCGCCGCGCATGGAAATCGGCGGGACGTCCGCCAAACGAATATCTACCGATTTCGGCGCGGCAAGGCGGCGGGCCGACCGCACGGCGTCCCGGAGCGCGTCGGAAAGATCGACGTCGGTTTTCTCAATGGAAAAATCGGGATTCTCCAGCCGCGCAAGATCGAAAATATCGCTGACGAGGCGGGTGAGGTGTACGGCGCTGGTTTCCATCTGCGCGAGATATTCCCGCCGTTTTTCCTCGTCCGTCACAAGACCCGATGAGAGCGCGTCGAGCGAGCCTCGAAGAACGGTCAGAGGCGTGCGGAGCTCGTGCGAAATGCTCGCGAAGAAATCGCGCCGCATGGCGTCAAGCTTCGAGCGTTCCGCGGCAGCGTCTTCGAGTCGCTGGGCGAGAACGTCAAGACTTTGGGCAAGAGAGCCGATTTCGTCGTCCTGCCGGACGCCGCTGCGAGTTTCATAATTGCCGTCGGCGAGAGCTGCCGCCGTTTTCTCCATCAGGGCAAGCGGTCGGATGAAGCGGCGCGCCAGCAAATAGGACAGGACGGCCGCCAACAGGAACGCGAGAGCGAGGGAGACTGCGAGAATCTGGAATCCCGCCGCTTCGCTGGCGCGAATGTCCGACAGGCGGCGGTGCATCAGGACGGCGCCCGTTATCCTGCCGTCGGCGTCTGTCACAGGCGCTCCGGCCGTCACGGAGGGTACGTCAAGCAGCGTACTGAAATCTTCGCCGGAGACGCTTTTCCCGGAAAATACCGTTTCCAGTAAGGCGTCGGCGGATTCCGGCAGTTCCGTGTAATCTGTTTCCGTTTCCGTTCCGCTGAGCGTGATTGTGCGGGAACTGCGGTCCACGAGCCAGACGTCGCTTCCTGTGAAAGCGTTGAGTTGGCTGAGCAGCGAGGCAAGGCCCCGGTCGTCGTCGTTTCCCGCCGAGGGAGCGGAGTGATTGGTGACGCGGCGGCGGCAATAGGTATGCGCGCCCATTGCGGCAGGAGCCTTCGTTTCGCCATGCGCCTGTGCGGACGGAGATTCCATTCCCATGCGGCGCATCGTCATACTGCGGCGTCCTTCGTGATGACCGCGGGGCATGGCGTCGGACGGCGCGCCCGCGGCGCCGGTTTTTTCCTTTTCCGACAGGGACGCGGCAACGGCCTCCGCGTGGGTTCTCAGGTCGCTGGTATGCAGTTCCAGGGTGTAACGGCGAAACAAGAAGCCGAATACGCCGCCGATGACAAGCGCGAATGTCAGAAGTGCCAAGGAAAAATACAGCACGAGACGGCGCGTCAGTCCGTGATTCATGATGTCGCCTCCAATGCGTAGCCGACGCCCCATACAGTCTTGATATCCCAGTCGTCATGCGGGAATTTGGAGAGCTTTGCGCGGAGCCGCTTGATGTGGGTGTCCACCGTCCGGGTGTCGCCTTCGTAATCCCAGCCCCAAAGACGGTCCAGGAGATGGTCGCGGGAGAACGCGCGCCCTTTGTTTTCCGCGAACAGGCACAAAAGATCGAATTCTTTTCGCGTCAGGGGCACCGTCTCGCCGTTGACCGCCGCGCGGATCTCGTCGGGGTACAGCGTCAGGCTGCCGCAGGACAGCGCGTGCTGCGCGGATTCCGCCGTCCGTTCCAGACGGCGCATCACGGCACGGACGCGGGCCATTACCTCGGCGCCGGAAAACGGCTTGACGATATAATCGTCGGCGCCGATATCGAGTCCCATGATGCGGTCGTAGTCTTCACCGCGGGCCGTGATCATCAGAATCGGGACGTTGGATTCGGCGCGGATGGCGCGGCATAGAGCGAAACCGTCCATTTTCGGCATCATCACGTCGAGCAGGATCACTTCGAAGTGCTGCGCATGGAACAGCCGGAGAGCTTCTTCGCCGTCCCGCGCCGCCGTCACCGAAAATCCGGCGGGCGTCGCGAAAGTCGTCAGAATATCGACGATTGCCGTGTTGTCGTCGGCAATCAGCATCGGGATCATTCGGTTCGCCTCCTCGTTTTTCTCTATGATAACCGAAAAATGTGACGAAATTGTGTCGGGTTTTTTATATTATAACCTCACTTGCCGGAAACTTTCCATATAATAATGCGAGGTTTCCGATTTTGCCGCAGGCAAATTTTCCACGACTGCATTTTAACGCGGGAACCGACTTCTCTAATATTCGGCCTGCAATTGGCTCCTAAAAATTTTTTTGAAAAAATCCTTGACAAAGAGACGTTCCCGAGGTATCATAAACAAGCTGACCGTATAATACGAAAACATTGTTTTGTTGGAGGAAACATGGATAACCTTAAAATCGAAGTGCCCGGCAAACCCGCATATCTTTCATCAGTCAGACTGGCGATAGGATCTATCGCCGCCGCCGCAGGTTTTGACCTTGATGCCGCTGAAGACATAAAGACGGCCGTTACAGAAGCATGCAAGAACGTGTCTTGTCATGGAGTCGACGGTTTTTCTGACAAGTATGAAGTGGATCTTGAGGTTGAAGAGGGTCACATGGAGATCACAGTCAAAGACGATTGTGACAGCCACACATATGAACAGATGTGTGATTCGTGCAAGAGATGTCCGACGGACTGCGATCTTGGCGTCATGGTGATCAAATCGCTGATGACAGATGTCGACAT
>ONUH01000018.1 GCA_900321035.1 uncultured Selenomonadales bacterium | reverse complement strand
GAAGAACGTAGATGACGCCAGCGCGAAAGCGGAACTGGCCTCGCGGGATTATCTGAACGCCCTGAAGACCGGCGATCCGGAAATCATCTCGGCGTACAAGGAAAGATTGCAAGAGGCCAACGACGAGCTCGTAGCGGCAAAGCGTGAAGAGGAAGCACTGAACAAGTAGCCACAGTAGCACAGCAAAGCCCCCGAACTTCCAAGTTTTGGAAGCGCGGGGGCTGCTTGCTTGTGCTTGAAATTTTTTTAGCGTATGATATACTATACAAAAAAGCGTACAAAAATAGATACAGGAGGGATTTGTATGGTTGCGATCAAGGGCGCCGACATCCGGCAGAATTTCAAGAATTATTGCGACCTCGTCCACAGCGGGGAAACGCTGATTGTTTCCCGTCCCAAAAACCAAAACATTGTCATGCTTTCCGAGGCGAAATACAACGAACTGATGAAGCGCCAACGGAACGCCGAATATCTTGAAAAGTTAGAGCAAAGCTTCCGGCAGCTTGAAAACGGCGAAGTCGTGCATAAAACGCTGAAAGAGCTTAGGGCGATGGAGCAATGAACGATTTCACCTTCACCAAAACGGGATTCCATGAATATGTGGAGTAGCAAACCGAAAACAAAAAGACGCTGAAACGGATCAACGATCTGTTGGAGGATATTCGCCGCAACGGGCTTCTGCAAGGCAAGGGGAAGCCGGAACGCTTGAAATATGGGGACGGATATTCGAGACGCATCGACGATTACAATCGTCTCGTCTATACATTGGACGAATTGGGAAATATCAAAATCATATCCTGTAAAGGCCATTACGAAGAATAACGGAACAGCAAAAAATCCGATTCTGCACACTGCCGAAAATTCCCCTTTCGGGGGTAGGATTGAAGCGCATCAAAAAATCTGAGGTAAGAAATTCTTACTTTCTTACCTCAGATTTTTTATGCCCTTCTTTATTTTCCGCCGCGGTCGTACCGATGCGGACGCTCCGGGGATTTCACTCCCATCTCTCCTCGACTTCCCATGCTTCTTTCTCCAGCTCCTTCGCGAAGTATTCCCTTTTCCACTCCGGCGTCTTTTCCCCGTTCAGCCACGCGCAGACTTTTTCCGCCATTTCCTCCTGCGTGTGCGTGTCGTAATATTCCCTGAGAGGCTGCAGCGGATTGGCGTCCGGGTCGAACCGGAACGCATAATCGCCGATGAGGCAGGCGAGTCCGAATATATCGAATGCCCCATAGCTGAAAATGATGGACGCCGTTCGCTTCTCGAACGCGGACAGGATTTGCTCTTTCGTGAAAACCGGCTTCATGACATGCGCCTCCCTTTGTTTTTCCCCATATCAATACTATACGCTCTTTTTTCCACGCGCGGGCGAGATTTTGAAAGAAAAATATCCCCCGATGAAAACCTCTGTATGTAAAAAATGCGCAAAACGGCGCGCCGCCCTTTGTCGGGTACGGCGCGCCGTTGTTTGATTTATTCGGTTTTTTATCGGTTCAGAAACACGAGACCGATCAGGCAGATGACCACGCCGACGATCTTGCTCCAAGAAAGCGGCTCATGATACAAAACGTAGCCGACCAGGAGCAGCACGACGGCAAGGAACGCGCTTTGCACGATGAAGCCGACGCTGACGGGCCAGCCCGCCTTGTAGGCGCAAATCCACCCGGCTTCCAGCCCGATGATGACGAGCCCGAGGACGACGGGCGCCCAGTTCAGCTTGCCGTATTCTTTCCATAGGCTTTCCCCCGGCGCAAAGAAGAAGTAAAGGATCCCCGCGGCGACGGCGCCGACGAGATAGGTGACCGTCAGGGACGCAAAGGGATGCACGTCCTTGGGAACGGACTTGGCGCAGATCTGATAGAGCACGTTGGAAACGATGACCAAAACAAGCGGCCACCAATAAGAAATCACAGCAATTCCTCCCGGTCTTGGATTTGGCCTGTTTTGACGGCAGGTTCCCAGCCGTTTCCATGAGATGTATTTGGACGCTCGCTGTCCTTTCGCAGAGTTTCATCCGCAGAGGGCCGCTCCCGATACGCGGCATACACGCCCGTTACTCCCGCAGCGAGAAGCGACAGTCCCGACCGAACCGGGCCGCAAAAACGGCGCGCCGCCAAAACCGTCGGGGCCGCGCGCCGTTTGCATGTACCGGTTCTGTTAAATCTTGAAGGCAGACGTCGCGTTCTTGAGCTCCACCGCAAGATTGGAAAGCGCGTTGCTTGCCGACGCGATTTCCGCAGACGCCGTGGACTGCTCCTCCGCCGCCGACGAAATCACCTGCGTGTTCTGGGAACCTTCGCGGCTCACAGTGTCGATGGTGTCGATCGACATGACGATATTCTTCATGCCGTTGTCGATCGTCTTCGCCGACTGCTTGATTTCGGAGATTTCATGGTTGACCGACGCCACGCGGCGATTAATTTCCTCGAACTGCTCCGCCACGGCGCGAATGGACGCGAGGCCGTTGGTAACTTCGCCCGTGCCGCCTTCCATAGAGGTGACCGCCGCTTCCGTGTCCCTCTGGACGTCCCCGATTAGCAGGGAGATATTGTCCGCCGCCGCCGAAGACTGCTCCGCCAGTTTCCGCACTTCCTCCGCGACGACCGAGAACCCTCGGCCGGCCTCTCCGGCGCGGGCCGCCTCGATGGCCGCGTTCAGCGCGAGCAGGTTTGTCTGCTCCGAAATCTGGGAAATCGTTTCCACGATCTGCCCGATCTGCGCCGAATTCGCCCCCAGCTTCCTGACGACGTCCGCGGAAGCCGAGACGCTGCCTTCGATACCGCTCATTTTCGCGATAGCTTCGTTCATCAGATGCGCCCCGGACGCTGCGGCGTCTGCCATCTGCTTTGCGCTCTCGGAGACTTCGTCCGTTTGCTTCGCCATCGCCTCGATATCGGTAAAGGCTGTGTCGATGGTCTGTTTCGTGGCGTCGACACTGCTCAGCTGTTTCTCCATGCCTTCGGCCACCACACTGACCGTCTTTGTCACATTGGTAGCAGTCTCCGCCGCCTGACGGGAGCTCGACGCCAGCCCTTCGCTGGCCGCCGAGACCTGCTCCGAACTGTTCTTCATCTTGACGATCAAGCTATAGACGTTTTCCTTCATGCGGTTGAACTCGGTCGCCATTTCGCCGAACTCGTCGGTGGAATCGACTTCCAGCGGGTCCATGCGGAGGTCGCCTTCCGCGATTTCATGCAGGCCCTGATTCAACAGGCCGAGACGACGCACAACGCCGTTCGCGAAGAAGAACAGGGAGCCGGTAAGAAGGAGGACGCCGATGGCCGTGAGGCCGATGTAGAGATACCGGAGCTTAGCCACGCCGCCGAAGGAGCTGAGCGCCGGCAGCTCGATGGCCGTGATCCAGCCCGTAAGCGCCATGACGTTATAGGCGACAAGGTGTTCCTTGCCGTCGACGATTTCCGTGAATAACCCGGTTTTCTGCTTTACCATCTCATCGACGTGATTGCGGAAGAGCGGGCTTTCCGAAAGTTTCTTGAGATTCTGTTCCGCATTGGCGGAAACATTGATCAAATCCGTCTTGGGGTTGAGGATGTAGCCGACGCCCTCGCCCTCGAACTTGATGCGGCCGACGTGCTCCTGAATCGCGTCCATGCGGATATCGAGGCAGATGCCGCCGCCGACGCCGTTCTGACGGGAATACGGCATGGTCGCGGAGACGACGAGCTTGCCGGTCATGGCGTCCACATAGGGATCGGTGTATTCAAATTTGCCCGTCTTTTTGATTTCGATATACCACGGGCGTTCACGCCATTCCCGTTTTCCGTTCAAATCGCCGGCAATCAGCGCCCAGGCCCAGCCGTCCTCACGGACGTGATACGCGTCCTGGAATTCTTTGTCGGCCAAGATGCCGGTCAACATTTCGGGCCGCTTCACCGTGGCGTCGTCGCTAATCTTGGAAAAGGTCGCCGCCATGGATTTCGCGTACTGCGCCTTCGAGGCCAGCCAAGATTCGGCCTCGTCGGATTTGGATACGATATTCGCCAGGAGTTCCTTCTGCGCCGCTTCCTCCACAGAATTCGCGGCCGTATTGTACCCGATGACGGAGATGATGATCATCACCGCGCCGATCACACCCGCCAGCATGACGAATTTCTGCTTGATCTTCATATGATCCTCTCCTCTTCTGTTCTGTTCCGCACGGCTCCCGGTGCGAAACCTGCGAAGCGTCGGACCTGTTCGCAGTGCAGCCGGTACCGAAAACTGCCGGAACCAATGCCGCCGGCGCCTCAACCGTGCGGCGCCGGTCCTTTTCATCATCGCCCCTTTCCTTTTCAGATATCTATCATAATTATACTACTTTCGTTTTTCCCATACAAAGGGAATTGAAGGATTTTTTAGAAAAAAGAGCGCGCCGTCTCCAAAAGAGAAAACGGCGCGCCCTTTATATGCAGACCGATTCTCCGCGCTTGCAAAAAATCGTTCCGGAAGCACTTGCCTCCGTCAACGGACGTCTTTCCTAAAAACCGACAAAGGCGAAAAGGATTCGCGGCCTGCCCCCTCAGGCGCCCAGCCGCTGAACCGGAAACGTGAAATAGGTGTCGGGGTACGGCTCGTCTTCCAGCGTGAAATGCCACCATTCCTCGACGAGGGGCTTGAAGCCGTGACGGAGCATCGCCGCCCGGAGAATCATGCGGTTCCGGAACTGCGTCTCGGTGATTCCGCCCTGCGCCTTGCCCTCATATTTCCGCGTATCGGGATTGCCGCACCAGTCAGGATGGCTCTCCAGACCGAAATAATCGAAGGTGCCGCCCATGTCCACTTCTTTGCCCGTCGCCATGTCGAACAGCGTCAGGTCGATGGTGCTGCCCCGACTGTGCCCCGATTTTGCGGCGATATATCCTTTTTCAAAGAGCACGTCCTTGGTCTCGTTCGGGTAAAAATAAGGCTTCATGCGCGTGTCTTCCAAATCCTCCGCCCACCGCACAAAATGGCTGACCGCCATTTGCGGACGATAGGCGTCATAGACCTTCAGACGGTAGCCCTGCGCCATCACGTCGTCCGACACCGCCTTCAAAGCCGCCGCCGCTTCCCGCGTCATCAGCACGCATGGCGCTTCGTAGCCGTCGATCCGGTCGCCGACGAAATTGTAGGTGGAATAGTAGCGGACTTCCAAAATCACGTCGGGCACGGCTTCCGCCAGTTCCACGAACCCGGTCGGATCGTCGGGGGAAACGCTTTGCCCCGCCCCGGAATCCGCCGCGCTTCCCACCACCGCGAACGAAAAGATCAGCGTCGCCCACAACGCCGCAAATAATTTCCTCATGACATCCTCCCCTTGTCATGCCTTCTTAGCAATCCTTCAACGTTCCGCACTTGAACGCGCAGCCGTCGACCATGTAGCAGGTCTTGACGCCGCCCGCCACGGCCTTCATCGCCTCGTCGTCCAGCTGGAAGTCGTTGATCTCCGCCATGTACGCCTCGGCCTCTTCCCGCGTCATCTCGTAGCCTTCGGACTTGGCCAGGGCAAGAAGTTCGTCGGCGTCCTTGCAGCGCAACGCTTTCTTCACCATTTCCTTCGTCAATTCTTCCCGTTTCAGCTGTTTTGCCATTGGATAAAGCCTCCTTATCTTTGTTTCTCCTCATTCTTCTCTTCCGAGAAGAAAATTCCCGCTTCTTTGATGATATCGAACATTTCCTGCTGGCTCGTGGACGTCATCAGCGTCTCGCGTTCCTTTTCCGTGAGCCGGGAGACCGGACCCGCCAGCGAAACGGAAAGTTCGTCTTCCTTTGTCTCTTCCCACTTCTTCCCGACGACGCGGGGGGCGACGAAGGCGAAAATCTCCCTCGACTCGCCGCAGTTCTCGCGGAAGTAGCTGCCGTGGTTCCGATACGCCTCCGGCGCGCAGCCGCCCCGGCAGATGAAGATATACGGGCAGGTCTGGCAGGGCTTCATCAGGTCCGTGGTACGGGTCCGCCATTTCGCTTTCGAGAAGTTGAAGAAGAAGCGGCCCATCTCCTCGTCGGTGAAGCCCACGGCTTGCTCTTCCATCGCCACGAGGTCCCAGCAGGAATAGAGCAGTCCGTCGGGGGCGATGCAGAGCATTCCCTGCTCCGCGCCGCAGAAGGACGGTGCGAAGCTCGGATAGTCCTCCTGCTTCATGGCGGCGGTAAGCCCGTGCATGGGCATCGAATACTGGCTCTGCTTCCTGATGGCCTCCAGCGGCGGAATACCAGCCGCAAGGATCGCGTCCATCACCTGCTGCTCCGTCACCTTCGTCGGCGAGTCGGCGGGCTCCGAAACCGCTTTGAAATAATAGGAGAAAAAGCCTTTGCGCTTCGGTTTCGGCTTTCCGGCCTTCTTCGCCGCCTGCTCTTCCTGATGCGCTTTTTCCCGTTCTTCCGGCGCGGCCTCCTGAAGTCCCCGGGCCGCCAGGTCGTCGATCAGCGCCTTGACGCCGCCGATATTATCTCCGTTCGTGTTCACCCGCAGGCTGATGTCGACGCCGTGGTCGAGGGCCAGCTTCACGTTCTGCAGGATCTTGTCGTAGGTCGGCACGCCGTCGCGATGCAGGCGGCGGCAATCGTTCAACGCGCCCACGCCGTCCACCGTGACCTGCAGCTGGGAGACCTCAAACTCCTCCAACAGGTCGATATAGTTGTCGAGGTCGTAGCCGTTGGTGACGCCGGAAAGGCCGAGGCCCATCGCTTTCGCGTGCTCGCAGATGTTCCTGACCGTGTCCTTGTTTTCCTTCAAAAGCGGCTCGCCGCCGTAGAGCGAGACGCCGTTGATCTTATGGCCTTTGTCCCTCTGCTTTTGGAGCGCGGCGAAAACCGCCTCCACCATCTCCGGCTTCATCTCATGACCGAGCCACTCCTGCCCGCGGGTCAGCCGATGCCGCTCGAAGCAGTACGGGCAGCGGAAATTGCAGTCGTAGGTGGGCAGGATGACCGGTCCGGTGCCGGCATGGCCTACCAGCTTGTTCCAGACGCGACCGAGAAGTTTTGCGTCGGCCAGCTCGCCCTCCTCATCCTTCCGCGTGATATGGCCGCGCGCCATAAGCCGCTCCCGCAGCGCGAAGGGGATTTCCGCGAAATCTCCCTGTTCGAGCTTGTCGGCGGTCTCCGTGTCCACCACGTCAATCGCGCCGTACATACCGTTCACAAGAAGCGATTTTCCCTCGATCTTCTTGTCGTCATTGCCGATCAGAGGCAGGACTATTTCGTATGTGCTGACTCTCATGCTTTTCCTCTCCCAATAAGTTTAATAAACTCAGTCGGCCATCGTGTGCTTGGGGCAGTCCTCCATATAGCAGATGCCGCCCGCCGCTTTTGAAAGCGTCGTTTCGTCCAGCTCGACGTCGGCCATCTCCGCCATATATGCCTCGGCCTCTTCCTTCGTGATATCGAAGCCCTCGGCCTTCGCCAGCGCCATCAGCTCGTCCGCAGTCTTGCACTGCATCGCTTTCTCAATCATTTCCTTCGTCAGTTCGTTCCTGTTGATTTTTGCCATTTTGATATCCTCCGTTTATGCTTTATTGCACGATCCTTATTGGCATAACCTCCCGTTGTCACATGGGGCCGTCCAGGGGGCATTCCGTGTAGCAACTGCCGCCAGCCACATTGGAAAGCGCCGCGTCGTCCAGCTCAAAGTCGTGTATCTCCGCCATGTACGCTTCCGCCTCGTCCTTCGTCATGTCGTAGCCCTCGGTCTTCGCCGTCGCCATCAGCTCCTCGGCGGTCTTGCACTGCATTGCTCTGGCAATCATTTCTTTCGTGAGTTCGTTCCTGTTGATCTTTTTCATTTTGATAGCCTCCTTGGGTATATGTTTTGAATTGCCTCTATCTATTAATTGTAACAAATCAGTCGCGCCAAAATTGACACGCTCGAAAAATTTTTCTTTCAGCGACCAGGAGCAAGGACGCCTTGCTCACGCCACAGTTTTCCCTTGCAGTCCCTCGCTCCGTTCCCCTTTCGTGAAATAGCCCTCGGCGGCGACGCCCGCCACAAAGATGACGTCCTCGTCCTCTTCCTCCCCGATCAGCACATCATAGACGGGCTCGAAGGTGCCGGTAGGCTTTACGCTCGTCACGGTCGCCGTCGCGCCGCCTCGTTTCAACACCGTTTTCCCGAGAGCCTCTTTCACGGCGCAGTTCTTCTCGTGCCCAAAGTAGAGCGTCTGGCTTTCCGTCGTGCGCCAAACGGTTCCGTCGGAGAAGGCGACCTCGAAAATCTCCTCCGCCTGCGGCGTCATCACCTCCGTGACCGTGCCGACGATCTCATTTCCTTCCGCGTCCAGCGTAATCACTTTGTCGCCGACCTGCAAATCCTTGATGAGCTTTATGCCGCCCGGCACAGCCACCTCGGAATCGCCCGTGAAGCAATGGGGGTGGGCAGGATTACATTCGTTACCATCGCACGTCATATTGGTGTAGCAGGATCCCCCTGCCGCGCGCTCAAGCACTTCCTCCTCCAGCTCGAAGTCCGCCAGTTCCGCGATATACGCCTCCGCCTCGTCCCTCGTCATCTCATAGCCCTCGGCTTCCGCCAGCTCCAAGAGTTTGTCGGCGGTCTTGCACTGCATAGCCTTCTCGATCATTTCCTTCGTCAGATCGCTCTTGATGATTTTTGTCATTTTGAAAACCGCCTTTCTGATTTAAGCCGCTTCGGCTTCTTCTATCCATGCGCCCCATCGGAGCGTCGTTTCTCCCGCGTGCCTTGCCCGGACATAATCCGAAAACAATTTCAGCGTCTCCAGCCGTTGGACGATCCGCTCGTTTTTCCATTCCTCGTCTTTCATGGCCGTCAGGTCGGCGCCGCCGATCAGGTGCTGGCGCTCGATAACAGCCTCCGCAGGAATGTCCGGGTTGCGGATCATATCGTACATCGCCATGAACGTCGTCGTCCGGCCGTGTCCGGCGCGGCAGTGGAAATGAAGCCATGCGTCCTTAGGAAGCGACTCGACAAAATCGAGAAACGCTTCGATCGTCTCCGTATCCGGCTGCGTCTTGTCCGTCACATAAAACCGCACGTACCGGAAACCCGCCGCCTCGGCGACTTCTTTTTCCTTCTGCACATTCTCCGGAGTAAAGGTGACGGCTTCGAATCGGCGTTTGTCGGTCTTGCCCTTCGGCACAAAAGTCGTCGTCTCCCCTAAAAGCCCGGCAAGGCGTTCTTCCTCGTCCAGCGCCACTTCCTCCGGGGTTTTCCCTTCGTTGGCCAGATTGCCGTCTTTGTGCCAGCTCACGGGCAGTCCGTCCGCAAAACCGTGAGACTCCTGCCGCAGATCCACATCGTAGATGGGCGCGCCGGGAGCGGCGGCCGCAAGTGTCGCGTACAGCGAGGCAAACCCGGCGGCGGTGCACTGGGCGCTGCCCGAGATGCGAAGATTGTCCAGTCCCTGCCTGGTGGGCGGCGCATCCTCCGGCGTCACGCGCCAGCCGTCGGAAGCCATGCGGAAATTTCGCGGCTCCGCGAGTTCCGGGTCTTCGTCGAGCCGCCATTTCGCTTCCGAAACGGAAGCGACGGTCAGCAGCAAAAGAGAAATCAAGAGGATCGTGGTCTTTTTCAGCAGGCTGCGCATATTTTTGATCCTTTCCTATAGAAATCATGCACCGACAAACGGAAACGTGCGGTCGAGTCCGGCGAGCCAGCGATCTTCGTTATGGTCGTAAGTGCGGACGACTGCGCGGTCTTTGTAAAGGAAGAGCGAGTTGGTGTAAATATGGGAAGCGTCTATGGTAGGGTTGTGGATGTTCACTAAGTTCCTGTGCACGCGGTTCACGCTGTCGTCGGCGTAGCTGTCGTTCGTGGGCGGCGTGTGCGTATGGCCGGAAATCCACAGGCTGCCCGGCGGGACGTCGGCAAGGATTTCCGCCAAAGCTTCAGAGGGCTGCGCCGTGAAATCCGGGGTGTTGATTTTTTTCCCGTAGGTGCGAAGCGTCCCCATCAGCGGCGCATGGCAGAAGAAAAACACAGGGCCGTTTTTGTGGGCGGCAATCTCTCTCTTCAGCCAGTCGAGCTGTTCCGACGAAAATTCCACATAAGTACCGCAGGCGTCCGGCACGAGATAGAGCAACCGGCAATCCCCCACAGAGCGGGCATAGTAGAGGCCGGGCTGCTTATACCGCTTTTGGAAAGCGGCCAATTTGGCTTTTTTCTCCTCCAGGGTGCCCGGCACCATCTTCTCTTTTCCCTTGCTGTTTATCCTCGGCTCATCCTTGTATGCGTAGTCATGGTTGCCGGCCACGGCATAGTATGGGAACTTCAGGCTGCCCAGATATTCGTCCGCCGCATGAAATTCCGACTCGCTGCCGTAGCGGGCGGCGAGGTCGCCCAGCAGCGCGGCCTCATCCACATCGCCCCAGGCGTTCACGGTTTCCAGCAGCCGCTGCTTCTTTTGCCAAACATCCGCTTGCTCCGCCTGCCCGGGGAACTTCTTTGACCGCACGGGCAAATGCAGATCGCTGAGCAGCAGGATGTGATAACAGCCGCGGCGGTCGGTTTCTTTCGGCGCCTCTTTCGCGGATTCTTTGGCGGGCATGCAGCCGACGGCAAACCAACCGACCATCGCGGCCATGGATTTCAAAAAATCTCTGCGCTTCATAACAAGTCAAACCCTTTACGAAGTCTGGATCAGCAGCTCCACAAAGGCGGAACGTCTGACGCCGCCTCTGTACATCACAGCGTTTGCCCGCATGAACAAAACCGCCTATACCTTATTTCCACGCTTCATGATTCCGAACGTTATGAGAAACTTTGTTTTTTTCGCGTCCCTCACAAGCTGGGTCACGCCCTCCACATAGGAGCGCATCATTTCCTCATAGGAATCGCCTTCGAGAAATTCGTGCGCCAAAAGCCGCGCCGACAACAGCGCGTACGCAATCCCCGCGCCGGTGATGTTGTGGATCAGCCCCGCCGCGTCGCCGATGAAATAGGTGCGCGCCCCGGTCCGCAACAACACGTCGTCCCCCGTGGGGACCGGCGCACCGCGAAGACGACGCGGAACGGGGACGTCCATGCTCCGGCAGAAATCGGCCAGCCCTTTGCGCACGATATGCACGGCATCGACGTCCGGAACGGCAAAGATGCCGCAGCCCACCGTCGCTTTCCCGCCCTGCGGGATGTACCAGCTGTACCCGATTGCAGCGGCGAGATAGTCCATGACAACATCCCCGCCGGAAAGCGGGGTCTCTCCTTCGACGGCAATCGTGACCCGCGGCGCGCGACACGTCGTCAAGCGGCGCGTCGCCGACATTGCGCCGTCTGCGCCGACGAGTCGATTGAACCGCACGGAAAAGCGCTCGCCGGTCCGAAGGTCGTCGCATACCGCCGAACCTTCCGCTTCGTCAATGCTTCTCACGGCCGTCCGGTCCATGAGCCGACCGCCCGCTTCCAGACAACGGCGGAGCACATAATCGTCCAGCCGCTTTCTCGGCAGCGCCCGCCAACCCGGTTCAAAGCGAAGCTCGCGTCCGCCGAATCGCTCGCAAACACCGTCCGGACGAAACGGGGAAAGATCGTCATACGAGTTTGCGCCGAATATCATCTCAAACTGCCCGACGCCGCCGGCGTTTGTCAGGCCGCCGCAGAGCTTGTCTTTTTCCTTCGCGTCCAAAAGCTCCAACAGCAGCACGTCGTCCCCGGCCTTCCGCAGCAGGAAGCCGAGGGACGCGCCCGCAAGGCCCGCGCCGACGATCAGCGTCTTACACCGATATTGCCTTTCCGTGGCGCTCACTGATCTGTCGGCTGCTTTATCATACCGCACTTCATCACGCATCGATCTACCCCGTAACGAAATTTTACGGACGTCCCCATCCGTTTTTATGCAGCACGTTTTGAAGCATCTCGGCTTGCTTCATTTCCGGCGCTCCCGCCGCCGCAAGCTCCGAAAGCTCGTCCTCGAAAAG
Organism: uncultured Selenomonadales bacterium; assembly: GCA_900321035.1. GTDB lineage: Bacteria > Bacillota > Negativicutes > Selenomonadales > Selenomonadaceae > RUG12372. The sequence goes on along the minus strand of ONUH01000018.1, from coordinate 31,327 downwards.
CTCCCGCTCCTCCACATGCATTTTGATTTCCTGCGCTGAAAGCCGCGCGCGGATTTTCTCCTGCAGCCGCTCCGAAAGGCCGGGATGTTCGGCGGCAAAATCCGTTCGGCGGAAAAGCTCGTCCATTTCCCGGACGCCCGCCATGGTCTCCCCTTTGTCCGCTTTTTTGCCTGTCATAAGTCTTCGCTCCATTCTTCTCAATATACTCTACTATATAATACAGATTGAGTATGAGAAAATTGACGCGCAGCAAAAATTTTCTTCAAAAAAATTTTCACGACGCGTCGTCGGTGACGTCCTTATCTATTTTTCTGCATTTCGCCAAAAGGCGATGATATTTTTGGCTGACGGCGGCCGCCGTCGTCCCGGTAACGCGCCCGATCTGTTCGTTGGAAAGTCCCAGCACATAGCGAAGCTCCAAGAACCGGCGTTCCTCGCTGGAGAGCTTCGCCAAAATGCGCTCAGCCCGGATATTTTCGGGAGACCGCAGCGAATCGTCCACCGTCTTCGACGGGACGGCGGGCATGTCGGGCAAATTCTCGCGGCTTTCCTCCATACGGGTGGAAGCCCGCAGCCGGTAATTCTGCGTCAGGTTCCGGGCGATGGTGAAAATCCACGCGGTGAGAGACCCCCTTGTCGGGTCGAACTGTCCAAGGTGCGTCGCCACAGCGACGAACACGTCCGCCGTCAAATCCTCCGCCGCCTCGCGATGAAGGAGCTGTCCATAAATATAATTGTAAACATTTTTGTGATAATCCCGATAGATTTGCTCGAAATCTATCGGGCTCGAAGGACGTGTCGGGAGCATGGTTCCCCTCCCCTTTCAAATGCTGTCTTCCTGCGTATGGATCACGCCACCTGCCGCTTGACGAAGGACGCAAACAGGCCGTCCTTTTCCATGAGCTCGTCGAAGGAGCCGCTTTCCGCAATGCGCCCCTCGTCCAGGACGAGGATCCTGTCGGCGCGGCGAATCGTCGATAAGCGATGCGCGACGACAATACGCGTCACCTTCAGGCGGTCGAGGCTGTCGGTCACGATGGCCTGGGTTCGGTTGTCGAGGGCGCTGGTCGCCTCGTCGCAGATGACGATGGCAGGGTTCATGGCAAGGGCTTTGGCGATCAGGATGCGCTGCCGCTGGCCGCCGGAGATGTTCGTGCTGCCTTCGCTGACGACGGTCTGCATCTGCATGGGCATCTCGCGGATTTCGTCGGCAATGCCCGCCGCTTCCGCCGCCGCCCATGCGTCGTCCAGCGTCAAGTCGCTGGCGCCTACGATGTTCCGGTAGATGTCGCCCGTCATGAGCTGGCCGTTCTGCAGCACCACGCCCATCTGCGACCGCACCGAGGGAAGGTCCAGGTCGGCGAGGTCCTGCCCGTCGTAATAGATCGCCCCGCTGGTCGGCGCCTCGAATCCCAAGAGCAGCCGCACCAGCGTCGACTTTCCGCAGCCGGAACGCCCGACGACGGCGACGTGTTCCCCCGCCGCCACGGAAAAGCTCACGTCGTGCAGCACCTCCGGCAGCCCTTCGCCGTAAGCGAACGACAAATGCTTGACCTCGAAGGCGCCCGAAAGCAAATCGGCCTCCATCTTTTCCTCGACGACCTCCGGTTCCGCGTCGAGAATCGGCTGCAAATTTTCCAGCAGCGGACGGACGGTGGAGATCTGCTCCAAAACCGGCATCACCGCGTTCAGCGCTGTGTTGAACGCAGTATAGGCCGCCTGGAAAGCGATAAACGTGGCGACGCTCATCGGCTCCGCCACTGCGAATACGTCAGCCAGCGCTTTCGACGGGCCGCTGGACCCGGCCGACGCAGTCTCCGCAAGCTCCCGCAGCCCGAAATAATAGAGGACCAGCGCCAAAAGAATCGGCTGGACGGCGGCAATCACGGTATTATAGTTTTTCAGCACGCGGGCGTTGTAGTTCCATTTCCATTCCTCGGCAAACTTCTTGCCCCAAAGGTGGTACGCCTGTTCCTCAGCTCCTTTGACGCGGAACTTGACCAGCCCCGTGAAGATCTGCTGCAAGATGCCGGTGGTCTTGTTCTTCGCCTCGGTCATGCATCGCTCCGCATGGACGAGACGGCTGATGACGAAGCTGCTGAGGCCGAGATACACGATCCATATCAGGAGCGCCGCCGCCGTGAGCTTCCAGCTGTAGTAGCACATCAGGGCAAGGCTCCAGAGGGAAAACACGAGGTTGAACAGCACGCCGAAGAAATTCTCCGAGAGGATCGTCGTGGCCGCTTCCAGACCCACCACACGGTTTGCCAAGTCGCCGGACTGGAATTGACGGAAAAATTTCGTCGGAAGGGAAAGGAGCCGCCCGAAAAGCGCGGCCCGAAGCGCCATGCCGCAGGAAGCGGACACGCGCAGGAACGCGATGGCGCGGACGGTGGAAAGCGCCGCCGTGGTGAATCCCGCCACCATCATCACCTGCGTGACGGTGGCAAGTCCCTCCCGGTCAAGGATCGGGATGATGTCCTTGAAGACCGTCTCGGTGACTACCGGCGTAATCAGCGGAATCAGTCCCATGACAAAGCTGACGGCGGCGATGGTTTTCCAATCCGACGCCCAGCTCTGCCGGAACAAAAATTTGAAAAGGTCCGAATAGCCGAGCTTCCGAGGGGGAAGACCCGGATAGAAAAGGAACGCGTCCTTTTCGATGCGCGCCGCGAGCTCGTCCGTCACGGGGACGCCTTCGGGCTGCGCATGCGTCACGGCACGGTAACTCTCCGGCGACTCGGGGATCAGGACAACGGGTTCCCGGCTTTCCTCCGTCGAAAGATAGCCGATCATGACGCCGCTGTCCGCCGTATGCCAACCGGCCTCCAAGTGGACCAGCCGGATATGCATGCCGCCCTTTTGGACAAGGCGGCGGAGCAGCCCGAGGTTGTCCAGCCGCTTTGCCATTTCCGGCGATATGCTGATATTCTCCACGGGCATTTTCAGCGCCTGCGCCGCACGCCGCACAAGGAAGCCCGTTTTCTCCAGCTTCGCATTGCCTTCCGCGCCCGTGGCGGAGAATACCGTCCCCTCGCCTAACAGCTCGGCAATCGTCTCGTCCACGAGCCGCCGCTGGCCCTGCGCGCGGGTCTCCATCCGCTGGCCGAGCCGCTTGTCCTGCGACTTGAACCGCACGCCAAGCAGCATGGCGAAAATGCCCTCGTTCTCCGCGAACTCCCTGCAGAGCGTCTCCACATCCGATTCCGCGCCGTTCAGGACCGAACCGTCCGCCCATTGCTTCAGCGCGTCGTCGCCCCGGTCCGCCAACAGCCGCAGCCACGGCAGCGCAACAAGACGCCCGAACCATCGTTTCATCTGCGGCGCGAGGGCGCCGGGCTCCGAACCGGCGAAAGGCGTCACCGAAAATTCGGCGTCCTCGACGGCGTAAACCGTCACGTCGATTTCGCCAAACTCGTCCATCGACGGGAACGCCGCCTCTCCCACGCCCAGCTCCGTCAGGAAAATCTGCCGGAACGAAGCCGTCTGCCGGGTGACAGCATAGACTTCCGCCCGGCCCGCCGTAAGCGTAATATACGATTTTTCATCCGTCAGCGTGTACCGCTCCCCGGCGGAAAGCTTCATGCTTCGTTCCTCCTTTCCCGTTATAATATGCAAAATAGAAACGTCGTTACCATCCAAAATCGTTATTTATATTTTCAGTGAGGAGTTAGGAGAGAGGAATGAGGAGTTATTACGTAATGATTCTCCGCCACGCTCCACACTCCTAACTCCTATCTCCTCACTCCTCACTCCCCACTCTCCACTCTTCTCTTCAGTCCAGCGTATCTTCCCCATTCGCTTCCTTTTCCCGTTCTTCGATCAGCCTGCGGTACGGGCCGTCGTGCTGCATCAGTTCCCGATGGGTTCCGCGTTCGGCGACCTTGCCTTTTTCCAGCACGATGATTTCGTCCGCGTCGCGGATCGTCGAGAGACGGTGGGCGACGATCAGGCAGGTGCAGCCGCGCCGGCGGATATTTTCCAGCACCTTTTGCTCAGTCACCGGGTCGATGGCGCTGGTCGCTTCGTCCAGGATCAATATGGAAGGATTCCCCGCCAAGGCCCGGGCCATCTCCAATCGCTGTCTCTGGCCGCCGCTGAAATTTATCCCGCCCTCAGAGACCTCGGCCTCGTAGCCGCCCGGAAGCCGCAGGATGTCGTCATGGATGCAGGCGTCCTGCGCCGCCTGTATGATGTCGGCTTTCGGCACGGACCGGTCGAACAGCGTGATATTTTCCCGCACCGTGCCGGAAAGCTGGAACACGTCCTGATCCACCGTGGCGATGGAATTCACCCGCACGGCGCGGGGAATCTCCCGGCGCTTCACGCCGTCGAACAGCACGTCGCCCGACCATTCCTCGTAAAGCCCCGCTGCCAGCTTCGCCAGCGTCGATTTTCCGCTGCCCGACGCGCCCACAACGGCAGCCCAGCGTCCCGGCTCCAAATGCAGCTCGAAATGCTCCAAGAGCGGCGGGTCGAGCGGACTGTAGCCGAAGCTCACGTCCCGCATCTCAATCCGGCCGGACAGTCTTTCTCCTGTGAAGACGTACTGCTGCGTATCGTCGGGATAGTTCAGGTTGTCGATAGGATAGCGGCGCACGTCGTCGAGGCGCTGCATCTGCATTTCCGTCGTACGGATCGTGTCGCTGAGCGTGAGTAGCTTCTGCATCGGCTCCTGGAACTTGGCGATCAGGCTGTTCACCGCCGTATAGACGCCGGCGGTCATCAGGCCCTCCATGATGGAAAAGCCGCCGACGGTCATCACCAGCGCCCCCGAGAGTCCCGCAAGGAGCGTCGGCAGGAGACGCACCTTCGTGGACCAGAGCTGCATTTCCTGATTGGCGACAAGGGCTTTTGCGGCATAGCCCGACCATTTCGAGAACAGATCGCCTTCGCAGCCGCTCGCCTTGACGCTTTCTATCATCATCAGGCCGTTCATCAGCACGCCGTATTCCTTGCCTTTTTCCTGCTGGATGCGCATGGTCAGGTCGGTCATGTTCCGCCGCATATAAAGGAGCACCACCAGATTGACGAAGCTGACGGAGACGCCCACCAGAGTCAGCGGCACGCTGTACTGCACCAAGAGGCCGAGGAAAAACAGCGCAATGAAAAAATCCAACAGCGCGGTAGCCGCCTGCCCGGAAAGCACCTCGGCGTTGGATTCGTTGAACTGGATGCGGGACGCCACGTCCGCCGCGTAACGCTGCTGGAAGAACGTCACCGGCAGCCGGAGCACATGCCAGAAGAACGAGGACGAGTCCGCCAGCGTCAGCTTTTTCTGCCAATAGGTCAGCACCGCCGCCCGCATGGCGTTCATGACGCCGGACAGGACCGCCGCCGCCGCCATGGCCCATAGGAGCTTCGTCGTCCAATCGGGGTGCTTCATCGAAAACACGTCGTCGATGAAAATCTGGTTCATCACCGGCACGGCGAGGCCGGGCACGATCATGCAAAGCCCTAAGATCAGTACGAAAAGGATCGCCCATTTGTCCTCGGCGAGTTTTTCGGCGACGGCCTTCGCCACATTGTAAGAGTGCCCTTCCTGCACAAAGTCTTCGCCCGGACGGATATTCAGATAAATGCCGGTATAGGAGGAAAGGAACTCCTCCCACGAAACCTGCCGCCGCCCCATCGCGGGGTCGTTCAAATAGGCGGTGTCATTCTCGACGCCTTCCAAGACTACGAAATGGTTGAACTCCCAAAAGAGGATCAGCGGGAATTCCTTTTTCCGGAGCACTTCGGGCTTGCCCGCGAATCCCTTGGCCACGCAGCCGAGCCGCCGCGCCGCGCGAAGAATATTTTTCGCGTTGACGCCGTCGCGGGTCACGCCGCATTCCTGCCGCAGTTTTTCCAGCGGAAGCCATTTGCCGTAATAGGCCAGCACCATAGCCAAAGACGCCGCGCCGCACTCCGTCGCCTCCATCTGGAGCACAGTCGGCGTCTTGACGCGCTGGGCGCCAAAGAAAAACTGCCGTATTCTTTCCGCAAGTTCCATAAGCTGATCTGCTCCTATGATAAATCGCTGCTCCGTGCCTGCCGAAAAATGTCGAGGCAAGAAATTCTTACTTTCTCACTTTCCTGCCTCAGAATTTTTATCTGCTCCTGAGCCACTGGCTGATCTTGTAAAAGACCTTCTCGATCGGCGGCTCCCGCTCGATGACGATAGAGCCGGTGCAGAAGCTGCCCGCCGTGATGGGACGATGCTTGCCGACCACGGAGGTCCAAAGGTAGCCCGACTCGGAGTTCTCATCCCGCACGAGGTCGAACTTTACCTCCACCGCCGCGCCGCCGCCCTGCGTCAGCACATATTGTGCGAGCTGGGAATTGCCCAGGCCCTTCCGCACGCCTTCGGCGGAAATCGGATATTGGGAAACGCTTTTCACCACGCCGATCAGGCTGCCCGTCTGGGTGACGTCCACGCCGTTCGGCGCAAGCTGGATCGTCATGCCCGGCTCCACGCGCTTGCCTTTATCCACGGGGATGTAGAAAATGCCCGTCAAATCGTCTCGGTTCTGCGTCAGGCGCACGGTACAGATCGGGCTGCCCTCCGCGACCAGCGTTCCCGCGTTCACCATCACTTCGTCCACCACGCCGTCGTAATCGCAGTACACTTCTTCCCTTACCGTCTCCGTCTGCCGCTTCGCGTCGTATTCATAAACGCGGCTCCGCATGTCGCGGTCGTTTGCCGCCAGCTCCGTGCCGTACTGCGCCATGCGCCTGTCGGCCGACTGCTCCGGCTGGTCCATGTGCGCGATGATCTCGCCCTTGTGCACCGTGCTGCCGGTCTGGACGTAGACGGCGGTGATTTTGCCCGCCGCCGGATGGGTGACGCTGACGACGCCCGCCGAGTCCAGGATCAGCCCTCGGCCTTCCGCTTTTTCCGTAAACGAACCGTAAAAGGACCAAAGCACGATAGCAAGACAAAGGAGCGCGACGGAGGCTGTGCCCATCCAGCCCACAGGACCTGTAATGCGAATCATCGTGTCGAGTTTTTCCGGAGAACGCAGCTTGTCCAGCGCCTGCCGGTTGAAAATGTTGTCGTTCACGGTCTGCGTTCCCCTCCTTCCGTATCTTCCAAACTCATTCCGGCGTCGCCGCCATAACCCTCACGTCGTGGTTCCTTCGCCCTCCATCCGGACGAAAAAAGGCCGGGGAACAGAGTGCGCGCTCCATTCCTCGGCCATACAATCTCCCCTTCTCAAAAATTGATTTAACCTCACCTTTCCTATTTTATCACTTTCAAAGCTTTACTGACAAGAAAATATTACATCAGGGCCTCGAATCAATCCCTGTGTTTTCGGCGGTTATGCACCTTGTAATAGGCCGCCTTCTCTTGATACATGGTCTGATCCGCCCGGCGGAAGACGTCCTGATACTCCGTATCCTCACCCGGATGAAACGCAGCCGCCCCTTTGGAGATGGAAAGGGGATCTTTGTACGGTCTCTCCGTCTTGTTTTTCGACGCCACCGCCGCGTCCATCTCCCGGAAACGCCGCTCCGCCTCGTCCTCCTGCGCCCCATCCAAGATGGCGATAAACTCATCCCCGCCGATCCGGTACAGGTTTTCCCGTCCGAACACGGTCTTCAGTACCTCCGCCGCATCGACGATCACCATATCTCCGCACTCATGGCCGTATTTGTCGTTGGTCTCCTTCAGCCCGTTCAGGTCGAACATGAACACCGTGAACGAAGCATCGCCCCGGCCAATCTTCCGGTCCACGTCGTGGATTCGTTCCAAATACGCGGACTTGTTTCCGACGCCGGTCATGCCGTCGGTGACGGCCAGTTCGCTGAGCTTCCGGTTCGCCTCTTCCAGTTCCTCCGTCGTGGCCTTGATGAAGGTAGCCATCCGGTTGATCATGGAGACCTTTCCTTCAACGCCCCGGTCCGCCATGCGAAGCTCCTTGGCGGGCTGCTCCTTGGCCTCGCCCTCCCGCATAGCGGCAATCACCTGGGTCACATTGTGCTGATCGACGTTGTCGCCCGTCCGCAAAAATTCCCCGGAGGTGTAAAAGCCGGAAGTGGAGGCGACCATCTGATACGGCTCCGTTTCTTTGCCCACCTCGTCGTTTCCCCAGAACGTACGGCGCGCCGCGCAGGAAAAAATGAAGATGCACTCCGGCGCAAACGGCAGGAGCCGGTTCCCTTCCTTCCATATGGAATCCAGGATCGTCCACGGGTCTCCGTAGGCAATCCGTGCCTGCACGTCCTGGCTCATCTCCGAGGTCATGGTCAGGGAACCGTCGGGATTGCTCGTCACCGGGGCGCGCATGAGTTCGATGCCGTTCTTCTGATAAAGGAACGGAAATTCCAGCGTATTGTTGAAGAAGTTCTCATCGTTGCGGATATGCAGATATTTGTAATAGGTCTCATACGCCGGGCGATGATTCAGTTCCTTGAGGACGCATCCGTCCGTCATCGTCACGTGCAGGTACGAACCGAGCGGTTTCCATCCGGTGACGAAGGAAGTCTCAATATGCAGGTCGTCTCCGCCCAAGAGGATGAACGCGACGCCCTCCTCCATATATCCGCCCGCGCTGGAAAAGACGCAGGCCTCATCCTGCCCCATGTCCTTGCAAAAGGCCCCGCCGCCGTAAATCTGAACGCCCGGACGGACGCGGGACAGGCCCTCGCAAAGCGCCGTCATCGACTGTCCCCGGATGGTGACGAGAATCTCCACTGCCTTGACCCACGGCCGTTTCTCAACTTCCTCCGCCAATTTCCCGGCGACGCTTGCCTGATCGTCAAACGGCATCGGATACTGCAGCAGTTCCAGTTTTGTGGTCGGGTATTCAAACAGCGTGCAGACGACCACCATGGAGCCGCTCGAAAAATCGCCGTTCAATATATTCCCGTTGGTAGAACAGCCCACATAGAGAGCCTCCGGCAGCAGCCGGCCGACGGTTTCACAAACGCGCTCGATCCGCTCGCGATCCACGATCTCGGTAAAAATCCGGACCGTCACATGGGAGCAGAGGGTGCTCTTGACCCACCGCCGCAGCTTTCGCAGCTCCGCTTCCAGCGTCTTGTTTTCTCGGAAGGAAAATTGAAATTGTTTCATAGCTCAAATTCTCCCTGCAGCACGCAAAACCCTTTCTTCATTGAACAGGACGCGGCGGAAGCCGTCGCGCAAAGGAGCGTGAAGACTCCGGCAGAATGTTTGCCGGGGCCGTCTGTATTCGGATTCTCTTCTTCCGGAACGGAAGAAATCACTGAATAATATAATTCGCCATGGCCGTCCCGTATTCCTGCTTTTTGAAAAAGTTTCTTCAAAAATTCAGCCGGCATGGTCTCAATATTTTTCCACCTTGTCCGCCGCAGGCCGATGCGCGCCGTCATAGTCGATCCGGCGGTCGCCGTCGTTGACCGACAGCAGGCGCCCGTGCAGCTCCCGCCAGTCCGACAGGACGCGTCCGGCGTTTTCCCGAAGCGTTTGGGCGAATTCCTCCGCCGACTGCCGGCCGGAAGCCGCCACCAGCTCCGCCGAGCGCCGCTCCCATTCATGGGCGGCGTCCCGCACCGCCGGGGAAAGGGCGCTGTAATAGCCCCGCGTCAAAATCGTCACCTGCTGGGAAATCCACCATGCCTTCGTCATATCGCACTTCGTCCGGTCGGCCTTTTCATAGGCTTCGGGCAGCGGCGCGACGGCGAACGGGATATACACGCTCTCCGCCGGGGCGTTCATCGACAGCCAGAACATCGGGCAGGGCAGGCTGTCGCCGGCCTGCGTGATCCAGGTGTAGGCGATATGGCGGGCCGTGATGGTACGTTCCCATTTTGAATCGCCGTAACGGTAAGGCGACGCGAAAAGCCCCGCGCCGTTCCCCGCGCGCCGGTCGAGGGGCGTCCCTTCGTAAGCGTCGCGGTGCAAATCCATGATCTCCGCCAGCGTCATCGGATGGTCGGGACGGACGGAAAAGGGATAGGCGTCCGTATCCCAATTCTTCACTTTCGCGGGCAGCTTCGCCGACGGAGCCGCGAGGGACAGCGCGCGCCAAACCCGGCGCAGGGAATAATACGGATGGAAATCCTCCACGGCCTTCATGGACAGTACCCAGTCCAGATTCCCTTTTTTGTCACAGGCCGCCCATCCCGCCTCCTTCAGCATGTCCGGCAGGCGCGGGTTGAATATCTGATCGGGGTCGTTCGGCTTGATCGCCCGGATGCGGAACTGATTCGCCGCCACGAAGAACTCCCCGTCCGGCACCCGCTGGGCAATCCAAAAACCGCCCTTGCCCGTGGGCGTCGGCTGCATTTCCAGCACCCAGCCCTCTTCCTTGTCCGCCACTAAAAGCGTCTCTCCCGTCCCCCACAGGCCGTATGTGTCGATCATCTCGCCCATGAGCCGGATCGCCTCCCGCGCCGTGCGGCAGCGTTCGAGGGCGACGCGTCCAAGCTCCGAGGCATAGAAGATGCCGTGACCTTCCTTCGGCTCCAAATATTCGAGATGGGCGGAATTGTTCGTGCATTCGCCCAGCATCAGGCCGTGCTCGTTCATCACGCCGTAGTCGCCGTCGATATAGGCGTAGGTGTGGGCAGCTTCGGGAATTGCCCCCAGCGGCTTCGTCCGCTTTTTTCCCGGATAATCATAGGCGTCCGCCCGCTCCGGCGCGACAAGGCGCGGATTCTCATAGCAGTCGTACTCCGGCAGCTCGTCCCATGCGATGGCGCAGGGATAGACGGCGCGCATGCTCCCCTCGGGGTGGTCCTTCGCGGGCACATAGACGATGTTCGGGTCGCTGGAGAACGCGTCGTTGGAATGGGTGACACAGACGACGCCGTCGGCGGACGCGCCCTTCGTCACAATCGTCGTGGTGCAGGCCTCGGCGCAGGGCGCGGCGGCGCAAAAAACGCCTATCGCAGCGGGAATCAAAAACAATTTTGCTTTCATGGAAATTTTCTCCTCTCGTTTCGCACGCGCCCTTCGGCACGGGCCGTCAAACACCTTGATAGAAGAGCCCGCCGCCTACGGGAAACGCCACGTCGATCTTCCCGAAATTCATGTCTATGATCATGTCGTCATAGCTGTCATAACCGGTATAGGAAACATCGAGACGCAAAATCCCCAGTTCCTCCAATATCCGCGGCACGAGATCGCGGACGAGGCCCGTGGCGGCGCCTTTGGCGTCCGTATCGCTGTATGGCAGATAATGGTTGAGATAGCCGACCCGAAGCGTATCGCGGCCCGCGAGCCACGCTTTTTCCGCGTCGGACAGCTTCCGATTCACAGCGTCGTACTTTATCTTGAGCGAATTGATAAAATTCGGCTCGTCCGCCATCATCTGCTCTTGAGCGCTCGACAGCTTAGCCAAGAGATCCGGCCGGTTCTTGCTCACGCACAGGTAATAATCCGACGCGCCGAAGACATACAGCAGCGTCGTGTCCTCCCGTTCATAACTGCCGTCGCTTTCCGCCACCATGGTGTCGACCCGGTGCCAGGCAAACGCGAGCAATAAGCTCTCATGATCGGGGAAAACGACGATTTCCGCGTCGATCTTATGCTCGTCGAGAAATTTTCGCAGCGCCTGCACGATGGCGCTGTCCAGCACGCCGATTTTCTTGCCGTTCAGCGTGGCGTAGGACGTGGTGATCCTGTCGTCCTCGCTGTGCTTCATCATGTTGTAGGTTTCGCTGCCCATGGGGAAATCGGGGTAGCCGATGACGCCGAGGCGGTCTTCCTTTTTCGCCAGCCCCGCCAAGAGGTCGATGTGCCCGTCCACGAGCATCTGGTAAAGCTCGGCAAAACCGCCGTAAACGTATTCGTACTGCCAGCCGGTGTACTCGGAAATTTTTCGGTAGTATTCATAGGCGTAGCCCTGCCGGATCGCGCCCCGATCGGCGCCCGCCTAAAACGTGCCGTTTTCGTAATAGCCGACGCGGACCGTCGAAGCGCGTCTTTCGGCGAAGGCCGGCTGCATCGCCGCCAGCAGGAGTGCGAACAGGGCGAAAAAGAACGCCGTGCGTTTGCGCATACGAAACACTTCCTTTGCAAAGTCTTGCTGTTATTCTTGCAGATCGTGCGTCATATGCCGTCTTCGGCAGACGTCCGCATGTCGATAGTTTTTGTAGGTCTTTTTCATTATATCGTTATATCCGCTTTTGCGAAATAGGCTTTTCCATCTTTTTTGTTGCCAGCGGCCGGACGCGATTGTAAAATAGAAGCGGAACGGAATTTCGGACAAACGGAAAGGCGGCGGGCGATGGAGATTCGGGTGCTTCGATATTTTCTCGCGGTGGTGCGGGAACAGAATATTTCACGGGCGGCGGAATCGCTGCATCTGACCCAGCCCACGCTCTCACGGCAGCTCGCCGAGCTGGAGGCAGAGCTGGGGCAGCCGCTTTTCGAGCGTGGGCGCAGGCTGGCCCTGACCGAGGCGGGCGTGATGCTTCGCCATCGGGCGGAGGAAGCCGTGGCGCTCGTCGACCGCATCGAGGCGGATTTCCGCCACGCCGAGGACATAGGCGGGACGCTGGCCATCGGCAGCGGCGTCTATGCGGCGGGCTCGGAGGTCATCCGCACGCTGGAGGAGTTTTCCCTGCGCTATCCGAAGGTGCAGTATGAGATTTACACGAACAGCGCGGACACGCTCCGGGAGCGTCTGGACGCGGGACTTTTAGATTTCGCGCTGCTGCAGGAACCCATCGACGTCGCCCATTACGATTACTTCCGCCTGCCGACGAAGGAAAGCTGGGGCGTGCTCACACGTGCGGGCAGCGAGCTGGCGAAAAAGAAGAAGATCCGGCGGCAGGATCTCGCAGGGCGGCGGCTCATCAATACGGGGCGGCTGTCCGTCCGCAAGGAGGTCGAGCATTGGCTGGGCGACATGACGGAGCTGCAACTCTTTGCTTGCCACAACCTCGTGGACAATTCGCTGCCGCTGGTGGAAAGCGGTTTTGCCGACGCCATCACCATCGAGGGCGCGGTGTACCATTACGACCCGGCGCGCTTCGCCTTCCGTCCCCTCGACCCGCCGCTGACCTCCACCGTGGTGCTGGCGTGGAAACGCTTCCAGCCGACCTTCGGCGCGGCGGGAAGGTTCCTGGATTTCCTGCGGGAAAAGTTCGTAGAATAATTATCCGATATAGACGCACAACGACAAAAAACGTCCCGGTTCATTGCTCATCGCAGAACCGGGACGTTTTCTATTCGCTTTGATTATTGCCCGTCGTAAACCCATTTGCCGCTGATGCCTTTGACGGCTTCCTTCGCGGTGATCTCGGCGTCGCCGTTGTCGAGGTCGATCAGGTGATAACGGTCGTTGCCCATGCCCATCTCTTTCATGTAGGAAAGCTGGCGTAGGCCGCGGCGGCTTTCGATTCGCTCCACGAGGTCGTGGCGGCTTTCCTCCGGCAGCGCGTAGACCATATCGACGCAGGCCTGATCCGCCGCGAGGATGTCAAAGGACGCTACGATGCCGACGTCCGGCGTCACCACCGGAGCGGCGCCCGTGCCCGCGCAGTCACAGTCCACGCTCATGTTCCGCATGACGTTGATGAATGCGGTCTTGTGGGCAAAGTAGGAAATCGTCGCCTGGGTGGATTCGGTCATGCGCTCCATGAATTCTTCCTTGCTGATGCTCCACTGGTCTTTGCCCTCATAGGTGTGGATCCATTTCTTGCCGATGCGGCCGTCCGCGCAGCCGATGCCGATATTCTTGTCCGAGCCGCCGAAGCCGCCCATGGTGTGCCCCTTGAAATGGGTCAGCGCAAGGAACGAATCGTAGTTCAAAAGATTCTTGCCGACGGACATTTCCTTGAACCATTTGCCGTGCGGCACGGGAAGCAGCGCGGTGCCTTCGGCGTCCAGGATGTCCACCGGCGCGAAGGTCCAGCCGTTCGTTTCGAGGGTTTTCCGATGATCTTCCGTCGTGTAGCGCCCGTAATTATAGTAGGTGTTCGTCTCGACAATGGCGGCGTTCGGCAGGCGCTCGGCGAGAAGCTCCCTGACCCACGGGCGGGGAATGATGTTCGGCCCCTCCGGTTCGCCGGTGTGGAGCTTGACGGCGATCTTCCCGGCGAGAACGCCCTTCACGCGGTCAAAGACTTTCAGAAGTCCCGCCGCCGAAAGGTCGCGGGTGAAATAAACGAAAGCCTCCGGGCCGGTCCGCTTGTCGTAAGGGAGATATTTGTCGCCGCCCGTGCCCGGCTTTTTCGCCGAGGCCTGTCCCTCATCGTTCTTTCCCGCCGCTCCGGCGCTGCCCGGCAGTGCGGTCATGGCCGCCGCCGCGCCCGCCAGCTTGATGAAGTCTCGTCTCGTCAATTCGCTCATAAAGATGCCCCCTTGTTCTTGGTTGAGAAGTCTTCCTATCGTTTGATTATAGTCCGGAATCCCGTCATGGTGTAAGCGTTGATTTTTCTCTTCACGGAAATTATATAGAGCGCCAGGAATTATGTCTAATACTTAATAGTTATATTCATCCATACGATTTAGGCATAACTGATGTACCTTCTGCATGGCAAAAAACGAGCATGCTTTTTGAGCATAGTTGCGCATAAAAAATAGGTATTAGACAAACTCGCGGAAATGATTTTATACTGTGGGCGAAGCCGGGAAAACGGCTCGCCCGTATTTTTTCGGGCGAAACAAAGGAGCGTGATGCGATTGAAAAAAACGGAGGCGAACGCGGGGCTTTCTTCGCTTCTGGAAAGCGCGGGATTCGAGCCGTCGGACGTTCGCCGCTATATGGAGCTTTCGGCGCGCTCCGGCACGGAAGCGGTGCGGGCGCGAATTCTCCGGGGACAGCGGGGGCGGCTCATGGACGAGCTGCACCGGCGGCAGCAGGTCTTGGACAAGGTCGATTATTTGATATGGCAGGCCGAGAACGGCAAACAACAGAAAGGACGATGAAAAAATGAAGAATTGGACGAAGAAAATGAAAATGGCGGCGCTGGCGGGCGTTTTGACGGCGGGACTGACGGCTTTCGGCGGCATCGCCGACGCGGCGGAGGCTGCGGCGGAAGGCTATCCTGCCGTGGAGGAAGTCAAGGCGGAGCTTGGCAAGGAAGCCGGAACGATCTTTGCCATCGGCACACCGAACGTCAACTACGATAAATATTTCACCGGCAAGACCTTCCTCGCGCCGCTGGCCAGCGACAAGATCGGCGTGGCGAACGTGACCTTCACGAAAGGCACCATCAACCACTGGCACATCCATCACGGCACCTGCCAGATCCTCGTCGGCGAGTCGGGGCACGGCTACTACCAGATCTGGGGCGAGGAGCCGAAGGAGATCCTGCCCGGCACGGTGGTGACGATTCCCGAGGGAACGAAGCACTGGCACGGCGCGGGGCCGAACAATATGATGCAGCATCTTTCCATCATGCTGTCGGGCGAAGGCGTCTCGACGGAATGGCTGGAGCCGGTGAACGAGACGGAATACGCGAAGCTGAAATAAGGTGAGAGCATGAATCGGCGGGAATTTTTGAGGGTGAGCGGCATGGGCGCGATGGCTCTTCTTTTGAGCGGCTGCGGCCTCGCCGCCGCGCCTGCGGAAAAGAAAAATACTGCGCCGCCCGCCAAGGGCAGCGTATCGGGGGGAAAACAAATGAAAATCGTAGTCGTTACGTCAAGTCCGCATCCGAAGAACGAATCCACGTCCATCTATTTGGCGGAGCGGTTCATCGAGGGCGCGAAAAGCGCGGGACATGAGATTTTCGTCTTCGACGCGGCGAACGAGGAGACGCATCCGTGCCGGGGTTGCGACAAGTGCGGCATGGACGGCCCCTGCATCTTCCAGGACGCCATCGAGACGAAGCTGATGCCGAAGATGCTGGAAGCGGATATGCTGGTGCTGACGACGCCGCTCTATTACTACGGCATGTCGGCGCAGCTGAAGATCGTGGTGGACCGCTTCTATTCCCGCACGGGCAAGCTGAACGGCAAGAAGTCGATGCTGATTTCCACGGCGTACAACAGCGCCGACTGGACCTTCCAGGCATTGGCCGCCCATTACGACACCTTGGTGCGCTATATGAACTGGACGGACGCCGGGCAGGTGCTGGGCGTCGGCTGCGGTTCGCGGTCGCTGGCGGAGCGCTCGGAGTTCGGCGAGATGGCGCGGAAGATCGGCGCGAATCTGTAAAGGAAAATAGATATGAAACGACGTGATTTTTTGAAGCTGTCCGGCGTCGCGGCGGCGTCGGCTCTCCTGGGACGGTTCCCGTCGCTGGCGTCGGCGGCAGAGGGAAAAGCGGGACGGCGCGTGGATTTTCACGCCCACGCGATGCTGCCGTCCTATGTCGAAGGGCTGAAACGCCTCGGCATCGACGTCGCGGCGGAGGAAGGCTTTCCCATTCCGCAGTGGTCGGAAGAGGCGCATCTGCAATTCATGGCGGACACAGGTCTCGACTACGCCGTGCTGTCCATGCCGACGCCGCACACCTATCATGGCGACGCGGGGCTTGCCCGCGAGGTCACGCGGGCGGTCAATGAGGAATACGCCGCGTTCTGCCGAAAGCATCCGGAGAAATTCGGCTTCGTCGCGGCGCTGCCCCTGCCCGACGTCGAGGGAGCATTGGAGGAAATCCGTTACGCGGCGGAGCGTCTCGGCGCGCTGGGCGTGAAGGTTGCGTCCAACAGCGACGGCGTCTATCTCGGCGATCCGAGCTTCGATCCCGTATTCGCGGAGCTGGACCGGTGCGGCGCGCTCGTCATCCTGCATCCCAGTCCCGCCCGGAGCCTGCCGAGGGAGGGCGTGGTCACGGGCGGCGTCATGGCGCTCTACGAATATCCGGCGGACACCACCCGGGCGGTGGTGAATCTCCTGGCGAACCGGACGCTGGAAAAATTCCCGCATATCCGTCTCGTAGTGCCTCATTGCGGCTCGTTCCTGCCCTATATGAAGAGCCGCGCGGGCGGCATGTTCCGCCTGCTTTCGGCCATGGGCAGGATGGAACCCGTCGATATGGAAGCGGGCATGAAGCATCTTTGGTTCGACCTCGCGGGAGACCCGACGCCCGACCAGATGGATATGCTGCTTCGGATCACGGACGAGCATCATATCGTCTATGGCAGCGATTACCCGTATGTGCTGGCGCCCATCGTGCTGCAGCGCAAGAAAGCGCTGGACGAAGTGCTGGCCCGGCGCGGGCAGTCCGGCCGATTCTATACGGAAAACGCGAAAAAATTGCTTGCATGACAGGAGGAAACGACAATGCCGTTCATTGAAATGAAGACCGCGAAAGCGACGACGGAGCAGAAGGAGAAATTGGTGGAAGGCTTCACCCGCGTCGCCAGCGAGACATTGGGAATGCCCGCGTCGGCGTTTTATGTGCTGATCGAGGAAAACGAGCCGGAAAACTGGGGCGTCGGCGGAAAGCTGCTGCCGAAGTTCATGGCGGAAAAGAAATAAGGGCGGTACTATGGAATACACACAACTTGGCGCGTCGGCGCTGAAGGTCTCCCGCATCTGCCTCGGCTGCATGGGACTCGGGAACGCGGCGACGGGGCAGCACAGCTGGACGGTGGACGAGGCGGCCTCGCGGGACATCATTCGCCGCGCCCTGGACGCGGGCGTGAATTTCTTCGACACGGCCATCGCCTACCAAAACGGCACCAGCGAAGAATATCTGGGACGGGCGCTCCGGGATTTCGCAAAACGCGACGAGGTGGTCGTGGCGACGAAATTCCTCCCGCGCACCACAAAGGAAATCGAGGACGGCGTAACCGGACAGCAGCATATCATGAAGCAGCTGGACCTGAGCCTGTCCCATTTGGGCATGGACTATGCGGACCTCTATATCTATCACATGTGGGACTACCAGACGCCCGTCCATGACATTCTGGACGGTCTGCACAGCGCGGTGAAGGCCGGGAAGGTCCGATATATCGGCATCGCGAACTGCTACGCGTGGCAGCTGGCGAAGGCCAACGCGCTGGCCGAAAAGGAAGGCCTCACGAAATTCATCTCCGTGCAGAACCATTACAATCTGCTGTTCCGCGAGGAAGAGCGGGAAATGGCGCCCTTCTGCGAGGAAGACGGTATTGCCATGACGCCCTACAGCGCCCTCGCCAGCGGGCGGCTCTCCCGAAAGCCGGGGGAATCCTCCAGACGGCTGCGGGAGGACAGCTACGCGAAGCTGAAATACGACGGCACGGCGGCGGAAGACGGGAAGATCATAGACCGCGTGGCGAAGCTGGCGGAAAAATATCATGTGACCATGACGGAAATCTCCCTGGCCTGGCTGCTGACGAAGGTGACGTCGCCGGTGGTGGGCGCCACGAAAGCAAGCCATGTGGACGGCGCCGTGAACGCCGTCAGGCTGCGGCTCTCTGAGGAAGATATTTCCTATCTGGAAGAGCTTTACACGCCGCACCCGCTGGTGGGCGTCATGGCGCAAAACACTAAGACGGCAAAGCGCGACGCGCAGGTCTGGATGAAAAACGCGCCGAAGGATTAGGAGGGATTAGCTGTGAAAAAAGATATAGGCAGTGTGCTGGCATTGTACCCGACGCCGCTGGTAGTGGTCGGCGCGATGGTGGACGGCAAGGCGAACTGGCTCCTGGCCGGACATGTGGGCATCATCGGCCATGACCGCGTGATGGTCAGCATGGCGAAGCCCCACTACACGAACAAGGGCGTGAAGGAAAACAAAGCGTTTTCGCTGAACATCGTCACGGAGGAGCTGCTCCCGGCAGCCTCTTACGTCGGCAAGGTCAGCGGCGCGAAGGCGGACAAGTCCGGCGTGTTCGACTGCACCGCAGGCGAGACGGGAGCGCCGCTGCTTTCCGCGTCGCCGCTCACGATGGAATGCCGCGTCGTGGACGTTTACGAGACGGAAGGCTTCGAGAGCTTCGTGGCGGAGATCGTTCACACCTTCGCCGACGAAAGCGTGCTGGGCGAGAACGGGAAGATCGATTACCGCGCGCTGAAGCCGATCCTCTTTGAAATGCCGACTTACGAATATTTGAAGACGGGCGACGTATTGGGGAAATGCCTCGATTTCGCCGCGCAATATGAAAAGAAATGAGGGAGGACACTATGAAACAGTTCCAAAAAAAGATGGCCGCGCTGATTTTGGGCGGCCTGACGGCCTTGGGCGCGACGGCGGCGGCGCATCCGATCCGCACGCCGGAGGGAAATATGCCGATGGTCCATTGGGCGGTTGTGGAGTCCACACCCGGCGATATGGCGAAGATGGGCGAAGTCGCGGCGCGCACCGTCGGCCCGACGGCGGCGAACGAAGCGGGAACCTACGCGCTTTACGGCGGCATCGACGCGGAAAACCCCGACGTGCTGCGGCTGATCGAGATTTACGAGAGCTATGAGGCGTACCGCATCCACGCCAGCAGCGAAGGATTCCAGGCTTACCGCGCCGAGCGTTTTCCCATCCTCAAGAGCCTGAAAATCCTTGAGGCCAACGGCATCGCATTGGAGCAAAAAGCGGAGGGCGTCGGCACGGTGGTCCTGATGCACCGTTATGAGGTGCGCCCGGAGCGGCTCGCCGAGTACCAGAAGCTGGCGGCGGCGGAAGCGGTCCGCGCCGTGCGGGACGACGCGGGCGTCATGGGCATGTTCGTGACGGCGGAGCACGACGCGCCGAATATCATCCACACGATGGAGATTTACCGGGACGAGGCCGCCTATCAGAGCTATGTGGAGTCCGAAGCTTACGGCGAATATCTGCGGGGGCTTTCGTCGATGTTCACGGCGGCGCGGGAGATCACGAACCGTCCGGCCCATATCGTTTTGAGCGCAAAGGGTCTGCAGAAATAAGAAGCGGAGGGACAAGCATGAAGGACATTTCACGCCGAGATTTCATGAAGCTGGGCGGCATGATGGCGGTGAGCTCGATGCTGTCGCCGCTTACCGGCATAGGCCGCGCGCTGGCGCAGGCGCCCGTCGTCGGCAGCGAGGACGTGACGAAGGTCGGCGCCGCCGGCTCGAAGGCGAAGGTGTATTTCACGAAGCACATTGACGCGCCGCATCTTTTGAAGCTGTACGGACGCATCAACGAGCACATTTACGGCAAGGTCGCCATCAAGCTGCACACGGGCGAAGCCCACGGACCGAACATCCTGCCCCGGGATATGGTGAAGGCGTTCCAGGCGGCCATACCGAACAGTGTCATCGTCGAGACCAACACGATGTACGTCGGCGACCGGGACACCACCGAGAAGCACCGCGAGACGCTAAAAATCAACGGCTGGACCTTCTGCCCGGTGGACATCATGGACGAGGAAGGCACGGTCATGCTTCCCGTGCGGAACTATTTACATCTCCCCGAAGTCTCGATGGGTTCCCATCTTCTGAATTACGATTCGATGGTGGTATTGACCCATTTCAAAGGCCACGCCCGGGGCGGCTTCGGCGGCTCGCTGAAGAATATCGCCATCGGCTGCGCCGACGGGCAGATCGGAAAGCGCATGGTGCACGGCTTCCACAGATCCGACGCCCCCGGCGCGGACGACTGGGAAGGCAGCATGGCCAACGGCGCGCTCTTCATGGAAAACATGGCGGACAGCGGCAAGGCGACCTGCGACTTCTTCGGAAAGCGCATCGTCTTCATCAACGTGCTGCGCCGCATGAGCGTGGACTGCGACTGCGCGGGCGTGAGCGCCGCCGAGCCGACGATTCCCGACCTCGGCATCCTCGCCTCGACGGACATCTTAGCGGTGGACCAGGCGTCCTGCGACATGGTCTACGCGCGGCCCGAAAAGGAAAAACACGACTTAGTGGAGCGCATCGAGAGCCGCGACGGTCTCGCCCAGCTTGCCGCGATGCGTAAGCTCAACATGGGCAATCCGCGATATGAGATCGTGCCGATAGATTAGGAGGTCTTGCTATGTTTGGATTGGGCGTGCCGGAGCTCGTTTTGATCCTCGTCATCGGTCTGGTGGTCTTCGGGCCGGGAAAGATGCCGGAAATCGGGGCGGCTTTCGGAAAGAGCCTGAAGGAATTTCGGAAGGCCGGACGGGAAATAACGGAAGACATGACGGAAACGGCGCAAAAATAAAGGAAAAATATCATACGCGATTCAGGATTAGGAGGAAACAACATGAACGGAAAGAAATGGACGGCAGCCGTATTGGCGGCGGGAATGTTTTTCACGACGAATTTCATGACGATGGGAGTGGCGGAAATGGCGGAACAGCGGGAAGCGGTAAAGGTAGTGCAGACGGCGGGGCGCGACAGGCTCGGCGACTTCGCGCCGGATTTCGCGCGGTACAACGACGATATCCTCTTCGGCGAGGTCTGGTCGAAGAACGACGTGCTTTCCCTGCACGACCGCAGCATCGTGACGGTCTCGGCGCTGGTGGCGTCGGGCGTCATCGACAGCTCGCTGAAATACCATATCGAATCGGCGAAGAGGAACGGCGTCACGAAGGCCGAGATGGCGGAGATCATCACCCAGTTAGGCTTCTACGCGGGCTGGCCGAAGGCGTGGGCGGCCTTCAACATGGCGAAGGAAGTATACGCGGAGCCGGCGCAGTAAGAAACAGGCAGGCAAGAGGACGCTCCCTAAAGGAGAAATCCCACCCCTGCATCGAAATACCTGTGACGCATAGCAAAGCCGTGAAGGAAAAAATCCTTCGCGGCTTAATTATTTTATGGTCGGGCGTCGTTCACTCCTTACGGCCTGTGTTTGTCTCCCCATTCGCACATGCCGTCGGGAAAAGGAATTATTGTTAGTTATTATATAATTGCTGGAAAAATCTGCTAAAAAGAGTATAATGACAATTTGGGATAAGTCAGACCTCTTGAAAGCAGCCGTCGTAATACGGCTAATTTATTCGACCGGACAAGATCATTTGTGAGGAAAAACGGTTACAGGGAGGAAATTACCGGTGAATTCCATGCGAACGAAAGTTACCTTGCTTGCAGTTTGTGCAATGATCGTTTCTCTAAGCATCATTGCTTTTGTCAGTGTGGTTTCCGTCAGGAGCCTGAGCAACCGGGAAGCCGACAGGACGCTTTATCTGATGTGCAAAACGGGCCGGATGGATTTGGAAGCCTATTTCAACAGCGTGGAACACTCCATGAAAACTGTCTCGACACTTGTGCAGGGAAGCCTGGAGGATGTGTCGGAAGAGAATCTGGCCAGGCACGTGGATCGGGCGGCCGATATCTTTTCGCAGCTTTCCCACCAGACCAACGGCGTCCTGACCTATTACTACCGCATCGATCCGGCGATATCTGAAACCGTGCCCGGTTTCTGGTATGTCAACCTGGACGCCAAGGGCTTCTATAAACATGAAGTGACGGATATCAGCCGGTTCGACACAAACGACACTTCCAAACTGGTCTGGTTTACTGTCCCCAAAGCTTCGAAAAAAGGAATCTGGCTTCCGCCGTATGTGACGGATAATCTGGCGGTACGCGTATTATCCTATAATGAGCCAGTCTTCTGGCAAGGCACGTTTATCGGCGTCATCGGGATTGAGCTCAGTTACCGGACCCTGGCCCAGGAAGTGGAAAACATCCGGCCCTATAAAAACGGATACGCTTTTGTCCTGGACGAAAAAGGCGATTTCATTTATCACCCGCAAATAAATTCCAATAACCTGCCCGGGAAGGCCTTGCCTCCCCCTCCGAAAGAGCTGTTGGGCGACAACGACGCCATACGGTATACCTATAACGGGATTGAAAAAGATGCTGTCTGGATGCCGCTGAGCAATGGGATGCGGCTGTATGTGGCCGCTCCTGTCTCGGAAATCGACAGCAGCTGGCAGAAACCAATCTGGGATATCATTTATGCTTCTGTCGTGGTACTGCTGATCGTGGGCGTTATCATCATGTTCCTTGCGAACCGTATTACAAAACCCCTTCAGGATCTTTCAAAAGCTGCGCGGGAGGTGGACAAGGGCAATTATGATTTTGCGCTGGAATATGATCAGGACGACGAGATCGGCGGCATCGCCCGTTCATTCAGGAAGTTGGTTGCCAATGTGAAAGACCAGATCCGAAAAAAGGAATGATATGAATGAACAGCCTAAAAGAAGGGATTTCTCTTCGGAACATACATAAATGGCAGATCGTAGTTGCGGTCATTTTTTCCTGCCTGATGATTTTCTCTACCTACCGGCTCGTAAACAGCTTCATGCGCGTCAAAAACGCTTCGGAAGAAAATCTGATGCTACATAATTCTATCCATAAGCTAATGGATGCTTCGGACCACCTTACGGAAATGGTACAGCGCTTTACCGAAAGCGGAGACCGCAGGTTCATGGAACAGTATTTTATTGAAGCCTTTGCAACCAAACGGCGGGAACAGGCCCTTTCCGAACTGAAAAGAGCGAAAAACGACGCCCCTGCCCTAGAAAGCCTGCAGGAGGCAATGCGCCATTCGTTAAAACTGATGGACAGGGAATACTACGCTATGCGCCTGGTGATTGAGGCGAAAGGCATCACGGAGTATCCTGCCATACTGAAAGACGTAACCCTGGACAGTGCGGATATCGCGCTTCCCCCGGCCGACAAGATGCGGCGTGCCACGAAGATGGTACTGGATGACGAATATTATGTGCAAAAGAATCTGATCCGTACGGAAGTCAACAACAGCGTCCAGGCGATTGTAAACCATTCGCAGAAGGAGGAATCGGATGCGCTGGAGCAATTCCAGAAGGAACTGAATCTGGCGCGTGCGGGGATTTTGATGATCATTGCGTCCATCTTCTTTGTGGTATGGCTAACGTCCCACCTGGGCATAAACCCGATCCTGCGTGCGGTGGATCAGATCGAGGCCGACAGCCCAATCCGGGAAACCGGCGCCAACGAATTCCGGTATCTGGCCAAAGCCTATAACAATTTGTATTTCATGCATAAAAAGAGTATTGAACATCTGAATTTCAAAGCTTCTCACGATGAATTGACGGGAGCGTACAACCGGGCCGGATTTGATTTTCTGCTTTCAAGCCTCGATCTGAATTCAACGTACATGATGATGATTGATGCTGATGATTTCAAGACCGTCAATGATACTTACGGGCATGAAACAGGAGATAAGGTGCTGAAAAAAATAGTGCATGTTTTGAAAAGCAATTTCCGTTTTGACGATTATGTCTGCCGGCTGGGCGGGGATGAATTTGCTGTGTTGATGGAGCACTCCAATGTGACGCAGCGGGAAATGCTTGCAAAGAAATTGGAAAAGATCGATCAGGAGTTATCGCATGCGGAAGACGGGGTGCCGTCTGTTTCTATCAGCGTAGGTATCGTGCATGGATCCCAGGCAAACGATATAGAGGCATTGATGAACAAAGCCGATGAAGCCATGTATAAATCCAAAAAGCAAGGAAAACATACGTTCACGTTTTATGAAATGTAACTTCCGAGTTACTGATATGAATAGAAAAGCCGCGAAGGGCGACAATCCTTCGCGGCTTAATTTTGTATGGTCGAGCGGCTTTCCTGTTCATTGCGCCCTGTGTTTGTCGCCCCATTCGCACATGCCGTCGAGCAGGGGGATCAGGGATTTCCCTCGTCCGGTCAGCGAGTATTCGACCTTCGGCGGAATCTGCGGGTATTCCTCGCGGTGCACCAGGCCGTCGGCTTCCAACTCCTTCAGGTTCGCGGAAAGCGTCTTGTACGAGATGCCTCCGATGTACCGCTGGATCTCATTGAAGCGCACCACGCCGAACTCCATCAGCGTGTAGAGAATCGTCATCTTGTATTTGCCGCTGATGAGCGACAGTGTGTAGCTGAAGCCCGTACTTCCGAGGCTTTCGTCCGCGATGCAGCGCGCCATATCAACACTTCCCTTCGGGTAAGTACCTATACTGAATGTGTGTACTTGCGAAAATTTCCTTTATAGATATGATTATAGGCAGGAGAGAAATTTTTGTCAAAGACAAGGGGGATTTGCAAGATGACAAAGAAAATCATTGTTTTGAACGGAAGTCCGCGCCCGAAGGGGAACACGGCGGCATTGGCCGAAGAATTTTCAAAGGGAGCGCGGGAGGCGGGCTGCGAGGTCACGTCCTTCCTGCTCGACAAGATGGATATTCACGGCTGCAAGGGCTGCTTCGGCGGCGGCAAAAACGCCGCGCATCCCTGCGTGCAGCGCGACGACATGGAAAAAATCTATCCTGTTTACAAAGACGCCGATTTGGTGGTTTTGGCGTCGCCGCTCTATTATTGGAATTTCAGCGGGCAGCTCCGCACGGCCTTCGACCGGCTCTTCGCCGTGGCGGAGTGCGACGCGAATTATCAGAATCCCGTCAAAGAGGCCGTCCTGTTGATGGCGGCGGAGGGCTTCGGCTTTGACGACGCGCTGACATATTACGAAAATCTGATGAAGCATCTCGGATGGAAGGATCGCGGCCATGTGCTGGCAGGCGGCGTGATGAAAGTCGGCGACGTCTCGGGTCATAAGGAACTCAAGGAGGCCTACGAGCTGGGCAAGGCCGTCGCGAAGGGGAACGGCCTTTGAAAGGATATAACGGGAAAAGCCGCGCGGTATGCGTTCCTGGCCGCTTACGGGGCGAGAAGCACGTATCGGCGATTTTGCGGATAAGGAGTGTTGGGAAATGAAAAAATGGTTCGCGCTGCTGATGCTTGCCCTTTGCACGATGACGCTGGCGGCCTGCGGGGGCGGCACGCCGGAGAAAAAGGCTGCCGCACCCGTGAAGGGGCGCGCCCTGGTCGTTTACTATTCCCGGGCCGATGAAAATTCCGGCGTCGGCTATATCGAGAAGGGCAACACGAAGATTCTTGCGGAGTTCATCGCCAAGGCCACGGGCGCGGACATGTTCGAGATCGTGCCCGCAAAGCCCTACCCGAAGCAGTACAAGCCCGCGACGGAGGTGGCCAAGAAGGAGAAGGAAGAAAACGCCCGCCCGGAAATCGTCGGCACGATGCCGGACGTCTCGAAGTACGACGTGATCTTCTTCGGCTATCCGATCTGGTGGCACGACCTTCCGATGGTGTGCTACACCTTCTTTGACAAGGTGAAGCTTGAAGGCAAGACCGTCGCGCCCTTCTGCACCCACGAAGGAAGCGGCCTTTCCGACACCGACCGCTTTATCGCCAAAGCGACGGGCGCGACCGTGACCGAAGCCCTCGAAATGTACGGCACGAAAGCGCAGAACTGGAAGGACGAGGCAAAGCAGGAAACCCTCGCGTGGTTGAAAAAGATCGGGTATGAGAAATAAAACAAACGGAGCGGCCTCCGCAGGGAAGCCGCTCCGTTTTTCGCATAGAGCCTGCAAATTCGTTCATCATCAAAAAGCCCTTGCGCTTGTAGTGGTAAACCGTACTGGTGGAATGTCATTCCTTTGGCTCGTTCAGCGTGAAGGCGGCGGCGCAAACGCATCTGCGCCGTACCCCGCAGTCTTCATCAGATTCGTTTCTTCCAGGCGTTTCAAGATGGAGGGATGCGTTCCTTCCTGATATCCGAAGCAAAAAAGAGTTTTTCCCTGTGGGGGATTCCTCCTTGATGTTGATTCCTGCCGTATAAGGCTTTGTTCCGGCTTTGTCGATAGACCAGGCTTCCTCTGCTATCGTTTTTTCCATCTCTCAATCTACGGCAGCTTATTCTTCGTTTGCTTTCGCATCGCGGGCAGCACGCCGGAGGACAGGACGTCGCGGAGCAAGGCGGAGAACTCCGGGAGCGGGAACTTCCGTCCGCTTTTGATCCATCGAGCGACGGCGGCAAGAGCTGTGGACAGGTAGAGTTCCGTCAAGAGGCCGGAGCGTTCGTCTTCCGGCGGCAGATGAAACCGCGCCGCTAAGATGGGGCCGACTTCCGCGATGAGCTTTTCGGAGAAGCGGGCGCGATTCGCCGGACGGAGCAGGAGGTCGAAATAAGGCGCCTGTTCCCTGTGGATGCGCGTAAAGGCATTGAGGAACGTCTTTCCGAAATCTTCCGGCTCTATGGCCACCCGAAAATTTTCCTTCACTTGCGCGGCAACCCGATCCTCGATGGTTTCCAGCACCGCGTAAACGTCCGAGAAATACTGGTAAAAGGTGCAGCGGTTGTATCCCGCCCGCTCGGAAAGCTCCCGTACCGTGATTTTTTCCGTTGGTTTTCCCTGGCTCAACAGGCAAAAGGCGTCAATGAACGCCTGCTTTGTCATTGCCGTGATTTCCGGATTTTTTCGCATTTTGTCCTCCGGTTTCAAAACCGACAAATGGGGAGCGATTGTCGGTTGATGCTGCTGTTTTCGCTTTTTATAATATCATACAACAGGTGTTGATAAAAGTGAAAACGGGAGGAAAGAAAATGAAAACGAGAAAGCTCGGAAATCTTACAGTGTCGGCGGTGGGACTCGGCTGCATGGGATTCAGCACGGGATATGGCGAAATTCCGCCGGAGGAAGAATCCATCCGGTTGATCCGGCTGGCGCATGAGATGGGATGCACGCTATTCGATACGGCGGAGGTTTATGCCGTGTTTCGCAACGAGGCTCTGGTCGGCAAAGCGCTCGCGCCCATACGCGATGAAATTGCGCTGGTCAGTAAATATTCGCCGTCGCCGTTGCCGGGGCAGGACTTTCCGGAGGGCAAGACGTCTCGAGAGGGCCTTCGCCGCGCGTTGGAGGATTCGCTGAAGCGGCTGCAAACCGACCATCTCGATTTGTATCTCGTCCATCGTCTGCCGCCGGAAGATGACGCGACGGTGGAGGAACTGGCGGCGTGGTTTGGCGAGCTGATCCGGGAAGGGAAAATCCTCGGCTGGGGACTTTCGGAGGTCACCGCGGACATGATTCGCCGCGCCCACAAGATAACGCCGCTTACGGCGGTG
This sequence comes from uncultured Selenomonadales bacterium, assembly GCA_900321035.1. Taxonomy (GTDB): domain Bacteria; phylum Bacillota; class Negativicutes; order Selenomonadales; family Selenomonadaceae; genus RUG12372. The sequence continues at coordinate 3,646 of ONUH01000018.1, read as the reverse complement.
GAAAGCGAATACTCGATGATGGCGCGCCAGTGGGAGGAAAAAGAACTTCCCGTCTGCGAAGAGCTAGGGATCGGCTTCATGGCTTACGCGCCCATGGCGGGCGGGCTGCTCTCCGGAAAAATCGGCGCGAATACCGAGTTCAAGGGAGACGATATTCGCCGCACCATTACACGATACAGCAAGGAAAATGTGAAAAAGAACCGCCCCGTGGTAGAACTGGCGGAAAAATTCGCCGCCGAAAAGGGCGCGACCCCCGCGCAGATTTCGCTGGCGTGGGTGATGAAGCGGCCTTTTGTCGTGCCGATTCCCGGCATGAGGAAGGACGAGCGCATCCGGGAGAATCTCGGCGCGGCGGAGGTCACGCTCTCGGACGACGAGTATCGCGCGCTGACCGATGCGCTGGACAAACTGGTGATTTACGGCGACCGCAAAGACGAGGACATCGCAAAACTGGGGAAGCTGGTACGGAATCAGCTTTTCGGCGCCAGCGGCGTTCCCGTCAAAGGGCTGGAACGATAAAAGCGAATCGAGCAAAAAACGCTCGTGGATGTGAGATCAAAGCACGCCGTCCCCCCATAAATCAGATCCAAAATCTGACGCATGGGGAGCAGCGGTTTCCTCGCCGTCCGTCTTTTTAATTGCCAACGCCCGAAGCCGATTGTAAAATGGAAGCGGAGATCGTTCTTTGACGACGGTCTGCGAATTGAAAAGCGGGGAGTGGTTTTATGCAGCATGAATGCAGGATAACGGTGCTGGAGACAAAGGTGTTCGCCGAGTATCAGGAGAAATATCTGGCCGATCCGAAATCGGGGCCGTGCCCGTGCTTCAAGGCAGGAGATTCGTTCTTGCTGAAACGGACAAGCGAACAAGACGATTTTTACCGTCTGATGGACGGCACATTCTGCGGCGAGGCATGGGACGCCATCAGCCGGTATGTGTACACGGCGCTGCAGGGCGGCTCGATCATGCACAAATGGACGAACGACGAGAGAATGATGATTGCCTGCTGCAACGACGGCACGCGGCCCGTCATTTTCAAAATCGAGAGGATCGACATTCCCGAGACGGAGGAAGATCGGCTGTGGCTGGAGAAGCAGAATTTCGCCAACACGGCGAAGGACGCTTACACGGGATAGGAAAACAAGGGAGCCGGGCCGAAATACGAGACTTTGATTTTCGACGCGCCGGAAAAAGCGGCCGTCCCGAAGCAGTGCGGGAAAGCGTATCCAATCGGGAATCTCCAGCGGAATGAAAGACCTCCCACGCGTGGATGGACGCGCTTATATAAAAGAATTGTTCCCTCATACTGTAAAGTGTCATGAGATTCTCCGTTAGTTAACCTATAATTATTATTTGGTTGGCATGGAGGGATTATCCTGTAAGAATCCTTTTTCCGCAAGCGGTTCGGCTGTGCGGGTTATCGTTGTGAAATGATTCACAATATGCGATAATACAGGTGTGGAATATCGTGCCTGCATGCCGGACCGCCGCGCGCCTGAACGTGGAGAATTTGCTTCTGTACCATACGGAGGACAAGACGGGCGAAGACCGAAAGCGGCTGTATGTCGAAGAAGGAGGCCGGCATTTTTCGGGGCGGATTTTCGTGCCGGAGGATTTGGAAGCAGTGGATCTCTGACGGTGAAAAGGAAGTCCTCGCATAGCTGAAAAAAATTGAAGACGAAAAATGACAAAGGAGCGCTCTTCATGCCAAAAACTGTGATCCTATCCTGTCCGACGCTGCGCGGAGAATTGCAGGCCGCGCTGACGGAGGCGTCCTCGGAGGCCGTCGTCTATTTCCTGCCCCGAACGCTGCACAGCGACCCGAAAGAGCTGCACGCTTACTTGCAGGATAAGATCGACCGCTTCTACAACGTCGCTCGGATCGTCCTCTGCGTCAGCGGATGCGGCGGCGGCACCGCCGGGCTTCGCGCTTCTTCGGCGGAGCTGGTCGTCCCGCGCACGCGGGACTGCCTCGACGTCCTGCTCTCCGGGGACAGCCTCGCGTCCCTCGAACGGGATATTTCCGGCGTTTACTTCACGGAAAGCTGGATGGAGTTTTCCAGGGAATCCGACATCGACCTCGACAAACTGCGGGCGAAAATGGGCCGGGAGGCCGCCGACGATTTCCTGCGCCGCCTCTACAAGACCTGCAACAAATTCTACATCATCGACACGGGCTGCTATGACGTGCAGACGGTGAAGGACTACGTCGCGCCTCTGGTGGAGCTGCTGCAGGGCACGATGACGATGCTGCACGGGAGCTGCGGCGTCCTGCACAAAATCGCGCGGGAACAGTTCGACGAGGATTTCGTCGTCGTCCCGAAGGGCGGCGAAGTCCCGGCGGGCGCATTTTTGAAAAATCGGTAAAAAACAACGAAAAACGGAGGTTTTGCAAATGAAGAAAATGTTTTTGCTCTGCGCCGCGATTTTCGCGGCCATGGTTTCCGTCGTGGGCTTCGGCGCGCGGGCGGAGGCCAGCGGGAAAATCCTCGTTTCGTATTTTTCCTATCAGGGACATACGGCGAACGTGGCGCGGGAAATCGCCGCGCAGACGGGCGGCGACCTCTTCGAGATAAAGCCCGCCGTCCCCTACCCCGGCTACGACGAATGCCTCGACGTGGCGAAGGCGGAGAAGAACAACAACGCCCGTCCGAGCATAGACGGCCGGGTGGAGAACATGGCGGACTACGACGTGGTTTTCGTCGGCTATCCGATCTGGTGGTACGACGCGCCGATGATCGTGCTGACCTTCCTGGAAAGCTACGACTTCTCCGGCAAGACGGTGATTCCCTTCGCCACCAGCGGCGGCAGCCCTCTCTCGGACAGTCTTGACAGCGTCCGCGCCTCGGCGGCGGGAGCGACCATCGGAGACGGAATCCTGGCGAACGACGCCGGCGACGTCGCCCCGTGGATTTCCGGCCTCGGCTACGCGAAATAAAGAAAAGAAAAATGCCCGCATTGTGCGCGATGACGACACAATGCGGGCATTTTTTGTCAAAACAAATCGGAATGTGTTCCTGTGCGGGAAGTTGCCGCCCTTTATCCACAGCGTAGACGAGCAGCCAGTCAGGCTCCACACGAGGAAAAGAGGAGCCATATTGTTTTTTCTTCGCAATGGGTGTATAATTTTTTCTCGTGTTCCGAAAATGACGAAGGGAGGGAAATAGGATGATTACGCTGAAACACGCGACGAGCGGAATTTTGAAGGAATGCCCGACGGGCTTTTCGTTCACGACGTTCTTCTTCGGCTTCTTAGTCCCGCTGTTCCGCAAGGATCTCAAATGGGCGGCGATCATGCTGTTTTCGAGCATCGCTTACGGTCTTCTGGTGGAAGAACTGAATATCCCGGTAGGATCGACTATCGCCTTGCCGTTCTGCTTCGCGTTCTATTACAACGAGCAGTTCATCAAAGGGGCGTTGGAAAGCGGTTTTATTCCCGCCGACGAAACCAGCCGCGCTTGGCTGGTGGAGAAGAAGATTCTCTCGCCCGAACCCCCTGCGGGGGTGTGAGAAATGCCCGTGCCTTGCCTGACGGCAGGTGCGGGCGTTTTTTGTATCTCGAAAACCCCCGGTTCGACCGGGGGTTCAGTTACCTTATAGGTATGAGTCTTCAAAGGAACGAAAAAGCCCTCCTGTGATAAGATGA
>ONUH01000010.1:628-74363 GCA_900321035.1 uncultured Selenomonadales bacterium | reverse complement strand
GCGGCCCACCTGTTCCCATCCCGAACACAGAAGTTAAGCGCCCATACGCCGACAGTACTTGGCTGGAGACGGCCCGGGAGGTTAGGGAGCTGCCGGTTTATAGCCGGACGATTTGTCCGGCTCTTGATTCCTTGATAGCTCAGTCGGTAGAGCAATCGGCTGTTAACCGATCGGTCGTAGGTTCGAGTCCTACTCAAGGAGCCATGCTTATTCTCTGGGGGAAAGGACTGCGATATATTGGCAGTTCGCAGCTTGGGGTATAGCCAAGTTGGTCAAGGCACGGGACTTTGACTCCCGCATTCGTTGGTTCGAGTCCAACTACCCCAGCCAGTCGGTTCACTAGCTCAGTTGGCAGAGCACCTGACTTTTAATCAGGGTGTCCCGGGTTCAAATCCCGGGTGAGCCACCATTTTGATGGTGCTCGCGCTGAGTGAAGGGAACAATAGATGACTCACTAGCTCAATTGGTAGAGCAACTGACTCTTAATCAGTAGGTTCGGGGTTCGATTCCCCGGTGGGTCACCATTTTTGTATATCCTCGCATTTTGCGTAACATACGGGCGATTAGCTCAGCTGGGAGAGCGCCTGCCTTACAAGCAGGATGTCAGCAGTTCGATCCTGTTATCGCCCACCATCAAGGTTTATCTATGATGGCCCGGTAGTTCAGTTGGTTAGAATGCCGCCCTGTCACGGCGGAGATCATGGGTTCAAGTCCCATTCGGGTCGCCATTGCATGCTCTCCGTGCCATGCACGGGCTAAATAAATGCCTCGGTAGCTCAGTTGGTAGAGCAAGGGACTGAAAATCCCTGTGTCAGCGGTTCGATTCCACTCTGAGGCACCATTTTTTCCTTTGCTGGTGTAGCTCAATAGGCAGAGCAGCTGACTTGTAATCAGCAGGTTGGGAGTTCGATTCTTCTCGCCAGCTCCAAGAGTATCTGCGGGTGTAACTCAATGGTAGAGTTCCAGCCTTCCAAGCTGGCTACGTGGGTCCGATTCCCATCACCCGCTCCATGTTTTCATTGCCGGGGTGGCGAAACTGGCAGACGCACGGGACTTAAAATCCCGGGATTGGTGACAATCGTACCGGTTCGATTCCGGTCCTCGGCACCATTATCTGTAGTCGTGCTTTGGGGCGAGGGTTTAGAATTTAGTTTGTATAATATGCGGCTGTGGCGAAATCGGCAGACGCGCTAGCTTCAGGAGCTAGTGATGGCAACATCATGGTGGTTCAAGTCCACTCAGCCGCACCATTTTTTTAATCTCATATTGCAATGCGGTCGTGGCGGAATTGGCAGACGCGCTACTTTGAGGGGGTAGTACTCACAAGGTGTATGGGTTCAAGTCCCATCGACCGCACCATAGAAGATCAGAAGGCGATGCATGTTTCGGCATGCATCGTTTTTTCTTTGCGGTTTACTTTTGCGGCCGGTTTTGTTATGATGCAGATAACGATGGGGGGAGATAATATGATGCAGTCGGAAAAAATAAAACGGGCGCTTGACGCGGTAGAGGACGCCTGCGGGCATTGCGCGGTCTGTTCGCCGGATTGCCCGATCGCGATTTCGAAGCGGGCGCTAGCCGGGCTGCTTGCCGATGTGAAGCAGATGGAGGCCTCGCCTATGGAGAGCGAGTGCTCGTGAAGTAAACGGAGGCGTTGCAGGTAGGCATCGCGCTTTACGCTTTGCTTGATTATCGTATCCGAGGTGAATGTATTTGCGTTGGGACAGGATGCGGGACGCGCTGCACTTTTTGGCGGACGAGCGCGCGTTCCGCTTGCGGCTGTTTGGTGAAGGGACGCTGGTAGGCGTCGGCGTGGGCGTTGTGATTTCCTTGTTTCGGTGGCTGCTGGAGCTGACGGAGATTTATCGCCCGATTTTTTTTGCGTGGATGAGGGAGCAATTTCCCGCCGGATTTTTCGGCTGGGGACTATTTCTTGTCGCCGTCGCCTGGCTGTTGGCGCGGTTCCTTGCGGCGGAGCCGCTGATTTCCGGCAGCGGCATTCCGCAGGTGAAGGGGATCTTGCTCGGCCGCATCCGCATGAACGCGCAGAGGGTGCTGTCGCTGAAGTTCATCGGCGGCGTGCTGGGCATCGGCGCCGGCATGTCCCTCGGCCGCGAGGGGCCGAGCGTGCAGTTGGGTTCCTGCGTCGGGCAATGGTGCAGCCGGCTGTGGTCGCGTCCCCGCACCGAGGAGAGGTTCCTTTTGACCGCGGGCTCGGGCGCGGGTTTGGCGGCGGCATTTAACGCGCCGCTGGCAGGGGTGATTTTCTGTTTGGAGGAAATCACGAAGAGTTTTTCGCCGCTGGTTTTGATGGCCACGGTGGCGGCGGCGGTCAGCTCGGCGGCGGTGGCGGCGTCGATTTTGGGCATGGACCCCGTGTTTCATCTTGAGATGTTGCCGACCCTTCCCGTTTCGGCTTACGTTTGGCTGCTGCTGTTGGGCGCGTTCGCCGGGGTGCTCGGCGTGCTGTTCAATCGCGTGCTGATGTTTTCGCTGGAGGCGTATCGGCGGTTCCCGTGGCAGGGAACGGTGAAGTTCCTGCTGCCGCTGTTTTTGGCCTTCGCGCTCAGCTTTTGGCTGCCGGAGGTTTTGGGCGGCGGCAGTTCGCTGGTGGATACGCTGTTCCGGCGGGAGTTCGCGCTTCCTTTTTTGCTGCTGCTCCTTGCGGCGAAATTCGCGTTCACGATGATTTGCTTCGGTTCTGGCGTTCCGGGCGGTATATTTTTGCCGATGCTGGTTTTGGGCGCGCTTTGCGGGGCGGTGTTTTCAAAATGCGCCGTTGCCGCGGGGCTGATCGATCCGTCCATGACGAACAGCCTGATCGTTTACGGCATGGCGGCGTATTTTGCCGCCGTGGTGCGGTCCCCGATTACGGGCAGCGTGCTGATCATGGAGATGACGGGGTCGTTCCATCACATGCTGGCGCTGATTCTTGTTTCGATGGCCGCGTATCTGACGGCGGACGTGCTGAAGGGGGAGCCGGTCTATGAAATGCTCTTGGACCGGTTGCTTCGATTGCGGGCGAAGCTGCGGCAGACGCCCGCCCATCATCGCGTCATCACGGAATTTATCGTGGGAGAGGGAAGCCGCATCGACGGACAGAAGATTGCCGGGATTTCATGGCCGGAGGATTGTCTGCTGGTGCAGGTGCGGCGTGGAGAGACAGAGCTGATTCCAACGGGGCCGCTGACGCTGCAGTCCGGCGATTTCGTTTATGCGATGACGGACGAGGACGATATAGAGACGCTGGAGGAACTGGCGCAGGAGCACATCGGGACGTGAATATGGGAAACAAAAAGAAGCCCCCGGCAAACGCCGGGGGCTTCTTTGCTGGTTCTCATTCGAATTCGTAGAGCTTATGCACCTGATGATAGTCGGTGTGAAGAAGATGATGGGACGTGTCGGACAGCGGCTCGCCGAGGAAGTCCTTGTAGAGCGTGATGATGTCCGGGTTCTCGTGGGATTTCCGATAGGGGAGCCCTTTGTCAATCTCGTAGAGCGCTTCGATGCGTTTTTTGCGGACTTCGTTGGTGGTGTCATAGGGCTGTCCGCCGCCGCCGATGCAGCCGCCGGGGCAGGCCATGATCTCGATGAAGTCGTAGTCGCATTCGCCTTTCTCGAGGCGGTCCATCATCTTGCGCGCGTTGAGGAGCGTATGGCAGACCGCGACCTTGACTTTTCTCACGCCGAGGTCGTAGGTCGCTTCCTTGACGCCCGCGAATCCGCGCACGTCGTGGAATTCCAACGGCTGCGCCTCTTTGCCCGTGACTTTTTCGTAAACGGTGCGGAGCGCCGCTTCCATGACGCCGCCGGTCGCGCCGAAGATGGCGCCGGCGCCGGAGCCTGTGCCGAGCGGGCTGTCAAACTCGCTTTCCGGCAGGTCTTTGAAGGAAAGACCGACGTAGCGGATCAGCTTGATGAATTCGCGGGTGGTCAGCACAGCGTCCACGTCGCGCATTCCGTCGCGGCCCATTTCCGGACGCGCCGCTTCGAATTTCTTCGCGGTGCAGGGCATGATGGCGACGGTGAAGATGTTCTTGACCGGGACGCCCGCCTGCTTCGCGTAGTACGTCTTGGAAATGGCGCCGAACATCGACATCGGCGATTTCGCCGTGGAGAGGTGCGGCAAAAGCTGCGGATAGTGTTTCTCGATGAAGTTGATCCAGCCGGGGCTGCAGGAGGTCAGCATCGGCATGACGCCGCCGTTCTGGATGCGGTGCAAAAGCTCCGAGCCTTCCTCCATGATGGTGAGGTCGGCGCTGAAGTTCGTGTCGAAGACCCGATCGAAGCCGAGCATCTTGAGGGCCGTGACCATCTGTCCGGTGACGATGGCGCCGCTCTCATAGCCGAAGGCGTCGCCGAGCGCCACGCGTACCGCCGGGGCGACCTGCACGATGACATGCGTGTTCGGGTCCTGCAGCGCGTTGAGCACAACCTGCGTATCGTCCTTTTCGACGATGGCGCCCGTCGGGCAGACGAGGCTGCATTGGCCGCAAAGCGTGCAGTCCGTTTTTTCCATCGAGAGGTTGTAAGGCGTCGTGACGATCAGGTCGTCGCTGCGGCTGGCGTAGGTCAGCGCCTCGATGCCCTGCGTGTCTTTGCAGACGCGCACACAGCGGCCGCATTTGATGCACTTCGCAGGATTTCGGACGATGGACGGGTTCGTGTTTTCCGCCTTGCGGTCCTTCGTCACGTCCGGCACGTTCGGGATCTGGATATTGAACCGCGCGCAGAGTTCCTGGAGCTCGCAGCGGTGGTTGCGGGCGCAGGTCAGGCAGTTCTTGTCATGGTCCGCCATGATGAGCTGGAGGATGCCGACCTGGGTATCGCGGACGATCTGCGAGTCCGTAAAGACCTCCATGCCCTCCCAAACTTCGGTGGAGCATGCCGCGAGGAGGCGGCGGTTGCCGACGACCTCGACGGAGCAGATGCGGCAGCGGGCTTTCGCGCGCTGGTCAGGATGAAAACAAAGATGCGGGATGTCGATGCCGATACTCTGCGCTGCTTGGAGAATCTTCGTTCCCTTGGGGACGGAGACCGGCAGATTGTTGATTTTCAAATGGATCATCTGAACGTCTTCCATGTCAGTTCTCCCCTCCTAACTCAAACGTTTCCGGGAACACCTTCATCGCGGAGAGCAGCGCGTTCTGCGCCGACTCGCCGAGACCGCAGAGCGACGAAATCGACATGATCTTCGCGATCTTCGTCATTTCGCGGATGTCGGCCTGCGTCGCCTCGCTCCGCGCCATTTTCGCGAGAATCAGCTTGATGTGGAGATTGCCTTCGCGGCAGGGCGTGCACTGGCCGCAGGATTCCTCGGAGAAGAAGTCCTGGGTCATGCGGAGGAAGTCGAGGACGCTGGTGCGGTCGTCAATGACGAGGACCGAGCCGGAGCCGACGGTGACGCCCGCCTTTTTCAGGTCGTCGTACGTGTAAGGCGTGTCGAGGATGCGGCTGTCGGCGACCTTACCCGACGCGCCGCCGAACTGGATTAGGCGCAGCGAATGGCCGCCGGGGATTCCCTGCCCGAGGTCGAAAATGATGTCGCGTACCGTGGTACCGAACGGAATCTCATAGACACCGGGACGGCGCACATTGCCGCCGAGGCAGATGAGCTTCGTGCCAAGGGATTCCCCGGAGCCGTAGCTCACGTATTCGCGCTTGTCGTCCATCAGGAGGTGCGGCACGATCGCGAAGCTTTCCACGTTGTTGACGCAGGTCGGAAGCGCGAACAGGCCGCTGACCTTCATGAAGGGCGGCTTCATGCGCGGACGGCCAGCCTTGCCTTCGATGGAGCGGATCAGCGCCGTGCCTTCGCCGCAGACGTAAGCGCCTGCGCCGGAGTATAAGTGGATACGGAAGGAAAAATCCGTTCCCAGGATGCGGTCGCCGAGGAAGCCTTTTTCTTCCGCCTGCTTGATGGCGTTCAGGATGCGGGGCCGCAGGTGGCGGTATTCCTCACGCATATAAATATAGGCGTCCTGCGCGTTCACCGTATAGCCGCAAATGGTGATTGCTTCTATCAAATTGAAAGGATCGTGGGTGATGATTTCCCGATCCTTGAAGGTGCAGGTCTCGCCCTCGTCGGCGTTGCAGATGACGACTTTGTGCGGGGCTTTGATGCCTCGGGACTGGGACCATTTGCGCCCCATATCGTAGGCCGCGCCGCCGCGCCCTTTGACTTTCGCTTCGGCAATCTTGGAAGCAATGTCCTCCCCGTCCATCGAGATCGCCCGCTTCAGCGCGGAATAGCCGCCGATGGAGAGATAGGAGTCGATGGACATCGGGTCGTACTTGCCAAAGTTTTTCGTGATAAACGTCGCTTCATTCCCCATATTGTCCACCTCCCTGCATGAATTTTTCCAGCACGGCGCGGACTTTTTCCGTGGTGTCGAGATGTCCGTAAACCGTGCCGTTGATGCGGATCGCAGGCGCGACGTCGCAGGCGCCGAAGCAGGAGACCTCTTCGATGGTGAAGCGCCCGTCGTACGTGACCTCGCCCGGCTCGACGCCCAGGATCTTCTTCACGGTGTCCAAAAGAGAATCGCTGCCGTTCACCTTGCAGGCGATGGAGCGGCAGACCTGGACCGGATACTTGGCGCGCGGCGTAGGCGAGAGCGCCGAGTAAAAGGTCAGGCAGTCGTAGATTACTGATACCTTGATCGGCAGCTTCTGTGCGACGTAGAAAGCCACCGACTGAGGCACATACTGCTGATCGATCAGGTCCTGCACGTCGAGGAGCACGCCAACGATCTGCGTCGCGTCGTGTTCGTGTTCGTCCAGCACCCGGTCAATCTTTCGCGCCAATTCATCGGTAATGACGAACTCCGGCGCATTTTCCGTTGCCATCAAAATCCCCCCATAAACGAAGCGCTGCTACACTTCGCGTCATATTATTGCGCGAGGAACTCTCGCAATATATAAATGTTATTATAGCAGATGTATCTCTTTTAGCATAGGAAAATTTAAAAAAATTTGCGGAGCGGCATAGAAAGACCGTTCAGGAGCCGCTGTCCTTTCGTTTCTTGACCGCTGCCGCATGCCCTGTTATAATAAATGCGTTTCCAAGAGGAGAGGTGTCCGAGCGGTTTAAGGAGCCGGTCTTGAAAACCGGTGATGCGGCAACGCACCGTGGGTTCGAATCCCACTCTCTCCGCCAGTAATTTTCGGCTTTCGGAGTTTTTCCGAGGGCCGTTTTTTATCGTGAAGCAAAAAAGTTTGAAAAAAACTTGAAAAAAATAAAAAAATACTTGCGTGAATAAAAATTTGGCTATATAATAACAATGAATCAATATCAAACAAGGAGGTAATGAAAATGTTGATCGGTGATGTAGGACTGAATTCGATTGCCAATCAAACAGCGCAGCAGGGATACAGCGCAGCACACGCGGCTTCCAAAGAGGCTTCGAGAAATCTGAGCGTGTCCAACTTTGGGAGTGAGACGAAAGCGGGATCGTCCAAATTCCAGCAGTCCAATGAGGTTGCGGCTCGCGAGGGCAGCCGCGCGACGGCGGAAAAGATGCAGGAAACGACGACTACTTTCGAGCAGTTTGAGGAGAAGCAAGCCTACACGAAAAACGCGACGCTTGCCGCAATCCGCCAAAACACGATGGACATCTCTCAGTAAGCAAGATGAGAAACGCCGGAAGGTTTATCCTTCCGGCGTTTTTTTGTATAAACGGAAACAAAAAAGCAGGGCGCCGTTCGGGCGTCCTGCTTCTTATATGCCTGCCGGCGTTTGTCACGCTTTTTCCGCCGTGAACTGGCCGCCGACCATGCCGATGGCCACCGTATCGCCTTCCTGCACCTCGCCTTTGATGACCTTCTCGGAAATCAGGGTTTCGATGGTGTGGGAGAGGAGCCGCTTCAAGGGCCTTGCGCCGAAATCCGGGTCGAAACCTTGGTCGGCCAGCGCGTCGAGCGCCGCGTCGCTCCAGGTGAGATGCAGGCGGATCTGCTTTTCGAGGCGCGCGCCGAGGCTCTTCAGGAGCAGCGCTGCGATAGCCTTGACTTCCGCGCGGTCGAGGGCGTGGAACACCACGATATCGTCGACGCGGTTCAGGAATTCCGGACGGAAATACTCTTTCAGCATTCCTTTGACCGCCGCTTCGGCTTCCTCGAATTTCTTGTTCAGGATTTCGTGAGAGCCGAGGTTCGACGTCATGATAATGACCGTGTTCTTGAAATTCACGACGCGGCCCTTGCCGTCGGTCAGACGCCCGTCGTCGAGGATTTGCAGCAGCACGTTGAAAACGTCGCGGTGCGCTTTCTCGATTTCGTCGAGCAGGATGACGCTGTACGGGCGGCGGCGCACCGCTTCGGTGAGCTGGCCGCCCTCGTCGTAGCCGACGTATCCCGGAGGCGCGCCGATGAGCCGTGCGACGGAGTGTTTTTCCATGTACTCGCTCATGTCGATGCGGATCATGCTGCGCTCGTCGTCGAACAGCGCTTCCGCAAGCGTCTTCGCCAATTCCGTTTTGCCGACGCCGGTGGGGCCGAGGAAGATAAACGAGCCGATGGGGCGGTTCGGGTCCTTGATGCCCGCACGGGCGCGGAGAATCGCCTGGCTGACGACGGTGACGGCTTCGTCCTGCCCGACGACGCGCTCATGGAGTACGTCGGAGAGATGAACCAGCTTTTCCCGTTCGCCGGTCAGCATCTTCGTGACCGGGATGCCGGTCCAGCGGCTGACAACCGAGGCGATATCCTCTTCGCCGACTTCTTCTTTCAGAAGCCGCGCGTCTTCCGCTTCGCCCGCGAGCCGCGTTTCCTCGTCTTTCATTTTCTTTTCGAGAGCGGGCATGGTGCTGTACTTGATTTCCGAGGCTTTCGCGAGGTCGCCCGCGCGCTCGGCCAGCTCCATCTGGTGCCGTGCGTCGTCCATTTCGCGCTTGATGGCGCGGACCCGCAGGATGCCCTGCTTTTCCGCTTCCCAGCGGGCTTGCAGATTTGCTTCTTTTTCCTTCAGCGCTTTCTTTTCCTCCGAGAGCGATGCGAGGCGCGCTTTCGACGCGTCGTCGCTCTCTTTGTTCAGCGCCTGTTCCTCGATTTCAAGCTGCATGATCTTCCGCTGCACTTCGTCGATCGGCGCGGGCACCGACTCAATCTCGGTGCGGAGCTTCGCCGCCGCCTCGTCGACGAGATCGATGGCCTTGTCCGGCAGGAAACGGTCGGAAATGTAGCGGTCGGACAACGTGGCCGCCGCTACCAGCGCCGCGTCGCGAATGCGGACGCCGTGATGCACTTCGTAGCGTTCTTTGAGGCCGCGCAGGATGGACAGCGTGTCCTCGACGGTGGGCTCGCCCACCATGACGGGCTGGAAGCGGCGCTCCAGCGCCGTATCTTTTTCGATGTATTTGCGGTATTCGTTCAGCGTCGTCGCGCCGATGCAGCGCAGTTCGCCGCGGGCCAGCATCGGCTTCAGGAGATTGCCGGCGTCCATGGCGCCCTCCGCCGCGCCAGCGCCGACGACGGTATGCACTTCGTCGATGAAGAGCAGGATTTGCCCTTCGGACTTCGCGATTTCGTTCAGCACCGCCTTCAGCCGCTCCTCGAATTCGCCGCGGAACTTCGCGCCTGCGACCAGCGCGCCGAGGTCAAGGGAGTACAGCGTCTTGTGCTTCAGCGACTCCGGCACGTCGCCTGCAACGATGCGACGGGCCAAGCCTTCGACGATGGCGGTCTTGCCGACGCCCGGCTCGCCGATCAGCACCGGGTTGTTTTTCGTGCGCCGCGAGAGAATCTCGATCGTGCGCCGGATCTCCTCGTCGCGTCCGATGACCGGATCGAGCTTTCCGGCCCGGGCCGCCGCCGTCAGGTCGCGCCCGTATTTCTCGAGGGACTTGTAGCCGTCCTCGGGGTGGTCGCTAGTGACGTTCTGCTTACGGTTCTTCTTGATGGAATCCTCGACCTTTCCCTTCGTCAGGCCGAACTCGCGGCACGCCGCTTTCACGTCGTCGCTGCCGTCGCTGATGACGCCGATCAAAAGGTGCTCGGTGGAGACGAAATCGTCTTTCATGCGCGCGGCTTCCGCCTCGGCTTTCGCCATGACACGCGCCGTGTCCACGCCCATCGTCAGCCGGTCCTGCCCTTTGACGCTGGGAATCTTCCGGAGAAGCTGCTCCAGCCGTGCGCGAAGCATCGCGAGGTCCGTGTTCGCTTCCTCGAAGATCGTCGCCAAAAGCCCTTCGGGCTCTTTGACTAGCGCCAGCAGCAAATGCGCCGACGTGATTTCCTGATGGTAATGGAGCGCGGCGGTCTGCTGCGCCGTCTGCAAGGCTTCCAAGGTTTTCTGCGTATATTTTTCAGCTCCCATGATGGTTCCCTCCTATATAAATACTTACTGGTGGTTTAAATTTCTTTTTCTGCTCTTATTATACAAGAAAAGGTCAAAAAGTCAAATATTATTTTTGACCTTTTGACCAAAATTTTGCAAAAAAAGAGCGCCGCCCTTAACGGCGGCGTTCATCTGCGTTTTTTCTCATGCCTGGCCCGGCGCTGCGCTGCCCGACAACCGGCCGAGGTAATCCTCTTTCGTCAGCGGGCGGGAGACGTAGAAGCCCTGGATGTTCTTGCAGCCGACGCCCGTCAGGAAATCAAGCTGTTCTTTTGTTTCCACGCCTTCGACGACCACGTCCATCGCAAGGTCCCTGGCCAGCTGGGCCACATTCTTGACGATGGCGCGGGCGCGGGAATCATGCTGTATGTCGTTGAGGGAACGCACATCGAGCTTCAAGACGTCCACGGGCATGTTTCGCAGCATGTTCAGCGACGAGTAGCCGCTGCCGAAGTTGTCCAGCAGGATTTTGAAGCCCTCTTTTCGGAAGCGCGCCACTGTGTCGACCAAGAGGTGCATATTGTCGGTATATGCGCTTTCCGTGATTTCCAGCTCCAGCATCCACGGTTCGAGGCCGTATTTTTGCATCAGGCCCAGGATGTACTCGACCAGCTCCTCGTCATAGAAATTGAGCCGGGACAGGTTTACCGACACGGGAATGACGCGGCCGAAAGTTTCTTTCTCGTGGGAGAGGAGCTTGCAGGCTTCCTCCCAGACAAAGCGGTCCAGCTGCGCCACGAAGCCGTTTTTCTCGAAAATCGGAATGAAGCGGGCCGGTGAGATGAACTCTTTCAGCGGGTGATACCAGCGTACCAGTATTTCCCCGCTCACGTCTGCGCCCGTCTCGACGTTGAGGATGGGCTGGATGTTGATGGAAAACTGCCCGCTGGCAAGGGCTCCCGCCATATCCCGCAGGATCAAATGCTCTTCGACCTCGTCCTCGCGCATCTTTTCGTCGTACCAGGCATAGCGCACGGTGTAGGTTCCTTTGACGGTCTTGAGCGCGGCATGGGCGCGGTCGTACATTTTGGCGATCGCAAGGAACACATTGGAAACGGGGTAGATGCCCGCGTAGAAGCGGATATTTTGCGGGATGCTCAGGGACTGCAGGACGCCGTCCAGGCCCTGGATGATCGCGTCAATGTTCAGGGCGTCCGCCGGCAGGCAGAGCACGAAATGATCGGATTCCAAACGGCCCGCGACGCCGAGCTCGCTGCAGACGTTCTGGAGGAAGGCGGCGACGGAGCGCAGCAGCAGATTTCCCGTCTCCACGCCGTACAAATCGTTGACGACTTTGAAGGAATTGGCGTCCAAATAGACGACCGCGTATTTTTCCGTCGCGTCCATCTGCATGAAGGAAGCGGCCTTGCGGCAGAAATTGTCGCGGTCGTAAAGTCCCGTCAGCGAATCTGCTTCGATGCGGCGGCGCATATCGAACATCGCCTTGGACTGCGCCGACTGCTCCAACTTGCGCCACTCGTTTTCGAGGCGCGAGACGACGTTTTGGACGCGGCTGCGTACGATCGTGGGATTGTACGGCTTCGAGATGAAGTCCGCGGCGCCCAGCTCCATGGCGCGGACTTCGTTGTCGCTTTCGTTGCGTGCCGTCGTGACGATTACGGGGATGTCGCGGAACCGGTCGTCGCGTTTCAGGCGCGTCATGAGCTCGAACCCGTCCATGATCGGCATGACGAGGTCCAGCAGGATCACGCTGACCGGATGGTCCTCCACAAAGAGCAGGGCTTCTTCGCCGTTGCTCGCTTCGCAGATCTCATAGTCGTCCTTGAAAAATTGCGCCAAAATCACGCGGTTGATTTCCACGTCGTCGACAATCAGCATCAATGGTTTCTGCAGTTTTTCGTTCATCATCGTTCTCACCCGGCCCGTCCATGTTGATAGGGATACGCGCAAATTCCTGTAATTGTTTTCATTATACTACAGGAAGCGGGAGATTGCATCTTTTTCCTCGGGGAACCACGGCGCTGTTTTCAGCGCCCGCAAAGGGAATTTCGGGCGGACGGCAAAATGAGCCTTTCTTCACAAAAAACCGCCGAACAAGTCCCTTCGGCTTATGCCGGGCTTATTCAGCGGTTTCTGAGGGGATCCTTTACATCGGCAGCACGTCGAGCAGCGCGGATTTCGCGAGGGAGAGCGCCGTTTCCAGCTCCGCCTGCGTGATGTTCAATGGAGGATTGAAATAGAGCACGTCGCCAATGGGACGAAGCAGCAGGCCGCGTTTCAGCGCGCGGCGGTAAACCTCGTAGCCCGTGCGTTTTTTCGCGTCGAGCGGCGTTTTCGTCTGCTTGTCCGCCACCAGCTCAAAGGCGTGGATCAGCCCGATGTGGCGGATTTCGCCTACGTTCGGATGGGGCAGCAACTCGTCCTCCATGCGTTTCGTCAGCCACTTCGCGTTGACGGCGGCGTTCGGCATGATCGGCTGTGTGCGGAAAATGTGCTGCACCGCGAGGGCTGCGGCGCAGGCCAGCGGATTGCCCGCGAAGGTGTGGCTGTGGACGAAGGCCTTGCCCTCGTTCCAGTCCGCGTAGAACGCGTCGTAAATCGCGTCCGTCGTGCAGGTCACGGACATCGGAAGGTATCCCGCCGTCAGCCCTTTCGAGACGGTCATCAGGTCGGGGGATATGCCGGCGCGGATGCAGGCGAACATCTCGCCCGTGCGCCCGAAGCCCGTGGCAATCTCGTCGGCAATCAGCAGCACGCCCGTTTCGTCGCAGAGCTTGCGGAGCTT
Source organism: uncultured Selenomonadales bacterium (assembly GCA_900321035.1). Classification (GTDB taxonomy): domain Bacteria; phylum Bacillota; class Negativicutes; order Selenomonadales; family Selenomonadaceae; genus RUG12372. The sequence continues at coordinate 61,281 of ONUH01000010.1, read as the reverse complement.
TTGGAGGTACAGCTCGGGATAGACCCGCATTCCCGCGCTGCCCTGCAGCAGCGGCTCGACGATGATTGCCGCCGTCTCTTCGGCGTGATCGGCAAACGCCTTCTCCGCGTGCTCGAAGCATTCGCAGGCACAGCAGCCGCGGTTTTTTCCATAAGGGCAGCGGTAGCAGTCCGGCGCTTCGATGTGGATCGACTCCATCAGCATCGGGCGATACAGCTTCGCGTACAGGTCCATGCTGCCGACGGACAGGGCGCCGATGGTCTCGCCGTGGTAGCCTTCCGACAGGCACATGAATTTTTTGCGCTTAGGCGCGCCCGTCTGCACATGGTATTGGAACGCCATTTTCAGAGCGGCCTCCACGGCGGAGGAGCCGTTGTCGTTGAAATGGAATTTCGTCAGTCCCTTCGGCACGATTTCCGCCAGCGCCTCGGCCAAACGGATCGCGGGTTCATGGGAAAAATTCGCGAAGATGACGTGTTCCAGTTTGTCCAGCTGCGCCTTGACGGCGTCGTTCACGATCGGATTGCAGTGCCCGAACAGGTTGCACCACCAGGAGCTGATGACGTCGAGATATTTTTTCCCGTACACGTCGTAAAGCCAAACGCCTTTCGCGCGGTCGACGACGATGGGCGGCAGTTCCTCGTAGTCCTTCATCTGCGCCGCCGGGTGCCAGATATGCGCGACGTCGCGGGCTTCCCAGGTGTCGGCTGCACACGTTTTTGTCGTTCCGTTTATTTTTTCTTCCATTATAAATATGCTCCCCCCGAAAAATAATAGAGTGAAGAGTTGAGAGTGGAGAGTGAAGATATTGCGTTATTTATCTCCACTCTTCACTCTGCACGCTCCACTCTTATTCATACAGCGCCGCTAATGCTTCCGCGTCCATGTCCAACGCTTCGTCGCCGCTTTGTACCGTCGCGGCGACCTTGACTCCGGTGATTTCCTCGATCATGGTGAGATTGTCTTCTTCCATGATGTCCCCCGGATGGAAATGATTGAGGATGATGCCGCGGACGGGAATGCCGCGGCTGCGCAAATGCTCGACAGTCAGCACCGCCGCGTTGATGGTTCCGAGCCCTGCGTCCGCCACGATCAGCGCGCCGAGCTTCAGGCGATGGACGAGGTCGTCAAGGATCACATGCTGCTTCGCGTCCCAGCGCAGCGGGCAGATGATGCCGCCGCTGCCCTCCATCGTGATGAAGTCGTGCGCCGCCAGCGCGCGACGAAAATCCCGTTCCACCACGTCGAAGTCGATCGGGTCATTGTTCAGCTCGGCGGCTAAATGCGGCGACACCGCCGCCTCGTACACATAGGAAACAAGCTCTTCCTGCGATTCGGACAGTTCCGCGATCTCTTTCACATACATGGCGTCTCCGGCGTACAGGCTGCCGTCCTCGGTCTTTTCCGCGCCGCTGATTGCCGCCTTGTAATAGCCGGCGTCCAGTCCCGCGTCGCGGAGCCGTTTCACGATCAGCGCCGTCACGAAGGTCTTGCCGACGTCGGTGCCCGTGCCGGTGATGAATAATGCTTTTCCCAAAATGAATCCTTCCTTTATATAATAGTTCAATACGAAACGTAGTGAGGAGAGAGGAGTAGTCGAGTGAAGAATTATTACAATAAAAAACGTAAAATTCCTAATTCCTAATTCCTAACTCCTAACTCCTAACTCCTAACTCCTAACTCCGCACTGTTTTCTTCCACCCAGATGCCCGCGTGCTCCAAACGCACCGCCAGGCCGGCCGCCGCCACGCAGAGCAGGAAATCCGGCACGACCTGCAGGATCCCGCAGTAGAAGATGACGGGCCAGACGGCAATCGGCGCGTCGATCACATAGTTCGATACGAAATAGAAATAGCTGATGCCGATGACGTAAACGATGGCCATGCCGACGCCGTTTATCGCCAGAAGACGCTTGAAATTCCGGGCAGAGAGCCGCCGCGCCGCCGCGCCGCAATACCATGCCTGCAGAATGAAGCCGATCAAATAGCCGAACGTCGGCTGGAGCACATAGCCCGGCCCGCCGCCGGAGGCGAAGACCGGGACGCCGACGAGCCCGAGCAGGACGTACGTCGCCACTGCCGTCGCGCCTAAGCGAGCCCCCAAGAGCAGCCCCGCCAGGAGAGTGAAGAGGAACTGCAGCGTATAGACGTCCGTTCCCACCGGGATGCGGATAAAGGCGCCCGCCGCCACCAGCGCGACGAACATCGCGCACAGGATCATTTCACGCAGAGAAAGACGCAAGGAAAAAACCTCCTTAAAGTTCTGATGATACATAGCATACGCTTTTGACGGTTCTTTGTCAACTGTTGCATTTTATGTGGTTAACAAATTCCTTCCTTGAAATTGGACGTGTTTTCCGCTACAATAAATAAGAACTTTACGGCGCATGAAAATTTCACTCTATATTTAATGGAGGCTTTTAGGATGAAAAAGAAAGAACTTTTGATGGCGGCGCTTTTTGCCGCAAATATTTTCGCGGGGCAGACGGCCTTCGCTGAGGAAGAGGAACCGGCGGACGAGGTCGCCGTCGCCGCGGCCGAAGAAGCCGGCGAGGCGCCGGCGGGGGCGGAAGCGGCAGCGATGGGAGAATCTGCCGGCATGGCGAATCCCCTGCTGGAATATCCCGACGTCCCTTCGCTGGAGCGTTCCGTCGGGTTCCCGGTTTTCTACCTGCCGGGCAACATGCTGGCGCTGTACCATCCCGCGCAGCACATTTACAGCATTGACCGCTATATCAGCGATATCCGCTTCCAGAGCGTCGCCGACGACAGCAAGGTCACCGTCCGCACGGCGCTCATCGAGCGCATCGGCACGGAGGACATCAGCGGCTACTACGGCGAATGGACGCAGCAGTCTGCGGGCGACATCAAGCGCACGCAGATTTATGTGGCCGAGACCGCGACGGGCATACGCGTCGTCCGCTGGACGGCGGGGCGGTTTGCCTTTGCCGTGACCATCGAGGGCGTGGATGAGGACACCTTCCGCCACATGGTGAAGAATTTCGTTGCCGTGGCCGACCGGTTCTCTCATAAATATCGGAACTTCAAGCTCAATTACAAGCGGAAGACGGGAGAGAAGCCCGCGGAGGAGAAACCTGCGGAGGAAACGACGCAGGCGAAGAGCGAAACGCCCGCATCATGAATGCAAACGAAAAGCCGTCCCGCAAGGGGCGGCTTTTGCTCGGCGCGAGCTTGGCGAAGGCTCCCCGAGACTGCTTTTGGGACGGCTTATCCCGCCAGCAGGTGCCAAATGGCATTAGCGACAACGCCAGCCGTTATGGCCAGCAAGAAGCGCCAAAGGAAATTTATCACGCCGCCGTCGGATGGCTACCGGCGGAGCAGCAAAAGACCTCCCTCGCGGGAGGTTTTTTGTTTTGCTTTTTCATAAGGAAAAGGACTTGTATGATCCATTGGAGTATGTAATTTTTCGCGAAAGGTTTTGGCAATGACTTGTACGATTGTTTTCATTCATCGTTATGAAATTGATTTGGCGGGGCTTCGCCCCTCCAAGCCTCCCCACACAAGGGGAGAGCCCCTTGTGAATCCCCCGGAAGGGCCTGCGGGCCAAAGATTCCGCGGTGAAAGTTCGGAATAACTTATCGGACAGTTCATCCCGCGATTAAGCCTGTTGATGACTTATAATTTAGCCCATTTTTGCTGGTTGAGGATGCAGCGGCGCAAACGTAATTTAACTTATGTAACATGGACTAAAGTATAAGCTATTCCAACCTTGAGCGCGGGATGAACGAATCCTAAAGTGATACTTTCCTTTGACCGCGGAATATCGGGCCCACAGGCCCTTTTGGGGAGCCACGAGGGATCTCCCTCGTGTGGGCGGGGGATCCGGGGGAGGGCGACGCCCACCCCCGAAAAAAGGAGATGTTTCACGTGAAGCATTTCTTTTCAAAGGAGAGGGCGGTGCCCTCTCCTTTGGCCGTCTGACAACGCAACAGAGCGGTCATAACCTAAGGCCTTTATATGCATTTATATAGCCTTTTTGTCCTAATTGCAATTTTTTTTAAAATAGGCTTAAGTTTTTCCGAAATTTTTCGATATAGTAGGTGTAAGAACAAAATGCAACATGCGGAATGTGTCGGGTTCCCTAAAATGGCGCCGGGGAAAACGACGGATTCACCAAGCAGGTTGTTTTTGCGAAGAGGCAGGGAGTGCCTCAAGGACGAAAAAAGAAAAGGGGCAAAGCCCCGCAAATCAAGGAGGAATTTATCATGGCAGGTATGGTAGTAAAGAACAACATGTCGGCGATCAACACTCTGAACACGCTGAACAAGAACCACGGCGCGCTCTCCAAGAGCCTCCAGAAGGTCTCCTCGGGCATGAAGATCAACAGCGCGGCTGACGACGCTTCCGGTTATGCGATTTCCGAGCGTATGCGCGTCCAGATCCGTTCGTTGGATCAGGACAACAAGAACACCCAAAACGGCAGCGCTTTGATGAAGGTTGCTGAGGGTGCCGTCCAGAGCACGGTTGACATCCTGAAGACCCTGAAGGAAAAGGTTATCAACGCGGCGAACGACACGAACACCGACTCCGACCGTTCGCAGATTCAGAAAGAGCTGAATCAGAGCATTGACCAGATCAACGACAACGCCAACGTCACGTACAACGGCAAGTATCTCGTCGACGGCACGCACAACGCCAAAGGTACGGTCACGGCGTCCCATCTGACGAACCAGAGTCTCGCCACGGATACGAGCGCCACCACCAAAATGACGCAGCTCGCCAATCGCGTAGGCGACAGCCTTCATATCAACTCGGATGACAATGTGACGGTTTCCTTCGTCAACGAAGGAAAGACCTACACCACGACGATGAAGGTTGGCTCCAACACGATTGCGCAGGTTCTTAGCAATGCGACGACTTATGCGCATTCGGCGGCTGGCGGCAGTGCTGCTTCTACGGTAGGCGTGTCGATTGCCAGTGACGGCTATGGTTCCACCATCGGCACGGATAAGTTCGGCAAGGTCTTGACGACGGCTGACAAGACGAACGCTGTTACGGTCAAGGCGACTGGCACGGGCGTCGGCAACCAGATTGCCGGTCTGACGATCAGCATCACCGACAGGAACGGCAACATCAACAAGTCGGCGAATGCCGCTCTCGACGCTTTCAACGAGACGATCCGCGCTGAGCAGGCTTCGGATGACAACAGCATCGTGTTGCAGACGGGCACGAAGGCCAACCAGGCCATCAAGATCGGCTTGACCGATATGCGGGCCCAGGCTCTTGGCCTCCAGGGCGCGAACGGCGACACGCTGAACATTGAGACGCAGAAGAACGCCAATGCGGCGATCAACGTCCTCGACAACGCGATCCAGAAAGCCCTCGATCAGCAGACCACCATCGGCGCTATCGAGAGCCGCCTCGAGTACACCTCCACGAACCTGACCACGGCTTCCGAGAACGTCCAGGCTTCGGAGAGCACGATCCGCGATGCGGACATGGCGAAAGAGATGACGGAATACACGAAGAACAACGTTCTTCTGCAGGCCGCTCAGTCCATGCTCGCGCAGGCGAACCAGAACTCCAGCTCCGTTCTCTCGCTGCTCCAGTAAGAGGAAGGAAACTCAGGTACATACGGTGCCATTGGCAAAGGCCGTCTCGAAAGGGACGGCCTTTTGTCGTAGCGCGATAACTGAGATAACTGAAAGGAGAGGGCGATGCTCCCCTCCTTTTGATTTTACCATATAATCGGCAGAGTTAAGACAACGCGTCGATTTCTTGGATCCTCTTCCGCACAGTCTCCGCTGCTTCTTCGGTGAAATACGTTTCCGCCTTGGCAGGCGTCTCTTTTTTTTCGTAAATATCGAGGGCGCGGCAGAGGGAGGCTCTTGCTTCTTTCAGCCGTCCGAGGGCGCAGAGAATCATGCCGCGCTCGCCGTAAAATTCCGGCTGCTTGGGGTACTCCGACAGCGCCTTCTCCGCAAGCGCCAGCTGCTCTTCCAGCGGCCAGTCCAGCCGACGCATCGATTCGATGGCAATGTGAAACCGCGGGACGCGCGACGCTGCCGACTGCCAGGATGAGTCTAAGGCGAGGATCGCATACTTCATCGCCTTTCGGTAATCCCCAAAGTCGAAATAGCAGCCGGCCAATTCAAAGTAGCGTTCTGGGCGTTCTCCGCATTCGGAAATCTCTTGCTGCAGCAGGCGGAAATTGCGCTCGGTTTTTTCCATACCGACAGATTCCGCGTAGCCGGTATGGTAAACGGTAAGCTTGCCGTCGTCGTGATACAGGCGGAGTTGCCCGCTGGGGTGGGTGATGTTTTCATGGATGCGTCCTTGATAGCGGATTTCCGGCGTGTTGCGGAAGAGGCGCACGGCACGGTCGTTGCCTTGGTTTTTCTTCGTTTCCGGATCCATATTGACGCGCGTGATCATGACAGCATCAATGGGCGGCTGCATGGCGTCGATTTCGGAAATTTTGCCCCGGACTTTTTCCGGCGTCAGGAATCCCTCGTCGGCGTCGGGAAATACGATCCAGTCTCCCGTCGCGTGGTCGAGGGCGAAGTTCCTTGCTGCCGCGAAGTCGTCCCGCCAGGCAAAATCAAGTACAGTCGCTCCCGCGTCGAGGGCGATTTTTTTCGTATCGTCAGTGGAACCTGTATCGACGACGATCAATTCGTCGGCGAAGTCCTTGACGGTTTCCAACGACAGCGGCAGATTCTTTTCTTCGTTTTTTACGATATAACAGACGGACAGTTTCATGTCTCAGTTTCCTCCTGCGCGTTTTCAAAAGAACCAAAGCAATCAGTCGAGGGCGGAGAGGACGGTCAGGATAGCAAGGCCGCCGAGGTTGATTTGCGTGAAGTTGAAGGTGCGGATGGAGATTTCGGTGAGGACAAGGGAGACGGCGAGCGGAATACTTTTTGTTCATGAGATATCTTTTAATAGCGATGAATTTTTCTTCTATTATAGCTGCTTTTGCGTCATAATAGTAATATCTTTGTTTGAAATTTTCGGGAAACGATGAATCGGCATTTTTCGTGGAAGGTTCCGTAAGAGGAAGGAAACTCAGGAACATACTATTCGCTGTTTGTGAAGCCTTTCGGTTTTGCGAAAGGTTTTAGCGATGGCTATACAATGTTGATATATAGATTGTAGATGGTTTGTGGTATAATATGAGCGCTTAGCGAGTGTGAGCCGAAGGCTATGTACGGATTTAGGGAGGAGCAATTATGCTCCTATGGTATACTGAAAGTAAGATATTGACTGCGGAGGGGATGGCGCATGCCGGAGATTTCAGTGGTGGTTCCCGCCTATCAGGCGGAGAAATATTTGGAAATTTGTGTGGAGAGCATATTGGCGCAGACATTTAAGAATTTTGAAGTGCTCCTTGTCGACGACGGATCGACGGATGGAACGGCGGAGCTTTGCCACAGGCTGGAAGTGCGGGACAAGCGGATACATCTTTTGTCGCATACGCGCAATCGAGGTGTGTCCGCTGCAAGAAATACGGGCATTATGGCTGCAAAAGGAAAGTATGTCGCTTTTGTGGACAGCGACGACATAATTTTGGAAGACGATTTTCAGAGATTGTATGAAGCGGCGGAACGCCATAATGCGGAAATTGTTGATACGCAATTCTATCTGCAAACGGAAGCGGACAGCCGAAGCATACGCGACGGAGCAGAATATTCCATTATACGGCGAGAAGAGAATGAACCTCTGAATGGAGAAGAGATGCTACCGGCGTCTGGGCAAAAGCGGTTGCAGCTTTATTTGCAATATGGGCTTTATGCGATGCCATGCAATAAGATTTATCGACGTGACTTTTTGATTCGGTGCGGACTTTTATTTCCAATGGTAAAAACGATTGCGGAAGATTTTCTCTTTACGTGTAATTGTTTGTTTTTGGCAACGCGCTATTTACGAGTACCTAATGGTTTTTATGTGTATTGTGGTAATGCAACGTCGCTGACGAGAAAAACAAAGTCAGAGCGACACCTTGCGATGGTGTTGAATTCTATGATAAACGGCGCTAATTATCTTGCACACTATCTGGAGAAAGAGCCATTTTTCGCTGAGGATCCGTCCCGACTTGAGGCGGTCCAACAGCATTGGTTTGAGTATTGCAAACTATACCATATTGCACCTAAAGGATATTATCAAAATGGGCAGTTTACGCGCGAGGTGGACATGGCGATAAAAGGCGTGCTTCGAGAACGATTCGGTGCACAGGCGGGATTCGTCACGTATATGTTTCACGCGATGAACGCCCATCATGCAGCGGCGCTGGCGCTTCTGGAGGAGAATGAAAAACTGAAGGCGAAGGAATGAAAGAGGAGCCTCTCCCGTGATGGGAGAGGCTCCTCTTTCGTGTCAGTTTCCTCCCGCGAGTTTCCAAAAGAACCAGAGCAGGCAGTCAAGGGCGGAGAGGACGGTCAGGACGGCGAGGTCGCCTAAATGGATTTCCGTGAAGCTGAAGGTGCGGATGGAGACGCCGGTGGCGACGAGACAGACGGCCAGCAGCGCCAGCAGGATATTTTTCTTGTTCATGAGACGCCCAGTCTTCCTTTCTTTTCTTGAAGAGAGATTTTTCATCATGAAGGCGCGGGATTGATGCGCGGCCGAGCCCGGCCGAGGGGCGCGACGGTTCCGTCGCGTCTCCTCATTATACCTCGGGAACTATACGTTGTGAAGGCGTTTTTCTGCCTTTTCGCTGTTCCCTGTTGTCAGAAGCGGCGCTCCGCTTTATAATAGGCAGGGAGGACAGCGGGGCAGAGCGGGAAAGGCTGCCGGCCGTTCCCCAAATTTATTCGGAAGAGGCTTCATCCTATCATGAACAAAGCGGAAAAAATCGCGGCCATTCTCGATTTAGCGGAGATACCGTACGTCTGGCTCCGGCGCGACGACGCGTTCAGCCTCGCCCTGGACGACGATTCTGCAACGGTCTCGCTCAAGGGGGATATCCTGCGGGTTTTCGTGAACTGCGGGAAATCCTTTCAGAGCATGGATTCCACCGACCTCGGCGACGCCCTCAGGATCATCATGACGGCGCGATACATGCAGCGGATCGACGGCAAGTTGGAAGATACGTCGGAGGCAAAAGAGTGGATCGAATGATCCAATCCTATGAAAATGGAGGCGGCGCCGCTTTTCGGCGGTTGGCTCCGGTGGTTGTGCGTATTTGGTATAACGATATTTTTGGATGTTTTTGGGAGGTTTTTTTATGCGTATCGTGATCGTGGGCGCGGGCAAGTTGGGGTACAGCATTGCCGAGCTCCTGTCGGGGGAACAGAACGACGTGGTGGTCATCGACCGGGACGAGGCGCGTCTCGAAGCGGTGAAGAATACGCTGGATGTGCTGACCATAGCGGCGAACGGCGCGAGCCCGATCACGATGAACGATCCCGACGTGCGCGGCTCGGATATCTTGATCGCGGTGACGGCGCAGGACGAGGTGAACATGGTGGCGTGCATCTTGGCGAAGAAGCACGGCATCCGGCACACGGCGGCCCGCATCCGCGACACGGAGTTCCTGACCGAGGCCAAGGGCTATGTGAAGGAAAACTTTGACATCGACCTCCTGCTGAATCCCGAGTACATCACGGCGATGGAAATTTACCGCATCCTGATGACGCCGTCGGCGCTGAATGTGGAGGACTTCGCCGAGGGCAAGGTGCGGCTGTTCGAGACGAAGGTGAAGCCGGATTCGCCGTACGCGAACGTGGCGCTGAAGGATTTGACGCTGCCGCCTTCGGTGCTGGCGGGCATGATTTTCCGCAACCATCAGATGATTATCCCCCATGGCGACGACAGACTGCTTCCGATGGACAACGCGTATTTCATCGGCAAGACGGAGAATATCGAGAAGTTCAGCGAGGATATGACAAAACGCGACGCGCGCCAGCTTTCGCGGGTGGTCATCATCGGTGCGGGGCGTACCGGACGCGTGCTTTCGGCGCGGTTGGCGGAGAACGGGGTGCGGGTGAAGCTGATCGAGAAGGACCGGGAGCGCTGCCGAAGGGCGTCGGAGCGGCTGGCGGGCGTGATGGTGCTCTATGGCGACGGCACGGACATCGACCTTTTGACGGAGGAAGGCGTCGGCGAGGCGGATGCGGTCATCTGCCTGACGGAGGACGACAAGCTGAACCTGATGCTGGCGCTTCTCGCCAAGCATCTCGGCGCGCGTGAGACGGTGGTGCGCGTGGCGCGCAGTGAGTACGTGGATTTGATGGAGAAGGTCGGCGTGGACGTGGCGCTCTCGGAGCGGCTCCTGTCCGCCAGCGAGGTGTTGGCTTTCGTGCGGCGCGGCGGCGTGGTTTCTGTGTCGCTCTTAGAGGGCGCGAAGGCGGAGGCGGTGGAGTTCATCGTCGGCGCCGGCGCGGCGGTGGTCGGGCATCCGCTGAAAGAAGTCAGCCTGCCGAAGGAATGCCTGATTTGCGCTTATGTGCGCGGGAACGAGGCGTATGTCCCGAACGGCGACTCGGTGCTGGAGGCGGGAGACCGGGCAATCCTGTTTATCCGTACGCAGCACGCGCAAAATGTGATGAAGTTCTTTAAGGGAAACGAGTAAAAAAGAGTGAAGATTGGAGAGTGAAGAGTGGAGATGAAAGCGATTTTGGTTTTTGGCAGTATCTTCACTCTTAACTCTTCACTCTCCACACTGTTGTGAAGGGTGGCGTGTTTTTGAGAACGCGGCTTCTTTTATATCTTTTGGGCTGGATTGCGATAGCGGCCGGGGCGTCGCTTCTTTTGCCCGTCCCGATTTCCGCTGCGGAAGGAGACGGGCTTTGCTGGGCCTTCCTCATTTCCGCGGCGGCGCTCCTGCTGCCGGGCGTCTGTGCGGTGCGGGCGGGGCGCAGGCATCCGGAGCGTCTCCTGGTGCGGGAGGGCGCCTGTTTCCTCGTGGGAATCTGGATCATTTTGACGGGGACGGCGGCCTTGCCCTATCTCCTTACGGGGACGCTTTCCTTTGCGGACGCGTGGGCGGAAGGCGTGTCCGGCATCACGACTACGGGGCTGACGCTGCTTGGGGCGGACGCGCCCCGCGCGTTGATTTTCTGGCGAAGTCTGACCCAATGGCTGGGCGGCGGCTGCATCATCCTGCTGTTGCTGACGGTGGTGCCCCAGGTGTCGGAATGGTTCGGGATGTCGCTGGTGATGCCGAGGGGGCAGCGGGCGAGCCAGCTTCTGTCGTCGATGCGGAAGATCTCCCGGCGCGTCATGGGCATATATGTCGGCACGACGGCTGTTGCGGCGGCGGTTTTCACGGCGCTGGGGCTGTCCGTATTTGACGCGGTGAATCTCTCGATGGTGACGCTGGCGACGGGGGGCTGCTATACCCCGAAGACGGGCGGGGAAAGTCCGTTGTATTTCCTCGCGCTGATGGCGATGATGCTGTTTTCCGCCGGGAATTTCTTTTTTTACGCGGAGATGGCGCGGCGGCGGGAGCTGTCTGCCGACGACGCGGGGGCGAAAGAAATGCGGGCCATGCTGCGTTTCGCGGCGGCGGCGGGCCTGCTTGTCTCTCTGCACCTATGGATAAGCGGAACCTACGGCGGCTCCGAAAGCCTGCGGAAGGGCTTTTTTGCGGCGGCGGCTTTTTTGAGCACTACGGGCATGGACCCTGTACAGCTTGCCGGATGGCCGGATTTCGACCGCTTTGTGCTGATCCTGTTGATTTTCATCGGAGGCTGCATCGCTTCTTCGGCGGGAGGGCTGAAGATACTTCGTCTCTCGGTGCTGGCAAACGCGGCTATCGAGGAACTGCGGCGGACGCTGCATTCGCGCATGGTGCTTCGCGTTTCGGCTTTGGGCCGTGTGGTGCCGCTTTCCATGGTGGGACAGCTTTTGAGCTTTTTTGCGCTGTATACGGCGGTGTTCTTCGGCGCGGCGATGGCGCTGTCTCTGGGAGGAATGGCGCCGCTTTCAGCGCTGGGCCTTTCGGCGGCCTGCCTGACCAGCGCAGGGCCGGCGGCGCTCCTCGCGGGCGACGTGGGCGTCTATGCGTCGATGGGAGAAGGCTGGCGGCTGTTCTGTTGCGCCCTGATGCTCCTCGGGCGATTAGAGGTGTTCTCGTTCCTGTTCGTGATCCAGACGCTCTTCAGCCGTTGGGAAGGACGGTGGTAGCGTGAGCTGGACCCGAATGACGTTTTTCTTTGGGCGGCTTTTGTCGGGGCTTTCCGCGGTGTCCCTCGTCCCGCTCCTTTTCACGCTGGCGGCAGGGGAGAGAGTCTTCCCGTTCCTTTTGATGTTCGTGCTTTCCGCGGGACTTTCCGCCGGACTTGCCCGCGCGGGAAAGAGCCCGGCGGACGGGATGTCGCTTCGGGAAGGCATCGCGATCACGAGCCTGGGGTGGATCCTCTGCTCGCTGATCGGTTCCGTGCCCTACATCGCGGGCGGTCATCTCGGAGTCGTCGACGGTGTGCTGGAATCGGTTTCGGGATTTACCGGGGCCGGGGCGACGGTCATTACCGCCCTTTCGGAGATGCCGGGCGGCATTCTTTTGTGGCGTTCCATGACCCATTGGGTCGGCGGCCTCGGCATCGTCGTTTTTTTCATCGCTCTGCTGCCGCAGTTTGGCGAGGGGGCGGCGAGGGTTTTTGAAACGGAGAGCGGAACCCCCGTGCAGGGACGGACGCGGCCGCGCATGAAGACGACGGCGCAGGCTCTTTTTGCCATTTATGCAACGCTGACGCTGGCGGCGACTGCCGCTTACTGGACGGCGGGCATGACGCTTTTCGACGCGGTGAATCACGCCATGTCCACTATCGCCACCGGAGGATTTTCCACCCACGACGAAAGCGCGGCCTATTTCCACAGTCCCGCCATCGAATGGTGCATGATCCTCTTCATGCTGCTCTGCGGCGCGGATTTCGGGATGTATATCGGAATGGTGCGGGACGGGGCGAAGGCGGCGCTGAAAAATGTGGAGCTGCGGTTTTTCCTCGCGATGGTAATCATCTCGGCGCTTGTCATGACGGCGGAGCTTTTGCCGTCCGGCATGGACGCAGGGGAGGCCGTGCGGACGGCGCTGTTTCAATCGTCGACGGTGGCCTCGACGACGGGCTTCGTGTCGGCGGATTTCGACCAGTGGCCGCCGCTTTCCAAGATGTGCCTGCTCTTCATGATGGCTGTGGGCGGCTGCTCCGGCTCCACGGCAGGCGGTATCAAGGTCATCCGGATTTTGCTCGTGGTGAAACTGGTGGGACTGGGCGGCCGGCGCGCCCTCTCTCCTCTTGCGCGGGAGGAAGTGCATATCGGCGGCCGGACGGTCAGCCGGGAGGTGCTTCTGGGCGCGGGCTATTTCCTGTTCACCTATTGCACGCTGGTGGGCCTGTGGTCGATGATCTTCACCTGGGACGGTTCGTCGGCCTTCGATTCCATCGCCCTCGCGGTGACGACGATGGGGAATGTGGGGCCGGGTTTCGGCGAATGGGGGGCGACGTGCAACTATGCCGCGCTACCGACGATGTCGAAACTGACGGTCGCCGCCTCCATGCTGATCGGGCGACTGGAGATTTTCCCGATGCTGGCATTGTTCCGTCCGGGCTTTTGGAGAAAAGAGCGGGGCTGGGATTAAAAAGAGTGGAGAGATAAGAGTGAAGAGTGAAGGGTTAAGAGTGGAGATATAATGTGTAATATCTTCACTCTCCACTCTCAACTCTTCACTCTGAAAAATTCGTTTCGGAATTTGTTTGCATAAAATCGGTTGATATTGTATCGGAATTATGAATTGAAAGGAGGGATGGGCTTGGAGTGGCGCGTGGTCATGTACTATCTTGGGCGGATCGCTTGGGTTTGCGGCGTCGCTTTGCTCATTCCCTTTTTTACGTCGGCGGCCTTTAAGGATGAGGCGACGTTCTCCTTCGGCCTTTCGATCCTTTGCTGCATCCTGATCGGAGGGGCGGGCTGGAAGGTCGGAGCTTTGGAGGAAGGCCGCATGACCGTCCGGGAGGGCATCGCCATCACGGGGCTGGCGTGGGTCATGACGGCGTTTTTCGGCATGCTGCCCTACACGCTGGGCGAGCATCTTTCCTTTGTGGACGGGCTCTTTGAGAGCGTGTCGGGTTTCACGGGGTTTGGCGCGACGACGCTTCCCGCGCCGGAGCTCTTGCCGGAGAGCGTGCTCCTTTGGCGGAGCCTGACGCAATGGCTGGGCGGGCTCGGTATCGTCGTCTTTTTTATTACGCTCTTGCCGAAGGCGGGGCAGAACGTCGTCCATATGTACGAAGCAGAGACCGTGGGACCGACGGAAGACCGGCTGCGTCCGCGGCTCAAGGACATGACGGAGGCGCTGGCCCTGATCTATATCGCGTTGACCGTGATGGCGGCGGCACTTTTTGCGGCCTGCGGCATGAACTGGTTCGACGCGGTGAACCACGCGATGACGACGATCGGCACCGGCGGTTTCTCCACGCACAGTGAGAGCATCGCATATTACGACAGCATCGCCATCGAGATGGCGGTGACGTTCTGCATCTTGGCGGCGGGCGTCAGCTTCGCGCTCTACTACCGCGTCTATGTGCGCGGCTGGAGCGCGCTGTCGGAAAATACGGAGTTCAAGGCATATCTTTTGATCTTCGCGGTGGGAACGGTGTTGCTTTGGCTGATCCTTTGGCGCGACGGCATATATGGGCCGCTGGAATCCATGCGCTATGCGGCGTTCCAGACCGCCGCGATTTCGACGACGGGATTCACTTCGGCGGATTTCGACCGCTGGCCGACGTTCGCAAAATGCCTGCTGCTGTTCCTGATGATGGTGGGCGGCTGCGCCGGCTCCACGGCGGCGGGCCTGAAGGTCACCCGGGCGGTGCTGCTCCTGCGCATGACGGCGGCGCATATTTGGCAGCGCATGCATCCGCACATGGTCGTCAGCGTTCGCATGAACGGGGAAATCGTATCGCCGGGCGTACTGCTGCGCGTCGGGCTGTTCTTTTTTGTCTACCTGTTCTTCATCGTGTTCGCCTCGGCGCTGTTCATGCTGGACGGCGTGCCGATGTTCGACGCGGTGGGCATGAGCGTCAGCGCCGTTTCGACGGTCGGCCCCGCTTTCGGCAGTGTCGGCCCGACGGAGACCTACGCGCCGTTTTCTCCCTTCGTGAAATCGGTGCTTTGCTGCATCACGCTCCTGGGACGGCTGGAATTTTTCACTCTCCTTGTGATGCTGCGTTCGGATTTTTGGCGGGAGCACAGGGGATGGTAAAACGGGGATTTCTTGCCAAGTCCGCGCAAAATCGGTATAATGAAAATAATAATATAGGAAAGAATGAAGCGTTCGGAAGCGGGGAAAGACAATGGAAATAGGAAAAATATCGTCCCAGCGGCAGCAGTCTCTTTCGTCGTCGGTGCAGGCGCTTGGCAAGCATATCGCGGAAGCGGACACGTCGTTTTCGGCGGAACTGAACGACCAGCAGGGAAACCTGACTCGTGAGCAGCTGGAAGCGCTGCTGAAAAAAATCGACGAGCAGGGCGCGAAGCTGACGAAGACGCCGACCTATGATGAGCTGCGCGCTTACCGGGGACTCGTGCAGGAGTTCGTCAACGAGGCGGTTTCCCATATGTACGAACTGCATACGTCCGCCGGGTGGGATCGTATGGGCCGGCAGAAGGTCTATACCACGGTGCGGAGCATCGACGACGAGCTGGAGAAGATGGCCGAGCATATCCGCCTCGGGCAATCGGATCAGCTCGCCATTATTGCGAGCCAGGATGCGATCCGGGGCATGCTCGTAGATTTGTACAGCTGATGGCGGAAGAATTGGCGGCGGCTCCGGGATCATGGGACGCGGTGGCGGGCCATGCGGAAACGAAGGCAAGACTGCAAACGCTGCTCCGCGAAGGGCGCGTTCCCCACGCGCTTCTCTTTTCCGGGCCGCGGGGCGTAGGAAAACGGATGCTGGCGACGGCGGCGGCGGCGGCGCTGCTCTGCAAGAGCCCGAAAGACGGCTTGGCCTGCGGTGCGTGTGAAAGCTGCAGGGCGCTCGCGGCGGGTACGCATCCGGATTTTTACGCGGTGCTGCCGGAAAAGTCCGGCAAAGCGGCGCGCAGCATCAAGATCGAGCAGATCCGGGAACTTCGCGCAGAGGCGGCTCGACTGCCCCGGCTTTCGGCGCGGCGGATAGTGCTGTTGGACGATGCCGAGACGATGAACGACGCGGCGTCGAACGCGCTCTTGAAGACGCTGGAGGAGCCGCCGGGAGACAACGTGTTTTTCTTGGTGACAGGCGCGCGACAGGCGCTTTTGCCGACCATCGTGTCCCGCTGCACGGGCGTCCGCTTCGCGCCCCTGAACGGCGAGGCGGTGACGCGGGTGCTGGCGGCGCACGGCGTACCGGAGGAACTTTGGGGTTCACTGGCCGCGCTTTCGGAGGGAAGCGCGGGGCGGGCGCTCCGGCTTTTCGAGGAAGACGCGCTCTCGCTTCGGGAGAACGCGATGGCAACGCTGGAAAGATTGCCGCGGCTGACGCCGGAGGACGTGTTTTCTTTAGGGGAACAGCTCGGCGCGATGGAGCGGGAGCGGCTTTCGGAGTGGCTCCGGTATTTCCGGCTGCTTTTGCGGGATATCCTGGCGCTCTATGGAGGAAGCGGCGCGCTTTTGAACGCCGACTTGGAGGAGCGGCTCTTCGCGCTGACGGGCAGGATTTCGGAGCCGAAAGCGTTTTTGGCGGCCCGGGAGGCGACGGAAGCCGCGAGACGGATCGAGACGTCGAACGCGGCGACGCGCCTGACGATAGAGGCGTTTTTGCTGAAAGTGGGAAAATAGAGAGTGAAGAGTGAAGAGTGAAGAGTGAAGAGTGAAGAGTGAAGAGTGAAGAGTGATATCTATCTCACCAATCTACTTTTTGAATCATAGGAGGACAGGATGCAGACAGTCATCGGCGTCCGTTTCAAGCAGGCGGGCAAGATTTATTATTTCGGCGCGGGCTCCATGGAAATCGCCCAGGGCGACGACGTCATCGTCGAGACGGCGCGGGGAACGGAGTTCGGGCATGTGGCGCTCGGCCCGCGCGAGGTCGAGGACGCGGAGGTGACGCTCCCGCTAAAGGCGGTGGAGCGTGTGGCGACGGACGAGGACCGGCAGCAGGTGGCGGAAAACCGCGCGAAGGAAAAAGAGGCGTTCCGCATCTGCGAGGAGAAAATCGCGGCGCGGGAGCTTCCGATGAAGCTGGTCGGCGTCGAGTACACCTTCGACGTAAGCAAGATCATTTTTTATTTCACGGCGGACGGGCGCATTGATTTCCGTGAGCTGGTCAAGGACCTCGCGGCGGTGTTCCGCACGAGGATAGAACTGCGGCAGATCGGCGTGCGCGACGAGGCGAAAATGCTCGGCGGCATCGGATGCTGCGGGCGTCCGCTTTGCTGCGCCACGTTCCTCGGCGATTTCGTGCCGGTGTCCATCCGCATGGCGAAGGAGCAGAACCTTTCGCTGAATCCGACGAAAATCTCGGGCATTTGCGGGCGGCTGATGTGCTGCCTGAAATATGAGAACGACGTTTATTGCGAAAGGCGCCGCGAACAGTCGGCGCTCCGAAAAGCGCAGGCGCCTCATCCGGGCAGCCGGGTGGCCACGATGGAGGGAGACGGAAAGGTCATTTCCATCAGCGCCCAACGGCGTTCGGCGACAATCCTTTTGGACGACAGCCGCACCATCGTGGCGTCTTGGGAAGATATCGTCGAGCAGGAAGAGGATTTGTCGGACGTCGCGGCGCTGGCGGCGATTGCGATGCTCCAGAGCGAGAACGGTGAGACGGCTGGGGAGCGTCCATATAAGCGAAACGGACGCGGACGCGAGGATCGGAAGGAGCGCTCAGCTCGTGGCGACGGCGAGCGTCGAAAGAAAGGCGCGCGCATGGAAGGCGAGGGCGCGCAGAGGCATCGGGCGGACCGGTTTGAGAAAGGCGGTCGTCCGCGTAAGGAAAGAGACGGCAAGGGGGGCAGGCATGCCTCCCATGACCGGTCGGCGCACCGCGAGGATGGGCGCAGCCGTCCGCATCGGAACCCGGTCAAGCCGCAGGAAGGGCATCATGAAGGGCGTCTGCCTCAGGAGGAATGAGCGCGTCGATTCGCTGGACCATTTGGGCCGGCGCATCATCCAGCGCAAGGACGGTTTTTGCTTTTCCATGGACGCGGTGCTGCTGGCGCATTTCCCGCGCTACGGCAAAAACTGCCGCGTGCTGGATCTCGGCACGGGCACCGGGGCGATGCCGCTGTTGATGGCGGAGGAAGCCGCGTATGTGGAGGCTTTGGAAATTGACGAGGCGGCTGCGGGCATGGCGGCGCGCAGCGTGCTTTTGAACGGCCTCGGCGGGAAAATCCGCGTGCGGCGGGGCGATTATCGAAATATCCGCGCGATAGTGCCGCCGGAAAGCTTCGACGCGGTGATTGCGAATCCGCCTTACGGCGGAACGGAAGAAGGCCCCAGCGCGAAAGGGGCGAAGGCGGCGGCGCGGCAGGAAATCACGGCGACGCTTTCGGACGTGGTGCGGGCGGCGCGGTATGCGCTCCGTTATCACGGGAAATTCGCGATGATTCATCGTCCGGCGCGTCTGGCGGAGATTTTTGCAGCGCTGGCGGCAAACCAGCTTGCGCCGAAGCGCATGCAGTTTGTCGAGCCGAGAGCGGGAAAACCCGCGAACTTAGTGCTGATCGAGGCGATGCAGGGCGGCGCGGCCGGCGGTCTCGTCGTACTGCCGACGCTGAAGGTTTACGGCGAGGACGGGGAGTACACGCCGGAGCTGTTGGAGATTTACGGGAAAAACAGAGTGGAGAGTTAAGAGTGAAGAGTGGAGATTGATTGTAATATCTTCACTCTCAACTCTTCGCTCTCCACTCTTTATTGTTTTGGGGTGTTTTTATGAGTGACGAAAGCAATAGCGGCGGGGAAAGGAAAATCGGCACGCTCTACCTTTGCGCGACGCCCATCGGGAATCTGGAAGATATGACGTACCGCGCCGTCCGCGTATTGGGAGAGGTCCCGCTGATCGCCGCCGAGGACACGCGGCGCACGCGGCAGCTCTTGACACACTTCGGTCTTTCCACGAGGCTTGTCAGCTATCATGAGCACAACAAGGACGAAAAAGGCCCGCGCCTGATTGCGTGGCTGGAGGAGGGGAACGACCTCGCCTGCGTCAGCGACGCGGGACTTCCGGGCGTCGCCGATCCGGGGGCGCGGCTTGCCGCAGACGCCGTTGCGGCGGGGATTCGCGTAGTTCCCCTGCCCGGCGCGAACGCCGCGCTTTCCGCTCTGATCGCTTCCGGTCTCGATACGGAACGGTTCTCTTTCGTCGGTTTCTTGCCGCGAACAAAGGAAAAAAGGCGCGAGCGTCTTTCCGAGATTTCGGGGCGGGAGGATACGCTGATTTTTTACGAGGCGCCCCATCGCCTCGCCGAGACGATGAAAGCGATCCTTGACGCGCTGGGCGACCGTCCGGCGGCGATTGCCCGGGAACTGACGAAAAAATTCGAGGAGTTCCGCCGGGGCAGGCTGTCGGAGCTCTTGGCCTGGTGCGGGGAAACGCCGCCGCGGGGGGAATTCGTCCTCGTAGTCGGCGGCGCGGAGGAAAAAACGGAGGCTGTCCCCGCCGCGCCGGAGGACGCCGTCGAGCTCGTGCGAACGCTGGCTGCCGGGGGCATGGCGAAGAAGGAGGCAATCCGCGAAGCGGCAAGACGAACGGGTCTTTCCCGCCGCGACGTCTATCAGGCGGTGCTGGCGGCGGAGGGAAAATAGATTTGCAGAAGACCGTTTCACGACGGTCTTCTTGATTTTATGGCCTCCGATTGATACAATAGAGACGCTATTTATATAGGAGGGAATTTTCATGCCGAATAAATCTTTTTACATAACGACGCCGATTTATTATCCGAGCGCGAAACTGCATATCGGGCACGCTTACTGCACAACGATTGCCGACGCCATGGCGCGGTTCAAGCGCATGGCGGGGTACGACGTGTTCTTCCTGACCGGCAGCGACGAGCACGGGCAGAAGATCCAGCAGGCCGCCGAAAAGGAAGGCGTGACGCCCATCGAATACGTGGATAAGATTGTCGCGGGCTTCCAGGCGCTTTGGAAGCGGCTCCATATCTCTAACGACGACTTCCTGCGCACCAGCGAGCCCCGTCATCATCGCGTGGTGCAGGAATTCTTCCGCCGTGCCAAGGCAAAAGGCGACGTTTACAAGGGAGAATACACGGGACTCTACTGCACGCCCTGCGAAAGCTACTGGACGGAATTGCAGCTGGACGAGAACGGCTGCTGCCCGGACTGCCACCGTCCGGTGGAGAAGGTGTCGGAGGAGGCGTATTTCTTCAAGCTGTCGAACTACGCCGACCGTCTGCTCAAGCATATCGAGGAAAATCCCGATTTCATCCGGCCGACCTCCCGGCGCAACGAGATGATCAGCTTCATCAAGCAGGGGCTCGACGACCTCTGCATTTCCCGCACGTCCTTCGATTGGGGCATCCCCGTGCCGGACGACGAGAAGCACGTGATCTACGTCTGGTTCGACGCGCTGACGAACTACGTGACGGCGGCGGGCTTTTTCGACGACCCGGAAAAATTCAAGAAGTTCTGGCCGGCGGACGTGCATCTCGTCGGGAAGGAGATCGTTCGCTTCCATTCCATCATCTGGCCCGCGATCCTGATGTCCCTCGACCTGCCGCTGCCGAAGCAGATTTACGGCCACGGCTGGCTGATCGTGGACGGCGACAAGATGTCGAAGTCGAAAGGCAACGTGGTGGACCCGAACCTGTTGATCGACGAGTTCGGCGCGGACGCCATCCGCTATTTCCTGCTCCGGGAAATCGCCCTCGGGCAGGACGGCAATTTCTCCCGGGACGCGCTGATCGGCCGCATCAACGCCGACCTCGCCAACGACCTCGGCAATCTTTTGCACCGCACATTGAATATGATAGGAAAGTTCCAGGACGGCGTGATCGAGGCCGCGACGACGAAGAGCGCGACGGACGAGGCGTTGATCGCCGACGCGGCGGAGCTGGTTGCCGCTTATGAAGCGGGTATGGAGAACATGGAAATCAGCCCGGTGATGAAGAAACTCTGGGCATTCATCGGCCGCGCGAACAAGTATATCGACGAGACCGCGCCCTGGGCGCTGGCGAAGGACCCGGCGAAGAAGCCGGAGCTCTCGACGGTGATGTATAATCTGGCCGAGAGCCTGCGCGTCATCAGCCTGCTGATTTCGCCGTTCATGCCGGAGACCGCGCCGAAGATTTGGGCGCAGCTCGGCATGAAGGGGGATATCTGGGCCGTCCGGCTCGACGACGTAAAGACGTGGGGCGGCGTTTCGGCGGGGCAGCATATCGGGCAGGCGGAGCCGATTTTCCCGCGCATCGAGGTGGAAAAAGAAGAAAAAGGCGCATCCGGTGCGAAGCAGGAAAAGCAGAAGGCCGCGCCGAAGCAGGAGAAAAAAGCGGAGACTGCCGACGGCGTCGTCACCATCGACGAGTTCAAGAAGATCGAGCTTCGCGTGGCGGAAGTCACGGCGGCAGAGCGCGTACCGAAGACGGACAAGCTGATGAAGCTGACGCTGACCCTTGGCGACGAGACGCGGGAAGTCGTGTCGGGCATCGCCGACGTCTACACGGCGGAGGAACTCGTCGGAAAGCACGTCGTCCTGGTCGCGAACCTGAAACCGGCGAAGCTGCGCGGCATCATGTCCCACGGCATGGTGCTGGCGGCCTCCGATGGCGAAAAGCTGCGGCTGATTGAGACGGAACTGCCCGCCGGAAGCGTGGTGCGCTGACATGGCGGAAACTCTCGATCCCGGCGCCCGCGCCGCGGCGGAGCAGAAGGCGCGCAAGGCGGCGAGGGACGCCGCCCGGAAAAACGAGGCGTCAGACGAGCCGGTTGGAAAAAAAGGAATCGTTCCGCCGTGGGAACGGGGCGCGGAGGGAATCGCGCTAGTGGACACCCACGCCCATATCGACGGCGAGGATTTCGAAGCCGACCGGGAAGAAACGCTGTCCCGCGCGAAACGGGCGGGGGTCGTCGCCGTCGTGACCTTCGGCGACACGATGGAAGCCTCGGCGCGCGTCGTGAAGCTGGCGGCGTCTTATGAACCCGTTTTCGCCGGCGTCGGCGTCCATCCGGAAAACGCGTTTCCGTTCACGCGGGAGGACGACGACCGTCTGGCTGCCTGGACGAAGGAAAAGGACGTCGTCGCCATCGGCGAGATCGGCCTCGATTATTATTGGGAAAAGGACGAGGACAAGCGCGCCATGCAGCGGAAAATGTTCGTCCGCCAGCTGGCGCTGGCCCGCGACCTCGATTTGCCGGTCTGCATCCATGACCGGGAGGCCCACGGTGATTTGATGACGATCCTGAAGACCGAGGGGCGAAAAAACCGCGGCGTCATCCATTGCTTTTCAGGCAGCTGGGAAATGGCGAAGGAGCTCTTGAAGCTGGGCTGGCTGCTTGGTTTCGACGGCCCGCTGACTTACAAGAATGCGGCGAAGCTGCCGGAGATTATCGAAAAGGCGCCCGCCGACCGCATCCTTGTCGAAACGGACTGCCCGTACCTCTCGCCGCTTCCTTATCGCGGAAAGCGGAACGAGCCGGCCTACGTGCGCATCACGGCGGAGCGCGCGGCGGAAATTCGCGGCGAAAGCCTTGCGGATTTTGCGGCGCAGACGACGAAAAATGCCTGTGAAATTTATGGGCTGAAGGTCGGAATTTGAAAAAATAGATTTCGTAATACATTTATAGTATTTTTGTTTTTACAGAGAAGACGCACGGAAAATTTGCCGCGCGTCTTTTTATGTGCGTCAAGGGATAGGCCATGACGGGTGGAATAATGACCTATTTTTTAAAAAAGTGGTTGAAAATAATAAAAATCGGACTGTAAATGTGGCGTTTTTCCCAAATTTTAGCTGAAAATAAGCTGAAAGTGGGTGAATGTTCCATGAAAGATTTGACAGGGCAAATTGTCAAATGGTATAATACGACCGTCGGGCGGGAAAACAGCCCGAGCGGACGACCGGCGCTCCGCCGCGGAATATAAGCCGCGGCAGGGGGCGGGAGACGCAGAGAAAAGCGTCCGGAGAAAGCCGGACGAAAGGGAAGCGGCTGCTTCGGGATATGGCCGAAGAAAAGCGCGTTTCCGGCCGTCATGGGAATGGAGCTGCGGGGCGCTTCCGGGAGAAGCGTAGCTCCAGGGGAATCCCGGGGATGACGGCTGCGACGGAAAGCGGCGCATGCGCTGGTTTGCGGTGACGAACGGCGGGTTGTGCGGTTTTCGCTTGTGAGGAGGAATTGGATGAATGTTTTTAAAAACATACGAAAGAAGCTGCGCGACAATCGGATGATGGTCTGCGCGGGTCTCGCGGCGACGGCGATTTTAACGGCGGGCGCGGGCAGCGTGAAGCATATCACGATTTACGCGGACGGGCAGGAGAAACAGATCACGACGACGCAATCCCAGCCGGAGAAGATCATTTCGGAAGCTGGCGTCGAGATGGGAGCCTACGACGAGTTCCGCATGTCGTCGCTCCGCGTAAAGGACGATACGGAAATCCATATCGTCCGGGCCGTCCCGGTCAAGGTCGAGATGGGCGGAACCGTCCGGGAAATGCAGACGGCGCGTGCGACGGTGGGCCGGCTCATGGACGAGCTCGGCGTCGACCGTACGAAATACCAGCCTTCGCTGAACGAGGGCGTACCAATCCGCAAAGGCCTGTATATCAAGCTCCGTACGCCGGAAGAAATCGAGGCGGAAGAGCGGCAGGCGCAGATGGCGCAGGAGCAGGAACCCTATGTGCGGGAAGGCTTTATTGAGACATCCCGGGGCGCCATGCGCTATACGGACGTCATGGTGATGGAAGCCAGCGCGTATCTGCCGACGGACGGCGGCGGTGACTGCATCACGGCGACGGGACTTCCGGCGACTCACGGCGTGGTCGCGGTGGATCCGGACGTAATCCCCTTGGGGACGCGGGTTTACATTCCCGGCTACGGCGTGGCGATTGCGGCGGACACCGGCGGCATGATTGAGGGCGCCATGATCGACCTCTGCATGGAGAGCTACGACGACTGCATGGACTTCGGCCGCAGGGACATCGACGTGTATATCCTCGAAACCTGATATGGAAGAAGGAAAGAAGCTTCGTGAAAACGGGGCTTCTTTTTTTGCGTGTTTCATCCTGTCGTTGTATAATAAAAAGGCAGAGGATGAATGAAATGGAGGAATTGGCATGTTTTCTTATACATATCAAACGAAGGGAACCTGTTCGCGGGAAATCGAGGTAGAGCTGGATGGGAAGACGATCCGGCGCGTGGCGTTCGCGGGAGGCTGTCCCGGAAACCTGGCGGGCATCTCGAGAATGGTGGAAGGCATGGATATTGATTTTGTGATTGAAAAGTTTGCGGGCACCCGCTGCGGAAATCGTCCGACCTCATGCCCGGATCAGCTTTCTGTTGCGCTGCGCGAGGCGTACGCGGCTTCGGGGGCGAAGGCGTAGGAGGCGGTACGATGCTGTTTGACAGCCATTTGCATACGGAGGTTTCGGCGGATTCGGAGATGAAGGCGCGGGACGCGCTGGCGGCGGCCGAGGCGCAGGGAATCGGCCTCGTGTTCACCGAGCATATCGATTTCAGTTACCAGGGAAAGCTGAATTTCATTTTTTCGCCGGAGGAGTATTGGGAGATGTATGAGCCGCTGCGGGGAGAACGTCTTTCCCTCGGCGTGGAGTTGGGCATGGTGCCGGGGGAGCTCGAAATGGCGAAGGGATTTCTCGCCCGCGCGCCGTTTGACGAGGTCATCGGTTCCATCCATCTGATTGACGGCGGCGACATCTATGAGCCCTCCACTTATGAAGGCAAGACGCAGGCGGAGGTGTATCTGCGCTATTTCACGCTGATGCGGGACATGGTGCGGCAAAACCCGTACATCGACACGCTGGCGCATATCGACTATATCGCGCGCTACGCGCCCTATGAGCGGCCCGGCATTTCCTACGAGGTCTGGCACGACGCCATCGACGAGGTGCTGCGTGCAGTAATCGAGACGGACACGGCGCTTGAAATCAATACCCGTCGGTTCGGCGACCGTCTCGCCATGAAGGAGCTGGCCCCGATTTATCGTCGGTATGCGGAGCTGGGCGGCCGCGACGTGACCCTCGGCTCGGACGCGCATAAAAAGGAAACCGTCGGCGCCCATCTCGCGCTGGCGGCGCAAATGGCCGAAGCATACGGCCTTCGGACGGTGACATTCCACGAGCGGAAACGCGTGAACGTGCAGTGAGCGCGCAAGGCGGCGTTTGCCTTTTTAGGGAAAAAATGCTATGATAATTCCAAAATGACAAGGATTGTGAAAGGGGAACGGTAGAACGGTATGGCGAAACGAAAACCGCGTTCCATCGTGATCGGGTCGTTTCTCGATCCGGTGCGGCAGATATGGTCGCCCAATGCCCGCGCGTTTGAGACGGTGCGGGACGTGGTGGATTACCTTGGGATGAAAGACGCTTATTACGACGATTTGGCGTATGAGCTGAGAGTCAAAAAAGAGGAGCTTTACGACGCGCTGGACCGGATCGATCCGGCTCTCGCGATGGAGGCGCTGATTCGGGTGCTCCAGATGAATCCCGGTACGGCGATCAAACCTTTCCGCACGTATCGCGAGGCGGAAGCGTTTCTGGCTTTCATCGAGCAGATTGCCGAGCAAGACGAAAAAGAAAAAGCGAGACGGGGGGAATCCCGTCTCGTATGAAGGAAAGAAGAGCCCCGCTGCCGAAAGACAGCGGGGCTTTTGTGCGTTATTCTTCCTGCAGGAATTTCGACGGATCGACGCGCATGCGGAAGAGAAGGGGAATCAGCTCCATTTCTTCCAGCGCGCTGACAATCGTGTCGGGCGGGAATTTCCGCAGGTCGATGGTATAGGGCTGCTGCAGCGCGTCGCCGTTCAGATCCCCGAAGACGCAGATGGTCGGCGTCAGGGTGTTCCCCAGCTCGGTCTTTTTGACGATGGCGTAGCCCATGGTCGTCTTCAGCACGGTGCCGACGGGGTAAATGGCTACGCTGTCGAAGAAGAGGTTCAAAAGTTTTTCGTCGAACTGGCCCGGCGAGCATTTCGTCATGATCCGATACGCGGTATGGGGCCGGTAAGCGGGCTTGTATGACCGGGCGCTGGTCAGCGCGTCGAAGACGTCGGCGATGGCCACGATGCGCGCAAAGAGGTGGATCTGGTCGCCGGTCAGTTGGTCGGGATAGCCGCGCCCGTCTATGTGCTCGTGATGCTGTCCGGCGATGGTTGCCAGCACTTCCGCGGAGGGCGTGGAAAGGTCCTGGAGTTTTAGGCGGCCGGCCTCCGGGTGCATCTTTATGATGTAAAATTCCTGCTCGGAAAGCTGGCCCGGTTTCGTCAGAATGTGCTGGGGGATAATCAGCTTCCCGATGTCGTGCAGCAGCGCGCCTATGATCAGGTTGACCAGGTCGTCGCCGGAAACGTTGCAGAGCGAGCCGAGAATCGCGGACAGCACCGCGACGTTTACGCTGTGCCCGAACGTGTAATTGTCGTGCAGGCGGATGTCGGTCAGCTGCACCAGGTTTTCCCGGTTTTCCAAAGCGTTTCGCAGGATGGCCTGGGCGGTGGGCGTCAGCACGGCGGGGTCGAGTTCCCCGGTATCTTCCAAGTTGTGGAACGTGTCATATACCTTTCGGATCGCGTCGGAACGGGTGGTTTCTTCAACAACGTCGGCGGGGGGCGGAACGGAAATCTTCGGGTCGGCGGACACGACGGAAAGCCCTGTCAGGTCCATGGCCGCGAGCAGGTCGATGTGTTCCTGCGTCATCGGTACGCCGCGGGTGAGAATGGATTCGCCTTTTTTGTTGTAAATGCTTTGCGTAGCGATCATGCCGGGTTTCAGGTCCTTGATTGGAAGGTGAATCATCGTAGGTTCCTCCGCGCTCGACTGGTGTTGTTCGACGTGTCCAAAGTATCGCCCGACGAAAAGATAGACAGAACGTAATCTGCGATTCTCTTATGACCTTTCTATTATATCATACTTAACAACAGGCGTTTTGCGTTTTCAAAAAAATTGGGACAAAACTCCGACGATTTCTGTTCCTATAGACTTTTGGCGGTTGAACGCATTTTATACGTGCAGTTTTTCGCGAATGCGGGCGACGGCCTTTTCCGTGTCCTCCCGGCCTCCGAAAGCGGTGAGCCGGAAATATCCCTCGCCGCAGGGGCCGAAGCCCGCACCCGGGGTGCCGACGACGTTGGCCTCGCGGAGCAGCTTGTCGAAAAACGTCCACGAGGGCATCCCCTTCGGCGTCTTGAGCCAAATATAGGGCGCGTTCACGCCGCCGAAGACAGAGAGGCCGAGGGCGGACAGTCCCTCCCGGATGATTCGCGCGTTCTCCATGTAATAGGCGATGTTCGCGGCGACCTGTTTCTGTCCCTCGTCGGTGTAAATTGCCGCGGCGCCGCGCTGCACGATGTACGCCGTGCCGTTGAATTTCGTCGAATGGCGGCGGGACCAGAGCGCGTTCAGCGGGTGGCGGGAGCCGTCCTTCGCTTTGGCGGTCACGGATTTCGGGATGACTGTGTAGCCGCAGCGCGTGCCGGTGAAGCCGGCGGTCTTGGAGAAAGAGCGGAACTCGATGGCGACGTCCCGCGCGCCGTCCAGTTCATAAATCGAGCGGGGGACGTCCGGCTCGGTGATGTAGGCGGCATAGGCCGCGTCGAAGAGGATGACCGCGTCGTTTTCCCGCGCGTAGGCCACCCATTTCGCCAGTTCCGCGCGGGAGAGCGTGGTGCCCGTGGGATTGTTCGGACAGCAGAGATAAATCATATCGACGGGGCGGTCGGGCAGAGCGGGGGCAAAGCCGTTTTCCTCCGTGGAGGGGAGATAGACGACGCCCTCGAAGCGGCCGTCCGCGCCGAGCGCGCCCGTGCGGCCCGCCATGACGTTCGTGTCGAGATAGACGGGGTAAACGGGGTCTGTAATCGCGACGACGGCGTCGGAGGAAAAGATTTCCTGGATGTTGCCGCAGTCGCTTTTCGAGCCGTCGCTGACAAATACTTCGTCCCGCTCGACTTTGAGGCCGTGCGAGGCGTAGTTCCTTTCGATGATCGCGTCGATCAGGAAGTCGTATCCCTGTTCCGGCCCGTAGCCGCGGAAGGTTTCCTTTTTCGCCATCTCGTCCACGGCGGCGTGCATCGCCTCGATGGAAACCGCGGGCAGCGGCAGCGTCACGTCGCCGATGCCGAGACGGATGATTTCGGCGTCGGGGTGCTCGCTCCGAAAGGCGGCGACGCGGCGGGCGACCTCGGCGAACAGATAATTGCCGGGCAGTTTCAGATAGTTCTCGTTGATATAAGCCATTGCAAATCCTCCAAAATGCAGAAGCATAAATTAGGCGAGATTTATCATAGCACAATTCTTCTGTGTTTCCTATAGGCTTGGTATGTATACATGGAGCGAAGAGGAGAGAGTGGAGAGTGAAGAGTGAGGAATGAAGTTAGGTGTTTTGGGGGATGTAGGCGCGGAAAGCGGCAGGGATGCTGTAAGTATCGGAAAGCTCCTGCCGCGTAGCCCATGTCAGAGGGGGCAGCGGAGCAGAACCGAATGGGGCGCGGGGTTCCTTTACGGCTGCTTCGCTGTCGTCCTTTAAGAGGATGTGCCAGCCGGAAAGCCGCCATTCGATATGGGTGAAAATGTGGCGGGCAGCTTTCATGCGGCGCACGCTTTTCACGGGAAGCCCTGCGTCTTTGCAAAACGCGAGGATTTCCGTACGGTTCTTCCCGCCGATCAAATTCGGAAATTCCCAGAGCGAAGCCAAAAGACCGCGCTTTGGACGCTTCGCGATAGCGAATTTTCCGTCCCGCTCGATTAAAAGCACCGTGCGCGGCTCGACGCGCCGTTCTTTTTTCGCCGCCTTGACGGGAAGCTCCGCTTCTATGCCTTCGGCGTGAGCGCGGCACAGCGAGGCCAGCGGGCATTCCGCGCAATGCGGGGTGCGGGGCAGGCAGACCAGCGCGCCCAGCTCCATCATCGCCTGGTTGAACTGTCCCGCGTCCTTCGGCATGGAAGCGGCCAGCGCCTCCTCCACCGCGCGTTTCGTTTTTTCCCGCAGCACGTCCTCGCGGGAGGCGGTCAGCCGCGCGACGACCCGAAGCACGTTGCCGTCCACGGCCGGCACGCGGGCGCCGTATGCGATGGAAGCGATCGCGCCCGCCGTGTAGCGACCGACGCCGGGCAGCGCCAAAAGCTCATCGAAATCGCGGGGGATTGCGCCTCCGTGTTTTTCCATGACGACCTGCGCGGCCTTTTTCAGGTTGCGCGCGCGGCTGTAATAACCGAGTCCTTCCCAAAGCTTCATCAGCGCGTCGTCGTCAGCGGAAGCCAACGCCCCGACGTCCGGCAGCGCGGCGACGAAACGGGAAAAGTACGGCATGACCGCCGCGACCCGCGTCTGCTGGAGCATGATTTCCGAGACCCAGACGTAATAAGGACGCGGGTCGTCCCGCCACGGGAGCGAGCGCGCCCGAGCGCGGAACCATGCGAGCAGAGGATTGGAGATTTTTTTCAAATGGTTCATCAATCTGTCATCGTCCTTTTTTGACGGTTAAATTTTTGGCTATCATAGCATGTTTTAGGACGTAAAACAATTTGCATTGGTTTTATGATTTTTACATGTTATTGTCGATTATTTCACGTGAAACGTTTTTCGTTATTTGCTTTTTGTTTATAAAATTATATTTGCAACTGCAAATATAATTTGCAGGGGCGCTGCCCCTGCGGACCCTGCAAAGGGCGTTCCTCCCTTTGGAACCCTCCTTAGGGCCCTGCGGGGCCAGGATTCCGCGACGTACGATTATGATTGCTTCAACAATAGTTTATCCCGCGATTAAGGTTGGAACGACTTAAACTTTAGCCCATTTTACATAGTCTGGATTGTGTTTGCGTTGCAATAACTCAACCCGCAAAAATGGGCTAAAGCTAAAGTTGTCAAGAGGCTTAATCGCGGGATGAACTGCCCAAAAAATTGTTCTGAGCTTTCACCGCGGAATACCGGGCCCGCAGGCCCCTCTGGGGAGTCGCGAGGGTCTCCCTCGCGTGGGCGGGGGACCGGGGGAGGGCGACGCCCACCCCCGGAAAGGAAATGTTTCACGTGAAACATTGGGAACCCGATTTGCTCGCGGTACAGGTCGGGCGGCAAGATGAGACCGGCGGCAGCGGTCATGTGAACGTCCTGCGCAAGAAATTTCTTGACAATCGGCGGGCGCGAAGATATACTTTCTAATGTTCGGAACTGTTACGAAATAAGCTCGCAATATAGCTTGTCTAAATTTCCGTGTGCTTTGTTGTCGTCGGTCGCCATAGCCCCGCTATGACTCCCTCCTCCGCCTCGCGCACGAAAATTTATTCTGCGCTCTATTTGCGAACTTCTTCCTGCACAGTTCCAAGCGGTGCGCCGGAGTGGCGGAATGGCAGACGCAGCAGACTCAAAATCTGCCGTAGGCAACTACGTGCCGGTTCAAGTCCGGCCTTCGGCACCATAGAAAAATCAAGGCTTCCGAGCATTTGCCCGGAAGCCTTTTTGTCTGCGCTGCGGCGTTATCCAAGCATTTCCAGCATCTGCGCCGGATTGTCCGCCGCTTTTACCTTGTCCAGCGCCTTGACGATGACGCCCTTCCCGTCGATCAGGTAGGTGGTGCGCACGACGCCCATGGAGACTTTGCCGTAGTTCTTTTTCTCCTTCCATACGTCGTAAGCCTGCAGCACGTTCTTTTCCGTGTCCGAGAGCAGGACGAATGGCAGGTTGTACTTTTCCTCGAATTTCTTGTGGGACGCTACGGTGTCCTTGCTGACGCCGACGACGACGGCGCCTTTTTCCTGGAACAGCGGGTATTTCTCCCCGAAGCCGCAGGCCTGCTTGGTGCAGCCGGAGGTCATGTCCTTCGGGTAAAAGTACAGGATCACTTTCTGCCCGCGAAATTCTTTGAGGGAGCGCATTTTCCCGTTTTGGTCCGGCAGCGTGAAGTCCGGGGCTTTGGTTCCGATTTCCAGCATGTTGTTTCCTCCTTTTTGTTTTCCTGTCGAGGGATTTTTTCGTCAGGCAAGAAAGATGGTGCGAAGTCGTAGTCGCATCACTGCGTAGAACGCCATCTGACGCCGCATGGCGGAAAAAGAACCGACAGGATCAGACTTCATTCTCGTCCATGATGCCAAGCTTCCTCTTCCAGTAGCGGGAATAAATCGCCCCCAGCGGATTGTGGGCCAGCAGGCGGTCTTTCGCTACAAGCGTCGTTACGGGGCCGGGGCAGTTCATGTTGAAAATCGCGTCGTGGCCTACGCAGAGGCCGCAGGAGATGAATAGCTCCACGCCGTTCTCGGCGAGGAACCGGGCCTGCATTTTCGGATTGCACATGGCTTCGTGGTCGAGCTCCGGCTTCACCTGCTTCAGCCCCAGCTCTTTTTTCGCGACGCTGCAGGTCTTGCAGCAGACGCTGTAAAACTCGAAGCCCTTCTGCCGGAAGAATTTGGCGAGATAGCGGGCTTCGGCGTTCAGCCCGATGCAAAACGCCATGCCCAATTTCGTGTAGCCCATTTTTTTCGCGAATTCGGCCGTTTCCTCTATGCGGGTGATGTTGCTGTAAAATGTGCCTTCCACATAGGCGGCGGCCTCCATCAGCTTGCGTTCATCCTCGGTGTAGGCGGCGATCGCCTCGGCCTGATCGACCTCCGTGCAGTTTACGCCCTTCGTGTAGCAGGCGTGGCTCTTGCAGTCCGCGCAGTTTGCTTTCATACACAGTCCTCCCGTCGTTTGTCATCTGTCTTCATTGTACCATTTTACCGGCGATAGATATAGGAAAATTTTCCGCGTCCCCCGTTGCAGGGATTTTTCACCTCGATAGAGAATACTGTAACTGTTAAAAATTTGGGAAGCGACGAATAAGTCGGTTCGCGCATGGACGGACTTGTTCGGGGATTCCTTTGAAAGGAGGCGCGTCGGATGGAAGAAGCCGGCCCTATGATTTTGCAGGTGCTCCTGCTGGCGATTTTGTTTTTGGGCGTTCTCGTCGAGTTCAAGACGGGCGGCCTCGGCGTCGGGGCGATGCTCGGCCTGACGGCGGCGGGGGTGTTTTTCGGAAGCCGTTATGTGCAGGGGCTCGTTTCCATGGTGCAGATCGGCGTCTTTCTTGCGGGCGTGCTCTGCATCGTCATCGAGATGCTGGCGCCGACGGTGGGGCTCCTTGCGGGGCTTGGCGTCGCGGCGATGCTGTACAGCGTCGTGTTGGCTCTGGGCGGCACGATGAACGCGGTGGGCGCGCTGGCGGCTTCCATCGTGCTTGCCGTGCTGATCTTTGCCGTGATCGTGAAGCGGCTGCCGTCGTCGAAGCTCTGGCGAAAACTGGTGCTGCATGACAGCACGACGACGGAGAACGGCTACGTCAGCGCCGAGACGCGGGCGGAACTGGTCGGCTGCACGGGCTTCGCGGAAACGGAGCTGCGTCCGTCCGGCCGCGCGCTCGTTTCGGGACAGCCGGTGGACGTGGTGTCCGAGGGCGCGTTTATAGGGAAGGGAACGGCCGTCGTTGTCGTTTCAGTGAACGGCAGCCGGGTGGTCGTACGGGAAAAAAGAGTGGAGAGTGCGGAGTGAAGAGTGGAGATATTGCAGAATTCAATACGCAAATAACTTCACTTTCCACTCTTAACACTTCACTCTGAATTGGGTTAAGGAGGAGAAAACTTTGGAATTGTTGTTAGGTTCGGGCTTCATGCTCGTATTGGTTATCATCGCCGTCATGGTATTCTTGAATTTCGTGCCCATCGGGCTTTGGGTGTCCGCCATCGCGGCGAACGTCAACGTCGGTATTTTCACGCTGGTAGGGATGCGGCTGCGCCGCGTCGTGCCGAGCAAGATCGTGCTGCCGCTGATCAAGGCGAACAAGGCGGGTCTCGACGTTTCGGTCAATCAGCTCGAAGCGCATTATCTGGCGGGCGGCAACGTGGACCGCGTAGTGGACGCCCTGATTGCCGCGCACCGCGCCGCGATCCCCCTACCCTTTGAGCGGTCGGCGGCCATCGACCTGGCGGGACGCGACGTGCTGGAAGCGGTGCAGATGAGCGTCAATCCGAAGGTCATCGAGACGCCTGTGGTCTCGGCGGTGGCGAAGAACGGCATCGAGCTTCGCATTAAGGCGCGTGTCACGGTGCGCGCGAACATCGACCGACTGGTGGGCGGCGCCGGCGAGCCGACGATCATCGCCCGCGTCGGCGAGGGCATCGTCACGACGGTGGGCTCGGCGGAAAAGCATACGGACGTCCTGGAGAGCCCGGACGAGATTTCGAAGACTGTGCTGGACAAGGGTCTCGACGCGGGAACGGCGTTTGAGATTCTCTCCATCGACATCGCCGACGTGGACGTGGGACGAAACATCGGTGCGGAGCTGATGACCGACCAGGCGGAGGCGGACAAGCGCATCGCGCAGGCGAAGGCCGAGGAACGCCGCGCGATGGCCGTCGCGAAAGAGCAGGAAATGAAAGCCTATACGCAGGAAATGGAAGCGAAGGTCGTCGAGGCGCAGGCGGAGGTGCCCCACGCTATGGCGGACGCGCTTCGCAGCGGCAACATGGGCGTGATGGATTACTTCAATCTGAAAAACGTACAGGCGGACACGAATATGCGCGACGCCATCGGACAGTCGGGCGCGGGCGCGAAGCCGACCGCTCCCGTGGTGAAGTAGCATGGCGGGGAAAGGGGGATTCCCCAAGCCGCTTGTCTATTTCTTCGTCGGACTGATCCTCTTGAATCTGCTTTCCGGACTGGCGTCGGACCCGGATTTCGCGGAGGATTTTCCACTGTTCGCGGCCATCGGCGCGTTCCTCCTGTTCCGCTTTTTCATTTCCCGGAGCGGGAGCCGGCGCGGCCCGGTGCCCATGCCGAGGCCCGTGCCGGAACCGACGGCGCAGGAACCGCCGAAAGACCTCGGCTTCAAGATTCCGCCGCTCCGGGGCGCGCCGAAGGACACGCAGACGGAGGCGCAGCCGTCTGATGAGGAATTGGACATTTTGCGCCGGGAGAGCTATGAGCGTCACTTAGCGGAAAAGCAGGCGCGGGAAGAAAAGATGGAGCAGGAGCGGCTGGGGCGCGAGCATCAGAAGCGGGAGGAACAGGCGGCGTGTCCGGCGGCCTGGCAGTTTTCGCCCGACATGCTGAAAAACGCCGTCGTACTCTCGGAAATTCTGGCGCCGCCGAAAGCGCTGAAGAGAAGAGTGAAGAGATAAGAGTGAAGAGTGGAGTGAGGGTTTTTTGCTGCCTTTATCCCCGTAATAATTTCACTCTCCACTCTCCACTCTCCACTCTTCACACTTTGTTTCAGAATCAGGCTGTGATGAATCAAGCGATATCGCAAGGGGGAAGATAACAATGTCAATCAAGACTGTCGGATTC
Organism: uncultured Selenomonadales bacterium; assembly: GCA_900321035.1. Lineage (GTDB taxonomy): Bacteria > Bacillota > Negativicutes > Selenomonadales > Selenomonadaceae > RUG12372. The sequence continues at coordinate 26,904 of ONUH01000010.1, read as the reverse complement.
ATCGGACTCGGCGTTATGGGCGCCAGCATGGCGGAACATCTTTTGGACGGCGGCTACGAACTGGTCGTGTTCAACCGCACGAAGGAAAAGGCGGAGCCCTTGCTCGCCAAAGGCGCGAAGTGGGCGGAAACGCCCGCGGAAGTCGCCGGGGCCGCCGAAGTGGTCATCACCATTGTCGGATACCCGAAAGACGTGGAAGACGTTTACCTTGGCAAGAACGGCATACTCGAAACGAAAAAAGGCGGCTATGTCGTCGATATGACAACTTCCAGCCCGATCTTGGCGCGGCGCATCTATAAGGAAGCAAAGGCGAAGGGCGTCGCTGCACTGGACGCGCCGGTTTCCGGCGGCGACATCGGCGCGCGGAACGGGCAGCTCGTCATCGTGGTCGGCGGCGACCGTGAGGCGTTCGACGCGCTGAAGCCGATCTTTGAACTGATGGGGCGCACGATCCGCTATTTCGGTGAGGCGGGCGCGGGTCAGTACACGAAGATGGTCAACCAAATCGCCATCGCGTCGGGCATGCTCGGCGTGGCGGAGGCGGTGGCGTTCGCCAAGAAATCAGGGTTGAATCCCGTGGACGTCGTGGAAACGATTTCCGGCGGCGCGGCGGCGTCCTGGTCGCTTTCCAATTTGGCGCCGCGGATGATTCGCGGCGACGACGCGCCGGGGTTTTATATCAAGCACATCATCAAGGACATGGGCATCGCCCTCGAATGCGCCAAGGAAATGCACCTCGAACTGCCGGGCCTTACGCTTGCAAAGCGGCTCTACGACGAACTGGCGGCGAGGGGGATGGAGGACTGCGGGACGCAGACGCTGATACGCTGGTATCTGAAACAATAAGAAAAGCGCTCCACACGGAGCGCTTTTTCTTATTGCTTCAAGTACCAGCATGTATTGTATATGTGATTATTGCGAAAGGTTTCGGCAGCGACTTGTACGATTCCTTATGGTTATCCGCCGTGAAATAGGCTTGACGGGGCTTTGCCCCTTCAAACTTCCCCACAAAGGGGACTACGTCCCCTTTTGAATCCCCTGAAAGGCCCTGCGGGGCCGAAGATGCCGCGACGCACGATTGTGGTGACTTTAGTAATAGTTTATCCCGCGTTAAAAATACGATGACCTAACCTTTAACCATATTACAAAGTCAAGATTATGTATAGGTTACAAAAAATCAAATCCGCAAAAATGGGCTAAAGTCAAAGTCGTCAAAAGGCTGAATCGCGGGATAAATGATTTCGCTAAGATATTCCAAGCTTTCACCGCGGAATCCTGGCCCCGCAGGGCCCTAAGGAGGGGTGCAAGGGGAGGAACGCCCCTTGCCCCTGCAAGAGCATTATTATGAAAAAATCGTATAAGTCACTGTGAAAAACTTTTGCTTAAAGAATCTTCCGTACGGGATGAACAGCCGGATAAGCTATGCTCAAAACCTCTCGCAGATTTGTTCATTTCCGTTCAAACGCAAAAATCTTTACGCATAAAAACGTCACCGGGACGCCGAGGGCAGCGGCGATCAGATAGCTGGCCACGGGTGGGAAGCCGAGCCAGTTGTAAAAGATCAGCACGATGATATTTTGGATAATGTAATTCGGGATATAGGAAACGGCGAACCGCAGGAACCGGTGAAACGACAGCGGCTCCGGAAATACGAAGACGCTGTTCAGCCAGTAAGCAATGGCATTTGCCGTGATATAGCCGAGGTTGAAGGCGATATTCGCGTCCGGCACGGCGAAACCATACAGCCACGAGAGAAACGTGCCGTTCAATGTGTTGACGCCGCCGATGACGAGGAACAGCAGAAATTCTTTTGTGAAAAAATGGCGCCGAAGTTGTTTTACGGGTCCCATCGAAAAACTCCTTTCGCGTTTTATTATCGCCGCAGCGCACTCGTTTGTCAATTTTCTGGCGCGAAAACGAAAACACACATATCCCGCCAACATGGTTGACCGATATAGGGCTTTAGAGCTATCACCTTTGAAAAATAGTAAAAATGTGACCTTTGCAACGAAATGAAACGACGCGAAAAAAGGACTTCAATCCTATTTTTAAATAATTAAAATCAATCTGTATCATGTATAATTGAAAAATTCCTTGCAGAGTGCTATCATATAAACATTAAGATTGTTTTTCGCAGGGAGCGGAAAAAGAAGGGAGTATGGGCTATGAAACTAAAAGCGAAGGTATTGATCGGGCTGAACGTAATGCTCTTGGTCGTCGCGATTTGCGTTGGCTTTATCGCTTACCGCAACGCGAACGAGGGCTTCGACGTCGCGCTGGAGATGAAGGCCGACGGCGACCTGACCCAGATGGAGGCTTTGATCAACACGAAGTATCCGGGGGCGTGGTCCGTCAAGGGCGAAGACCTTTATAAAGGCGACTTGAAGATCAACGGCAATTTCGATCTCGCCGACAAATTGAAGAGCCTGTCGGGCGACCATGTGACGATTTTCCGGGGCGACACCCGCGTCGCGACGTCCTTCCAGGGCGAGGGCGGAAAGCGTCCTGTCGGCACGAAGGCTTCGGCGGCGGTCATCGACCAGGTGCTGAAGCAGGGCGGCAAATTCAACGGCCATGCCGAGGTGCTCGGCAACCAATACCTCTGCGGCTATCATCCGCTGAAGAGTGCGGACGGCAAGGTAATCGGCATGCTGTTTGCCGGTATTCCGACGGAGGAGATCAACGCAATCCAGAATAAATTCATCATGTCCATCGCGTTTGCGGTTATCGTTCTGCTCCTCATCGTGGTCGCCCTTTCGTGGGCTGCGGTCAACAAGGTGATGAATACGATGGAGGTCGTCAACAACCGGATGTTCGACATCGGGTCGGGCGACTTCCGGGGCGACGACCTCGACGTCACGAGCCGGGACGAGATCGGTCAGTTGGCGGAGGCGGCGAACAAGCTGAAGAAATCGCTGCGCGATCTGATGGCGAACGTGTCGTCCTCCTCGGAGCGGCTTGCGGCGGCCAGTGAAGAGCTGACGGCCAACGCTTCCGATACGACGAAGACGATTACGAACGTGGCGAACGCGGTTATCTCGATGGCGGAGAGCGCGGGCGAGCAGTGCAACGAGCTGGTCGGCGTCGCGTCCCAGACCGACGGCATGACCAACGAAATGAAGAATATGTACGACGCTTCGCAGGAAATGAAGAAGACGGCGCAGAGCAGCCGCGAGGGCGTCGACGAAGGACGCGCGGCGGTCAACGAGGCCGTCAGCTCCATGCAGCAGATGGCGAGCCAGATGGAAGAGGCGTCGCAGGTTGTCAGCACGCTGGGCGACCGGTCGAAGGAAATCGGCCAGATCGTCGAAACGATTTCGAATATCGCCGACCAGACGAACCTCTTGGCGCTGAACGCGGCTATCGAGGCGGCGCGCGCCGGCGAGGCGGGCCGCGGCTTCTCGGTCGTCGCCGAGGAAGTTAGGAAGCTGGCCGAGCAGTCCGGCGAGGCAGCCAGCAACATCGCGTCGTTGATCGGCGGCATCCAGAAGGATACGGATGCGGCAGTTGCGGCGATGGAGAGGCAGAATCTTGCCGTACAGTCCAGCTCCGAGGTCGTCAATCGTGCAGGCGAGGCTTTCGCGAAGATCGACGACCGTGTCAACGAGCTGTACGGTCATATCGAGACCGCGATCAAGAGCATCAACCACGCGACGGCCAGCAGTCAGCACGTCACGGAGTCGGTGCAGAAGATCCAGGAGCTGGCCAACGGCGTTACGGACAAGTCGCAGAACGTTTCCGCGGCTACCGAAGAGCAGGCGTCGGTCATGCACCAGATTACCGGCGCGGCCAACGAGCTGGCAAACATGGCGATCAAGCTGCAGGAAGATATCGGGCATTTCAAGGTCTAAACGATTCGACACGGCGGGCTGTATCCAAGGCAAAATTTTGCTTCGGATACAGCCCCTTTTTTTGTTGCATTTTCGGGGGGCTTCCCCTATAATTGGTATCAACCAAAAATGTATCGGGGGGTGCGGAGATGGAAGAAAAACTGAAGCTGTACGGGTTCAACAACCTGACGAAATCTCTGAGCTTCAATATTTACGATATCTGCTACGCGAAGACGGAGCGTGAGCAGCAGGACTATATTCGGTACATTGATTCGCAGTACAATTCCGAGCGTCTGACGAATATCCTTTCCCGCGTCACGGAAATGATCGGCGCGAAGATTCTCAATATCGCGAAACAGGACTACGACCCGCAGGGCGCCAGCGTGACGCTCCTCGTCGCCGAAGAGGCGGCGCTGGAAAGCGGGGAAAAGCTGCCGCGCGCCTTGCGCGATACGGTGGTCGCTCATCTCGACAAGAGCCATGTGACGGTGCACACCTACCCCGAATACCACCCGGACACCAGCATCGCCACGTTCCGCGTCGACATCGACGTGGCGACCTGCGGCACGATCTCGCCGCTCCAGACGCTGGACTATCTAATCAGCAATTTCGATTCGGACATCATCACGATGGATTACCGTGTGCGCGGCTTCACGCGGGACATCACCGGCAAGAAGATCTTCATGGAAAATAAGATGACGTCCATCCAGGACTATATCAACCCGGAGACGCTGGACGTCTACGATGCGGTGGACATCAATATCTATCAGGCGAATCTGTTCCACACGCGGATGCTGATTAAAGAACTGGATCTGAAGAATTATCTGTTCAACACGGATATCTATGAGATTCCGCCGAAGACGCGGCTGGCCATCGGCGACAGCCTGCGGCGGGAAATGATCGAGATATTCAGCGGACAGAACGTGTATTGAGAGTGTGGAGTTAGGAGTGTGGAGTTAGGAGTTTTTACGCGTTTTAATATGTAATAACTCCACTCTCCACTCTTCACACTTCTCACTTTTCTGAGTTAGGGGCGTGAGAAGTGGATAATATGGAGCTGACCCAGGAGAACGCGCCGGTCTTGGAAGCCTTGGAGCGGATGAAGACGGCGCGTCTCGTGCCTTTTGACGTGCCAGGGCACAAGCGGGGCCGGGGCAACCCGGAACTGACCGCTTTCCTCGGCGAGAAGTGTCTCTCGGTGGACGTCAACTCGATGAAGATGCTGGACAATCTCTGCCACCCGGTCTCGGTGATCCGGGACGCGGAGCGATTGGCGGCGGAGGCTTTCGGCGCGGCGCACGCTTTTTTCATGATCGGCGGCACGACCTCGGCGGTGCAGGCGATGATCCTGACGGCGGCGGGCCGCGGCGACGAGATCATTTTGCCGCGCAACGTCCATCGGAGCGTCATCAACGCGATGATTCTCTGCGGCGCGGTTCCGGTGTACGTCGATCCGGGCATGGACCGGCGGCTCGGCATTGCCCTCGGCATGAAGCCGGAGGACGTGGAAGCGGCGATCCTCGCTCATCCGAAAGCAAAGGCGGTATTCGTCAACAACCCGACCTATTACGGCATTTGCTCCGACATGCGCGCCATCGCGCGCCTTGCCCATGAGCACGGGCTGCTGCTCTTGGCGGACGAGGCTCACGGCACGCATTTTTATTTTCACGACGACCTTCCGGCGGCGGCGATGCACGCGGGCGCGGACATGGCGGCGCTCAGCATGCACAAGTCGGGCGGCTCGCTGACGCAGAGCTCGATGCTCTTGATCGGGGACGCCGTTTCTGAGGGCTATGTGCATCAGATCATCAACCTGACGCAGACTACCAGCGCGTCGTACCTCCTGATGGCGAGCCTCGACATTTCCCGGCGCAGTCTTGCGCTGCACGGCAAGCAGATTTTTGACAAGGTGATTCGCCTTGTCGAATACGCCCGGGAGGAAATCAACGATATCGGCGATTATTACGCCTATTCGCGGGAGCTTGCAAACGGCGGCTCGGTGTTTGACTTCGACGTGACGAAGCTCTCGATTTTCACGCGGCCTACGGGGCTGGCGGGCATCGAGGTCTATGACCTTCTGCGGGACGAATACGATATACAGACGGAGTTCGGCGACATCGCGAATCTTCTCGCCTATATCTCCGTGGGCGACCGGGAAAAGGACATTGAGCGGCTCGTGGCGGCGCTGTCGGAGATTCGGCGGTGCTACCGCAAGGATCAGACGGGCATGCTGGAGGCCGAGTATATCCAGCCGAAAGTCCTTTGCGGGCCGCAGCAGGCCTTTTACGCGCCGAAGAAATCGCTGCCCATCGACGAGACGGAGGGCCGCGTTTGCAGCGAGTTCGTCATGTGCTATCCGCCGGGCATCCCGATTCTCGCGCCGGGGGAGCTCATTACGAAGGAAATTCTCGACTACATCCGTTACGCGAAGGAAAAGGGCTGCTCGATGACGGGCCCGGAGGATATGGATATTTTGCGGCTGAACGTGATGGAAGAATAAACGGAGGAACGTCATGGAACTTTGGTTTACCGAGCCGCACACGGAAAACGTGCGGTTCTCGATGAAGGTGGACAAGCAGGTTTACAGCGGGAAGAGCGAGTTCCAGCGCATCGACATTTTCGACTCGCTGGAGTTCGGACGTGTGCTGGTGCTGGACGGCTACACCATGCTGACCGAGAAGGACGAGTTCATGTACCACGAGATGATCGTCCATGTGCCGATGTGCGCGCATCCAAACGCGCGGCGCGCGCTGGTCATCGGCGGCGGCGACGGCGGCTCGGTGCGCGAGCTGGTGCGATACGCGGCGCTGGAGCATATCGACCTCGTCGAGATCGACGAGGAGGTCGTCGAGGCGTGCAGGAAATATCTGCCGCAGACGGCGGGAAAGCTGGACGACCCGCGGGTCCATATCCACTATGAGGACGGGCTGAAATTCATTCGCCACCACGAGGACGAGTACGACGTCATCGTCGTGGATTCCACCGATCCCTTCGGTCCGGGAGAAGGTCTTTTCACCCGCGAGTTTTACGGCAACTGCTTCCGCGCGCTGAAGGAAGACGGCATCATGGTCAACCAGCATGAGAGTCCGTTTTATCAGGAAACGGCCCATGCCATGCAGCGCGCTCACAAGCGCATCGTCAATTCTTTCCCGCTGGCGCGGGTCTATCAGGTACATATTCCGACGTATCCGTCGGGGCATTGGCTTTTCGGCTTCGCGTCGAAAAAGTACCACCCGGTCAAAGGCGTGGATTGGGCGAAATGGGAAAGCCTCGGCATCAAAACGCGCTATTACAATCCGAAGCTTCACGCGGCGTCCTTCGCGTTGCCGACTTATGTGGAGGATATCTTGAAAAGCGAGGAGCCGGAGGAAGAATAAAATGCGGGGTTGATATTGCCGTTAGGTGGAACGATTGTTTCATCTGACGGCTTTTTGCTTCCGGCGGCTTTTAACCGTTTCTTAATTTTCTTTTCATTATCGTCAAAAGCAAAGTCGATATGATATAGTAGATAAAACAGGAGGGAGGCGGGTTTCATGCTTCGGTGGTTCATGGGGCTTTTTGCGGCGGTGTGGATGCTTTCGGGGGCGGCTGTGGCGGCGCCGTTATCGACGGAGCGCCCGGTGGTGGCGGTGATTCCTTTCGGCGTTAAGGCGGAGGTGTCGCGGGACATTACGCTGGAGGACGCGACGATTGTCAGCGATTACGTTTACGACGCGCTGGCAAATTCCGGCGCTTTTGACGTGGTGGAACGGGAACGGCTCAAGGAGATTATGCAGGAGCAGGTATTGGGGCACAGCGGGCCGGTGGACGAACGAACGGCGGCGGATTTCGGGCGTCTGATTGGCGCGAAGTATATTATTTGCGGCAATATTACAGGGCTTTCCACGCGAAAGACGACGGGCGAGGTCGTCGGGCTGGGCGTATCCAAGTCGAAGGTGTTCGCCCATGTGGCGGCGCGCTGCATCGAGGTGGAAACGGGCCGGGTATGGCTGGCGGGGCGCGGCGACGGACGCGCGACGAACACGCAGATGAACGCGCCTTTCCGGATTATCCGCATCGGCACGGACAAGGTGGATTTCGAGCAGGTGCACAAAGCTTTGGAGGACGCAGCGGACAGCCTCGTGAACGGCAGAGAGGGCTTCCTGAAGCGTATGCGCGACCATGAGCGGCGCGGCGAGGATTAAGGGCGCGCTGTTCGTCGTTTTCGCAATGTTCCTTTTGTCCGCGCGGTGCGGTGCGGAGGCTCTCCCCGCGACGGTCATGGTGGGCGAAGTGGCGGGCTACGGCGATTACACGCTGCAAGCGGGATTTTATGAGACGTTCCGGGATGTTTTGGAGGAATCGCTGATTGCTTCGGGGCGGCTTCAGCCGGTAATGCGCCGGCCGCTGGCAGAGGACGCGGCAAAGTTCTCGCTGGTCCACATGGATGCGATTGCCCGAGGCCATCAATACCGGCGTGAAATGGCGGGCGCGGCGCTGATTCGTTACGCCGACGCCGCCTATGGACGGCAGGATGAGGAAAAGGCGAAGGAATGGCGCAAGCAGAAAAACGAGCCTTACGCCCTCGGGCCGAAAGCGGCGGAGACCGCGCGGCTGCTCGGGATTCGGTACGGCTCGGAATATTTGATGTTCTGCAATCTGGGCGGCGTGGACGTGGAGCGGGTGCGGTCGATTTGGAACGCCGGCGTCCGGGATTTTGAGATGCGCGCGAAGGAGATTCGCGCGGATCTTTCCTATTATATAGTGCATGCATCTACGGGACGGGTATATGAAGGGCACGACGCCATGGAGAAGCGGGGACAGCTGATCCAGATTGTCGTCGGGCAGTACGGCAAAGGCTTCACCGTGGAGCAGCTCTTGTTGTCGGTGCTGGACCGTCAGGCAAAGCGCGCGGCGGAAGGCGCCGTGAAGGAAGGCCTGCCCCGGGTGCGTGGGAAAGGGCCGGAGGAGAGCGGAGACGGCGCGGCATCTTTGCGAAAAGAGCTTTTCGCGCTGACGCCCTTTACCAGCCGCGTCCGCATCACGAATCTTTCCGACGAGGAGGTTTCGTCTTACGTCGTCGCGGAAGATTATCTTTTGGACGAATTGACGAAGCGGGGCTTTTCCTTCGTCGATCTGTCGAAAGGGACGCAGACGGCGCGGCGGGACGAGGTCCTGCTGGATGGCTGCAGGCTTTCTGATGCGAAGCCATGCTGGCTCCTTTCGGGGGCGCTGACCGATTTGGGCGTCGCCGAGTCGAAACGACCCGGCAGCACGGCGTTCGTCGTTCGCGTCGGGATTTCCGTCCGCGTGCTGGACGCGGTCACGGGGGAGCAGGTATTCGTCGCCACCGGCGGCGGCGAATCCGCGGCGAAAAAATACGAGGTGGGACTGTTCGGCGTCCATCTGCTGAAAGCCGGAACGCAGGAATTCAGTGAGGAATGCCTGTTCGAGGCGATTCAAGAAGCAGTGGGGGAAATCGCGGAAAAAATTGATGCGCGGTACGACTGAGTTTGCGGCCCCTCAAAAATGCTGAGGCAAGAAAGTAAGAATTGCTTGCCTCAGATTTTTTTGTGCGGGTTTTCAAATTCCCGTATCGGCCGAAAAAAGCGGCGCGGGCAGTCGTCGGTTGTTTCCGCGTTTCCGCAACGAATTTTCAAAAACATCTTTTATCCGGCGGCGAAATATGATACAATCAGAAAAGATGTTCGCCAACGGATTTTTCTTCCGTGGCGCTGGAAGGAGTATGAATGATGGCTGCAGAAAAGAAGGACAAGGACAAGAATAAGGTCGAGCTTTCGCCGGACAAGAGCCTGGCGCTGGAGAAAGTGCTGAAAGATTTGCACAAGACCTTCGGGGACGGGTCGATTATGCGTCTCGGCGAGGCTACGGCCAATATGAACGTGGAAGTCATTCCGACGGATATACTGCCGCTGGACGTGGCCCTCGGCGTGGGCGGCCTGCCCCGCGGGCGCATCATCGAGGTTTACGGGCCGGAGTCCTCGGGCAAGACGACGGTGACGCTGCACATGATCGCTTCGACGCAGAAGCGCGGCGGCGTGGCGGCTTTCATCGACGCGGAGCATGCCCTCGATCCGATTTACGCGAAAAAATTAGGCGTGGATATCGATAACCTGCTGATTTCCCAGCCGGACAACGGCGAGCAGGCGCTGGAAATTGTGGAGGCGCTGGTCAGGAGCGGCGCCATCGACATCATCGTGGTGGACTCGGTGGCGGCTCTCGTGCCGAAGGAAGAAATCGACGGCGACATGGGCGCGTCCCACGTCGGTCTCCAGGCGCGCCTGATGAGCCAGGCCATGCGCAAGCTCACCGGATTCATCTCGAAATCCAAGGCGGTGGCGGTATTCATCAACCAGATCCGCGAGAAGGTCGGCGTCGTTTACGGAAATCCCGAGACGACCACCGGCGGCCGCGCGCTGAAATTCTACTCCACGATCCGCGTGGAGGTCCGGAAGGGCGAAGTCCTGAAGCAGGGCACGGAGTCCATAGGCGCGCATACGAAAGCGAAGATCGTGAAAAACAAAGTCGCGCCGCCGTTCCGCGTGGCGGAGTTCGACATCATGTACGGAGAGGGCGTTTCCCGGGAAGGCTGCGTGCTGGATATGGCCGCGGAGTTTGACGTGGTGAAAAAGAGCGGTTCGTGGTATTCTTATGAGGGGACGCGTCTCGGGCAGGGCCGCGACGCCGTGAAGGCGATGCTGAAGACGGACCGGAAGCTTTACGATGAGCTTTCGGAAAAGGTGCTGGCCGCTTTGAAGGCCCAGGCGGAGGAAGCGGAAAAGGAAGCCCAGGCGAAGCGCGCGAAGGCAGCGGAGACCGCGGATGCGGAAGAAACCTGAAAGGCCTAAGCCGTCCGCGCTGGCAAAAGCCGTGGAGCTTTTGGCGGGACAGGAACATTCCAAGCGGCGGCTCACTGAAAAGCTGCGAATTCGGGGCTACGAAGAGGAAGAAATCGACGGGGCCGTGGAGCGTCTGGAAGAACGGCATTATTTGGACGACGAAGCGGCCTGCACCCGCGCCTATCAGCGGTTTTACGAGGACGGGGCCATGAGCTGCCGACAGATCGAGCAAAAGCTGCTGACGCGCGGCTTCCCGCCGGCGCTGGTCCGCGCGTCGGCGCCGCAGGACCCCGACAGAGACGAACGCGAGAAAAAGGCGGCGGTTCGTTCGCTCCGGGGAAAATTCCACGGTCCTTCGCAGACGGAGAAGATGAAGCAGTTCCTCTATCGGCGCGGCTTTTCCTATGAGGTGTGCGACGCGGCCGTCGAGGCGTTTTTGGAAGAAAATCCCGGATTCAGGATGGAGGAGAAGGATTCCTATGAAGAATGAATTGGTGCTGGTGCTGGATTTCGGCGGTCAGTACAACCAGCTGATTGCCCGCCGGGTGCGGGAATGCGACGTCTATTGCGAGGTGCATCCGCACACGCTGTCTCTCTCCGAGATTCGCGCGAAACAGCCGAAGGGCATTATCCTGACCGGCGGTCCTCAGAGCGTTTACGGCGACGGCGCCCTGTCCTACGACGAGGGACTGTTCTCTTTGGGCGTTCCGGTGCTGGGCATCTGCTACGGTTCGCAGCTCATGGCCCACGCGCTGGGCGGCGAAGTGAAATCCGCCGAGACCAGCGAATACGGGCGGGCGGAGCTGGAGATTGCCGCGCCGTCGTCGCGCCTGTTTGCGGGCGTCAGCGCCAGGACCGTCGTATGGATGAGCCACACCGACCGCGTGACGCGCGTGCCGGAGGGCTTCACGGTGACGGCGAAAACGGCGGACTGCCCGATTGCCGCCTTCGAGAATGCCGCGAAGGGCCTTTACGCCACCCAGTTCCATCCCGAGGTCATGCATACCGCCGAGGGCCAGACCATGCTGCGGAACTTCGTGCGGGACGTCTGCGGCTGCGCGGGCGACTGGACCATGGGGCCGTTCATCGAAAATACCGTGGCCGCCCTGCGGGAAAAGATCGGCAAGGGACGGGCCCTCTGCGCGCTGTCCGGCGGCGTCGATTCGTCGGTGGCGGCGGCGCTCCTGTCGAAAGCCATCGGGAAGCAGCTCACCTGCGTCTTCGTCGATCACGGCCTGCTTCGGAAAAACGAGGGCGACGAAGTCGCGGCGGCCTTCGGCCCGGGCAGCGGCTTCGACCTGAATTTCGTGCGCGTCAACGCGGGAGAACAGTTCTTCGCGAAGCTCAAGGGCGTCACCGAGCCGGAACAGAAGCGCAAGATCATCGGCGAGGAATTCATCCGCGTATTCGAGGCGGAAGCGAAAAAGATCGGCGCCGTGGACTTCCTTGTGCAGGGCACTATTTACCCCGACGTCATCGAAAGCGGCCTCGGCAAAGCCGCCGTCATCAAGTCTCACCACAACGTGGGCGGTCTGCCCGACTATGTGGACTTCAAGGAGATTGTCGAGCCGCTGCGCCTGCTCTTCAAGGACGAAGTGCGGAAAGCCGGCCGCGCGCTGGGCTTGCCCGAGAACATCGTGAACCGCCAGCCCTTCCCCGGTCCCGGCCTCGGCATCCGCATCATCGGCGAGGTCACGCCGGAAAAGGTCAGGCTCGTACAGGACGCCGACGCCATCTATCGCGAGGAAATCGCGAACGCGGGCGCGGACAAGGAATTGGCTCAATATTTCGCCGCGCTGACCAATATGCGCTCCGTCGGCGTCATGGGAGACGGCAGGACCTACGACTACGCCGTGGCGCTGCGCGCCGTCCTGACCAGCGATTTCATGACCGCCGAGCCGGCCCGCCTGCCGTGGGACGTGCTGGCAAAAGCCGCCAGCCGCATCGTCAACGAAGTCAAGGGCGTCAACCGCGTGCTATACGACTGCACGGGGAAACCGCCGGCCACGATCGAGTTCGAATAATTGAAAGTCCGTGTTTATCATATGATAGACACGGATTTTTAATTTTAGTGATGCTAAAATGATACTGTTTCCCTTCCTATGATGTTATACGAATCCCCGTAAGAAATATCAGTTTCGTACGGGGATTATTTTCATGCCTGCTGCGAAAAATACCGGCGTCGAAACGGCCCGTCCAAAAAAATTTATAATTTTCCTTGTCCTTTTGACGGGGAGCAGTTCAAAATTTTGGTGATTATGATAAAATAAATAAAGAACATTCTGTGCAATGATAGGAAATGTAGCAGTATTGGAGATTTAATGAGATGAAAAGATATTTCATGGTCGGGCTCGGCATTGTGCTGGCGATTTCTTTGGGCGCGATCTTTTACGGCGCATGGCTCAACGAGCGGGGCGAGGTGCAGATCACGCGGCGCATGGAGGAGCGGCGGCTGACGCTGCACGGCGCGAAGGCTGCCACGCGCCGCATCAACCCGCGCCTCACGGTGAACGCGATCAATCTTTTTTCCAACGACATGGCCGATGCGGTGGCGCTGGTGAACGGGCGGATCGTGGAGGTCCTTGCGCCGAAGGGGAGTTTCGTCCGGCGCGGCGACGTCATTTTCGTGCTGGAAAATGAAGATATCCCGCTCCAGCGGCAGGAGGCGGAGTCGAATATCCTGCGGGCGCAGGCGGAGCTCAAGAAGGCGGAGAACAACTATACCCGCTATCAGATCCTGAAAGCGAACGACGCCGCTTCCGCCCAGCAGTTTGACGAAGCGGAAGCCGCGTATCTCTCAGCGCAGTCCAGTCTCGGCGTGGCCGAGGCGAAGGCGGCCCAGCTTGCCGTGCAGGAATCGCGCCAGCAGGTCGTCGCCCCAATCGACGGGAAAGTGCTGGTGCTGTATCGTCAGCAGGGCGCGTATGTGCAGGAGGGGACTTCCCTCGCCCTCGTCGGCGATTTCCGTTTCCTGTATTTCACCGCGCCGGTGGCGGACGAGGACGCCCGTTATCTGACCATAGGGCAGGAGGCGGAGCTGGTTTTCCAGAGCAAGGATTTCAAGAAGGTTTACGGCACCGATTACGCTGCAGGCAATCTCGGCAGCCGGCAGACATTTACCGCCACTATCGCGCAGATTACCCCGCCGCTCAGCGAAGCGGCCGCCATGCGCAATACCCTCTGGCAGGTGGACAACCAGTTCGGACTTTTGGAGCCGCAGACCTATGGCGGCGTCAGCTTCCAGTCGAAGCGGAGCCACAACGCGCTGGCCGTACCATTGGCCGCGATGGCCGACGGCGCGAACACGTCCGTTTTCGTCGCGAAGAAGGATGGTACGATTGAGCGCCGCGCCGTGCGGACGGGAACGAACGACGGCTCCTATATCGAGGTCCTGTCCGGCCTGTCTGAGGGCGAGATTGTCGTGACCAGCGGTATGGAAGGCCTTGCGGACGGCGTCCATGCGGAAATCATATTGGACGAGACGGGGGCGGCTCCATCGGAAGGCGGCGCGGCACAATGAATAACGAGCAGATTTTCAACCGGGCTGCCCTCGACAAGCTCCGGTCCCCGGAAAAGCTTGACTCGCTGATTCGCATCACCGGTCCGGTGGGCTGGATGGGGCTTATTTCCATCGCCGTGCTCTGCTTCGCCATCGTGCTTTGGTCTTTCTACGGCTCCTTTACGGAAAAGGCCGACGGCAAGGGCCTGATCCTCGATTCGGCGGGCGTGGTGAACATCACCCATACGGCGGGCGGAAAATTGACCGAGCTCTACGTCCAAACCGGCGATCACGTCCACAAGGGGCAGCTGGTCGCCCACATGGAGCAGCCGGAGCAGTCGGTGGACACCCGCATGGCGCAGTACGGCACGGGGCTGGCCACGGACGACCGGGATGTGCAGGGGCGCGTTTACCAGTACGACGCGAAGCGCCATCAGCAGGCGGCGCGGGAAGATATTTACTCCGATTATGACGGCGTCGTGGACGAGGTCATGGCGGCCGAGGGCGAGCTCCTGCAGCCGGGGAGCCCGGTCTGTTCCGTTCGGCTGACGCAGAACCGCGACGAACTCACCGGCGTTTTCTACATTCCCGTGGACAAGGGCAAGCGCGTGGAACCGGGCATGACGGTCCAGCTCGCGCCGAACGGCGTGGACGTCACTCAGACGGGCAGCCTGATCGGCGTGGTAAAGAGCGTTTCCCAATATCCGATTTCTGCCGAAGGCGTGCGGAAAGGGCTCGGCAACGCCCAGCTCGCCCAGTACGTCCTTTCCCAGGGCGGCGGCGCGGCGGTGGAAGTGAAGTTCGAATTGGTGAAGGACGAGAGCTCCGAGTCGGGCTACCTTTGGACCTCCGTGGTCGGCAAGCATCGTCCGATTACGGCGGGCAGCTTCTGCACCGGCTCCATCGTCATCGAGCGGGAGCCGCCCATCGAGAAGGTTTTCTACAAGATCAGCCAATGGCTCCGGAACAGATAGATTCTGGATAGGGAGTATTCGGTTCCCAAAAATATTTTGCAGATTTTGGAAAAGTTACGGCAACAGTTTCTTTTTTCCGAGAAACTGTTGCTGTTTTTTATGGAAACTTTTCGAAAAGACGCCGGATATTTTCTGAAAATGAACTTTGCAACATTTTTCCGAAACGTTGCGGAGAAAAAAAGATATACTGTTTGCGGAAGCAGAATCGGCGCGACGGAAAGGGGACGGGCGAATGGTTGTGAAAATTTTGAAAAAGAAATGATCACAGGAAGGAACGCCGAGGATTTTGGCGAATATATCCAAAGTAAGTTTTTTGTAAGGGGGAATGTGGGATGAAGGTAAAAGCGCTGCTGTTTGACACGCGGTCAATCCAGCGGTACATCTACTCAGGGAACCGACTCAAGACGAACATCGGAGCGTCGTTTTTGGTGGAACATGTATTCGAAGACGTGCTGATTGACAATGTATTGAAGGAATTCTTTGGGGATGACGTCGATACCGCGTACCAAGGTTCCAATGGAGAGATGCGGAACAAATGTGCCGTCGCGTATGTCGGCGGCGGCAACGCGCTGATTCTTTTCCGTGAGGACACGGAAACCGACATACAAAAGAAAATCGTCACACGATTTTCCTCGCTTCTTTTGGCGGAACGTCCGGGACTGCATATCGGCGCCGCTTTCGGGGAACTGGATCTTTCATCGCCGGACGCGTTTCAGCAGGGCATTGACGGCCTTTATCTGAAGCTGAAGCAAACACAGGCGACAGTGTTTCCGCAGGTCAACGTTCCTTATACCGGGTTGACCCTTTCCTGCGAAGTGAACGGCGAGGCGGCGAATTTCTGCGATACAAGAGGACTGATGGGGAAGAAAGGGAAAAAAGGAGAAGGTCCTCGCTTCTTTTCGCAGGAAGCGAGAGTGAAAACAGAAGCCGAAGAAAAGGCAAGCAAAAAGCTGCGTGAAAAGTTTGAAGGGCTCTTTCAAAACACCGATGCTGAAGAACCCTTTAAGGACTATGAATTCCCGCGCGCCATTGACGAATTGGGGCAGAAGCGGAACGAAACGCGGGGCAACTATATCGCCGTCGTCCATATCGACGGGAACAACATGG
The DNA here is from genome assembly GCA_900321035.1 of uncultured Selenomonadales bacterium. Taxonomy (GTDB): domain Bacteria; phylum Bacillota; class Negativicutes; order Selenomonadales; family Selenomonadaceae; genus RUG12372. Next base: position 10,655 of record ONUH01000010.1, on the reverse strand, counting down.
GGCAAAAATTCCGTCTGCTGTGCAAGAACTTGGAGGATCGCCGCATCTTGGCGACGGATATCAGGAATAAAACGGAGGGCAGCTTCGCCTTGCTGGTTCGGCGGATACTGAAACGATGCGAGCAGGGAGCCTACGAGGACGAACTGGATTTGAAGCCGAAGGAAAAGGGAAGTTCCATTACCGAAGGCAAAAAAATCCTGCCAATTCGTCCTCTGATTCTTGGGGGCGACGACGTGACCTTCATCTGCCCGGCGAAAGTCGCCCTGACCTATACAAAGGAATTCATGGAAATCCTGATGGAGGAGCAGCCGGAGGGCTTCGAGAAAATCGAGTCTTCCGTGGCGCGGCACATGGACAGCTGCGCCGGCATTGCCATCCTGCCGTCCTCGTATCCGTTCTTCCGTGGCTACGAATTGGCTGAGCAGCTTTGCGGCGCCGCCAAGACAAAAATGCGCAGATTGTTATCCTTCGAGGAGAAAGCAGGAAAAACCGCCACAGCCGACGACCTTCGCGGCACCTCATGGCTCGACTTTGCCATCCTGCATGGCGAGCAGGCGCCGACGCTGGAGCAGATTCGCGAAAGGGAATATTCGGGCATGAGGGGCATGATGCACTTCGGACCGTATCAAGTCGGGAACGGTCAAGCAAAGAGAGGAAAAGAAAGCGCTCATAATATTGAGAACCTCATCGACTGTGTCCGTCAGTTGAGAAATGGCGCGAAAGACGCAGCCCAAAATGCGGAGGCGCTTCCTATGAGCAAGATCAAGGAAATGCGGAACGTGCTCCAACGCAGCGAAGACGAAGCCGTGCGCTTCATCGAACAAATGCGCCGGTTGGGGCAGAAACTTCCCTCTGTCGCCGACTGGAGCGTCTATGAGGACTCCTTGTGGTACAAGGGAGAAACGCCTTATGTTGACGCCATTGAAATGATGGAATTTCTCCCGAAGGAGGTATGAAAGTATGGACATAGAAATCAGGATTGAAGGCATATCGCCCATCCATCTCGGCTCGGGCCGCGAAGACGTCAACATTGACGCCGAGATCGTGCACGATGCCTGTGGCCTCCCTTATTTCCCGGCGAAGCGATTCAAGGGGCTCCTTTACGAAAGCGCCTTGGAAGTTTCGGAAATGTCCGAGCTTTCAGGTTGCGGGCTGCTTCCCGGCGAAACGCTGAAAGAACTGTTTCACCATGACGATACGAAATCAGACGCACAGCTTGTCATTTCCGACTTCCATATGGAAACAAAAGAAGGCTACAAGAAAATCAGCGAGGAATTGAAAGCGCTGGAGGAGAACTATCCCGAATTCTTGAAGCCGTCCGACGTACTTGACGTCTATACCTCCGTTCGTTATCAAACGGAGCTTGAAAACGGGGTCGCCAAAAAAGGGTCCCTTCACAATATGCGTGTCGTCGATGCGGGCGTCGTTTTCTGCGGGACGATACGTTTGCTGCATGGCACGGAACAACATCTGCGCGCTCTTGCCTTTGCTCTCCGCAATCTCAAAGCGGCGGGATTGAAGCGCAGCCGAGGCTTCGGACGCATTGCCTGCTCCATGAGATTGGAGGACGGCAGGACGGAAAAAGACTTGATTGCGGCGGCACTGAAGGAGGCGGTATAAAATGAAGCAGCTGAAAGTGACCGTTGAGACAAAGTCGCCGATCGTGCTGACGACGGAGAGCAATGCCACTGTCATGACGGGCACCCATGACGCCATCACCGGTTCGATATTGCGCGGCGTATTGGCTGCGCAATATATCGACGCCTGCGGGCTTGGGAAGAAAGCGCATCAAAACGAGGAGTTTCGCCGTCTATTTTTCGGTGCGCTCCGCTTCACGGATGCAAATATCGCCTGCGATGACGGCGAGCGTTCTTTTGTGATTCCGTTTTCCATGCAAAAGGAAAAGGCGAAAGAAGGCCAAACGGAAGCCGTAGAAGACCTGATGCGCGTCAATTCCCCTCAAAAGGGCATGAAATCTTTTGGCGGCTATGCCGTCTTGACGGACGACCACCTCATCAAGACCGTATCGGCGGCGAAAGACGTCTCCCTGCACATGAGCCGCACGAGCGAAGAAGAAAGGAAAAAAGGCCGCAGCGAGGACGGCGGCATCTACAACTATGAATCCATCGACGAGGGACAAACCTTCATCGGATGGATCATCGGCGAAGAAGCCGACATTTCCGCTCTGCGCGCGCATATCCCTAACGAGTTCAAATGCCGTGTGGGAAGGTCGAAATTCACCCAATACGGGCACTGCTCTGTGAACTTCGGGGAATTGGAAGACGTTCCCGCGCTTATTGCGGCGAATATCGAAAAAGAATCTGTCATCCTGCGGCTGGACAGTCCGCTCCTTTTTGACGAAGCCGACGAGCCGCAGCTGAACGAAGCCGGGCAACACGTCATCGTCACGGCTCCAAATGCGCTTGGGCTGATTGTGCGTGCCTTGAACGCACGCACTGGGAGCAGCGCTTTCCACCTCGGAAAAGTTTTCGCGGCGGGTGCGGAAATCGAAAACTACGTCGGCGTCTGGGGCATGAAACGTCCGCGCGAACAAGCGTTGGCGGCGGGAACCGTATTTTCCCTTGTCAAGGACGGAGATTGGACGGAACAGGACCTTGACGCTTTGACAGGCGTTATGTATCGGGGCGTAGGACGGCGGACGGAAGAAGGCTTCGGGCAGCTTCGGCATTGGCCGATAGTAGCCGGGAAATGGGCAAAACCGAAAACGAACGGAAGCAAAGAGCCTGATTCGCTGCGCTTTGAGAAAGCCTCCGAAGAAACCGCCAAGATTGCAAGGAAAGCCTTCGAACGTCGGCTTGCCGAACAAATCCGGCTATACGCGGCGGAAGACGCGAAAAATGCCAAGTACGACAGGGCGCTGTATAACTCGAAAGAGGAAGGCCTTTCCGGGCTCACGCATTTCTTCAGCCGCCTCGACCATCTCTTGGACGCCGGGCAAAACGCGCGGGGCGCGGACGGCAGGAAGCAGGAAAAAACAGTGGGGTTGCGGAAAAGCTATCAGAAAACGTTGAAAGACGTAGTTCGGCCCAAAGGTCCGATGGAAAGCAACCTTAGGAAAGTTAGTATAGCGGCTTCCGGCCGATCCCTTTACGATATGCTGTTAGAGAATTCGGAGCTTCCCGTTTCCGGGCGCCGATGGATGCAAGACGTCGGGACGAAAGAAGCGCGGACCAAAGCGTTTATGGACGTCGTCGGTCTGGAAGAAAGCATGTTTGACTTGACAGACGGGCAATACTTCTATGAATACTGGCACACGTTCTTCCGCAGCGCGCGGAAACGGGCCGTGACAAAGCAAGAGGAGGCGGAACGCGATGTATGAGGAACATGAAAACACGGCGCAAATCACCGGGCGGGTTCTCATCGTCGGCGACCTTGTGCTGGACGCCCCGCTCCTGATCGGAGCTGGGGACGGTGGGGACGACCGCGGGGCCGACGAGGATATCCGCGTGCTGAAGGGGAAAGAAGGCCCCTTCATTCCCGGCACCTCCCTTTGCGGTGTTTTGCGGGAATTCCTGCGCTCTCATGAAGACGGGAAAAACGCCGTCAAGACATTGTTTGGGGAAATGGACGAAGGGCAAAGCATGATCGCCGTTAACGACGTTCCCTTGTCCGGCGCGAAAATCGTCACGAGGGACGGCGTCGGCATTGACGGCGTTACGGGCGTCGGCGTCGACGGCGCGAAATACGACTACGAGGCGGTGGAACGCGGCGCGCACGGAAAATTCCAGCTTCTCGTCACGCGACGCCGATGCCATGAAGGCGACTGGGCAGGGATTTACGACAATCTGCTCCTCCTGCGCGAGAAAATGGAAGACGGCCTGTCTTTGGGCGCGATTACCGCCAAAGGTTTTGGCAAGGTCCACGCCGAAAACGTCCAATCCGGCTTCTACGATTTTCATAAAAAAGAAGACGTATTCTCCTGGCTGGAGCAGGAGGATCCATCGCCGGAAAACGCCTCCGACCGCATGACGGGAAAATCGGGGAAAAGCCTCGCCGCCGCGGAAGAACTCGTCGTGGAGGCGGACTTTGCCCTGCGCGGTTCCATCATCGTGCGGGACTACGGGCGCCAAAAAGCTGTGCCCGGCAAGGACAATAAGATGTACGACGCCGTATCCATCATGAGCGGCGACCGCTACGTCCTGCCTGGAACGAGTCTGAAAGGCGTGCTTCGCCATCAGGCAGAGCATATCCTGCGCAGGCTTGGCGTTGACAGCTCCTTCCTGAAAGACCTCATGGGCTTTTCTGAAAATGACGACAAGAAAAAGAGCCGCTTCCAGGTGGAGGAAAGCCTCTTGCAAAATATTCGCGAGGCGGGCCAAACCCGCGTCCGCATCGACCGTTTCACCGGCGGCGCATTGGAATCCGCGCTGTTTGACAACGAGCCGCTTTGGCAGGAGAAGGACGACTCGGCTGTCCAACTTCGTTTTCGAATCAAGAATGCGCAGCCGAAAGAAATCGGCCTCGCGCTCTTCCTGCTCCGCGACCTGTGGCAGGGGCGCGTTGCCGTCGGCGGTGAAAAATCCGTTGGGCGCGGCGTTCTTCGCGGTATGGGCGGCGTCATCCGATACGGCGCCAAGACCTACCGTCTTGACAAAAACGGAAATCCCTCGGAGGGCCGTAAAGAATTGCAGGAATATGTGGATGAACTCTTGAAGGACGCGAAAAAGGAGGCGATACAATGAGCCTTGCAACCGCAAAAGACTACTTGAAACTGAAAAGCTGTACCGGCGCAGTGCGGGATATTCCTTCCCGAAGCCTTGGGAAAGAAGAATTGGAAACCCTGCTTCGGGAAACGATGACGGGCGACGCCGTCATCGTCCTTTGGCTCATGCAGGGAATCGTCTGGGGAAGATGGCAGGGCGGCGCGCTCTCCTTCATGCCCGACGAAAAAATCGCCCCCGATGAAGCCCTTGTCTCCGAATATTGGCAGGAGCTTCGCGTATTCAATGAAACGGAAGAACTCCATCTCCGGCGCGTCGGAGACGCCTTTGCCGGACGCTACCGGAAGGACGAGGGCGAGAGCGGGCCTTACGTTTACGTGGACAGCTTCTCCCGCTTCTGGGGCGAGAGGAAAAGCGCAGAGGGCGGCTGCGTCACCCTTGCGGACAGCTTGCGGAAACTGAGCCTCGTCATCCCGGCGGAAGGCGACGCGCGTTGGTACGGTCTGCAAACGAGAAATTACGTGGGAAGCGACGATGAAACGGGCCTCTCCGGCTACGTTGATTACCGCTTCGTCCATATCGCCAGCGCAGAGGAGGGAAAATGACATGGGAATTGAATTTACGCCTGAAATGTTGGCAAAATTGGGGATGAGCGCACCGAAAACACCTCCTCAGAAAAAGGAAAACACCAATTCCGTGAAAAACAATTCGAGTAACGTGTACGACCCCAAGCTTGCCACTGCACCATACAACTTTGTCCATCTGCCGACCGCGGTCCTGCCTTCGCCTTTGGACGCCTATCGGGATATCTTTGTGAAAGGGGACCAAGAGGAAACACGGACCGCATTCCGTAAATATGTAGAAAATTTCACTCCACAAAATGGCTATATCGACTTAACAATCCAGACGCTGACGCCTATCTTTATCGGGGGCGACGTCAAGACCTTCGCGCCGGCGGGCAAGCCCATCATTCCGGGAAGCACCTTGCGTGGCATGATAAAGAATCTTGTAAAAATCAATACTCTTGGCGCTATGCGGCCAGAGGACGACTTTCATGACCGACACCTTTACTACCGCTGCATCATGGCGCAAAACAGCGCGCCTCAGTGGCAAAAAGACCTTCATGACCTATATGCCGATCGAATGACGGAAGGAAAAACAAATAAAACAAAATCAGGCTTTCTGATCAAGACAAAAGACGGGTACGCCATCTGCCCCATGAAAGCGGATCGGAAAAAGCCCGAGCGTTTTCTGATTGGCGAATATGAAAGCACCTTCGGCAAAACCATCACGCCGGGAATGAAGGACGTCCGCGTGGAATGGGAGCCGACGGCTGGCGCCGCCTACGCCATTTCCGGGAAAACCACAAAGCATCTTTTCAAGACGTGGGACGAATACACAAAATACTTGGAAGAAACTGCTCGCATAGAAAAAAAGGACCCCAAGGCAGCGGGCGCACGTCGGCGTTCCATTGGCAAGCAATTCGTGCTTCAATATCCCCTCGCTGACGTCGATTGGAACGAGGAACATCGAATTCCGGTGCGGGACGACGTTGTGGAGGAATATCGCGACGACAAAAATCGTCGCGGCGTCAACCTCTTGAATCCTGTGGGGGACGACCCCAAAAAGAAAGGCGCCGCTATCGACGGAAAAGCTCTTTGGAAAATGGCTCCGGACGCGCCGAAAGACATTGAGATGATTGCGCCTTGTTGTTATCTGTCGGACGGACAGAGCGGTCCCGTCTGCGCCTTCGGGCACGGCCACTTCTTCCGCGTTCCGCATACCTTCGCCATTGGTCATGCCATCCCGGAAGAAATAAAGCGCATGGAGAATCCTGTCATTGACTTTGCGGATGCACTATTTGGCGCAAACTTTCTTCAAAAAAGTGCATCCGGCTCCGGCAGAAAACAAAAACCGCTTTGGGCCGGCCGCGTCTTTTTCGAGGACGCGCACTTGGCGGGAGGAGAAGCCCGTTTCGAGAAAACCCAGCCGACCCACCCGTTGGTTGGACCAAACCCCACATCCTTCCAGCTCTATCTCGAACAGGATAAAAAAATCAAATCTGGCGACAACGACAGCCTCATCAACTGGAGTAGCCCAGACGCGCGCATTCGAGGCTATAAGCTTTACTGGCATAAAGATAACGCGGAATGGTGGGCGACCCAGACTGAAAAGGATCAGGACAAGGGCAAAAAAGCGGCAGAACGGATGACGCATGACATCACGCCGCTCTCCAAAAACAACACATTCACCGCCCGGATTCGTTTCTGCAACCTCAGCGACATAGAACTCGGTGCCTTGCTGACTGTTTTTCATCCAAACGGCGCGGAGAGTCTTGCCTGTAAGCTCGGTTACGCAAAATCGCTGGGACTTGGAAGCGTCCGTATTACCACGCAGCTCAATATTGAAACCCCGGCCGATTACGTTCGCCTTTTCGGTGAAAACGGCTGGAACGACCCGGCAAAGCCAGCCGACGTTCAAGACTATATACACGCCTTCAAAAATTATGTTGAAGAAAAGCACCCGGATAGGGCAGGAGAGCAACGCCACATCAGCAACCAACTTTCAAAGATGCTGGATTGGGAAAACACGAAAGCAATTCCCGATTGGAACAAGAGAACCGCTCCCATGTCCGGCAATGTCAAGGCGGATGAAGTGGATTCCCGATACATCAGCCGGGCGCGCTTGCCGGAAATCAACGAAGTGGTAAAAAGCGACCGGAAAGCCAAAGATAAGAAGAAAGGCAAGCCATGATCGGCGCCGTCGTCTTCGAGCTCTCCGCGGAAAACGGGGAACGCGTTTCCGACGCGCAGGGGCGGCTGCTGCATGGCGCGCTCTTCTCGCTCATCGACGCGGCCAGCCCCGGGCTCGCCGCGCTGCTCCATGACGGCACGACCGTCAAGCCCTTCTCCGTCGCGCCGCTGGACCTTCCGCCGGACGCGCCGAAAGTCGGGCGCGACAGGCTCGTGCACGCGGGCGACGTCGTCTATTGGCGCGTCGCCGCCCTCGACGAAGCGGTGCTTCGCGCGCTTCTCTCCGTACCGCAGGGAAGCGTCGTGCAGGTCGGGCGGCTTCGCCTTGCCCTGCGCCGCGTCATTGCCGACAGCGGCGAGCGGCCAGACGTCGGCGTATTGGACGAGACGGAGCTGATCGGCGCGTGCCTCGCTGAGGAATCGGTGCGCTCCGTCGAATTCCGCTTTCTGACGCCCGTAGCCTTTCGCGTGGACCAAGGCGACTATCCGCTGCCCGTTCCCGCGCTGGTCTTCTCCTCCCTCGCGGACAAATGGACCGCCGCGGAACTTTCCGCCGCCATCGACAGGAACGAGATCCGCGCCGACGCCGAGCGCGTCCGGCCCATCTCCTGGCGGGGGGAGACGCGCCGCGTCTTCTTCGGACGCGACAGGAGCGTCACCGGCTTCGTCGGGCGCTTTGCCTACGACCTTTCCGCACTGCCCATGGAAGCGCGGCAGGTCTTCCTGCTCCTCGGTCAGTTTGCCGTATTCTCCGGCGTGGGCCGTCTTACCGGGCAGGGGCTGGGGCAGACGCGAACGACCTACCGATAAAACAAAATATTCTACCACAAAAAAGTATCCGTCGGGCGGATTTTCCCCTCGGCGGATATTTTTTTCGGTTTTTCCAAGAATTCCAACATGAAAAAATTTTTTGTCGTATAATAGGCTTCCGCCATGAAATCATTGACCATTTCGTCTTGAAAGTGCTCAACTGCCACGCCTTCCAGCCGAAAGACTTCCACGAAAGTGACGGCGGCTGCTGGCTCTCGGGGGACGCCCGCCGCTCATGGTACGCGCTTTATGAAGAAGAAATCGCTGCTCCCGTCGAGCGCTTTGAAGGACGCTCGCCCCGCGAACACATCCGTCACGAAATCTATGAATTCGCACTTTATGCCCTCGGCCTTCAAAAGAAGCTCGGCCTCACGAGTGAGGACGCCCCGGACGATGAGCCGGAAGAAGGAACAAAAAGCGCATAACAAAAAATTTAATCAGAAAATCAGAAAATCAGAAATTCTGATTTTCTGATCAAAAATTCTTTTGCCGCGAAGCGAACGCCTCGCGGTATTTTTTTGCGAAAAAAGATTGTAATCATGTCCAAAAGACTGTATAATATAGTCGGCAGTTAATTGTGTGAAAAAGCAATAAAACTTTGCCAACGCACAAAAACCTGACCAATTTTGTCGTGGACATTGAAAAGCCTTATGGGCGTAACAGTCCAGTGGACTGTTACGGGCTTGGAGCCTATTTTTTAGAGAAATTTGAAACGATGTCCATGTTCGAAAATGGCAAAAACGATCGAAAATGACGTTTCTTGACCAAAACCCCATTTTGAGGGCTTGTCCCACAAGGGCTCCGGGACACAGAGTTGCATGCACCCTATTACCGCTTGCGGTATTGAAACACTTGTGCGCCCGCGCGGGAGTGCATTGTATTGTTGCATGCACCCTATTACCGCTTGCGGTATTGAAACTTGAAATATTCGCGCGGCGGAATCAAGAGCTCGTGTTGCATGCACCCTATTACCGCTTGCGGTATTGAAACGTCTCCGAAAGCCTCATCGTTCCGAAAGAGTAGTTGCATGCACCCTATTACCGTTTACGGTATTGAAACCAATACTTCCTGCCTGTGGAGTCCTCGCCTTCGACGTTGCATGCACCCTATTACCGTTTACGGTATTGAAACGGATTCGGCTGGCATCCAAACAGCCCTTTGAAGATGGTGTTGCATGCACCCTATTACCGCTTGCGGTTTTGAAAGGCAGAGTGAAGAGTGGAGAGTGAAGATAAAAGACGCGGGCGCGTCACTTCACTCTTCACTCTCCACACTCCACTCTTTCTTGCATGCACCCTATCGCGAGAGCACTTAATAAGCGCGAGCGTCAGCGTAGCGCGAATTTAGTGCGACGCATGCATGAACACTTGGCAAGCGCGAGCCGAAGGCGAAGCGCGCGCCTAGTGAACAGGTTTACCGCTTGCGGTATTGAAACCGTTGCATGCACCCTATTACCGCTTGCGGTTTTGAAAGGCAGAGTGAAGAGTTAAGAGTGGAGAGTGGAGATAAAAGGCGCGGGCGCGTCACTTCACTCTTCACTCTCCACACTCTACTCTTTCTTGCATGCACCCTATCGCGAGAGCACTTAGAGAGCGCGAGCCGAAGGCGAAGCGCGCGCCTAGTGAACAGGTTTACCGCTTGCGGTATTGAAACCCCTCCAAGTACAGACGAATAAGGTGCATTGCGTGTTGCATTCACCCTATTACCGCTTGCGGTTTTGAAAGGCAGAGTGAAGAGTTAAGAGTGGAGAGTGAAGATAAAAGGCGCGGGCGCGTCACTTCA
>ONUH01000010.1:0-583 GCA_900321035.1 uncultured Selenomonadales bacterium | reverse complement strand
GCGAACTTAGTGCGACGCATGCATGGACACTTGGCAAGCGCGAGCCGAAGGCGAAGCGCGCGCCTAGTGAACAGGTTTACCGCTTGCGGTATTGAAACAAAGTATCGTCTCCGAGGATTTCACGAAGGAAGGTTGCATGCACCCTATTACCGCTTGCGGTTTTGAAAGGCAGAGTGAAGAGTTAAGAGTGGAGAGTGAAGATAAAAGGCGTGAGCGCATCACTTCACTCTTCACTCTTCACTCTCCACGCGAACTTAGTGCGACGCATGCATGGACACTTGGCAAGCGCGAGCCGAAGGCGAAGCGCGCGCCTAGTGAACAGGTTTACCGCTTGCGGTATTGAAACAGATTTAACTTCCCTCGCTTAAACTCGTTGATGAGTTGCATGCACCCTATTACCGCTTGCGGTATTGAAACTAATCGTGTCTGCGCTTACCGCTTTCAGAGCGTCCGTTGCATGCACCCTATCGCGAGAGCACTTAGCGATTAGCGGCGCTTAGCGGCTTGACGCTTAGCCGCCGCTTATGCAAAGCTCGCGAGCCGAAGGCGAAGCGCGAACTTAGTGCGACGCATGCATGGACAC
>ONUH01000026.1 GCA_900321035.1 uncultured Selenomonadales bacterium | reverse complement strand
GAGCCCCGTTGAATACCGGCGGATACATTCCGTAGCATAAAAATAGCGTAGTAGCAATGTTGCTACTACGCCAGGTCTAACTTTTTGGGGTCACTACATTTTTTTCGCGAGGAGTTTTTTGTGGGGATTTTTTCAGGAAAATGCGCTATAATAAAAATAACATATATCGAAGGAGGGCATAGATATGAAAAAATGGGTTTGCGGCGTATGCGGATGGATTTATGACGAAGCGGCGGGCGATCCGGATTATGATCTTGCGCCGGGCGTGGCGTTCGCAGATTTGCCGGAGGATTTTGTATGTCCGCTTTGCGGCGTTGGCAAGGAATCCTTTGAGGAAATGAAAGAATAAATATTATTTTGCGGAAACAAGGAGTGAAGCGATAATGAAGGTTACGGTGGTCGGTGCGGGAAATGTAGGCGCCACGGTTGCGAATGTCATAGCGATGAAGAATTTCGCCAGCGAGGTCGTCTTGCTAGACATAAAAGAAGGGATTGCCGAGGGCAAGGCGATGGACATGATGCAGTCGGCGCCGATGCTGGGAATTGATACGACGATTACGGGCGTGACAAACGATTACGCGGCGACATTCGGCTCGAAGGTCATCGTCGTGACATCGGGCATTCCGAGAAAGCCGGGCATGTCCCGCGAGGATTTGATCGATACGAACGCGAAAATCGTCAAGGGCGTCGTCGATCAGGCGCTGGCGTATTCGCCGGACGCGATTATAATCATCATCTCGAACCCGATGGACGCCATGACGTATTTGACGCTCAAGGATACGCGTCTGCCGCGCAATCGTGTAATCGGCCTTGGCGGTCTTTTGGACAGCAGCCGCTTCAAGTATTATCTTGCGAAGGCACTCCGTCAGGCAGGGATTCCCGCGTCGCTGACCGATGTGGACGGCATGGTCATCGGCGGCCACAACGACAAGACGATGGTGCCGCTCGTCAGCTATGCGGCGTACCGCGGTATCCCGATTACCAAGCTTTTGCCGATGCCTGTCATCGAGGATGTAGTGGCGAAGACGAAGACGGGCGGCGCGACGTTGACGAAGTTGCTTGGTACGTCGGCATGGTATGCGCCGGGCGCGGCTGTCGCTACGCTGGTCGGCTCGATCGTTACCGACGCGCGCAAACTGATTCCCTGCTGCGTGTATCTCGACGGAGAATACGGCGAGCATGATCTCTGCATCGGCGTTCCGGTCATTCTCGGCGCGAAAGGTGTGGAGCGCATTGTGGACGTTTCACTGGAAGGCGCTGAAAAAGACGCTTTCGCAGCGAGCGTCGTGGCGGCGCGTGAGACGAATGCGCTTTTGGAGACTGCATTATCGTGATTGCGTGAAAAAATTAAATGACCGTGGTTTCCACTTTTCCTTAAGTTTTTTCCCGTTTCATACGATATATAAGGTAGAAACGGTTGGGCGAAAGGAGGAAGCGATCATGAAAGGGCGTGTAGAGAGAATTTCGCCGGTGCAGGGTGTGGCGTTCGACGTTGCGCGTTCCTTTGAGGATCGCCGCGGGTTTGCCGATCACAACGGCGGGCAATCGTTTCGGCAGATGCTGGACAAAGAGATACGGACGAGGAGGAAGCCGTTGACGTCGGCCGGAACCGAAGACGCCGGATTATCCGATGCGTATGTGGTGAATGTGACACGGGCTACGCAATCACTTTTTTACAAGGATGGTACGGTCTTGGAGGGGATTGGAAATCTGCTTCATGAGTAAAGATCAGGAATATATGGCAATAGCTTTGGACGAAGCGCGGTTGGCCATGCAATCCGGCGAAGTGCCGGTCGGCGCCGTCCTCATCGACGATGAGGGCGGCGTTGTCGTACGTGCCCATAATCTGTGCGAGAGGGAGACGGACGCGACGGCGCATGCGGAGATGCTTGCTATACGCGAAGCGGAGAAGAGGCTTTCGCGTTGGCGCTTGACCGGCTGTACGCTGTATGTGACTTTGGAGCCGTGCCCGATGTGCGCGGGTGCAATTATGGCGTCGCGCATATCCCGGCTCGTGTACGGGGCGACTGACGCGAGAGCGGGCGCGGTGGAGTCGATTTTCAACATCCCCGGCCATCCGTCCCTTGCGCCTGAGCCGCAGATTACTGCCGGCGTGATGGAGGATGAATGCAAGGCAATGCTGCAAAAATTTTTTGCGGCGCGGAGATGAAAGTTCTTTTACGTTGCGGACGCGTCTCGGCTATGATATGATATTCTCAAGAGTGAAGGTATAAAGGAGGTCATCGTATGGGAGTGAATGGAATCAACGGGCTTGGCGGCACTGGAGCACCCTATGGTTATGACCGTTTCAAGGATGCGCCTTTAGTTCCGGGAGCGCCAGAAGAAGAATGGGAAGAGCAGGCGGGCGTGGAAGGCGTCGAAGGCGAGGAAGACGCGGAAAAGGCGGAGGACCAAGTCGGCAAGAAACCGGGACGGAAATCTTCTCCCGCCGAATGCGAGACCTGCAAGAACAGGAAGTATCAGGACGGCTCCGATGAGATGGTGTCCTTCAAGGCTGCCGGTCATATCGATCCGAGCAATGCGGCCATGGTTGTCATGGGGCATGAACAGGAGCATGTTTCCAATGCGTATCGCAAAGCGGAGCTTGGAGGCGGCGAAGTGGAACGCGCTTCCGTGCGGCTCAAGACGGATATTTGTCCGGAGTGCGGACGCACATATATTTCCGGCGGCGTGACCACAACGCAGATCAGATATTATAATGAAGGAAATCCTTATCAAAAAGATATGAAAGAATCGGACGCGGTCAATAAGTATCGCGGCGCGAATGTGGATTTGGATCAATGACAGGAAATGGGACGTTGATTTTGGCGTCTGCGTCGCCAAGGCGGCAGGAGCTTTTGCGGCAAATCGGCTGTCAATTTCGCGTGCTCGTCAGCGACGCGGAGGAGATTTCGGGCGACGGGATCTCGCCGGAGCGGCTTGCAGTTGAGAACGCGCGGCGGAAAGCCGAGGACGTGGCGGCAAAGGAAGGCGGAAATGCGCCTGTGCTCGGAGCGGATACGGTTGTGGCTGTGGACGCAAGAATATTAGGAAAGCCGAAAGATGAGAAAGACGCAGCGTGTATGCTGCGTCTTTTGTCGGGACGGATGCATTTTGTATATACCGGCGTCGCGATTGTCTATGGCGGCGATACGTATACGGACGTCGTGAAGACGGCGGTATGGATGGATGAAATGTCCGACGGAGATATTTCTGCGTATATCTCGACGGGGGAACCGATGGACAAGGCAGGGGCTTACGCGGTACAGGGAATAGCAGCTAAGTTCATTCCGAAGATTGAAGGTTCGTTTTCCAATGTAGTCGGTTTGCCGTTGCATGCTGTTAGGAATTTGGCGCGAAAGGCGGGCATTCTTCTGTGAGCGTCATGGTACGGGATCTGCCCAAGGAAGTTAGACCTCGGGAAAAATTATTGCAGTGCGGCGCATCGGCGCTGAGCGATATAGAATTGTTGGCGATTCTCCTGCGAACGGGGACGACGTCGAAATCCGTCCTGCATTTGGCGGAAGATGTGCTGGCGCAGTACAAGGACAAAGGGCTTGCCGCCGTTATACATATGTCGCCGCAGGAAATAGCTTCCATTCACGGCGTCGGCTTGGCGAAGGCTGCGACTGTCGTTGCAGCCGTGGAATTGGGACGGCGGCTGTCTGAGCGTGCGGCACAGACGATTGAGAAAGTGGAAGGGCCGGAAGATGTTGCCCGGTATGTGATTCCGTCCTTGCGATTCGAACAGAAAGAACATTTTCTCGCCATGTTCTTGGATATTCGAAATCGGATTCTCGCGCTGTCCACCATCTCTGTCGGCAGCCTGACCGCATCTATCGCACATCCTCGGGAGGTTTTCCGTGAGGCGATACGATATTCGGCGGCGGGCGTGATATTGGTTCATAATCATCCCAGCGGCGATCCGACGCCGAGCAGAGAGGATATACAGCTGACGAAGCAGATGATGAAGGCAGGGGAGATCATGGGGATTCCCGTGCTTGATCATGTCGTCGTGGCAGGAGATAATTTTTTGTCATTAAAAGAGGCAAACTGTTTGTGAACGTTGTTTCACAGCAGTTTGCCTTTTGTGTTTTACAGCGGCGCGTTTATTCGCGGAGTGTGAACCGCCAGGCGCAGAACCATTCGGACGGGTGGGCGTCGGGCGGGCAGCCGAGGCATTCGGTGCAGATACGGTCGTCAATGGCCTCGGCGAAACGGGCGTATTCGACGAGACCGGCGCTTTTGCATGGGTAGTCGGCTAATCCTTTGCGGACGCGAGCGGATTGTACACGGCAGTCGTTCATCTCAAAAATCAGTGCGCCATTTTCCCTGCGGCAGGATTGGCGGTTCAGACGGCCGTACATGCGAAAGTTCAGCGCTCGTTCCAGCCCGTCAAGTCCCGGATGTTCGCCAAGATTTAAGAGTTTTTTGACGGCATACGCCTCGAAGGGAGAAAAGCGCGCCCAGGTTGAATCATTGCATCGCTTGGCGTCGTTCATGCCGTGTGTTTTTTCTACGGCCTGGAACCAAACGCCGTCCTGTGCCAGCCAGTTTTTCGCGATGGCGTCAATCAGGCGGAGCTGTTTTTCCTTCGGCATGGTAAGAAGCGCGTTGGGGACGCCGTTTGTTTCCGATAGCCCCAATTCCTCGGAAAAACGATGTACGGCGACGGCGCGCGTTTTTTCCCATGCCTCATCCATTGCCGTCAGCGCCCGAGCGAATCCGAGCTGGTGCTCGACTTCGCGGAACCAAAGGGTGTGGTGCACGGCCATTCGGTGCAGAAGATCGAAGATAAATTCTGCGAGCTGGGATTGGTTCAGATCTTCTGCCGAAGCGATTTGTTGTATGTCCATGATAGGATCGATCCTCCCATGCATAAAAAATGAACGTTCATTCGTCATTATAGCAAAAAAGATGAGGGGATAGACAGTTAGCGGAGAAAAAAATAAGAATCACGGCTTCGGAAATTGACTTTGTGCAGTGGATTAAGATATAATTACTGAGTTTAATGAAAGTTTTTCGTAGGAGCTGATACCTTTGAAATTCATGACGGGAAATGAACTTCGCGAGGCATATCTGGAATTTTTTGCGAAGAAGGCTGGTCATTTGCGCCTTCCGAGCGCTTCCTTGATACCTGAGAACGATCCGACGCTTTTGATGATCGGCGCGGGCATGGCGCCGTTCAAGCCGTTTTTCACTGGCAAGATGAAGCCGCCGCGCACGCGCATCACGACGAGCCAGCGCTGCGTTCGTACGGGAGATATCGAGAACGTAGGTCGGACGGCTCGCCATCAGACGTATTTCGAGATGCTCGGGAATTTCTCTTTCGGCGACTATTTCAAGAAAGAAGCGATTGCGTGGGCATGGGAATTCCTGACGGAGGTTGTCGAGCTTCCGAAGGAAAAGCTCTACGCGACGATTTATCCGAAGGACGACGAGGCTGCGGAAATCTGGAAGCAGCAGCCCGGATTCCTTGCCGATCATATCGTGAAGCTGGAAGATAATTTTTGGGAAATCGGCCCCGGCCCCTGCGGTCCGGATTCGGAGATTTATATCGATCTCGGAGAGGATCGTGGCTGCGGGGAGCCGACCTGCGCCGTGGGATGCGACTGCGATCGCTATCTGGAGATCTGGAATCTCGTCTTTACGCAGTTTGATAAGACGGAAGACGGCGAGTATAAGCCGCTCGCGCATAAGAATATCGACACAGGCTGCGGCTTGGAGCGTCTGGCATCTGTCCTGCAGGGCAAGCGGACGAATTTCGAGACGGATTTGCTCTATCCCATTATCGAGTATGCGTCCGGCGTTTCGGGCGTCAAGTACGGCGAGGACGCGCAGAAGGATATTTCTTTGAAGGTTATCGCCGACCACGCGCGCAGCATGACCATCATGATCATGGATGGTATTTTGCCGTCGAACGAGGGACGCGGTTATGTGCTCCGCCGTATCCTGCGCCGTGCCGTGCGCCATGGGCGAATCTTAGGCATGGATAAACCGTTCCTCGTAGGTGCGGTGGACGCGGTCATCAAGATATACAAGGACGCGCCGGACTTCGAAGCGCTTACGGAGCGGCAGGACTATATCAAGAAAGTCATCCAGCTTGAAGAGGAACGTTTTCATGCGACGCTGGAACAGGGCTGCGAGCTTTTGGCCGGGGAGATTGAGGCGGTCAAGGCAAAGGGCAAGAAGGAACTGGACGGCGAAAGTGCGTTCAAGCTTTATGATACGTATGGGTTCCCGTGGGAATTGACGGATGAGATCCTGCAGGAAAGCGGGCTGACTCTTGACCATGAGGGGTTTGACAAGGCGATGCAGGAGCAGCGCGATCGCGCGCGTGCGGCGCGTCAGGAGAACCAGCGCGTGGCGGTTCCCGACCTCAGCAAGATCGACGTCAAGAGCCTGCGGCAGGATGCAACGGCAAAAGAGGCGAAGGTCGTCGCTCTTTGGAAGGACGGTACGCTTGTCGATGCTCTGTCCGACGGTGAGGAAGCGGGAATCATCCTCGATGTGACGCCGTTCTACGCGGAAGGCGGCGGGCAGGTCGGCGATGTCGGGCTCTTCACGACGGGGTTGGGCCGTGTACAGGTGTCGAACGCAAAGAAATTGCCGGACGGCACGATTTACCATATCGGCTATGTGGAAGAAGGCATGCTCAAGGTCGGCGATACCGTGAAGATTACACTGGACCGTGAAAAGAAGCTGGCCTCGGCGCGCAATCATACGGCAACCCATCTTTTGCAAGCAGCTTTGAAGCGCGTTGTTGGCGACCAGGTCAATCAGGCGGGATCGTTGGTCACACCGGAGCGGCTTCGTTTCGATTTCTCGAATTTCGAGCCGGTATCGCCGCAGCAGCTTGCGGATGTTGAAGAACTTGTCAACCACGTTATTTTGCAGGCTCAGGACGTTGAGATTGCCCAGATGAAGCAGGACGAGGCAAAGGCGAAAGGCGCGATGGCGCTTTTCGGCGAGAAGTACGGCGACATTGTACGCGTCGTGACTGTGCCGGGATTCAGTATGGAGCTTTGCGGCGGATCTCACGTTTCAAACGTCGGGCAGATCGGTATGTTCAAGATTGTCAGTGAGACGGGTGTCGCAGCGGGCGTTCGGCGTATCGAGGCGATTACCGGCGAGGCGGCACTTGGCTGGGCGCACGAGCGGGCGGAAGCGCTCTCGCAGGCGGCAGAGCTTTTGAAATGCCGGGATACGGAAGTTGTGCAGAAGCTTTCTGTGCTTTCGACGGACTACAAAGAAATGAAGAAGAAGCTTGACGAGGTTCAGCGGATGCGTGAGAAAGCTGATGCGCAGAAGCTTCTGATGGCGGTCCAGACGTACGGCGACGTGCAGTTTGTGACGGGCAAAGCGAATGTCGAGGGGATGGACGCGCTCCGCGAAATGGCCGACCTGACGGCTGCGAAGCTTACGAACGGCGTCGTAGTCCTTTGTGCAGAAGCAGACGGCAAGGTGAATATTGTCGCAAAGGCGTCCAAAGAGGCAGTCGCAAAAGGCGTTCACGCCGGGAACCTGATCAAGGAAGCCGCGAAAGCGGTTGGCGGCGGCGGCGGCGGACGTCCAGAAATGGCGCAGGCCGGCGGCAAGGAGCCGGAAAAAATCCCGCAGGCAATGGAAGCGGCGCACAAGGCAATCAAGGTACAGCTCGGATTGGAGTAAGGAAGAAGGCGCGCGGCTTGTCTGCGCGCCTTTCTGACGTAAAGGGAACATCGGGAGGAAATCATTTTGGAAGTCGATATCAGCGATAAGGCGCATGCAGTAATAAAATACGGTTTAGCCGTGCTTTTGCTTGCAGCTGTTTTATGCGCCGGCGTTGTCTGGCTGTACCAGTCGAGCCATCGGACGCTTTCCCTCGTTGAGGCTGAGGTTGCCGGCCATGTGGTCCAGGCGCGGGCTCTCGCGGCGGGAACGATCATGGAGATCCCGGTTAGCGACGGCGAATCGGTGAAACAGGGACAGGTATTGGCGAAAATCAAGGTCAAGGTCTCGCCGGAACAGATTCAGCAGCTGGAATCAAATTTGGCGCTTTCTAAGCGGAATTTGGAGGAATTGCAGGCGGGTGTTGTGACCGTGCAGCCTGTTTTCGGCGGCGGCGGCGGTGCCGACGTCGAAGCGGCACGCACACGCTATGAGAAAACACAATTCCTTTACGACGTAGGGGCTGTCAGCGCTCATGAACGCGACATGGCGGAGGCGGCATATCAGGAAGCGCTTTCCGGCGGCGTTTCCTATCAGACGGTGACTCGTGCCGCCAGCCCGGAGGCAATCAATCGTGCGGAGGTGCAGGTGCGTCAGGCAGAGGCGGCACTTGCTTCAGCGCAGCAGGCTTCCGGCGCGACGGAGCTTTTCGCTCCAGTGGACGGCGTCATGTATCTGACCGATGTCAGGGAAGGCAGTGAAGTTCATGCCGGAGAGCCGGTGTTTCGCATCGGCGCGACCGATGATATGTGGATTGAAGCCTATGCGGCAAAAGAATATGCGGATTTGATCTATGTCGGGCAGACGGTTCGCTATTCATTGGACGGCCATGATTTTTTAGCAAGCGT
The DNA here is from genome assembly GCA_900321035.1 of uncultured Selenomonadales bacterium. Lineage (GTDB taxonomy): Bacteria > Bacillota > Negativicutes > Selenomonadales > Selenomonadaceae > RUG12372. The sequence continues at coordinate 332 of ONUH01000026.1, read as the reverse complement.
CGTGGACATTCAGGATTTGTCCGAAATTGAACAGAAGGACGCGGCAAAAGGAACAGAGGGCATGGGACCGGATAATCCGCATGTGGGACAGCTTCGGATTCGTATTTCTATTCCTTCTCAGGAGGGCGTCCGGATTCGCCCGGCGATGCGGACGACGGTCAAGGTATTGCTGGGGCAATAATGTTTTTGGGATTATTATGGAGCTTTGCGGCAGACAAATTGCCGTCAAGCTCCTTTTTTGTATCTCGAAAACCCCCGGTTCGACCGGGGGTTCAGTTACCTTATAGGTATGAGTCTTCAAAGGAACGAAAAAGCCCTCCTGTGATAAGATG
>ONUH01000015.1 GCA_900321035.1 uncultured Selenomonadales bacterium | reverse complement strand
CTCACTCCGTTTGAGATTCGGAGCAAGGCCGCCTAAGTTTACGATATTCTATGACAGGGGTTTATTTTTTTGTCTACTCTTTGGGGAACAGTCCAGATTCTCACCTTGTCCTGCGGGCGTTTTTTTCGTAAATTTTACCAAAAACCCCCACAAATCCAAGAAAAAAAGTTAATTTTTCTTGTCAAACCCTATTTACAAAGGAAATTCTTGTGTTATAATTGCCGTAAAGAGCGAATAGTGCGCTCCAATAAACGGAAAGAGGGGATTTTTTTGAAGAAGGCAGATTTTATCAAGTCGGTTGCTCAGAAGTCCGGTATGACGCAGAAGGCCGTTGACTCGGTCCTTGGCGCCTCCATCGAGACTATCCGTAAGGCTCTGAAGGACGGAGATTCCGTAACCTTCCTGCAGTTCGGCGTATTCAAGATTTCGAAGCGCGCCGCTCGCAAGGGCCGCAACCCGCAGACCGGCAAGGAGATCCAGATTCCGGCCGCGAAGCTTCCGGTTTTCAAAGCCAGCCCGGCGTTCAAAGAGTTCGTCAATGGCAAGAAGGCCGCCAAGAAGAAAAAATAAGCCTTATAAAAAAACATCCGGACGAGATCTCGTCCGGATGTTTTTTTGCGCGTTTTTCCGGCAAAACGGTGCAGACCATTCCCCGGAAAACGCCTCCTCTTTCCTATTTCACTTTCGGCGTCACCGCGAAGGCGCGGACGGGCATACCGGTCGCACCCTTGATGTTCGGCCACGCGGCAATCAGCAGCGCCCCCGCCGGAGCGACGCGGTCGAGGTTTTGCAGCACCTCGATCTGCAGCTTGTTCCTGGACAGCACATAGCGTTCGCAGGCCAGGTCGCCCGCCTTCGCCGCCTCCGCGGAAGCGTCGGTGTCGAGAGCTTCGTGGCCGTTGGCGGCGGCGTTTCTCGTCTCGTAGATGTACTTCAGCGCGTCCAGCGACCAGCCCGGAAAATTCTCGCTGCCGTCGGCGGCAATGCCGGAGAGTTTGTCCATATCCGGCCAGCGCTTGCTCCAGTCGGTACGGAGCGCCACAAAGGCGCCGTCGGGAATCGCGCCGTATTTCGCCTCATAGGCTTTGACGTCCTCCGCCGTCGCCGCGTGATGGACGTCCTTCTTCACCTTTTCCGTGACGTCGACCACGCAGAGCGGGAACATCATATCGCGCACGCCGTACTTTTCCGACAGCGGCGCGTTCTTGATGAAATGCCCCGGAAAGTCGATATGCGTGCCGAACTGGCCCGGGAACTTGAACGTCTGGATCAGGCAGTCCAGCATCTCGTTGCCCCAGTCGAAGCAAGTCTTCCCGAGCTCCACCGAGCCTTCCGGGATGCCGGCCCAATAAGGGCTGCTGTTGTCCAGCGGGTGCGTCAGATCCACCCATTCATACGCGTCTGAGCGAAGCTCGCCCAATACGTCCCAAAGACGATAACTCATAAGGCTTCCTCCTTATCATAGAAGATTGATGGGTTTAGTTTATGCCAAATGCCGTCTCCTGTCAACCGCCCGCTCTGCAGTTCAATCATACGTCCCGATGATTTTCTCCATCCAAATCATATTGTACCAGCGATGGAACTTATAGCCGCACCGGTGGAACGTCCCGACCCGGACAAAACCTAACCGTTCGTGAAACGCCTCGCTGTCACGGGTCAGATATTCGTCCGGCTCGATCGGGTCGCCGATGCAGGCGTAAAGATTCGTGACGCCCCGCGCCCGCAGGATGCGTTCCAGTTCCCCGTAAAGGCGTCTGCCGTACCCGCGTCCCTTCGCGTCCCGTGCCAGGTAGATCGTCAGCTCGGCGGAACGCTCGTAAGCTTTCCGGCCGACAAAGGGATGCGCGTAAGCGTAGCCCCGGACGGCGCCGCCCTCCTCCGCGACAAGATAGGGATAGGCCTGCAGCGTCTCTTCGATGCGGCGCCGGAACTCCTCCGCCGACGGCACGTCGTATTCAAAGGAAATCGCCGTATGCTCCACATAATAGGCGTAAATCTCCAAGAGCCGCTCTGCGTCTTCCACAGTCGCGCTTCGTATCTTCATTCTCTGCTTCCCTCCGTAAATCGAAAATCGCCCGCCGGACGCCCTCACACCAGCGCCAGCAGCAGCAGCGGGATCAGCAGCAGGCCCCAATACGGCTTGCGTTTCCCGGCGGGGATCGCTTCCTTCACGATCATCTGCACGAAGATGAAGTTCGACGCCACGAGGAAAAACAGCCCGCGGTTCTCGAACAGCATGCCGAAGGTCTCGCGTCGGCTGAGGCCGTAAGCCTCCGCCATGCCCGGACCGAAGATCGAGAGCAGCAGCACCGACACCGTCAGGCCGAGGAAGCTCGGCACGATGACCCGCCGCAGGAAAACCGCGTCGCCGATACCGTGCTGCCGATGCTGGAGCATGAACGGCAGCGTACAGGACACCGTCGCGACCAGTACTAAAAGCGCCGCCGTCCACGGCATCCGCCGCAGATTGGAAACGAACACGAACAGATTGAAAAGCAGCATGAACTTGCCGAAAATGAAAATCCGCATGGGATTGTAATATTCCTTCCAGTCCTCCAAAACATCCTCCCCCTTCATCCTCAAAGGAAACCACGCCGCCCCGTCGCTCCGCTTTTTCGAAGATGCGCTCCGGCGGCGACTTTTCGGTCACGATGCTGCGCCCCGGCGCAGCGGAAAGACGCAAGACAATCCCTCCGCCCCAAAAAGCAGCTTTCATGACGCCCCCTGTTTTATGAGATACGGCTTGAATCACTTTCTTCATTGTATAAGATAGGCTTTTGCTATGCAAGCGCAAAAGAGGCGCCGCCGAATTTGGCGACGCCTCTCTGTTGTGTTTACGACTGTGCCCAGAGCTTTTGGAAATTCTCGAGCTGGGTGATCACATGGGTCGTGATATTTTGCCAGAGGCCGGGATAGATGCTGATGATATTTTTCATGGCGGATTTCGGGATGGCGAGGATCGTGGCGCGCTCGGACAATACCTCGGCGGCCAGGGCCACCTTGGGAGCGTCCAGCATCACGGTCTCGTTCAGCCACGCGCCCTCCTTGGCGATGTTCAGCGTACGGAACCAGCCTTCGCTGTCCTCGATGCTTCTGACCAGCTTGCCTTCCGCGACGAAGAGCAGCTCGGTGCTCATCCCCTCGACGCGGTCGCCCTCGAAATACGTGCGGAGCGTGCCCTCCTGCATGAAGCGCAGGGTCGTGCCCGTGTCCGTCCCCTGCAGCAGATGAATGGACGAGACGGCGTTCTGCAGCCGCGCTTTCTCTTCCTCCTGATAAGTCGCCTGAAGCTTTTTCTCGGTACGCAGACGGTCCATCAGATGCCCCTGGAATGCGGTGAAGGTCTCCTGCTGGTCCAGCAGCATTTGTTGAATCGCCAGGATATAGGCCTTTCCGATGCGTTCCCCGGTCCCCGCCGCGAAGGAATCCTCGTCGTAGAGCAGCATGACCGAGGCCGCGGTCCGGGTGTAGCGGAAGTAGAGGCTCAGCTTCATGCTCTGGGCGTCCCAGGAATGCCAGGCAATCAGGTTCCCGTCCGGCTCGGCCGGCTGCATGGAATACGGCTTTTCATCGGAAAGGAAATCGTAGAAATCAAGGAAATGACTGAAGGGCTTCTCTTTGCCGTCAAGGATGCTGCCGGAACTCGCCCAGTCAAAGCATGCGTAGGGCTGAGACACTAACAGCTGCTGGAACTGCCGTTTCACGAGCGCCCCGATGGTTTCGTCCTTGTCGGCGGTTTGCCGCACGGGGACCATCTGGAAGGGGTGCCATTCTTCGTCCTTTTTCCCCCGCTCCGGCATGAAAAGGCAGAGGCACAGGTCCCGAAGGTGCCCTTCGGTTTGGAGGAGCGCTCCCCATGCCGTGGACAGGATCGACATCAGCATCAGCCGGTTGCCCTTTGCCTCGGTCATCAAATCGGAATACAGCCCCTCGGGAAAGATGATGCGGAAGGCCCTCTGCTTGTACGGGTGGGGCGGCGCGTCCGCGATCTCCCAAGGCAGGGAAGCGGAACGGGGCGGCGCGGCCAGGAGCTTTTTCCAGTATTCGAGCATCTTGGCTTCCATCTGCACATTGCGGTCGGGCACAGGAACGACGCGGCGCGGCTGTTCCGGCAGTCCCAGCGCAGAGCGGAAAAGGGCCCGGGCGTCGAAACGGTCCAGGATGATCCGCGCGGCCGTCACCAGTATCGCATATTCGTCCATCCCGGTGTGAAAAACAAAAATCCGAAGCAGGCCGCGCTTCTTGACGTCGAATGGATAGCGAAGCGCCGCCGCCGCGGATTTTCTCAGTATGGCATTGATCTCTTCCGGGTCGCGCCCCTGCAGGTTTTGAAAAACGACCGACTCTGTGTATTTCCGCTCCGTGACCACCACGGCCAGCACCCGGTCGCCCACATCGCAGTAATTCGTCCGAAGCACGTCGTCCTGCACGTCCAGCTCGCGAAGCGCGCGGTTGAACCGGATGGGCGAAAGCGTTCCCTTCAACTTGTACAACGCCTGGGTCAGGAAGCTCGGCGAGAGGAAATTGCCGCTCCCGAAAAACCAGGACTCATATTCGCTCAGCCCCCGGACATACGCAATCCTGTGAGCCGCATAGCCGCCTTCCGGCTGTGGGCCGTATACCTGGCAGAGCCGCGCCTGGACAGGTTCCGGCAGGTTCGCGAAACGTATTGCCGTCTTTTTCATGCAGCACGTCCTTCCTTAGCCTTCCGTCAGTTTCCGTCGATGACCTTGCGGACGGTCAGGATATTTTTTCCGTCCTCGTACTTGTAATGCGCCTCGTCCACGATTTTTTTCACAAGAAAAACGCCGAGGCCGCCAATGGGGCGTTCCTCCGCGGTAAGCGTCAGATCGGGGTCGGGCCGCTGCAGCGGATCGTAGGGAACGCCGCCGTCGATAAAAGTCAGCGTCAGTCCTTCCGGTCCCTCGCCGCCGCTCCGCCGGATGGTGACGAAGCCGCCCGGCTCCGAATACGCGTAGCTCGCTATATTGACAAAGATCTCCTCCGTCACCAGCTCGATGTGCATGCGTTCCCGCATCGGGCAGGCGTCCGTCAGCGTCCCGACCGCGAAAGCGATCGCCTCCGGCAGCGCCTCCACCTTCGCCTCGATGCGAAGCTCCTCCGTCTTCATTTCTCGATCTGCAGAAGGTCGTCGAAACCCGTCATGGAAAGGACCTCCATCACCGCGTCCTGCACGTGGCGCATGACCATGCTTCCCTGCTTGTTCATCCGCTTCTGCGCCATCAAGAGGGTGCGCAGCCCCGACGAAGCCACATAGGTCAGATCCGCGCAGTCAAGGACCAGCGAGGAAACCCCCTCCAGCGACGACTCCAGCTCTTTCTCGAAATCGGCGGCGGCCACCGTATCCAGCCGCCCCGAAAGGAGCATCGTCAGCGACGTCCCGTTCTGTTCTTTCTTTATCTCCATGAAAGTTCCTCCTCGCAAAGATTCTGCAATTATAATAAGACAGAATTACGTTTCACGCAATAGGGGAAAATAATAAGAAAGGACGGCGCGCAAGCGATTATTTCGCTCATGCGCCGTCCCAAACGGCGTTAGTTTCGCCGACTATCCGTTGAAAATCTGCCCGGGCAGTTTCTTTTTCTCCTTCGGCGGAAACGTCGCCTCATATTGCCCGAACGCTTCGGGATTTTCCTCCGCCGCGAAATAGCAGACGGGCGGCGCGTACTCGCCGCGCACCGCGTCAAGAGAATGGGGGGTCAGTTCCTTGCACAAAAAGAAGGAATCGTCGGCGCCCTCGGGCAGCCCGTGATACCGGAGCCCGAAAGAGGACGCGGTCGTGAAGCCGCTCTTGCCGTAGAAGTCGATATTGCCCTCGAAGCATACGGCCCTGGCTCCGTACTTTGCCGCCTGTCCCAGCGAAAAATCGAGAAGCTTCTTGCCGAAGCCCTGCCGCTTCCATTCGGGCGCAATGCAAATAGGCCCCATCGCCAGGATCGGAAACGATGCGCCGTCGTCGCAGCGGATTTCCGCCTTCACGAACACGTTCTGCCCGATAATCTCTCCGTCCTTCGCCATCACTAAGTCCAGCTCCGGCACGAACGCCTCGGCGTCCCGCAGGCATTTCAAGACGTAATGCTCGACGCAGCCGGGACGGTACACGTTCCAGAAGCTCTCGCGGATGAGATTCTCCACAGTCCGATAGTCCGCAGGAGTCTCCCTGCGAATGATACAGTCATGGTTATGCATTTGTTTTGCCTCCTTAATGTCAATCCTTTTACTGACGGATTGGCGGGAGGCTCGCAGACTGTCCCGTAAGCCTCCCGCTTACAGCACAATCCCCGTTGTTTGGATAAAATGCTTCAAAAAGACACTCCTAAAAAATTATATAGAGAAAATATCTCTCGCTGGGATTATAACGCCGCAGCGTCCCATTCGTCAACGGCGTGGCGAAGAGCAGGATAACCAGGAGATTGACAAATTCATATATTCTCATTAAAATTGTAATGAGGAGTGATGCAAAATGGCAACTTCAACCTTACAAGTGCGTATCGACGCCGACCTGAAACAAGAAGCCGAAACTGCTCTGAAAAGCATGGGGCTTTCCATGTCCACGGCCATTCATCTGTTTTGTCGTCAGGTAGTTAATCACGGGCGTATTCCGTTCGACATCATCGCGTCTCCAAGACTAAACGAAACGACAAGGCGCGCAATGGACGACACGCTAAACGGCAAGAATCTCAGCCGCAAATTTTCTTCCGTCGACGAGATGTGGGAGGACCTTAATGCTTAAGGTTCGTTATTCCGCCCAATTCAAGAAGGATTTCAAACTCGCAAAGAAGCGCGGCCTCCCATTGCAAGAATTGAAGGACGTTCTTGAAATGTTGGCTTTAGAAAAACCTTTGGGCGAAAAATATTACGACCACCCACTCAAAGGGAAATATGTTTCTTTCCGTGAATGTCATATTCGCCCGGATTGGCTCCTGATTTATCAAATCGATCATGACGAATTAGTCTTGGTTGCCCAACGGACAGGAACGCACAGCGATTTATTGGAATGATAGATTTTCTCGCGCAAAAAAGCCCCGAACAATCGGGGCTTTTTTGCGCTTCATATTCCCAAATATCTCAGTCCCAGCATCGTTATGTCGTCGGCCTGCTCGGCGTTTCCGGCATGGGCCTTGACCGCCGCGCCGACGGCAGCGAGGATTTCCCTGACCGGGGCGTCGCTTTCCACGCCGGCAAAGTCCGTCTGCAGCCGTTCCTCGCCGTACAGCTCCGCCGCCTCGTTCGCCGCCTCGGTGACGCCGTCGGTGTAGAGGAACACCTTTTCACCCGGCGCGAGCGTCAGCGCCCGCTGGCGGTAAGGCAGGCCCTCCATCAGGCCGAGAGGCTTGTCCGGTTTTCCCTCCGGCAGCAGATAGGAAACCTCGCCGCCGCGCCGCAAGAGCAGCGGCGGATTGTGGCCCGCGTTCACATAGCTGAACTCGCCCGTCCGAAGGTCGAGCACGCCGAAGAACACCGTCACGAACATCATTTGGTCGTTGCCCTCGCAGAGCCGGTCGTTGGCCCGGGTCACGACTTCCGCGAAATCGCCGTGGGTTTTCGCCGCCATCGCGAGATTTTGCAGCACGTTTTTCGCGACGACCATGAAGAGCGCGGCGGGCACGCCCTTGCCGGACACGTCCGCCACCGTCACCGCGAGGCGGTTTTCGTCCAGCATATAGAAATCGTAAAAGTCGCCGCCGACTTCCTTCGCCGGGGTCATGACCGCGTCAAGGTCGAAGGCCGTTTGCCCAGAAAAATCCGGCGCGACGCGGGGCAGCATGCCCGCCTGGATCTTGCGCGCGACGGAAAGCTCCGTAGCGATGCGTTCCTTGTCCGCCGTCGCCCGCGACAGGTTTTCCATATACGCCTTCAGATCGACGGTCATCGCGTTCACGCTGTCCGCCAAACGCTCGATTTCATCCCCGGTCTTGACGTCCAGCTTTTTGTCCAGATTGCCCTCGGCAATCTCATTCACGCCCTCGGTCAAGGACAGGATGGGCCGCACGAAATGATCGGAGGCCTTTGCGCTGAGCCAAAGGACGAAGCCCAGGAGCAGCAGCAACAGCAATACGCCGCCCGCCGACAGCTGCAGGAACGCGCCCCGAAGGTCATCGGCAAACTCCCGCATCTCTTCCCACAGCTTGTCCCGCGCGAACTGCGCCGGATAGTTGACTTCCGCCTGCCCGATGATCTGCCCGAAGCTCCAGCCGAGAGACTCCATCGGCGCGTACGCTAAGAAATACGAAACCCCGTCCACCGTCACAAGCTGGACGTCGCTTTTCCCCTCCGTCATCGCCGCCGCTTCCAGGGCGAGGCTCTGTTCCCCGCACTGCCGAAGGTCGCGGCGCTCGTCGCCTACGGCGAGCGTGCCTTCCGCCTGCGACGAAAACAGGATTTCCCCCTTCCGGTTCAGGATGAAGCTGTCGAACGCCGTGCCGCCCGTCTTCGTGCTCATCGTTTGCCGATAGATTTCATCGGCGTTGCAGTCGATGCCGACCACGCCCGCCAATCCCTGTTCGTCATAGAACGGCGCCGCGCAGGTGATGCAGCGGTTGCCGTTCGTGTCCGTGTAGAGATCGGTGAAAACGACGGTCCCCGCTTTCGCCGCCAGCTTGTACCAGTTCATTTCCCTCGGGTCGTAGCTCGTCAGGAATTTCTCGCTGAAATGAAGCGCGCCTCCGTCCGGCTTTGAGTCCGCCGCGATCAGCCAGCCGTGCCGGGAACCGACGAAGACGCCCGTGTAGAAGCGGCCGAGCGGAAGCAGCGTGTCGGCGATATTCGCCGCGAGGCCGAATTCCTCCTGCAGTTCGTCGTCCGCCTCCGCCGCCAGCGCGTCGGAAAAATTCAGGTACGGCTCGCCGGAGACGATTCCGTCCCGATGGGGGTCCGGCAGCGCGCGGGGCGCATACTGCCCCGGCTCGGAAAGGATCAGCGTCATCGTTTGCGCCAGCGACTCCACGTCCTGACGCGTATGCTCGATCTCGCGCTCGACGAGCTGCGCTTTTCCCGCCACATGGTCGGCGAGCCGCCACTGCGTCTGCTGACCCGCAAAGCTTTCCACGAAGCTCGCGGCGGATTCTCCCAAAAGGTGCCGCCGCTCCTCCACCTTTTCGCTGGCCAGCATCATACCGACGCCCACGATCAGCAAAAGGCCGACGAAAGACAGGACGCCGCCCGAGAGGGCGATCAGCCGTACCCTTTGCCGTATGTTCAGCTTCATTTTCAAATCCTTCCTTATTCCGTGCCCCAATATCCCAAAACAATTTCAGGGTTACATACTATATTCGGCTGATCGATCGCAGTTGGGAAAAATCGGTCTGATTTCCTGAATTGGTATCGATTCTTTCGCAAATATGTCGCCTCCAAAGTGTGCGGAAGAATTTTCCCTCCATAGCACATCCAAGGGCTGCAGTTATTCGCATGAACATGAACAAGCTGATGGGTGGCATTCAGTTTGTCCAAAGTATAGCAAATCAAATTTTCCATTTCCTTGGAACCTAAAAAATGAAATTCAAGGACAATTTGCGAAAAATGCATTAGAGTATCGCGATCGATTTCACTGAACACCCCGTATTCCGAACCCTCAATATCCATTTTCAATAAAATATTGTAATCGTCCTTATGCCCGTTCTTTTCAAGCAACCGCGGCAATGTTTCAAGCTCCGGATGCTGCTGATCATATATCCCGGTGATTCCCGTCCTGAAAAAATGAAATCTTGCATGGTCCTGGGGAAGCCCGTCAATTGTATGATCATACATATAAATATCTGCTTCGGAGCGGGTTGTCATATCCAAGTCCCACGAAACATCGTCATTGATTCCGCAGCTGTAAATGGTTTTTGTCTCAGAAAAATCATCGACCATGACATATCCGCCGTCATGCGGACGTCCTACACGAACATACCGCAAATCCGGCGAATCCACATCCATGACGGGGAAACGGCGTCGAATCCGTTCCACGTATGCAGTCATATCCCATTGCGCAAGAATGGCATCCCACTTTTTGACAATCTCATTTTGCTGCATAACCATTTTTGTGCATAAATCCATTTGGTTCAATACATTCTTTGCCAATTTCTCATCCATTTTCGTCCCACCCTTAACTCTGCCAGAGTCTTTCAATGCACCTTCGGCGGTGGGAGTGTCATTTCCACGCTTTGCACCGCAGAAGCCGCCCGCCGCATCTCCTCCGACGTCCGCGCGCTCCACGCCGCCTGCACCCGGGCGGAAAAAGTGCCCGCGTCCATCGGCGCTTTCATCTGCGCCTCCACATGCCGTTTCAGCGCATCATGGATATTTTCATCCATCGGCACCTGCCGCATGGCCATCAAGATTCCGAGGCGCGATTCCACCAGATAGAGATGGAGCGTGGGATCGGCCAGGCTTTCCGCCGTAGGCCGCTGCTCCGGCTTCAGCGTATGCAGGCCGAGGGGCGCGTCGCCCCACCCCTCTTTGAAAATGCCGTCGATCTTGTACAGGAAGAACAGCACCCCGTTCTCCTCGTACAGGGCCAGTTCCATCGCCCCGGTTCGGAACGCCTCCACGGCGACAACGTCGGTCCGGGAAAGGCGCAGGATGAACATGACGCCGTTGGCGTCCGCCTGGATCATGCCCCCGTCCCCCACCGCCTGGATCGGCAGCGGGAATGGCTGGCCCACCTCGAAATTCATCGGGTTCATCAGCCCTTCGCCTCATCGGCAAAGCGCGCATAAGACTCTGCCAGCGATTTTCTCAGCTCGCCGTTGGAAGCGGCGGTCTTCAGGTCCTCCGAGCTCCGCCACAAAAACGTGACGCCGCGGTACTCGCAGTCGGGGAATTCCTCTTTCTCGACGGTTTCATAACGGGCGGCGCTGATTTCCTTGCCGGCGTCCCTGCCGCGGAACGGCATGAAATATCGCTTCGTCGAGCTGCCGTCGTAGCCGCTCAGATTCCATTGGCAATGCGCCAGCGGCGAAACGAGCAGCGTGCCGTCGGAGAACGTCAGCGCGTATTTCGTCGTCAGGGACTCGTATTCGCCGTGGTAAAGGGTCGCCTCAAAAATATAATGATAAATTTTATTGTTCGCATCGTAAAGCACCGACGTCGGTTGCCCGTAGTTCTCCGTCCTGGCAAGGATATCGGGAACAGACGTGCCGTCGAGCGCAACTTCCCCGATCAGGCTGCGTCCGTCCTCGCCCAGTTCTTTCATGGCCAGCAGGGGACCGCCCTCGGCCCAACCGCGCCGCACCTTCAGGACTTCCAGCCTGCCGTTGCGGTCGAGGTCGGTAATCGCGTATGTCCAAAGGTCCGAATTCTTGTCGCGCTCCGGCAGGACGAACCAGCCGTCGTACACCATGGCGCTGTTCGTCAGGATCTCGATCTGACGGTCCGGCGTCGGCGCGGCGGACGCGACGGCGGAAACTGCCAGGGCGGCGCAAAGAACGGCGGTTTTCTTGAACCATTTCATATGATATTCCCTCCTATGGTTATGGTGACACTCTTCTCTATCGCTCTATTCGACATAAAACGATTTTTTCCTTTCGCCCGCCGCACAAAGTTGACAATGAAAGACGGATTTCCTACAATATCCATGATAGAGGGACACGATAGGAAAAATTTTTCGGAAACAATCGCAAAAAGGAGCTTCCTATGCTGGAACTGAAAAACATCTCGTTCTCCGTCGAGGAGGACGGCAAAAAAATCGACATCCTGAAGGACGTCAGCCTGACCGTCGAGGACAGGAAATTCGTCGTCATCACCGGGCCGAACGGCAGCGGCAAATCGACGCTGGCGCGCATCGTCGCGGGCATAGAAAAACCCACCGCCGGACGCATCCTCTTAGACGGCGAGGACGTCACCGAAAAGAGCATCACCGAGCGGGCGCGCATGGGCGTCGCCTTCGCCTTCCAGCAGCCCGTCCGCTTCAAAGGGCTGGAGGTCATCGACCTGCTGCGCCTCGCCACGGGCAAGACGATTTCCGTGGACGCCGCCTGCGACTACCTCTCCGAGGTCGGCCTCTGCGCCCGGGACTACATCCGCCGTGAAGTCAACGCCTCCCTTTCCGGCGGCGAGCTGAAGCGCATCGAGATTGCCACCGTCATGGCGCGCAAAGCGCGGCTCACCCTCTTCGACGAGCCGGAGGCGGGCATCGATCTCTGGAGCTTCCAAAACCTGATCCGCATCTTCCAGAAGCTGCGGGACGAAATCGCCGACAGCTCGATTCTCATGATTTCCCATCAGGAGCGCATCCTCTCCATCGCCGACGAGATCGTCGTGCTGACCAACGGGCGGATCGAGAAGCACGGCCCGGCCAAGGACGTCCTGAAGGAAATCACCGGCACACAGTACGCGGTGGCGCCCTGCGGGAAAATGGAACAAATGTAACGGGGGAACGATCATGGTAAAAATGGACGCGGTACAGAAACGGCTGATCGCCGAAGTCGCGGGGCTCCACGACGTGCCGATGGGCGCCTACAACTTTCGCGCCAACAGCCAGCTGGCCGGGCGGAACACCACCGCCAACATCGACATTCAATCGAAAAAAGACGGCACGGGCATCGACATCTTCGTAAAGGCCGGCACGAAAAACGAAAGCGTGCATATCCCGGTGGTGCTGAGCGCCAGCGGCATCAAGGAAACGGTTTACAACGACTTTTACATCGGCGAAGGCGCCGACGTGGTCATCGTCGCGGGCTGCGGCATCGACAACTGCGGCACGCAGGACTCCGAGCACGACGGCGTCCACCGCTTCTTCCTCGAAAAGGGCGCGAAGGTCAAATACGTGGAGAAGCATTACGGCTCCGGCACCGGCGACGGCAAACGGATCCTGAACCCCATCACCGAGGCGACGCTGGCCGAGGACAGCTCCATGGAAATGGAGATGGTGCAGATCAAGGGCGTCGATTCCACCAACCGCATGACCACCGCGAAATTAGCGGCGGGCGCGCGTCTCGTCGTGCGCGAGCGGCTGATGACCCACGGCGCGCAAGTCGCGACCTCCGGCTACAAGGTCTCCCTCGACGGCGAAGGCGCCAACGCCGACGTCGTGTCGCGCTCGGTGGCGAGGGACACCTCCTTCCAGAAATTCGACGCCTGCATCGTCGGCAACGCTCCCGGCCACGGCCACACCGAATGCGACTCCATCATCATGGACAAGGGCAAGATCCTGGCCGTCCCGTCCCTCGAAGCGAACCATGTGGACGCCGAGCTGATCCACGAGGCCGCCATCGGCAAGATCGCCGGCGACCAGCTCATCAAGCTGATGACGCTGGGCCTCACCGAGCAGGAGGCCGAAGAGCAGATCATCAACGGCTTTTTGAAATAGCTTTGCGCAAAAAAGAATCCATATAAAAAGCTGAGGCAAGAACTTCCTGTTCCTTGCCTCAGCTTTTTTGCTGCGTTATTTCAACGATCCATGCATTTCCACATCGCTCACGGGTGTTTGTTCCTGGCCTTTATCATCTTCTTGCACTCGTACATATTTTGGTCCGCCCGCTCAAACACGGCCGCCACGCAGGGATCGTCCGCGAATTTCGACATGCCGCAGGCGATGATGATGCCTCCGCTGTGCGCCGCTTCCTCGTTGTGGTCATGCACGCTCCCGACCAGATCGTCAATGTACATATAATCGCCGCCCTGCGCGATGACGGCGAACTCGTCGCCGCCGACGCGGAAAACGGGGCTGTGCTTGAAAATGTCGCAGATGATCTTGCAGGCGCCCTGAATGTGCGCGTCGCCCGCGTGATGGCCCTGGGTGTCGTTGACTTCCTTCAGGTCGTTCACGTCCAGGACGACGATGGCAAACTCCGGCGCGCGGTTCTCGCCGATCTGACGATCCAGCTGCTCCTCCGCCGCCAGATAGGCGTGCCTGTTTTTCACGCCCGTCAGCGCGTCGCGTTTGGCCTCCCGCTGGGCATTGGCCAAACGTTTCGCGAATTCCTCTTCCTGCCGGACCTGCGCGTCCACGTCGTTGATGCCGACAATCAGACGGCGCCCTTCCGCCTCCTCGACCATATTCGCCTTGAGCCGTATATAGGTGGGTTTGTCGTGAATCATCAGGCGATACGTCATCGCAAAGATGCCGCTGCGTACGATCTCGGCCAGGACGTTTTCTTTTGTGAACGTCGCTTCGACGCGTTCCAGATCCTCCGGATAGATAATCTTCCGCCCGTTCTTCCTTGCGTTCGCGAAGAAATCCGTGCCGCCCTTCGGGATCGCGAATTTCTCGAATTTCGACGTCGTGATGTATTCCACATATTCTTCCGTCGCGGGGTCGACGACGTAGATGCAGATATAGTCCCCCGCCAGCGCGTTGATGCGGGAGAAAGCCGTGCGTTCCTCCCGTATCTGCTCCTCTGCCTTGCGCCGTTTCACCTGCTCGTCGATATCCGTCACGCCGAGGATGATAGCGCGGTCGTCGTCGTCCATGCGCGAGACGCGCAGATTGACGTAAACCGAGCCTTTTCTTGCAGACAGCCGATAGGGCATCATAAAGGTACGTTCCTGATCGAGGCTGCGCAAAAGATTCGTACGGTCCAGCGCCTTCATGACGGCCTCCCGGTCCTCGTGATGCACATACCGGCTGATGTCCGTCTTGCACACCTCAAAGAACTTCTCTCCGCGCCGCGTCTCCACGATCTCGCCGCTCGCCTCGTCATTCTTGTATTCGATAAACGCCTCGGTGTCGAGGTTCACATAGTAAAAATCGGTGTAGCCGCGGGCGAGGGTCTTGGCTATATGGGTAAAGACGACGCTGGTGCTCTTCACCTTTTCATAGGCTGCCTTCGTGGCGGCGTTTTCCCGCTGGATCCGCACCTTGTCCGTCATATCCTGGCAGATGCCCAGGATGCAGAGCCGTCCGGCGGCATCGATGAATTTCAGTTTCGTCGTCTGGAACTGCCGCTCGTTTCCGGCAGCGTCCAGCACGTCCTCCAGGAAAATATACGGACCGTCCGTGGACAGGGCTTTTTGGTCATCTTCCATGAAATGGGCCGCCGTCTCCGCGTCGAAAAGCTCCTCGTCGGTATGGCCGATGACGCCCTCCGGCCCCGGCTTCTGCGCGTACTCCGCGAACATCTGGTTGCAGGCCAGATAGACGCCGGTCTTCGCGTCCTTGGAAAAGTTCAGTCCCGGCATGTTGTCCAGGAGGGACGTCAGGGACTGCTTCAGCTCGGCCACCTTTTCGGCTTCCTCCAGCAGCAGCTGCTGCTCGTTGGCCTTCCTCTCCGCCTTCAGCTTCTGCAGCAAGAGGAGGACGATAACGAGAAACACCGCCGAGAGGGCGGCTATGACGCCGAGCCAGTGTTCCCTGAGGAACTGCATGAAGGAGACCTTACGGCTGTCATGGGCATAGGAAGCAAGGGAGGAATCCATATCCTCGCTCTTTGTCAGGACCACCGTCTTGTTCAATATGAAATACAGCTCCCGGTTCGCCCGGTCAACCGCAAAGGAAAGCGGCAGGACTTCACCGGTGGGCACGGAAAAGAGCCCTCCCTTTTCCAAGTCTTCATCCATGTCATTGAGGCGGTAATTGCTGACGAGGATGCAGTCCGCCCGGCCGGAGGTGATCGCCTCGAAACGTGAGCCGGCGCTCGGGCAGCGGACCATCTTGCATTCGGGATAGTAGTCCTTGATGAACGTCTCGATATTCACGTTGCCTTCATTGATGGCGAAGGTGAAATTGCTGTTCCGGGAAATGTGGCGGTGATCCGCGGCGCGCATGACGGCCTGTATTTCCGTTTTCATTGCCGGGGCGGTCAGGCGCAGCCCCATCTCGTCCGCGTCATAGGAGCCGAGGCTGACCGGGAACACGCAATCCACTTCCCCGGCTTTCATGGCGCTGATCGCCGCCTCCGTCGAAGGATAGGGCACCGCCTCAAAACGAAGGCCCGACGCCTTCAGGTTGTTCGCGGCATGGGCGAGGTAATCCTTGAGCGCTCCCGTCAATTCGCCCGTCTTCGGGTCTGTCCCGCAGAACGGCAGATAATTCTCCCGGTACCCGACGCGGATCGTGCCGTGCTTCGCAATCCAGTCCTCCTGCCCCGCCGTCAGGAACGCGTTCGTCTTCGTGACGGAAAGATATTCTTCCGACATCCGCTTGTTGAAGTTAGGCTCCTCCCCCTGAATGGCGGTCAGCGCCCAATTCAGCTCCGCCAGCAGATCCGGCCGGTTCTTGTTGACGGCATAGAAGTAATCCGACGCGCCGATGCGGCAGGCAGGAACGACCTTCTCCTTTGTTCTGAAAGCGCTCACGGTGGCGTAGCCGTCGATCTCGCCCCGGTTCAGCATGGCTGCGGAATCGGTTTCCTCCGTCGAAAGCGGGATGATTTCAATCGAAATATTATTTCTCTGCGCCCAGCGTCTCAGGAACTCTTCCTGCACGGCCCCCTTGTTGACGCCGATGCGCGTTCCGTTGAAGGACGCCGGATTTTCCGAGGAAAGATTATTGTTGTCCGCGTCGATATAAATATAGTAAGACTCCGTCCCCACGGGCAGGTCTGGATAGAGCAGGGTCGCCGTGCGCGCTTCCGTATAGGAAACGTCGCCCAGGAGGTCGATCTCTCCCGCCATCAGCTTCTGCAGGAGATTCGCCCAGCTGTCCTCAACATATTCGTAAGTCCAGCCCGTGTACGTGGCAATCTTGTGCTGGTATTCATAGTCGATGCCGCGCCGCCGCCCGAAGCGGTCCCGATAGCAGTAGTTCGATTCGTACCAGCCGACGCGCACGACCTTGGGCGCCGCTTCCTGCGCATCCGCCGCCAGAGGCGACGCCGTGCAAAGCGCAAGCAGCAGGACAAGCAGCCATATCCGTTTCAAACCTTTCCGCAGGTTGTCCATAATTTCCCCCGAATTATGCTTCGTGTTTCATTTGTCGTACTCATACTATATTTTACTATATATTCGATTCATTTCACAAATTTCCTGCAAGGAAGGGAATAAAATCGAACCGCGGTTCCATGGGAAACCTATTGCAATCGCCCCCGAAAAAATTTATGATAATATATTATAGTGAGTATAGTGTAAAAAACGCGGCGCCGTTCCCACACGCGCGCAAAGCGGAAATGAGGAACCCTATGCAACCTTCCACGATCAGCAATACCGACGTTTGTTTTGTCTCGATGCCGATCTCCGACGTGTCGATGCCGTCGATGGCTCTTTCACTGATGAAGTCGCACCTGACGCGGGCCGGCATTTCCAGCGTCATCGAATACGAGCATTTGCAGTACGCCTATCGGCAGGGACTGGAGCTTTATCATCTTGTGGCGCTGGCCCGCAGCGATTTCCTCGTGGGCGAGATGGTCTTTGCCCGGGCCGCCCACGGCGAAAAGACCCTTCGCCCGCTGTCCGAGTATCTCCGCTGGATGCAGGAAATACGTATACCGCAAGGCGGCGGGACCCCGTCGGAAGTCTTGACGGCGAGAACCAACTGGCTGGGAAAGCTCCCGGATTGGCAGGAGGACGCGGAGGCTTACATCGAGGAAGCCGCCGCCCGGGTCCTGGCCCGTCACCCGAAGATCGTCGCCTTCGCGTCCATGTTCCAGCAGACGAACGCGAATATCGCCCTCGCCCGGCGGCTGAAAAAGGAAAAGAATCCGCCCATTATCGTCATAGGCGGCGCGAACTGCATGGGCGACCTCGGCGCGGCGCTGATCGAGCACATCGAGGCCTATGATTACGTCTTCATCGGCGAAGCGGACGAGGTTTTCGCCGACGTCTGCGGACGCATACTGAAAGACGGCGAAATCCCGCCCGAGGAACTGCCCTACGGCGTGATGTCCCGCCGCTCGCCCCGGCCCAAGACGACGATGCACCGGGTCACGAAGGAAGTGGAATCGCTTCCGATTCCCGACTTCGACGATTATTTCAACACATATAAGAAGCTATTCCCCAAAGAAAAGCATAAGAACATGCTGGTGGAAGGCTCCCGCGGCTGCTGGTGGGGCCGGAACAAGCCCTGCACCTTCTGTGGGCTGAACGGCCCGGCGCGAAACTACAGGGAGAAGACGACGGAGCGGCTGGCGGACGAGATCCAGACGCTGTCGGCGCGTTACCCCGAAGCGAAAATCTGCGTATTCACCGACAGCATCCTGAGCCACACGCAGATGAAGGAGCTGCCCGCCGCCCTGAAAGCGCGAAATATCAAGCTGCAATTTTTCTCCGAGATCAAGGCGAACATCACCGAGGACGACGTGCGCTCCCTTTCGGAAGCTGGATTTATCCAGCTCCAGCCCGGCATCGAGAGCCTTCAGGACGACATCCTGAAAATCATGAACAAGGGCTGCCGCGCCATCCGGCAGATCGAGACGCTGAAAAGCTGCCGCACCTACAACATGCAGGTGGCCTGGAATCTCCTCTGCGGCTTCCCCGACGAGACGGAGGCGCAGTTCGCCGAGCTGGCGGAACTCCTGCCGAAGGTCATGCACCTGCCGTCGCCGAACCAGCTCATCCATATCGTGTACCAGCGGTACGGCGAATATACGGACCACCCGGAAAAATACGGGCTGAATCTCCAGCCCGCCGAATCCTATTCTTTCGCTTACGCGGACGAGGAATTCATCCGGCGGTCGGCGTACATCTTCGAGCCGGTCGACCGGTCGGAGCGCCGTCTTTGCTGGGACGTGCGGACGAAAGGCGAAAGCTACCGCAAGGTACAGCAGATTGTCACGGACTGGGTCGCCCACCGCTGGAACCTCCAGCGCCTTGATATGTACGACAACGGCGCCGCCATCGACATTTACGATATGCGGAAAATCGCCAGGCACGCCGTTTACACCCTCGACGGAGCGAAAGCCGACCTTTACCGCGCCGCGCGCTCCGTGCGGCAGGAGGACTCGCTCCTCGCGGAGCTTTCGCCGAGATACGGGGAAGACGAGCTTCGCGCCGCGCTGGACTGGCTTTGCGGGGAAAACCTGATGGTGCATATCGCCCATGAGTATTTGGCGCTGGCCGTGGACATGAACGCGAAGAAGTAGAGTGAAAAGTGGAGAGTGAGAACTGCATGAGCGATATGGAAATCAAGAACGTCATCAGCCCCGCCTGCGACGATGCGGAATATGTCCGGGAGGTGACGGAGGCGAAACGGGCGCTGGAACTTTGGACGATGGAACCGAACTTTCAGGAAAAATTCCTCGCCGCGCCGGAAGAGACGCTGGCCGCCAATGGGCTGCACATCGACGCCCTGTCGGTGAAAATCCTCTGCGACACCAAGACGGCAATCGAATACCAGCAGCGGCCGCCCGAAGAGCTCCCCCGCGTCGTCCGGCGCTATCGGGGCTTCCTCCGGGAAAAGATCGCGGAGCGGAACCGCATGGCGCAGGAATACTGCGTGCCGTCCCATCCCGCCTTCCGCGCGTGGCGCAGCCGCCAGCAAAATCGCTGCTGGGCGGAATTCGGCACGAGAAACAGCTCTCTGATCCATGTTCCGATGACCTACGAGCTGGATTTAGGCTGCTCCGTGGGCTGCCCGTTCTGCGGCGTCATGGCGGGCCGCCTCCAAAAGGTCAGCCGCTACGACGAGGACGCCGAACTCTGGAAAGGCATCCTCACTTTCGCCTGGGAGACCATCGGCGACGCGGCGGGCGAGGGCACCTGCTACTATGCGACGGAACCCCTGGACAATCCCGATTATGAGAAATTCACAAACGACTTTTTCGAGCTTTTCGGTCATGTGCCCCAGCTGACCTCGGCGGCCTCCATGAGAAACCCGGAGCGCACCCGGAAATATCTTTCCGACGCGCTGAAAAAAGAGCGGCGCGTCCATCGTTTCTCAGTATTGAGCCTCGACATCCTGCACAAGATCTTCGAGACCTTCACGATGGAGGAGCTGCTTTGCGTCGAGCTGCTGCCCCAGTTCGCCGACGCGCCGCACAACAAATTTGCCAAGGCCGGGCGCGCAAGGGAGAATCAGATGGAGCATGTGGAGGAAGAAGACGGCAACACCATCGCCTGCATCAGCGGCTTCATCGTCAACCTCGCGGAACGCTCCGTCCGGCTCATCACGCCCTGCGGCTCCTCGGCCAAGCATCCCACCGGGGAAATCATCGTGGCGAAGGAGAGCTTCGCCGACTTAGAGGATTTCAAGCGCGTCCTCCTCGGCATGATCGACCGCTATATGCAGCAGGAATTTCCCAAGACGCATCCGCTCTATCTCCGCCCCGGCATCTCCTTTACGGAAGCGGAGGAGGGCATCACCTTTTCCCACTCGGACAAATTCCGGCTGAAATTCCGCGGAGCGGACGACCTTTCCCCGAAGCTCTACCACGACGTACTGGAAAAACTGCGGGCAGGCGGAAAAACCGCCTACGACGTAGCCGAAGAACTGATGGAGGAACAGGACGCGTTCCCCGCCAACGTGTTCTTCATCCTGAAAAAATTCGAGCAGGCGGGACTGTTCCTGGAGCCTTACGAACTCCCCTCCGCTTGAGGAAACCCCAAGTCCAAACATTGACGGATACAGTGTTTCCCGAATTATCCACAACAGTTTCCACAACTGTTGATAACTTTTTCCCTCGGCAGACAGGCATGCGCGCAAAACGCAGGCTGTTATGAGTATAGGAGCAAATATTCATATATGAAAGGATGGTATCCATGGCAGACAAAAACCAAAACCTTGTGAAGTACGGCGAAGTCGTCGCAAAGTGCTGGGAGGACGAAGCGTACAGGAAGCGCTTCATCGAAGACCCGGAGAGCGTGCTCTCCGAAGCCGGATTCGTCGTCGAAGAGGGCGTGACCTACAAGGTCGTCGAGCAGCCGAAGAACGTCAAATACATCGTGCTGCCCTGCGAAGAAGTGAAAGGCGCCGTGCAGGCCGTCGCCAAAGGCTTGCTCGCGGCGGCGGAAGCGAAAAGCGTTCTCATCCCCGAGGGCGCGGAAGCGCGCATCATCCAAAACACCGAGGACATCCGCTACATGGTTCTCCCGGCCTCGCCCAAGACCCTGTCGAAGCAGGAGCTTTCCATGGCTGCGGGCGGCAGCGGCATAGTTTTGTTAGAGAGCACGTCGGTTGTGACGGTTGCGAACGTAACTGAAATGGCGACACAGGTCGACCAAGTCGCGCTGAACATCGCGAGCCAAAACGCCGTCTGCGTGGAGCCGACGACCGCCTCCGCGTTGATAGGCGAGGTCGTCACGACCGTCATCTGACGCGCAGGAAACGGCGTCTGTCGTCGTGATTCGAAAAATATCCATAAAGGCTTGCTAAATTATTTGCGGGCCTTTATGATTTTTCCTGAAATACAAAATCGATTCTGTCGGAAAGGGTGTCGTCAATGGCGGACAAAAAGCAGAATGCCGTGAAATATGGCGAAGTCGTCGCAAAGTGCTGGGAGGACGAAGCGTACAGGAAACGCTTCCTCGAAGACCCGGAGAGCGTGCTCTCCGAAGCGGGATTCGTCGTCGAAGAGGGCGTGACTTACAAGGTCGTCGAGCAGCCGAAGCTGGTCAAATATGTCGTGCTGCCCCACGCAGACGCGAAGGACGCCGTGCAGGGCCTCTCCAAGGCATTCCTGAACCAGGTGGAGAGAAAAGACGTCGTGATCCCGGACGGTACGGAAGTCCGCATCATCCAAAACACCGACGATACGCGCTACATGATTCTCCCAGCCTCGCCGAAGTCCCTGACAAGGGCAGAGATGGCGATGGTCGCAGGCGGCGGCTCGGTGGAAACGGTGGAATACGCGGAAACGATGACAACCTTGGTGAGCCACGCCGAAGTCGCGACGGGAGCCGTCGAGATACAGACGGTCGCCACTTCGACAACGGCGGGCGCAGAGGCCGAGGTCGGCGTCGTCGTAGTCGCCGTCGGCGTCCTGGTCTGATTTGCATAATATTCGCATAAAGGCTTGCAAAAAATCCTGCAAACCTTTATGATGAAAGCGCAAAGTTTCGTTTTATATTCGGAAAGGATGGTTCCCATGGCAGACAAGAAACAAAATCTCGTGAAATACGGCGAGGTCGTCGCCAAGTGCTGGGAGGACGAGGCGTACAAGAAGCGCTTCATCGAAGACCCGGAAAGCGTACTCTCCGAAGCCGGATTCGTCGTCGAGGAGGGCGTGACCTACAAGGTCGTCGAACAGCCGAAGAACGTCAAGTATCTCGTGCTGCCCCACGCGGACGCGAAGGACGCAGTGCAGGACCTCACCAAAGCATTTTTGAACCAGGTCGAGCAGAGAGACGTCATCATCCCGGACGGCGCGGAGGTCCGCATTATCCAGAACACCGACGACACGCGCTACATGGTTCTCCCGGCGTCGCCGAAGTCCCTGACAAAGAGCGAGCTTGCCGCAGCCGCGGGCGGCGACAGCGTATCGACCTATTCCAACGCCGTGACCATGACGAACGCCGTGCAGACCGGCGAAGTCGCCACCACCGTCGTCGAGGTCCAGACGGCCTCCACCACCACCACGGTGGAATTCGAGGCCGAAGTCGGCGTCGTGGCGGTAGCCGTAGCGGTTTTAGTTTGATTCGTTGATACGACAGAGAAAATAGCGGAGATAACGTGCGATTATCTCCGCTATTTTTTTGCGAAAAATTTTCGCGAAAGCAGGAATGCGCCGGCATTGCGGCGAATATTTTTATGATATGCAAATATGAGGACGTGACATGATGCGGGAATCCGAACAGAAAGCGGCGGCGAAAGCATTTGCCGAAACGTGGAAAGGACGCGGCTACGAAAAAGGCGAGACGCACAGCTTTTGGCTCTCGCTGCTTCGCGACGTGTACGGCGTCGCCTATCCCGAAGGATTCATCTTCTTCGAGGAGCAAGTGGACCTCTCCCACAAAAGCTTTATCGACGCTTCGATTCCCGAAACCCACGTCATGATCGAGCAAAAGAGCCTCGGCAAAGACTTGTCTAAGCCCATCAAGCAAAGCGACGGCACCACGCTGACGCCCTACCAGCAGGCGAAGCGGTATGCCGCCGAGCTGCCCTACTCGAAACGTCCGCGCTGGATTGTCGCCTCGAACTTCGCCGAGTTTCGCGTCTACGACATGGAAAACCCGCAGGCGGAGCCGGAAATCATCCTGCTCGAAAACCTGGACAAAGAATATTACCGCTTGCAGTTCCTCGTCAACGTCAAGAGCCGCGACGCGAAAAAGGAAATGGAAATCTCCCTCGCGGCGGGCGAAATCGTCGGCAAACTCTACGACGCGCTTTTGAAGCAGTACAAAGACCCGAATAACGAAGAATCGCTGAAAAGCCTGAACAAGCTCTGCGTGCGCCTCGTGTTCTGTCTCTATGCCGAGGACGCGGAGATTTTCGGGCGGCGCAATATGTTCCGCGACTATCTGAAATCGTTCCAACCGCAAAACGTGCGGAGAGGATTGATCGACCTCTTTGAAATCCTCGCGACGCCCGACGATAAGCGCGACCCGTATATCAACGACAACCTGAAAGAATTTCCCTACGTCAACGGCGGCTTGTTCGAGGACGGAAAAATCGAAATCCCGAACTTCACCGACGAGATTTTGAATTTATTATTGCAGCATGCCAGCGAGGACTTCGACTGGAGCGGCATCTCGCCGACCATCTTCGGCGCGGTCTTCGAGAGCACGCTGAACCCGGAAACCCGCCGCGCGGGCGGCATGCACTACACCAGCATCGAAAACATCCACAAAGTCATCGACCCCCTGTTTCTCGACGACCTCAAAAAGGAATTGGAAACCCTCAAGGAACTCAAGCAGCCGAAAACGCGCAAGCAAAAGATGAAGGAATTCCAGGAAAAACTGGCGTCGCTGACGTTCCTCGATCCCGCCAGCGGCTCAGGCAACTTCCTCACCGAAACCTACATTTCCCTTCGCCGTCTCGAAAACGAGGCGCTGAAAGAACAGTTCGGCGCGGAAATCGTGCTGGGCGACCTCGACAACCCCATCCGGGTCTCCATCGGGCAATTCTACGGCATAGAAATCAACGACTTCGCCGTGACCGTGGCGAAAACCGCGCTGTGGATTGCCGAGGCACAGATGATGGAAGAGACGGAAGGCATCGTCCACATGAACCTCGACTTCCTGCCGCTGAAAAGCTACGCGAACATCGTGGAGGGCAACGCGCTGACGCTGGACTGGGGCGAGGTCGTGCCGCGGGACAAAGTGGATTATATTATGGGGAACCCGCCGTTCGTAGGAGCGCGGCTCATGAGCGCGGAGCAGAAAGCCGACGTGAATAAGGTTTTCGACGGCTGGAAGAATGTCGGCAATCTTGATTATGTCGCGTGTTGGTACAAAAAAGCTGTTGACTTTATGGCCGTTCCCTTTGGGGCGTGGATGAGGTTTCACAAACGTCCGCGAAAACCTCACCCACCGTCTTCGACGGTCCCCCCTCCCCAGAGGGGAGGGCTATTCGTGCCGCGCTCGTTTCGACCAACTCCATCACGCAGGGCGATGCCGTGGCGACGCTCTGGAAGCCGCTTTTCGCCGAGGGCGCGCATATTGACTTCGCGCATCGTACTTTCCGATGGGACAGCGAATCCAACAGCAAGGCACACGTCCATTGTGTGATTGTCGGATTCAGCGCCGCGCCGAACGACAAGCCGCGAATTCTCTATTCTGGTGAGCAGGGGCAGGTCGCAAATAATATCAACGCTTATTTGATAGACGCGGACGACGTTTTTGTAGAGAGCCGTCAAAAGCCGCTTTGCGATGTGCCGAGCATTGGCATAGGCAATCAGCCAATCGACGACGGCAATTATCTTTTTACGAAAGAAGAAATGGAGGCCTTTATCGCAAAAGAGCCAGCCGCCGCAAAATTCTTCAAGCCGTGGTACGGCTCGCAGGAATTTATCAACCGTAAGCCGCGCTATTGCCTGTGGCTGGGCGGTTGTCCGCCGAACGAGCTTCGGAAAATGCCGCTTTCCATGGAGCGCGTCGAAAAGGTGCGGGCATTCCGGCTGAAAAGCAAACGGCAAAGCACGCTAAAGCTCGCAGATTTACCGACGCATTTTCAAACAGAAAATATGCCTAAAGGCAATTATATCGTTGTTCCCGAAGTATCTTCGGAGCGGCGTAGGTATGTGCCGATTGGCTATATGGATAATTCTGTGTTATGCAGTAATTTAGTAAAAATAATTCCAGACGCGACACTATATCATTTCGGAATACTGACTTCCAATGTTCACATGGCATGGATGCGAACGGTTTGCGGAAGACTGAAAAGCGATTATCGCTATTCAAAGGACATCGTCTACAACAATTTCCCATGGCCGAACCCCACCGACGCGCAAAAGCAAACCATCGAGCAGACGGCGCAGGCGATTCTCGACGCCCGTGCGAAATACCCGGACGCAAGCCTTGCCGACCTTTATGACGAGACCACCATGCCGCCGGAGCTTCGCAAAGCGCACCAAGCCAACGACCGGGCAGTCATGGCGGCTTACGGCTTCGATACGAAAATCAGCGAAGCGGAATGCGTGGCAAAATTGATGGAGCGCTATCGGCAGCTTTCCTGCCGCGAATAGCGCCCATGCGATCAGCAGAAAGCCGCGCATCGACTGCAAAACACAAACAGGACATTGAAACTTAAAAACAGGACATTGACGTTTCGAAACAGGACATTGACTTTTGGAAGGATAATCATCAATAAATTCGGGAGGCGAGTCCGTGGACGCGCAAAAGTATTTGAAAATAGCCATCATCGGCGTCATCTGCATCGTCGTTTCCGTCGTGACCTACGGCATTTACATCAACGACGCCAGCCGCCGCCATATCGAGAAGATGGAGGCGGCCCAATATACGGTGCTGCCCGTGGCGCACGTCGGTTATCGGGATTTCCACGCCTTTGCTGAAGAAATCAACTTCACCGTGCGCGCGCCCTGGACGATCGACGTCTCCGCGCAGTACGAGGGCGTGCTGAGCGACGTCCGCGTCGTGAAGAGCCAGCGCGTGGAAGAGGGCGAGGTGCTGGCCACGATGACCAACAACGACCTTCTGGCGCAAACCGCTTCGGCGGAGGCGGACATCGAGGCGGCGCGGGCGCAGTTCATCAACGCGGAGCAAACCGCGAACCGCTATAAGCAGTTGGTCGAGCACAACGCCATTTCCCTGCAGGAATACGACAGCGCCGTGGCCCAGCGGGACGCCGCCCTCGCCCAGATGGAGAGCCGCATATCCAAGCGAGACCTGATGCTCTCCGAGCAGAGCAAGATGACGATCACCGCGCCGCGCGCAGCGAACATCATACAGGTTTACCGGGAGGCGGGCCGATACGTCCGCGCCGGCGAAGGGATCTTCATGCTGTCGGACCTCCACAATCTGATGGGGCGTTCCGTGATTGCCCACGATAAATTCCAGCAGCTTCTGTCGGTGGGGGACCGGTTCATCCTGGAAATCCAGCCCCACCGGCTGACGAACAAGGCGTACCCTTTCGGCGAGACGTCGCTGCCGAAAACGACGCTGAAGCTCAACCAGTTTTACATGGAACTTGTTTCGGTGGTGCCGGACGCGAATGCCGACACCGATTTCCACGAGGTGGTCTGGCGGGTGGAAAATCCCACCGGCGTCCTGGAGCCGACCTATTACGACAGCGTGCGGATCATGTCGATGGATACGATCCGCAAGCTGGCGATTCCGGGCAGGGCCGTCCAAAAGGACGTGAAGACAGGGAACCATTTCGTCTACACCCTGAGCGACGAGTCCCGCCTCGTGCGGCGGGAGATAACCTGCGGCATCGAGGGAGACGGACTGACGGAAATCGTCTCCGGGCTGTCCGAGGACGAGCCGGTGGTGGTGGCCGACCCGTCGATCTACACCGAGGGCATGAAAGTGGGAGCGAAGGAATATGAGTTCTAACCAGATTTTCCAGCAGAAAGCACTGGACAAGCTGAAACGGCCGGAAAAAGCCGGCGCAGTCTTTTCCATCACCAACTCGACGGGCTGGATTGCCTTGTCGGCGGTGGGTATCGCACTGTTCTCGGTGCTGGTCTGGGCCTTCTTCGGCGTGATGGCGGAACAGGTGACGGGCTATGGCCTTATCACCGACGACACCGGCGTCACCAACATTTCCTCCATCGGCAGCGGGCGCATCCTGGAGATGAATTGCAAAATCGGGGATGTAGTGAAGAAGGGCGACGTGGTGGCGGTCATCGAGCAGACCGAGCTGGAGCAGCAGGTCTATCTGAACGCCGAGCAGGCGCACACCGCCACCAGCTACGACGATATGCGTGCGCGTACGGCCCAGCTCGCTTCATCAAAGGAAGAGCTGCAGCACCAGGGGCAGGTCATCAGCCCCTACGACGGCGTCATTACGTCCCAGCGTATGCGCGAAGGGCAGATCATACAGGCGGGCTCGCCGCTTTACGACGTGGACGTATGGGAAGCCCAGGACCTGACCGCCGTCATTTTCGTGCCGGCGCTGACGGGCAATAAGCTGAAGCCCGGTTCCATGATCCAGGTCTCCCCCGGCGCCATCGACTCGTCGCTGTACGGCTCGCTGGTCGGCAAGGTCATCGAGCTCTCGCCTTATCCGGTGAACAGCGACCGCGTGGTCTACTGGACGGGCAACAAGGAGTTTGCCAACTGGGTCCTGCAGAAGTGCGGCGGCGCCATCATGGAAGTCCGGGTGGAGCTGACCCGGGACGACGACACGAAATCCGGGTATCTCTGGACGACGCTGCTGGGCCCGAAAGAGGATATCCATGAGGGCATGACCTGCACCGCCACGGCCATCGTGGACAGGAAGTCCCCGTTCGCCTATGCGTTCGACAAGATGGGGCAATGGCTGAGGACCGATTGAAACTTATACATACTGCTTGCCTGAATTCGCAAGGCTGCGTTGTCGCCGGTCAGCGCAGTACCGCTGCGCTTCCCTCCTCCGCCTTGCCTTGACGGATTTATCCTGCGCATTATGCACAAGTTTTCCGATAGTATGGAGAGCCGATTGATATGATCAGCAAACTGAAATCGCTTTGGGACAGCCTGCCGGATTTCGACAGCTTCATTTACGGCAGGAAACGCAGGAAGACTCCCGTCGTCCTGCAAATGGAGGCGGCGGAGTGCGGCGCGGCGTCCCTCGGCATCATCCTGGGCTATTACAAAAAATATATGCCGCTGGAACAGCTTCGCGAGCTTTGCGGCGTCAGCCGCAACGGCAGCAACGCGAGCAACGTGATGGCGGCGGCGGAATCCCTCGGCATGAAAGCGGAGGGCTTTTCCTATGCGCCGGAAGACTTGAAAAAGCTGATCCCGCCGTTCATCATCCATTGGGAGTTCCATCATTTCCTCGTCTTCGAGGGATATAACGAAAAGACCGGAGAGGTCTTCCTGAATGACCCGGCGGTGGGCCACCGCTCGGTCGCCTGGAACGAATTCGAGGAAAGCTTCACCGGAATTACCCTGATACTGCGGCCCGACGAAGGCTTCGTGCAGGACGGCGAGCCGGAAAGCGTCTGGCTGACGCTGCTCTCCGACATCCTGGAGGACCGCCGCACCCTCGCCTTCATCCTCGGCGTCGGCCTTTGCCTGTCCCTGGTCAATTTGGGCGTGCCGCTGATCTCCCAGACCTTCCTCGACGACGTGCTGACCTACAAGCACAGGGACTGGCTCTTCGACGTACTGCTGGCGCTCTTTATCGCGCTCGTGCTGACGCTGACGCTGACCTTCCTGCGCTCCTGGTGTCTGCTCCGATGGCAGGGGCAGATGACGATACAGAATTCCTCATCGTTCCTCGCCTATGTGCTGAAGCTGCCCGTCTCGTTCTTCCAGACGCGCTATTCGGGCGAGATCGCGTCCCGCGTGCAGTTCCACGAATCCATCGCGAATTTTGTCACGGGAAATCTCGCCACCACTGTGCTGGATATAGGCATCGCCGCATTCTATCTGTTCCTGCTGGTGCTTTACAACGTGAAGCTGACCGTCATCGGCGTCGTCTTCACCGCCCTGAATATCTTCGTGACTTACGCCAGCTACCAGTGGCTGAAAGAGCAGCGCATGAAGCTCACGCAGGAACAGGGCAAGCTCTACGGCATCAGCGTTTCGGGCATCTCCACCATCGAGACGCTGAAGGCCAACGGCAACGAGGACGACTTCTTCGTCAAATGGGCCGACGCCAACGCGCGCTTTTTGACCATGTCGCAAAAACAGGAATATTACAGCCAGTTCATCAACTTCGTCCCGGCGGCTCTCAGCGGCGTCAACGGCGCCGTCGTCATGGCGGAGGGCGGCTTCTCGATCATGGACGGCCTGATGTCCGTAGGTATCTTCGTCGCGTTCCAAAATCTGATGTCCAATTTCCAGGCGCCGGTCAACCGCATCACCTCCATGTCGCAGGACATCCAGCAGGCCAGCTCCCAGATGATGAAGATCAACGACGTCTACCGCTACCCCCTCGACGAGGAAAAAGAGCTGACCAAGGACGTCATGAAGACCCTGCCGCCGAAGCTCACGGGCCGGCTGGAGCTGCAGAAGGTGAATTTCGGCTATTCCCACACGCTGCCCACGCTGATCAAGAAGCTGAACCTGAAGCTGGAGCCGGGGCGCCGCGTCGCCATCGTCGGCAAGAGCGGCAGCGGCAAATCCACGCTGGCAAAGCTGGTCTCCGGCCTCTATCAGCCCTGGTCCGGCGAGATCCTGTTCGACGGCGTCTCATCGAAGGATATTCCCCGGGAAGTCTTCGCCCAGTCCGTGGCGGTCGTCGAGCAGGAAATCTTCCTGCTCGAAGGGACGGTGGCCGAGAATATCGCGCTGTTCAACCCGAACGTGCCGCGAAGGGACATCATCCAGGCGGCAAAGGACGCCATGATCCACGAGGACATCTCTCTGATGCGCGGCGGCTACGACGCCATGCTCGAAGAGGGCGGCTACAACCTGTCCGGCGGCCAGCGGCAGCGCATGGAAATCGCGAGAGCCTTGGCGGCGAACCCGTCGCTCCTGATCCTCGACGAAGCCACCAGCGCCCTCGACCCGATCACCGAGCAGGAAATCATGAAAAACGTGCGGCGGCGCGGCTGCGCCTGCCTCATCGTAGCCCACCGCCTCTCCACCATCCGCGACTGCGACGAGATCATCGTGCTGCAGAAAGGCCGGGTCGTACAGCGCGGCACCCACGAGACGCTGATGGAAGAGGACGGGTACTACAAGAAACTGATTCAGAGCTACTGATTTTTCTCCTAATCGTCAACATTCTCCTAAAATATGGTATAATTTAGGAGAATAACTCAAGTATAGGAGAACGGCTGATGAGAAATTTTGATTACAGCAAATACAAAACTTGCCGCTGGGATAACGAGACCCTGAATTATCTTGCCCGGATACACGAATATAAGGGAAAACAGGACCTCTTTCTGCGGCAGAAGCCTTTGGAACTGGAAAAGCTGGTGGAAGTCGCAAAGGTGCAGTCCATCGAATCTTCCAATCGGATCGAAGGCATCGTGACGACGAGCACCCGGCTCGGACAGATTGCGAAAGAAAAAACGACGCCGCGAAACCGGAACGAAAAAGAAATTGCCGGTTATCGCGACGTCCTGCGAACGGTGCATGAGAATTACGAATTCATTCCCGTCACCGAAAATGTCATCCTACAGCTTCACAGGGATCTGATGCAATACGCCGATACGGGAAACGGCGGCCGATATAAAACGGCGCAGAATTATCTGCGGGAAACAAGACCGGACGGCACGGAATTTATCCGCTTTACGCCGGTGCCGCCCTATGAGACCGGGCCGTGCGTCCGCACCGTTTGCGAGAATTACCGCCGCATCGCCGAAGACTCGTCGGTGGATTCCCTGCTTGTCATTCCCGTATTCCTGCACGACTTCCTCTGCATTCATCCCTTCGACGACGGCAACGGAAGAATGAGCCGGCTGCTGACGCTGCTGCTTCTGTATCAGGCCGGATACATGGCGGGAAAATATATCAGCATCGAGAAACACATCGAAAAAACAAAGGACGCGTATTACGACGCCTTGGAAGAAGCCTCCGCCGGATGGCACGAGGAAAAAGACAATCCGACGCCCTTCGTCAAATATATACTCGGCGTCGTACTTGCCTGTTACCGGGAATTCGAGAGCCGCATGGAGCTTATCGGCGGCAAAACGAAAATCACGGAAACAAGCAAAGGAAAGAAAAAGCTCGTCACGGCAAAAAGCAGCGCCTACGACATCGTAAAGGCTTCCGTGGACGGCAAGATCGGCAAATTCACCAAACGGGAAATCGCCGACATCTGCCCCAGCATCAGCGAGAAATCCGTGGAGGCATCGCTGAAAAAACTCGTTGACGAAGGCTATTTGAAAAAACACGGGGCCGGGAAGAATACGTTTTATGCAAAAGTGTAGGAAAAACTACAGCCTTATATCACGGAGGTTAGATCATGTTAAATTACGCTGTTAATCATACGGCTGCGTTTTTAGCAGGAATGCCCAAAAAAACGCGCAAAGCCAAAGGCCAATTTTTTGTTTCTGCTGAGACTGCAAGATTTATGGCCGATATGTTTGACCTGTCAAATATTCATCAAACCGTCAGTATTCTTGACCCCGGAACGGGAACCGGAATATTGTCGATAGCACTTATCGAACGTATTTCAAGAGAATATCCGAATCTGCAAATTCATCTTACCTGTTATGAGGTGGATTCTGACGTATTGCCTATTCTGAAAAAAAATTTAACATATATTGAGAATTTGCTTAATGGAAAATTGGAATATCAAATTATAGAAGAAGATTATATTCTTGCCCAAGCTGATTCCTTTAACGAAAATTTATTTTCGGATGCCCTCCCCTCAAAATATGATTATATAATTTCCAATCCTCCATATATGAAGGTAGCACGAAATCATCCCAGTGCATTAGCGATGTCAAAAGTAGTACATGGCGCTCCCAATTTATATTTTTTGTTTGCCGCCATGTCCCTATTCAATCTAAACGAAAACGCGGAAATGGTATATATTATCCCCAGAAGCTGGACCTCGGGCGCCTATTTCAAAGCATTTCGAGAATATCTGCTTACCGAGGGAATAATAGAACAAATACATTTATTTGTCAGCAGAGATAAAGTATTTAGCAAAGAACAGGTCTTACAGGAAACAATAATCATAAAGGTAAAACGGAGTAGGCAAAAATCAAATACCATATTGATAACATCAAGCCATAGTGGCAACAATTTTTCAAACATAACCAAATTAAGTGTTCCTTATAACTCGATAGTTTCCGGTGAAGACATGTATGTATATTTGCCGACTAATAAAGAAGAACTTGACATTATCAAAAAAATTAACACATACCAATCAACACTTCCTAACGAAGGCTTGAGAATGAAAACAGGCATTGTTGTTGACTTTCGGCAATGGAATGAGTTGCGCAACTCGCCAGGCGCACATACTCTTCCATTATTCTATAGCCAGCATATTTTTAATGGCAGAGTAAATCATCACCCCTCCGGAAAAAAATATGACTGGATTGTAGATGAAAAACCTACATTGATTCAAAAAAGCAAAAACTATGTATTTATAAAAAGATTTACAGCAAAAGAAGAAAAAAGACGCTTGCAATGTGGCATTTATTCTCCAAAGGATTTCAAGGAATATAAGTACATAGGGACTGAGAATAAAATAAATTTTGTCGACAGAATTGACGGGAAAGAAATGGACGAAAAAACAACGTATGGAGTATTTGCACTCTTAAATTCAACATTGTTTGATAAATATTATCGAATATTAAACGGGAGTACGCAAGTAAATAGCTCAGAAATAAACAATATCCCAATTCCCCCAGTTTCCATCATCAAGAAAATTGGAGAACAAGTCCTTAACTCGGATGACCTTTCTACAAGAAATTGCGACAAAATTATTGCGGAGGTTGCCTATGCGTAAAATGGAAGATGCAAGGGACTTTTTGATAAAAGTTGGAATGCCAAAACCACAGCAAACAGATCTATGTTGCCTAAGCCTCATTGCCATGGCAGGAATTAAACCGAAAGATCACTGGAATGTAGCTACAAATGATTGGACAAGAATACATGATATTATTACATTTCTCAATCGGTATTATAAAACCTCTTATGCGGAAAACAGCAGGGAAACATTCCGAAAGCAGGCAATACACGGGTTCAGGACGGCTGCACTAATTGAGGACAACGGAAAAGCAACAAATAGCCCGAATTACCGTTATCGGATTACAGAAGAAACTCTTTCGGTATTGCAATCCTTGAAAACGGAAGAAGAAGCAAAGAAAATAGAAGATTTTTTGAAAAGCCATGATACGCTCATCGACATTTATTCGTCAAAAAAGGAAATGACGATGATGCCGGTAAAAATCAACGGGACAGATTTTCGCTTTTCTCCGGGACTCCACAATGAGTTGCAGAAGGCAATCATAGAAGAATTTTCCCCGCGCTTTGTTCCTAATGCCGAATGTCTATATGTGGGGGATACGATAAATAAAAATTTAGTAAACGACGCAAAAAAATTGAATGCGCTTGGATTTGATATAACACTGCATGACAAAATGCCAGATGTCGTGTTGTTTTCACAAGACAAAAATTGGATTTATTTTGTTGAAGCGGTAACATCCGTTGGCCCGATGACACCAAAAAGGATACTTGAACTTCGAGAATTAACTAAAAATGTATCAGCTGGCAAGATATTTGTAACAGCTTTTTGGAATTTTGCCATGTACAAAAAGTTTGCTGATTGCTTGGCATGGGAAACGGAAGTTTGGATAGCCAATATGCCGGATCACATGATTCACTTGAACGGAGATAAATTCATAGGACCAAGATAACTTTCATTTTCGATTATACAAAACAAAAAAGGGTGGCGCGTCAACGCTCCACCCTCCAGTCTTCACTTTTCTCCTCTCGCATACTCCTGACATATTCCTCCGGCGGCAATCCGTCGCGGACGTCCGCGTCTAAGGTTTCATATTCTTTCCAATGGATGCGGCCCGAATCCGTATGACACGGAGCAGTTTCTTTTCTGATTTCCTCGGACATATTTCTCTCTCCTTTTTCTGAAACATATATCATATACACATTTTTGTCAAACAAGAAGGTTTCACTATGACGACGACGAACGCGAAAATCGGCGAATGGATCGAACTGAACGACGGCGGGCGCAGCGTGCTGGAAATCGTTTCCGGCAAGGTTGAGCTTTACGTCGTCTACAAGTCTGTCCGCCGCGTTTTCCTCTGGGAGGAGGAAACGGGGGACTTCCTGTATGGGATTCCGGCGCACATCAACGCGCCGGAGCTTTGCCTCGTCGCCATCGCCCTCGAGGAAACGACGCTGCGCTCGATACCGCTGGAGGACTTTCGGACGTCGGAACGCGCCCTGCGGGTCGACGCCCTCGAAGACGCGCTGACGTCGTTTTTCCACCGCCCCGATCGTCACCTGCTGCCCCGGGTCTGTCGTGAAATCCTGCCGGGGGAAAAAGAGACGCTGCCCGCCGGAACGCGGATCGCCGCGCCGAAAGGACGGCCTCTCGCCTGGCTGGAGCTCCCAAGAGAAGCGTTGAAGCAAGACGCCTCCGTGCGGTTCCTGGGCGACAGCAACATCCTGCTGCTTCCCGCCACGGAAACCGTCGCTCTCGAAACAGAGGCGGAGATCGCTTCGCTCTCCACGGAAGCCGTCATCGAACAATTCGGAGTGAATATTTTCCCGCTAGCGCTCGCCGCGGAAATCAAGCGCTTCTGCAGCGCCTATCTCGAATTCTTCCGCGCCGAGGAGACCCGCGCCGAGGAGAACCTTTCGGAATTTGCCCGAACCAAGGAACTCCTGGTCGCCAATTCCTACAGCGAGCTCCTGCGGAACCTGATTCCCAATCTGCCCTTCGTCAGCCGCGCCGAGGACAAGAACCAGCCGTCGGCGATTCACGCCCTGCGGGAGATCGGCGAGTATTTCGGCATTCCCCGCAGCCGCTTCCGTCTGCCCGAAGAGGCCGCGCACCTGACCGATACGCGGGAAATCCTGCGGACGATCGGCAGCCGAGAACTCCACGCCCGGGAGATCGAGCTCGTCCCCGACTGGTACAGGCAGGACATCGGCCCGATCCTGGTTACCAGAGACGGCAAACCTTACGCCGCTTTGCCCGCGGCGCCCGACCGCTACGAGCGCATCGACCACGAAACCGGGACCCGGATCGCCATCGACGAAAAGGAAGCCGATTCCTTCGATTCCCGGGGCTTCTGCTTCACGCAGGCCATGCCGGAGGACGTGGACAGCCTGTGGAAGTGGTTCCGATGGACGACGCGGCTCTGCTGGGAGCGCGACTATTGGCTGCTCTTGTTCTGCTGCTTCATCGCGGGACTGATTCCCGTCGTCACGCCGCTGGTCACCCAGACCATCTTCAGCGACATCATTCCGACCTATGACAAGCAGGCGCTTCTGCTCGTCGTGCAGGTCATGTTCGTGACCTCGATTTCCGGCGCGCTGATTTCCCTCGTGCGCAGCCTGACCGTGATGCGTCTCAAGAATCATGTGCGGGTGACGGCGGAATCCGCGCTTTGGATCAAGCTCCTGTCGCTGCCCGCCGCGTTCTTCCGCAAATATCAGATCGGCGACCTGTCGCTCCGTATGCAGGGCGTGGCCCTGCTGTCCCACCAGCTTTCCTCCACCGTCGCCAACGGCATCTTCAACGGCATCTTCTGCTTCTGGAACCTGCTCGTCATGTTCTATTACAGCCCGAAGATGGCAATCCTCTCGGTCTTCATCTGGGCTGTCTTTTTCGTGCTCTCGATGATCTTCTCCTGGCGCAAGGTCGGTTTCCAGCGGGAAAAGGCCGACGCCTCGGGCCGTGTTTCGGGCCAGCTCCTCCAGCTCTTAGCCGGTCTGAACAAATTCCGGCTGCGGGCCGCCGAGGAACGCGCCTTCTACCTCTGGACCCAGCGCTTCGGCGACGAATGGAAATGGAACCGCAAATCCCGCTGGCAGGACACCTGGATCGGCCTCATCATGTCGGCCCAGCCCATCGTGCTGAATTTCTGCATCTTCTATTATGCGATGTCGCTGATGGACGATTCCCAGACCTCCGGCATTGCTTTCATGACTACCGCGCAGTTCCTGAGCTTCAACTCCGCCATGGGCAGCTTCGGCAGCGCCCTTTCCGGCCTCCGCAGCGGCATCGTGAGCATTTGGGGGGTCATGCCGGCGCTGGAGCGTATCCTGCCGATCCTGGAGGAAAAGAGCGAGGTCTCCGAGAGCAAGCTGCCGGCGGGCGAACTGACCGGCGAGATCGACGCGGCGGAGATCCGGTTCCGTTACAAGCCCGACGCGCCTTTGGTCTTAAAAGACATCAACCTTTCCATCCGCCCCGGCGCCTTCGTCGCCATCGTCGGCAGCTCCGGCAGCGGCAAATCCACGCTGCTTCGCGTGCTGCTCGGCCTCGAGAAGCCGGAGAGCGGCGCGGTGCTTTACGACGGCATGGACATCTCCGAACTGGACGTCTCGTCGGTGCGCCGCCAGATCGGCGTCGTCATGCAGCACGGGCAGCTGATGGAAGGCAGCATCTTCTCGAACATCGTCGGCTCCCTGCCGCTGACCATGGACGACGCATGGGAAGTCGCGCGGCTCGTGGGCCTCGAGGCCGACATCAAGGACCTGCCCATGGGCATGCACACCATCGTCAACGAGGGCGGCACCACCTTCTCCGGCGGACAGCGGCAGCGGCTGCTGATCGCCCGCTCCCTCGTCCATCATCCGCGCATCATCGTGTTCGACGAGGCCACCAGCTCCCTCGACAACGAGACCCAGGCCATCGTCTCGAAGACGCTGGACGCCATGCGCTCGACGCGGATCGTGGTCGCCCACCGCCTCTCCACCATCGAGCACGCCGACCGCATCCTCGTCATGGACCGCGGCGAGATCGTCGAGGACGGCACCTACAGCGAGCTGATGGAGAAAAAAGGCCTGTTTGCGGAGCTGGCGGCGAGACAGATCGCATAGAAATCCCTGCGGGGAGCGTCAATTATTTGAAAGCTGAATTGTATTATAGTATGATGGAATAAAGCGATGTTCTTTCGCTTTTTCAGCATGATTTGCAACACGGCATGCTCCATAACAATAACCAGAAAAGGAGTTTTCAGCATGGGAAACAACCGGAAAATGATGATCGCGGTGGCCGTCCTGATCGTGCTCGTGGGCGGATGGTTCTACTATCAGCACGAGCAGCGCGAGAAGGAGCAGTCGGCGCGTGAACTGAAGCTGTCGGGCAACGTGGATATCCGCGAGGTCTCGCTGGCGTTCCGCGGCAGCGACCGATTGGGCGAGCTCCTCGTCGCGGAAGGGGATTCGGTGAAGAAAGGGCAGGTCCTGGCGCGCCTCGAGACGAAGGAGCTCCGGCTGACGATGGCGAAGACCCGGGCCGAGATCCAGGCGCAGGAAAGCGTCGTGGAGCTGCTGCGCAACGGCACGCGCCCCGAGGAAATCCATCGGGCGGAGGAAGCCCTGAACGCGGCCCGCGCCAAGTCGGAATTCGCGGAAGGCGTCATGGTCCGCCGTCAGCAGATTTATGACGAGGTGGAAGGCGTCAGCGTCCAGGAACTGGACAATGCGATTTCCCAGGCGGCGGCAGCGGCGGCAGAGACAGCGGCCGCGGAACAGGCATACGCGGAAGCGGTGGCCGGTCCCCGCGTCGAGGAGATCGCCCAGGCGGAAGCGAAGCTGGAATCCCTGCGGCAGGAACTGGCCCGGCAGGAATACCTTTTGAAGGAAACGGAGCTCATCGCCCCCTCGGACGGCGTGATCCGCTCCCGGCTCTTGGAGGTCGGCGACATGGCGTCGCCGCAGATGGCCGTCTTCAAGCTGTCCCTGAACGACAAGAAATGGGTGCGCGCCTATGTCCGCGAGACCGATCTCGGCAAGGTCCACGAGGGGCAGAAGGCCACGGTCACCATCGACAGCTTCCCGAAGGACCCCATCGAGGGACAGGTAGGCTATATCTCCGGCACGGCGGAATTCACGCCGAAGACGGTGCAGACCGACGAGCTCCGCACCTCGCTTCTCTATGAGATCCGCGTGTACGTCAGCGACCCGGACAACCGCCTCCGCCTCGGCATGCCCGCCACCGTCCGCGTGGCTCTCTGACATGAAAGAGGAAACGATCGTCGAGGCGAAAGGCCTCGTCAAACAGTTCGCGCCCAAGGGCGCGCCTCCCGTCACGGCGCTCAGCGGCATCGACATTTCCCTGCAGACGGGCTGTCTGACCGCCATCATCGGGCCGGACGGCGCGGGAAAGACGACGCTGATGCGGCTGATCGCGGGCCTGCTCTCCCCCACCTCCGGCGAGCTCCGCGTCTTGGACATGGAGGTACAGGGCCACGAGCAGGAGGTCCAGAACCGGCTCAGCTATATGCCGCAGAAATTCGGCCTCTATGAGGACCTGACCATCGCGGAGAACATGACGCTCTATGCGAATCTTCACGGCGTGCCGGAAGAGACGCGCAAGACCCGCTTTCCCCATCTTTTGGAAATGACGGGGCTGACGAAATTCACGGAACGGCTGGCGGGAAAACTCTCCGGCGGCATGAAGCAGAAACTGGGACTGGCCTGCACCCTCGTGCGCTCCCCTGACCTGCTGCTGCTGGACGAGCCGACGGTTGGCGTCGACCCGCTGTCCCGCCGGGAGCTTTGGGACATCCTGCAAAAGCTGTCCCGTGAGGAGCGGCTTTCGATCTTCGTCAGCACCGCTTACATGGACGAGGCGGAGCTTTG
This sequence comes from uncultured Selenomonadales bacterium, assembly GCA_900321035.1. Taxonomy (GTDB): domain Bacteria; phylum Bacillota; class Negativicutes; order Selenomonadales; family Selenomonadaceae; genus RUG12372. Next base: position 11,792 of record ONUH01000015.1, on the reverse strand, counting down.
CCGCCGCGTCTATGTGATGAACCACGGCCGCATCTTGGCCACCGGCTCCCCCGAGGAGCTGCGCGGGCTGGCCCGGGGCCGCTGCTATCGCATGACGCCCCCCGAAGGGCTGCCCATGCGCGTCCTGCAGGGCGCCTTGTTGGACGACAAGGACGCCGTCGTGGACGCGGTGCCGGACCGCGGCTGCGTCCATTTCATCCGGCGGGAGAACGTCACGGAGGATAAGATCCGCGACCTCGCGCCGTTTCCCTTCGCGCCCTCCGAGGAACAGCTGGAGGACGGCTTCATGTGCCTGCTGCGGGAAGACGAGGAAAAGAACGCCGAGGGCAAAGCGGAGGACCTCGACCTGGCGCCCCTCGACATCCACGGGAATTACACCCTCGGCAGCGATATCGACATCGAGGTCAGGGAACTGGTGCGCAAGTTCGGCGACTTCACCGCCGTGGACAAGACCTCCTTCGAGGTGCGGCGCGGGGAAGTCTTCGGCCTGTTGGGGCCGAACGGCGCGGGCAAGACCACGACCTTCCGGATGCTCTGCGGCCTCCTGCCGCTGACCAGCGGCCACCTCAGCGTCGCCGGGGTGAATCTTCGCGACGCCCGCACGGAGGCCCGGGCCAATATCGGCTATGTGGCCCAGAAATTCTCCCTGTACGGGAACCTGACCGTGGAGCAGAACCTGTCCTTTTTCGGCGGCGCTTACGGCCTTTCCCGGAAAGATATCGCGCGGCGGCTGGAAGAGACGCTGCAGGAATTCCATTTGGAAGAATACCGCAAATCGCCGGCGGAGTCCCTGCCCGGCGGCTACAAGCAGCGGCTCTCGATGGCGGCGGCGCTGCTCCACAAGCCGAAGATCCTGTTCCTCGACGAGCCCACCAGCGGCATCGACCCGCTGGCGCGGCGGGATTTCTGGCGGCAGATCACGGACCTCTCCGTGAAAGGCACCACCATCATCGTGACGACGCATTTCATGGAGGAAGCCGAGTATTGCGACCGCATCATGATCCAGGACCAGGGCAAGCTCCTCGCCATCGGTACGCCCGCCGACCTGCGGGCGCAGTACGGCGATGAATCCTCGACCATGAACGAGGTCTTCATCCGCATCGTGGAAACGGCGCGAGGGAAAGGAGGCGCGGCCTGATGGAAGGAAACGGATTTTTCCGGCGCCTTGTGGCGCTCTGCCGCAAGGAATTCGTGCAGCTCTGGCGGGACAGCAGCAGCCTCCTGATCGGGACGGTGCTGCCGATCCTGCTGATCATCATCATCGGCTCCGGCATCAACCTCGACGTGAAGAACGCGCCGATCGCCGTGGTGCTGGAGGACGCCTCGCCCACGGCGCAGGACGCGGTCAGCTTCCTGTCCGGCTCCGCCTATTTCTCACCGCGGTATGTGACCTCCCGGGCCGAAGCCGTGCGGCTGATGGACGACAGGAAGGTCAACGCGATCCTCGTGGTCCCCGCGGACTTCTCATCGAAGTTAGGGCGGCGGGAAGCGAAGCTCCAGCTCATCGCCTACGGCGCCGACCCCACCACGGCCACCTCCATCAACGGCTACGTCGAAGCGGGCGTCGCCGCCTTCAACGCGAGCCGCGTCGCCGGGTATGCGCCGCAAGGCATGGTGACAGTGGAAAACCGCATGTGGTTCAACGACGCCCATTCCAGCACATGGTATTTCGTGCCGGGCCTGATGATGCTGATCACGACCATCGTGGGCGTCTTCCTGACCTCGCTGGTCATGGCGCGGGAATGGGAGCGCGGGACGCTGGAGTCCATCTTCGTGACGCCCGTGCGGAAGGAAGAGCTGCTGCTGGCGAAGATGATTCCCTATTTCTGCATCGCGATGCTGGGCTTCTTCCTTTGCCTGCTGGCGTCCCGATACCTTTACGGCGTGCCGCTCCACGGCTCCTTCATCATGCTGGTGATCTCTTCGGTGCTGTACCTGTTCGTGGCGCTCGGCATCGGACTCCTGATCTCCGCCGCCACGAAGAGCCAGTTCCTGGCAAGCCAGGTCTCCCTCGTACTGAGCCTGCTGCCCGCCATGATGCTCTCGGGCTTCCTGTTCGACCTGCGGAGCGTCCCGGCGTGGGTGGCGGCGGTAGGGCACGCACTGCCCTCCACCTATTATCTGGAGCTCTTGAAATCCCTGTTCCTCGCGGGCAACAACTGGCCGCTGCTCGGGAAGAACTGCGCGATTCTCGCCGGCTACGCCGTGCTGCTCCTGGGACTGGCGTTCCTCGCCACGCGAAAGAAGGTGGAATGATTGGACGCGTGGAAAAGTTACATCGAAAAAGTGCGCTGGATGATACGGAAAGAGCTTTTAGCCACTCTCAGCGATCCCCGCACGAAGTTCATCCTGATCGTGCCGGTACTGATGCAGACGATGCTCTTCGGCTACACGGCGACCTACGATCTGGATTTAGCGCCTTACGTCGTCTTGGATATGAGCCACAGCTCGGCGGCGGCGGACTTCGAGACGGACATCGACGGCTCCCCCGCCTTCCGGCGCGTGCGGACCCTCTCCAATTCCAACGAGATCGCCGACGCCATCGACAGCGGCGAGGCCATGCTGGCCATCTCCATCCCGTCGGACTTCGAGAGCAAGCTGAACCGGGGCGAAGCCTCGCCCATCCAGGTCATCACCGACGGGCGGAATACCATGACCGCCAACGCCGCCAGCAGCTACGTCGAGCGCATCGCCGCCGCGTTCAACGCGGAGCGCAATCCGAAGGCGACGGCTGTGTCATTGGAAACCATCTCCTGGTACAACCCGAACCTGATTACCCGCTGGACGTTCCTGCCGTCGCTGATCGCGATGCTGGCCTTCAACCAGGTGCTGATCCTGAGCGGCCTCTCCGTGGCCCGGGAACGGGAGCAGGGCACCTTCGACCAGCTCCTGGTGACGCCCATTTCGCCGTCGATTATCCTGATCGGCAAAGCGGCGGTGCCAGTGCTGATGGGCATGATCCAGTCCACGCTGGTGCTCCTGATATGCAGGTTCTGGTTCCAGGTTCCGATGGCGGGCAACCCGCTGACGCTCTGGACGGTGATTTTCGTCTTCACGCTGAGCTGCACGGGCATCGGTCTTTCCATTTCCGCCATCTCGTCCACCATGCAGCAGGTCATGGTCTACTGTTTCCTGCTGCTGATGCCGATGATCCTGCTCTCCGGCATCGCGACGCCGGTGGCGAACATGCCCGAGATCCTGCAGATCCTGACCTACGCCGACCCGCTCCGCTTCGCCCTTGATTCGGTGTGGAGGGTGTATCTTGAAGGCGTCGGCCTTTCCGCCATCGCGTGGAATTTCGTGCCGATGCTGGCCGTCGCCGCCGTGGCCTTCCCGGTGGCCGGATGGCTGTTCCGGCACAATCTGGGGTAGTGTAATAAACTTGGCGGGGCTTTGCCCCCGTCACAGTCCAGTGGACTGTGACGAACCTCCCCACACAAGGGGAGAGCCCCTTGCGAATCCCCCGAAAAGGCCCTGCGGGGCCAAGAATCCGCGGTCAAAGGAAAGTATGACTTTCGGATTTGATCATCCCGCGAGAAAGCTCTTAATAACTTTGACTTTAGCCCATTTTTGCGGGAGTGGGCTTCGCGGCGCAAACATTTAACTCTGTAAAATGGGCTGAACTTTAAGCCGCCGAGAGGCTGAATCGCGGGATGAACTGCCCGCTAAGCTGTTATGAACTTTCACCGCGGAATACCGGCTCCGCAGAGCCTTTCAGGGGTGTCCAGCGGGGACGCAGTCCCTGCTGGTGGGGAAGTTTGAAGGGGCGAAGCCCCGTCAAATCGATTGCACGATGGTGAACAGTCATAATCGTATGAGCCAACGAAAAAACCTCTCGTCATAATCGCCTACGAGCAATACAGGCGCTATGAAATATCATTCTCAATCCAACCAAGAAAGGATGGTACAAATGGCAGACAGAAAGAACAATCCGGTGAAATACGGCGAGGTCGTCGTCAAGTGCTGGGAAGACGAAGCACATAAGAAACGCTTCCTCGAGGACCCGGAGAGCGTTCTCTCCGAGGCGGGCTTCGTCGTGGAGGAAGGCGTGACCTACAAGGTCATCGAACAGCCGAAACAGGTCAGGTACCTGGTGCTTCCCCACGAGAAGACGAAAGCGGCCGTGCAGGACATGGCCAAGCGCTTCTTGAACCGTGCGGAGGCAGACGACGCCCTGCTTCCCGAGGGAACCGAGGTCCGTATCATCCAGAACACCGACGATATCCGCTATATCATTCTCCCCGCTTCGCCGCAGTCCCTGTCGCAGACCGAGCTGAAAATGGTAGCGGGCGGCGACTCGTGCGAGACGTATACCGATACGGCAACCGCCGTTTACGGAGTGGAGGCTGCGGTAACGGGCACCACCGCGGCGGCTGAGGCTGAGGTCGCGGTTGCCGCCGTAGGCGTGGCCGTATTGGTTTGATGCTGTTGGAGCCGAAAGAGCGGCGGCGGCAATTTTCGCCGTCGCTGCTTTTCTTATTTCACCCACAGGAAACAGCCATGAGCGACCAAGAGATTGAGCTGCCCATGAATCCGCAGACCGGAAATATCCGCGAAGCGGCGGAGACGAAATGGTCGGGCCTGAAACGCCCGCCAACGGGGGAGGCACGCACATGACGGAAAAGGAAGCGCTCAGGCGGCAGATCGACGCTGCGGCGGGGCGGACGAAGGCGGATCTCGTAGTGAAGAACTGCCGGATCGTCAACGTCTTTTCCGGGGAAATCGAATCGGGCGAGATTGCCGTCCTGGACGGCGTGATCGTCGGCACGGAGGCGGGCTTCGAGGGACGCGGGACCGTCGACGCGGAGGGCCGCTTTGCCGCGCCGGGCTTCATCGACGCCCATACCCATATCGAATCGTCCTTCCTCAGCCCGGAGCAGGCGGGGCGCATGCTCGTCCCCCGCGGGACCGCCACCATCATCGCCGACCCTCATGAGATTGCCAACGTCTGCGGCCTCGACGGCGTCCGCTACATGATGGAAGCGGCGAAAGGCACGAAGCTCAGCATCCTGTTCGCGATGCCCTCCTGCGTGCCCGCCACGCCCTTCGAGGACGCGGGCGCGAAATTAGACGCGGCGGACATGGAAGAGCTGCTCGCGGACAGACGCATCTTCGGGCTGGGAGAATTCATGAATACCCCCGGCGTCTTCCGCGCCGACGACGCGGTACTGGACAAACTGACGCTGGCCCGCCGCGCGGGAAAGATCGTAGACGGCCACGCGCCGGCGCTCTCCGGCCGGGAACTGAACGCCTACGCCTGCGCCGGCATCCTCGGCGACCACGAATGCCGGACGGCGGAAGAAATCCGCGCGCGCATCGCGAAAGGCATGTACGCCATGCTGCGGGAAGGCTCCGCCTGTCACGACCTGCGCAACCTCCTTGCGGGCGTCACCGAGGCCAGCAGCCGCCGCGCGCTGTTCTGCTCCGACGATTGCCAGCCGAAAACCATCCTGACCGAAGGACATATAGACCGCCATCTGCGCATCTGCGTGGAGGAAGGCTTCGATCCGGTAACAGCCGTCCGCATGGCGACGCTGAACGCGGCGGAGGCGTTCCTCCTCTGTGACCGGGGCGCCATCGCGCCGGGCCGTCGGGCGGATATCGTACTGCTGGACGACTTGAAGGATTTCCATGTGCATCGCGTATTCCTCGGCGGCGAGCTGGTCGCCGAGGAGGGCCGCTATCTGCCGGAGCTGTCCCTCGCCGACATCTCCGCCGTGCGCGGCAGCGTCAAGGTCAGGGACTTCTCGGCGGACCGGCTCAAAGTGAAGCTCCGCAGCGGCAGGGCCCGCGTCATCGGCGTGCAGAAGAACAGCATCGTGACGACGAAGGAGATCGTCACGGTCCGGACGGACGGCGGCGGCGACTTCGTTTTCGACCCCGCCCGGGACGTCTGCAAGCTGGCGGTCGTCGAGCGTCACCGCGGCACGGGACGGGTCGGCGTCGGGCTCCTGGGCGGTTACGGCATAAAAGCAGGTGCCGTCGCCGTGTCGGTGGCCCACGATTCCCACAACCTGATCGCGGCGGGCGTCAGCAACGAGGAAATGGCCTTCGCCGTGGAAACATTGATCGGGATGGAGGGCGGCATGGTCGTCGTCAAGGACGGCAGAGTGCTGGCCTCCATGCCGCTTCCCATCGCGGGCCTGATGACCACGGAAAGCGCCGAATGGGTCGCGGAGCGGCTGGGCGCGATCCACGAGAAAGCCCGGACGGAGCTGGGCGTCAATCCTGACATGGAGCCGATCATGCTGCTGACCTTCATGGCGCTGCCCGTCATTCCGGCGCTGAAGCTCACCGCCCGCGGACTTTTCGACAGCGAGCTGTTCGATTTCGTGCCGCTGGAAGCGTGAAAACGCCCCGCGCCCCCTTCCGCCGGCAGCGGCGGGGGCCGTTTTCCTTTTTCCCCATCGGGTAAAGACTTCATGCAAACAGCCTGCGAATGTGATATGATATATATAATCTTTCAATCTTAGGAGGCAATCGAAATGCTTGCAAAAGACGTAATGAAGACAGAACTCGTGACGGTCGGCGAAAACACGCCCGTCAAGGAAATCGCCAGGAAGATGCTGGATCACGACATCTCTGGCCTTCCCGTGGTGAACGAGCAGGGAGAGATCCTCGGCGTCGTCAGCGAGCTGGACCTGATGCGGAAGCAGATCAAACCCAACGAGCCCAGCATTTGGACGATGATTTGGGGGGACCCCGACCGGGAGAAGCAGCATCGGGACGCGATCCGGAAATACATGGGCAAGACCGCGGGAGACGTCATGACCGCGCCCGCAATGACCGTCGAGGCTTCGGACAGCTTGGAAAAAGTGGGAAACCTGATGTTCAACAAAAAGATCAAGCGCGTATTCGTCACGGAGGACGGAAAGCTCGTCGGCGTCGTCAGCCGCTCCGCGTTCACGAAGCTGCTGCTGAACGACGAAAAATAACTGATCTCTTCCGACGCCCGCCCGGAATGCATGGGCGGGGACATCGAGACGCAGGGAGGCAAGGAATATGACAACATTTTTGATAGCGCTTGCGGCGCTTGTGATCGGGTACGCGGTTTACAGCAAGATCGTGGACGCCGCCTTCGGCCCGACGGACAGGGAGACGCCGGCGGTCAGGCTCAATGACGGCGTGGATTATATGCCGCTGCCGACGTGGAAGGTCTTCATGATCCAGCTCCTCAATATCGCGGGGCTCGGGCCCATATTCGGGGCCTTGGGCGGCGCGCTCTGGGGGGCGACCGTTTACTTCTGGATCGTGCTCGGGACGATCTTCGCGGGCGGCGTCCACGACTATCTTTCCGGCATGATTTCCATCCGGGAGGACGGCAAGAGCATTTCCGAGGTAGTCGGCATCTACATGGGGCCGGCGATGCTCGCCGTCATGCGCGTCTTTTCCGTCGTGCTGCTGGTGCTGGTCGGCACGGTGTTCATGACGGGACCCGCCATGCTCCTCACGAAGCTCACGGCCATGGATTTCAAGGTATGGCTCTTCATCGTGCTCGCGTATTACTTCCTCGCGACGCTGCTCCCGATCGACGCGATCATCGCGCGGTTCTATCCGCTCTTCGGCGCATGCCTCATCCTCATGGCCCTTGGCATCATGGTCGGCATGTTCACCGGCGTGGGCGGCCATGTGATGCCGGAAATGGTGCTGGCCAATCTCCACCCGAAGGCGGAGACCATGCCCATCTGGCCGCTGATGTTTATCACCGTCGCCTGCGGCGCGATCTCGGGCTTTCATGCCACCCAGTCCCCCATCATGTCGCGCTGCCTGAAAGACGAGCGGCTGGGGCGGCCCGTATTTTACGGCGCCATGGTCGCCGAAGGCATCATCGCCCTGATCTGGGCGGCGGCGGGCATGACCTTCTACGACGGGACGGCTGGCCTCGCGGCGTCGCTCGCGAAGGGCGGCCCCGGCGGCGCGGTCTACGACATCTGCGTCGGCTTCCTCGGAACGGGCGTCGGCGCGACCCTTGCGATGCTGGGCGTCATTGCCTGCCCGATCACCTCCGGCGACACGGCCTTCCGCTCCGCACGGCTGACGCTGGCAGACTGGTTCGGCATACCGCAGAAGGAATGGGGCAAGCGGCTCGCCTTCGCGATTCCCCTGCTCGCCGTCGGCGGCGCGCTTTCGCAGATCAATTTCAACATCGTATGGCGCTATTTCTCCTGGACGAACCAGACGCTGGCCATGATCGTGCTCTGGACGGGCGCCATCTATCTCTACCGCAAGATGGACAACAAGATGATCTCGCTCATCGCGGCAGTTCCGGCCACCTTCATGTCGGCGGTCACCACCACGTATATCCTGCAGGCGGGAGAAGGGCTCCGGCTTCCCCCCAGCGTGAGCTGCCCCGCCGGCGTAGTGTTTGCCGCAGTGTTCCTGCTGCTGTACCTGAAATCCACATTTTGGAGCAAATCACAAGACTGACAGGTATTGAGGACAAAAAAAGTACGGTTTCCGAATCGGAAACCGTACTTTTTTAGTTTGGCAAAATATAATAATAAACTTTTAGAGAAAGGTTTTGATGATGGGTTGTATGATTACAACTGTTCATCGTCGTAATCAAAGGGGAGGGCGAAACAGTCCATTGGATTGTTTCTTGACGCGACGCCGTTACTTAGCCCTCCCCTATGGGGAGGGGGGACCGCCGCAGGCGGTGGGTGAGGTTCCTTGTTGTTCCTTTAATTTATCTTTTCCTTGATTGCCGCTTCAATGCTTAAACATACGCTTTTAAATGTATTCTCGACGTCTCGGTTTGTGTACCGCAATATGTCGATTCCAATGTCGTGAAGCTCCTGCGTCCGGCTCTCATCATATAGCATTGCGTTTTCCTCGAAATGCTGGGAACCGTCAATTTCTACGGCAATTCGAGCTTTAGGACAATAAAAATCCAATATATAGGTAAGCATAGGCTTTTGACGATAAAAGCGCGGGCGATAGTCTCGCAGGAAGTCATACCACAAGTGCTTTTCCTGCGGCGTCATATTCTTTCGTAAAATTTGCGCCTTTTCTCGCAAATCCTGACGATATATGTTATGCATACGATTTCAAAACCTCATCCACCGGCTTCGCCGGTCCCCCTTCCCCAGAGGGGAAGGCAAGGGTTCGTTAACTCTCCACTCTCCACTCCTCACTCTCAAAACATAAACGCCACGCTCACCCCGCCTGTCATTCCCCGTTTCTTTCCCGCGAAGCCGGAGAGGTTCAGGTCGAGCTTCCACGGGCTCTTCGCGTCCGGTTCCATGGTCGCGCCGAGCTCCATGCGGATGCTGCCGCCGCTGGGGTCGGTGCCCCGGATCGCGAAGCCGTCCGCCGTGCCGCTCGCCTTGCCGTCGAATTCATGCTCATAGGCTGCGCCCGCGTAATAGTTCCACTTGCCGCCGCGCTTTATCGTGTAGCGCGCGCCCACTCTCAGCACTTTGCTCGTCAGCGCGTCGAGTTCGTACTGGCCGCCGAAGTCGAAGCTGGTGCTGTTCCGGCGGTTCAGGAAATATTTTCCGTAGACGTCCACGCTGTCGCCGCTTTTCAGCGCGATTTCCTTGCCGACGCCGATATGCGCGCCCAAATACGGCGCGTCCAGTTCGCAGTTGTACGGTTCGTCGTTCTCGTCGAGCATGATGCTCTGCGTTTCCCCGTGGACGCTGCCCGCCCGCAGGCTGCCTTCGACGTACGCGCCGCCTTTCGCCGTATATTTCGCGAGAAGCCCGCCGCCCGTGTAGTAGGTGAAGCCGTCGCCCCGCAGGTCGCCGTTGTGGGTGGTGTAGTTGCCGCGCCCGTATTCGAAGAACGCGCCGTATTCGAATGTGCCGCGCGGTTTCTCGTTTTTCCGCCCGAGAGCCAGGACCGCGTTCCATGACTTGACGTCGATGTGGCTGCCCGTTTCCTGCCGGATGGAGCCGCCGCCCATCTGCGCATAGGAGGAGATACCGTCCGCCCCGGCGTTCGCCGCCTGTCCCAGCCCTTCCGTGGCCGCGCCGATGAAGTCGTTGCCGGCGGAGAGCGTCGCCATGCCGGCCCCCGCGCCCATCAGTACGTTGTGGGTCTGCTCCTGTACCTCCACGTCGGGCGTGCCGTCCGGTTTCGTATTCACGGTAAAGATCAGGTCGTTTCCGATATGCTTTGTCTTGCCTGTACCTTTCAGCGTCGTGCCGAAGCGAAAGGAAACATTTTGGTCCGGATAAGCTGCCGCCGGCATCGCATTTTTGATCAACGTCGTCCCCATGTTCACCCTCACTCTGGGCACGTTGCTAAATATGATGCCGTCCGCGTTGATGTTGGGTGTGCTGCCATCTGCGTTCTTGATAGCGTTCGCGGGCCCTGCCAGCGCAGGAGTACCCCATCGCGCGTGCCGGATGTTGATGGTCTCGAAATTTCTTACCTCACCCCCTACCAAATTCGCGCCCAAAAGGTTCAGCGTGTTGCCCGTGACGACGTCACCGGCGCTAGACTTCTTATAACCGCCGCAAACGTCGCGGTTTATAGTGGTATTGATTAGGCGAATCGTATTGTTCGTAACGTTGCCGCTGCCAGACTCCTTATAACCACCGAAAACGTCGCGGTTTATAGTGGTATTGATTAGGCGAATCGTATTGTTCGTAACGTTGCTACTGCCAGAGTGCTGATAACCGCCGTAAACGTCGCAGTTTATAGTGGTATTGATTAGGAGAATCGTATTGTTCGTAACGTTGCCGCTGCCAGAGTACTGATAACTGCCGAAAACGTCGCCGTTTATAGTGGTATTGATTAGGCGAACCGTATTGTTCATAGCGTCGCCGCCTGTAGGTGTAGACCCGCCGAAAACGGTACCGTTGACGGTAGTGCCTTTCAGCGTAACGGTATTACCTGCGGCTGTGCCTGATTCTACATAGCCGCCGTAGACGAGATTGTTGATTTTGGAGTTAGTCGCTATGACGGTATTACCTTTGACCGTACCCTGTATTGCAGAGCCGCCGCAAACTCCTTCCATAACGGTAGCGCCGTTCAGCGTGACCGTATTACCCGTCACGTCGGCGCTAGAACTGACGCCGCCGTTAACCGAGCCATAAACGATAGCGTTGTTCACCGTGAGCGTATTGTTGCTGGAATCGTCATCGTTGTCATATAATGTCCCATAATAGTCCTCGTTGATGACCGTATCCGTCGCCGACGCGACCCCGCCGCCCGCTGTCCACAGCGCGACGGCAAGTGCGAGAACGGCCTGGGATTTCCTGCGGGAGGAAAGTTTGGTTATCATTGAGATTGGCTTCCTTTCATACACATAAAATATAAACGTCTCCGTCACTTAGCCCTCCCCTCTGGGGCGTAACAGTCCACTGGACTGTTACGGGGACCGCGTTAGCGGTGGGTGAGGTTTCCATGCCGTTGCGCTTGTGTTAGCCGCCGCGTTTTCAAGACCTCATCCGTCAGCCCTGCGGGCTGCCACCTTCCCCAGAGGGGAAGGTTAAGTACGTTAAAACATCAGCGCCACAGATACTCCGCCGGTAAATCCCTGCTTCTTTCCCGCGAAGCCGGAGAGGTTCAGGTCGATGTTCCACGGGCTGTTCTCGCCCGGTTTTACCGTCGCGCCGAGCTCGCCCCGGAAGCTGCCGCCCGAAGTGTCCGCACCCCGGATGGCCACGCCGTCCGCCGTGCCGTTGGCCTTGCCGTCGAATTCGTGCTCGTAGGCCGCGCCCGCGTAAAAGTTCCATTTATTGCGCTTCAGGATGTACCGTGCGCCTACCCGAAGCACGCTGCTGGTCACCGCGTCCAGGTCGTAGTGGCCGCCCGCGTTGAAGTCCACGCTGTTCCGGCGG
>ONUH01000012.1 GCA_900321035.1 uncultured Selenomonadales bacterium | reverse complement strand
TTCATCTTATCACAGGAGGGCTTTTTCGTTCCTTTGAAGACTCATACCTATAAGGTAACTGAACCCCCGGTCGAACCGGGGGTTTTCGAGATACAAAAAGGCTCCGAGAGAAAACTCTCGGAGCCTTGATTTTACTGATGGTGACCTGGGAGGGACTCGAACCCCCGACCCTTTGGTTCGTAGCCAAATACTCTAATCCAGCTGAGCTACCAGGCCAGGACTGCTTTCGCAATCAACGGATATTATAATATCACGCGCGTCTTTGGGTGTCAACGATTTTTTGAAATTTCTCCGTCCGACCGCAACGGGAAGGAGTCAGTACACGTGATATTCCTTCCACGGAATCTGATCGACGCGGATGGTCTTCAGAAAATCCACGATGTCCTTGCGCCCGAAATAGTGGGGCGTGCCGTTGGCGTCCTGGGACATGAGGATGATCGGCATGTTGGGGAAGAAATAGGAAATTTCCTGGCGGAAGGCCGTGGCCCGGGCCGTGTATTGCGTGACAAAGGGCTTGACGGAGATGATGGCGAAGGTCACGCCCTGTTCTATGATGACTGCGCCGTGAATGGTCATGATGATTCTCCTCGCAAATGCAAATAAGACACGGAAGGCGCGGCAAAAAAGAGCGCCTTTTGTTGCGTGCTCCTATTATAGCATATTTTGACGGAGACCTGTAAAGAAGTTCTTCAGAAACGAACCGGAAAAAATACGGCCCGCTATTTTGAGGACGTATAGACGGTATCTCCGTTTACGATGGTTGTTTGGATGCGTACCTGGTCGTCGAAGATGGTGAGATCGGCGCGCTTGCCCGGCTCGATGGAGCCGATTTCACCGTAAAGCCCGAGGCTCTCGGCGGGCGCTTTCGAGGAGCAGGCGACGGCGGCCGGGAGGCCGCAGCCGGTATTCTCGGCAAAGGTTTTCACGGCGAGGTCCATGGTGAGGACGCTCCCGGCAATCGTGCCGTCGGCGAGGGCGGCGACGTTGTTCTTGACGAAGACTTTTTGACCTCCCAGTTCCGATTCGCCGTCACCAAGGCCCGCGGCGCGCATGGAGTCGGTGATGAGGATGATGTTCTTTCCCTGCTTGGCGCGCCAGAGGAGCCGGTGCGCCGCCGGATGGGAATGGATATTGTCGGCGATAAGCTCACAGTCGGCGTCGGTGTCAAGGGCGCCCCCCACAAGACCAGGGGCACGGTGATGGAATGGCGCCATGCCGTTGTAAAGGTGGGTGACGTGGCGGACGCCTTTCCCGGTGATGAAACGGAGCGCCGTTTCATAGTCCGCCGCGCTGTGCCCGATGGAGAGGACGAGGCCCTTGCTTTTGCAGGCTTCGACGAAGCCTGAGGCTTCCGGCAGGGTTTCCGGGGCGAAGGTGACGAGCCGCAGTACGTCGAGGAATGGCTCAAGCAAAGCGAAGTCCGCCGGGACGATATGGGCGGCGTCCTGCGCGCCGCAGCGGGCGGCGTTGATGAACGGGCCTTCCATGTGGGCGCCGAGCACGCGCACGCCGCCGGGTTTCTTCATCGCCGCGCGAATGCGTTCGAGGGCGCGGCGGACGGCGGGCAGGGGGCAGGTCATGGTGGTGGGGAGAAAAGCGGTGACGCCGGTGGACGCCTGATGCCGTGCGATGGCAGGGACGGCGGCTTCGTCGTCGTCCATCGCGTCGTATCCCATCGCGCCGTGGACGTGGATATTGACAAAGCCCGGCGAGACAAACGCGCCGCTCGCGTCGATACGCTCTGAGAAATTGTCGCGGTCGTCGGCGGAAAGCTCGGATTCGGGAACGGCGCGGGCAATGTTTTTGTCATAAAGAAGCGCGTGCTCAGAGAGCACGCGAAAATCGCCCCGCGCATCGGGAATTATCAGTTTGCCGCCAAAAATCGCTTTCATGACAGCTCGTCCTCGTAACCGGGCAGCCGTCTCGCCGCGATGCGGTCGGCGATGACGATGGCGCCCCGGTGAAGCTGGAGCACGGAGGCGGGAGCTTTCGGCGTGATGTCGCCGTTCACGGCCAAAGCGAGGGCTTCGGTTTTTCCCGCGCCGCTGGCGAGCAGCAGGATGTGACGGGAAAACATGATGTCGCGCATGCCCATGCTGACGGCCCAGTGGGGCACGTCCTCGGGATTGTCGAAAAAGCGCGCGTTCGCGGCGCGGGTGGCTTCAGACAGTTCGACGACGTGAGTTTCGGGAACGAAACAGGGACCGGGCTCGTTGAAGCCGATATGGGCGTTGGGGCCGATGCCGAGAATCATCATATCGATGCCGCCCGCCGCTTCGATGGCTTCGCCGTAGCGGGCGCATTCGCTGGCGATGTCGTCGGCCATGCCGTCGGGCATGCGGATGTTTTTTTCCGAGAGATTCAGTCCGTCGCAGAAATTCTTGCGAGTGTAGTAAGTGAAGCTCTGCTCCTGCTCCGCGCCGAGGCCGATGTATTCGCTGAGGGTGAAGACCCGGACGCGGGAGAAATCGGCGCGGCCTTCCCGGTAGGCCTGCTGCAGCCGCTCGTAAAGCCCCATGGGAGAAGATCCTGCCGTCAGCCCCAGCACGCTGTCGGGCTTTTCCTGCAGCTGCCGGAGTACGATCTGCGCGGCCTCGTCGCTGATTTCGTCGTATGTTTCCTTGATTCTGACGTCCATTCCATGACCTCCTGTCAGGTTGTTGTGGTATGGTTCTCTATTTCAGGGTTTGTTTCGTAAATGATAGGACAGCGCGCCGAGCATTCCCGCGTCGTTGCCGAGGGAGGAAAAAAGGATGCGCGGTCGGGGCAGGGGAGCGGCGTCCCGCAGAAGGGAGAGCTCCTGCTCCAAAACGGGAGCGAGCACGTCGGCGCCGGCGGAAAGTCCGCCGCCGATGACGACCACCGCCGGATCGACGATGAGAAAAACCGCCGCAAGGCCTGCCGCCAAGGCTCGCATTTGGCGCTGAACGCCGGACTGCGCCGCCGGGTCTCCCGCTCTTGCCATGTCCAAGACCTTAGCGCCGTCCAGACCGCTTTCGGAAAGATTTTTCGCCTTCGCGACGGAGCGGACAAGGGCGCGGGCGGAAGCGAAGTCTTCCAGGATGCCGCCTTCAAAGGGGAGGCATCCTATTTCCCCGGCGAAGTTAGAAGCCCCCGAAAGGAGGCTGCCGTCGATAAGGATGGCGCTGCCGATGCCCGCGCCGAGCGTGACGCAGACGAAGGGCGAGGCGTCCTTGCCGGCGCCGAGCCATGCCTCGCCGAGAGCGGCGCAGGCGGCGTCGTTGGCCGCAGTGCAGGGAAGCCCGCAAAGAGCGCCGAGCTTCTCGGCAAGGGGAGTGCCGCTGTATCCGGGAAAATTTGTCCCGGCGCACAGGACGACGCCGTTCTTATCGACGACGCCTGCCGTCGAAACGGCGAGACCGGAGATCGCATAGCTCTCCCTGAAGACGCGGATCTTTGCCGAGACGGCTTCGAGTATGGCGTCCACGCCCTGTTCCCGGACGGGATTCGGCACGGCCATGCGGGCGAGGATCGCGCCCTTTTCGTCGGCGACGCCTAACTTGACGGAGGTTCCTCCGATATCCGCGGTGATGTATAAGGACATGACGGCTCCTTTTGCACAGACGAAAAGCCGCGCCGTCAAGCGCGGTAATCGTGGGACTGTTTGGAGGACGGCTGCGCGGGAAGGTCGTTCTTCCAGGGCTCGTTCTCTTTTGTTTCGGCGGCCGTCGCCGCCTGCTGCTCCTCGATCTTTTGGCCGTACCGGCCCAGCAGATTCCCGATGGAATCCTGCAGGCCGTCGTTGTCGAGACGTTTAGGTTTTTCCTTCAGTACGGGCTCGCCGGGGAGCTTCATTTTATTCAGCTGTCGGCGTTCGTTCGCGGCTTGGATCAGGATATCCGCTTCGCGCGAAGCTTGCGCATGCCGATTAATTTTCACCGTAATTCACTCCATATCCGAAACTGAGCTCTATTTTAGGTTCATTTGCTGAAAATCGTCTTAAGGTTTCTTGCTGAATATATTCGCCATATAAAAAATAATTCCTGCCCCGAAAAGAAAATCCTGCTTGCGCTTCGGCGGCGTTCTGGATTATCATGGGAAAAACGAAAAAATCGCGATGGACAGGAGAGATGGCACATGAAGGCTTCGGAAATCCTTTCGCACGTCGATCATACTTTGCTTGCCCCGACGGCGACTTGGGAGGAAATGCGGCGCACCGCGGAGGAGGCGCTTCGCTGCCGGGCGGCGTCGGTCTGCGTGCCGCCCGCTTATGTGGCGAGGCTTCGAAAGGAATATGGCAAGGATTTGAACATCTGCACGGTGATCGGCTTCCCGCTCGGTTACGACACGACGGCGGCGAAGGTTTTCGCCGCGCGGGAAGCGGTGGAAAACGGCGCGGATGAAATCGACGCGGTCATCAACCGCGGAGACGTCAAGAACGGGGATTTTGACGCGGTCACGCGGGAGATTGCCGCGCTGAAGGAGGCCGTCTGCGGCAAGCTCCTGAAAATCATTGTTGAAACCTGCGATTTGACGGAGGAGGAGAAAATCGCGGTCTGCCGCTCCGTGACCGCGGGGGGCGCCGACTTCATCAAGACGTCCACGGGATTTGGGAAAGCGGGCGCGACCCATGAGGATATTGCGCTGTTTCGCGCCCATATCGGCCCGGGCGTTCGCATGAAAGCGGCGGGCGGCATCCGCACCGTGGAGGATATGGAGGCGTATCTCGAACAGGGCTGCGACCGCATCGGCGCCTCCGCCGCTGTGCGGCTGCTGGAGGGGAAGATATAACGCTGGCGCGTTGATATTTTTCTGCGAAAGGCTTTGACGGTGGCTTGCACGATTGCTGCTATTTATCGTCGTGGAATAGATTTGAAGGGGCTTCGCCCCTCCAATCCTCCCCACAAAGGGGACTACGTCCCCTTTTGAAACCCCTGAAAGGCCCTGCGGGGCCGAGAGTCCGCGGTCAAAGGAATGAATTGCTTTCTGCTTTGTTCATCCCGCGTTCACGGTTGGAGCAGCTTAAACTTTAGCCCATGTTACATACTTTGGATTACGTCTGCGTTGCGAAAATCCAACCCGCAAAAATGGGCTAAACTTTAAGTCGTCAAGGGGCTGAATCGCGGGATGAACTGTCCGATAACTCTGTTCTGGACTTTCACCGCGGAATCTTGGGCCCACGGCCCCTTCGGGGAGCCACGAGGGACCTCCCTCGTGTGGGAGAGGATGCAAAGGGGAGGGCAACGCCCTCCCCTTTGATTGTTTCACGACGACGAACAGTTACAACGATATAAGCCAACATCAAAACCTTTCGCCAAAGAAAATACCAAAATAACAATAATCGAAAAACCGAAAAAAATGTTTCACGTGAAACATTTGGAAACGATTCCCGAATTCACGTTTTAGAATAAAAGAACGCAAAAAATAGGAGAAGCGGCGTGAAAAACGGAACGGCGAATTTCACCGTTCCGTTTTTGCCTGTCTATTTGATTTCTGAATTGCTGAAAACGCCGGGCTTCAAAAGTCCCGAAAGCATCTGCGCGGTGTAGGTCAGCTCCTCGCCGCCGAGGGCGAGGGCCATATCCAGCTCCTGCGCGATATAGGCGAGGAATTTTTCCGCCGCTTGGGCGCGAATCTCGTCTTCCGACAGATGAAACGCCCACTCGACGCCGACGCCGCCGTTCTGGTTGTCGCCAGACATCTCCCAGGTCTTGTCGAAGGTGGTGTAGAAGGAATTCTCGTCAAGCTTTTCCCAGCCCTTCGACGCCTCGGCGAATTTCAGGCAGGATTCCGTGTATTCCTGGATTGTCATAGGATAGCCTCCTTGTATTCGTGAATTTTCATAACCGCTTTTCATATTATAACGCCGTTGTTCAAATTTTGTCGATAGAAAAATCTTCCTGCATCGCGTTTTGACAGGGTGGTATTTCTTTGAAAGCCGCCTGCGGTGCAACATCATTGTGAATCTTTCGCAAAATGCTTTATATTTTCCGCTAAAAATGGTATTATAAACAATAGAGTGTTTAAATGGCGAAAAGAACGTCGGAGGTTTCACGATGATCGACATGAGAGACGTTTCCAAGGTTTATGAAAACGGGGCGATGGCGCTCGACCATGTGAATGTGCATATCGACAAGGGCGAGTTCGTATTTATCGTCGGGGCCAGCGGCGCGGGGAAATCCACGTTTATCCGCATGCTGTTCCGCGAGGTGCTTCCCTCCGAGGGCTCCCTCGTCGTGAACGGGCAGGACGTGATCCACATGGAACACAGCGACGTGCCGTTCCTGCGGCGCGGACTCGGCGTCATTTTTCAGGATTATCGGCTGCTGCCGGATAAGACGGTGACGGAGAACGTGGCCTTCGCGATGCAGGTCATCGAGGCGCCGCGCCGCAAGATCCAGCACAGCGTGAACGCGGTGCTGGACATCGTCGGGCTCCGCGACAAGTACAAATGCTTTCCTTCCCAGCTTTCGGGCGGCGAGCAGCAGCGCGTGGCCATTGCCCGCGCCATCGTCAATCATCCGGCGCTGGTGATCGCGGACGAGCCGACGGGCAATCTGGACCCGGAGACGTCCTGGGATATCATGGATATTTTCAAACGCATCAATGCGGACGGCACGACCATCGTGATGGCGACTCATGACAAGGACATCGTAGACGCCATGAAGCGGCGGGTAATCGCCATAGAAGACGGTCATATCGTGCGCGACGAGGCGCAGGGGGCATACGGTTATGAAAATTAGCACGAGCGAATATATCGTCCGGGAGACGATGATTTCGCTGAAACGGAACAGCTGGATGTCGTTTGCCTCCATCGGCACGGTGGCGGTTTCGCTTTTCGTGCTGGGCATGTTTTTGATCCTCGTGGTAAACATGAACCGCATGGTGGCGTCCTTGGAGTCGCAGGTGGAGATCAGCGTCTATATCAGGGACGAGGTCAGCGACAGCGGCATCCACGCGCTGGAAGAGCGGATCACCCAGATGCAGGGCGTGGAATCGGTGAAGTACATCGATCGTGAAACGGCGATGAAGCGTTTTCGCGAGCGGCTGGGCGATCAGCAGTTCCTGCTGGATTCCCTCGGGGAGACGAATCCCCTGCCCAATTCCTTCGAAGTGCGCATCCTCCGGCCCGATATGGTGCGGACGGCGGCGGAGACCATCGCGGAGATGCCGGGCGTGGAGACGGCGAAATACGGGCAGGACGTGGTGGAGCACCTGTTTGACATCACGCGTCTCGTGCGGCTTTTCGGCCTCGCGCTGATGTTCGTGCTGGCGATGGCGACGCTCTTCATCATTTCCAACACGATCCGGCTGACGGTCTTTGCACGGCGCAAAGAGATCGCGATCATGAAATATGTGGGGGCGACGGATTGGTTTATCCGCTGGCCGTTCCTTTTGGAAGGCATTGTGCTGGGCTGCTTGGGCGGTATTGTGGCGGCGATTGTCCTTCGTGGGGCGTACCGCGTGATCGCCGCGAAGATTTACGATACGCTGGCGTTTTTCCCGCTGCTTCCCGAGAATCCGTTCCTGCATTATGTGACCGCCGCGATTCTCATCTGCGGCATGTTTGTCGGGGCGTTGGGCAGCACGATTTCGCTGAAGAAATTCCTGAAGGCCTAAGGAGGCGCGTCTATGAAGGGTTGGAGGGCGCGGGCTGTCGCCATATTCCTCGCCTGGCTGGTTTGCATAGCGCCGGCGTCTTTCGCCTTGGCGGACGACGCGGAAACGCAGGAGCTGGAAGCGCAGCTGGAAGACCTCCAGAGGCAGGCGGAGGAGCAGCAGGCGAGAACGGAACAGCTCGACGCACGCATCGGCACGATTTCAGAGCAGCTCCGGGAGTTGTCGGAGGAAGTGAAGGAAGCCGAAGCGGAGTACAATCAGATTGCGGGAGAGCTCGCGGCGACGGAGAAGCGCATCGAGGAAAACGCGGAGCTCCTGGAAGCGACGGAAAAGGAGCTGGCGGGCAAGACGGCCCAGCTGCGCGGGCGCATCCGCAATATCTATATGCACGGGCAGGTCAGCTACATCGACGTGCTGTTCGGCGCCAAGGATTTCTCGGATTTCCTGACGCGCATGGATCTTTTCAAGCGCGTCATCAACAGCGATTACGAATTGGTGAAGCGGGTCCATGAGGCCAAGCGCATCGTGGAAGCGACGCGGGCCGAGCTGGAACGGCAGCGGGCTTATGAGGTGCGGCTGGCCCGGGAAGCGGAAGAAAAGCATTTGGAGCTGTTGGAGAAACGGCAGGACAAGAATGCGCTCCTGGCGAAGGTGGAAACGGACCGCGAGGTTTCGCAGCAGGCTTATGAAGAATTGATTGCAGCTTCTGCGGAAGTCGAGCGGTTGATTCGCGCCAGCCAATATCGTTACCAGTATCCGGGCGGCGGCACAGGGGCCATGATTTGGCCGATCATGGGCGAGATCACTTCCGAGTACGGCTGGCGGACGCACCCGATTTACGGCGACAGCCGCTATCACAGCGGCATGGATATCGCCGGCGACTACGGCGATCCGATTGTCGCGGCAGCGGCTGGAACGGTCATTTATTCCGGCTGGATTTCCGGCTACGGCTACGCGGTGATTATCGACCACGGCGGCGGCATCTCGACGCTGTACGGGCACAACGAGGCGCTGGCGGTGGGCGAGGGACAGACGGTCGCCCAGGGCCAGGTCATCGCCTATTGCGGCTCCACGGGCAATTCCACCGGCCCGCACTGCCACTTCGAGGTGCGCGAGGGCGGCGAACCGGTCGATCCTATGGGGTATTTGTAAAAGATAGGAGTGAGGAGTTAGAAGTGAGGAGTTGAAAGCGCAATCTCCACACTCCACTCTTCACTCTGCTTTTGGAGGCTTAGGTTTTGATAGGACGTATTATTAAATGGATTTTCGGCGCGGCGTTGTCCGTCATGACGGCGCTGGTCATCGTCGCGGCGGGGCTCGTATATCTGCTTGGGCTCAACGAGGCGAAGGTGACGCAGCTCACCCGCTTTTTCGCGACGATGCGGTTCATCGAGACGGAATACGTGGACGACGTGGAACCGTCGAAGCTGATTGACGGCGCCATTTCCGGCATGGTGCGCTCGCTGGGCGATCCGCATTCGGCGTATCTCGATCCGGCGACGTACAAGAAGCTGAAGGAACACTCCGAGGGAACCTTCGGCGGCATCGGCGTTGTGATGGGATTCGACGACGCCGAGGTGAAGGTTATTTCCGTCATGGACGGGACGCCGGGTGCGTCGGCGGGACTGAAAGCGGGCGACCGCATCCTGCGCGTGGACGGCGAGGAGACGAAGGAAATGGAGCCGGAGCTTGTGGCGGCTTCCATTCGCGGCGAAGCAGGCTCCCAGGTGGTGCTGACCATCGCCAGGGCTGGGCAGGCGAACCGCGACTACGCGATCACCCGCGACCATATCCGGGTGAAGACGGTGGCGGGGCGTATGCTGGAGGAGCCGGGCGTCGGCTATATCCGCATCGTGCAGTTCAGCGAGAATACCGGCAAGGAATTCAAGGACGCGTTGTCGTCCTTGCGGGAAAGCGGCGCGAAAGGCTTGATTATCGACCTTCGCGCGAATCCGGGCGGCCTCCTGACTTCCTGCGTGGAGATCGCCAAGGAAATCGTGCCTGCCGGCCTCATCGTTTCGGTGGTGCAGCGCGACGGCACGCGGGAAGAATATTATTCCGAGCAAAAATCAGGCATCCTGCCGATGGTGGTTCTGATCGACGGGAACAGCGCCAGCGCGTCGGAGATTCTTGCGGGGGCGCTCCATGATGCCGGCGCGGCGGAACTGGTCGGCAAGACGTCGTACGGCAAAGGCTCGGTGCAGGTCATCATGCCGATTCCCGGACAGGCAGACGCGGTGAAGCTGACGGTCGCCCGGTATTACACGCCCAGCGGCACGAGCATCCAGGGCAAAGGCATTCGTCCCGACGTCGAGGCGGAGCTGCCGGAGGGAGCGACGGAAGACACGCAGCTTTCGGCGGCGATTGGGCGTATGCGGCGGATGCTCCAGGGAAAATAGCGAGAAAAATAAAAAAATATTCATAAACTCTTTTAATTTGAAAAAAACCTGCTATAATATACCCATGGGGGTATAAACCGGCAAGAGATTTCCTGCGGCATTGCCGTTTGGGCGGCGGTTTGACGGGAACCGGCCGGCGGTTGCTCCAAAGTGGCGTTCGGGAGAACGCCGTCGGATGTATGAGCAATGGTATGGCAGGAGGGAAAGCATATGGCAGGAGTCGCCATGGGACGCCGCGAGAGAAAAAAGCTGCAGTCGAAGCAGACGATTATGGCCGCCGCCGTGAAGAAATTCATGCTGAAAGGCGTGCGCGAGACGTCCATCGCCGATATCATGAGTGAAGCTGAGCTCGGAATCGGCACGTTCTACAATTATTTTGAATCCAAGGAATCGCTTTTGCTGTGTCTGCTGGAGCAGATCGTCGAGGAGACGAAGAAGCTGGCGGCGCGGCGCATGGAGGAGAAAGTACCCGCGCCCCAGGCGTTGGAAGAGATCGTGATGCTCACGGCGGAAAAGCTGGACGAGAACCGTTTCGTCCTGCCGCTGTTCCTGAGCGCGGCGGACCGTTCGGCGCTGCCGCGTCCGAAGCACGATCTGGGTCCGAGGCTTGCGCCCGCGTTCCGGTCGGTGTTTTCCGACGTGGTGCAGTATGGGCAGACGCGCAGGGAGTTCCGCAGGGATATCCCGGCGTCGGTGGTCACGGAGCTGTTTCATTCGATTTTCCAGGCGGCTTCCTTCAGCTCGCTGGAGTTCCCGTTCGCGGAAAACGTGCGGATGAAGATCGAGCTTCTCCTTTCCGGGCTGAAGCAGAAAAAATAAGAAAAAGAGGAAGAAGCGGGGATAAAGCGCCGGATGAAATTCATCGAAAGGGCTTTATAACCGCTTCTTTTTTTGTTATGATGAAAGGCATGAAAACATGAAGCATCGTCATGTTTTCGGAGCGCGCCGGCAAGTCGGGGCGTGAATTCAATTTAGGGAGAGAACCGGATGATCAGCGTCACGAAGTTGTTGCTGGCAAAAGAGTATCAGGGGGACGAGCTGCGTTATCGCGACGGCGCGGCGCAGATGAGAAACGGCGCGTCGGAAGGGAAAGGGCCGGTGGTGGCGTGGAACATGACGCGCACCTGCAACCTGCGCTGCCGTCACTGCTATATGAGCGCGGACGCCGAAAAGCACGCGGGGGAACTGACGACGGCGGAGGCGAAAAGCTTTATCGACGATCTGGCGGCGTTTCATGTGCCGGCGCTGCTCCTGTCCGGCGGCGAGCCCTTGACGCGGGAAGATTTTTTCGAGCTGGCGGAATACGCTTCGGCGCGCGGCGTCCGTCCGACGCTTTCAACGAACGGGACGCTGATTACCGAAGAATCGGCGAAAAAGATCAAGGCGGCGGGCGTCGCCTACGTCGGCGTTTCGCTGGACGGCCCGGAACACGTCAACGACGCGTTTCGCGGCAAAGAGGGCGCGTACGCCGCGGCGATGCGCGGCATCCAAAACTGCGTGGCGGTCGGACAGCGTGTCGGCCTTCGGTTCACCATCAATAAGGCGAACGTCGATCACCTGGACGGGATTTTTGATTTCATCGAGCGCGAGCACATCGACCGCGCCTGTTTCTACCATTTGGTCTATGCGGGGCGGGGCGAGGCAATGGCGGACGAGGACGTGACGCCCGCCGAATCGCGGCGCGCCATGGATACGATTATCCGCCGTACGAAGGACTATGAAGCCCGCGGTCTCGAAAAGGAAATCCTGACCGTGGACAACCACTGCGACGGCGCTTATCTGTACCTGACGGCGAAGCGGGACGGCGACGAAGGACTGGCGGCGCGGATTTGGGATTTGATTTCCATGAACGGCGGCAACCGTTCCGGCATCGCTTTCGGAGAGGTCGATCCCGAAGGGAACGTCCATCCCGACCAGTTCACGCAGTATTATACGTTCGGCAATGTGAAGGAGCGCCCCTTCGGCGAGATTTGGTGCGACGCGTCGAATCCGGTCCTCGCCGGGCTGAAGGACCGGAAACCGCTGCTTAAAGGGCGCTGCGCGAAGTGCAGGTTCCTTTCCGTCTGCAACGGCAATTTCCGCACCCGGGCGGAGGCGCGGACCGGCGACTACTGGGCCTCCGACCCCGCCTGCTATCTGACGGACGAGGAGATTGGGCTATGATTGTTTCCTGGAACACGACGAACGCCTGCAATATGTACTGCGCGCATTGCTACCGCGATGCGGGTTGCAAGGCGGAGGACGAGCTGTCCACCGCCGAGGCGAAGAAAATGATTGGCGAGATTGCCCGCGCCGGTTTCAAGATTATGATTTTTTCCGGCGGCGAGCCGCTGCTGCGTCCCGACATTTTGGACTTGGTGCGCCACGCGGCGGCCGTCGGCCTGCGGCCCGTCTTCGGCACGAACGGCGTCCTGATTACCGGGGAAAAGGCCCGCGAACTGAAAGTGGCAGGTGCGATGGGCATGGGGATATCCCTTGATTCTCTCGATGCGGAAAAGCACGACGCGTTCCGCTCGTTTTCCGGCGCGTGGGAAGGCGCGGTGCGCGGCATGGAAAATTGCTGGAAGGCGGGGCTGCCGTTCCAGATCCATACGACGGTCATGGATTGGAACGAACCGGAGTTAGAGGCTATCACTGATTTTGCGGTGGAAAAGGGCGCGGTCGCCCATCATTTCTTTTTTCTCGTACCGACGGGGCGCGGGGTGAACATCGAGAAAGAATCCCTCGACGCCGAAGCGTACGAGGCGGTGCTGACGCGCATCATGGAAAAGCAGAAAACGGTGGATATCGAATTGAAGCCGACCTGTGCGCCGCAGTTCATGCGAATCGCGGCTGAGATGGGGGTAAAAACACGCTTTCGGCGCGGCTGCCTCGCGGGAACGGCTTACTGCATCATCGGCCCGCGGGGCAAGGTACAGCCCTGCGCCTATCTCGACATTGAGGCGGGCGACGTGCGGGAAACGCCTTTTGATGAAATCTGGAAAAATGCCGAGATTTTCCGCCGCCTTCGGACCCTCGATTACAAGGGCGCCTGCGGCGTCTGTAAGTATAAAGGCGCCTGCGGCGGCTGCCGCGCCCGGGCGGCGTATTACGCGAAAGGCGACTACATGGCGGAAGAACCTTGGTGCGCATATCGCCCTGCTGGGCCTTTTTCCGCCATGCTGCGTCAAAGCGCCCTCGATGTAGTGCCCTGACTACGACTTCGAGCGCTTTTCCTGGCCTGACGATTAGCGACACTTAGCGCTTTAGCGCATAGAGTCGCTTATGCAAAGCTGAAATTCCTCAGCAGGGTTGTCGTATTCATTGATTTTGACTGGAGAAGGATATAATAGCGAATGAGCAATGACAAGATCAAGCTGATTTTTTGCGATATGGACGGCACGCTGCTGGATGGGCAGAGCGATTTGCCGCCGGATTTCGACGAGGTCATCGGCGAGGTGCTCCGGCGCGGCGCGATTTTCGCGCCTGCCAGCGGGCGGCAGTATTCGGCGCTGACGCTGCAGATGGAAAAGTACGCGGACGATTTCGTTTTCATTTCGGAAAACGGGACCTTCGCCGCGCGGCATGACAAAGAGCTGTTTTCCAGCGAGATGGACAGAGCGGACGTCCTGCGTATATTAAAGGAAGGAAACCGAATCCCCGGCGCTTATCCGGTGCTGTGCGGGAAGCGGCTTGCTTACGTCGGCGAGGAATTTCGCCCCTATCTTCGGGAAATGAATAAATATTTCACGCAGAACACGGTCGTGCCCGATCTGGAACGTGTGGCGGAGGAAGTGCCGATTATCAAGGTGGCTTATTGCGACGCGGAGCAGGGCGACGCCGAGCATACAATTTATCCGGGACTGAAAAAGCTCGACGGTCCCGTGCATGTGGCGCTGTCCAGCAATTACTGGGTAGATATCATGAATCCCGGTATGAACAAAGGATTTGCGGTGCAAACGCTGCAAAAGCTGCTCGACTTGCCGCCGGAAAACTGCGCGGCCTTTGGCGACTACCTGAACGACCTTGAAATGCTTCGGGCCGTCAAATACAGCTTCGCGATGGAAAACGCCCATCCGGCGCTTTTTGAAGCGGCGAATTACCGGGCGCCGGCAAACACCGATTACGGCGTGACAAAAAAACTGCGGGAGCTTTTGGACGAGGGAAGGATATAGGAGGCTTTTGGCATGAAGATTGACTATCACATGCACTTTGAGCGCGGCTCGTATGATTTCGGATGGGTGCAGGGATTCTTTGACGCGGCGGAGCGGCGCGGACTGGAAGAGATCGGCATTTCCGAGCACAGCCACGGCTTCACGGATTTCGAGCATTTCTACTATGACGATTTGATTTTGGACGACTCTTTTATAGGAAGCTTTCAAAAGAAATGGCTGAAGAAGAATAAATTCAAATGCCCGCTGGACGATTATTTCACCTTTATGGACGAGCTGAAAAAGCGGGGAAAGCCGGTCAAGACCGGCATCGAGGTCTGCAATTTCGCCGACCAGAAGGCGGTCGGGGAAATTCTCGACCGTTATCCTTTCGACTATCGGATCGGCTCGGTGCATTTTTTGAAGGGCTGGGCTTACGATTCCGCCGAGATCAAAGCGGAGTGGGACGCGCGTCCACTGCAGACGATTTATGAGCAGTACGCGGAGGAAGTCGAGCATCTTTGCGCGGGCGGCCATTACGACGTCCTCGGCCATCCGTTCAATATCCGCCTGTTCAAGTATCTGCCGGATTTTGACGTAACGCCGTATTTGGAGCGCGTCGCGAAAGCGATGAAGAAAGCCGGCATGGTCGTCGATATCAATACGGGGACGCGTTACCGTTACCCGATTGAGGAAATTTCCCCCTATCCGGCGTTCATGGAGATGGCGGCGGATTTCGGCCTGCCGATTATCACTACTTCGGACGCTCACGAGCCGGAAGACTGCGGCGCCTATATCGACGAGGCGATTTCCTACGCAAAGCGTTTCGGCTATACGAAGTCGGTTCGTTTTGACCGCCGGGACCGCGTGCTGGTGCCGTTGGGCTGACGTCTTCCTTTATTGACACTTTTTGCCCGTTGCGGTAGAATAGCTTGAAGCTCGCCGTCAGGCGGGACGTTTTGCTATGTTCTCACGAGGTGTTGTATGCCGAATTATATATGGGCTTTCTTGATTGCGGCGGCGGCGGCGCTTTTATTCACGCCGATCGTGATTCGTTTGGCTTTTCGGACGGGGGCGCTGGACGCGCCGGACGCGCGGAAGGTACATAAAAAGCCGATTCCGAGAATCGGCGGATTGGCGATTTATGCGGCGTTCATGGTGTCGATGCTGCTCCTGCTGGAGACGGCGGAAATTCCCGAGGAAACGGCGCAGGGCGTCATCGGGCTTTTCATCGGCGGTTCGCTGATCGTGGCGCTGGGGCTTTGGGACGACTATGTGAGCCTGCCGCCGAAGGTCAAGCTCTTGGGTCAGATCATTTGCGCCTGGGCGGCGGTTGCCTTTGGCGTCCGCATTGATTTCATCACGTCATTTTCCGGCGAGATCGCATATCTTTACGATTACGTCACCATCCCGCTGACGATTTTCTGGATGGTTGGCATCACCAACACGGTGAACCTGATCGACGGCCTCGACGGGCTGGCGGCGGGCGTGGCGACCATCGCTTCACTGACGATCTGCCTCGTCGCGCTCCGTATGGATATCCTCGTGGTGGCGGTGGTCACGGCGGCGCTGGGCGGCGCGGCGTTCGGATTTCTCTTTTACAATTTCAATCCCGCGCGGATTTTTATGGGCGATACGGGCAGCATGTTCCTTGGCTTCATGCTGTCGGGTATTTCCGTAGTCGGCGTGATGAAGAGCGCGGCGATGGTCGCGCTGGTGGTCCCTGTGCTGGCGCTGGGGCTCCCCATCATGGACACGACCTTCGCCATCATCCGGCGGTGGCTGGCCGGCGCTCCGATCATGAAGCCGGACAAGGGACATCTGCATCATCGTTTGTTGAATTTAGGATTTTCCCAACGGCAGGCAGTGCTTTTGATGTATGTCATCAGCGCGATCCTGGGCTCGGGGGCCATCGTGATGACGGCGGTCAGCCCGCGCACCGCGATCCTGATTCTGCTTTTGATCGTCGTCGCCGTCCTATACGGCGCGAAGCGTTTGGGCATATTGAAGCTGAAGGCTACGAGGTAGGGGAGTTTTATGGCTGGAACGAGGGACAATAACCCGCGCAAGCTCAAAGTCATGGCGATTTTCGGTACGCGGCCCGAAGCAATCAAGATGGCGCCTGTGGTCATGGAGATGAGAAAGCGCGCGGCAGATATCACGCCGATCGTGGCGGTGACGGCCCAGCATCGGGAAATGCTCGATCAGGTGCTGCATCTTTTCCGCATCGTGCCGGATTATGACCTCGACATCATGTCCGAGGGGCAGACGCTGTTTGATATTACGTCCAAGGCTTTGAAGGGCCTGGACGAGGTGCTGACGAAGGAAGAGCCTGATTTGGTGCTCGTCCACGGCGACACGACGACGACCTTCGCGGGCGCGCTGGCGGCCTATTACCATCAGACGGCGGTGGGCCATGTGGAGGCCGGGCTTCGCACTTACAATAAATATTCCCCGTTCCCGGAGGAGATGAACCGTCATCTGACGGGCGCCATTGCCGATCTGCATTTTGCGCCGACGCCGGTTTCGGCGGCAAATCTTCGGGGCGAGCACGTACCGGAAAAGGATATTTTCGTTACGGGCAACACGGTCATCGACGCGCTGCATCATACGGTGCGGGATGAGTTCGGCTTCGCGGACGACAGGCTTTCCGGCATCGATTATGAGAATCGCCGTGTGGTGCTGGTGACGACGCACCGCAGGGAAAATTTGGGCGAGCCCATGCGCCATGTGTACAAAGCGCTGACGCGGCTCGTGGAAGAGTTCGAGGACATCGAGGTGGTTTTCCCCGTCCATCGGAACCCGAAGGTGCGGGAAGTCGTGAATGAAGAACTGGGCGGCAAGCCGCGCGTCCATTTGATCGAACCGCTCGATTATGAGCCGTTTGCAAATCTGATGCATCGCTCGACGCTGATCCTGACGGATTCCGGCGGCGTGCAGGAGGAAGCGCCCGCATTGGGAAAACCGGTGCTGGTACTGCGCGATACGACGGAACGTCCGGAGGCGGTGACGGCAGGAACGGTCCTGCTTGTGGGAACCGATCAGGAGCGTGTATACAGCGAAGCCCGGCGGCTTTTGTCCGACCCGGCGGCATACGCGCGCATGGCGGAGGCACGGAGCCCTTACGGCGACGGAAAAGCCGCCGGCCGCATCGTGGACGCTATATTGTATCGGTACGGAAAAAGCGAAACGCCGCCGGAAGAGTTTAAATAAGTGTGAAGAGTGGAGAGTGGGGAGTGGAGATATCGGAACGCCCTGCGCGTGAAAAGAGCCGAAAATTTGCTATCCGTGTGGTGCGGTTGTATCAATATCTCCGTGACGATAAACGCGAATATGTTTTAGCCAAACAACTTTTGCGTGCGGGAACCAGTATTGGTGCGAATCTTGCAGAAGCGGAATGTGCTATCAGCCGTAAGGATTTTTTGTCAAAAGTTTATATTGCTCTTAAAGAATGTTCAGAAACGCTATATTGGCTGGAACTCTTGCATGAAACGGACTATTTGACGATGGAACAGTATAGTTCCATGCAGTCAGATTGTGAAGAATTACGCCGTATCCTGTCTGCGACGGCAAAAACTATGCAATCTCCCGAATAACTTCACTCTCCACTCTTCACACTCCACTCTTTATGCGGGAGAAAGCAAATGCTGAACACACATAATGATAATCGAGAACGTTCACCTCGCCGCAAGCTGCTCTTTCGCTATATTTGGGCGGCTACCTATTTTACGGGAATCGGCGTCTCGGTGGCTTTGACCGTCCTTGTATGCATTTGGATGGGGCAAAAAGCGGACGCGTTTTTCGATATTGCCCCGAAAGGGACGATCGCGGGCATTTTTCTCGGCTTTCCCGTGGCGATTTATTCGATCTACCATCAGGTACGCATGCATTTCGGAAAAAAAGAAGACGGAGACTGAATCGGAACAAGAGACGACGCGTTGCATTTGCGTCGTCTTTTTTCTTGAGTTTTATACCTTTCGTCCTCAAATTGAAAAAAATAGGAAGAAATTCACTCGTTTCTGAAAAAAATCTGCAAAAAGTGATTTATATGCTTGCCAAGATTTTAGTCTTGGGAGTATAATAGAGCGAAAATATTTCGTCGGGGCGGGGGAAAAGAATTGCTTCGCTGAGGTGGAATATGAAAAAGTTCTTATCAATCTACGGCAAGGGCGGCGAATGGACGCTGAAGGTTCTTGCGGGATGCACGCTTGCGGGTGCGCTGTGCTTCCTCCTGATGGGGGAGCCGATGCTCATCGGCGGGCTTTTCGTCGGCTATTTGACAGGCGGTATTTTCTGCTGGACGCTGACGAATCGCATGGAAGACGGGCATTTCGATCGGAAAAAGGCGGCCTCGCAGCTCCAAAACGGGCTGTTTATTCGGTTGGGCTCGCTTTGCCTGATTATGGGGCTTGCAGCGCAGGTTTCAAAACCGTTTTTTTTAGTGGCGATTGTGGCGTACCTTCTGTTCTTGGGCGTCGCGTTCGCTTGCTTGATTGCGGCCCGCGTGAAGAAGAACCGCGAGGATGCGGTTTCGTAGAGCGGTAAGAATGGATTTTGAGGGGGAGGGGTTATATGGAAAAAATCGGTCATCGCGAGGTCGTGGAGTTTGCCGGCTATCTCTTGAATGAAGAGACGCTCATCATGAACTATATCACGATGGCCATCGTCATTCTGATTGCGATTCTCGCGTCGCGGAACCTGAAGGAGGTTCCGACGGGGTGGCAGAACGCGATCGAGGCCATTGCCGAAGTCTGGGAGGAAAAGATTCATACGATGATAGGGCCTACGGGGCGTTCCCTGACCCATATTTTTCTCTCGCTGTTCGTGTATCTTGTCATCGCGAACTGGCTGGGCCTTTTCCCGGCGATGGAGTCGCCGACGAACGATCTGAATACGACGCTGGGTCTTGCGCTTACCATGTCGTGCTTTATCCATCACGGCATCGGCGTTGCGAGAAGCGGCATCGGCTATTTCAAGCACTTCCTTGAGCCGTTTGCTCCTTTTATCATCATTCATATCATTGAGGAGCTTGCGCGGCCCGCATCGCTGGCCTTCCGTCTTTTCGGAAACATCCTGGCCGGCGAGGTGCTGATCATCATTATCCTGAATCTCGCTCCTTGGTATGCGAACTGGGCGCCGCACGTGGTATGGGTTATTTTCAGCCTTGCGGTAGGCGTAATCCAGGCGTACATCTTCACGACGCTCTCGCTGGTGTATATCGCGCCGGCGGCTAAAGGGCATGATCATGAAGAGTGATTTTTAATCAAGTAAGCCGTTGGCAACGGTTCCGGTATGGGGGCGCCGCTCCTGTGCCGCGAGAATTTGCCGTAGAAAATATTTTATTTATTATTTAGGAGGGTTTTTACTCATGGCTAACATTACTCCCGTTCAGTTGTCCCTTATCGTCGTTCTTCTCATCACGATGACTTCGATCATCGCGGCCGTTTACGGTGACTCCCGCGTTCTGATGCGTCTTATGGACGGCACGGTTCGCCAGCCGGAAGTCAAGGACGCTCTGTTCACGAACGCTCTCGTATCCTGCGGTCTTGTTGAGTCCATTCCTATTATCGCAATCGTCGTCGTCCTGATCCTCATCTTCGCGAATCCGTTCATCGCGTAATTGGCGGATGAGCCGGAAAGCGGCAGCTTTTTTGCAAGCTGTCGTGTTTTCGTGCGAAACGCCGGAAGGGAGGATCCGCGAATATGGTAGATGTTAACTCAACATTATTTATACAAATTATCAACTTCTTGGTCCTCCTTCTCGTGCTGAAGAAATTCGCATGGGGCCCCTTGCTTCAGGTTCTCCATGACCGGACGGACAAGATTGCAAACAATATCCGTCAGGCCGACGAGGACCGCGCGCAGGCGGCCGAGATGAAGAAGGAGTACGAGCAGAAGCTCTCTGATGCGAGGAAGCGCGCGCAGGAGATTACAGACTCCGCGACGCAGCGTAGCGAGGCGGAGCACCGTGCCCGCGTCGAAGAAACGCAGCAGGAGATCGAGCAGATGAAAGCCGCGGCAAAGGCGCAGCTCCAGGCGGAGCGCGAAGAAGCCGCGAAGAAAATGAAAGGGCAGATGGTCGCGCTTTCGCTGGCGGCTGCCACGAAGCTGATGGCTCGCAATATGGACGACGCCGCCAACGAGGCGCTCGTCGGCGACTTCATCGACAGTCTCAGCAAAGAAAAGCTGGGTGATCTGTCATGCTGAATTTGCAGCTTGCCATCAAGTATTCCCGGGCGATGTTTCTCCTGGCACAGGAGGAAGGAAAGCTTGTAGAGTACGGGCAGGAGCTCCAGTCGTTGGCCTCGGATATCGAGGGATCGCCGGAGCTGAAAGCGTATCTGGAAAGCCCGATGATTCCGCGCCAGGCAAAGCAGGAAGCGGTGCAGAAGATTTTCGGCGGGGAGCTTTCCCCGATCGTGATGAATTTTTTGCGTTTTCTTCTCGACAAACAGCGCGTTTCCATTCTTGGGGAAATCGTGCGCCAGTACGAGAACTTTGCCAACGAGGCGCAAGGCATCCTCGTCGCCGACGTCACGACGGCGCGAAGCCTGTCGGACAGCTTGGGCGAACGCCTCATGGCGAAGCTTGGCGAGGTTACCGGAAAGAAAATCAAGTTGCGGAAGCATTTGGACGAGAAGCTGCTTGGCGGTGCTGTGGTCCGTATGGGCGACAGATTGATCGACGGCAGCCTCAAAAGCCGCATGAAGGCACTCGAAGCACAGCTTTTGGCGGATTAGGAATAGAGGTGAGTGCTAAGTTATGAAAATGAATCCCGAGGAAATAACAGCCATCATCAAGGAACAGATCAAGAACTACGAAGTGGATCTTGAGATCGACGAGGTGGGGACTGTTATCGAAATCGGCGACGGCATCGCTCATATTCATGGCCTGCAAAAAGCAATGGCCGGCGAGCTGCTCGATTTCGGAAATGACATTTTCGGCCTGGTGCTGAACCTGGAGCAGGACAACGTGGGCGCCGTCGTTCTCGGTCGCGAGACTGAGATCATGGAAGGCGACACGGTCAAGCGCACGGGACGCATCATGCAGGTGCCGGTCGGCGAAGCGATGATCGGGCGCGTCGTGGACGCTCTCGGTCGACCCATCGACGGCAAAGGTGCTATCGAAACAACCGAATACCGGAAGATTGAAAGTCCGGCGCCGGGCATCGCGGATAGAAAGTCGGTTCACGAGCCGCTGCAGACGGGTATCAAGGCTATCGACGCACTGGTTCCCATCGGACGCGGCCAGCGCGAATTGATTATCGGCGACCGCGGCACGGGCAAGACGGCGATTGCCGTCGACACGATGATAAACCAGAAGGGGCAGAACTGTATCTGCATCTATGTCGCTATCGGCCAGAAGGCGTCTACGGTGGCCCGGGTGGTCAAGACGCTGGAGGATTCCGGGGCTATGGCGTATTCCATCGTCGTCGCAGCGACGGCGGCGGATTCCTCGCCGCTCCAGTACATGGCGCCGTATGCCGGCGTCGCGATGGCGGAATATTTCATGCGGAAGGGCGGACACTGCCTCTGCATTTATGACGATCTTACGAAGCACGCGGCGGCGTACCGCGCCATGTCGCTGCTTCTCCGTCGCCCCCCTGGACGCGAAGCGTATCCGGGCGACGTATTCTATCTCCATTCGCGCCTTTTGGAGCGCGCGGCGAAGCTCTCCGATGAGCTGGGCGCAGGCTCCATCACCGCACTGCCGATCATCGAGACGCAGGCGGGCGACGTGGGCGCCTACATCCCGACGAACGTCATCTCGATCACAGACGGTCAGATCATGCTGGAAACCGATATGTTCTATTCGGGCATCCGTCCGGCGGTCAACGTCGGTCTGTCGGTATCCCGTGTCGGTGGCAGCGCGCAGATCAAGGCGATGAAACAGGTCGCCGGTACGCTGCGCCTCGACCTCGCGCAGTATCGCGAGTTGGCGGCGTTCGCGCAGTTCGGCTCCGATCTCGACAAGGCGACGAAGGATCAGCTCGACCGCGGCGCGCGCATGACGGAAACTTTGAAGCAGGCCCAGTATGCGCCGCTCGTCGTCGAGGAGCAGGTCATGGCTATTTTCACGGCGGTTCGCGGATTCCTCGCGGACATCCCTGTGGACAAGGTCGTCACGTTCCAGAACGATTTCTTGAAATTCATGCGGCAGACGCATCCGGAGATCGGCCAGAAGATTGCCGAGCAGCAGAAGCTCGACGACAATTTGGAGGACGCTCTCTCCAAGGCTATCGAAGAATTCAAGGAGACCGTTCCTTACAAAACGGCGTGATGAGGTGATTGAATGGCGAGTTTGCAAGATATACGCCGCAGAATACGCAGCGTAAAGAGCATCCAGCAGATCACCAAGGCGATGAAGATGGTCGCGGCGGCGCGCCTTCGGCGTGCGCAGTCGGCGGCGGTGGCGAACAAGCCCTTCGCGGATAAGATGGCGGAAGTCGTCGAAAGCGTTGCGGCGAGCGTCACGGGTTTTCAGCACCCGCTTTTAGAAACCTATGACGCGGCAGAGAAGGAGCTTTTCCTGATCATCGCGGCGGACAAGGGACTTGCGGGCGCGTATTCTTCCAATATATTCAAGGAAGCGGTCGCGCATATTCCTGATAAGGAAAAAGCCGACCTTGTGGTCATCGGCCGCAAGACTGAGGAATATTTCCGCAATCGGGGCTATCATATCGTAAAGGAGTATCTCGGCATCAGCGAGCGTCCGACTTTTGAGATCGCGAAGCAAATCGCGGCGGAGCTGACGACTCGTTATGAGAGCGGCGAGTACAGCGCCGTGCATATCATCTATGCGCGGTTCGTGTCGTCGATGGTCAACGTGCCGGAGAAGTTCCAGCTCCTGCCTTTCGAGGGCATTACGGGAGAGGCGGAGGACGTCGAGCTGACGAGGCTGGACAAGGCGGGCGCTTTTATCGCGCATCTGAAGGAAGCGGCGCTGGCGAAGCTTCCGCAACCGGGACCGCAGAGCTACGATGAAATGATTGAAGCTCAAGAGGCGAAGGAAGCTGCTGAAGCGGAACGCGCCGAAGATGAGGCTGCGGAAAAGGCCGCTGCGGAAGCGGCGAAAGAAGCGGCAAAAGAGGAAGCGCTGAAAGCGAAAGAAGCCAAGGCGGCACAAGAGCTCGAAGAGAGATTTGGACCGCTCCCGCCGTTGCCGGATATGCCGGAGCTGCCGAACGAAGAAACCGACAGCATTGATTTCACGGCGTATGATACGCCGCTGGAAGAATTCAAGGAGGAGCCGTTCATCTTTCTGCCGAATGCGGACGATGTGCTGAACGCGCTGCTTCCGCAGTATTTGATTACGATGATATACGCGGCACAGCTTCAGGCGGCGGCCAGCGAGCTTTCCTCGCGCATGACGGCGATGTCCAGCGCGACGGACAACGCGCAGGAGCTGACGCGCAAGCTGGATCTGCTCTACAACAAGGTACGTCAGGCGAACATCACCCGCGAGATAACCGAGATCGTGGGCGGTGCGGAAGCCTTGAAGTAAGGCGACAGTCAGTTGTTGCTGAAGGAACTGTGCAGAAATAAATTAGCTAATAGAGCGCAGGAAAAATTTTCGTGTGCCAGGCGGAGGAGGGAGTCATAGCGGGGCTATGGCGACCGACGACAACGACGCACACGGAAATTTTGACAAGCTATATTGCAAATTTATTTCGTAACAGTTACAAGGGGGTTTACCATTGGCAAAAGGAAAAATAGTACAGGTCATCGGAGCTGTCGTCGATATTGAGTTTCCGCTCGGAGAGCTGCCGGAGATCCTGAACGCCGTCACGATCAAGGGAAAGTCCGGGGACGTTGACATCGACCTGGTCGTGGAAGTCATGCAGCACCTTGGCGACAGCGTTACACGCTGCATCGCCATGAGTTCGACGGACGGACTCGTGCGCGGCATGGAGGCGGAGGACACCGGCGCGCCGATTAAGGTGCCGGTCGGGCCGGAATGCCTTGGGCGCGTGTTCAACGTGCTTGGCGATACGGTCGATCACAATCCCGAGCCGGTCGGAAACAAGGAGGCGTGGCCGATTCATCGTCCTGCGCCGACATTTGAGGAACAAGACGCCACGGCGCAGATCCTCGAGACGGGCATCAAGGTCGTCGACCTGATCGCTCCGTATTCGAGAGGCGGTAAGACGGGCCTTTTCGGAGGCGCGGGCGTCGGCAAGACGGTTCTGATTCAGGAGCTTATTCACAATATCGCCACCGAGCACGGCGGCTATTCGGTCTTCGCGGGCGTCGGCGAACGTACCCGTGAGGGCAACGATCTTTGGACGGAAATGACCGAGTCCGGCGTTATCTCGAAGACGGCGCTGGTCTACGGACAGATGAACGAGCCCCCTGGAGCTCGTATGCGCGTCGGTCTGACGGGCCTGACGATGGCGGAGTATTTCCGTGACGTTGAGCATCAGGACGTACTGCTCTTCATCGACAACATTTTCCGTTTCATCCAGGCAGGTTCCGAGGTTTCGGCGCTGCTGGGCCGTATGCCGTCGGCCGTCGGTTATCAGCCGACGCTGACCACGGACATCGGCGCCCTGCAGGAGCGCATCACCTCGACGAAAGCAGGTTCCATCACGTCGGTGCAGGCCGTTTACGTCCCTGCCGACGACTTGACGGACCCGGCGCCTGCGGGCACGTTCACACATTTGGACGCGACGACGGTTCTTTCCCGCCAGATCGCAGAGCTGGGTCTTTATCCGGCCGTCGATCCGCTGGATTCCACGTCCCGTATCCTCGACCCGAACATCATCGGCGAGGAGCACTACAACGTGGCGCGCGGCGTGCAGGCGGTTCTGCAGAAGTACAAGGAACTCCAGGACATCATCGCCATCCTCGGTATGGAAGAACTTTCCGACGCCGACAAGCTGACGGTCGCCCGGGCGCGCAAGATTCAGCGCTTCCTGTCGCAGCCGTTCGCGGTGGCGGAGCAGTTCACCGGTCAGCCGGGCAAATACGTCCCGCTGAAAGAGACCATCCGTGGATTCAAGGAAATCCTCGAAGGACGTCACGACGATATGCCGGAGAACGCGTTCTACATGGTTGGAACGATTGACGAAGCTGTGGCAAAGGCCGAGAAGCTGAAAGAGGAGGCATAGCCTATGCCGACGATCAAGCTGGAGGTCGTCTCCCCGGACGCGGTAGTCTATCAGGCGGACATCCACATGCTCGTCGTCAAGGCGGAAGACGGTGAGATCGGCGTCATGCCGAATCATCTGCCGATGATTGCCAGCATCATTCCGTGCGCCATGCGCGTGAAATACGAGGATGGCCGCGAGGAACTGATTGCGTGCGGCGGCGGCTTCATGGAAGTCCTGAACAACAAGATTACTGTGCTTGCTTCCTGCGCGGAAACGCCGATCCAGATCGACGTGCTGCGGGCGGAAAAAGCATATCAGCGGGCCGAGGAACGCATCAAGAAGTTCAAGTCCGCGCCGCTTCAACACACGGACATCGATCTCAGCCGCGCCGAGGCCGCGCTCCAGCGCGCCATCGTGCGGCTTAAGGTCGCGAAATCCGTGGGAGCATAAAACGCAATATGGACAAAACGAAACCGCCCGGCGAGTGCCGGGCGGTTTTTTGATGAACATGGGCTGTTCCTGGAAAAGAGCGGACACAGTATTCTTACGTCAATGTTCGTGGCAGTGATGGCTTTCGCCGTGATGATGACCGCAATGGCCGTGACCATGTTCATGCTCATGGTGATGGCCGCAATTGCCGTGGTCATGGTCGTGATGGTCGCAGCGGGCGTCCGGGTCGTAAGCCAGCGTCCCCTCCACGAGCGCCTTTGCCGCTTCGTCTGCGTTTCCCTGCACGCCGGCGTAGAGCTTGATTCCCACATCGGCCAGTGCCATCTGCGCTCCCATGCCGATGCCGCCGCAAATCAGCGCGTCGACATTGGCCGCCTGCAGGAATCCCGCCAGCGCTCCGTGGCCGCTCCCGTTGGTATCAATGACCTGTTCTCCCGTGATCTTTCCGTCTTCCACATCATACAGCTTGAATTGCTCGGTGTGACCGAAATGCTGAAAGACCTCCCCGTTTTCATAAGTAACCGCGATTCTCATTGCAATACTTCCTTTCTCCATAATATCCTGCCGGATTTCCACCGGCGCAAATTCACAGCAGCCTCCCGCAATCAGGAGCCGCTTCCCGTGAACGAGGGCCTCCGCGACCTTCTTCCTCGCGCTGTCGTAAATGGCAGTGACCGTGGTGCGGGCGATGTTCATCCTGGACGCGCAGGCTTCCTGATTCAGCCCTTCGTCGTCCAAAAGGCGCAGCGCTTCAAACTCATCCACCGTCATCCGGACGCTCTCGTCGGCTTCTATGTCATCGGGCGAAAAGCTGCGATAGACCGGCAGCCGCTCGATTTTGCGGCATCTGACTGGTCTCGGCATAAGCATCTCCTTTCTGACATATGTCAAAAATTATTATACGAAAGAAAATGACATATGTCAATAATGAAAAACAATGAACAAATTGTCGGCAAAACTGCAACGGTACTTGCCGCCGTTTCAGCCGCTCCTCCGCTCAAAGTTTTTTCACGCAGGCAGGAAAAATCATTTTTGGGGGAGAATTTTCAAAACATAGTACCTTTCATTGAATAACGGAAGGAAAGGAGCCGATTTCGATGAAAAAATGTTCACGCCGCGATTTCGTAAAACTGATGGGTATGGCCGCTCTGAGCCCGATGCTTCCTATCGGCGGAAGCGGCGCGGGATATTCCTCCGCACTGGCAGCCGACAGGAACACTGGGACGTATGACATCAAGCACGGAGAAGTGCAGATCTTTCCCATCAATGACAATACCTGGCGGATACAGGAAGACATGGTCCGCAGTTTTCTCCTGACCGGAACGAAGGAAGCGCTGCTGATCGACAGCGGATTCCACGTCCAAAGCATGAAAGCGGTTGCCGAGGGCCTGACAAATCTTCCCGTGAAGCTTCTGAATACCCATGCCGACCGGGATCATGTGGGAGGCAACAACGAATTCGGGGAATTCTATATGAGCATGGCCGAGGCCTCAAACTATTACCACGGCGAGAACAGGAAAGGGGTCATCGTTCCCGTGGAGCACGGGGACAAACTTGACCTCGGGGACCGTGAGCTTGAGATCATCGGGCTGCCGGGGCATACGCCGGGCAGCATCGCCGTGCTGGATGTGAAGAACCGCGTCCTGATCAGCGGCGACCCGATACAAGACGGGAACATTTATATGTTCGGCGTCCAAAGGGAGCTTCACGCCTATGTGCTGAGCCTGAAGCGCCTGGAAGCCTGCAAAGACCGATTTGATACCATCTACCCGGCCCACGGCAGCTTCCCCGTTTCCCCGGATTTGATTGCCCCGCTTTACACGGGAGTGGAGCGGATCCTGGCCGGGGAAGTGAAGGGAGAGAACGACGTCCGGAACGGAGTTCCCATAAAGAAATATGATATCGGAGCAGCGACGATTCTTGGCGACGCCAAATAAAACAATCTGCCCGGTCTGCGCTCATCCGCAGTCGTTCTTCGAGATCAGCGCCGAAAATTATTGACGCCAAAAGCAAGGAGGGCGTTGAGGAAATTTTTTTTCTCAACGCCCTCCTGTTTCTTTGTCAGCTTTCGTTGTTCTCGTTGTCCCAGCAGTATCCTCCGCGGTGACCGCGTTCATAACCGTCGCAGCCGTAGCCACCGTGACCATGCCCGTGGTGTCCGCCGCCGCAATGCGCGTAGCTCGTCTCGATAGCCGGGGCGTTGTCCCGGCAGAACCCGCGATCCGGCGTCGCCGCCAGCGCCGTCCCCGTGGAACCGATCACCATAGCCGCCATAGCCGCCAACATCATTTTCTTCATTTGAATCATCCTTTCTTTTTTAGAGAAGTTATCTTTGATGGTTTGAAGTATAAAGGACGATTGTGTCGAAAATGTGTCGGAATGAAATTTTTTTTGCAAGCATAAACGATTGCGCTGCCGTGAAAATATGATTCAAGAGACTTCTGTGTGTTCTGACGACTGGCACGAAATGTTTGTCGTTATAATGCAGCAACAATCTCCGAACTGGCAGGCACGACGGCAAGGCAGACGGTCAACGAAAAGACCAGCATGCAGCTATGCCTGCATTCGGGTGCTGGCGGCGATTTTCGCGGCGGCCGCCCGAAGCTCGTCTTCCGTATGGGGCGCCATAATCGCCGCTCGCAGGCGTGCGCTGCCCTTCGCCACGGTTGGGTAGCGGATGGCGGACAGAAAAATCCCTTCGTCATAGAGCTGTTTCGCCGCCCGCAGGGCGCGGCGCTCGTCGCCGACGATAATCGGCACGATGGCGGAATCGCTGCGCGTTTCGACGCCGTTTTCCCGCAGCGCGTCGATGAAAACCTGCGTGTTCCTTTGCAGCCGCGCCACCCGTTCCGGCTCTTCCGCCAAAATCGCGAGGGCTTCTTTCGCGGCGGCAAGGTTCGCCGGAGACTGGCTTGTGGAAAAAATAAAGCTCCGCGCCGTGTTCCGCAAATATTCGATCAAAAGGCCCCGCCCCGACGCAAAGCCGCCCTCACTGGCCAACGACTTGCTCAGCGTCCCCATCACGACGTCGGGCTGCTCGGAAAGGCCGAAATGCTCGGCAAGCCCTCTTCCCGTCTTGCCGACAACGCCCGTCGCGTGCGCCTCGTCAATCATCGAGAGCAGGCCGTATCTTTTCGCAAGGGCAATCAACTCCGGCAGCGGCGCCACGTCGCCGTCCAT
Source organism: uncultured Selenomonadales bacterium (assembly GCA_900321035.1). GTDB lineage: Bacteria > Bacillota > Negativicutes > Selenomonadales > Selenomonadaceae > RUG12372. The sequence continues at coordinate 36,551 of ONUH01000012.1, read as the reverse complement.
GCTGAAAACCGCATCGCTGACGATGACGCCGAAAGACGGACGCACCGCTTTGATCTTCGCTTCGAGGTCGCCCATGTCCGCGTGACGGTAAATAATCGTTTTAGCGCGGGACAGCCGGCAGCCGTCGATGATGCTCGCGTGGTTCAGCTCGTCGCTGAAAATCGTTGCGTCCTTCCTGCCGAGAGCGGAAAGAATGCCGACGTTCGCCATGTAGCCTGTATCGAAAAGAAGTGACGCTTCGGTTCCCTTGAAGCGGGAAATCGCCGCTTCGAGATCGTCATGAAGCGGCAGGCTTCCCGTCGTCAGACGCGAGCCGCCGGAACCGCCGCCGAACATCTGGGCAGCGTCCGCCGCCGCCTGCTTCACCCGCGGATGGTCGATCAGCCCGAGATAGGAATTGGAAGCCAACATCAAAAGGTCGCGTCCGTTGGCGTGGACATGGGCGCTCTGCGCGGATTCTATGGTCGTGATGGTACGGTACAGGCCCGCTTCTTTTCGCCTCTGGACGTCTTCGTCCAGCACGCGCCACGGGTCGGCAGGCGGTACAGGCGCCGGGACAGTCGGAGCGTTTTTCACCAGCGTTTTCTGCTTTTCGAGGTAAGCGATCGTTTTCGGAACGTCCTCCCGGGGCCCCCGGTACAGAAAAATCCGGCCGCCGTTGGGGTCGTCCGGTTCCTTGAGGCGCGTGATGCGGACGTATCCCGTTTTTTTCGAGGCGACATAGCCCGTTACATAGCCGGGGTCGTCGGATACGCAGATTTCCGCGAGGATATGGGGTGCGTTCGCCACCTTGCTGGCGAGGACGACGGCTTCCCCAAAATGATTTTTTCCCGCGCAGGAACCACGCGCATCACCATACTCCGCGTCCATGTATGTAGCGCGAATCCCGCGGGCGGGGTCGGGCTCCAGCCGCTCCAAGGTGTCAGCGTCAAGTAGCATCGCACCGCGCATAGCGTAAGTTTCGCGGAATTTTTTCATCACAGCGTCCCCGTTTGCGACGCCGATTTTCTGCAAAAAGGAAAGAATCGTTTTTTGCCCCTCAGCGGCGTTCGCAGTCTCGCGGGTGAAAACGGGCAATGCTTCGATACGTTCGATTTCCTCCGGACGCGCTTCCTCAATCTTGACCTGTATATAATCTGCGCACCCTTTGGAATGATGCAACGCCCGCTCGATCATCGCACCTGCGTTTTTCGCCAGCGCGTTTTCAGGCAGGATCCGTTCCGCGCCGGATATATGCTCGCTCTTCCCCTTCTTCGTCCGGCTTGCGCGCATCTTCATGCTGTACAAAGTCATATTCCATCCCCCCGAAGCCTTGCATATCCGCGATAATATATTTCGTCAACATGTTGTATTATATAGATTGACGAATGTTGCTGAAAAAAATTCCGCCCCGGGACACATCGTTCGGAGCGGCAGAAGAGAGATCCGATATCATGCGGGTTGCCGTGCCGCCTGCACCCGGCGGAGCGTCTTGACAAGCAACGGAGCCGCCGCCGCTGTAAAAATCATGCCGGGAACGGCTGCCGCAACTATCGCAAAAGCCGCTTGCCCGAAGAAACCGGCGAGCGTAAGCCGCGCGATTGTCGTTCCGATGGGACCAGCCACCAGCAACGCCCACGTGCGGTTATGCCCCAGCGCGAGTACGGCGCCCGCCACAAGCCGGAACTGCATCGCAATCAGCACGTGAAAAAAGTTTTGGGTTCCCAGCATCATGCCTATCGAGCTGGCCCAAATCCCGGCGATGATATATTTCCTGAATCCGAATACGCTGCAAATCGCCACCGCCAAAGGCGCGGAAAGCTGAAATTCGGCGCCGGGAAACAATCCCGGAAGCTTGAATGCGCCGGTGACCGCTATGAGTGCGGTAAGCAACGCAATCTCCGCGATATCGGCAGTCTTTCTTGCAAACATGGCCCGCATCCTTTCGTTAACTATAAAATTCAATTAGGTTAACATTCGGATTATACCCCAATCTGTTCTTTGAATCAAGTCTTTCGGATTCCATTTGCATGCCGCGTTTCTCATACCTGCATCTCGGCTGTCCGTGGATCCCTTTTTGCTTTCGGGGATGTCCGCTCAAGGCAAAAACCGACGATGGGAAATTTGTCTTCCCTCATCGCCGGTTCTTTCCTTGTCAGCCTTCGTTGTCTTCATAACCGTAGCAGTATCCGCCGTGTCCGCCGCGGTGTCCGTGACCGCCGCAGTCATAGCCGCCGTGTCCATGCCCGTAATGTCCTTCGCCGCAATGCGCGTAGCTCGTCTCGATGTGGGGCGTGTTGTCCCCACAGAACCCGCGATCCGGCGTCGCCGCCAGCTTTTTCAACAGTGCTCCCCTGTCAGATGCCATTCGTATCTGCCTTTTTTATATTAAATGTTATTTTTTGTTTTGAATTATACGATGTATTTTAAAATGAGTTAATATTATCTTATTTTAAATGAATACCGTTTGCCAAGGCAGATATTTCGGCGAGTATTGTCGCGATACCGAGAACAACGAAGGCGGAAAATGGTGAGATCGTGTCATTATGCCGAATCATCTGCCGATGAATGCCAGCATCATTTTGTGCGTCATGCGCGTGAAATATGAGGATGCCACGAGGAACTGATTGCATGCGGCGGCGGCTTCATGAAAATCCGCACAACAAGATTATTGTGCTTGCTTCCTGCGAGGAAACGTCGATTCAGATTGATGTGCTACGGGCGGAAAAGCATATTAGCGGGCCACGGAACGCATCAAGACGTTCAAGTCCGCGCCGCTTCAAACACGGACATCGATCTCAGCCGCGCCGAGGCCGCATTCCAGCGTGCCATCGTGTGGTTGAAAGTGGCAAAATCCGTGGGAGCGTGAATTAAAATAAGAAACAAACAAAGAATAAGTCAAGTCGTGGCACTATCGAGAGATTCTTTTGTCATGTTATCTATGTTGTATGATGGGAAAAGATTCAGAATAAGGGAGCAGCGGGATTTGTTTATCGTTTCTTTAGGCAAGAACTATTCTTCATTAGTTTTTTTATATTCTTTTCCTGCGTATATACGTACGCGGCTTGTGTCAAATTGGTCATTGATGACACTCTTTGTGGGATCGAAATCTTTTGTTTCAATTTTCATGATGTCTAGAAGAACATGAATCATGTCATCCGTCATAAAGGGCCGATCTGTGCTTATCGCAATACGTTGCTGTAGCTCGGGATGCGGTATATGACATATGGTAGATTTAAAAGGACAAGCAAGATTAATACTTGTGGATTTTTTGCAACTGTCCGACATAATTAAGGAAATAATTTTTGATGTTGTTGATAGTATCTTTCATAATATTGCGCCCCTATAATAATATAGTTACTCAAAGCAACTACATTAGAACAATTGTTTTTTTAAACTTACGCGGTTAATCGTATCACAACCGACATATTTTGGCAATGTATATGGCGTTATTTCCACGTGCAGGACAATTTGTGCAAATCACCTTGCGTGGGGGAAACAAGTATGCTAACATTATACAATCACAAAATGGTGTATGTGGAGGAGAATTCGCTTGGAGAAAAAATTGGACGGCGTTATCAAAAAATTTATGATGTTCTTTTTGATTCTCATGGTTTCTGCTGCGGGGTTTTGCGGTTTTTTTGTGAAATGGTCCTTTCGTGATGGTGCGTCGGCTTGGGGATTCGATGCGTACATGGAAGGAACAGGAAGACGCCCGGCGATGGATCGGCAATTGATGCCGCAGACGGTTAAGTTGGTGGCAAGCTTGATTCCGGAGCCGACGAAAGAAAAGCTCTCTGCAAAGCTTGAAAAAAATGGTTCGATTGAGAAGCGTTACGCGCAGGCGCATATTACGCGAAAATATATCATCGAGTATTATTTGATGTATATTTTATGCATTGTGACCTATATTGCCTCGATTTTTATTTTGCGCTCGCTTTTAATGGAGGTCCTACGCGACCCGGTGTCTGGCACGCTGGGGGCGCTGTTTTTCGCGTTGGTGTTTCCTTTTTTTGAAGTGTTAGGCGGCTATTTTTATGATATCGGGGAAATCTTCTTCTTGTTTTTGGCAGCACGGTTTGCTTTGCATGGTAACTGGCTGGGACTTCTGATTATGGCACCTTTCGCTGAAGCGAATAAGGAGGCGTTCTTGTTTTTTCTTCCCGCTTTGTATCCGCTTTTTCGGCAGCATTACGACAAGAAGAAGTCCGCCGGGATTACGCTTTTTGCCATGTTTTTAGCGGGGTTGATGTATCTCTATATCTGCTCCTGTTACGCCGGGAATCCGGGGGCGATGGCAGATCATCATGCGATGGATCACCTGCGCGCCATGTTGAACCCGTTAAATTATTTTAAGACTTCTTCGATTTACGGGTTGCCTTTGGGGAGTGGGATGTTTTTGCCGCACATGATTTGTGTTTACTGGATTGTCAAACACACGTGGCAATATTTGTCGGAGCCGTGGAAAATGCACGCGAAAATCATTTTCGTTATTAACGGCATCCTGTACTTTTTTTTCGTCGTGCCTGATGAGATTAGGGATCTATCGATGCTTTATGTTTCTTTTTCTATTTTCATTTCCTATTATATTCAAGATTTGATAAAGAAAAATATGGAAACTTAAGTTTGAAAACGTGTATTCGCCTGACACTTTTGTTAGGCGTTTTTTTATTGCAAGAATAAAAGGGAGTGTAGTACGTAAACTGATATGCTCTTCCTATAAGAAGTATTATATATCGATAAATGATATTTATTTCCATGTTCTTGTCTTGCTTTTTTGTGGAGAAAATACCCGATTTACCATATCGGAGATATTATTCGGCCTTTTCATAAAAAGGGGGATGGTAAGTCTAAATATACCTATAGGGGTATTCGTATTGTAAAATGAAATTCAGTTGCGTATAATAAAGCAAATATGATTTTAGGTGGATAGTCCGCCTTTTTTGCAACAAAACAAAACGCTTCAGAGTGCAGGAAAACGGGTGAGAGGCCCGTGCTGTCCCGCAGCTGTGAGGGGAGCGTGTCCCGAAGACGCCACTGGGAAACTGGGAAGGCCGGGAACGCGCGTTGAACCAAGCCAGAAGACCCGCCTATGGAGCTGTATCGTTCTCTTGCGAAGGATGAGGGAACGGACGAGACGACTGTGCTCTTTTGCGCGGTAATTTGTCCCGCTCGCTTCCGCAGGGAAACGGGCGGGATTTTCTTCATATGAAGCAGACGAGGTGAAGGCATGAAGAAATCTTATGCGGGTATGGCAGCTTCCATATTGCTGGCGGGGATGCTGGCGGCTGCGGGCTGCGGCGGGACGGAACAGAAGGCCGCGGAAAAGCCGGCGGATGGATTGAAGGTCTACACTTCCGTTTATAACGGTATGGTGCAGGAAATGGCCAAGCCCGTTGTGGCCCGGCAGTTGAAGGACGTCCATGTCGATTGGCAGACGACCGGCAGCGAGCAAGTGGAAAAGCTCATCAGCGACAATCTGAAACAAGGCGATTCAAACGCGGACGTGGTCATGATTTCGGATCCGAGTTTTTATCTGCAGCTGAAGAAAGATGGAAAACTGCTCAACTATAAGTCAAAGGAAGCCGCGGAACTTGCCGTGACTGTGGACGCGGACGGCGCATTCACTCCCATTCGTATGAGCGCAATGGTGATTGCCGTAAATCGCGATAAGATCGAGGATGTGCCCGAGAGCTGGGAAGATCTCCTCGATCCCAAGTACAAGGGACAGATCGCGATGCCGGACCCGAACGTGTCGGCGACGTCGATGGTGACGGTGATGACGCTGGCGGATAAATACGGCTGGGAGTACTGGCGCCGGATGAAGGCCAACGACGTCGTGGTAAGCCCCACGATGGAAATGCGCGATAAATTTGCCCGGGGTGAATATCCCATTACCATTACGCTGGAAGAAGACGTGCTGAAGCAAAAGATGGCGCTGAACGTGAACGCCGAGATCGTCTACCCGGAGGAAGGGAGCGTGCTGGTTCCCGGCTATATCGGCATCATGAAAGACGCCAGGAATCCGGAAAGCGCCAAGAAGTTAGTGGACTGGTGGCTGAGCGAGGAAGGGCAGTCGGCCATGAGCCTCGCTTTTATGCATCCGGTAAAGTTCGGCGTCAAGGAACCGGCCGGTTCGCGCACCCTGTTTGAGCTGCAGGTTCATTCGCTGCCGGTGAACTGGAACCGGCTGATGGTGGAAAGGCAGCTGGTCAAGGACCGATTCGCCGAAGTCATGAAGTGACTATACTTTTATTAGGAGGAAATTATGTTACATACCGTCTGCTTTGCCAATATCCATGTCGATCCCTGCACCAAGCTGCGCACGCTCGTGGACGTGCCGCGTACGCTGAACGCCATTCCTGTGACGATTATCAACGGGAAATACGACGGCCCTACCGTGCTTGTCACGGCCGGCGTGCACGGCAGCGAGTATCCGGGAATCGCCGCTTCCATGGAGCTGGGAAAGGAATTGGAGCCCGAGGATATCCACGGCTGCCTCGTCATCATGCATCCCGTGAATGTTTCGGCTTTTTGGGCACGCATGGCGGAGCTCGGTCCCGAGGACGGACTGAACCTGAATCGTGTCTTCCCCGGCAACGCTACGCTCAGCCGCACTTACAAGCTCGCTTATTTTTTGCTGCATGAATTCATTCTCAAGGTGGATTATTATCTTGACCTGCATAGCGGCGACCTGCAGGAGGATCTGCATCCCTACGCTTATTTTCCCGGCAATGCCTCGAAAGAAGTCATCGAAAAGTCGCGGGAGATGGCAAAGCAGATCAACGTGGAATATCTGGTCCGCTCCACCGCGACTACCGGCGCATACAACTGCGCGGCGCTGAACGGCGTGCCCAGCATCCTCGTCGAGCGCGGCGGCACAGGGTTCTGCTGTCGGGAGGACATCGAGGAATACAAGGACGACGTCATGCACGTGCTCCAGCATGTCGGCGTGACGCCCGATTACGATCACGGCCATCTCCATACCTTTACGCCGCAGGAACTGACCAATATCGAATATCTGGAGGCCGACAAGCCGGCCTGCTGGTTCCACCAAAAGCACTGCGGCGAGATGATCGAGAAGGGCGAGCTCTTGGGTTACACTACCGACTTCTTCGGCGAGAAGCAGGAGGAGTTCCGCGCCAAATTCAGCGGCGTGATGCTTTATATGACGCCGGCGCTGTCCATCACGCCGGGCCGTGTGCTCTGCGCATACGCGGAGCTGCCGGAGGGCTATGTGCCGCAGGCTCCGCACGACCATGTCCATACCCACGCGCTGCCGGAAAAGGTGAAGTAAAGGTTGTAGGAGATTATATTGGCTAAAACGCTTGATTTGACCAATGGCCCTATCGCCAGGAAACTGCTGATGTTCGCGCTGCCCCTTCTGGGGGCCAGCCTGATCCAGCAGCTTTATACCACCGTCGACATCCTGTTTGTCAGCAACTTCTTGGGTGCGGAGGCTTCGGCGGCCGTCGGGGCCAGCGTGTTCCTGACCTCGGCCATCATCAATCTGTTCACGGGCGTCAGCATCGGCGCTGGCGTCGTCATCGCGCAGGCTTTCGGGCGCAAGAATCAAATCCAGCTCGGCAAATCCATCCATACGTCGATGGCGCTGGGGCTGATCGGCGGCGTCCTGCTGACCGTCGTCGGATTGTTGACTGCCTCCGCGTTTTTGCGCGCGATCGACACTCCGGCCAGCATTTTTCAAGACGCCTTTGACTATGTGGAGGTATTCTTCCTCGGGCTGACCTTCATGCTGGTCTTCAATATGGCGGCCGGCGTCATGCGGGCGCTGGGAAATTCCCAGACCCCGATGCTGATTCAGTTAGTGTGCGGCGTCATTCATATCGTAACGAATTATCTGTTTATCCTGTATATGGATAACGGCGTCCTTGCTGTGGCATGGTCGTCGGTGCTGTCGCAGGTGATTTCGGCGGTGATTTCCGTACAGTATCTGCTGAACAGCGGGGTCATGCGCGTCAGGAAGCTGGCGGTGGACGGCCCGTTGACGAAGGAGATCATCCGCATCGGGCTGCCCGCGGGTTTACAGGGCGTTGTGATTTCGTTATCCAACGTATTCGTCCAGTATTTCATCAACGGGTTCGGCGTGACGGCCATCGCGGCTTTTACCGCCTACTACCGCATCGAGCTCTTGTTTTATATGCCTCTGTGCGCGCTGGGCCAGGCCATGATGACCTTCACGGGACAGAATGTGGGGGCGAGGCTCTACGGCCGTGTGAAGAGCGGGCTCCGCACGACGCTGATTTTCGGCGTGGCCTATTCCTTCGTGCTGGCGGCGATCTTGCTTTACTTCGGACGGGAGACCTTCGGCGTCTTCTATTCCGATCCGGCGGTTATCGACATGGGCGTCACCATCATCTGGATCGCCTTCCCGTTCTATTTCTTCTATGTGTTCCTCGAGACTTACGCGGACACACTTCGGGGCGGAGGCGAGTCGATCGTTCCCATGTACATCGTGCTGTTCAACCAGTGCCTGCTTCGGACGGCGATCCTGTTCGGATTCATGCAGCTTGCCCACGACATACGCCTCCTGGTGGCCGTCTATCCCATCAGCTGGGGCACGTCGGGCGCCATGCTGTACTGGTATTACCGGAAGGGCACATGGATGAAACCGTCGTCGGTATCGTAGATTGGCATAAGTAAAGATGAAATGCAATTTTTTCATCTTTTATTTATCATAAACCATTATAAGGGAGGAACAAATTTTATGATCAAGAAGTTCAAGAAATCCGCCGCGTTGCTGGTAGCAGGCCTTATCACCTGCGGCCTCATTGCAGGCTGCGGCGGTGGCGGCGGCGACAAGAAGGCCGATTCCGGCAAGGCGAAGGTGCTGACCTTTGGCTGCCAGATGTACTCCGACGGCCTGATCGATCCGTCCCTGCAGACCAACACGGCTTGGAACTGCAGCCGCTTCGGCGTCGGCCAGACGCTGTTCAGGTTTGACGACAACGTCAAGGCCGTTCCGCAGCTGGCGGAGTCCGCCACGCCCAGCGACGGCAACAAGACCTGGACCTTCAAGCTGAAGAAGGGCATCAAGTTCAGCAACGGCACCGAAATGACGGCTACCAAGGTCAAGGAATATCTGGACTGGATCCGTGAAGAAGGCAAGAAGGGCTCCACGAACCCGACCAAGTTCCTGGATGCCGGCGCAGTCGTTACGGCTGACGATGCGGCAGGCACCATTACCATCAAGTCGGAAAAGGCGTATGCCGATATGCCGGCAAGCCTGGCCGACCCGGCGATGGTCATCCTCGACGTCAAGGGCTCTACGAACATGAAGACCGCGCCTGTCGGCACCGGCCCGTACATGGTCAAGAGCTTCAAGGATCAGGTCGGCTACGAGATGGTCGCCAATCCGCATTACTGGAACGGCAAGCCGCCGTATGACGAGGTCAAGATCCTGTTCATGGGCGACGCTTCCGCCAAGGCGAACGCGCTGCGTGCCGGTCAGATCGACCTGGCCGAGAACATCATGAACGTCGCGGACCTCAAGGCCATGCAGGACGACAAGAAGTTCAAGGTCGAGATTACTGCCGGTACCCGCTGCGGCTTCAGCTGGATGAATATGAAGGAAGGCCGCCCGCTGGCCAATAAGACGCTGCGGCAGGCTATCCATAAGGCTATCGACTACAAGGCCATCTGCAAGTCCAACACCATCGGCAACCTGTACAGCCCGGGTCCGTCGGTCATCCCGAGCTCTTTGGGACAGGGCTTCGACAAGCTGAAGAATCCGGACGAGTACAATCCGGAAGAGGCAAAGAAGATGCTTGACGCCGCCGGCATCAAGGATACGGACGGCGACGGCATCCGCGAGCTGAACGGGCAGAATATCCAGCTCCGGTACATCTCCTATGCGAACCGCCTGCTGAACGACTTCTCCGACGCCCACACCCAGTACCTGAAGGCGATCGGCATCGGCGTGAAGAGCGAGTACGGCAGCTCCGACGACCAGTGGACGAAGCTGGTGGCGGGCGACTACGACCTCAACAACAACAACTGGAACACTATGATTGCCGGTTCCAATACCTCTTACATGGGCAACTGGTGGAGCAAGAACAAGGACAATTACTGCGGATTCAAGAGCGACGCCTATGACGCGGCCTACGAAGAACTGCAGACCACCATGGATCCGAAGCGTTACACTGAGCTGATGACTAAGCTGCAGCAGATCCTGATTGACGAGGCTGCCGTTCTGGTCGACGGTTACTACAACAGCTGCATTATTTACAATGCGGAGAAGGTCGGGTACGCTCATATCTATCCGATCGATTACTACTGGATCACCGATGAGATCAAGCCGGCCGGCGCGAAGTAATCGGCAAGACAGGCAACTGCAAAAGAAACTGCAAGGGGATACGGTGTTCCGTATCCCTTTGTAGAATTATTTGAAAGACTCCTATGATGGGGAGAGAAGACAATGAATAAGAACCAACTCGTTTCCAGACTGCTGCAGATGCTGATCGTGCTGATCGGTATCAGCTTCATCACGTTTTTATTGACGTATCTGTCGCCGGGCGACCCGGCGCGAAATATCTATACGCATGCCGGCGTCATGCCCACTTCGGAAATGATTGAAGAGATGCGCGTGAAGCTGGGACTGAACAAACCGTTTTTTACCCAATATGTGGATTGGGTCTTGGGCTGCCTGCAGGGCAATTTCGGCGAATCTTTCATGCTGAACAAGCCGGTGGCGGAGCTCTTGATGGATCGCCTGTGGCCGACTTTGAAGCTTACGCTGGCTTCCACTGTACTCATGCTTTTATTCTCTGTGCCCTTGGGCGTATTGTCAGCTGTGAACCACAATAAACCTATCGACTACATCGTGCGCGCCGTCACTTTCTTCGGCGTATCGATTCCGAACTACTGGCTGGGCTTGATGCTGATCCTGATTTTCTGCGTCAAGATGGGACTCCTGCCGGTGGTATCCTCTGCCGGCGACTTTGAGTCGCTGATCCTGCCGGCAGTGACGCTGGCCGTTGCCATGACGGCGAAATACACGCGCCAGGTCCGCACGGCGGTGCTGGAAGAACTTCATTCGGATTATGTGATCGGCGCCCGCGCCCGCGGCGTATCGGAAAACCAGATCCTCTGGCGCAACGTGCTGCCGAATTCGCTGCTGCCTCTGATTACGATGCTGGGTCTGTCCGTCGGCTCCCTGTTGGGCGGCACCAGCGTCGTCGAGATTATTTTCTCGTATCCGGGGCTTGGAAATCTTGCGGTAGCGGCCATCATGTCCGCCGATTATTTCCTGGTCCAGGGCTATGTGCTGTGGGTTTCCGTCATCTATATGATGATCAATCTGATTGTAGATATTTCCTACAATTATGTGGATCCCCGCATGCGGTTGAGGAGGTGAGCGTATGGATGCGGCGACAAGGAAGAAATTTTTGAGCAACAGGGGCTTCGTCCTGTTCTCTGTATTGGCAATTATCATTATACTGATAGCTGTTTTCGCTCCGGTGCTTTCCGGCGGCATCGATCCGACGGCCGGCGATCTGAGGGACGCCATTATGCAGCCGGACGGGACGCACCTCTGCGGTACGGACAAGATGGGCCGGGATATTTATTCCCGGGTGCTGTACGGCGCTCGTATCTCGCTGGTTTCCACGTTTATTTTGGTGGCGTTGGTTTTCGTGATAGGTACGGCTCTCGGCGTGGTCTCCGGATACTTCGGCGGCTGGGTGGACGCCGTGATCATGCGTATCGCCGATATGATGATCGCTTTCCCGGGCCTTGTCCTGGCTATTGCCGTAGCCGGTATGCTGGGCGCCAGCATGCGCAACGCGATTATCGCTATCGCCTTGGTCACCTGGCCCAAGTACGCGCGTATGGCGCGTTCGCTGGTGCTGAAGATTCGCCACACGGATTTCGTGTACGCGGCGATCGTCACCGGGTCCAGCACATGGCGGATGCTTTGGAAGTATATGCTGCCGAATACGATCACCACGCTGGTCATCACGGCGGCGACGGACATCGGCGGCATGATGATGGAGCTATCGGCGCTTTCCTTCTTAGGCTTCGGCGCACAGCCGCCGACGCCGGAATGGGGCGCCATGCTGAACGAGGGCCGCGACTTCATGCAGTCGGCGCCCTGGATGATGATTTATCCCGGTTTTGCAATCTTTATCACGGTCGTGGTCTTCAATATGCTCGGCGATAATCTCCGGGATATTCTGGATCCGCGGGAAGAGTAAGGGGGGAATATCATGTCATTATTGGAAATCAAGGACGTAGATATTTCCTACGGCAAGAACCTTACGGTAAAAAAAGTCAGCATGAGCCTTGAGAAAGGCGAGATTTGCAGCATCGTCGGCGAATCCGGCAGCGGCAAGACTACCGTGATCCGCGCGGCTATGGGGCTTCTTCCCGGAGGGGGCAGGGTTTCCGCCGGCAGCATCACTTACGACGGCATGGATTTGCTGGGCCTGACCCACGAGCAATGGCGCGAGCTCCGCGGCCATGATATCTCCATGATCTTTCAGGACAGCGGCGCCATGATGAACCAGACGCGGCTGATCGGCGACAGCTATGTGGAATATATCCGCACCCATGAGGATATCTCCAAGGAGGACGCATGGGCGAAGGGAATCGAGATGATCGAGCGGATGCGTCTCCCGGACGGCGACCGCATCATGCGTTCCTATCCGTTCCAGCTTTCCGGCGGCCAGCGCCAGCGCGTGGGCATCGCCATGGGGATGACGTACCAGCCGAAGCTGCTGCTGGCCGACGAGCCGACCTCGGCTCTCGACGTGACGACGCAGGCGCAGATCGTCCGCCAGTTCATGGAGCTTCGCGACGAGTACGGCACCAGCATTATTATCGTCACCCATAACCTCGGCGTAGCCGCTTATATGGGAGACAAGATCGTGGTCATGAAGCACGGCGAGGTCGTCGACCGGGGCGAGCGCGAGTATATACTCCACGAGTCGACCAATCCGTACACCAAGCTGCTCTTGGACGCGGTGCCGACCTTGGGAGGTAAACGCTATGTTTGATGAAAAGGATTTGCTGATTGAGGCGCGCCATGTGACCCGCCGGTTTCCCACAAACGACGGCCGCCTGCTGACCGCCTGCAACGACGTCAATCTGAAATTCTATAAAGGAAAAACGCTGGGCATCGTGGGAGAGTCCGGCTGCGGCAAGAGTACCTTCATGCGTTTCATGGTCTGGCTGGATACCCCGACGGAGGGCGAGATTTTCTTCCACGGGAAGGACATCACGAAAATGAAGGGGGCGGAGCTGCACGAGAACCGCCAGCATATCCAGATGGTCTTTCAGGACCCGTCCACGTCCTTCAATCCCAAGATGAAGATCAAGGAGATCGTCTGCGAGCCGCTGTTGAACTTCAACCGTATCAGCAGCTCCGAGGTGGACGCGAAGGCGCGGGAACTTCTGGAACTGGTAGAGCTTCCGGGAGACTTCGCCGACCGTTACCCGCACAATATGTCCGGCGGCCAGCGTCAGCGTGTGGCAATCGCCCGGGCTATTGCCCTTGAGCCGGAGTTCATCGTCATGGACGAGGCTACCAGCGCGCTGGACGTTTCCGTGCAGAAAACGGTCATCGAGCTGATTACCCGTCTGCAGCGGGAGAAGAACATCGCGATCGGCTTTATCGCCCATGATTTGGGGCTGATCGAATCCTTTGCCCATCAGGTGGCTGTCATGTACCTCGGCAATATCGTGGAGGTCATGCCGGGCGAGGGACTTTCCGATATATGCTGCCATCCGTATTCCAGGGCGCTGTTGAACTCCGTGTTCGACCTGAAAATGGACTTTTCCCAGAAAATCAAGGCGATCGAGGGCGAGCCGCCAAGCCCGCTGGATCTGCCGCAGGGCTGTCCGTTCAGCAACCGCTGCCCGGATTGCGTCGACGACTGCCATCATACAAAGCCGACGCTGACGGAGGTGGCGCCGGGCCATCTGGTGGCCTGCCATTGCTGTGCAAGATAAGACAAAACTTGCCTTCCCCTTGAGGGGAAGGTGTCAGCCGAAGGCTGACGGATGAGGTGGAACGAACCCTTCGCGAAAGGATGTGTCAAGATGTCACACGATCACGAGCACGACCATGAGCACGACCACGTCCATGATCACGAACATGACCACGGACACGAGCATCAACATGACCACGATCACGACCATGAGCACGACCACGGGCATGATCATGAACACGGACACGATCACGGACACGATCACGATCATGACCATGGAGCCGAAGAAGCGCACGACCACAGCGAGCATGAGCTGGTGCATCATAACGCGTCCTATACTCATGAAGCGCATGTGGCAGGCCATCCGGACGAATGTGCCTGCGAGGAATGCAATTCTCATGAGGAATATTGCGATTATTGCGGAGAAAGTCTGGCTCACTGCAAGTGCCGCATGCCGGACGCGGAAAATGTCAAGCGCGTTTACGAATTGATCAATCTGGACTGCCCCATTTGCGCGTCCAAGATCGAGCATAAGATTAAATCCCTGCCGGGCGTGGACTATGCGGTCGTCAGCTACAGCACGAAACAGCTCCGCGTCTCGGCCAAGAATCCGGACGCCATGCTGCCGATATTCCAGGAGATATGCCGTTCGTTCCTGTCTTATGTCACGGTCATTCCACGGGAAGAAGGGCCGGAGCAGTCCGACAAATTCCGCACCTACAAGGTGGACGGCCTCGACTGTGCCGCATGTTCCATCAAAGTGCAGGACGCCGTCGCCGCCATACCTGGCGTGACGATGGCTACGCTGGTTTACGAGACCGGACAGCTTCGCGTCACCGCCGACAATTATGACGGGCTGCTGCCGAAACTGCAGGCCGCCGCAGAGAAAGCGGAAGACGGCGTGACCATCACGGAGCGCGTCCGTGCCTCCGCGCAAAAGAAATATCGGACCTATAAAGTGGACGGCCTTGACTGCGCCGCCTGCTCCGTCAAGGTGCAGGACGCCATCGCCGCGCTGCCCATCGTGGACGAGGCGATACTGGTTTACGAGACGGGGCAGCTCCGTGTCAGCGCCCGCAGCTACGACGGCCTCCTGCCGCAGATGCAGGCGGCCGCAGATAAAGCGGAAGAGGGCGTGACGATTTCCGAAAAGGAACAGTTCGGCGCCGCGAAATTCCGCACCTACGATGTGCAGGGTCTCGACTGCGCGGCCTGCGCCACCAAGGTGGAGGACGCCATCAAGGCGATGCCGGAAGTGGACGACGCCGTGCTGGTATACGCTACCGGACAGCTCCGCGTCACCGCCAGGAGCTACGACGGCCTCACCGCAAAAATGCAGACCGTCACCGACAAAGTGGAAGACGGCGTGACCATCGTGGAGCGGGAGGACAACGCGCCCGTTCCCGACCGCAAACGGGAAAAGAAATCCTTCCTCAGCGAAAACGCTCGGGAAATCTTCGAGCTGGTAGTCGGCGGCGCGATCTTCATCGTGACGGAGTGGCTGGGCCTCGTGCCGGAGCAGTACCACATGTACTGCCTGATCGTCGCCTATGTGATCCTGGGCTGGAAGATCGTGCTTACCGCCTTGAAGAACCTGACGAAAGGCGAATTCTTCGACGAGAACTTCCTGATGACCGTAGCCACCCTGGGCGCCTTTGCCATCGAGGCATGGGAAGAAGCGGTGGGCGTCATCTTCTTCTACCGGGTCGGCGAATGGTTCCAGGACCGGGCCGCCGACCGGAGCCGCGACCAGATCATGGACGCGGTGGATATGCGTCCTGAAGTGGTCAACCTGTTGGTGGGCGACGACGTGAAGGTCATTCCTTCGGCGGAAGCCCGCGTCGGCGACATCCTGCTTGTGCGCGTCGGCGACCGTATCCCGCTGGACGGCGTCGTCGTCGACGGCGAGAGCCAGCTTGACACGTCCCCTGTCACCGGCGAGCCGGTGCCCGTGCGGAAATCCTTCGGCGACGAAGTATTGTCCGGCTGCGTGAATACCTCCGGCATGCTGAAGATTCGCGTGGAGAAGGAACTGCAGGAATCCATGGTCACGAAGATTCTGGATTCCGTGGAAAACGCGGCGGCCAACAAGCCGTATATCGACAAATTCATCACGCGCTTCGCGCGGGTCTATACGCCGATCGTAGTGGCGCTTGCGCTTGCGGTGGCGATTATCCCTTCCCTGATGACGGGCGAATGGAACAAGTGGATTTACACCGCGCTGACCTTCCTTGTCATCAGCTGCCCCTGCGCGCTGGTGCTCTCCGTGCCGCTGTCCTTCTTCGCGGGCATCGGCGCCGGCTCCAAGATCGGCGTCCTGTTCAAGGGCGGCAACGCCATGGAAATGCTGAAGAATGTGGCGGCGGTGGTCATGGACAAGACCGGCACCGTGACGAAGGGCAATTTCGTGGTGCAGCAGGTGCTTCCGGCCGGAAGCGCGAGCGAAAACGAGATCCTGCAGGTCACCGCCGGGGCGGAACAGGTTTCCACCCACCCAATCGCGGTCAGCATCGTGAGCGCCGCCAAAGAGCGGAACCTGCCCCTTGCGCGGCCGGATCGCTTTGAGGAAATCGCAGGCGCGGGCCTCGTGGCGTATTTCGGAAGCGATACGCTTCTGGTCGGTAATCCTCGCCTGATGGATCAGTTCAAAGTCGACTACAGCGCCTATCGGGCTGCGGACTACGGCAGCGAAGTCTTGGTAGCGAAGAACGGGACGTTCCTCGGCAGCGTGCGCATCAACGACACGCTGAAAGACGACGCAAAGCAGGCTGTGGCGGACATCACCAAACTGGGGCTGGCGACGGTCATGCTCACCGGCGACGCCCGCAGGGAAGCGAACGCCGTGGCGGCGGAAGCCGGCATCACGGAGGTTCGGGCGGAGCTCCTGCCGCAGGACAAGCTGAAAGAAATGAACGACCTTCGCAACAAATACGGCGGCGTCATGTTCGTCGGCGACGGCATCAACGACGCTCCCGTTCTGGCGGGCGCGGACGTCGGCGCGGCCATGGGCAGCGGCGCGGACGCGGCCATCGAGGCGGCGGACGTGGTCTTCATGAATTCCGAGATGAGCGCGATCCCGAAAGCTATCGCCATCGCCAAGGCGGTCAACAGCGTGGCTTGGCAGAACGTGGCCTTCGCGTTGATCGTCAAAGTCATCATCATGGTGGCGGGTCTCTTCGGCTACGCGTCCATGTGGGCGGCGGTCTTCGCGGATACCGGCGTCTCCGTGCTCTGCGTGCTGAACGCCTGCCGCGTGCTGTATAAGAAGTTCTGAGCAGGGAAATACAAGTAAAATCGTTTACATTAAGGGAGAAGCAGTCCGCCGGATTGTTTCTCCCTTTTTAGAAAAAGCGTAGGATTGCAGCATCCCTTAATACTAACAAATGATTAGAGGGGATCTCTAAAAACTCCCTCCGTCAGCCCTACGGGCTGCCACCTCCCTCATAGAGGGAGGCTCTAAAGGAATGAATCGTATGAGCAAAACTGACAGGCTTTTCAGCGGGCGCCAGCTTTCTCGGCTGATCTGGCCGCTGGTGGCGGAGCAGGTCTTATCCGTCCTGGTGGGTATGGTCGACGTCCTGATGGTTTCCTTTGTGGGCGAAGCGGCCGTTTCCGGCGTTTCGCTGGTGGACGCCGTCAACCATTTGGTCCTGCAGGTCCTGTTTGCCATGACGGCGGGCGGGACCGTCGTCTGCGCCAAGTACATCGGCGCAGGGGAGTATACCTCGGCGAGGAAGAGCGGCGGGCAGCTCCTTTCGGTCACGACTGGCGCTTTGCTCCTGCTGTCCCTGTTGCTGCTGGCCGGAGGGCAATCGCTGCTGCGGCTCCTCTTCGGCACGGTCGAGCCGGAGGTCATGCGGGACGCGGAAATCTATATGCGGTTTACCGCCGTCTCCTTCCCGTTCCTGGCGGTTTATCACTCGGCGGCCTCCGTCTTTCGTGCGGAGGGCAATACGCGGCTGTCCATGCTGGTTTCCTTCGGCATGAATCTGCTGAACATTGCCGGGGACGCGCTGTGCATTTTCGGCTTCGGCATGGGTGTGGAAGGCGTCGCCGTCGCCACGCTGCTTGCCCGGGCTGTCGCCGCCGTCGCCATCTGTCTCTTCCTCCAGTCGCCGGACAATGCGCTTCGCATAAGAAGACTCGGTGACTGCAGGCCCAGCGGGGCCATCCTGCGGGAAATCCTGTCCATCGGGGTCCCCGGCAGTGTGGAAAGCGGCTTGTTCAACTTGGGCAAGGTGATGCTCCAAAGCCTCGTGTCCACGCTGGGCACGGCCTCCATCGCCGCCTATGCCGTGGCGGGCAACCTTGCGACCTATTTGTACCTTCCCGGCAACGCGCTGGGCGCCGCGCTCATGACCATCGTCGGCCAGTGCAGAGGCGCGGGGGAGCCGGAGCAGGCTAAAAGCTATACGAAGCTGTTGGTCATGCTCAATTACGCAGCGCTCGTTCCCATTTGCGTCGTCATGATTTTCGGCAGAAGCTTCTGGGTCGGTCTTTACCATCTTTCGCCGGAATCCGCGTATTTTGCGGAAGGCCTTCTGCTGGCCCATTCGCTGGCAATGATTATCTGGCCGGTCGCGTTTATGCTGCCATATTATTTCCGGGCGATCGGCAGAGCGGTTTTTCCCATGGCGGTGGCCATCGGGACGATGCTCGTGTTTCGGATCGGATTTGCCTACGCGTTTGTGGACTGGATGGGAAAAGACGTGCTGTGGGTATGGTACGCTATGTTTTTGGATTGGCTTGTCCGCGTGCTCCTGTTCGGCGCGGCGTTTTCTTCCAGGCATTACAGCTTTCCGAATGGGAGATAAAAAAGAGTGCGTTCTGCCCGGAGACGGTCAGAACGCACTTTTGCATGTCAAATTTACTTTTCCAATGGAATCGGGAAGTTATTTCCGCAGCCCTTTCAGCAATATCCGCAGGAATTGAACGAATTGGGATGTAAAGTCCCTTGTGCCGAAACCGGCGTCGGGGAATATTTCAATGCGATGGGATTCTTTATATTCGAGGCTGGCCGGATACAAGGTCATCGCATAGCAGTTTTCGCACTCCACGAACTGATACGCCTGTTCCTCTGTGAATTGCGGAAAGACACGCTGTACCAGCACCTTCAGCCTATCAAAAGAACGATTCATCTCAACGCGGAAACCGTTATGCATATCCGAAGAAGCGCCTTTCAGGATCACCGTGTTCACGATACCGAGCAAAGACAGCATCCGCCGATGACGAAGCAGCATCTCGGCCCAGGAGAAGCAGAAGACCTCTGAGTCTTCTGCTTTTTTTGTAAACGTTTTTTCGGCGTCATCCACCATTTTTTCAATATCCTGCAGCAGGAGCGTCAGGAAGATATCTTCCTTGCAGCGAAAATAGTTGTACAGGTTGCGGCGCGTAAAATTCAGCTTCCGTCCGATTTCTGAGAAAGTTATCTTGTCGTAGCCGATTTCCACATAAAGCTCCGCAGCCGCGTTTGTGATCTGGTCTATCCGTATCGTTTTTTGTTCATCGTTTCGCGCTCTGATGAAATCCATCGCTCTCCGTCCTGTCGCCGCATAATCCTATGATTATGGTTATTTCTCATAAGTATAGCACAATCAAGCTGTTTGGCCCAATTCTTCCATGCGGCTTCCGGCATCTTGCTGCATGCGCCGGACTAAGAGCGTCGCGCAGGTCGCGCGAATAGACTGATCCAGGAATAAGGCAATCCAGGCTCCTAACAGCCCCAGGTCTGCGGCATACAGGAAAAAAGCAGTCAGCATAGGGCGCAGCACGGCGATGGACACAAAAGAATACAGCGCGACGACAGCCGTCTTTCCGCTGCCCCGCAGAATACCGGCGCACACCAGCCCCTGCGCTTCCGGATATCCTACGAGGGCAACAACGAACATGATGATCCCGCTCATCGACAGCGCAGCCGGGTCGTCGGAGTAAAGCAGGAAGATCGGCTCCCGCAGCAGGAAAATAAACGCAAAGCTGACAGTGGAAAAAATCAGTCCCCACTTGACGCCGATCTTGCGGAAGATATGCCAGTCCCGCTCATTTCTCGCACCGCAGCTTTGTCCTGCAAGAACCATGCTCGCCTTGCCCAGACCGGTAGCAAAATCCCAGTAATAGTCAACCACGCTCATGCAGATGCTGTGCACCGCAAAGGGAACCGTGCCAAGCCCCGCCGCCATCCGGGTGAAAAGAACCATGCCGAGACGCTCGAAGCCCTGCTCGCTGATGATGCTGCCGAATATCGGCAGGATTTCCCTGAAGTACTTCCTGTCGGGAATGAAGCTGCCGCCCTGGGAAAAGTACTTGTTGTTGTTCATGATATAAACCGTATACAACAAAGTGAACATAGTCCCGATCACCGTGCCGATGGCGGCTCCCACGACGCCCAGCCTGGGGAAAGGGCCCACGCCGAAAATCAGCAGGCCGTTCACGATGATATTCACGATATTGCCGGTCACGTTCGTGCGCATGATCGCGCCCGTTTCCCCGAAACCAAGCTGGACAGCCTGCAATACCGAAGTCATCGACGTGACATAGACCGAGAAGATGGCTATGCGGCTGTACAGCAGCGCCTGCGGGAGGTAATCGCTTCCGGCGCCCATCAGCAATAAGATCTTTTCCAGCAGGAAATAGAACAGGATGTGGAGCAGCCCCATGAAGATACCGGCGAGGAACAGCGACTTGCGCAGCAGCTCCGAAACGCCGGCAACATCCTGCGCCCCGGCTTTCCTTGCGGTCAGCAGCGTGACGGCGGACGCGATGGAACGCGCGAAGCAGAGAAGGATCATGCGGGGCTGTGCGAAGATACTGACAGCCGCAATGGATACCGCGCCCAGCGCTCCCACCATGATCAAATCGGCGGAAGCTAAAAAACTCATGAACACACATTCCACTGCCGCAGGCAGCGCAATGTGGAAATACTTCCGTTCATCCGCGGTCTTGAATAGTTTGTTGAATACGTTCATAGATGCGCCTTCTTTCGAATAAATAGCACGTTGGAATTTATTGCGAAGAAATCATATCACAACAAAAAATAAATAGCAAGATGGAATTTAAAAATTTTTTAAAAAAAATTTTATTTCATATTCATTTTAGAAATTCTTTGTAAAAATCAGGACTTCCTTAGCGCCGTAAGGGGAAATGGGGAAATGCGTCTTGGATTTCCTTGAAGATACCTATACGGGTATTCGTATTGTAAAATGAAATTCATTTGCGTATAATGAAACATATTTTAGGTGGCAAGGCCGCCTGCTTTTGATGCAATCATAGAAGATATCGTTTCCTCATGGCGGGAAAACAGGTGCGACGCCTGTGCTGTCCCGCAGCTGTAAGGGGAGCGCGCCCGAAACAGGAACTGGGAAAGATAGACTGTGCAGATAGCGCAAGCTGAATGCATAGGTCGTTTTTCGACAGTTCCGTAGCCACTGGGAAACCGGGAAGGCCGGAGCCGCGCGGCGAACCGAGCCAGAAGATCCGTCATGGGGGTTGCGTCCTGCTTGCGAAGGATGAGAGGGACGGGTGCAATATCCGCGCGTTTTTTGCGCGACGGATGGTCCCGCTCGATTCCGCAAGGGAACGGGCGGAATTTTTTTGGATATTTGCGCGATTGGTCAGGAAAGGTAATCTTGCCTTCCCCTCTGGGGAAGGTGGCGCGCGAAGCGCGACGGATGAGGGCGTAGGATGTAATGTTTATGCAAGTTCTACGTTGAGGAACCTCACCCACCGCCTGCGGCGGTCCCCCCTCCCCAGAGGGGAGGGCAAGAAGAACGGCATTTCCGAAACAAAACTTCATATTCCAGCCGCGAAGGATGAAGGCACGGCGTGATGATGCGTCGGGTGCCGTCCGGCAAGAGCGGGAGGAATGCGGGGCGATGTTTCGATTTGCGATAAGTTTCAAACTATCAATTTTATAGGGGGAATTGGTTTATGAAAAAGACACTCGTTTCCGCGTTGACGACGGCTATCGTCGTTGGCGCAGCCTCCACGACGTTCGCCGCGGCGAACCCGTTCGAGGACGTACCTGCCGACCATTGGGCGTATGACGCGATTGCGCAGCTGGCTGCCGACGGTGTCATCGAAGGCTACGGCGACGGCACCTATCGTGGCGACCAGGAGATCACCCGCTACGAGATGGCCCAGATGATCGCCCGCGCCATGGCGAAGGGCGGCGGAGACAAGGCCCTGATCGACAAGCTGGCTGCTGAGTTCGCCGATGAGCTGAACAACCTCGGCGTTCGCGTTGCGGCTCTCGAAAAGAAAGTCGACAATGTGAAGTGGGGCGGCGAGCTTCGTTATCAGTTCAACAGAAAAATCCTTGAGCACAGCAATAAAGACAGAGAGGACAACAACTTCCACCAAAATTTTGCGCAGCTCCGTCTGAAGCCGAGCTTCACCATCAACAAGAATTGGACGGGCAAGGCTGGTATCTACTATGGTGGTAACGCCAAAGCATTCAGGGAAAATCTCAAGGATGCGAACAACATCAACGACGTGTACATGAAATGGGCATATGTCGAGGGCGTTTATGGTAACACGAAGATTGAGCTCGGCCGCACGATTTTCTGGTCGACCGTTGATGAAGGTATCATCATGGATGATTATCTGGCCGGCGGTCGCGTGACTTTCGGCAAAGATTTGAAATTCTCGATTGGGGCAGGCCGCACCGATAATACGCAGCACAATTATGCAACAGCTAACGGCGCATCATCTTATGTGGGAGGAGAGCTCACTTACAGCAAGAACAAGTTTAACGCCGGTATTGGCTATCATCATTTCGGGGATGAGGAAAATTGGACGAATGCCTATGGCGATAAGAGCGCAGACATTTGGACGGTCGGTCTCGGCTATAAGTTCGGCGATTTCCGTCTCTCCGGCGCTTATGCGCAGAATACCAAAGGTGAGTCTACGAATGCCGCTGGAGCCGATGTGCTGAACAGCAGCGCGCAGCGCAAGGCGTATAATATTCAGCTTACCTATAAGGGAGCGAAGGCCAATAAGCCGGGCTCCTTTGGCATTGAGGCAGGGTATCGCCACCTCGGCCAATTTGCTTCCCTTGTTCCGACGTATGACTACTTCGATACCGATCAGAAGGGCTGGTTTGTCGGCGCGAATGTGACAATCCTTCCGAACACGATTCTCATGCTTGGTTACAGCGATGGCAAGACTATTAGCGATGAAATGGGGAAAAAGATTATGTTCAGCCGCGTTCGGTTCCTCTTCTGATTGCATTTCCACTCCTCTTCAATACAGCAAAAAAGACGGCCTTGCGCCGTCTTTTTTGTTTGGGGAGATTATAAGGCTAACGTGGAAACTTTTTTAATTGCTTTTTAAGCGTGCGTGCGTTCATTTTCTGTTATAATAGAAGCGGCAGGAAAATGGGAGAGGGGGAACCGTTTTTGCGGCGGTGGTTTTTCGGTTTGGCGATTGCTTTGATCGCGGCGGGGATTTGGCGCGGCGAGCATCGGGCGGTCTTGGCGAAGGCGGCGCGAATCTGTATGGAGTGCGTTGGCCTTGGGTAAGAGATTGTTAGTGCAGGCAATCAGTACGGCGCTGGCGAACGGGAATCTTCCCGGCTGGCTGACGGGGCGGCTTTATCGCGGCCCGCTCAAAACGGCCTGCGTGCCGGGGCTGAACTGCTATTCCTGTCCGGGGGCGCTGGGCGCGTGCCCGGTGGGTTCATGGCAAAGCTCCATGAGCGGCGTGGCGCCGAAGTTCCCGCTGTATGTGCTGGGCTTGCTGCTGCTGTTCGCGTTGGCTTTCGGGCGGATGATCTGCGGCTGGTTTTGCCCCTTCGGGCTGGTACAGGATTTGCTGCACCGCGTCCCCGTGCCGAAGTTCGGGAAAAAGCCGTGGATGCGTTCACTGACGCGGCTCCGCTGGGCGATGCTGGCGCTGGCGGGCGCAGGGGCGTATTTGGCGTACCTCGCCGCGGGCGTCGGAAAGCCGCTGTTCTGCGCGTATGTGTGCCCAGCGGGAACACTGGAAGGCGCGATTCCGCTCATGGCGCTCCGCCCGGAGCTGTTTTCGGCGGCGGGCTGGCTGACGGTTTGGAAGGGGGCGTTGCTTGCGGTTTTGCTCGTCGCGATGACGGCGGTGTATCGTCCTTTTTGCCGCTTTCTTTGTCCGCTGGGGCTCTGGTACGGCTTCTGGAACCGTCTCGCGCTGTTCGGCGTGACGGTGGAGGAGGCAAAATGCGTGCATTGCGGACGATGCGCGGCGGTCTGCCCGATGGACGCGGAGATGGCGGGGGACGCGCACTGCATTTCCTGCGGCAGGTGCGTGAACGCCTGTCCGATGGCGGCAATCTCGTTCCGAAAACTTGGAGTTGGAGAGAAGGATCAAGAAACAGAAGGAAACGGAGGAGAATGAAGATGAAAAAATTAGCGGTTTTGTTTTTTGCGGTATTGGCGGCAGGCGTTATGTTCCTGGTCGGCGGTCCGTCAGCATCGGCGAAGGCGGCGCCGGACGAGGCGCTGGTCGGCGTCGTCAACGCGTCGGACACGACGATTTACGGTTTGGCGGGAGAAAAGCCGGTGTTCCTGAATTTCTGGGCGACCTGGTGCCCCCCCTGTGTGGGGGAGATGCCCGCCATTGAGGAGATGTACAAGACGTACGGCGACAGGCTGCATTTCGCCGCGGTGTCGGTAGATGATGAAAAGGGCGCCGCTGCGGCCTTCGTACAGAGCCGGGGTCTGACCGTTCCCGTGTACACGGGCGCCCTGAACAAGATCGGCAACGATTACAATCTGGACGCGATTCCTAAATCCGTCCTCGTCGGAACGGACGGATCGATTATCGCCGAGCATGTCGGCGGCATGAGCGCGGCGGAATTGGAAGCGTTTTTGAGGAAAGCGCTGTAATCAGGGATCACGGAAACAGGCCCGGCTGAGTCGCGCGGGTATCACGTGTTTCCTGTCAGGAAATCCATAAAGTCAAAAAGAATCCCATGCTGGTTGCAAACGCAACCTCGCATGGGGTTTTTGTATGTTATAATCGAAATCATAAAAGCCGGGCAAGGCATGACGTCCGGACATGACCGTATGGGAGGGTGCGTATTGGAAGAACAGGAGTGTGAGTTTCAGGAGTTGCCGCTCTTCTCCGGCGTCGAGGCGGACGCGATCGAGGCGTTTATCCGGAAAGTGGGCGGCTATGTGCAGCAGTTCCAAAAAGGGGCGCGTATTCCTTACACGCACGGGAACGATCCGTGCGTCGGGATTGTGCTGGGCGGATTGATACACGTGCTTTTGACGGATTCTTCCGGCTGCGAGGTGCTCGGCTACGAGCTGAAGGACGGCGCGCTGTTCGGCAATGTGTGGGCGGTGGTCGGCACGGATGTTTGCAGCAACATGATGCTGGAAATGCGCAAGAAGACTTCGGTGCTTTGGCTGCCGTACCGCAATTTGGAGCGGGCTTTTGGAAAGCCGGGCCGCGTGCAGGGCATCGTAGCGAGGAACATGTTCGCCATCTTGTCGCGCATGATGTTCGCGCTGCTGCAGCAAATCGAGGTCCTGTCCCAGCACACACTGCGGGAACGGCTGCGGCTCTACCTGATGCATCAGGGGAAAGCGCAGAAGACGCGCAAGGTACAAGTGCCGGGGCGTGTGCGGCTCGCGAAAGTTCTCGGCTGCAACCGCAGCGCGCTGACGCGGGAGATCGGGCGCATGGAGGACGAAGGCGTTCTGGCATGCGGCGGCGACTGGATGGAGCTTAAAAACGAATAACGGCTGCGGCACAAGAGGAAAAAAGACTGTCGTATTAAAAAAGGAGCTATCGCATGGAAAATTTGCTTTCGTGCGATAGCTCCTTTGCACTATGAACGTTTTTTGGTTTCCATTTCGTCGCCGTAAAGCGCGGCGATGAGGTTGACGAGTTTTTTCCGGTCTTTTTGCGTCGGGGTCTTGGAAAAGATCTTGTACGAGCCGTCCATCAAGAAGTTTGTCAATTCGACGCCCAGTTCCTTCCGCGTGTAGGGACGATCGTGCTTCAGAAGGAAATCGAGGGAGACGTGGAAATAGTCTGCGATTTTTTTCAAGGTCTCCTGGTCCGGCTCGCGGATGCCGCGCTCATAGCGGTTGTACGTGGACTGGCCGATGTGGAGCGCATGGGCGATGTTCGTCTGCGTCAGGCCTTCCTTTTCCCGAAGGTAGCGTAGGCGATTGTTCTGCATGCGGGGTTCCCTCCCTTTTTAATGTGCGGGGGACAATTTTTATCTTATTTTATTTTACCAAAAAAATTTCTTCAAGGATAGCTTTTCGTGAATTTTTATGCGTGGAAATCCGTGTGCTGCGCGAGGAAATTGCCGATGCGCGCCAGCGCTTCGTCAATCTTGTCGAGCGACGTGGCGTAGGAGCAGCGGACGTAGCCTTTGCCGCAATCCCCGAAAGCGGTGCCCGGAACGAGGGCGACGTGTTCGCTCATCAGGAGCTTTTCCGCGAAATCCTCGGAGGAGAGTCCTGTGGAGCTGACGTCGGGGAAGATGTAAAACGCGCCCTTTGGCTCGAAGCAGGATAGTCCCAGCTTCGTCAGCCCTTGATATATGAAGCCGCGCCGCATATCGTACTCGGCGACCATCTTGTCCCGGTATTTCTCGCCGCGCTTCAGCGCCTCCACGGCGGCCAGCTGGGCGGTGATGGGCGCGCAGAGCATGGTGTACTGGTGAATCTTCGTCATGGCGGCGATGATCTCCGGCGCGCCGAGGGCGTAGCCGATGCGCCAGCCGGTCATGGCGTAGGCTTTGGAAAAGCCGTCCAGGAGCAGCGTGCGCTCCTGCATGCCGGGAAGGGACGCGAAGGAAACGTGAGGCTCGCCGCCGTACGTCAGGTCGCCGTAAATCTCGTCGGAGATGACGAGGAGATCGTGGGCTTCGACAAAATCCGCCAGTTCCGCAAGATGCTCGCGGCGCATGACGGCGCCGGTCGGATTGTTCGGGTAGCCGATCAGGAGGACGCGGGTGCGGGGCGTGACGTGCGCTTCCAGGTCTTCCGCCGTGATGCGGAATTCGTTTTCGATGCGTGCGGGAACGGGGACGGCGACGCCTCCCGCCAGTGTGGTGCAGGCCTTGTAGGAAACGTAGCACGGCTCCGGGATCAGTACTTCGTCGCCGGGAGAAAGCAGCGCGCGCAGCGCGATGTCGAGCGCCTCGCTGACGCCGACGGTGACGAGGACGTCGGTTTTCGGGTCGTAGTCGAGTCCGTGCTGTTCTTTCTTGTGCCGCGCGATTTCCTCCAAAAGCTCGGGAAGGCCGCGGTTCCCGGTGTAGGAGGTGCGCCCCTGTTCGAGGCCGTAGATGCAGCTTTCGCGGATGGTCCATGGCGTCACGAAGTCCGGCTCGCCGACGCCGAGGGAGATCACGTCCTCCATTTCGGCGGCGATGTCGAAAAATTTCCGGATGCCCGAGGGCGGAACGGCCTCCACTTGCGGCGCGATGCGCTTTTTCCAGTCGAGGCTCATGGCGACACCACCAGCCTATGGTCGCGTTCCTTCGGGCCGGTCATCAGGCCGTCCTTTTTGTAAGGCTTCAGCATGAAGTGGCTGCGCGTCGAAGTGACGCCGTCGATGGTGGCGAGCCGCTGGGCGATGAAGTCGGCGATGGCCTGCAGAGACGATTCCTCGACGATCACGAGGAGGTCGAAGTTTCCGCTCATCAGATAGACGGAGCGCACCTCGTCAAAGCGGGAGATGCGGTCGGCGATGGCGTCGAAGCCCACGTCCCGCTGGGGCGTAAGATTGACCTCGATGAAGGCGGTGACTTTGTCGACGCCCGCCTTGTTCCAGTCGATCAGCGTATTATAGCCTAAAATAATGCGCTCGTCCTCCATCGCCTTGATTTCTTTTCCGACTTCGTATTCGCTCCGTTTGAGGACGGCGGACAGTTCGGGGAGCGGACGGCGGGCGTTGTGTTCCAACAGGGAAAGCAATTCGTTCATGCAATAACCTCCGATTTTGGGCATTTTAGAAAATATGCCGCTTTTGATTGCATATCCAGCGTATTTTTATTACAATGGAAGCGATAAAAAGTTCGACGGGCTTGTTTATCGTTTCTATTTAGATATTATCATAGGCGGCCGGCCCTTGCAAGCGTGCGGCGCGTATTTGCGGGACGGCGAAGAAGTCCATGGGCAAGACCGACGCGGCTCTGCCGAAGGTTTTTCAAGCAGGACGGGAAAAGACCTGACGGGGCGCGGTTGGCTTATCCGTTGATTCCTTACTGTATGGGAGGCGTTGACTTTGATTATAGGGGAAATACACGACGAAGAGGCGACAGGCGTTTTCTTTTCGCCGGCAATGAAGCGGGCGCTGTCGTATCTGCGGGAGACGGATTTCTCTAAACTGAAGGATGGCCGCTACGAGATTGATGGCGATCGGATTTACGCCACGGTCCAGCGGTACGACACGAAACCGGCGCGGGAATGCCGCCCGGAGTCCCACCGACGCTATACGGACGTGCAGTATGTGGCGGAAGGGCAGGAGTTTATCGGCTGGTGCGCTTTTACGCCGGAGCTGAAAATAGCGGAGCCCTACAATGAGGAAAAGGACATCGCTTTTTATGAGAAGTTGGAGCCGGAAAGCAATTTCGTCCTGTCCGAGGGCTGTTTTGCCGTGCTGACGCCGAAGGACATCCATCGGCCGTGCTGCGCCATCGAGGAGCCGTCGCCGGTGCTGAAGGTGGTCGTGAAAGTCGCTGTGGAGCTGTTTGAGGAGGATGGGAAATGACGGTCCGAAGGCTTTTTGTGGAGAAAAGGCAGGGATTTTTCGACGTCCCGGCGCGGCAGCTGGCGGAGGACCTCATTGAAAGCTTTCGGCTGGTGGGCCTTCGCGCAGTGCGCCTGATTCGCCGTTACGATATTGAAGGTCTCAGCGACAAGGAATATCATGCCGTCCGTGACGTGGTTTTTGCGGAGCCGCCGGTGGACGTGGTCTATGAGGAGCAGCTGCCGGATTTTCCCAACACGCGGCAGTTCGCGGTGGAGTTTTTGCCGGGGCAGTATGACCAGCGCGCGGACTCGGCGGCCCAGTGCGTGCAGCTCGTCACGCAGAAAGAGCGCCCGACGATCCGTACGGCGACGCTGGTGCTTTTGGTCGGAGAGCTGTCGGACGCGGCTTTCAACGGCATCAAATCCTATCTGATCAACGAGGTGGAGTGTCGGGAGGCGGCGCTCGAAAAGCCGAAAACGCTGGCGATGGTGACGGAGGAGCCGGCGAACGTGGAAGTGCTGCAGGACTTCAATGCGTGCTCGGAGAAGCGGCTCGCCGTGCTTTTGTCGCGGTACGGTCTGGCCATGAACCTCGACGACCTGATTTTCTGCCAGATGTATTTCCGGGACGTCGCCCACCGTCCGCCGACAATTACCGAGCTGCGCGTGATTGACACGTATTGGTCCGACCATTGCCGGCATACGACGTTTACCACGGCCATCGACCGCGTGGATTTCGAGGACGGTCCTTACCGTCCGGCGATGGAGACGGCCTATGAAAAATATCTTTTCGACCGGCAGACGGTGTACGGCGCGGATACGGACCGGGCCGTCACGCTGATGGACATTGCCGTCATGGGCATGAAGATCCTCCGTAAGGAAGGCAGGCTTGAGGCGCTGGACGAGTCGGAGGAAGTCAACGCCTGCTCCGTAGTGGTGGAGGCCGATCATGACGGCGTAACCGAGCCCTGGCTTGTGATGTTCAAGAACGAGACCCACAACCATCCGACGGAGATCGAGCCTTTCGGCGGCGCGGCGACCTGTCTCGGCGGCGCGATCCGCGATCCGCTGTCGGGCCGTTCTTACGTCTATCAGGCGATGCGCCTGACGGGAGCCGCCGACCCGCGCACGCCGGTCAGGGAAACCCGCGTCGGCAAGCTCCCGCAGAAGAAAATCACGCGGGAAGCGGCGGCGGGATACAGCTCTTACGGCAACCAAATCGGCCTTGCCACGGGACAGGTGGCGGAGGTCTATCATCCGGGCTATATGGCGAAGCGCATGGAAATCGGCGCCGTCATCGCCGCGGCGCCGAAGGAGAACGTGGTGCGCAAAGCGCCCGTGCCGGGGGACGTGGTGATCCTCGTCGGCGGCCGCACGGGACGCGACGGCTGCGGCGGCGCCACGGGTTCCTCGAAGCAGCATACCGTGGAGTCCCTTTCCACTTGCGGAGCGGAGGTGCAAAAAGGCAACCCGCCGACGGAGCGGAAAATCCAGCGGCTTTTCCGTCGTCCCGAGGTGGCGCGGAGCATCAAGCGCTGCAACGATTTCGGCGCGGGCGGCGTCGCCGTCGCCATTGGCGAACTGACCGCCGGCCTTGCCGTCAACCTTGACGCGGTGCCGAAAAAGTACGAGGGGCTTGACGGGACGGAGCTGGCGATTTCCGAGTCCCAGGAGCGCATGGCCGTCGTGCTGGCGCCGGAGGACGCCGCCGCTTTTATTGCCGCGGCGGAGGAAGAAAACCTGGAAGCCACCGAGGTCGCCGAGGTCACGGCGGAGCCGAGGCTCGTCATGCATTGGCGGGGGAGCATCATCGTCGATCTCGAGCGGAGATTCCTGGACACGAACGGCGTGCGCCAGCATGTGGAAACGCTGGTTTCCCAGCCCGACGCCGAGAGCCCGTATCTGCGCCGTCTGCCCGAGGAAATTGCGGAATGTGGCTCGAATCTTTTCGCCGCGTGGATGAAAAATCTTTCGCGGTTGAACGTCTGCGCCCAGAAGGGGCTTGCCGAGCGGTTCGATTCCACCGTGGGGGCGGGTACGATCCTGATGCCTTTCGGCGGGAAGAATCAGCTCACGCCGCAGGAGGGCATGGCGGCGAAACTCCCGATGATTGAAGGGGAGACGAGTACGGCTACGGTGATGGCCTATGGGCTCGACCCGTATCTGATGGAATGGAGCCCGTTCCACGGCGCGGTGTACGCCGTGGTCGAGGCCGTCGCGAAGCTCGTCGCCATGGGCGGCAGCTTGGATATAGCGTGGCTGACCCTGCAGGAATATTTTGAGAGCCTTGGGAAAGACGCGAAGAAGTGGGGCAATCCCTTCGCGGCGCTCTTGGGCGCGTTTTGGGCGCAGCGTTCGTTCGGCGTCGCGGCCATTGGCGGCAAGGACTCCATGTCCGGCACATTCATGGAACTGCATGTTCCGCCGACGCTGGCGGCCTTCGCCGTGGGCGTCCTGCCTGCGGACCGGGTAGTCTCGGCGGAATTCAAAGAAATCGGCAGCACCGTTTATGCCGTGCCGTGCCCGAAGGACGAATCCGATCTGCCGGATTTCGGTCAGCTTCGGTACAATCTGGAAAAAATCGCCGAGATGACGGCGGCGCATAAGGTCCTTTCCGCGTCCACGGTGCGCGTGGGCGGTGTAGCCGCGGCGGTGACGCGGATGTGCCTCGGCAACGGCATCGGCTTTTGCTTCGACGCGGCGCCGAAGGCGGAAGAGGTGTTCCTGCCCGATTACGGTACGATTCTTCTTGAACTGCCCGAAGGCACGGACGTGGAAAAAGACCTGGCCCATACCGGCGCTTACCACCTCGGCTTTACCATGGAGCAGCCGAACGTCGTTTGCGGCGGTATCATCGTCAATCTGGGGGAAGCGGAAAACACCTGGCGGGAACCGCTGGAGCGCATCTTCCCGACGAAGACGGGCGGCACTCCCACATCCATCCCGCAGGCGCCGGATTACACGCAGGGCGCCAATATCGCCGCTTCCGTCCATTACGCGAAGCCGCGCGTATTCATTCCCGTATTTCCGGGGACGAACTGCGAGTACGATTCGGCTCGCGCCTTTGAGCGCGCGGGTGCGAAAGCGGAAACCCTCGTCATACGCAATCTGACGCCGCAGGCCGTCGCGGAAACCGTGGACGCCATCGTCAAGGGCATCAAGGCGTCGCAGATTATCATGTTCCCCGGCGGATTCTCCGGCGGCGACGAGCCGGACGGTTCCGGCAAGTTCATCGCCGCCATGTTCCGCAATCCGCGGATCAAGGAAGCGGTCATGGAACATCTTACGGAACGGGACGGTCTGATGCTCGGCATTTGCAACGGGTTCCAGGCGCTGATCAAGCTGGGACTCGTGCCGTATGGGGATATCCGTCCTCTTTCGGACAGTTCGCCGACGCTGACCTTCAACACCATCGGGCGGCATGTTTCCTGCATGGTGCGCACGAAGGTGGTCTCGAATCTGTCGCCGTGGCTTTCCGGCGTGCCTGTCGGCTCCGTGCAGACGATTCCCGTTTCTCACGGGGAAGGCCGTTTCTACGCCGACAAGGAAATCCTCTCCCGTTTGCGGCTGCACGGGCAGATTGCCACCCAGTACGTGGACGCGGCGGGGAATCCCACCATGGACGTCGCCTTCAATCCCAACGGCTCGGTGTATGCCATCGAGGGCATCACCAGTCCGGACGGCCGCGTGTTCGGCAAAATGGGACATTCCGAGCGCATCGGTGATCATATCGGAATCAATGTGCCGGGTGAGAAGGATCAGCGGATTTTCGCCTCTGGCGTAGGATATTATTTGTAATTTTATGTTGTAAAGCAACAAGGGGAGAAACAGTCCAGCGGACTGTTTCTCCCCTTGTTGCTTTTCTCTGCAAATGTTTGCGAAAGGTTTTGGCGATGGCTTGTACGGTTATTCGTCATTGAGAATGTGATGTGGCGGGGCGTTGCCCCTTTGAATCCCCACCAGCAGGAGCTGTGCTCCCGCTGGGCACCCTTGAAGGGCCCGTGACAGTCCACTGGACTGTCACGGGGGCCGGGATTCCGCGGTAAAAGTTTAGTAGAATTTATCGGGCAGTTTATCCCGCGATAAAGCTTTTGGCGACTTAAACTATAGCCCATTTTTGCGGGAGTGGTTTTCACAGTACCAAACTCTTGCCTTCCCCTTGAGGGGAAGGTGGCAGCCCGAAGGGCTGACGGATGAGGTGTTACGGCTACAGTTTAGTTATCATAGTTTTGAACGCGGGATAAATAATTGTTTGAGTTATCATAATTGCTCACCGCGGAATCTTTAAATCTGCAGAGCTTTTCAGGGGATTCAAAAAAGGGCGGCGCCCCTGGAAATAATTTCGAATATAAGCAACTGTATAAATCAGTGCAAAAACTAATCGTAATCAAGTCTCCTTCCGTCTGAAAATAACTGAAAAATATTGAAACTCTGATTCTTTGAAAGTATAATGAATACAGAACGCGATGCGGATTGTCAAGCATCGCAGAAATATGGTAAGGAGGGATTGGTTAATGGCAAAGTACGTGATGGCGCTGGATGCCGGAACCACCAGCAACCGGGCGATCATCTTCGACGAGGAGTCGCGGATCGTCGGCGTCTCGCAGAAGGAGTTCACGCAGCATTTCCCCGAACCGGGCTGGGTTGAGCACGACGCCGAGGAAATCTGGAGCTCGATGGTCACGGTCATGCGGGAGGCGCTCGAAAAGGCGAATCTGACTGCAGGCAGTCTTTCCGCCATCGGCATTACGAACCAGCGCGAGACGACGGTGGTTTGGGACAAGAACACCGGGCGGCCCGTCTATAACGCGATTGTCTGGCAGTCGCGGCAGACGGCGGACATCTGCGAGGATTTGAAGCGGCAGGGGCTTGCCGACGAGTTTCACCACAAGACCGGGCTGGTCATCGACGCGTATTTCTCCGGAACGAAGGTCAAATGGATCCTGGACAATGTGGATGGCGCGCGGGCGGCGGCGGAGAAAGGGGATCTTCTTTTCGGCACCATCGACTGCTGGCTGATCTGGAAACTGACGGGCGGCAGGGTTCACGTGACGGATTATTCGAACGCGTCCCGTACGCTGATGTATAATATTTATGAACTGAAATGGGACGAGGAGCTGCTTCGTTATCTGACTGTTCCCGCGTCGATGCTGCCGGAGGTTCGCGCGTCCAGCGAGATTTACGGCGAAACCGACCCGAAGGTCATCGGTGGTCCGGTGCCCATCGCGGGCGCGGCGGGAGACCAGCAGGCGGCGCTTTTCGGGCAGAACTGTTTCAAGCCGGGTATGGCGAAAAATACGTATGGCACGGGCTGCTTCATGCTGATGAACACCGGCACGAAAATCCACGAGTCGAAAAACGGCCTCGTGACGACCATCGCTTGGGGCGCGGACGGAAAAGTCGAGTATGCTCTCGAAGGCTCGATTTTCGTGGCGGGTTCCGCTGTGCAATGGCTGCGCGACGGCCTGCGCGTCATCGACGCCGCGCCGGATTCCGAGTGGGTGGCAAAGCGCGTGCCGGACGCGGGCGGCGTCTACATGGTTCCCGCCTTCGTCGGCCTTGGTGCGCCATACTGGGATATGAACGCGCGCGGCATGATTATCGGCCTGACCCGCGGCACGACGAAAGCGCATATCGTGCGCGCGACGCTGGATTCGATGGCATACCAGACCCGCGACGTGCTTTCCGCGATGGAAGCCGATTCCGGCATCCGTCTCGCTTCGCTGAAAGTGGACGGCGGCGCGGTGGCAAACAACATGCTGATGCAGTTCCAGGCGGACATCCTCGGCGTTCCGGTGGAGCGGCCGCAGTGCATCGAGACGACGGCGATGGGGGCGGCCTATCTGGCGGGGCTCGCGACGGGCGTTTGGTCGTCGAAGAAAGAACTGAAGAAGAGCTGGAAGCTCGACTTGCGCTTCGAGCCGAAAATGTCGAAGGACGAAGCGGACGGGCTTTACAAGGGCTGGCGCAAAGCAGTCAGACATGCGATGCACTGGCTGGACGAGGAATAAAGGGAACAATTGAAATTTTTTGAAGTAAGAAAATCAGATAATCAGAAAATCTTACCGCAACATTTTTCTTCATTTAAATGAGCAAGGAGATGTG
Organism: uncultured Selenomonadales bacterium; assembly: GCA_900321035.1. Taxonomy (GTDB): domain Bacteria; phylum Bacillota; class Negativicutes; order Selenomonadales; family Selenomonadaceae; genus RUG12372. The sequence goes on along the minus strand of ONUH01000012.1, from coordinate 1,828 downwards.
GTTATGGACAATTTGCTTGGCGAGTTTATGGGGACGTTGGTTCTCGTTGTATTCGGCTGCGGCGTGAATGCGAACATGGCATTGAAGAAGACCTGCGGAAACGGCGGCGGATGGATCTGTACAACGACGGGGTGGGCCTTCGCGGTGCTGCTGGGCGTCTACACTTCGGTAGCGCTGGGCGCGCCCCAGGGCGATTTGAATCCCTCCGTCACGTTGGCGAAGACACTGGCGGGTATCTACACCTTGCCGCAGTGTGTTGCCACTTCTCTCGTGCAGATTGCGGGCGGCGTCGCGGGCGGCATTATCGTCTGGCTCGCGTATCTCCCCCACTGGGCGGAGACCGAGGACGGCCCGACAAAGCGCGGCGTTTTCTGCACGGCTCCGGCGGTCCGCAATATCCCGGCGAATTTCATTGCCGAGGCAATCGCGACGTTCTTCTTGATGTTCGTCATCTGGATGATTTTCGCGAAGCCGAACGGCCCGCTGCCCGCAGGTTTCGGCCCGTACCTCGTCGCGATGCTGATTTGGGCCCTGGGTCTTTCCCTTGGAGGCCCGACCGGCTATGCGATGAACGCGGCACGCGATCTTGGCCCGCGCATCGCGCATCTTCTTGTGCCGATCCCGAATAAGGCCGACTCCGACTGGGGCTATGCCTGGGTGCCCGTCGTCGCGCCGCTTTGCGGCGGTATGCTCGCCTATTTCGTCGCGCATATCTTTGGGATTGTATAAAATCGTATATTTAATAAGGAAAGAAAATGGCCGCGCGCAGAAATGCACGCGGCCATTTTGCATGGAAAGATTGATAGAAAGCCCCGGTTGGCGATAGGGGGCGCCAACCGGGGCGAAGGGAGATAAAAGGGGTGTTCGTTGTTGCTGGAGTCGGTCGAAAGCAGCGTGCATGTTCGCAGGCTCCTTTCGATGTTCATACTATAACGTTTACAGATGAAAAGAACGTGGAGAGATTCTTAATATTTCATTAGAATAACGAAAGAATCACGAATCAAGAAAACCGGAGCCAAATTTTTTGGAAGTGTTGACAAACAAAAAACCGCACGATATAATATGCCTTGCGGTTCGGTCGACGCTTTCAGAGACGGCCGGACGGGGACAATGCGGAAGTAGCTCAGTGGTAGAGCATCACCTTGCCAAGGTGGGGGTCGCGGGTCCGAGTCCCGTTTTCCGCTCCATGTGATAAAGCCCGCATGCGAAAGTGTGCGGTTTTTATTTTGCTGGGTGTGTTGCACACTCACGGGCCTATAGCTCAGTTGGTTAGAGCAGCCGGCTCATAACCGGCCGGTCCTTGGTTCGAGTCCAAGTGGGCCCACCAAAACGGGTAGGTGCCCGAGTGGTTAAAGGGAACAGACTGTAAATCTGTCGCCTTGCGGCTACGCTGGTTCGAATCCAGCCCTGCCCACCATGATATTTTCTCAAAAAAGTTCTTGACAAAGGACTTTCACTGAGGTAATATATAAAAGCTGACCGATGGAGCTCGCCTCCAAGATCAGCGGGGTGTTCCCTGAAAACTGAACAATGCAGAATGGATCATCTATTGATGAATTCAAGCCAGATGTGCGGTTTGTGATAGATGCGGAAGTAGCTCAGTGGTAGAGCATCACCTTGCCAAGGTGGGGGTCGCGGGTTCGAGTCCCGTTTTCCGCTCCATTATCATAAAACCTAACAATTCTTTTACAAAGACGATTTCGGAGCCGACAAAGCTCTGTGAAAACATTTCATGGAGAGTTTGATCCTGGCTCAGGACGAACGCTGGCGGCGTGCTTAACACATGCAAGTCGAACGGGGCGATAGAAAGCTTGCTTTTTAAAGCCTA
>ONUH01000014.1 GCA_900321035.1 uncultured Selenomonadales bacterium | reverse complement strand
CGGCCTCACTCCGTTTGAGATTCGGAGCAAGGCCGCCTAAGTTTACGATATTCTATGACAGGGGTTTATTTTTTTGTCTACTCTTTGGGGAACAGTCCAAGCTCGGCTGTCCCCGAAAGGCTTTTCTTTTACCCAAAAGGCTTTTCCCTTATTCCAAAATCCGAACTTTTCGTCCTTCGATCTTCAATTTGCCGTTCAAGAACAGCTCTATGGCCCGCGGATACAATTTATGCTCCTGCTCCAACACCCGCGCCGCCAGCGTGTCCTCGTCGTCGCCGTCCAGCACCGGCACCGCCGTCTGCAAAATGATCGGGCCGGAATCCATGCCCTCGTCCACGAAATGAATCGTGCAGCCCGACACCTTGACGCCGTATGCCAGCACATCGCGGTGCGCGTGGGCGCCGCCGAAAGACGGCAGGAGCGACGGGTGGATATTCAGAATCCGCCCCGGGAATTCCTGCACGAAATACGGACTTAAAATTCGCATGAAGCCCGCCAAAATGACAAGCGTGACGCCATGCGCGCGCAGCTTTTCGACAAGCGCCTCCTCGAAGGCCCGCTTGTCCGCGTAAGCCTTGCGATCGACGCAGAAATGCGGTATGCCCGCCTTTTCCGCCCGTTCCAGCGCCTTCGCGTCCGTTTTGTCCGTCAGCACCACGCCGACGGGCGCAGGAATCTGCCCGCTGTCCACCGCCGCCAGGATGGATTGGAGATTCGTTCCCCGCCCTGAGCAAAGCACGCCCAATATCTCTTTAGCCATGGAACACGCCGCCTTTAAGCACAACTTTGCCGCTGCGCGTCACGCGGCCGATTCGGTACGACGTCTCGCCCGCTTTTTCGAGTGCCGCCGCCACCGCATCGGCGTCCTCCTCGCCGACCATCAGGATCATGCCGACGCCCATATTGAACGTACGGTACATCTCCGGCCATTCGACGCCGCCCCACTCCTGAAGCAGCTTGAAAATCGGCGGCATCTCCCAGGCGGACGTGTCGATTTCCACGCCGAAGCCGTCCGGCAGCGCCCGAGGGATATTGTCGTAAAATCCGCCGCCCGTGATGTGCACCATGCCGTGCAGCCGGAAATCCCGAATCAACGGCAGGCAGACGCGTGGATAAAGCCGCGTCGGCGTCAAAAGGACCTCGCCCAGCGTTTTCCCGCCCAGATCCGTCATCCGTTCGTCGCCTTTATATCCTTTGACCTCGAACACGATTTTCCGCACGAGGGAAAATCCGTTGGAATGGATTCCCGACGACGGCAGCCCGATCAGCACGTCGCCTTCCTGCACGCGCTTCTCCGTGATAATTTCCGATTTCTCTACCGCGCCGACGGCAAAGCCCGCGATATCGTACTCGCCGTTTGGATAGAAGCCGCTCATTTCCGCCGTCTCGCCGCCGATCAGCGCACAGCCCGATTCCTTGCAGGCCGCCGCGACGCCCTTCACGACTGTCGCCACCTGCTCCGGGTCGAGCTTGCCCACGGCTAAGTAATCGAGGAAAAACAACGGCTCCGCGCCCTGCACGAGAATATCGTTGACGCACATGGCCACCGCATCCTGCCCGACAGTATCATGCTTGTTCAGCATGAACGCCAGCTTCAGCTTCGTGCCGACGCCGTCCGTGCCGGAGACCAGCACCGGTTCCTTGAATTTTTTCACGTCCAGCGCGAAAAGGCCGCCGAATCCGCCAAGATCGCCCACGACTTCCGGACGGTACGTCGCGCGCACGCTGTCCTTGATGAGCTGTACGGAACGGTTGCCCGCGTCGATATCGACGCCCGCGTCCCGGTACGTCAATTTCGCCGCCATGCTTAGCGCTCCTCGCCCGTCAGACGACGCAGCATTTCCTTGTACGCGTCCTCCACGTTGCCGAGATCGCGGCGGAAGCGGTCTTTGTCCAGTTTCTCATGGGTATCGCTGTCCCAAAAGCGGCAGTTGTCCGGCGAAATCTCGTCGCCGAGCACGATTTTTCCGTCAAGACGGCCGAATTCCAGCTTGAAGTCGATCAAATCCACCTTTTTCTGCTTCAGGAACGCCTTCAAAATATCGTTGACCTTCAGCGCCTGCTTCTCGATCTCGGCAACCTCTTCCTTCGTCGCAAGGCCCAGCGCCGCGATATGATAGTTGTTCATGAAAGGATCGCCCAGATCGTCATTCTTGTAGCAGAACTCCACCGTCGAGATTTTCAGCGGCGTGCCTTCTTTGACGCCGAACCGCTGGGAAAAGCTGCCCGCCGCCACGTTCCGCACGATAACCTCCAACGGGACCATGTCCATCTTCTTGACCAACATTTCCCGCTCCCCCGTCACCTTGACGAGATGCGTTTTAATGCCTTCCTTCTCCAAAAGGCCGAAGAAAAACGCCGTCATCTTGTTGTTCATCACGCCCTTGTCGGCAATGGTTCCTTTCTTTGCGCCGTTGCCAGCCGTCGCGTCGTCCTTATAATAGACGAGCAGCTCGTCCGTCTTGTCCGTCGCGTACATGATCTTTGCCTTGCCCTCGTAAAGCGCCTGCTTCTTTTCCATTTCTTTTCCGTTCCTCCAATTTCTTTACAAAATGAGAATTAAAATACAAAAAGCAACCCGTGTCACATCTGCGATGCGACATAGGCTGCTTTTTTCTCGACTTCTTTTGCCAAGTTCTCGCGATGAGACTTGAGTTTTTCCGCAAGTTCCGCGTCTTTGACCGCCAAAACCTGCACGGCAAAAAGGGCGGCGTTTTTCGCGCCGTTGACCGCCATCGTTGCCACGGGGATTCCAGAAGGCATCTGCACCGTCGCCAAAAGCGCGTCCATGCCGTTCAACGGCGTCGCGTTGATCGGAACGCCAATCACGGGAAGCACCGTATGGCTGGCCACTACGCCCGCCAGATGCGCAGCGCCGCCCGCCGCCGCGATGAACGCGCCGACGCCCCGCTCCGAAGCCGTCTTCACCCATTTTTCCACCCGGGCCGGCGTCCGATGCGCCGACGCCACCGTCACCTCGACCTCCACGCCAAACTGTTTCAGCGTTTCCGCCGCGGGTTTCATAATCGGCCAGTCCGAATCGCTCCCGATAATGATAGAAACTTTCATAAAATAATCATCTCCCGATACGATGAGAATTCACTACAAATTCCATCTTACATCATAACGAAAGACGCGAAAACTGTCAAGGAAGCACTCGTTCGCGCTCTACCGCGCACCGTCCTTTTTCAAAAAGTATGCCAGCTTCTTATCCGTCCGCAATGCGAATTCTCCTGCCGCCTCTAAATCAGCTTCATCGGGGTGCCCGACGGAAGTTTTCCAGCCCTGCGCCTTCGCATGGGGATCTGCCGGCTTTTCCGCCTCCAGTTTCGCGCGTTTCTCACGCACCGCCTCCGGCACTTGCCCTTGACACTCGAACACATTGAGCACGCGGCAGTCCTTGCCAAGGCGCGCCGCCGCCCGGGCAAACGCCGTCACCGAATGCTCGCTCCGGTTGTCCGCCGCATGGGTTTCCAGCAGAGCGACGTTGACTCCTTCCAATCGCGAAAGATACGACGCCGTTTTCGGATCGGGGCCCCCACGCCAAAGCCAGTAGCCCACCGCCACCGCGTCATATCCTTCCGGCGCCGCCGCGTCCTCCACGGAAACCAGCGTCCCCTGTATCGCCTCGCAAAACGCCTCCGCCACTTTCTTCGTATTCCCTGTAACGGACGAATAAACCACCAGCCAACGGTTCATGCCGATTCCCCTTTCCCTTACGCTTTCCATTGTACCACATCCGCTTCACGCAAAAAAACAGCGGCACGCTCGTCTTGTGCCGCCATTTTCACGCTTGCCCGATCTCCGTTTCCTTCGTTTCCCGCCGCGATTGCTGCGGCTTTTCCAAAGAACGGTACAGCCATTGCAGTTCTGTTCTCGTTTGCAGGCTTGCATGCCAGCGAGGCCCGTGAGCCGCTGCCAGCAGGCTGCCCGTCAGATGGCGAAGCGCCCCCGGACACACCAAGCGCATCCATCGCTGCACATTCGGATTCAGCGCATATGCGCGGGTCATGTCCTCATACATCCAGTTTTCCAATCCCTGACAAAGCGCGTCCCATTGACAGCTCCGCGCCACATACGCCGCCAAGGCCATCGCGCCCCGCCGTCCATGAGCTGCCATGCCCCCGATGAACAGCGGATTCATCGCCTCACTGCGAAAACGCCTCCGAATTTCTTCCGCATCTTCGGAAAGCAAATGCTTCCTGCGCGGCCACACATAACGAAGGATCGGAGAATCTCCCGCCCTGAGCCATGCCGACGCCTCATCCGAAACCCGCAGCAGCATCGCTGCGAGGCCCTTCTTGTCGGCGCACCCGCTCTCCGCAGCCGCAGCCTCCAGTACAGATTGTCCGGAGTACTCCTCGCAATCCATGATTGCTATGAGCTTCCGCATCCTGTCCAGCAAATCGTCGTACCACTGGCCGTATGTCTGTTCCTCTTCCGTCATCAATCCCGGATGCTCGCAAAGTTCTTCCGGCGTATAGCCTGCCTGAGCCGCCAAAAAACGGAGCAGTTCGCCAAACACGCCGCAGCCTTCATGCGCCAAAAGCAACAGATATTCCACCCGCGCCTCGCCAGCAGGCAGTTCGCCGTTCGCAAGTCCCGTCCGTATCGGCGTATGCTTCAGTTCGCAAACCGTGCGGTAAAGCGTCGCGGCATAGGCGTCAAACTCCCAGTCTTCCGTCCGGTCATCGAAAAAATGGCAAATGGCGGCCTGCTTCCTGACCTTGTCCTTGATAACTTCCAAATCCCACGGCTCGATCACGCGCAGATGAAAATACGCCGTCAACACATATTCCAGCTGTGAGATTGCGCCAAAGCTCCCCGCCATCCGCATCGGCGGACACAGATATTCCGTTCTTCGTCTTTCCATACGTCTTCCTTTTGGAAAAAGAGCTGCCGCAGAATAATCCTGTCGGCAGCTCTCCGCCTTTACATCATCGTTATCTTATTTCGCCTGCAGCGCGTCCCAAGCCTCGTTCGCGCGATCCACAAACATCTGGCGGATCTGCGGATTCTCGCCAAGACCGTGCAGGTACGTACGCACCTTGAAGCCTTCCTTTTCGAGAATCGACTTATGGGAATCCGGCTCGGCGCCCGCCATGTCGTTGGTCGCATGATCGCCGGCCACCATCATGATTGGCACCAGCAGCACCTTCTTGAAGCCTTTCCTCTTCAGGCGATGGATTGCATTTTCCAGATTCGGCCAGCCCTCAACCGTATAAACATAGGCGTTCCGCATTGGCGGATTCGTCAGATGGAAACGGCTGTTAATAACCGGATAATAGGCGTTCGCCGGATGCGGCGTGCCGTGCGCCATGAAGAGCACAGCCTCGTCCTTCGCAAGCTTCGCATCCTTCAACTCCCACTGCAGAGCCTTGACAAAATCCAGCACGTCGTCGCGCTGCTCTTCCTGGCCCATCCAGTACATCAGCGGCTCGCCCATCGTCATTTTCTTGAAATCGTTCTTGTGCAGGTTGAACACAGCCGTATCATAAGCGTATTCCATGCCCGGGATGATGTCAAAAGAAGTCAGCGCTACACGGGTATAGCCTTCTTCTTTAAGCTGCTCAAGGGCTTCCTCCGGCGTCGGATACTTGATGCCTTCCTTCGCCTGGATGCGGTCGATAATGATGTGCGACGTAAACGCCGTTACCACCTTCACATCCGGATGAGCAGCCTGAATCGCAGCCACCGTCGCGTCAATCGTCTTCGCGCGCGTCTCTTTGTACGTCGTGCCGAAGCTCATGACCACGATGGCGTCCTTGTTTTCAAGATCCTGCAGTTCCGGCGTGGAATGCACCAGTACGCCGATCTGCGCCGCCTGCTTCAGCGCGGGCGTCGGCGCCTTGACTTCCTCGCTCAGCGTGTACGCCGCCGAAGCCGTCGCCGAAAAACCGACCATCGTCGTGCATGCCAGCGAAGCCGCCAAAAGATTCTTCCAAGACTTTCTCATACTAACAACCTCTTCTCTTATGTTTAATATTTTATCATGCCACGACGCGAACGTTCGCCACGCCGAAAGCTTCCTTGAATTTCGGGATATAATCCCGCTCCAAAAGCGACCGCTGCATGAAGCTCTTCGCCACCACCAAAAGCGTCTGCGCGTTCCGCGTCAGGTTCGGCAGCTCCGCGATATGCTTCGCGTAAGCGTCTTCCCCAATCGCCGCGCGAAGTTTCGAGAGTCCCTCAGAGAGCTCCGGGCTTTTCGCAGCGAGTCTCGCTTCAAGCGGCGTCAATTCCACAGTCGAAAGAGTCGGATCAGCGCACCATTCCTCTTCGACGCCGCGAGAAGCCGGACTTGCTGCCGCAGGCATCTTCAGCGGCTTCAGGCCTTTCGTTTCCAATGTTCCCATATTCACTCCACCTTTCTTTGATAAATAAGAATATATCTCCATGCCTTACGGCATTATGAGAAAAAGGAAGCCTCCAAAATCCACTTCGGAGGCCCGCCGCAAAAGCGACGAAGGTAAAAATGTATGAGCAATGCTTCTCCATAGAGCTGAAACCATGGAGAAAACCTTCCGACAAACGCAACCCTCGCAAAAAAGAGGAGGGAGGCCGGGGAATCCCCGGCCCGGGGCATATGCCCCAACATAAAATGAATGAAATGTATGAGCAGTGCTTCCCTACGGAGCTGAAAAACCATAGGGAAAACCTTTCGCCGTATCCATGCCGCCGTCGAAGCAATCAAAAAAAGCTCTTTTCCGCGAACGGAAAAGAGCCAAATATCGTGCACAAATAAGCGGCCGAATACACGGCGCTTGTCGAAGCACTCTACAAAATCCCCTTCCCCATCTCTCGCGGGTCAAACGGCGACCGTCGATCGGGCAGTTCTCCTGGCTCCAGGTCATCGCTCGTCTGCGTCTTCCCAAGGCTTCGCCCCAGTGACGAATTGCAGATTTGCTCGCTGATACAGTGGCGGGACCGCGCCGGCCTTTAACCGGCTTTTCTATTAAGTCTTCGACACCCAATCCATCCATATTCGATTTTCAGCGTCAACTCTCGCTGACACCGTCATATTAACATCACGCTGCACCGATGTCAATACTTTTCTGAAAATCCTCCCGACAGTTTCATCAAAACAGGCAGCCGACACAATCGAGGATTGCCGTCCAGGCTATATCGTATAAAACCATGCGCCCGGCTCAATATCCCGTTCGCAGAAAGTCTCTCCGTCCCGCTCGTCGATCTGCAGTTCCTGATTTTTGATGCTGACGCGCGTATTCGGCTTGATCGGCCTCGTGATGAAGGAGTTGCCACCGATGACGGAATTTCTCCCGATAACGGTCTCGCCGCCCAAAATCGAAGCGCCGGAATAAATCGTGACGTTGTCCTCAATCGTCGGATGCCGCTTGACGCCTTTCAGCTTCTGCCCTCCCCGGGTGGAAAGCGCACCGATGGTAACGCCCTGATATATCTTGACATGCTCGCCGATGACAGAGGTCTCGCCGATGACGACGCCCGTAGCGTGGTCGATGAAGAAGTACCGCCCAATGGACGCCCCCGGATGGATATCCACGCCCGTGCGGCCATGGGCATATTCCGTCATCATGCGCGGAATGAGCGGTACATGCAGCAGAAACAGCTCATGGGCGATCCGATATATGGTGATAGCCAAAAGCCCCGGATAGGCGAGCACGATTTCCTCCATGCTCTTTGCCGCCGGGTCACCGTCAAAAGCCGCTTCCAGATCGGAATTGACCATTTCGCGAAGCGCGGGAATGCGATGCAGGAAAGCCAGCACAAGGCGCAGCGCTTCCCGCCGGACCGTAGGCTCATCCGCATCCTCATAATCCGGCTGCCCACGCAGGACCCCCGCAATCTGCCGCGTCAGCTGAAACTCGATTTCCTCTATGAAAAAAGACAGATTCCGCTCATCATCATGGGGGCTGTAGGTTTTTTTCCGGTAATAGCCCGGGAACAGGATTCGCAGCAGCTTCTGCACGACGCCGACAACTATTTTCTCATCGATCTGCGTCGATACTTCGCGCCGGTCTATGGGACGGCCCTGCTCATAGTCGGCGAGGATTTCCCGCGCCACGTCCTGGATTTCATTTTCTTTGGCGATGTTCATGACAGTCTTCCTTTCCGATTGTCAGTTTTGGTCATTATATGCCTACGGCGGCGTCAGCGTCAAGGAATCCTTGCATACGTCGAAAAGACACGTCCTCAAAAACATGATATACTCATACTGTAAAGACAATGTGAATGTATCGTCTATAGGAAAGAACCTCCACTCACATATCGCGCAGAAAGGGACTCAGCCATGAAGGAAGAAAACACCCGTTGCACAGGACTGCCGCCGAGCGTGGACAATTGCTCCCGCATACTGATTTTAGGCTCGATGCCGGGAGCGGCTTCGCTGGCGGCGCAGGAATATTACGCGCACCCGGCGAACCGTTTCTGGCCGCTGATAACAAAGCTGCTGAAGGAAAACGAAACGCCTGTCGACTACGACGCCCGCCTGAAAATGCTGCTCCGTCATCATGTGGCGCTTTGGGACGCGATAGATACCTGCGACCGCACTGGCAGTCTTGATTCCGACATTCGAAACGCTAAGGCAAACGATTTCACGACGTTTCTACGACATTGGCCCCAGATTCGCACCATCGGATTGAACGGAGGCAAGGCTTACGCAACCTTCGCGAAGGCGAACCGTTCGCTGCTGGACCGCGCCGATTTGCGCATCCTGAAACTCCCGTCCACAAGCCCTGCGAATGCCCGCTGGCGCATGAACGACCTTCTCAGCACATGGAGCGCGCTGTTCGCATAGGAAACGCCGAACCAACCACATAAAAAACTTTCGGCAAGACCGTCATCAACGGATATCACGCGTTCTCCCCCGTTGATATTTTTGTCTGATTTATCTGCGTCGAAAGCCTCATTGTTTGATTCTTTGCGAAAATAAAGAAAAATCCGCTTTTTTTATGCATATTTTAATGATATAATAAGTTTGCATAAGACGAATCGGCACTGCCAAAGGAGGAATTACATTGCGATCCTTACCTGTAGAAGAGCTCCAGCCGGGCATGATTCTCGCACGTTCGATCATCAACGACGAGATGATGGTCATTCTTTCCGAGGGAACGCTCCTCTCCAAGGCGCATATCACCCGCCTCGCATTTTTAGACATTCCGTTCGTTTATGTCAAAGACGAATATGAGCTGAGCGAAGCGTTTCAGAATGTGTCCGCGCTTTTCGACGACGGTAGCGCTTTTGTCTCCGAATACAAGGACGTCCTTCATGAAGCCCGCTCAATTTTCGAGGAAGCTAAAAGCAGCGGCAAGGCCCCTGTCGAAAAATCCAAAGAGGTCGTCAAGGACACCATCGCCCCAATGGCCAAGCAGAGCGGCGTCATGGACTATCTTCTGGAAGTCAACCACCTGGCGACCGACGTTTATAACCACTCAGTTCGCGTTTCGATTATTTCGGGCGTTCTCGCGAAATGGATGCAGCTGCCCCAAAACGAGACGCAGGAAGTGATTCTTGCCGGTTTCCTGCACGACATCGGAAAAACGAGATTCCCGGAGCGTCTGTTGGACAAACGCATAGAGACCCTGTCCGGCGAGGATCGCGAAGCCTACGAGCAGCACACGGTGGACGGCCAGATGATTCTGTCGGCCAGCTCCGGATTGTCTGAAGCTGTGAAACGCGTGGCGCTGCAGCATCACGAAGCGATGGACGGCACCGGGTTCCCCTTCGGCATCGGCGGCAACGACATCCACCTATACGCGCGCATGATTGCCGTAGCCGATCTCTACGACAACATCACCACCGAACGGGAGGGCTTCCGCAAGGAAACGCCGTTTGTCGCTATCGACAAAATCACGGCAGAGATGTACACGAAGCTCGATCCTACCGTCTGCGTCCCGTTCCTGTCCAATCTGAAGGACTCTTTCCTCGGCTCGCGCGTCTACCTCTCCAACGGGCTTTCGGGCACAATCGTCCGCTACGCGAACGATTACGCGGCGCGGCCCCTGATCCGCGTCATGGATTCGGAACTCCTCGACCTGAACGAATACCGCGACGTCCAAATCCTTGAATACAATCCGAAAGATTGACGTTCTCATTTCATAAGCGCCAACGATTTCAGCCCCCTGCCGGGGGCTTTTTTATGTCTTTACTTCGCAATTGCCAGCTCGTTCAAAATACAATATAGCGAATAGAAATATTTTTTGCCAATATTTGCAATATCATCGATTTTGAAACTCATCCGGCCACGAAAAAAGATGCCTTTAACCGACTCTCCTCGGACAAAGGCATCTTTTGTTTTGCGAAATCCGTTCTGTCTGCTGCGGGAAAAATTTGCGCCATGCTTCACTTGCTTCCCAAGGAATGCCGCCGCATTATTTCCAGATTCCGATGGTCAAACCGTTTACAATCGGGTACTTCTCGCCGACACGCCGCATAAGGACAGCGGCGCCCAAAGCCAAGCACACAACAACAACGTAAAACGCAACAACAATCGGAGCCGTCATCATACGTCCCGTTTTCGCCAGCACTATCCCTAAATAGGTAATCGCCAGCGGATGCGCCAAATAAACGAAATACGAATGGCTCCCCAAGAACGACAATAACGGCCGGATTGCAGCCGGATACGCATCCGGCGTGAAAATAGCAAAAAGGAAAATCGACGCCGCCAATGTGTAAACCACACCGAACGGACAAAGCTGATGCGCGGTATTGATAGCGCCCACGGCGTCATATCCCCGCACAAGAATCAAATAGTAGTAGTACCCGATCATCGAAGCGAAGGACGCAAAGAAAAAAAGAGAAATCGTCCCGCGACGCCGCCGGAGGAGCTGCAAAAATTGTTCGTAGTGCACCGCAAGCCAACCGCCCAGCACGAAAATGAAAACATAATGCATGACCCAGTAATTGAGGCGGTTCTCCACCAATTCACGCAGCAGGGAATTCCCTATGGAGCTCGGCGCCAGCAGAAAACTCGACCAATAGTCGAAAGCAATCTGCAAAACGAGCAGTACGGCGAGCCGTTTAGGCGTCATCCTCCGCACAAACCAGATCCAAAGCGGCATCAGCAAGTAGAACCAAAGCAGGATTACCATGAAATAAAGCTGATAACTGCCGAAACCGTAAAACAGGTATTTCACGAGGACGTTCAAATGCAGGAGCATCGTATCGCGAAACAGCACCGTGTAATGCAGCATATAAAAGATTGACCAAACTATGTACGGAATCAGCACCGTTCGTGCGCGGCGGATCAAGAATTTCCCATAGTCGAAGGGCGCCTTCACGTCGAGATGGTAAAAGAGGCCGAAGGCCGAAATGAAGAAAAAAATCGGCACGGCAAACCGGGTCGCAATGTCGAAAAGTGCGACGAGCGCGAGACTCGGCGACGGGTTCGCGAGATACTGGGAGCCGACATGAATGCCGACGACGCCGAGCATGGAAACGCCGCGAATATACTCAATGGCGGGAATACGGAAGTTTTTTCTGTCCATGATTATCAGCGTGCCAGGATAAAGTCGATATGCACATCCGCAGAGAGCGACAGCGTTCCCGCGTCGATCGGCGTAGACTCAGCCGCCCCGTCCATGCTCTTCATCATCATACCGTTACTTTGACGAGGCTGGAACATTCCCGTATTCTCCGACACATGATGCACGCCTATAATGGACTTTCCGAGGGCATGGGCGATAGCGTCCGCTTTATTCCGGGCATCCTTCACAGCGCTCTCCAACGCCCGCTTCCGCAGAGCGTCGGTGTCACGAATCGAAAAGTCCAGCGAATGAATCGTATTGGCGCCGTTCGCCAGCACCGCATCCACCACGTCCCCGACGAGCGCCACATTGCGCACCTTGACACGGATGATATTCGATGCGGTATAGCCGACGATGACGCTGCGCTCACCTTGTTCGCGGCTGTACTCCGGACGAAAATTGTAATCCTCGGTTTTTATGTCCGCGTCCTCGACGCCAAGATTGGCCAACACACTGCGAATTGCCGCCGCCTTTGCCGCGTTTTCCTGCTGCGCCTCCCCCGCCGTCTCCGCGCGGGTGACTACGCCAAGCGTAATCGCCGCCTGATCGGGCGCACTCTGCACCATCCCCCTGCCGCTGACGGAAAGAATCGGGAGCTCAGCTTCCGCCGCTACACACTCCGACATCGGCGCCAAAAACGCGAGATAGAGCATAAATGCCGCCGGGAATAACTTTGCCTTCATCACAATCGTCTCCTTTTATTGTCTAAAAGATAAAAAGTATTATAGCAGACAAGGGAGGATTTTTACAGGAAAAAAAGAATATTCTAATATAGAAACGTTTCGTAAAAATCCAAGGGGGGAAAACATCATGGCAGAGAAAAAAGTGTACACCGAGGCGGAAATCGAGGAAATCGCAGAAAAAGCTTCGCAGACGGCAATGGAACATTTCAAGCACGGACTGAACTGCGGCGAATGCGTATTCCAAGGATATTTGGAGCAGAAGACGACGGACTACCCGCCCGAGGTCGTCGCGCTGGTCTCGGGCATGGGCGGCGGCATGGGCTTCACGAAGCACACCTGCGGCGCGGTGAACGCCGGCATGTGCGTCATCGGCAGCCGCCACGGACGGAAGAATCCCTTCGCAAAGGAATCCTTCGAGGAACGGGTGGACGAGCTGCATCATGAAGGGACGGGAATCTACCCGCGTCACGGCGAATACATCCGCAAATGCATCGCCAAATTCGGCACCATCGAATGCCGCGACCTCTGCTTCCCATTCGACGAGTCCACGCCGGAGGGCAAGAAAAACCGCGCGCGCAACTGCAAGAAGATCATCGGCTGGTGCGCGAAGGAAGCCACGAAGGCCGCGCTGGCGGAATAAGGTGACGACATGACGAAACGAATCCTGATCGTCGGCGGCGTGACCGGCGGCGCGTCCGCCGCAGCGCGCCTGCGCCGTCTCGACGAAAGCGTGGAGATTGTCATCTTCGAGCGCGGGCCGCACGTTTCCTACTCGAACTGCAGCCTGCCCTATTTTCTGAGCCGCGCGGTGCCGGACAGCGACAGCCTGCTGATGGTGACGCCGGATCGGTTCAAAAAGCAATACAATATCGAAGTCCGGACGGAACACGAAGTAACGGCCATTGACCGCGCGGCGAAAACCATTCGCGTGAAGCACGGCGGCACGGAAACGGAAGAACGCTACGACGTATTGATCCTCTCGCCGGGCGCGGAGCCGATCCGACCGAAAAGCATCGAAGGCGTCGGGCGGGAAAACGTGTTCACCGTGCGCAGCGTCTCCGACGTCGTAAAATTGGACGCGTGGCTCTCCGCCCACGGCGTAAACGACGTGGCAGTGGTCGGCGGCGGCTTCATTGGCTGCGAAGTCGCGGAAACCCTTCGCGAGAGCAAGCGGAACGTCGCATTGATAGAAGCCATGCCGCAAATCATGACGCCCTTCGATTTCGACATGATCCAAATCCTGCACAAGGAAATGATGGACCACGGCGTCACACTTATCCTGAAGGATGGAGTTAAAAGAATCGGTGAAAACGAAGTAGAGCTTACCAGTGGGCGAACCGTCAAAGCAGGCGCCGTCATCCTCGCCATCGGCGTCCGTCCGGAAACGGAGCTGGCAAAAGCCGCGGGGCTTGCAATCGGCGAAACAGGCGGCATTCGCGTCAATCACAACTACCAAACAAACGACCCGTCTATTTACGCCGTAGGAGACGCTATCGAGGTCTTTCATCGGCTCACGCGGAAATGGACGCGGCTGGCGCTGGCATGGCCCGCACAAATGCAGGGACGCGCTGCCGCCGACCATATCTGCGGCCTCTCCCATCGTGCAAAGGGCGTCATCGGTTCGTCGGTACTGCGCGTTTTCAATCTCTACGCTGCCTGCACCGGCCTTTCCGAGCATGCGGCGAAGGAAGCGGGTATCCCCTGCGAAGCGGCCTATGTGATTCCCGCCGACAAAGTTTCCATCATGCCGGGCAGCGCGCCGATCCATTTGAAGCTCGTCTTCGAGACGCCCACAGGACGAATCCTCGGGGCGCAGGCTATCGGAAAAGACGCGGCGGACCGCCGGATTGACGTCATTGCAGCCTTGATCTCGATGGACGGAACGTTAGACGACCTCAAGGAAACGGAACTTTGTTACGCGCCCGTGGTCGGCACGGCAAAAGACGCCGTCCACATGGCGGCGTTGGTTGGGCTGAACCTTCTCGACGGACGATTCCGCCAGGTTCCCGTCTCGGCGGTACGCGGCCTCGTGGAACAATGCGCATACATCGTGGACGTGCGTGAAACGGGCGAATTCGCCGCGGGTCATCTGAAAACCGCAGTCAATATCCCATTAAGCGAGCTTCGCGGACGCATGGACGAAATCCCGAAGGACCGCCCCGTGTATCTCCATTGCCGTTCCAGCCAAAGGAGCTACAACGCCATCATGGCACTGCAGCAGCACGGCTTCGACAACGTGGTGAACATCGCTGGCTCCTACCTCGGTATTTGTTTGTACGAATACGCGCAGGACGTCCTCGAAGGCAGAGAAAAAATCGTCACGGCGTACAATTTTAATTAGCGCCAAAAAATCTGAGGTAAGAACTTCTTACTTTCTTACCATATATTTTTTAGACATCACTCACTTACCGCAAAACAAAAAGGAGGCGCATCAACGCGTCTCCTTCTTTTTCATTTTGCGAGCAATCAATAAGCCGGGTTCTGTTCCAATAATGGTGGCAATCATTTATCTACGCCGCCCGTCACCGGGAGGCTCCAGCGACTCAACCCGGAAGGTTCCGCGGGCCGCATCATCCCTTCCCTATTCGGTCTTGCTCCGTGTGGGGTTTACCAAGCCGCCCGATTACTCGGACGCTGGTGCGCTCTTACCGCACCTTTCCACCCTTACCTCCGCCCAACGGACGAAGGCGGTCTCCGTTTCTATGGCACTTTCCCGGAGGTTGCCCTCGCCGGACGTTATCCGGCACACCGCCCTGTGGAGCCCGGACTTTCCTCTGAAGGCGCATACGTCCTCCAGCGATTGCCTTTCATGCTCGCAGGAAAGATTATAACTATTTCGCAATGCACCGTCAAGGCTTACACAATCTCGAAAAAATCCTTCGCCCTGTCGTCCGCGACAATCTCGACCTTTTCCCCGAAGTCTTCGACGAGCCGCGCCGCCAAGATTTCCACCACCGGCTGCTCCGTCGCAAAATGACCGGCGTCTACCACATGAATGCCAAGAGCCGCCGCGCGTTGGGCGTCATGGTAGCGGACGTCGCCGGTAACGAACGCGTCGCATCCCGTAAACGCCGCGCGCTCGATGAACTCCGCACCGCTTCCGCTGCACAAACCGACTTTTCTCACCGGATGATTGCCGCCGCTGACGAAACGAACCGACGAAGCGCCTAATCCTTTCTTGACTTGTTCCGCGAAGGCTTTCGCCTTCACCGGCGCCGGAAGCTTTCCTACACGACCGAGACTTTCCGAAATTGTCTCCGCCGTCCCAAGCGGCACGATTGTCGCAGGATCGAGGCCGATACGCGCCGCCAAAATGTCATTGACGCCTCCCTCGGCGCAGTCAAGATTCGTATGGGCGGCAAATACGGACACCCCCGCCCGAAGCAGCCTGCCCAGCAGTCGTCCGTCGGGCAGATCGGTACGAAGTTTTTTTACCCCTTTGAAAATCACGGGGTGATGGGCGACAATCATCTGAAATCCTTCCGCCTGCGCCCGCTCCGCCGTTTCTTCCCTTACGTCAAGACAGACGATGATCCGTCGGATTTCATCGTCCGGACTTCCAACGAGAAGCCCCGGATTGTCCCAATCCTCCGCCAACCGCTTTGGCGCAATGCGCTCCATGACGTCCATGACTTCCCGACACTTAATCATACCAGTCGCTCCTCTCCGCTCTTCAAACGGCGCTCTATCTCCGAAAGCTCGCCTGCAATTTTTCGATACGCCTCGCTTTCGCGCGCCGTCTCGCTTTTTTCCATACCGTACAGGATGCGGCGAAGCCGCTCTGTCTGCGCCTTGACATGACGCGCAAAAAGCGGCGGACGATCGCGCCAAAGCACAGGCCCCAGCGTCAAAAGCCATGGCTCCGGCGTCTCTTCCGTTCCCGGTTCCGCCGCGATGATTTCATAAAGCCGACCGTCCGCCGTCGCGAGGCTTTCCTCCACGATATGCCAGCCGTTGTCATACAGCCATTGTCGAAGCGCCGCCGCATCGTTCATCGGCTGAAGTACGAGCCGCGAAACCTCCGCCAGCACCTCCGCACCCGCCGCAAGAATCGACGCAATCAAGCCGCCGCCCATGCCCGCGATGCAGACCGTATCGACCTCTCCCGGCGAAAGCGGCGCAAGCCCGTCGCCCAAACGAACCTGCACCCGATTTGTAAAACCGGACGCCGAGATCGTCCGTCGCGCCGCCGCACAGGGTCCTTCATTCTTGTCCGTGACGATGACCGTTTCCACGTCTTGTTCATTAAGCAGCGCAATGGCGAGATAGGCGTGATCGGTTCCCACATCTGCCGCCCGCGCGCCTCGCGGCACAAGCGCCGCCACTGCCGCAAGCCGACCGTCAAGACGCATGACGCGCCTCCTTTCATACGAAAAAGCCGCCGATGTCCTCGGCGGCTCATTTTTCTGGCTCCTTGAGCAGGACTCGAACCTGCGACCGATCGGTTAACAGCCGATTGCTCTACCGACTGAGCTATCAAGGAATAACGGATGAAGTCATTATACTGTCCCGTCCTCCGTCAGTCAAGGAAATCACGCAGCTTGTGGCTTCTGCTCGGGTGACGCAACTTGCGAAGCGCCTTCGCCTCAATCTGTCGAATACGCTCGCGGGTAACGCCAAAATTCTGTCCAACCTCTTCCAGCGTGCGCGCTCTGCCGTCGTCCAGCCCGAAACGAAGCCGAAGCACCTTTTCCTCCCTCGGCGTCAGCGTATCAAGCACTTCCTCCAACTGTTCCTTCAAAAGCAGGAATGAAGCCGCGTCCGCCGGAGCCGGCGCGTCGTGATCCTCAATGAAGTCGCCGAGGTGGGAGTCCTCCTCCTCGCCAATGGGCGTTTCAAGGGAAACAGGCTCCTGCGCGATTTTCATGATCTCACGCACCCGATCGACGCTGATTTCCATCTCCTGCGCAATCTCATCCGGCGTGGGGTCCCGCCCCAACTGCTGCAAAAGCTGCCGCGAAATGCGAATGAGCTTGTTAATGGTCTCGACCATGTGCACAGGAATGCGGATCGTGCGAGCCTGGTCGGCGATCGCGCGAGTGATTGCCTGCCGTATCCACCATGTGGCATAGGTGCTGAACTTATAACCTTTGTTGTAATCAAATTTTTCGACCGCTTTGATGAGACCGAGATTGCCTTCCTGTATAAGATCGAGGAACAGCATCCCGCGGCCCACATAGCGTTTCGCAATACTGACCACAAGACGGAGATTGGCTTCCGCAAGACGGTTCTGTGCTTCTTCGTCTCCCGCCTCCATCCGCTTGGCGAGCATGATCTCTTCTTCCGCCGTCAGCAAAGGTACGCGCCCAATCTCTTTCAGATACATACGAACCGGATCGTCGATGCTGATGCCTTCCGGAATGGAAAGATCTATTTCCTCCTCAGACTTTTCCATCGCGCCGTCGCCGGCTTCATTGTCAGAGTCCGCCGTCTCGTCGACGAGATCTATTCCCTGTTTACCGAAGGTCTCATACAACTCGTCCAGCATCTCGGGAGAAACGTCATGATTCTGGAACGCCTCAAGAATCTCCCCGTAAGTCAGCGTATTGCCCGCCTTTTTGCCGCGCTCGATCAACTCGCGCGTCACTTCCTGGACGGTGCGTGGCGCACTGTTTCCCGTCTCTTCCTCATCGACAGGCTCCGGCTTCGGAACAGGTTTCTTCCCCTTCTCCGTCGGCTTTTTCGGTGCAGGCTGCCTCTTGCCCTTCTCCTCGGGCTTTTCGGAAGCGCCGCCTTCTTTTCCTTTTTTACCGGATTTTTTCGTTTCTTCCGGCTTTTCGGCAACCGTCGAAACAGCCTCCTGCGTCGGCTTCGACTTGGTCGTCGTGCTCTTTTTCTTTCCGTCCTCTTTCACGGATTTTTTCGATTTCGTATCCGCAGCGCTTTTTCCCTTGACGGAATCTTTTTTCGCTTTTTCGCTCTTTCCTGTATCCGCTTTTGCCTTCTTCGAGGAAGAAGGCTCCGCGCCTTTTGTCTTTGCAGGCGATTTCTTCGGCTCGGCAGATGTTTTTTTCGCTTCCGCCGCCGCTTTTTTCGCCTTGTCTTTCTCCGGCGCTTTTTTCCCGTCCGCCTTCGGCTGCGTCTTTTTCTTGTCCGCAGCTTTCTTTTGAACGGTCTCGCTTGCTTTGACGGTTTTATTCTTGGTATTTTTTTCTTTTACTTCTTTCGCCGGAGCGCTCTTTGCTTTTGCGTTCTGCCCCGTCTTCGGAGCCGCTTTTTTCGCAGGCTTTGCCGCGGGAGCCGCAGGTTTTTTCGCCGCCTTGGCGGACTCCGTCTTCACAGCCTTTTTCCCTGTCCCAGAGGCTTTCTTATCCGCCTTTTTCGTAGCTGCTGGCTGCGCGGCTTTCGCGCCCGCATTCTTAGGTGCGGAAGACTTTCCGGCGGCCGCCTTCGACTTCGTCTGCTTCAAGGATGCAGCGGACGTTTTTGCCTTTTTCGGTTTCTCGGCGGATGTTTTCGCCTTCGCCGTTTTCTCGGCGGACGCCTTCACGGTCGCTTTACCGGTCTTTTTCTTTTCGTCCGCCTGCGTCTGCTTTTTTGACGAGGCCTTGACGCTCTTGGTTTCTGCAGCAACCTTCTTCGTCGTTTTCTTTACCGCCATGTCCTGCCGCCCCCTTTCCCGATGAATTCACGAATTGTTCTCTCTTTCAAGCCATCACTCATCCATTCGTCGTTAAATCTTGATTCAATTTATCTATTCTCTTTTTTATTCGCTGACTTTTTTGTAATTCCTGCAAGAAATCAGAATTTCCTTTTCTTTCCATTTCATCCGCCCGGAGACGGTGCTCTTCAAAGGCGAACCGCAGCTGCGCAAGCAGGATGACCTGCAAATATTTATCGTAATCTTCATCCTGCGCGTCGATTTCTTCGGTCAAAATCCGTGAAAGCTCGGCGGCCATTTCCTCGCCCAGATCTTCCAGGACTTCTTCGTCCGACGGGCTCCGATGCTCGCCGGCGCACCGCGCGATATATCGCAAGAGCGCCTCATGCGGCGGATACGGAAACGGCGCTTCCTCCAAATCCGCCATGACGGACGCCGCCACGCCGGGGTCTCGCCACGCCATGCGAATCAGTACGCGTCCCGCCCGCTGCACCGCCCCGTCCGCCTTTCGCGTCACAGGCCGCTGCGTCCGTGGGCGAATCTCCTCCGCCGGGTCGTCTCCCTGATACGCGGACAGTTCCTGCCGAATGATGCCTTCGTCAATGCCGAGATTGCTCTGCAGCTTTCCGATATACTCGTTTCTCTCCACAGGTCCCGAGGCTTTCAGCGTCGGTAGAAATGCGCGAAGCGCCCGGTTCTTTCCTTCCAGCGTGCGTATGTCATTCATCCGCAGCGCGTACCGAAAATGAAATTCTTCTATGGACAACGCGTTCTCCGCTAATGTCTGGAACGCTTCTCCTCCGTGTTTGCGCACATATTCGTCGGGATCTTTGCCCTCGGGGACAATCAGCACCTTGGCTTTCGCATCCGTCCGACGGACAATGGAAAGCGCCCGCACTGTAGCCCGCTGTCCGGCATCATCGCTGTCGTAGCAAAAGCAGATCTCTTTCGCATAACGGAGCAGCAGCCTGCATTGCTCCGCCGTGAACGCCGTTCCCAGCGACGCCACCGCGTTTGGAACGCCCGCCGCCGCCAAAGAAATTGCGTCCATATATCCTTCGACGAGAATCGCCCTGCCCGTCTCCCGTATCGCCTTTTTGGCCCGATTTAAACCGAACAGGAGACGCCGCTTATTGAACAGCGGCGTTTCCGGCGAATTCAGGTACTTCGGAACGCCGTCGCCCAGGACGCGCCCGCCAAAGCCTACCACGCGCCCTCGGTCATCGGCGATGGGAATCATCACGCGGTTTCGGAATTTATCGTAAACGCCGCCCTGGCGCTCCACGACAAGCCCGCATTCCAAAAGCAGCTTCTCACTGACGCCTCGTTTCAAAAACGCGTCGTGAAGCTTTCCCGGCGCGTCCGGCGCAAATCCGAGCCCAAACTCCTCAATCACGGCCTCTCCGACGCCCCGGCCTGTAAAATACCGAAGCCCCGCCTCGCCATACCGCGTCTGCACAAGACAATTATGGAAAAATCGCTGGGCCATCTCTGCCAATTTTCGCAGATCGTCGAGTTTCCGCTCTCGGGCCAGTTCCTTCTCGGACTTTTCCCGCTCCGGCATCTCAATCCCAAGCTTTTCCGCCTGCATTCGTATCGCGTCAAAATAGGATACATTTTCAATCATGGAAATGAACTTGAAAACATTTCCCCCCGCGTGACAGCCGAAGCAATAAAAAAATCCCTCGTCCGGCACAACGGAAAACGACGGCGTCTTTTCCGAATGGAAGGGACAGCAGCCCCAATACCGCCCGCCTTTTCGTTTCAGCGGGACATAGGACGCCACCACGCCCAAGATATCCGAGCGCTCGCGTACCTGCGCGACAAAAGCGTCCATCTCCGCAGTTCTCATATCGGTCACCGATCATAAAAATTTTTACAGTCCTTATATTCCATATAAATCAAAAAAATCCTTTCGCCGATGAAAAGAATTTTTTCTCCTCGGGTTCTATCCGATATGCCCCTTGATCGTCATGCCTACCGGCGGCACGAAAATCTCATGGAAAAGCTGCACCGCGTAGCTGTCCGTCAATCCCGCCACATAATCCACGACGGTCTGCTGCCGTCCCCAGCGCTCTTCGCGGTCGAGAAATTCCTGCGGCAGCCGGTCAAAATGCCGGATAAAATATTCGTAAAGCTGGCGCAGTACAAAAACAGCCTGTTCCCGCTCCCGTGCGAGTTTCGTGGAATGATAAATCCGCTCGAACATGAACGAACGGAAAACCTTCATTACTTCCTGCAGCGCCGGAGAAAACGAAATATCGTGCGTTCCCTCCGAAAACGTGATGATATCCGATACAAAACCCGTGATCATCGCCGAATGCGCATCGCCCAGCGCGTCCGCCACAATCGGCGGCAAATCCTCCGGCCGAAGCAGACCTGCCCGCAGACTGTCGTCATAATCATGGCAGAGATACGCGATGCGATCGGCATGATGTACAATGCGCCCTTCCAATGTTTTCGCCTTTTCCTTGCCCGTGTGGTGGACGATGCCGTCCCTGACGGCGTCCGTCAGGTTCAGCCCCGCGCCCTCTCGCTCCAAATAATCGACGACCCGCAGGCTTTGCTCGTTATGGGCGAAATGGCCACAAAGCTCCGCCATCGCCGCCTCGCCGGAATGCCCGAAAGGCGTATGCCCCACGTCATGTCCCAGCGCTATCGCCTCCACGAGGTCTTCGTTCAGCCGCAGCCCTCGCGCAATCGTCCGCGAAATCTGCGCAACCTCGAGGCTGTGGGTCATCCGCGTACGGTAATGATCGCCCGACATGATATAAACCTGCGTCTTGTGCTTCATACGGCGAAACGACTTGGAATGAAGAATCCTGTCCCGGTCCCGCTGGTACGCCGTACGAAACGGGCACAGGTCAATCTCGCCCCGACGCTTCGCCTCGTGGCTTTTCGCAGCGTCCGGCGACAAAATCTGATATTCCAGTTCTTCCGTCCGCTCCCGTATCGTCTGCATACGCTTCGCCCCTTTCCCGCGCATAATGACTCGATTTTTTATAGTATTCTGCATCCAAATTAAAATTCCTGCCGCACATGCAAGTTTTGTGCGGCAGGAATTAACCGTCCCCATATACCCGTTATGCTTCTTACCCGTTATGCTTCTGTCGTCGTTCCCCATCCGTTCCGTTCGCTGATTCGATTCCATGTGCTGCAGTACATCGTCAGACGGTCCGCAACGTTTTTTTCTATCGGCGTGCCCGTCGGCTTCGCCTGCGTAGACGCGGATTTCGGTTCTCCTTCGCCCGGTCTTTCCTCATCCGCCTTCCGCAATTTGTCCCGAAGCTCCCCGTCCTCCTCGTTCCGCCGATATTGCGCAAGCACCTCTCCCGCCGACGCCGGCCTCTCGTCGCTGTCCTTTCCCGTCAGCTTGTCAAGCAGCTGCTTTTCTTCCTTCGCCTTTCGCCGCTCCATATCGAGATAGGAAAGCCCTCCTCGAGCCGTTTCTTCCTTTTTTCCGTCCTGCTCTTCCTTTTGGCGGGAAACCTTCTTCTTCTCGCCAACGTAGGTATCGACAATCGCGTCTTTCACGTCGTTTTTGAATCCATCGCTTTGCGTATTGATGGTGTTTCCGTCCCGCACGGTCTTTACCATATCGCGCATCTGCTGCAAAAGCGCGTTGTCGTCTCCCATATCGAGCTCGTCCAAAGCGCCGAGCAGCGTGTCGAAATAGCCGTCCTCCGCGCCGAATCGGTCAAGGTAGTCGTTCAAATGCGTAGCAAGCACCCCGAACGCGCCGTTCACAGGCGTCAGTATCTGCGTGAATCCATAACGGCTGTCGTCGAACGAGGATTTCCAGGCGACGCCCTCCCGCATGTACAGCGCGTCAAAAGCCTCCTCATAGGTCGCGCGCGGCTTCAGGATTTCGCCGATGCTCTGGCTGATCGCGGCCGTAAACACCTGCCGGAAGCTCTCCTTGCGTGCGGCGAGTTCCTCCGCTTCCGTTATCGTTTCCTCAATGCCGTCCGCTTCCGTTATCGTTTCCTCGATACCGTCTGCTTCCGTCCAGCGGAAATGCTCCGAACGGATTTCCGTCACGGGAAAATATTCCATTTCATCCGCTGCATATGCCTCCGCACCACTGCGCTTCAAAATCTGCCGCGCCTCCGGGCTGATCTCCACGGAAAAAGGCGGCGCCTCGAGCGGGCGCAATTCGCCTTTCGGCAAATCGCCCAAAAGCCCCTTTCGCTCATTTGCGGCCATCAAGCCATCCGGCCGTCCCGTTAGCCGATAATTCTCGTTCTGTTGGCGGTATACCTCCGCCAATTTACTCAGCGCTTCCCGCTCCTCTTTACGCGACAGATTGCCTCCGCAAGAAACCTGGACGGCGCGGCCGCCGTTATAAATCATCATATTGAATCCTCTCCCTGTTCGCTTCTACACTCCCTCTTATTGGTTTATCGAATTTTTTCCATAAAAACTTAAGCGCAAAGAAAAACGCCGCAGGGACTGCCCCACGGCATATATATGCGGCACAGCGTCGAATCTCACGGAAACCTCACGACGCAGCGGTGGATTTTTTCCCCGAAGCCGCTGAATTTTTTTTCGTATTCCGTCTCGATATTATCCGGCCTGTTTTCCGCATGAAGGTCGTAGGACACGTCTTCCGCTTTGAGCCCCGCCGACGCGAATTCTTCCAGCGAAAAATCGAAAAGCCCCGGATTGTCCGTCTTGAAAATCAAAAGCCCGCCGGGGCGCAAAATACGGCGATACTTTTCGAGAAACGCGCGGTGCGTCAGGCGTCGCTTCGCGTGCCGCGCCTTCGGCCACGGGTCGCAGAAATTGATATATAGGCCGTCCGCCTCCCCCGGCGCCAAAATTTCCTCCAGCGCGTGAATATCGAATACGAGGAGCCGCACGTTCGTCAGCCCCGCCTCACGCACCCGCTGCGCGGCCTTGTAAAGAACCCCCTGCTGCGCCTCTATCCCGAGAAAATTATGCTCCGGCTCACGCGCCGCGATCTGACTGATGAATCCGCCCTTGCCGGAGCCGAGCTCTACATAGAGCGGCGCGAGGCGGCCGAATATTTCTTTCCAACGTCCGCGTTCCGCTTCCGACGCGGGCCTGTCCTTCGGGTACACAAAATCGTCAAAGTCGTGGATCGCCGTATCGATCCACGGTTTTCTCCGCAAGCGCAAACCATCATGTCCTTTCCTGTGCCATCTTTCACGTTTTATTATTATACAGGCGCGCCCCGCCGCCCGCAATCGAAAATCGAAAATTTCTTTCCCGCCGTCCCGGAATTTATGATATTTTTATAAAATATATGTTATAATACGAACGTTACGCAATATAATGGAAAGGTGGACTCATTTTGGCACGACAAACGAAACGCATCCGCAAAAATATCCAGACCGTGCAGAAGATGGAGGAGGCACTGGAGGGAAAGCCCCAGGGGCGCCAGTACAAGCCTTGGGAAAACGTCGTGTTGGTGGGCGTCATCTGTCTGACGATGTTTCTTTTGGCCTCGGGTTGGAGTTATTTCGACGCCGTGAACAAGGGCATGTACAGCCTTCTGCTCGTCGCGCTGCTTTTGATGTACGCGCAGCGGCGCATGGAAATGACGCCGACGCGGGAGACGTGGATCCGGCGCGGCATCTTCGCGGCCATCGCGCTGGCGCTTGTGCTTTTCGCCTACGCGGTATATCTTCAATATCTCATATAATTTTTCATAAGGAAGGGTTAATACAATGTCGCAATTCGACGCGCGCAATATCAGCATGGTCATGGACCTTTACGAGCTGACCATGGCAGGAGGCTATTTTTCCGACGACGCCATGGCCGAGTCGGTCACGTTCGACGTGTTTTACCGCAACAATCCCGACAACGGCGGTTTCGCCATTTTCGCGGGACTGGAGCAGATCATTGAATACGTCGAGAATTTCCATTTCTCGGAGGAAGACGTGGAGTATCTCCGCGGGCTGGGAATTTTCAAAGAAGATTTTCTTGCCTATCTTGCAGACTATCGTTTCCGCGGCGATATTTACGCGTTTCCCGAGGGAACGGTCATGTACCCGAACGAGCCGATTCTCACCGTCGTCGCGCCGCCCATCGACGCGCAGCTTGTGGAAACGGCGATCTTGGCGCAGGTCAATCATCAGTCCCTGATTGCGACGAAATCCCAGCGTATCGTACGCTCGGCGGCCGGCCGTGCGGTCTCGGACTTCGGCGCGCGACGCGCGCACAATATGGACGCGGCGGTTTACGGCGCGCGCGCGGCGGTAATCGGAGGAGCGGTCGGAACGGCGACGCTCCTGGCGGGGCAGCTTTTCGACCTGCCTGTCAGCGGCACGATGGCGCACAGCTGGGTCATGTATTACGATGACGAATACACCGCATTCAGGAAATACGCTGAAAAATATCCCGACGCCACGGTGCTTTTGATTGACACGTTCGACGTACTGCATTCCGGCGTACCGAACGCGATCCGCGTCGCGAAGGAAGTCCTTGCTCCCATGGGCAAGCGGCTGAAGGGCGTGCGCCTCGACTCCGGCGACCTCGCCTACCTGTCGAAACGCGTCCGCAAAATGCTGGACGAAGCGGGACTCGACGACTGCAAAATCATCGTCTCGAACAGCCTCGACGAATACACGATTGCGTCGATCCTGCGGCAAGGCGGCTGCATCGACGCTTTCGGCGTCGGCGAGCGGCTGATCACCGCCAAGAGCGACCCGGTCTTCGGCGCCGTCTATAAGATGGTCGAGGTCAACAAGAAGCGCGCCTGCATTCCGAAAATCAAGATTTCAGAGACCTTCGAGAAAATCACGAATCCGGGCCGAAAGCGCGTTTACCGCATTTATGACGAAAACGGGCAGGCCATCGCCGATCTTTTGACGGGCGCAAATGAAACCCTCGATCTCTCGAAGCCGTACCGCTATATCGACCCGGAACAGCCGTGGAAGCAGCGGAGCTTTGAAAACTGCACGGCGAAAGAGCTCCAGACGCTCGTCGTCAAGGATGGGAAACGCGTCGCGCCTCCAACGCCTTTGACGGAAATCCAGGCCTATGTAAAAAAACAGCTAAAGGAAGAAATCTGGGAAGAGGAACAGCGTTTCGAGAATCCCCACCGGCATTATCTCGACATGAGCCCTTCCTATTACGAATTGAAAATGGACCTTCTCAGCGAAGCGAAAAAGAAATAAGGGAGGAGTTTTCGCGTGGACTTTGGAGCAGAAGAACGCATTGGGGAAGCCTGCGGCGTTTTTGGCATGTACGACCTCGACGGAAACGACGTCGCCTCTTCCATCTATTACGGATTATATGCGCTGCAGCACCGCGGGCAGGAGAGCGCCGGCATCGCGGTCACAGATACGAACGCCCGCAAAGGACAAGTCGCCTGCCATAAGGATATGGGCCTTGTGCATGAGGTCTTTTCCGAAGAAAGTCTTTCGCACCTCTCGGGCAACCTCGGCGTCGGCCATGTGCGGTATTCGACGGCGGGCGGCTCGCTGCCGGAAAATTCCCAGCCCCTTGTCATCCGCTATATCAAAGGGACGCTGATGCTCGCGCACAACGGCAACCTCGTCAACACGCCGGAATTGATTCGCGAGTTGTCCGAGGGCGGCGCGATTTTCCAGACGACCATCGACTCGGAGACCATCGCCTATCATATCGCCCGCGCCCGCGTCAAGACGGCGTCCGTAGAGGAAGCCGTCCTTGAGGCCATGAAAAAACTGAAGGGCGCATATTCTCTCGTGCTCGCCAGCCCGAGAAAGCTCATCGGTGTGCGCGACCCCTTGGGGTTCAAGCCTCTCGTCATCGGAAAACGCGACAACGCCTACGTCATCGCCTCCGAGACCTGTGCCCTCGAAACCATCGGCGCGACCTTCATTCGCGACGTGGAGCCCGGCGAAATCGTAACCATCGGACAGGACGGTGAAATCCGCTCCAACCGCACCCTCTGCACCGATCCGAAAAAAACGGCGCGCTGCATTTTCGAATACATCTATTTCGCTCGGCCCGACTCCCTCATCGACGGCGTAAGCGTCGCCGGAGCGCGCATCATCGCGGGACGATGCCTGGCGAAAGATCATCCGGTGGACGCCGATCTCGTCGTGGGCGTTCCCGAATCCGGCAACATGGCGGCCATCGGCTACTCGCTGGAATCGGGCATCCCCTACGGCATCGCTTTCACGAAAAACACGTATGTGGGACGCACGTTCATCAGCCCGAAGCAGTCCAGCCGCGAGCGGGGCGTCCATGTCAAGCTGAACGTGCTGAAGGAAATCGTGCAGGGCAAAAAGATTCTGATGATTGACGACTCCATCGTCCGCGGCACCACCAGCAACCAAATCGTCAATATGCTGCGTGAAGCAGGAGCGACGGAAGTCCATATGTGCGTTTCAGCTCCGCCCTTCCTGCATCCTTGTTATTTCGGCATCGACATCCCGTCGGAGGATCATCTGATTGCTCACGACAAGACCATCGAAGACATCCGCCGGGAAATCGGGGCCGACTCCCTCGGCTACCTGAACATTGCCCGCCTCTCGGAAATGGTCGACGGCCTGCCGATCTGCACCGCCTGCTTCAGCGGAAACTACCCCATCGACCCGCCGACGGAAGATATCCGCGGCGAATACATAAGATAATAAAATTTACGACGAGAATTTCTCCGAGAAAAGTAAACACGCTATCCCGTAGAAAGCAGATTATTATAATAATTACTGGTGTTGCAACGATAGCGGTCGAAAGGAGAGTTTGTTATTGTCATACTCAAGTTTTGTAAATGCCCATATACAAGCATATGGGAACAAGAAGGAGCAAGAGATGGAAGCAGAAAGGAAACGTAAAGAAGACGCGTGCCATTATCACATGGAAAAAAGAACATACCCTCTCCGCATGATTTTCCCCATGCCAACTGTTTTAGGAGAAGTACATGGAAGCGTTGGGGTTTCCGGTGGCAATGGTGGAGGATCGGTATCGGGTTCTACGTACACCAAGTATGGGTTAATGATATTTTATGAGACCGAAAATGGGGGCTGGGCATGGCAAATTTTCGACTCCGAAGATATCCGTGAACTATTGAAGTTTACAGATGAAGAGAGCCTCGTTGTAGTACAATATCAACGTGCCGATTCAGACAACCATATAATGAATACATTTTATGACGGCATTTATGTTAATCGTCATTGGCAACAGACAGGCAGGTAACGTGAATGAGCGGATTAAAATATACACCCGAAAGGGCGAAGCAGGCAGCAGAGCAATATGCTACTGCCCCTCATAGTTCGCCGTCAAATAATAGCACTGGTTGTTTCGGAGAGTTCTTGGGATGTTTTGCAGTATTGCTTATCGGTTCTTTGGTATTAATATTGGGAGGGGGATTGTTATTCGGTCTAAGATCAAATGAAGTATCGAATGAAACAAAAAAAACTATAATGAATTATGTATGCGATGAGATTTATACATCTTCATATGATGAATTAGAAAATTTAGTATTCAATGGAAAAGTAACTGTTGAAATAAACAACAAAAAATATTCATTCAATAAAACAATCAATGTTTCTCATCCAGTGCCTTCTGACAATATCAAGGAAGATGTGGAATTCAAGAAGGTGACTGTTACTATCGGAGAAATAGTCAATGAGTATGCCGCCATTCCTAATGAGGATAAATCATTCACATTAGAACCAATGTCAGATTTCCGAAAACGGATGCACAAATAAAAACAATAAAACAGCATATAGGAACACTGAACAGTCCACAATTCCCTTGCGCCCTTGCCGATTCTTTTTGGCATGCTACGTCAAATAGCACTTGACGCAACTATATTTACAACTTCACGCCTTTTTCTTGCCCAATGCAAAAATCCCTCGGCAAGACCCTGAAATGGCTTATTCAGCGATTCCTATACAAAAAACCGCAAGAAAAATTTCGTTTCCTGCGGTTTTTCTATGCCTATTTCCTATTCCGACAGCCCGTCGGCAACGGCGGCGAACTCTGCCAAAGACAGCGTTTCGCCTCGTCTTGCCGCGTCCACCTTTGCCGCCGTCAACGCGGCTTCGATTTGTTCCTTCGGCGCGCCCGTCGTCTTCAACGCGTTGGAAAGCGTTTTCCTCCGCTGCCCGAAAGCCGCCTTGACGACGCGGAAAAAAACCTTCTCGTCTTTCACCGCCACGGCGGGCGTCTGCCGCAACGCGCAGACGATAACGGCGGACTCCACCTCCGGCGCGGGCAGGAAGCAATTCGGCGGCACGTCCAGCACGATCTCCGGCTCTGTATAGTATTGCACCGCCACCGAGAGCGCCCCGTAATCCCTGCCTCCGGGAGGAGCCGTCATGCGTTCCGCCACTTCCTTTTGCACCATCGTGACAATCCGCGTAATCGGAAGCTTTTGTTCCAACAGCGAAAGCAAAATGGGCGTCGTGATGTAATACGGAAGATTGGCTGCGACCTTGAAAGGCGCGCCGCCCATCAGCGCGGCGATGTCCGTCTTCAGGATGTCGCCCTGCACGACGTTCAGATGCTCGTAGCCTTTCAGCGTTTCGGCAAGCACGGCGGGCAGCTTCTTGTCCAATTCCACCGCCGTGACCTCCGCACCCGCCTCCAGGAGTCCCTGCGTCAGTGTGCCGATGCCCGGCCCGATTTCCAACACCCGGTCTCCCGGCGCGATTTCCGCCGCCTCGACGACGGCGCGCACCACGGCGGGCGAAATCAGGAAATTCTGCCCGAGCCGATGAGATACATGCAAGTTGAAGGCTTTCAATATATGCCGCGTCACGCCCTTGTCGGCAATTTGCGGGGTCAACATTTGCTTTCCTCCTCGTCGAGTTCTTGCAGCCCGGACTCAAATTCCTCCCGCGTCACGCCGTAATGATTGAGCCGCTTCAAAAACGTCTTGGCGTTCGCGAAACCGACGCCGAGCCGCGCGCCGAGCCGCGCACGCCTCTCCGAAGCTCCGTCGCCGCCCGATAGTCCCGCCGCAATCAAATCCGCCGCCGAAAAACGGTCGACGGGATTCCAATCCAGCGTCCTCACTTTTTCCAGCGCAGTGCGAATGGCCTCCGGCGACGCCTGTTCCACGCCGATGTCGTCGTTCGCCGTGGCTTCTTCTTTCGGCACAAAGGCATGCTTCGCCTCCGGAAATTTTTTCGAAAGGAATTGACGAATCCGTTCCCCCGCCGGATCGGGATCGGTCAGGATAATGATGCCCCGCCGTTTATAGGCGTCGCCGATGCTCGCTACCGTCCGTGGCGAGAGCCGAAAACCGTCGGTGATGATGCAGTCCGCTTCCACCGCGCGGCCCACCGCCAGCACATCCATTTTCCCCTCGACCACAAGCACTTCTTTTATCATAGGATGTCACCCGCCGCGCCCAGCACGGGCAGCACCGCTTGGTAAACGTCCGCCGCTATGTCCTCCGGCGCTCTCGGCGTCGTCCCCTGCCCACAGGAAACGCGCGCCCAGCCGAACCTTTCCGCCGCCTCCGCATAAGCGGCGTGAACGCGGTGCAGATACGTCCTGTCCTTTTCATGAATGTCCGGCGCGCCCGTCTCTTTCGCCCGCGCCGCCAAAAGACGGTCGCTGGCCTCGGGCGGCATATCGAGGAACACGACGAGGTCTGGCCGTGGAAGCCCCAGCCGCACATACTCGAAGTCGTCCAGCCATGCAAAATATTCCTGCCGCGCTTTTTCGTCGGCAAGCTTGACCGCCTGATGCGCCAGATTCGACGTCACATAGCGGTCGGAAAGGATCACGCCGCCCCGGTTATACGCCTCGCCCCATTTCGTATGAAAAGACGCGTAGCGGTCCACCGCGAAAAACGCCGACGCCGCGTAAGCGTCCACGTCCGCCGCCTGCGCGCCGAAATCCCCGCGAAGATACATCCTGACGAGCGCCGAAGAATCGGAACCGTAATCGGGAAACGAAACCCGCGTCACATCACGCCCCTCAGCCAAAAGCCGCTCGTAGAGGAGGCGCGTCTGCGTCTCCTTGCCGGAAGCATCCCCCGCCTCAAGGATAATCAAGATTCCCTGTTTTTCCATAAATCCCCCTATTTCACAACGCAAATGGTCGAAAGCGACGGATCGTGCGAGCCGGTCACTTTCAGCCCGATGCGCGCCGTCTCCCGCAGATAGTCGATAACCTCCGGCGTGACGATCTCCCCCGGCACGATTGCAGGAATTCCCGGCGGATAAAACGCAACCTCTTCCGCCGCGACGCGCCCCGCCGCTTTTTCCAGCGGCACGCTCTCCCGTACTGCGAAAAACGCCTCACGGGGCGAAAGTTCAGTCGGCAGCGATGGCGGCGTCGAAACGGATAAAACCGAGGCTTCCCGCCTGCCCGCGTATTCCTTCGAAAGCGCCGCCAGCGCTGTAAGAAGCCGCTCCGTTTCTTTCCCGGTATCCGCCATGGAAACGATGAACAGCACATTCCGCGCGTCGGCAAGCTCCGCCTGTATCTGCTTTTCCCGCAGGAAGCGCATCGCTTCCTCTCCTGAAAGTCCGAGCCCCGACACGTTCACCGTCAGTTTTGTCACGTCGAGCGCCGCCGCGCCTGGACGTTGCATTCTCTCTCTGCCAAAACACCAAAGTCCCGGCAGCGCGTTGATCTCCGCGCGAAGCTCCGCCGCCAAGCGCACCGCGCGCCCGACGCGTATTTCTCCCTCATCCTCCATCTGCAGCCGTGCGATATCCAGCGAAGCCATCAATAGATAATTCGGGCTGGTGGTGGCGAGCAGGGACGCCGCTCTCCGTACCCGCTCTGGAGGCACGCGCCCGCCATTTCGGAAGAGAACCGACGCCTGCGTCATCGCGCCCAAAAGTTTATGCGTGCTCTGCGCCACGAGGTCCGCACCGCAGGAAAGCGCGTCGGGCGGCAGTTCGTCCGAAAAGCGAAGATGCGCGCCGTGTGCTTCGTCCACCAAAAGCGGCAGCCTCTTCTCATGCGCCGCCGCCGCAATTTCCCGAAGTTCCGACGCCACGCCGTAATAAGTCGGATACACTGCGATGACCGCCCGCGCCGCAGGATGTTCGTCAAGCGCGCGGCGCACCGCCGCCGCCGTCACGCCGTGGGCAATCCCGAGCGTCTCGTCCGTTTCCGGCGCAGTATAGACGGGACGAGCGCCGGACAGAATCAAACCGCCGACCACGGAACGATGCATATTTCGCGGTACAATCACCTCATCGCCCGGCGAAAGAGCCGCCGTCATCATCGCGTGAATCGCGCCCGTAGTGCCGTTCACCGAAAAAATCGCCTCGTCCGCACCCCAAAGCCGCGCCGCCTTTTCCTGCGCTTCTTTCAGGCAGCCCTCCGGGCGGTGCAGGTCATCCAGCTCGTCTGCCAGCGACACTTCCTCCCGCAGTCCCTCCTCCGTCACCAATGCACGGAGCAGGGGATGCGCGCCGAGCCCCTGCTTATGCCCCGGCGTGTGAAAAGCGAGGGCGCCGCTCGCCGCGTACGCTTTCATCGCCGCCGCAAGTGGCGCCCTCTCTCTTTCATTCATCGTTTCGTCCTTCCCCGACAGGCAGCGTCGTGTCCTCATTATCCGCCATCGCCGCCCGCACCGCTTCGCTTTCCGCAAGGACCTCCGCCGTCAGTTCGTCCTCCTCCTCCGGCGGCACTTCATGCAGCACCTGCTTTCGAGGCAGACGTTTCCGACGGGCCGCCTCCTCCGGCGTTTCCGCCAGGACGTTCTCCGGCTTCAGCGGGAAACGCACATGAACGCGGGTTCCCTGTCCCGGTTTCGAGGAAACGACAAACTGGGCGCCGACAATCATCGCCCGTTCTCTCATGCCGAGCACCCCGAAATGCTCTTCTCCCGATTGGCTCGGGTCCATCACGGCCTCGGCGTCAAAGCCTTCGCCTTTGTCCTCGATCAATATGGAAACCGCAACGTCCGTATAAAGCATGCGCAAAGAAGCGCGCGACACATTCGCATGATGCACCACATTGTTCAGCGCTTCCTGCACGATGCGGAAAAGCGCCGCCTTGACGTGCGCCTCCAGCGGAACCTCCACGCCTTCCAACGTCAGCGTCACAGTCAGGAGCCCTCGTTCATGCAGCTGGTGCACTAACTGATCCACAGCCGCCACCAATCCCAAATCGTCCAGCGCCATCGGCCGCAGGTCGAAAATAATCTGGCGCACGTCGGACAGGCATTCCTTCAAATGGCGGCGCAACGTCTGCAGGCTCTGCTTCGCCTCATCCGTGTCCACGTCTACCAGCCGCTCGCAAATCGACGCCTCCAGCATCACGTTGGCAATGCCCTGGGCCGGACCGTCATGAATCTCCCGCGACACGCGCAGGCGCTCTTCCTCCTGCGCCCGTATGATCGCCGCACTCAGGAATTTGTTCTTCGACGCCGCCTCCATTTGGGAAACCACGTCGCTCAAAGAAGAACTGAGGAAATTCAGCATCGAGCTGATCCGCATAGCCAAACGCTCCGCGCCTTGCAGCGTCGTCTGCAAATGCAGCATCTGGGATTCCAGCTGATTGCGCAGCTCGCGCAGCTGTTTCTCCCTGTCCCGCGCCGCGCCAAGACGTGACTGTACCTCTTTGACGGCCTCATACGCCGTGCGAATCTGCTCTTCCGAATAATTCGCGCTGACATGGACCAGCTTTTGCTTTTGCGACTGCTCTTCCGCCGCAAGAGAGTCCACCTCGTCGATGACTTCCCGTGTCTGCCGGCGCACTTCGTCGAGCGTCTTTCGGCTCGATTCCACCTCTCGCCGCGCCGCTTCGTAAATGTCGAAGAGCTGCGATTTGCTGCCCTCGATTCCCGCCACCATGGACTGAAGGACATTCTGTAATTGCTTTTCCCCCAGATCTGCTGCGGAATACTGTCCTTCCGCTACTTTCTCCTGTTGTGCCATGTCCACACTCCCCGCGCCGCCGTCACGCAGTCATTTCCCGTCGTGCCGATTCGCGGCGCGTCATCGCTATATCCTCGTAATACAACTCTTTCGCTTTTGAAAAACCGTTGAACGTAGTGGCGCTGGCGGAAGTATACGCCCCGCAGTCCGGCACCAGCAGTAAATCGCCCCGCATAAGCTCCGGCAGCGGCACACCTCTGCCCACAAAATCAATAGAATCGCAACTGGGACCCAAAATCGTCGCGCGCTCTTTCGGTCCCTCGCGAAACGCCTCGTAAGAATACGTCCAATGGTCATAAATCGCACCCGACAGCGTCCCATAAAGGCCGTCGTCAATCGTGTACCACAATTCCCCGCCGCGACGTTTTACCCCGATGACCGACGTCACCAGATTCACCGCCGGGCCGACGAAAAACCGCCCCGGTTCCGACCAAAGCTCCGTATCGGGAAACAATCGGTCGATCTGGCGCGCAATCCGCCGCATCATCGTCTCCGCGTCCGTCGGTTCCGTCCCCGCCATCGGGATAGGGAACCCGCCGCCGATGTCGAGCATCGAAAGTCGCAATCCCGCCGCCTCCGCCTCGTCAAAAATGCGGCGGCAGACGAGCAGAGCTTCTTCATACGCCTCGGCGGAAAGCGACTGACTGCCCACATGAAACGCGACGCCTTTCGGTACAAGCCCCGCGTCCTGCGCCTGGCAAAGGAGAGGAAGCGCTGCCTCCGGCTCCGCGCCGAATTTCGCGTTCAAATCCACCAAAGCCTTTTCATTACGAATCCGGATCCGCGCCAAAACTTCCGCGCCCGGCGCGAGTTCCGCCATCTTTTGTATCTCGTCCGCATCGTCGAACGTCATGCGCTTCACGCCGAGCCGAGCCGCCGTCCGCAGACCTTCCGGCGTTTTCACGGGATTTGCGTAAATCATGCGCGAACCCTCGACGCCAATTTCCGCGAGCGTCCGCATCTCGCCCGCCGACGCGGTATCAAAACCGGCGCCCAGCGACGCCAAGAGCGACAGCACCCGGGGCGCTGGATTCGCCTTCATCGCATAATACGCATTGACGCGGGGCAAATTCCGACGAAACATGTCATACTGCTTTTCCACCTGCGCCAGCGAAATCACTAAAAACGGCGTTTGATGGCGCGCCGCCAGCGTCTCCGCTTCTTCCCTTGTGAGGCGAAAGCTTTCCATAACACACTCCCGTTCTCTCGCGACCGAGGCCGCTATACTTTCCTGCATATTCCTACTCATTGTAATACGCCCGCGCCTTCGGCGCAACAGATTTTTTTGAATCGCCGGGAAACGATTCGGAGCTCCCGTCCGGCCGCCGTGAGAATCTCCTGGCCCAGATGAACCACCGTGTGCCGAAAATGCTCCGCGCAATTTTCCTTGAAGAACTGCGGCGGATGCGGAACATGAACCGCGCCCGCGCCTATACGCAGGGCGATGAGCGGATGAAAGACCGAATCTCCGCGAAAAATTGCTTGCTTTTCCCCGCTCCGCAGATTAAAATGATAAGAACTGAAGTTTACAAAGAAAAAGGAGACTGAAAGATGGCCTTCATGGACAAAATCCAAAAATTCCTCCCTGAGCGTTTCCGCAAGAAAAAAGATCCGACTGCGGGCTTGAAGGAAAACCGGACCAAAGAAAAAGAGAACATCAAGACCTCCTTCGCCGTTTACTGCAACGCGAACCACGACACGAAGGACGGTAAGCTCTGCCCGAAGTGCACGGCGCTTCTCACCACCGTCCTGCTGAAGTTCGGGCGTTGCAAATACGGCGTCACCAAGCCCCTTTGCGATCATTGCGACGAAAAATGCTTCGGCGAAGCAGCAAACAAGACCTTCATGGAAATCATGGACGGCTCGCGGAATAAGATGCTCCTGCGCCACCCGATCATGACCGTCCGCCACAAGATCACCGGCATGGGCGTCGAATACGCCAAGCAGAAACAAAACGACGCCGCCACCCAAAAAGAGGAGGGCCGGCTGAAAGCGAAAGCCGCAAAAGTAAGAAAAAGAAGAGCCCGCAAAAATCCGAAATAAAACGCAAGAAACGGCGATGCAACCCAAACCGCATCGCCGTTTCTTGTTCCTTGCCCTCCCCTATGGGAGGGGACCGTCGCAGACGGTGGGTGAGGTTTTCATCAACACCAACAAGGCCCCATCCGTCGCGCTTAGCGCCGCCTTCCACAAAGGGGAAGGCTTTTTTACTTTTCCTTTACCGTTCCCTCGACCAAAGCCGCCTCGCCGCGAATCGTAAACTTCCCTTTCTCCGCCTCCGCAATCGTCAGCGCCTCACCTGAGAACGCGGGCCGAATGAACTTCAGCGTCAGATGCGCCGCACCTTCATATCCCGGCGTTTGAAGCAGCCGCTCCAAAATCAGGAGGCCCGGCACCACAGGCCGCTCGCCCTGATGAATCGTATTGACGTCGTTCACCGCGCGGACAAACTCGGCCACCTCGGCCGGCGCAAACGTATGCCACGGCCTGCCGCCCGCCTCCGGCGTCTCGTTCGCCGCCTCCGCCCGCGCCGCCTCAATCTCCTTCTCTATGTCTTTCGGGTCAAACCGTCCCAAAAGCATCGTCAGCGTCAGCGAAGTATCGCCGATACGCCCGCAGGCAATAACGGTATCTTTCCGGTCGCGCAGCACGGTCAGACCTTCCGCTTCCTTCATCTCGCCGCCCTGACGCCAGACGGCCTTTGCAATGAGCCCGCCCATGAACCGCTCGCCCTTGAGCTGCGCAAGAATCCTCGAAACCTCCCGAAGCATAAAAACGCCTCCGCCATGAATGATAATAAAGATAATTCGACATTTCTTTTCATTCTCCTGCAAAACAACCGCAAGCCCTAACGAAAATTTCGCTAAGGCTTGCGGTTGTTTGTTATCCCGTTTTATTGCATCAGAAGCTCACACGAACGCCAAGATTTACCTTCACGTCGCTGCGGAGGTCGCCTATATTCTTAGCCAATTCCGCATACACATTGCAATTATCGCCTGCTTTGACATTCCCGCCAACGGCAAATTCCCACCAATTCCGGACGCCGTCACGATTGTAGGCCGTATCGCCGTAGCGCACATCGAAACCGCCGCCGAAATCATGGAAATAATTTGCTTTCAGATAAACATTTGCCTTGTCCCCGGCAAGATTTGCGCCGTAAGTCGCTCCCAGCCGCACAATGGCATGATTCATCGCGTCAACATGGGCGTCCTCGTCTTGAATCGTATATCCGACGCCGTTCATGCGCCCCAAAATCAATTCTCCCGACGGCTCGACATAAGTATTGTTCGGCAACGCCTGCCGATAGCCGTACTCACCGCCGATGCTGTACGCCCATGTGCGGGAAGACGCCTCCGCATAAGCGTCATCCCCTAAATTCGGCCAAACCTTATAATCGTCTGAATACTCGCCGACTTTCGCAATCACATCATAATAATGCCCGCGCTTACCAATCCATGTGCGATACAATGAAAGCGTCGTCTCTCGTAACTCGCCGGTTCCCTGTTCAAACCACGAAGAACCGCTCATGTGCGACACCGCAAAACCTTGGTATTGGATTCCGTCCGAAAGCGCCTTGTCCCAATCATAGCCGACCTGCACCATATTGTACTTCACTTCCGCCGCGCGCCCGTCTGACGGCTTTAGGTCTGCATGCCCAAACCTTGCCCACGCCCCGGACTCCGCCGGGTTCAATCCGCGAAGCTCGCCCATCCGTTTTTGCAGATTATTCGTTTCCGCAAGGAACAAACTATTCAGCGCAAATTTGCTGTCCGCCGCCGTCATCGTGTTTTCGTTTGCCGTAGTACTGTCCGTATTGAAGGACTTAACGAGGACACCGCTTTCAAAAAATCCATCCCCATACGGGTCATCCTTTGCTTCCAGCACTGCCGTATAGGTTTTAGAACCGTACACAAACGGCACCGCCTTAATATTTCCCCCGATTGAAAAATGTGTTCCTGAGCCGCCTGGACTTGTAACAACCGGATCACAACCAAAAGAAGCAGGAATTTCAGAATTTCTCACGGCAACTCCGACATTCAGCACCGCTTCCGGCTGCATAGTCGTAATATTCATACTGGAGCCTTCAAATAAATATCCAGTGGGGTCAAAGGCATTTGCCACAATCTCGCCGACCGTATAAAACGTACCCGTACCATACAAATTCGCAACATTGATATTGGCACGCCCTTCGCAATACGTCGCCGCATCTATGACGCCGCCATCCAAATACAAATTATCAACAGAACTAAACGGGTACGTCCCGGCTTCGCTTTTTATATACCAAGTCGACCCCGCACCCAAACCGAGATTGACTTGGTTCCCTCCATTATTTATGACTCCGTTAATGATGAGAGTTTCTCCGTTCGGCCCGGTTCCTGCTGTATTCAATCCAATATTAATATTTTCCGTTGCATTGATTGCCGTCCAGTTTCCCATCCCATCATCTTGACCATTGATTGTCAAATCAGCACCGCCGTCGCCATTATACGGATCTGCCCCTGCTTGTGTCGTAATTTGCGGCACCGTCGCAGCCTCCGCTTGATTCCCAAAAGCAAGCAATCCCCCCCCAGTGGACAAAAGCGCCGTTAAGACGAGCCTCGTCATCTTTTTCTTACTGCATGTGCTCATAATCCCTTTTCTCCCTTCGTTTTTGTCCAGCATCACCAAACATGATTGCGGATATTGGATGATGAAAAAATTCGAATATTACATTATGCCGAATCATGTCAAAATCCTACTGTCGTTTCCGACAGTTTTACAAAAAATCGCAATTTTTCTTACCTGTACAATGTGACAGTTTCCAGTAATTGCAAGGGTTTTCAGGTTTCCCTTCTCGTTTTTATTTTTGCGCTTCATCTTGAAAAAGTGTATAATAACCGCATACTAAAATTATTTTCTGCGAGGTCTTTTTCTTGTTTCCGACACGACTGCTTCTTTCAACAACCCTAATCTACACGTATCTTATTCTCGTCTATACCCGCGTCATGAGCGGCGACCACGGCTTTTTCGCTCTCGGCGATGACGCCCCGTATCGCATCGCTGTGAATACCGCCTTGATTTCCTGTTCCGGCGCGTTGGGCATGGCTTGTTTTTCTTTCGGTTTTCGCCGCCTGTCGGAGTATCTGCAACGACGCGCCCCCTTCTATATGGTCGGTCTTTGCTCCGTCGGCGAATTGTGCCTATATTTTGTTCCGCCGCTTTTCACTTTCGGCGTCGCCCTGTCCATTCTCGGATGGGGTTTTTTGACCGCGTATATTTTGTATCGCGCGACAACGGAAGTATCCGCGACGCTTTTTGGTCGTTTTATCGGCGTTTCATACGGCTTATCTGCATTCCTGCAATTCGTCGTCGGCGCGGCAGACACCTATTTTCCTCCCCTGTCTGTGACGCAGTGGGTATCGCTGCCCTGCCTCGCCGCTTTCGCTTTGCTTTCCCGAAAGGTAAACTACACAAATGGTGCGGAAGCATCTTTGCTACCGCAAAATGGTGCCCCTGCGCAGCACGCCTTTTTCCTTCAAAGCCGCGTCTATTTGCTCCTTGGCGTAGCACTTCTATCCCTGCTGATGGGCTTTTCCGATTGTGTGACAGTCATGCATTTCAAGGAATTTGCCCCGACCTTCCCAACGTCACGGCTCTGCTACTCGATTGGGTTGGTGTTCTTTGGTTGGCTGGCGGACAAACACTTCTCCATCCTGCCTGCGATTGTGTTGCTGATGAACGCTTATTATTTGTGGTTCCGCGCCCTCGACACGCAAATGTTTCTACTGCTTTCGCAAATTGTCGAAACAATCTGTTCCGGGCCGACCATCATTTTACTGACGGTGGGATTTTTGCACGCAGCAGCACAATCCGACGAACCTGAACGTTGGGCAGCGATGGGTCGCATTGTCGGGCTCCCCTTGACAAGTTTCGGGTTGGCACTGGGGCTTTGGCTATGGCCCATAATTTCGGAAATGACGATGCTCGCCATTTACACGACACTCTTGCTCATCGCCGTTGTTCTGCTCTACCATGGTACCCTCATCTATCTTGGCACATTACAAACAGCCGCCACAGAGACACCAATCTTTGTTGTCGCCTCTGCCTCTGCACCCATCATCGAGGCAACAACACCGAAAGAACTTCCGACTGACGCTTCCTCTACAACGAAAATGCCAGTGGAGAAGCCCGTACCGGAACAAATTACAGAAGACCTCGTTCCGCCGCAGACGACCAAAGAATTTGTGTCCGCCTCCGCGCCGTCTCCCAATACGTCGCTGCAAACTCCCACTCCTCCCTCCAAAGTGGAGATTGCAAAAGCGGAGAGCAAAGATGCTTTCACTACTTATTGCCATCGTTACAACTTGACGGCAAAGGAGTCCGAAATTTTGATGGAAATCTTGAAAGGACAAAATGCCGAAGAAATTGCCGAAGCGCAATTCATCACTAAACGCACAGTCCGCTTCCATATCAGCAACCTTCTGCACAAAACAGGCAACAAAACGCAACTTGCCATGATTGCCCACTTTCATCAGACAGCAGATGCTGATACCCATCAGGAAAATGACGACAAAAAAAGCGTGACTATGTAACGCACGCCTACTCCATACAAAAAGCGTCCCATGCCGACTCATTGAGCCGCATGGGACGCTTTTTGTACCATTAATATTCAATTATCAAGTCATATTAGCGAAACGTTCCACGGCCTTTGTGAAACTCTCGATCGTCCGATCCGGGTCGCCGTGGATGATGCCGTCCCGGACGCAATGCTGGATGTGGCCCTCCAGGACAATCTGCCCCACCTTGTGGGTCGCAGACTTGACCGCGTTTATCTGCGACAAAATGTCCTCGCAGGGGATGTCCTCGTCAATCATTCGTTCAATCGCCTGAACCTGCCCTATAATTTTCCGCAAGCGACGATGCAGATTTTCGGAATCCATGCACTGTCTCATACCCGATTCACCCCATAATCATTCGAATCCGTTCCATATGCCGACCAACAACCCGAACCGGCAGCTGCACACATTTGCTGAGACTTTATCGTGAATATTATACCACAAAACTTCAATCC
Source organism: uncultured Selenomonadales bacterium (assembly GCA_900321035.1). Classification (GTDB taxonomy): domain Bacteria; phylum Bacillota; class Negativicutes; order Selenomonadales; family Selenomonadaceae; genus RUG12372. The sequence continues at coordinate 17,882 of ONUH01000014.1, read as the reverse complement.
ATATCAATCACATCTAAGTCGTCAGGGACATACACCTCTCCATGGAAATGCTCGGATGCTTCCGCCGTATAAAGTTCCCTGCGCCGCTCGAGCGTCGTGTCCACAGTGTGATACAGCACTAAATGCTTGGCGGCGACTTTTTCCGCGTTGATCGCCGCCTCCTTTACGGTGCCGTGATTTTTTTCAGCGGCTCTGAATTTCTCCTTGTCCGCTTCGAGGCAGAACGCCTCGGAAACCAGCCAGTCCGCTTTTTCCACGAAGGCGCGGCACCGCTCGTTGTATGGTTCGTCGCCAAGGCAGACGAGCGAATGACGGTTGGCGAACCGCAGCCGATAGCCGAACTGCTTCGCCTTCGACGAACGAATATCAAAAGCCGTCAGCTTCATATTGAGAAAGCTGACCTGCTCCCCATCGTGTATTTCGTGGAGCCGGATCCTTTTTCCATACTGCGCCAACTCCGCCCTCGTCAACAGCATCTGCGCCATCATCTCGATGATTTCGCACGCTATGTCGTGACAATAGATATGGAATTCCCCGCCGTAAAAATCTTTGTTCATCAGCGAAGCAATCCTCCGGATCACCCAGACCGTTCCCATGATATGATCGGAGTGCCCGTGCGTGACGAACATGCACCGAAGCCGTTCAAAGGGGATTTCGGCGCGCTTCATCTGCCGCAGGATACCGTTGCCGCCGCCCGCGTCGGTCAAAAAATATTCGTCGTCCGGCGTACGGAGCAAGAAACAGGCATTGTAGCACTCAGTCGCCATTGCCGCGCCCGTACCTAAAAAAATAAGCTGCCGCACACGCTGTCCCTCCGCTTCCAAAAAAAGAGCCATTGCAAAACGCAACGGCTCTTTTTATCACCTCTGATTATCCCTCTTGCTCTTGAAATTTCGGCAGCGCTTGCTGGGCCGCATTTTGCTCGGCCGCCTTTTTGCTGCGCCCGACGCCGACGCCGTATGCAAGTCCATTGACCCGCACAGCCACCTTGAATTCTTTCGCATGATCCGGCCCCGTGGCCGACAATAACTCATAAACGATATGCTGCCCCGGATGGCGCTGAATCAATTCCTGCAATATCGTTTTATAGTCCTTGATGTTCTGTCCGTGCTCGACCTCCAAAAGCTCCTGCCGAAGCTGCCGCACGACATAATCAGACGCCGTCTGCCAGCCTTGATCGAGGTAAAGCGCGCCAATGACCGCCTCAAAGGCGTCCGCAAGAATGGAAGGCCTTTCTCGTCCTCCCGTAGCCTGCTCGCCATGACCAAGAAGCAGGAACGCGCCGAGATCCACCTCCGAAGCCCGACGATGAAGCGCCGCCTCGCAAACCACCGACGCTCTGGCTTTTGTAAGATCGCCCTCCGGCATCATCGGAAACTGACGAAACAAATAGGTGCTTGTCGCAAGCTCCAGCACCGCGTCCCCGAGGAACTCCAATCGCTCGTTGTGAACGACCTTCCGGCGCACCGATTCGTTAGCAAAGGAAGTGTGCGTCAACGCTTGATCCAGCAGGGAAATATCGCGAAACGCAACGCCCAGCCGTTCCGAAAGCGTCAAAAGTTCTTTTCGCCGCGCTTCCGTCAGTGCCGCCCTCATTGCCTCACTCCGCGAATTTCTTCAAAACAACGCAAGCATTGTGCCCGCCGAAACCGAAGTTATTGGAAATAGCCGCGCGTACCGTATGCTTCCGCGATACGTTCGGCACATAATCGAGATCGAGGCCTTCCTCGACGTCTACCGTCTCGTAATTGATCGTCGGCGGCAGCATGTCGTTTTCCACTGTGAGCGCCGTCGCGATGCACTCAACGCCGCCAGCCGCGCCCAGCATGTGCCCCGTCATGGACTTGACGGAACTGATGGGCACGTCTTTCGCCCTCGCGCCGAAGACCGTCTTGCAGGCCTCCGTCTCGCCGAGGTCGTTCATGTGCGTCGAAGTGCCGTGCGCGTTCACATAATCGATATCGTCCGGTGAAAGACCGGCGTCGGCTATCGCCAGGCTCATGCACTTCGCCTGATAGACGCCATGGGGCGCCGGACTCGTGACATGATAGGCGTCGGAATTGCGCCCGTAGCCCGCCACTTCTGCGTAAATATGCGCGCCGCGCTTTTTCGCATGTTCCAAAGTTTCAAGAATGACAATGCCCGCGCCCTCGCCCATGACAAAACCGCTGCGGTTCTTGTCAAAAGGACGGGAAGCGTGCGCAGGATCGTCGTTATGATCGGTGCAGAGCGCCTTCATGGAACTGAAGCCGGCCACCGGCGCGGCGGAAATTCCCGCCTCGGTGCCGCCCGCAATCATCACGTCCGCTTCGCCATACTGCAAGACGCGGAACGCCGCACCGATGCAGTCCGTACCCGTAGCGCAGGCCGTAACGATGTCGCAGGACGGCCCGTGCACGTCAAGGGCGATGGACGTCTGGCCCGCCGCCATATTCCCGATCATCATCGGGATAAAGAACGGGCTGACAAAATGCGGCCCCTTATCAAAAAGCTTCTTATACTGCGCATGCAGCGTATCAATGCCGCCGACGCCCGATCCGATATAGGTTCCGATGCGGTCGCGATCTTCCTTTTCCATATCGAGACCCGCGTCCTCCACCGCCATCTTGGAAGCGGCTACGGCAAACTGCGTGTAGCGATCCATGCGCTTGACTTCTTTTTTGTCGATATAGTCCTCCGGCTTGAAGTCCTTGACCTCGCCCGCAATCTGCGAAGCGCATTCCGACGCGTCAAAACGCGTAATCCGCTCGATGCCGTTCTTTCCGTCAACCAGCGCCTGCCAAAAAGCTTCCCGGCCGTTTCCAATCGGCGAAATAACGCCAATACCGGTCAAGACCACACGATTCGTCAAAACGTAACACCTCTCAAAAGCATTTTACCCGTACTTTCTGCGGACGGCCTGTCAGTTCGCCGCCTCCACTTCCGCCATCAACCGACGGAATATTTCCTTGACGGGAAGAATTTCCTTGATACGGGAAATATACTCGCCCGTAAAGACGAGCCCGGTATCCACGTCGCCCTGCTGCGCCCGAATCAACGAGCGAATGATGCAGAAATTGTGCTTGCACTCTTTCAGGCAGTTATCGCAGCGCGTCGGCGGAACATTCCCGTTCATGATGCGCTCGGCAAAAGGATTCCGGACCGCGCGCCCCGGCAGTCCCACCGGACTGTGAATGACGACGATGTCCTCCGGCTTCGATTTCAAGTAAAATTCCTTGAGCATCGGCGCGGAATTCGCCTCAGCGCTGGAAGCGAACCGCGAACCCATCTGCACGCCGTTCGCGCCCATTTTGATCAAATCCACGACGTCCTGGCCGTGAAGCGCGCCGCCCGCCGCGATGACGGGAATCTTAACCGCCGCCCGGATGTCCGGAATCAGATTCCTGACGGAAATGTCCGTCCCCAAATGGCCGCCGGCCTCTTTGCCCTCGACGACGATGGCCGTCGCGCCGAGACGCTCGGATATTTTTGCAAGCTTAACGGAGGACACAATCGGCACGATCGGCGTCCCCGATTCTTTTCCAAGTCCAAACATATCACGGGAGAAGCCCGCGCCCGCCACGACGAGGTCGATTCCTTCGTCGATCGCCGTCTTGACGATTTCGCTGAATTTCTTCGCCGCAACCATAATATTTATGCCGATGACGCCCTTCGTAAGGGAACGCGCCATTCGGATTTCATACCGAAGCTCATTATTCGACATGCCGGAAGCCGCAATCAGGCCTATGCCGCCCTGGTTGGCCACCGCCGCGGCAAGCCGCGCCGTCGACAGGCGGATCGCCATGCCGCCCTGCACGATAGGAACTTTTGCTGTCCTACCGCCAATCTTCAGTTCTGGAAGTTTCAAACGTAACCCCCCATTTCCCCTTCCCTCAGAAAGCCCCGTGAAAGAATCACGGGGCTTTTCACAGGAAAGGATACCAGGCGTACCAGTTCCTTATTTGCCCTGGTTCTGGTCGATATAGTTCACAACATCCTGTACCGTCTTGATCTTTTCAGCAGCCTCATCCGGAATCTCAATACTAAACTCTTCCTCAAAAGCCATAATCAGCTCGACAATATCCAGTGAATCGGCACCCAAATCATCAATAAACGTGGACTCAATCGTGACATCGTCCGCCTCAACACCAAGCTGCTCGACTACAATGTCCCTGACCTTATCAAACGTCGCCATGCTGTATTCACCTCCCTCCAAAGATTTTGCTATCTATCACATAACCATGCCGCCGTCTACGTTCAGTACCTGTCCCGTAATGTAGGACGCCTGGTCCGACACAAGGAACAAGACGGCAGCAGCGATATCTTCCGGCGTACCCATGCGTCCCAGCGGAATGCCGGAGAGCGCAGCTTCTTTCGCCTTGTCCGAAAGCGCCGAAGTCATATCGGTATCAATAAATCCCGGAGCCACAGCGTTTGCCGTAATCCCCCTACTCGCCAGCTCTTTTGCGATGGTCTTCGTGAACCCGATGACGCCCGCCTTGGCCGCCGAGTAATTCGCCTGTCCCGCGTTGCCGGTAACGCCGACCACCGAGGCCATATTGACGATGCGACCGGCACGCTGTTTCATCATCAGCTTTGTCGCCGCTTTCGTCGTCAGGAACACGCCCTTGAGGTTCGTCGAAAGGACCGCGTCCCAATCCTCTTCCTTCATCCTGGCCAAAAGCCCGTCACGGGTAATGCCGGCATTGTTCACGAGAATATCGATGCGCCCGAAAGCCTCCGCGACCGTCTGCACCATCTGCTGCACCGCCGCTTCATCAGAAACGTCCGCCTTGACGAGAATCGCCTGACCGCCCGCCGACTTGATTTCCTCGCAAACGGCATTTGCCGCAGCCTCATTCCCGGCGAAATTCAAAGCCACCTTCGCCCCTTCCGAGGCGAGCTTTAGGGCAACGGCGCGGCCGATACCCCGCGAAGCCCCCGTCACAAGGGCGCACTTTCCATCTAAAAGCATATTAACGAACCTCCTTCCATGTGTCAAGAGTTTTTTCGAGGGAAGCCGTATCTTCTACGTTCATATTCTTGATTTTACGGTCAATCCGCTTGTTGAAGCCGCAAAGCGTTTTGCCCGGTCCCGCCTCGATAAACGCGTCCGCGCCAAACGCCTGCATCGCCGCGACGCAGTCCTCCCAAAGAACGGGATGCGCCGCCTGCAGGACGAGATTTTCCTTGATCTCTTCCTGCTTCGTTTCGAGCTTGCCCGTGTAGTTCGACGCCACGGGAAACTTCGCGTCGCGGAGCGTCACCTGGTCGAGCTCCGCCGCCAATTTTTTCGCCGCAGGCTCCATCAGCGTCGAATGGAAAGGAGCGCTGACCGGCAGGATCACGCACTTTTTCGCGCCCGCCGCATTGAGCGCCTCCACAGCCTGTTCTACGCCCTTCGTCGCCCCTGCGATAACCGTCTGCCCCGGGCAGTTCAGGTTCACCGCCTGCACCGCCGCCGAAGCGTTAATTTTTTCGCAAATCCCGACAATCTCTTCGCGGGAAAGCCCCATGACCGCAGCCATGGCGCCCTCGCCCACGGGGACGGCTTCCTGCATATACATGCCGCGCTTGTGCACGAGACGCACCGCGTCCGCAAAATCCAAAACGCCCGCCGCCACCAGAGCGGAATATTCGCCGAGGCTGTGGCCTCCGGCTACGTCCGGCTCTACGCCGCGCTCTTTCAAAATCTCCGCCGCAATCACGCTGACCGTCAGAATCGCGGGCTGCGTGTTCGCCGTCAGCCGAAGTTCTTCCTCCGGCCCCTCAAAGCAAAGCTTCTTTATGGAATACCCCAGCGCCTCGTCGGCTTCGTCAAACCGCTTCCTGGCAATATCGTAAGCCTCGTAAAAGTCCTTGCCCATGCCTACGGTCTGCGCGCCCTGCCCCGGGAAAACAAACGCTATCTTGCCCATTCGTTCCTCCTCGTCAGCGGAAGCTCTTGTGCACGTTCTCGGCGGCCGCCGCAACTCCCTTGACCAAGTCTTCCAGAATCACGCGGACCGGCTTTACATCGTTCATCATGCCGGAAATCTGCCCGATCATCACCGAGCCCATCTCCACGTCGCCTTCCCGCGACGCCATGCGCAGCGTGCCCAGGCTCAGCTTTTCCAGTTCCTCGGTGGGCGCGCCCGCCGCCTCTTTCTCAAGATAAATGCGCGTGAGCTTGTTCTGGAGCACTCGGGTCGGATGGCCGGTGGAACGTCCCGTTACAACCGTGGAACGGTCTCGGGCCTTCAATACGAGATTCTTATAATTCTCATGGGCGATACACTCTTCGGACATGACGAAGCGCGTGCCCATCTGCACAGCCTGCGCGCCCAGCGCGAACGCCGCGCAGACGCCGCGGGAATCGCCGATGCCGCCGGCCGCGATGACGGGAACATCCACCGCGTCCACTACCTGCGGCACCAACGCCATCGTCGTCAGCTCGCCGATATGACCGCCGCTCTCCATGCCTTCCGCAATGACCGCGTCCACGCCCGTACGGACGAGACGCTTCGCCAAAGCCACGGAAGCCACGACGGGAATGACTTTGGTTCCAATCTCTTTCAGCGACGGGATATACTCGCCGGGATTGCCCGCGCCCGTTGTCACAACAGGCACGCGCTCATCCAGCATCAACTGCATGACTTCCTTGACGAAGGGGGACATCAGCATGATATTGACGCCGAAGGGCTTTTTCGTCGCCTTCTTTACCTTTTGGATTTCCGCCCGAAGCACGTCCGGCGGCATATGCCCTGCGCCGATGATGCCGAGGCCGCCCGCCTCCGACACCGCGGACGCGAGTTCCGCCGTGCCGAGCCAAGCCATACCGCCTTGGAAGATCGGGTACTTCAGCCCAAGCATCTTGCAAATCGCATTTTCTTCAAACATTACAAATCCTCCTTCGCCCATCGCATGATACAGGAAGCCCATGTCAGGCCCGCGCCGAATCCGGCCAAGACGACGATGTCGCCCTTCTTGAACCGGCCTTCGCCCGCGGCCTCAGCGAGAGCCATCGGTATCGAGGCGGCAGGCACATTCCCGTATTTCCCAATATTGATTATAACCTTTTCCAGCGGCAATGCAAGACGTTTTGCCGCGGATCGGATAATTCTTATATTCGCCTGATGCGGAACGAGCCAGTCCACATCTTTTTCCGTCAGCCCGGCGCGCTCCATGGATCGCTTCATCGTCGCCCCCATGGCGCGAACGGCAAACTTGAAAACTTCCGCGCCGTTCATGTAAACGCAGTTCTGTTTTTGGCCCTCAACCAGCGCGCGCCCCCGGTCGCCGGACGCAATCCCCAGCAAGCCCGTGCCGCTGCCGTCGCTCCCGAGATCAAAGCTCAGGATGCCGAAGCCCTTTTCCACCGGCCCGTAAACGGCGGCGCCTGCGCCGTCCCCAAACAACACGCAGGTGTTTCGGTCTTTCCAATCCAAAAATTTCGAGAGCACCTCAACGCCGATGACCAATACCCGGCGATATGTCCCTGTCTTGATGAACTGCGCTGCCACCGTGGAACTGTAGACAAAGCCGGAACAGGCCGCCGCCAGGTCAAAGGCCGCCGCATTGACAGCGCCGAGCTTGTCCTGGATAAAACTTGCCGTGGAAGGGCAAACCGCGTCTCCCGTCAGCGTCGCGCAAATAATGAGATCCACTTCTTCCGGCTTCGTATGCGCGTCCGCCAGCGCCCGGACAGCCGCTTGATAAGCAAGCTCCGAGGCGGGAACGTCCTTCGCCGAGATATGCCTCTCATGGATGCCTGTGCGTTCCACTATCCACTCGTCGCTCGTTTCGACCATCTTTTCAAGGTCAAAATTCGAAAGGATGCGCTCCGGCACGTAAAAACCCGTGCCAAGGACGCCGGCGTCAATTGTCGTCGATGTCATTGAGCAGCATCTCCTCCTTTACGATGGTATCCTGAATTCTTTCCAATACATTGCTGCGCGCAAAGTCGTTGGCAACCCGTATGGCGCTGGTAATCGCCTTGGCGTTGGAAGAGCCGTGGCTGATGATGACGCAGCCGTTCACGCCTAAAAGCGGCGCGCCGCCGTATTCGGTCACGTCGAGACGTTTCGCAAGTTTTTTCAATGAGGATTTCACCAAAAGCGCGCCCAGCTTCGCCAAAGGACCAGCGCTCATCAGCTCGTCCTTGACGAGCCGGATGATCGTTTTCGCAAGCCCTTCCCCGAATTTCAACAGCGCGTTCCCGACAAAGCCATCGCAGACGACCACGTCGAAATTCCCTTTGGGAATGTCCCGTCCCTCGGCATTGCCCGTAAACCGGATTACCTGCCGTTCGCCCAAAGACGTCAGAAGCGGATACGTCTCGCGGGCGAGCTCGTCCCCCTTCGTCTCCTCCTCGCCAATGTTGAGAAGGCCGACCCGGGGCGACTTATGGCCATAGACGAGCTCGGAATAGATCGAGCCCATCAGCGCGCTCTGCAAGAGATGGATCGGCTTGGAATCCACATTGGCGCCGGAATCCAGCATCAGCGTGGCGCCCTGCGGCGTCGGAATCGGCGTCGCTATGGACGGGCGTTTGATGCCCTTGATACGCTTCAGGACAAGCTGGGCCGCGGCCACCGCCGCTCCCGTGCTGCCCGCCGAGATCACCGCGTCGCATTCGCCGTCGCGCACCAAGCGCGTCGCGACCACGACCGAGGAATCTTTCTTCTGCCGAACCGCGTCCGCCGGATGCTCGTCCATCTCGACGACTTCGCCGGCATGACGCACCGTGATCTTCAGCTTTTCCCAATCTCTTTCCGACGCAAGAACTTCTTTAATTTTCTCTTCATCGCCGACCAGCACAATCTCGCAATCAAACTGCCGGGCGGCCCGCAGTGCGCCGAGAACGATCTCTTTCGGGGCGTAATCGCCCCCCATGGCGTCGACTGCTATTTTCATCAGGAATCCCTCCTGTAGGCGGGATACGAAATCAGCACGTATATCCCCTTGCAGGAAACGGCAAAAAAGCGCCGTCCGCAAGAACCGCTCAGAACCAACTCGTTATTTTTCTCAATCATATCGTTTGATTATACTTGCTTTCCAATTAAAATGCAAGCAAAAAGAGAGCAGGCTGCTCCGCCCGCTCTCCTTCTTGGTTTTTACTCACCCTGAGCGATAACTTCCTTGCCGTCATAGAAACCGCACTCCATGCACACATGATGAGGGAGCTTCGGCTCATGGCACTGCGGGCAAAGAACATAGCCCGGCACCGTAAGTTTCCAATTTGCGCGGCGCTTGTCGCGGCGCGATTTCGACATTTTGCGTTTCGGCGCTGCCATTTCGATACACCTCCTTAAATACCGTCAGAATTATTTTTCATCCAATCTTTCAAGACTGCAAGCCTCGGATCTGTGACCTCCCGGTCGCAGCCGCAATCGCCTTGATTGAGATCCGCCCCGCACTTCGGGCAAAGCCCTTTGCAATCGGGACGGCAAAGATTTCGAATCGGAAGCGAGCAAAGAATCGCGTCTCTTGCCAGCGGAGCCAACGCAATGCCATCGGCCCCGAAAAACGCTCCGTCGTCCGTCTCCTCCCCTTTGCGAAATTCCTCCGCAAAAGGATAGCTTTCCGACGTTTCCGCCTCTGCAAGGCACCGGTCGCAGACGAACGAACGTCTTGCGCGTATCTCGCCCGTAACGCGAAACGAACCGCCTGTATTTTCGAGCGTCCCCTCCACGAAAACGGGACCTGTAAAGCGCGCGTCCTGCTCTCGGACGCCAAGTCCTTCCGCCGTCGTCTCAAAACGAAAGCCGCCCTTGTAGCCAAGGGCTGCCTCGCGCTCGCCTATCTTCAGTCTCATTTCCATCGAAACCAACCTCAGCCTATTATAACGACAGACTTTTCCCTTGTCAAGAAAATCAATGTCCGCTCTTCTTAAACCGCCCGCCGACGACGTCGTTGACGAGATTGATGGTGACGAAGGCCGACTCATCATATTCCAGCACGATCTCTTTCACACGCTGCACCTCAAGCCGTGTGACAACGGCGCACAGCACTTTTTTCTTCTCTTTTGTGTAGCCTCCCTCGCCGTAAATGTATGTGACGCCGCGGCCCAGCTCGCCCATCAGCGCCTCACCGATTTCGTCCGGCACTTGTGTAACCACCTGGACGGAATACGATTCATCCATGCCCTTAAGTACGACGTCAATCGTTTGCGAAATGACATAGTAGGCGACAACCGAATACATCGCCTGCTCCCATTCGAACAAAAATCCCGCCGCCGTGAAAATGAAAAGGTTGATGAACATCACGACTTCGCCTACGGAAAAGACCGATTTCTTGTCCGCGATAATCGCCACGATTTCTGTGCCGTCCAGCGAGCCGCCCGCCCGCATGATCATGCCGACGCCGATGCCGTCAATGATACCGCCAAAAATCGCCGCCAAAAAAAGGTCGTCGGTAAGCTGCGGAATCGGCTTAAAATAGGCCGTCCAAACTGACAAAAAAACGATGGCAACGGACGTCGCTAATGCAAAATCCTTGCCGATTTGCTTGTAACCGAGATAAAGGAAAGGCAGATTGAACAACACGAGAAAAATACCATACTCCTGCTTCGTGATTGCGCCCGCCATGATGGAAAGGCCGACGATGCCGCCGTCGATAATCTTGTTCGGGACGAGAAAAATTTCCAGCCCGATAGACGCGATGAACGCGCCGAGAAACAGCATGAAATATTTTCCTATGGTTCTTTTCCACGAACGCGTAGCGCGCCTAAGCGGGACCTCTATTGCCCTGTCCATACGATCACTCCCCCAGCCTGCGGCGAAGCTCCGCCAACGCGTCCGCCCGCACCTTTTTCAGAGGCACGCCGTTTTCCTTCGCGAGGCGGCGGCAGTCCTCGTACTCCGCCGAAAGCGAAACGATATGCCCCTTGTAAGCGCTAATCTTGCAAGATACCTCGCCGTAGGGCGTCTCCACCATCGCCGTCCGCCGCGCAGCTTCTATGCGCGCGCCTACGGGAACCACGCGCAGGCCGATGCTCGTCGTCTCATGGAATATGACGTCCACGCACGCGTCTTTTTCCGGTTCCCCGACCATCACGGAAAGCGTCGTCGCCGGGCGGTTCTTCTTCATGAAAATCGGCGTCGCCCAAACGTCCAGCGCGCCCGCCTCCAACAGCCGCTCGTACACGTAACCGTAATCCTGCGGGTTCATATCATCAATATTTGTTTCCAATATATATAGCCGCTGCGCGCCTCGTCCCTGATAATCGCCGAGGTACATGCGGAGCACGTTCGGGATGGAAAGCTCCCACGTTCCCGCGCCGTAAGCGATCTGCTCCGGCTGGAAATCCCCGGGCAGGTTCTCAGCGAATTCCGCCAGCGTGCGGATGACCGCCGCCCCCGTCGGCGTCGTCATTTCCTTTTCGTCAGCCGCGTGATAGGACGGGAACCCAGCCAAAAGCTCCGCCGTCGCCGGCGCCGGCACCGGCATCGTGCCGTGGGCGCATTCGACGAATCCGCTGCCGGTATTGACCCGCGAGACGAAAACCTTTTCCACGCCGAAATAATCCAGCGCAATCGCCATCCCGACAATATCGGCGATGGAATCCGTCGCGCCGACCTCGTGGAAATGCACCTCGTCGGCGGGAAGACCGTGTACCTTTCCCTCTGCCCTCGCCAGTTCCTCAAAAATCGCAAGGCTGTTTTTCTTCACGTTCTCGCCCAGCGTCGAAGCTTCGATCATTTCCCGTATCGTCGCCATCGTGCGGTGCGCGTGATGATGCTCCCCATGATGCGGGCACTGCCCGTGTTCATGAGCATGTTCATGCTCGTGCTCATGTTCATGTTCATGCTCATGCTCGTGTTCGTGTTCATGTTCATGTTCATGTTCATGTTCATGTTCATGTACATGGTCATGTCCGTGCTCCGTGGGAACAGAGGCATGGAATTCCGCCGGCTCGCCTTCGACGAGCACCCGCACATACTTGGCGCGAATCCCGTTTTTCGAGACGTCCGTGACTTCGAGGGAAAACTCCCCCGGCGGCAAGACCTTCCTGAGCTCCCCGACCAGATGCGCCTCCGGCAGCCCCGCCTGCAGGAACGCGCCGAGCAGCATGTTCCCGCTGATTCCCGCAAAACAGTCAAGATAAATTGCTTTCATTGGTACCGCCTCATCTCATACGATTAATCTTGCTTGCGAGCACGCCCGCGCCGTACCCGTTGTCGATATTCATGACCGCGACGCCCGCCGCGCAGGAATTCAGCATCGCCAGCAGCGCCGACAGCCCATGAAAGCTCGCCCCGTAACCGACGCTGGTCGGCACCGCGATGACCGGGCGCGCCGACATGCCGCCCACGACGCTGGCCAAGGCGCCCTCCATTCCCGCAACGACGACGATGACGTTCGCCCGACGGATCTCCTCCTCGTGAGCGAAAAGACGATGAATCCCCGCCACCCCGACGTCAAAGCAGGCGTCCACGGCGTTTCCCATCAGCTCCGCCGTCAGCACGGCCTCCCGCGCTACGGGGATATCGCTGGTTCCTGCCGTCAGCACCAAAATACGGCAATCCTCGTCCGGCGGTTCCACATTCCGCTTCACATACAGAATGCGGGCCGCCTCGTCATAAACGGCCTCCGGCGCAGCCTCCCGGACGAACGCCGCCTTATCGGGAGAAACCCGCGTCGCCATGACGCTCTTTGCGCTCTCCGACAGCAGCCGTTGGAATATAGCCTGGGTCTGCTCCTTCGTTTTTCCTTCCGCATAAATGACCTCGGGAAACCCCTGCCGAAGCTCCCGATGATGATCTATATGCGCGAAGCCGAGATTTTCATACGGCATCCGCGCCAAGGCTTCCGTCGTTTCCTCTATCGTCGCGTCGCCGTTCCGACAGCGTTCCAGCAAGCCCCGGATTTCATCCCTGTTCAAGACCGCGCCCCCTTCTCCCTTGCGCCGTTTTACAAAAAAAGCCCCTCCCGCGGTGGGGAAAGGCTTCATGTTTCACTCCTCCGGATAATTCGCAGGCGCCATCGGCTGCTGCGGCTGTTGCGGTTCCGGCTCGGGCATCTCCGGCTCCACCGGCATCTTTTGCAGTTCTTCCCTCGCCTGATTCAAAACCGCAAGCGCGTTTCCCACGTTCAGAATCAGATGATCGAAAACCTGGTTCGCGTAATTGTTCGCGTTCACGCGCAGCTGGCGCGCCTGCTGATAGGACGCTTCAATCAATTCCTTGCGCTGCGCCGCCGCCTGCTCCATGATCAGCTCGGCTTTCTCCTTCGACTCGCGGACAATCTTGCTCTCGTCCGTCATCTTCTCCGCAGCGTCGCGGGCATTCGCGAGAATCTGGTCCGCCTCCGTCCGCGCCTCGTTCAGCAGCGCGTCCTTGCTGTCCATGATCTGCTGCGCGTTCTGGATTTCCAGCGGCAGCTCCTGGCGAAGATTATCGACAAGATGCACCAGCTCCATCTCGTCGATGAGGCTTCGGTTCGTCAGCGGAATCCGCTTTCCATCGACAACGAGATTTTCGATTTCATCTAAGATCGTGTTTACTGACATCTTTCATCCTGCTTTCTTCCAATAATATTGTCTTTGCTCTTTATCTTCACACCGTGTCCTTCTTCATCTTCCGGATCACGGCTTTTTCTACGCATTCAGGCACCAAGCCGTGAATATCGCCGCCGAACAACGCCAGCTCCCGGATGCCGGAGGAACTGACAAAATAATATTCCTGCCCCGTCAGGATAAACACCGTTTCGATTTCCGGCGCGATATGCTTGAGCATCTGCGCCTGCTGAAGCTCATACTCGAAATCGGTCACCGACCGAAGCCCGCGCACGATGACCTCGGCGCCCGCCTCCCGCATATAGTCCGGCAAAAGGCCGGAAAAAGAATGTACCGAGAGATTCGGGATATGCCCGGTGGCCTCGCGGATCAGCCGAACCCGCTCGTCCACAGTAAAAAACGGTTCCTTGCGGATATTGTGAAACACACCGACGATAATCTCGTCGAACATGCGGCTCGCCCGTTCAAACACATCGACATGCCCCATCGTCACCGGATCGAAGCTGCCGGAGCAGACCGCTCTCCTCATACATCGCCCTCCCGCATGGCAAAAATACGCACCAGCGTCGTATGCCCGTAATGTTCCTCGCGCACAAGCGAAAGGCGCGACAATGGAGGCAAAGCTTTCTCATCGGCGCCGCACTCCACGACGACCAGCGCTTCTTTTGAAAGAACCATCGACGCGTCAAGCGCAGTCAGCGCACGCTCCCAAAGCCCTTTGGCATACGGCGGATCGCAAAAGACGAGGTCGAATCGCTCCCCCTCCGCGCCAAGCCGCGACAAAGACGCGAATACGTCGCCGCGCATGATGCGGGCTGCATCCGCAAGATGCGCATGCTCCGCGTTGTCCCGCAGGATATCTCCCGTCGCGCGGTCCACCAGCACGGCAAACGACGCACCCCGGGAAAGCGCCTCCAGCCCGAGGCTGCCCGTTCCCGCGAAAAGATCAAGCACGCGCCGCCCGACGACGCGTCCGCCCAAAATGCTGAACAGCGATTCCTTCACGCGGTCCGACGTCGGTCTTGTGGAAAGCCCTTTCGGCGCCTTCAGGCGGGCGCCCCGCGCCTTGCCCGTGATGATTCGCATGACGCCCCTCCCAAACTTCATTTATTGTATCATATTTTTTTCCGTTCGTGAACTAAAAATCGAAAAGCAAAAAATAATCAGCGCAAACGGCATGATTTCGTTCGCGCTGAAAGGCTGCCTGTTTTATTTTCCCTGCACTGCGTTCTCCAAAGCGGCGTATTGCTCCTTCAGATGGTCCCAGACCATGTCGATGACGATGGCGACGGCCTCCGGGTCGAAGTGTTCCACATCCGCGGGAATGGCAGCGTCGATCAGGATATCGCCGTCGTCGTTTTCGTAATGCTTGAACTTATAAAGGCGGTTCATTTCCGCCAGGAAGTCGCGGACCTGCGCCCGGTTGCCGTCGTTCACGGCGTCCAGCATGGCGGCGACGCGCACGACGGTGAACATCGAATCGTCGATGAATACGCCCAGCGGGACGAAAAGGTCTTTTTTCGCTTCGAGGCTCGACTGGAAGAGGACAAGATGGCCGCCGTCGTCCTCGATCTCGCGCGTCTCGAATACGTTGTCGTCCGGAAGTTTCTTCAGCATTTCCGCAAATTTTTCCGCTTTCTGGTTCATGGCAATCTCTCCTTCGTTGATTTTACTATTATTTGAAGCCTATGAAAAATTCTGAAGCAAGAAATTCTTACTTTCTTGCTTCAAAATTTTATTGTTTCCTCCGACGTCATTTCACGGTGTAAACGCGGATGGCGTTGGTGTTGCCGACGGCGACTTTGATGCCGGAGGTGATGACCGTGCGGTCGCCCTCCGCGACGAGTCCTCTTTCCTTCGCCGCCGCCGCCGCCAAATCCGCCATTTCCTCCGCGTCTTTCCACGGGCTCGGCGACGCGACAGGCTCCACGCCCCAGCGGAGGTTCAGATGGCGGGCCACCTGCTCCGAGGCCGTGAAGGCGAAAATTTCCGCCTTTGGGCGATATTTCGACACCATGCGCGTGGTGTAGCCGCTGGCCGTCGGCGTGATGATGAGCTTCGCACCGAGCTCGTAAGCAAGCTGCACCGTCGCGTGGGCGATGGCTTCCGTGGTCTTGTGCCGCTCCACGCCCGCGCTCTCGATGATCTCGCGATACGAAAGGGCGCGCTCCGTGCGCTCGGCAATCCGCGCCATGGTCTCCACCGCCTCCGCCGGATAGTCGCCGCTGGCCGTCTCGCCGCTGAGCATGATGGCGTCGGTGCCGTCGAGGATGGCGTTGGCCACGTCGCTGGCCTCCGCCCGGGTCGGGCGCGGATTCGAGGTCATGGATTCCAGCATCTGCGTCGCCACGATGACCGGCTTTCCGGCGCGGTTGCATTTCGCGATGATTTCCTTTTGGATCAGAGGCACGTCTTCCGCCGGGATTTCCACCCCGAGATCGCCCCGGGCCACCATGACGCCGTCCGCCTCCGCCAGGATTTCGTCAAAATTCTTGACTCCCTCCAGGTTCTCGATCTTCGCCAAAATCTCGAGCTGCCCGCCGTGTTTCGCGATCAGCGCCCGGATGGCGCGCACGTCTTCCGCGCGCTGGATGAAGGACGCCGCCACGAAGTCCATGCCCTGTTCTACGCCGAAGATGATATCTTTTTCGTCCTGCTCCGAGATCGGCGGCAGGCCAAGCGCTACGCCCGGAGCCGCCACGCGTTTCCGCGTGGACATGGGGCCGTCGTTTTGTATCGTGGTCACGATGTCCGTGCCCTCGATCGCTTCCACTTTCAAGGCCACGAGGCCGTCCGACAAGAGCAGCGTATCCCCCGGCTTCACCTCGGAATACAGCCCTTTATGGTTCACAGAGACGCGCGTCGCGTCCCCCGGCGCATCGTCCGCCGTCAGCACGAAGCGGCCGCCCTTTTTGAGCTGCACCTTTCCCTCCGCGAATTCGCCGAGGCGCATTTCCGGTCCTTTCGTATCGAGCAGCAGGGGCACCACCGCGCCAGCTTTTTTCGCCGCCGCCCGCACGGCCTCGATCCTGCCGCGCTGCTCCTCATGGGTACCGTGGGAGAAATTGAACCGGGCGCAGTTCATGCCGTCCGCGATCAGCGCGTCCAGCACGCCCGGCCGGTCCGTCGCCGGCCCCATGGTGCAGATGATTTTCGTTTTTTTCCGCATCTCGCTTTGCCTCCTTCCGGGCAAAAAAATCTTGCCTGTTTATTGTACAACATCTTTCGCCCGCTGAAAAGCACTCCCGAACGTCCGGAAAACAGCCGCGAAATCTTCCGCATTTTTCTCGCTTCCTCTTTTCTTTCCCAGAGGTTTGGATTATAATATAGGAAAGAATGTAACAAGGAATTTTCAGGGAAACGATGCGTAAGTCAAACCACGGCAAGGGCGCGAAGGGACTTATTCGGCGGTTCCCAGGAAAGGAGTCTTTTTTATGGCATCTGTCAGCGCAACCGCAAGGAACACCGGGCTGATGTATCAGTTTGCCGCGAAGTCGATGAACGGCAGCGCGTCGAACAATTCGATGCAGGGATTGATCGGCGGACTTTCCTCGTCGAAAGAGAATACCGCGTGGTCGAGCATTTCCAGCGCGGCAAGCACCGGGCTTTCTTACGCGACCGCCGTCGCCTCGAACCGCAATTCGCTTTCCAGCGTGCTGTCCGACTACGACGCGGCGAAAAAACAGTTTACGAAGGAATACGGCGCCGCCATGGGCGACCTCGGCAAAGCGGCGAACGCTCTCAAGAACACGAATTTCCGCGTCGCCCCGGAAGGAACCTCCGACGAGGACGCGGAGAAGAACACGCAGGCCGCCGTCGGCGCGGTGCAGGATTTCGCCAAGGCGTACAACGAAACTATTTCCTTCCTGAAGGACAACAAGGACGTCTCGAAGCGTGTGGCCGCTCTCGGCAATTCCTTCAACGACGCTTCCTATTTCGCGAAGTCGCTTTCCACCGCCGGCGTCTCGGTCAAGTCCAACGGCGAGCTTTCCGTGGATACGGAACGGCTCACGAAGGCTTTGAAGGAGAATCCTTCCTCGGTGGAAGCGGCGCTCGGAAAGGGCGGCTTTGCCGACCGCACGGCGGGCAAAGCGGAAAACGCCCAGCGGCAGAGCGACAAGATGTTCCCGTCGGTGTCGTCGATGCTCGGTTCCTCCGTTTCCGACGCGAAGCGCATGTACTCGGCGAACACGATCAACCGCTCCATGGCGTATGAGAATGTCGGCACGATGCTGAATATGTATTTCTGAAAACTAAATTACGGCAAACGAAAAGCCTTGACGCTTCCATATCCAAAGCGTCAAGGCTTTTTTGTATCTCGAAAACCCCCGGTTCGACCGGGGGTTCAGTTACCTTATAGGTATGAGTCTTCAAAGGAACGAAAAAGCCCTCCTGTGATAAGATG
>ONUH01000011.1 GCA_900321035.1 uncultured Selenomonadales bacterium | reverse complement strand
AGCAGGGGATGAAGTATCGCGAGTTGCGTAAGTCCTACGTTATTTTTATCTGCACCTTTGACCCGTTCGGTAAAGGGTTGCCGATGTATCATTTCACCTGTCGGTGCAAAGAGGACAATACGTTGGAGATGGGTGATTTGACAGAGAATATTTACCTGAACGCCAGGGCAGCGGATAAAGCAGAGGATACGGCACTGGCCGATTTTCTGTGTTATGTGAACAGTGGCAAGGCCGGCAGCGAGTTTACGCAGGCTATTGATGCAGAAACGAAGCGTGTGACAAATGACGAAGATTGGAGGGAGAGATACGTGACCTGGGAAATGGATTTAAAGATTATACAGGAAGATGCAGAAAAGAAGGGCGAAAAGAAAGGTCGTTTAGCTGGTAAAAAGGAAAAAGCGCTTGAAATTGCCAAATCCCTGAAAGAAAAGGGCAAGTTGTCGGATTCTGAAATTGCCGAAGTGACGGCTCTTCCTTTGCGTGAAGTTGCAGCGCTGTAACTATGTTGGAAAGACGATTGGTTAGATTCAAATAATAAAAATAATAGACTGGGCATTGTTTTCACTGCGGTCTGTCAGAAATGGCAGGCCGCAGTTTTTACCTTTTTGAATTCAAACTGGACCAGAGCGTGGACGCGGTGCTGGCGCAGATTGTAGAAAAGCAGTATGCGCTGCCTTACGCGGCGGATACGCGGAAGCTGTTTAAGATTGGCGTGAACTATGATTCTGCAGCGCGGAACCTGACGGAGTGGAAAGTGGCGGAGAAAGGCTGAACGTTTTCCAAAGATAACCCTCCTCCTGTTTTGTAATATTTTGAAACCGCAGGCGAAAGAAAAAGGGGCTGTTGCACCAAATTAGTGCAACAGCCCCTTTAGTCTGTTGTTCCCTTTGCAATTATAATTTTCCCTGCTTTTCGTACAGCAGCAGGAGCAATTCCTTTTGCGAAGTGGCGCCGGTCTTGCGCAGCAGGTTGGTGATGTGAAACTTGACAGTTCGCTGGCTGATGAAAAGCGCTTCGCTGATTTCGGAAATGCTTTGGCCAGAAAGAATACAATCCAGCACCTCGCTCTCTCGCTGGGTCAACCCATAGCGGGCGCAGTAATCCGGGGCGGGGAGAGAGGTTGTTACTTCTGCTGTGGGGAGCGGGGTTGTCGCCTCCGGGGCGGGGAGAGAGGTTATTATCTCCGCTGCGGCAGAATCCGCTGCGGCGGAACCAAGGGTAAAACGCAGGGCACTGCTGTAAAAAACAATGACCAGGCACCCGACAATGGCTAATACATACAGCAACGTAAAAAACAGTTTGTCTGCATCCAGTATAAAAGCACCGAAAACAGTGGCCACGCTGACGGTAAACATCTGCAAGGAACGACCGGTTACGGCCCAGGGCTTCAGCGATGGCCGGTGGGCGGCGAGGTCTATAAAGGCCAGAATGATGAACAGGGTAAAGAAACCATTCATGAAATCGCCAAAATAATGAAGTGGATAATACAAAACCTGTTCTTGTCCGACCCAGATATCCAAAATGTCCTGTGCTTTGGCAAACAGTGCGGCCAAGGGCAAATACAGCCGGTTGCGGTCGGCAAAATAACCGGCCGCGATGGAACCTGCGCAATAGGACAGGCGGGAGAATCCAAACACATCATTAAAATTGTGATAAGCGTCCATATACAGGTCCCCAATGCCATGGAGCAGGGACAGCAGGACGACAATCAAAAGCGTCATGGGTACGGACCAGCCGAAAACGGATATATCGACACGGGGAGACGTTTGTTCCGCAGTTTGTTCAGCCGCCGGCGGTTCCATCAAGGCAAGTTGTTCCAGGCATTTGGGCAATAGCATTGCCAGACCGCCCATGCACAGCACCGAGGCAGTCAGGAAGCCGGTCAACGAGGCGTCCAGCACAGCATGGAAACCAGACTGCAACAGCAGGGAAAAGGCGGTCGAAAAACCGAAGAAGCGACCAGTCACGTCCGGCGCCACGTGCAGGGAAACCAAATGGAAAATCAGCGCAAACACGCCCCCTGAAAGTGCCATAAAGAAGGCAAGCAGCAACAGGCGGGGGCCGGTGGCCACGAATGGGAACGCCATTACGGAAAGCATGATCGCCGCCAGCACCGGAAGCAGAGACCGCTGCCAGTATGTAGGCCGGAGCCCGTAGCACACGGTGCCGGAGAAAACCGCCAACATCATGCAAAGATCCGGCAACATTTCCGTACCGGGGATAATGGAAGAGAAAAAGGTTTGCGGCCAGTCGATGCCGGCAAAATGAAGCGCCATGTACACCGTGGTGGCCCAGAAAAAGTACAGCGCATTGGCCACGAACAGGGACACGGTGCATATATCTGCGCCGACAGTTTTTTGTAAGCTAATGGAACGCGATATCGGCGATAAAGATGCAGGAGTCACGTTCATCAAATCCTTTTCGATTCAAATTGGCAATCAAAATGAAAAAATTAAATGCAAATCATTTCTTGTTAAGGATAACAATTTCACAAAAATATTATAAGCCATAATTTCTGTATCGGCAATAAGAACGCCCTGATTAGCGGATAAAATTGCAAAACTGTACGCGGGTACAGGTTGATTTTACCGGTTTCCCCCTGCTTACAAGGCAAAACTGTACGAGAGGGCAAAAGGAAATTTTCCTGTCGGCCTCGAATCGCCGAGGTATATCCTCATAGGGAGATTGGAACATATAGCAGAGGAGGGAACTATTACGCTTACAAGTGAACAGTTGCAGGATACATGTTTTATAATGAGCCCGTTCATTGCGTATGACTAAGGAACGGGCGGTTTATTCAAAAGCATCGAAAGGGGACGGAGATATGAAACGCAAGTACAACGAAAGAAAACTGACGAGATTGATTTTGGGCGCGCTGCTGATGGGCGGGGCGATATTCGCGCCGGGCGTGGCAATGGCGGCGGAAGTGACATGGGATGGGGATTTTTATATTGATGGCTCGGGCAATCCTTTTCCTTTTCCTGGAACTGTTACTCCTGAGGCGAATGCGATAAAGCTTGTGAAAACGGATGCCGGAAACATTGAAGGATATATTGAAAATTCGTTTGTAATGCAAGGATATAAAACACTTACGCTGTCAGGAGCCGGAAATGCTGGACTTTACCTGGTGAGGGCGGGTTTACAACCTGCTGGTTTGGTAGAGGATTTTACGCTCAACGTCAACGGCGGGACATGGAATAGCGTTTGTGGCGCGGTTACGGTGCTGGGAACTGTTTCCAAGAATACTGTCAACATTTCCGGAGACACGATTCTCGGAACTGTTTTTGGCGGCTTTGGCACTGGCTTAGATGGCTATACCTATGGCAATGCCAGAGAAAATATTGTCAATATCAAGGGCGGTTCTGGGTATATGACGATTGCAGGCGGTTACAGCGAACACGGCAACGCCATAGGCAATATCGTCAATCTTTCGGGCGGCGACCTTAGTGGTGCGACGGTATCTGGCGGCTCCGCTTACGGAGGGGTTGCGAGCGATAATATCGTCAATGTCCTGAAGCAACTGACAATCGGACATATCAACGGTGGAGGATCCGATAATTTGTCTACGGGCAACACGCTGAACATTGCCGCAAAAGGTGTCGTCGTTACAGGAAATATCAATTACGTGCAAAATTTGAACTTCTATCTGCCGTCCGATATTGCCGCAAACGATCCTGTTCCTATGTTGACCGTGAACGGCGGCGCGACGACATTGGACGGCGTGACCATCGGCGCGGCGGCGCTGACGGGCGTGAACCTCTCCAAAGGCGACAGCGTGACCCTGCTCAAGAACGCCAACGGGTTCACAGGCACGGCCACCACCACGACGTTGACTACGCCGCCGAAAGCGACAAGCCTGACCGTGAACAAATCCTACAAATTCACCATCGCGCAGAACACGAACGACATCACGGCCACCGTCTCGGACGTGGACGAAAGCGCAAACGAACAGGCTAAGTCCCTCGTGGAGACCCGCGCCGCCACCACGACCTTCGTCAACGCGGGGGCGGATATGCTGGCCTCCCAGGGCTTCGCCCAGGCGGCCAACGCCGTCGCCCTCGAAGCGGCGGAGAAAGCGAACGCCAACGAGCAGGGGGCGACAGGCACGCCCGCGCCGAATGCCTTCACCCCCTTCGCCGCGTTTGGCGGGTCGAGCATGCGGGCGGAAAGCGGCTCCTATGTCAATACGAAAGGCTTCGGGCTGAACATCGGCTTCGCCCGTGAGCTTTCCAACGCGCAGGGCAAGCTGCTCTTCGGCCCGATGGTGGAATATGGCGGCGGCAGCTATGACAGCCACCTCGACGACGGCACCCGGGGCGACGGTAAGGCGCACTACTTCGGCGTCGGCGTCATGGCTCGCCAGGTCAATCACGACGGCTTCTATTACGAGGGAAGCCTGCGGGGCGGACGCGTGACCTCGGACTACGACGGAAACCTTGACGGCGTCGGCAAGGTGGACTATGACAGTTCGTCGAACTATTTCGCGGCGCACCTCGGCGCGGGCAAAGCCTTCGACCTCGGCAAAGGCAACACCCTCGACGGCTACTTCAAATATTTCTACAGCCATCAGGCGGGGGACGACACGACGGTCCATATCGCGGGCATGGACGACGAGCGCGGGCATTTCGACGCGGTGGACAGCCACCGCATCCGCATCGGCGCGCGGCTCACGCATAAGGTCAACGAGCGGAACAGCTTCTACGGCGGTCTTGCCTATCAGTACGAGTTCAACGGCGACGCGAGGGCGACCTTCAGCGGCAACGGCGTACCGAGTCCGAGCCTCAAAGGCAGCAGCGGAATGCTGGAGCTGGGCTGGCAGGTGAAGCCGGGCGACGGTCCGCTGAAGCTCGACCTCGGCGTGACCGGCTGGGCCGGAAAGCAGCGCGGCGGCAGCGTGCAGCTCGGCGCGACCTGGAGCTTCTGACATGTAAACGGGAAAGCAAACAATTAAAAAGGGGCTGTCGCAGGAAGATTTCTTCTTGCGATAATCCCTTTTTGTAATCGAGAAATATTCTAACAAATCGTGAAGCTCTTGTCTTGTATGTGATTTATCCGGGTATGTCTTTGCCATGAAAAAAATGTGGAGTACAAATTTTTGACTCCACATTTTTTGCGACAGCCCCGTTGTCGTTATCTTATTTCGACGCCTTTTCCTTCTCGATCTGGGCGAGATAATCGGCCAGGAGACCGTCCTTGCCCGCGGGAGATGCGGCCGCCTGTGCCGGCTGCCCGCCTTTTTCCTTCTCGATTTGGGCGAGGTAATCGGCCAGGAGGCCGTCCTTGCCCGCAGACGCTTCCGTCGCCGCTTGCGGAGCGGCTGCTTCAGCGGTCGTGGGAACCTCTGCGGCAGGCGCCGCCGGTGGAGGCGCGGCGGGAGAGGTGGGCATGGCGGGAATCCGAGCCGCTTTTGCAGTCGGTTTTTCGGAAAGATGGATATCCACGTCCACCTGATCGCCGTTCATGATGGGGGTGCTGAAGGTCGCGGGCTTGTCGTTGACCGTGATGGTGACGACCAGACCGCTGCCCGCAGCCGGGGGCTCGAAGCCCACCGCGGCCAGCACGGCGCTGACGTCGGTGGCGCGCCGCTCGGAAATCTCGTACTGCACGCTGCACCCTTCGACGACGAGGGTGTTCGCGTTGGCGGGGCGGCCGTTCATTTCCAGCATCACGGTGGCGGAGGGGATCTTCTTTTCCGCGCCGTTGAAATAGACGATGAGGCTCGTATCCCGTTCTTTGAGGCCGAGCACTTCGCCGAGCTTCGGGTCGTCCGGCAGGATGTATTCGAGCCGGTCGCCGTCGTGGACGCTCATGGAGAGCGTGGCGGGCTGGTCGTTCAGGAGAATCTCGGGAATGCAGGAGAACTGCGTCTCGGCGCCGTTCAGCTTGTATTTGATCTTCTTGCCTGTGGGCGGATAGCCGGCCGTTTTCAACGCTTCGCCGACGCTGAACGTTTCCCGCCGCTCCACGGAGTCGCCGTCCGAGAGGACCTGCTTGCTGTCGGCAGGCTCCTCGTTGACGATCAGGCCGGGGGCAAGTTCTTTCTTGTTGCCGTTGATATAAAGGATATAGGGCGCCTGATCTTCCATGATGTCCGCCACGGTCACGGTGGGAAGGGCCGCTTCCTCGCCCGCGGCGATTTCAAGCTTCGCGCCGTCCTCGATCAGGTCGTCCAGGGAAACGGGCTTTCCGTTCATGGTGATGGTGGGCGCGGAGCCTGACTTACCGGGGAAGAATTTCATCACGCCGTCCACGAAAACGTGAACGCCTACTTCGGGCGCGTTTTCCTGCTGCAGGTGGACGCCCGCAGCCAACAGCGCGTCGGATACGGTCAGGTCGCGGAAATGGAAGAGCCGGTGCTCCTTGCCCGAGATGTAAGCGGTCTGGAAATGGAGCGTGTTCAGCGACGCGATTTTCAGGATGCCCAGCGGCGTTACCGCGTCGGGCTGCGTCAGCTCCGGCGGCAGCGCGTTGACGCCGTCCACGGAGTCGGGGTGGCGAACGGCGACGCGGGGCAGGGGCAGCGACAGGGCTTTCGCGACGAGCTCCGCAAGGTGCGGCGTCAGCGAACCGCCGCCGACCAAAAGCACCGCCTGCGGCTCTGTGTCGTTCAGCGTCATGATCTGACGCGCTATGGCTTCGGCGAGGTTCTCGACGGCGGGCAGGATCGGCGTAAAGACTTCTTCCGCGGTGAGATGGTATTCCATGCCGAGTATGTCGGTGAAGGACACGTCCTGACCGCTTGCGGCGTCGCGCTTGATGCGCTCCGCGACGTTGAAATCCAGCAGGAAGTGCTGGCTGATGGCTTCGGTGATCTCGTCGCCGGCCTGGGGAACCATGCCGTAGGCGATGACGCTGCCGTTCTTCGTGATGGCCACGTCGGAAGTGCCCGCGCCGATATCCACCAAGACAAGGTTCAAATGGCGCATGGTCGGCGGGATCAGTACGTTGATGGCGGCAATCGGCTCCAGCGTGACGGCGCGGAGGGCGAGGCCCGTGGAAACCAGCGCCGAGTCCATGGAGTCGATGACCTGCCGGGGCAAAAAGGTGGCGATGATGGAAGCCGTGGCTTTTTCGCCCCGCTGGCCGACGAGGGATTTCAGCTGGACGCCGTCCAGCGTATATTTGATCGTGCTGTAGCCGACGCAGTAATAGTGCGTCGGGTCGTCAATCTCGGAGGATGCGGCCAGCTCCGACTGCGCCGCCTGCACGCCGGCGAAGTCCAGCAGATGCTCGTCCTCGGCGGTGATGACGCCGGTGCAGTCCATGGTCGCCTCGGAAGTCATGGTATAGAGCGCGCGTCCGGCGGCGGCGACGGCGACGCTTTTCAGCGGTCCGACGCTTTCCTCCAGCGCGGCTTTCACTTCCCGGATGACGGCGGCGACCTGCGGCACGTCGTGAATCTGCCCGTCGAGCATGGCGCGCGTCTTATGTTCGCGGCGGGTGGTTTGGAGAACGGTCATGGAACCGTCGGCCTCCTGGTCGGCGACGATGCCGATCACGCTGCGGGTGCCGATATCGAGGGCGAAGATGTGCTCCTTTTGGGACGCGGTCTTGCGTGTATCAGAAGCCTTTGCGGGCTTTTTTGCCGGTTTCTTCGTGGTTTTCGGTTTTGCGGCGGAACGCTCCGCGTCTTTGGCGGTCTTCTTTTCTTCGCCTTCGGATTTTTTCGCGCGGCTGGTCTTTTTGGCCGCGGCCTTCTCGGTTGCCATTCGTTCAATCCCTCCCAAATGCTTACGGGTATTTTCAGCCTTTTTATATTATATGGAATCGCCGGAATTTGCAAGCGGCTCTTTTGTCATGCGGCGGCTTAAGCGGCGGGCTTGACGTCGGTCTTCGCTTCCGCGTTTTGCTTCGCGTCTTTTTCCTTTTCGGCCTTTTTTTCCGCTTCCGCTTTTTTCGCCTCGCGCTCTTTGCGGGCCTTCTCCTGTTCCTTCGCGCGCTCTTTTTCCATGCGCTCCCACCGCTTCGGGTCGATGCGCTTATAGTATTCGTCGGGAATGTCCGGCGCGTCCGGCACCAATTTGTGGTAATTGGCGTAATCCGCAAGGGCGGCTTCGGTGTTGCCCAGCTCGTCCTCCACGTCGGCGGCCATCTTGTGGGCGGCGATGGCTTTCGGATCAAGGGAAATGCTGCGCCGGATATCCAAGAGGGCTTCCTCCGGCAGACCCTGCGCCCGTTTTGTCTCGGCGCGGTTCAGGTAAACATAGGCGTCGTTCGGGTCGAGGCTCACGGCGTAATCGCAGTCTTCCATCGCGCCCGCGAAGTCGCCCTGCAGCGCTTTCGCGCGCCCGCGCACCGCGTAAATGCCCGCGAGCTTCACGCCGGCATTGTCGCAGTCAAACGTGCGCGCGCCTTCTTCGATGGAAAGCTCCGGCTCGTTGATGTCGTTGTAGGCGTCAGCGTTCTTGTAAAGCCGCTCGACCAGCTTCTTGTCGGCGGCGGCGTTTTTCGCCATGCGCTCCTGCCAGTATGCGAGGCGCTCGTTCTCGGCGGCCGCCATCTTCTCCCGCGCGCCCGAGGCGCTCTCACCGGCATAGGCGGCGCGGACCAGCCGCTCCAAATCCGCCTCGGCATGGTTGCGCTCCACGGCGTCTTTCAGATATTCATATACGCGATTGTCGTCCAAATAGTCGATGCGCCCGTTCGCGCCGGGGCGGAAATTCCAGGCCTCCGCCGTCGTATATTCGTGGAAGGCGCGGGCCAGTCCGCCCGCGATCAGGTACGCCTGCTCCGGCGTGTCGTCGTAAACCTCGGTGGAATACGACGCCGAGAGCAGGGGCTGTCCGTCGATGAGGATCTCTTTCCTGTCATTTACCGTCACATGGCCCGCGCTGTATTCGGACATCATCGCCGCCAGCTTCGCTTCGCGCTTGTCCGTGTCCGGATGGTCGTAAGGGTCGGCGCCGTAGCTTCGGTCGAAGGTATCCGGGTGCTTCGTCAGGTAGTCCATGCGCGCCATGGCCGCAGCGGGGCCGCCGGGGTTGAATCCGGCGCTGGCGGCAAGGTAAAATCCGCCCTCATCGGCTTCGTACTCGGCGGGCAGGATGACGTTCTTCGCCACGGAATAATCGGCCAGCACGCCCACCACGTCGGGACGCACCGCGCCCGTGACCATGCCGAGGAAATTGATGCCGAAGGCCTGCGCCGCCGCGCGGGCGTAATTATAGGCCGCGTGCAGCTTGATGCCGTGGGTCATCTCGTGGGCCAGCACCCCGGCAATCTCGTCCACGTTGCCGTTCAGTCCCACCACGAGCCCTTTGTTCACCGTGATGTAATTCGTCGGGAAGCAGGCCGCGTTGAATTCCGCACTGTCGTTCACGTTCCAGCGGAAGGGGAGGGAACGGATATCCAGCACGTAGTTGCCGCGTTCCACCAGCCCTTCCATCACTTCCCCGACGATCTGATGGTTCATGGGGTTGCGGTCCACGCCGTTCTCGTGGGCGTCATAGAGCCGCGTCTGTTCTTGATAATAAGCGTTGTTCCCCGCGTCCATGATCGCGGAGAGATAACTGCTGTACATGCCCGCTGTGCCAAGCACACCGGCCAGCGCCGTAAAAACGTCCGTGTTGCTTGCCGCTTCCGCCTGCGGTACAAAGGGAGCGGCGGGCAGAAATACCGTCGTCGCCAGCAGCGCCGCGGCCAACCGCCGTTTCCATGCGCGGAACAATTTCATGGGGAATCCCCTCCGTTTGTTCAAAGTTCGTTCATCATCATAGCACAATGGCAGAAAACCCGCATGGAGGAATTATGAAAAGCACCCCGGGGCAAGTCCCCGGGGCTGTCTCGTCATCGCACCAAGGCGTCGGCGTATTTTTCGGGCACGTCGCCTTTCGGGTTCTTTTCGAGGTAGGCGCGATAGGCCTGGATCGCCAGCGCGTCCTCGCCCTTCGCTTCGTAGCTCATGCCCTGGAGCCGCAGGTTCGCGGCGAAAACGCCGGGGGCGAGTTTTTCCGCGGTCAGGCTGTCCGTGAGGGCCGCGTCGTAGTTGCCGAGAGCGTGGTGCGTGTACCCGCGATAGAGGTAAGTGCGGGCCTGCTTCGGCGAGAGGTTAGCCGCAAGATTCAGCTCGGAAAGAGCCGTATCGTACATATCAAGCTGGTAAAACGCGCTGCCCCGCTCGGCGTGGGCCCACGCCTGCGCTTCCTCGTCCGGCTGGCAGGCAAGGAGCCGGTCTGCTTCGTGGAGGGCGAGGTCGGGAAGATTGAGCGCGTTGTAGGTCAGGCTCTTGTCCTTATAGCTGTCGATGTTCTTTTTCTTGTTGCGCAGGGATTTCTCTTTCTGTTTTTCGATATCTTCCCGGCGTTCCTGTTCCTTTTCCAGATATTTCTCCCGGTTGCCGCTGTCGCGGTCCTTCGTGTAGGCAGCGTTCACGAGGGTTTCGAGCTGCGCGCCGAGGCCGGCTTCGGCGACGGCGGCTTTCAGATGGCGATAGGGGTCGCTGCCGTCCAGATAATCCACGGAACCGTCGGGCTGTTTCGTGAAATGCCACGCGGAGACCAGAGCGTGATCGTGGATGCCTTTGGCGATGCCGCCCGCTACGAGACAGGCGCGTTCTTTCGCACTGTACTCTTCCGTGGGGGCCAGGGTCAGAAAATGCTGGCCGTCGATGAAGACGGCGTCGTCTTTCGCCTCCACATGGCCGAAGCTATACTCGTTCATCCATTGCAGGCCGCGCTTCAGGCGGTTGGAGGTTTCCGGATGGTCGTCGGGATTGATGACGGATTCGGCGTGGCTGTCGGGCATCCTGTGAATCATGGCGGGGAAGCCGCCGGGGTTGAAGCCCGCGCTGGCCATCAGCCAAAAGCCGGATTCGTCGGCGTCTTTTTCCGAAGGCGCGGTGATATTTTTCGCCGCGTTGTAGTTCGTCAGGACATTTGCCAGATAGCTGGTCAGAGCCCCGCCGGAAAGCGACGATACGCCGGTCTGGATGGCGACCTGCTTCGCCACGTCGTAAGGGATGTGCTGATGAAGGCCGTGGATCATTTCGTGGGCGAGGACGCCTGCCAGCTCGTCCCTGTCGCCGTGCAGGGCGGTGACGAGACCGCGGTTGATGCTCACATAGTCGGCTGCGGTACAGGACGCGTTGAAGGAGTCGTCGGCGTTGACGCTCCAGCGGAAGGGCAGAGAGTCCGCCGCCAGAGCGTATTCGCCGCGCTCAATCAGTTGGTTCATCACGCCGTCCACGAGGGCGCGGGTTTCCTCCGACTCGTCCTGTCCCCGTTTCGCCACGTCTTGATCGAGCAGCTTTTTCTGGACGACGGGGCTGTTGCCCATGCCCAAGAGCTGGCCTAAGTAATTGTTGTATGCGACGCCTGCGCCGATGACGCCGGTGATGGCGTCGATGAGGATGCTGGCCTCGGCAGGCTGCGGCGCGGGAACGAGCAGCGCAGCCGAAACGCCTGCAGCCAGCGCGCCCATGCGAAGTTTTTTCAAGATTCGGATTGCTTTCATGGCAAAGTCCTCCCGTCGGTGATTTCTTTTTAAATTGTAAGCCTTGCAGACTGAATTTGCAATTAAAGGATGATTAAATAAAGCGGTGGATTTTTCATCCATTATCATATATAATTAAAATACTTGCCGACCAGCTCGGCAGGTCAAATGAAATGTATGGAGGGGCAAAGCAATGATGAAGGGCAAGAAGTGGAAACATCTTATCATGGGTGTGACGGCGGTGCTGACGGCGGGCATTATCGCCGGCTGCGGAGGCGGCGGCGGTCAGAAGAAGACCGAAGACGGCAAGAAGATGTACAAGGTCGGCATCGTGCAGCTTGTCGAGCACAATGCGCTTGACGCGGCGAACAAGGGCTTCGTGGACGGGCTGAAGAAGCGCGGCTACGAGGAAGGCAAGAACATCGAGATCGACCGCCAGAACGCGCAGGCCGACCAGTCGAACCTTGCGAACATTTCCCAGCGGTTCATCTCCAATAAAGCGAACCTGATCTGCGCGATCGCGACGCCGGCGGCGCAGACCGTTGCCAACGCCACGAAGGATATCCCCATCGTCGGCACGGCGATCACCGACTATGAGAGCGCGAAGCTCGTGAAGTCCAACGCGAAGCCGGGCGGCAATGTGACCGGCACCAGCGATATGAACCCGATCAAGGAACAGGTGGACCTCTTGATGAAGTTCTGCCCGAACGCGAAGACGGTGGGCGTCATCTATTGCTCCAGCGAGGTCAACTCCGAGGTGCAGGTCAAGGCGATGAAGGAATATGCCGCGTCGAAGGGCCTGAAGGTGGAGACGGCGACGATCTCGACGGTCAACGATATTCAGCAGGCGGCGCAGAGCCTGGTGTCGAAAGTGGACGCGTTCTATGCGCCGACGGACAACGTGCTGGCCAGCGCGATGCCAACGCTGCTTTCCGTCACCGACCCGGCGAAGAAACCGGTCATCTGCGGTGAGGAAAACATGGTCAAGGCCGGCGGCCTCGCTACCTACGGCATCGACTATTACAAACTGGGCCTCCAGACGGGCGACATGGGCGCGGACATTCTCGACGGCAAGAAAAAGCCTGCCGATATGCCGATCCAGACTGCGAAGGACCTGAAGGCGAGTGTCAACAAGAAGAGCGCCGACGCTCTCGGCGTCAAGATTCCCGACGATGTGATGAAATCGGCGGAAATCATTCAGTAAAAATTAGGAGTGCGGAGTGAGGAGTGAGGAGTTATCAATGCGTGCACGCGCGAATAATTCCTCACTCCTCTCTCCTAACTCCTCACTTTTTATGGGCATCATAATTCGTTAGGAGTAGAACCAATTTGGATTTAATCATTCCAACTATATCACAGGGCCTGCTTTGGTCCGTTCTTGCGATTGGCGTTTATCTGACATTTCGGGTGCTGGACGTGGCGGACCTGACCGTCGAGGGCAGCTTCCCGCTCGGCGCTGCGGTGGCGGCTTCTCTGCTTGTGGCAGGCTGGTCGCCGATTCCGGCGATTTTCGTCGCGTGCTTTGCGGGCATGCTTTCAGGCGTCGTCACGGGAATCCTGACCACGAAATTCAAGATTCCGGCGCTGCTCTCGGGCATCCTGACGATGATCGCGCTGTACTCGGTGAACCTTCGCGTCATGGGCAAGGCGAATCTGCCGCTGCTTCGGATTGATACGCTTTTCACCCAGTTCGGCTGGATCTCGGAGGACCCGCAGATGGTGGTCTTCGCCGTGGGGCTCTTCGTGGTGCTGCTGATCGGCGTCCTCTGCTATTGGTTTTTCGGTACGGAAATCGGCGCGGCAATCCGCGCTACGGGCTTCAACCCGAATATGATCCGCGCCAACGGCGTCAATACGGATGTGACGATCATTCTCGGCCTGCTGCTGTCCAACGGGCTCGTGGCGGTGTCCGGCGCGCTCGTCGCGCAGTCCAACGGCTTCGCGGACGTGGGAATGGGCGTCGGCACGATCGTCATCGGCCTTGCGTCGGTCATCATCGGCGAAGTGCTGTTCGGCACGGCGAGCTTTTGGCGCTGCCTGATCTCGGTGGTGCTGGGGTCCGTCGTCTATCGCATCGTCATCGCGGTGGTGCTGCAAATGGGCATGCCGCCCAACGACCTGAAACTCTTCACGGCGATTCTCGTCGCCGCCGCGCTGGCGCTTCCGCTGCTCCAGGGCAAAGTCAAGGAACGGCGCAGAAGGGCGGTGGATTGATTGCTTCGCATCGAGAACATCGCAAAGACCTTCAATCCCGGCACGATCACTGAAAAAGTCGCGCTGACGGGGCTTTCGCTGCATCTCGCTCCCGGCGAGTTCGTCACGGTCATCGGCGGCAACGGCGCGGGCAAGTCCACGCTGATGAATTCCATCGCGGGCACGTTCTTCGTGGACCGCGGGAAAATCTTCATCGACGGCGAGGATATCACGCGATGGCCCGAGTATCGGCGCGCTAAATATATCGGCCGCGTATTTCAGGACCCGATGATGGGCACGGCGGCGGGCATGATGATCGAGGAAAATCTCGCCATCGCTGAGCGGCGCGGGCGCAGGCCGACGCTGGCATGGAGCTCGTCGGAGGAAAAGCGGCAGGAATACCGCGAGCTGCTTTTGTCGCTCGGGCTGGGACTGGAAGACCGTCTGGAGTCGAAAGTCGGCCTCCTGTCCGGCGGACAGCGGCAGGCGCTGACGCTCCTGATGGCGACCATGGCTTCGCCGAAGCTGCTGCTCCTGGACGAGCACACGGCGGCCCTCGACCCGAAGACGGCCGCGCAGGTGCTCCGCATCACGAAGACCATCGTCGAAGGGCGGAACCTGACGACGCTGATGATCACCCACAATATGCGCGACGCGCTGGCGCTGGGAAATCGGCTCATCATGATGTACGAAGGCCGTATCCTGATCGACGTGGCCGGTGAGGAAAAGAAACGGCTGACCGTCCCCGACCTCCTGAAAATGTTCGAGCAGGCGGCGGGCAGCGAAATGACCAGCGACAGTTTGCTGCTGTCGTAAATACCTAAAATCAAAAAACGCATCGGCGAAATTTTCGCCGATGCGTTTTTTCGCGCCGAAAAAACCGCCGTTCGCGCCTTGCGGCGGTTTTTGCCTCGATTTTATGATATAGTAGAATAAAATGGAGGGAATTTTCATGGAGGAGCAGAGAAGTTCAGACGCGCGGGCGGGGATTTCCGTCGCGGTCTGCGAGCCGAATGAAAATTTGCGCGACGAGATGGCCGCCATGATCGCGAAGGAGAAGCCGGAGGCGCGGATCGGCACGTTTGCGTTCGGGGACGAGATTTTGCGCTCGGAGGAAGATTTCGCGATTTACTTTTTGGACGTGCAGGGCGCGGACGGGCTGGAAGCCGCGCGGGAGATCCGGGCGCGGGAACGGGGCGGCGCGGGCGCGGTCATCGTTTTCGTGACGGGGTATCGCGACTATATGGAGGAGGCTTTCGACGTCCACGCATTCCAGTATCTGGTGAAACCCGTGGACGGGAAGAAGTTCGCCGAGGTGCTTTGCGCCGCATGGGCGGAGGCCGAGGCGACGCGCCGCCGGGAAGGCCGCCATATCCTGCTGAAGCTGGACGGGATCATGCGAAAGGTCGCGCTGCGGGATATTCTTTATTTGGAGAGCCGGAACAAGAAAGTCGCCATTCACATGACGGAGGGCGCCCATGAGATCCGCCGCTCGATGGAGACGATGGAGGCCGCGTTGGGCGAGGACTTTTACCGCTGTCATCGCTGCTACATCGTCAACTTGGCGCAAATCGCCGACTACGGGCCGCGCACGATCCGCCTTGAAAACGGCGAGCAGCTTTTGCTGGCGGAAAAGAAGTACGCGGATTTCGTGAAAACGTATTTGCGCTACGCGAAAAGCGGCGGCGTCGTGCATGTATGAAAAAAAAGGAAGCGTCCGGCTTTGTGCCGGACGCTTCCTTTTATATAAAGACTTCGCATTTCGCGCCGAAATCGCCGTCGTTCGCGACGGGCTGCGGTTTTTGCCATTCGTTCTGTGGTATAGTATCATTAAGCACGGAGGGGATTCCTGATGTCTGATACTGCTGTGGACGCGCTGGAATTTTTCGTGCAGCTTTTGGCGGGAGCGCTTTCCTTTTGGTACGCGGAAAAGTTCCTGCGGGCGGATTTTGAGAGCCGACGGTGGGCGGCGTTTTGTTGGGCGGCGGTTTACGCGATTATGCAATTCGGCTTTTCTGTATTGACGGAGAGCTGGAAGCCTTACGAACGATTTTTCATGGTCATTCCGCAGTTTGCGCTTTTATTTTTCCTGCAGGGCGCGTTTTTTGAAAAGGATAAGTCCAGACAGACGTTTGTCGCCGCGAGCTTCGTCGTCGGCTGGGATATCCTGCGTTTCGCGGTCAGCCCGCTGGCGCACGCGGCTTTCGGCGCGTGGGGACCGGCCTGGAGCTGGGCGGTGAACGAGGCGGTCGCGCTTGGCGTTTCGGCGGAGACAGTGCTTTTCCTGATGCAGCTCACCAACGACGCGGCGGTGCTTTTGATTATCGCGGGCTGCCGCATCGTGCAGCTCGGCTTGCTGGCGCTGTATCTCCGCGGGATTGTCCGCTTTTTCCCGCCGAAGGACTATGCGCTCCGCTTTCACGACAGCCTCTTCCTGTTGTTCCCCTGTGCCGCCGCATTGGTGATCGACCTGACGGTGCGGATGACGACGCTGTCGGCGGATAATTCCGCGCTGATGCTGATTTACGACAGGGCGCCGAGCACGCTGCTCCTGCTGCCGATGGCGAGCGTTTTGCTGCTCGGCATGGCGGTGGCGTCGGTCATGCTGTTCCGCGGTTTGGTGCAGGCGAAGGACGAGGAGCAGAAGCGGCTGCTCCTGGAGCAGAGCGTCGCGGGCGTGCATCGGGAAGTCGAGGAATTGCAGACGATTTACGCCGATCTGAAAGGGCTCCGTCACGACCTGCGCAACCATATCGCGAGCCTCGCCGTCTGCGCGAAGCGGATTGCGCCGCAGGGCGACGCGCAGATAGACGCGTACCTGGGGCAGATGACGGACGCCGTGGCGCGGCTCGACTTTGCCGACGACACGGGCCATCCGATTACCGACGTAATCGTTCATCAGGCGCGTCGGGAGGCGGAGAAAAAGGGCGTCGCTTTCGCCGCCGATTTTCATTGGCCGAAGGACGGACGGCTCGATATTTACGACGTCAGCGTGATCCTGAGCAATGCGCTG
This sequence comes from uncultured Selenomonadales bacterium, assembly GCA_900321035.1. Classification (GTDB taxonomy): domain Bacteria; phylum Bacillota; class Negativicutes; order Selenomonadales; family Selenomonadaceae; genus RUG12372. Next base: position 95,669 of record ONUH01000011.1, on the reverse strand, counting down.
ACGAACGCGGTCGAGGCGGCGACGCGGGAAATATCCGTCCGGTCTTATGAAAAAGGCCGCCTGTTCTTCATCGAGGCGGCGAATGATTTCACGGGCGAATTGCAGTGGGACGGGGAGGCGGAACTGCCCGTCACGAAGAAGCCGGACAAGGCCATGCACGGCATGGGACTTGCGAATATCCGGCGCTGCGCGCAAAAGTACAAGGGCGATATGGAGATACAGATAGAGGAAGAAAACGGACGGAAGAAATTTTTGCTGACGGTCATGATGTACGAGAAGGAATAGCGTGGAGAATTGACAGCACTCCTTCCGTCCTGTTTCTCGGCATGCCCCCTCCATGAGGGGGGTGTCAGCGAAGCTGACGGGGGGAGTCTCAGAAAATCGCCTTCTGTATCTTCTTCAACGCAAGGCTGCGCGGGGAATCCTTTTCCAGTAAACGGGAAAGCTCCTTTTTCACCAGCTCCGGCTCGTCGCCGACGACAGGCTGGCCGACGAGCCGCCCTGCGCCGTCGATAAACACGATGGTCGGCGCGCTGCGGAGCTTCGAGAGGAACGGCGTGAAGTCGTCGTTCACCATCAGCTGCGGGAACGCGGGGAAGGCCCCTGCCGCGATTTCCTGCGCCGCCGCACGTTTTTCCGCGCCGTCCCCGGTTTTCAGGTCGCCGACGAGGCCGACGAATTGTGCGGTTTGGGGAAAATCCGCCGCAATCTCGGAGAGCTTTTGCAGCGCGGCGCGGCTCATATTCGCGTCGCGCACGGTCCAGACGCAGACCGCCGTCGTCTTTCCGGCGAAAATCTCGTCCGTCGCGGCGCGTCCGTCCAGCGTCTCCGTCCGAAAAGCGGGAAACGGCTGACCTGCACCGTCCACATGGATCGCGCCGTCCCGTCCGAGCAGCAGGGCGTCGGCGGCCAACAATACAAGCGTCAAAACAGGCAAAATCCATAGCTTTTTTTGACAGATCGTCATCATGAAAATCACCTTTGAAAAATGATGGAGTCAGAAAATCAGAAAATCGGAAAATCAGAAAATCAGATTTCCTTACCAAAAAATTTTTGTTTATTCATAAAGATTCGATTGTCCATGGCAGCTTGCGTGGACTTATCATACCATGAAAGCAGGAAAAAGCAAAGGAAGGAGGTACGACAGGGACAGTCGAAGGTCGATTAAGGAAAAAGTGTTTTTCAAGGAGGAGATCGAAATGCCGGTAAAAGTAGGAAACAGTTATGTAACGGAAGCGGCGCTGGCCTTCGCGCAGAAGTCGGCGGCGGAAAGCGTGGACAAGGAAAAGACGAAGGGAAAGGGCGCGAACGGCGTTCTTGCCGACCTCGCGGAGAAGTTCCCAAAGCTGAAATTCACCGTCGGCACGCAGCCGTTTTCGGGCAGCGGCATGGGTAACGTCGCGATTTCACCGAAAATCCTGCGCGAAATGGAAAAGGACCCGGCGAAGCGTGAGGAATACGAGGCGCTGCTTTACGACGTGCAAGAGACAACCGCAGGCCTGCCGAGGACGCACCATGCAGACGGAAGCAAGGTCAAAGCACAGGGCTGGATCATTCACGAAGACGGCGGCCTCAGCTCTTGGAGTATCAGGGTGTCCGAGGGCGGCGACAGAAAGCCCGAGGCGTCGGGCCGCGTCAATCGTTCGTCGAAAAAGGCTTGGTGGCAGTCGCTGCTCGACGAGATGAAGGAAAGAGAGGAAGCCCGCAAAAAAAGAGCCAAAAAGGAAAAAATCGGCGAGGCGGAAAAGCCGAAAAGCCTGACGGAAACGCTGAAAGCGGAGCAGGAGGAAGCGGCGCGCATTTTGAAGGCGAACGCCGAAAAAATCGGCAGTTTCCAGAATCAGGGGAACCCTGCGCTGGCGAAAGCATATCTTGCTGGGCAAAAAGACGCGGTCAAGGCGCAGGGATTTTCCAACACCAACGAACTGATGAAGTATCTGCAGGACCAGTTCGCCGTGGTCCGCGAGGGCATGACGTCCATCTCGTCGAAGCATTTGAAAGCGTGCCTCGGCGACGAGGAAAAACGCGCGAAACTGCTCGACAACCTGCGCGTCGCCGATGAGATGCTGGAAGAAAACCGGGGCAAAATCGGCTTCCGGAGCATGGAAGTGAAAATCGACGAGGACGGTGAAATGACGACGATCACTTCTGGCGGCCGGGTTGGCTTCAACGGCGAGAAGCGCGCCCGCCAAATCGCGGCGGCGCAGACCCAGGGCGACCTTGAAACGGTCATGCGCCTGCTCCAGGTTGACCTTGAACAAATCGAGGCGGGGCTGAAGCAGAATATGTGCGACGAGGCCGAGGTGCAGAAGGTCAAGGACATGATTGCGCAGGCCGAGCAGCGCAAGGGCGAGCTGGGCGACACTTCCGACAAGGAGAACGACCCTGCCGCGAAAGCTGCGTTCGCCGTGAATATGTTGATTTAGGGTGAGAGTCATGAGCATGGAAATCCAAAACCGCGCGGCCTGTTCGGCGAAAACGGGAGCGCGCAGGACCGGAGCGGCGGCAGCCGAAAAAACGAAGGACAGAACGGGCGCGTCGGGCGCGAAAGCGATGGACGTCGACGAATACATGAGCGCGCTGTCCAAAAAGTATTCGTATTTCGGGCGCACGACGAAAATCGCCAACGTGCCGACCACGGTGAACGTCTCGCCGGCGTATCTGCGGAAATGCGCCAGCGACCCAGAGAAGCAGAAAGAACTGGAAAAAACGCTGGACTCCGTCGGCGCTTTCGTCCCTATCGGCGCGCAGAGGACGCGGTCGCTGCCGGGCAATCCGGTCATGACGCATTACGACTGCACGATTGATTCCAACGGCAACATGACCGTCATTTCCGGCTGCACCAACGATCCGAAAGCCAAAGGCGAATGGGAAAAAGCTGAGAAAGGCGGGAAGAAGGAGAAGTCCGAGGCAGCGAAGTTGGCCGAGCGGCGTGCGAAAAAACGCGCCGAGGAACGGAGACGGGAGGAAGCGAAAGAGAAAGAGGAAATGCTTTACCGCGCCTCCGGCCGCGACGTCGGGACGATCACCGAAAGCCTGCTTCGGCAGATGGCGAACCGGGGCGAGGGGAAGAACCTCGTTTCGCGATTCGACGCGATAGCGTAATCAACAAAAAACAGGCTCGCGTTATTTGCGGGCCTGTTTTTCTTTGTTCTTGTTTTCGTACATATTCTGGTCTGCCGCGTCGATGCAGGCTTTTACGTCGTCCGTTTCCGAGCGGAGGATCGAGAAGCCGAAAGCGATGCTGAGCTTCTGCTCCCGGATTTGGAACAGGGACGATTTTTGCTTCATTTCATCGATGAACCGTTGTACCGCGATTTCATCTGTATTCGGCAGGACGATGAAAAATTCGTCGCCGCCCATACGGAAAATCGAAGCCGATTCCGGCAGCACCATGCGAAGCAGTACGGCCGACATGCGGAGATATTCGTCGCCGACTAGATGGCCGTAAGTGTCGTTGATTTTTTTCAGCCCGTTGCAGTCCGCCGAAATCAAGGCAATCGGAAAATTCTCCGGCTTGCAGACGGTCGGGAAGTATTCCCGATAGTAGCGGCGATTGAACAGCCCGGTCAGCGCGTCCGTCTTCGAGCGGCGTTCCAGCTCGAACTTCAGGAGCTGCTGTTCCGTCACGTTGTTGATCAATCCGACGATGCCCGTGATGTTGCCGTCGTCGTCTCGCACTGGCTCTTTGATCAGTTCCAGGAATTCCAGCTGGTTGTCGGTGTCGATCTTGATGGTGTAGCGCGTCCCTTCGCCGGTGGCGAGGATGATTTTGTCGCTTTCATAGGCCTTGATCGCGTTCTCCTTGTCCTTTCGGATTTCGGGGTCGGTCTTGCCGCGAATCGTCCAGTTGGGGTCGCCTTTCATGTCCAAATGATGCCAGTAGTGGGTGGCAAAAATGTATTTGCCCTCCGCGTCCTTCAGATAGATGTTGGAGGGCAGCGCCCGGAGCATGCGCTCGATTTCGTAGAACGTCGCCGAGTCCTTCGCGCGGATTACGTTGGAAAGGCGCCGGAGCAAGAGCTTCGCGCTGCCGGTCGGCGTGAAGATGTCGGCTGCGCCCACGTCGAGGCAGGCAAGATCTTCTTCAGCGGGCGTCCGGGGCAGCGTGCCGATGACCGGGATGGCGGCGTACAGGACGTTTTGGCTGACCGTGTGGAAGAAGGAGAAGCCGGTCTGTTTCGCCATGTCCAAATCGAGGAGAACGGCGGAAATCGTTTTCCGCTGCTGCTTCAATATCTGCAGCCCTTCCTCCTCGTTGGCGGCGCGGAGAAGTTCGTATTCCGGCGTCAGCAATTCCAGGAACCGGGCGGCGGCCGGAAGCTCGGGCAGAATGACCAGGAGTCGTTTTTTCTTAGGCATTGTAAGCTCCCTAAAAGAGTTTTAGAAATTTTACGCTTCCTACGATGACTTGCTCCGCAAATCCCTTGCATATACGGACGCTAACTCGCTGCGCTCCTAAGCGTCCGTTATATCGGCGCGATAAGCGACGGCGTACATGACCGGCAGCACCAGGAGCGTCAGGAACGTGGCGATAATCAGTCCCACGGCGATCGCCACGGCCATCGGCGCCCAGAAGGGGCTGGTCATCAGCGGGATCATGCCGAGGATGTCGGTGCCCGCCGTCAGCATGATCGGGCGGAAACGCAGCACGGCTGAGTCGATGATCGCGTCCCAAAGCGTCTCGCCTTCTGCCAGATGGTCCTTGATCTGCTCGATCAGGATGACCGAGTTTCGGATAATCATGCCCACGAGGGCCAGCACGCCGAGGTCGGCGACGAATCCCATCGCCTGATCGAAAACGAGCATGCCGATGACGACGCCGATGATGCCCAGAGGCGCAGTCAGAAGCGTCATGACGACGCGCTTTCCGCTCCGAAGCTGGAGCATCAGCAGCGTCATGATCAAGAATACCATCGCGGGAACGGGCACGAGCAAATATTTCATCGACTTCGCGCTGTCCTCCATGGAGCCGCCGGCCGTAATCGAGTAGCCGAAGGGCAGGTTTTTCCGCAGCTCCGCCGTTTTGTCGTAAACCTTTTTCGCGGCGTCGTCCGCCGTTCCTTTTTGGTTGTTCGCCTGTACCGTAATCGTCGGCATCAGGTCGCGCCGCCAGATCAGTCCGTCCTCGGCGGTGAAGGAAATCTCCGCCACCTGCGACAGCGGCACGGTTCCCGTGGCAAGATACACGGGCAGGTCGCCGAGGGACGAGAGATCCCTGCGGTCTTTTTCCGCGATGCGAAGCTCGATGTCGATGGTGCGGTCGTCGCGATAATACTGCGCGATACGCGCGCCGGTCAGCTCAGTGTAAAGAGTCTGGGCGACGGCCGCGCTGGACGCGCCGAGGCTTTTCAGTTTCTCCTGGTTCAGCGTCAGGCGCACCGCTTTTGCTTTTTCGTTCCAGTCGAAATTGATTTCGGTATAGTTCGGGTCTTCCCGCATGATATCGGCAACGCCGTTGGCAATCTCGCGGACTTTGTCCTTGTCATAGCCGGAGACGCGCATCATGACCGGATAATCCGCTGGCGGGCCGGTCTGGATGAACTTGATGTTGCCGCGGACGTTGGGGAATTCCCCGTCCAGCGCGGCGCGGACGGTTTTCTCGATGGTCTTGCGGCTGTCCACGTCCTTCGCGACGATGACGAACTGCGCGTAATTGTCCGCCGGAAGCACCGGGTTCGTAGTCAGCACGAAACGCGGCGCGCCTTCGCCCACGTAGTAGGCGTAACTTTCCATATTGTCCTTTTCGCCGTCGAGGATCGCGGCGAACCGCGCGGCCTCGACCGCCGTCGCCTTTTTCGACGAGCCTTCGGGCAGGCGCATTTCGACGATGATCTCGGGGCGCATTGACGGCGGGAAGAATTCCTGTCGGACAAAGTTCATCAGCCAGATCGCGACGGCGAAAATCCCCGCCGTCGCCAGCAGCACGATTGCCCGATGTCGCAAGAACCAGGTTAGGATATTGCGGAAGATCTGATAAAAGCGCCCCTGATACATTTCCTCGGGGGATTTTTCCTCGCCCTCGCCCTTCACGCGTATCAGATAATAGCCGAATATCGGCGTCACCGTCACGGCGGCCACCCATGAAAGCAGCAGCGCGATGGCGATAACCGGGAACAGCGCCTCGCAGAATTCCGACGCCATGCCCTTGGAAAAGGCCACGGGAATGAAGCCCGCGCAGGTAATCAGCGTGCCGGTCAGCATCGGTTTTGCCGCCGACTCGCAGGCGTAACAGGCCGCTTTCATGCGGTCCCAGCCCTGCTCCAGCTTCACGCTCATCATCTCGATGGCGATGATCGCGTCGTCCACGAGAAGCCCCAGCGAGATGATCAGCGCGCCGAGGGAGACCTTGTGCAGGTCGATGCCCAGGATATACATGAAGCAGAACGTCCCGGCCAGCACCAGAGGAATGCAGAGGGCGACCACCATGCCCGTCCGGAGGCCGAGGCTCATGAAGCTGGCGATCAGCACGATGATGACCGCCTCGCGAAGGGAGCCCACAAATTCGTCGATGGAATCCTTGACTACGGCGGGCTGGTCGGAGACGCGGTGAATCTCGAAGCCCACGGGCAGCTCCCGCTGCTCCTCCGCGACGAGCTTCGTCAGATTTTCGCCGAGCTGCAGGATATTGCCCCCCGGCTGCATGGAAATGGCGACGCCGACGGCCGGCTCGCCGTTGAAATACATTTGCGTCTCCGGCGGATCGATGGGACGGCGTTCCACTTTCGCGATATCGCCGAGACGCAGCACGCGTTCTCCCGCAGCGATCGGCGTTTCGCGGATGGCCTCCACGTCGTCGAACTGACCCGTCACGCGCACGAAAATATTGTCCGACGCCGTCTCGATCATGCCGCTGGGCGCTTTGTCGTTCTGCGCCGCTACGGCGGCGGAAAGGGCCTGCGGCGAAATGCCCAGCTCGGCGAGCTTCGCGTTTTCCGCTTCGACGTAGACTTTTTCCGTCTGCACGCCGATCAGCGAAACTTTCTGCACATTTTCCACCATGGCGGCGCGACGGCGCAGTTTTTCCGCGGCCTGCCGCATTTCCTCATAGGTGTATCCGTCGCCGGTGACCGCGTAAATCGAGCCGTACACGTCGTCGAACCGGTCGTTGTAATACGGGCCGTAGACGCCGGAGGGCAGATCCTTTTTCACGTCTTCGCCGAAATTCCGAAGGTCGCGCCAGGTCGGGCGAATATCCTCCTTCGGCACGTCGTCGCGCAGATTGATATAGATGACGGTCTGTCCGGGCCGGGAATAGCTCTTGATGTAGTCGACGCCCGGAATGTCGCGGAACTTGCTTTCCAGCTTGTCCGTGACCTGCTGCTCCATTTCCGCCGCCGTCGCGCCGGGCCACGCCGCCGACACGACCATCATGCGGATGGTGAAGGCCGGGTCCTCCATGCGGCCCAGTCGGTAGTACGAAAAAATGCCCGCGATGAACGTGACGATGACGAAATACCAGACGAGGTCGCGGTTTTTCAGCGAAAGCTCGGTAATATTCTTCATGGCTTCCCGGCCTCCGCGCCGAGGCGCACTTCCTCGCCTTCGTGGAGTTTATGGACGCCGGCCGTCACCACTACGTCGCCGCTCTCCAATCCGCGGACGATCGCTTCGTTCGAGCCGAAGGATTCGACGGAAACCTCGCGCAGCGTTACCTTTCCGTCCTTGACGAGCCACACGCAGGGCTTTTCCCCCGTCTGGTAAATCGCAGAAAGCGGCAGAGTCGTTGTCGTTTTTGTCTTGTTGTCCGGCTTCGCGCCCGACACGCGGACGCTGGCCGTCATGCCTAGCGCCATGCCTGCGGGCGGCGTCGGAATCGAGACGCGCACTTTGTAGGTTCGGGTCGCGCGATCCGCCATCGGCGCGATTTCGCGCACGACGCCCCGGGTCTTGGCCGCTTCCATGGCCCAGAAGGAAACCTCGACGTTCTTGCCGACGGCGATATCGGCCAACCGATTTTCCGGCACGTGAATCTCGACTTCCAGTTCGCCGGATTCCACGAAGGTCAGCACCGTCTGCCCGGCGGCGACTACCTGCCCGGCTTCTGCCGTCAGGCTGGAGACCACGCCGTCGGCGTCGGCGACAAGCTCCGTATAGGAGAGCGCGTTGTGCGCCTGCGTCGCCTGTGCCTCGGCGGTTTGATAAGCGGCGAGAGCCGCGTCGTAGGCTGTCTGGTACTGGTCGAGCACCGCCGCCGCAATGGCCGCTTCCGCGTAAAGCTGGCGATAGCGCGCGAGATTTGTTTCCGCCAGCGCTAACTGCGCGCCGGCCGCCTCCGCCTGCGCATCCGCCGCGGCCGTCTTTTGCGCCACGTCCTTCGGGTCGATGCGCATCATCACCGAACCCGCCGACACCCGGTCGCCGAGCTGCACGCTGCGCTCGATGATCTGCCCGCCGACCTGGAACGCCATATTCTTTTCATATCGTCCATGCACGCTGCCCGAGTATTCCGCCGACTGCGCCGCGCTCCCGACGGACACCGTCTGCGTGCGCACCAGCGGCAGCTTCGGTTCCGGCGCCGCTTCCTTGCCGCAGCCTGAGAAGATTACCGCCGAAAGCAAAAGAGCGGCGCCTATCGTCATGTTTCGATTCATAGTTTCCTCCATATACGTTACTATAGCCCTCCCAAGAGGGGAAGGCTAAATCGTAAACAATTCAACGTCTGAAAAACAGATTCAATAACAGCGACAGTACGATACTGATAATCGCGCAGGTCGCCAGCGGGAAATGGACGGACCAATTTTCGCCGCCGAAATGGAAGTCTCCGGGAAGCTGACCCAGCGGAAACAATCGCCCGCCGAAATAGAAAAACGCGCCGACTGCCAAAAGCAGCGCGCCGAAAATCATCATCGTGCGCCCGATCTGCTGCGCGTCCACCGCGTTCCCCTCCCCGTTGAGATTTCAAGTTCTATTTTGTATTCCTCTATTATAGCACAGCAGGGAAATAAAGTGAAAAAATAGCGGGAAGGCGTTTGTTTCTTTTACTGTCGCACTCTTATCACAAAATCGGAAATCATTTCCAAATGTTTCACGTGAAACATTTCTTTGGTTTTTTCTTTTTTGATTTTCTTTTGCGAAAGGCTTTGGCAATGGCTTGGACGATTGTTTATATTTGCCGTTAGTAATTATCTTGACGGGGCTTTGCCCCTTCAAACTTCCCCACACAAGGGGAGGAACGCCCCATGCAGGGCGTAACAGTCCAGTGGACTGTTACGAGGGGCGGCGCCCCTGCGAATGGCAACCTTGTTGCAGAAAACGAACAACCAAAAACAGAAAAAACAAAACAAAATAAAAATTCAAATTCCCTTCGCTATCCTCCGCGATAAATGATATAATAAAAAAAGCAAATATCCGACGTTGGGGCGGGTCGCCGCTTCGCGAAAAAGATTGGAGGATTTGGAATGGAATTTACAAAGATCGTTAACGTCGTCGGCCGCGAGATCATGGACTCGCGTGGAAATCCCACCGTCGAAGCGGAGGTCACGCTTTGCGACGGCAGCACGGGCCGCGCGGCGAGCCCCAGCGGCGCGTCCACGGGCCAGTATGAGGCGCTGGAGCTTCGCGACGGCGACAAGAAGCGCTACAACGGCAAGGGCGTACTGAAAGCCGTGAAAAATGTCAACACGGCGTTGGCAAAGGCTGTCATGAATCTGGACGCCAGCGATACATATACGGTCGATCATGCCATGCTGAAAGCGGACGGTACGCCCGGCAAGAAGAAGCTCGGCGCGAACGCGATTCTCGCCGTTTCGCTGGCCAGCGCGAAGGCCGCCGCGATTTCCGAGGGGCAGCCGTTCTACCGTTTCCTCGGCGGCGCACAGGCGCGCGTATTGCCGGTGCCGATGATGAATATCCTGAACGGCGGCGCCCACGCGACGAACAATATCGACGTACAGGAATTCATGATCATGCCGATCGGCGCGAAGAGCTTCGCTCAGTGCCTCCAGTGGTGCGCCGAGGTCTATCACGCTTTGGCGGCGCTGTTGAAGAAGAATAAGCTGGCGACTTCCGTGGGCGACGAGGGCGGCTTTGCGCCGAACCTGAAGAGCGCCGAGGAAGCCCTCGACTACATCATGAAGGCGATCAAAGAGGCGGGCTACAAGCCGGGCAAGGATTTCGCGCTGGCCATCGACGCCGCCGCCAGCGAGTGGAAGGGCAAGAAGAAGGGCGAGTACGTCCTGCCGAAAGCCGGCACGAAATACACCACCGCGAAGCTCATTGAGTATTGGGAAAAGCTCGTTGCGAAATATCCGATCGTTTCTCTCGAAGACCCGCTGGATGAAGAGGATTGGGACGGCTGGAAGAAGCTGACCGAGCGCCTCGGCCACAAACTCCAGATCGTCGGCGACGACCTCTTCGTCACGAACACGACGCGTCTTGCAAAGGGCATCAAGATGGGCGCGGGCAACGCGATCCTGATCAAGCTGAACCAGATCGGCTCTCTGACCGAGACCATCGAGGCGATCCAGCTGGCGCACAAGAACGGCTACCGCGCCGTGGTGTCCCACCGCTCCGGCGAGACCGAGGACGCCACGATTGCGGACCTCGTGGTTGCGCTGAACGCGGGCCAGATCAAGACCGGCGCGCCGAACCGCAGCGAGCGCGTGGCGAAGTACAACCAGCTTCTCCGCATCGAAGAAGAGCTGGGCGGAAAGGCCGCCTACGACGCTTCCCCGCTGTTGGCGAAACTGACGAAACGCTAAGAATAAACTGAAGGCATAAGAAAAGGCTTCCGGGATATTTCTCGGAAGCCTTTTTTGCGGGTTCTTTACGGCAGGCCGGGGAATGAATTCACGTATTGGATCTTGATGTCGGGGAACGCGTTGACGAACTGGATGGTGAAGTCGGGGAAGGATTCCACGAACTGCCATTGCCCGATCTTGTCGGGAAAGGCTTCGACGACCTGCACTTTCAGGTCGGGGAAGGAGTTGACGATCTGGACCTTGATGTCGGGGAACGCGTCCACGACTTTGACCTTACCGGCGAGGCGGATGCCCTTGTAGTAGCCGTCGGAGTTGATCTTCGACGCGGCGGAGGCCGTGGAGACGAGCAGCGCCAGCATCAGGCAGACGAACAGGCAAATCTTCTTTTTCATGGGAAACACTTCCTTTCTTTACTGTAGATTGGTCGGAATGCGAAGGGGATTTTGGAGTAAGTGAGGAGCGAGGAGAGTGGAGTAAGGAGTGGTTTGCGTTTCAAAGATGTAATCATTCCTAACTCCTAACTTCTAATTCCTCACTCGGTTTATTTCCACGGGTCCTGCGACGCGGGAACGCGGATGCCGGGCAGGAGCCCGACGTGGTTCCAAAGGAACCATTCTCCCGTCGACGGCTTTTTGCGGAGCGTGATAGGCCGCGGGCTGTCCGCGCCGCCGCTGCGGATGTAGAGCGTGGCATAGCCTTCGGTCATGTAGCTGTTCGGATTGTCCGAGACGGTGACGCTGTACGGCTCGATCGGCGTGTAGTCGTTGTCCGGCGTCGCGCCGTTGAAATGGGAACGCGCCACATAGTTGCGGTCCTTCAGCAGTTGGTCCTTCAAGAGCTGGATGTCCTGCGGCGAAAGCGGACGCGGTCCGCGCAGCACGTTCAGCATCGCGATGCCCGCCTCCTGGTCCTCGGTGTAGCGGACAAGCGCGGCGACGGTGAGCGCGGCGGTTTCCTCCGGCGTCTGACACGGCGCGACGTCTGCAGCCGTCTGAGGCAGCGCGTCAAACTCGACGCGCACCCAATGCTCGGAGGATTCCAGCTTCATCGCAGCCTCGGCAGGCGCCGTGAACAACAGGACGGCGAACAATAACCCGAACAGAATCTGGATTTTCATCATCATACCTCCCCATTGCTGAGAGTGAAGAGTTGAGAGTGGAGAGTTGAGATAATACGTCTTTCATCTTCACTCTGCACTCTTCACACTCCACTCTTTTTTACAGCGTCTTGAATATGTCGTGGATGATCCACAAAACTTTCTTTTCGTCGATGGTTTTGATGATGCGCGCTTTCTGCGTGCCCTCGGGCTGTACCCGGATGTAGGCGAGGGTCTGTCCGTAGGACGGCGAATAGACGTCGTTGACGTCGATGGGCATCGTGACTTCTTCCAGGATCACCGACGGATCGACAATCAGAGCGGCGGCCAGCACGTCCCAGATGAAGGTCGGCCCGCTGATGTTCTCCAGTCGTTCTGCGAGGTAGTGGCGCGCCATCATCGCATTGAATTCGGGCTTCTTGATGATATGCTTGAAGCCGAAAAAGTCTTCCTTTGTCAGCCGCATTTTCTCGCAGGCGTCCAGCGGTACGATGATTTGCTCTTTCCAGGGCGCGCGCATGACCTTCTTTGCCGATTCCGGATCGATCCAGACGTTGAATTCCGCCGCCGGCGTCACGTTGCCCTGCTGGAAGAACGCGCCGCTCATGTAGACGATGCGTTTCGCCATCGGCGCGATCTCCGGCGCCTTTTCAAGCGCCTTCGCAAGATTCGTGCAGGGGCCGATGGCCATGATTGTCACTTCGTCCGGATGCTCTTTGACGGTGCGGATAATCATATCCTCCGCCGCCTCGTCCACCGGGCCGAATGTCGGCGTGCTGCCGCCGTAATGGGAACGGTATGCGGCCTGCCAATTCTCCGGGCGGGCGTAGCCGGCGGCTCCCATGTGGGCGTCGTGGCCGCGTCCGAAGATTTTCGTTTCTTCGTCTATTTTATTGAACCGTTCAATGGTCTCGGGGCGCGGCTCGCCCATTGCCACGGGGATGTTCGTAGCGCCCATGCCTTCGAGCTGGCGGATGGTGAACGCGACGCCGTCCTCGGCCCAAGTGTTGCCGGTCACGACGGTCACGCCCAGGAGCTCCGTTTCCGCGGAACGCTCCAGTATCATCATCGCGACGCCGTCGTCGAACATTTCTACCATATCCGCGTCGAGCAGCACCTTTTCTTTTGCTTCGACGCCGGGCATGGCAAAAGCAAAGGCCGCCGCCGCTGCAAGACAGCAAGCCGCACGGCGCCATTTCTTCCATTTTTTTAGTAGATTTTTCACTGGACACGCCCCCTAAGATATTGTAAAGTAAATTCACAATATTTATATTATATCAATCGGGACAGAAAAGAAATAGGAATTTCATCAGAAAAGGAGGAAGACAAAATGAACAGAAAATGGATGGCCGCGATGATGCTGGGCGTCGCGCTTTTGACGGGGACACCGTCCGCTTCGGCGGATTCGTCGGTGGAGCCCGTCGGGCAAAGCGCGTTCCTTTATATGAATACGAATGAAGTCCAACTGACGGAAGACGTGAAGGCCGTGAACATGAAGGGCGGTTGGATTGGCCTGTTCGACAAGGATGGAAATCGGAAGATGGCCATGAGGAACATCGACGCCGCAGAGGGGGGCGTGGGCTTCTATGTGCGGGAGCTTCGCGTTCCGGGAGAGCCCAAGCGTTTTTGGGAAGTTTTTGCCACGGTGGGCGCTCATGACAAGAACTGCGGCTATTGGATGATTTCCGAGGAAAACGGTAAATGGCGCTTCGAGCTGATGGTGGAACAACTTATCGCCGTGGGTTACAATGCGATGGAATGGCATTTGTTGAACTCGGATATCGAAAACGGGCAATACATTTTGAAAAGCACCGTCGAGTATATGCCGGAGGGCGCGCAGTATCAGTACGAACGCAAATTCCTGGTGGACTGGCAGGCGGAAGTGGTATACTCCGAAAAGACCAGGTCGTTCCTGATGCGTCAGCTGCCGCTGGGGTGAAAGGAGTAAAAGAGTAGGGCTTTTGTCTTTTTCCGCGTAAAGATGAAAGATTTTGGCAGGAAATTTCAATAGAATATCGAAACTATAAATGAATTTTGAAATTTCGCGATGCGCGGAATCGAGGGATAACGAATGAAGGCATGGGCTATCGGCGTTCTGGCGGCCGTCCTTTTCGGGACGGCTGTTGGGGCGCCTGTTTGTTTTGCGGCGGATGAGGACGTGGAGATCGACGGCGGCACGCAGGACAGCTCTGTGCGCCACGCCACGCCCGTGGCAATCTCTTCGACGGATATCTCCTCGTTCCGTTTGTGGTTCCAGTACAGCATAGATTATGGCGCGGAGGACGAGCTGCGGGGACGCTACCCGTCGGGCTGGTACGATCTGCGGTTGGAAAAGAGTGAGAACGGCGCCGACTGTCATCTTGAATATTGGGCGGAGGGAAGGCCGGGCCGCAAGGCGGATTTTCCTGTCGACGCCGAAGCTCTCGCACGCCTCGACCGACTGTTGAAGGCGCATGACGTGGCGCAGATCGACGGCCATTCGCTCTACAATTCCGCGTTGGGCGATGACATGAGCATGGAGGTCCGTTACGAGAGCGGCGAGACGATTCGCGCCGACGGGCAGGGCGGCGATGTGAAGCCGGACGCCAGATATTACCGGGAGGAATGGTTCATCGACTTTTTCCGCGCACTGGGGCGCGAATACGGTCGTGACACGCTGGGACCCGCGCTGAAATATTGTTCCTACGAATGCGGCGGCGGCAAGCCCGGCGGTTTTCTCATGATGAGGATCTCGACGCAAAGGGACGGGACCGTGATGGCGGTGATGGAGACCCGGAGCCGGTACGACGCGCCGACGGTCCGCCGCGAATGCGAGGCGTCGCCGGACAAGCTTGAGGAGCTGGCGGCGTTGATCGACCGGGGCGATCTGTTCCACTGGGCGAAGACAACCTGGGAGCAAATCGACATCCGCGACGGGGACACCGTCGACGTCTCCTTCGATTACGCGGACGGGAGCGGCGCAAGGATATCCGATACCCGCTCGATGCCGAAGGAGGGTTTTGAAGCGATCAAGAAGGTGAAGGCATTCCTTGGGGAACTTTTAAAGGACGCGCCGCAGGTGGACAAGGGGGATGCATGATGAAGAGAAAAAGGATTGCGGCGGCGCTGGCCGCGGTGGCGTTTTTCGGCGCGCCGTTTTTCGCGCCGTGCGAACCGGGCTTGCGAATGGCGGAGGCGGCTTACGCGTCGCGGGATGTGGACAGGACGCCGTATAATAAGAACGCTGAAGTCGACCCTTACGGGCGCGGACCTGCTCGCCCGCTTCCGGCGATACTTCGGGAACGGCGGGAGACGGTGGAAGGCGTCAACTGGAAAATGCCGTGGTCAGGCTTCGGCTGCTTCGAAAGCCCCGGCGAGTTAGAGCGTCTTTTCTCAATCCTCGGCGGCGAAGCCGAAGAGGAGGAAGCGACGGCACTGGCCGGGGAAAGCATGGCGATTTACCACAGCCGGTATGTGCAGCGCATGGACGGGGTCGTCACCAGCATCTTAGAGTCCCACGCCGCTTATCAGGGCGGCCATCGCGGGCGGTACGGCGTCACGGGGCGAAATTTCAATTCAAGGAGAGGCGAGGAACTGGCGCTCGACGACGTCTTTGCGGATACGGGAGCGCTGCCCGGTTTGATTGCCGAGCGGCTCCGCGCCGATTATCCGGGCGTCGTCTTCCGCGACGCTTTGGAGGACTGGCTTTCGGAGCAAATGGCGGAAGGCCGTCTGGCGTGGACCATGTTCGCACGGGGCGCGACCTTCTACTTTACGCCGCGCAGCATCGTTCCCTCGGCGGATCATTACGATACGGGGACGATGATTTACACGGCGACAATCTTTTTTGGCGACGCGCCGGAGCTTTTCATCGAGCCTTACAACTTCGGGGCGCCGGCATGGAGCTTCGAGGTGGAGCCGCTCATGCCCGTTCGCGTGCCGCTGGGCGACGGCTCGACGGCGATGCTGCAGGTGGGCGGGAACAAGATTCGTCTCGGCGACCATGAATATACCGAGGAGGAGGCGTTGCGCTATCGGCGTTTCACTTTCGTCAGCCTGATGGACGGGCGGCGCTATCTTTACGCGGACGTCGCTCCCCGTGACAAATCTCTGCCCCACGAGCTTCGCGTCTATCAGCTTTCCGCGGAGGGCGTCGAGCGGCTGCCGGGTTCGCGGCCTTATACGATGCTGGCGTCGCCGCCCGGCGACGAGGAGGACCGGCTGATCCTCCCGATGATCTCGCCGGGGAATTTCTGCCTGTGCGAAGCGGTGGCGCCCGGAGAGGAGCCGGCCGAGCCTTACCGCTGGATGAAGATTATTGACGTGAGACGTGCCGATCACCGCCAGCTCTATGAAGAAGAGATGGCGCGCGCCCGCTACCACGTCGGCTCGGACGGCTGGCCCGAGGAAGGCTCGATGGGGGGATATTAGAGAGTGGAGAGTGGGGAGTGAAGAGTGAAGAGTTAGGAGTTAGGAGTTAGGAGTTAGGAGTTAGGAGTTAGGAGGATTCCTCAAATCTTTTCCTCATTTCGCATTATTTTTCAGCAGCTTTTGGAATCGGGCAGCGTCCCGATTTTGAAATAAAAAAAGGAGGCAATGATATGGCTGACACTTCTGTAAGCTACAAATGTCCGCATTGCGACGCGCCGCTTTCGTTCCAGCCCGGAAACGACAAGGTGACGTGCGAATACTGCGGCACGGAGCTGGAGATCAGCGCCGTCGAAGAGCTTTTCCAGAAAAAGCAGGAAATGGCGGCAAAGGCCCAGGAGGCCCAGGAGGCCAAATGGGATACCGAGGCCGCCGGCGGCGAATGGAGCGAGGACGAGATGGCCGCGATGCGGACCTTCACCTGCTCCTCCTGCGGCGCGGAGATCGTCGCCGACGAGAACACGATGGCGACGGAGTGCTGCTACTGCGGCAACCCGACCATGCTGCCGAACCGTTTCAGCGGCATGCTGAAGCCCGACTTCGTGATTCCGTTCAAGAAGACGAAGCAGGACGCGGTGGCGGCGCTGAAGGAATTTTACAAAGGGAAACGGCTGCTGCCGGACGCGTTTACCGCGAACAACCGCGTCGAGGACATCCAGCCGATGTACGTCCCGTTTTGGCTGTTCGATTCCAGCGTAGAAGCCCATGCGGAGTTCCGCGCGGAGAGTGTCAACGTGATCGACACCTCCGACGAGACGATTACCGAGACCAGCGTTTACAGCTGCACCCGCAGCGGTACCATGGACTTCGAGAAGATTCCGGTGGACGGCAGCTCTAAGATGGACAACGATTATATGGAAAGCATCGAGCCCTTTGATTACAGCGAACTGGTGCCGTTCAGCGCCGCGTACTTTACCGGCTACCTGGCGGACAAGTACGACGAGGACGCCGAGACGTCGGTGCCGCGCGCGGACAAGCGCGTGGAGGCCAGTGCCATCGAAGTCCTGCAGGATACCGTGGAGGGCTACGACAACTGTTCGACGGAATCCTCCGCCGTCATCAAATCGGGCGGCAACGTCTCGTATGCGATGGTGCCGGTCTGGATCCTGACGACGCGTTACAACGGCCAGCCGTATACTTTCATGATGAACGGCCAGACTGGAAAATTCGTCGGCAGCCTGCCCTACGACAAGCAGAAGGCGATGATGTACTTTGCAGGGGCGGCGGCCGCTGTGATGTTCGTCACCTATTTCATTGCGAAGTTGTTCATTTGAGGGGGGCGGCGAAATGAAAAGAATTGCATCGGTTTTGACTATATTCCTCGCGCTGTTCGTGGCGGCGGCGGCGTTCGGCCTTCGCGCTGAAGCGGCGGGCGCGGTTTACGACAACGCGAAAGTGCTTTCCTCGGCGGATGTTCAAAAACTGACTGCGGAAATCCAGCGCATCGAGAAAAAGCATAACGTCCGTATCGGCATCGTGACCCAGCCTTCCATGCAGGGACGCAGCATCGGCCAGGTGGCCAACGCGCTCTTGGATCAGGGCTACCGGGGCGCGTCCAACGGCGGCATCGTGCTCCTGGTTTCAGTGGACCCGAAAAAGCGGGAATACTATATGTCCACGGACAATCCCATGCGGGCGAAAATCACCGACGATAAAGGCATCAAATACATCCAGGAGGAGATGGTGCCGAAACTCAAGGAAAACAAATACGGCGAAGCTTTCATGGCATACACGTCGGCTATTGAGAAGGAACTCGATTATTTCGCGGCGGAAGGCAAGCCCTTCGATCCGTCGGCGGGTTTTCATCCTCTCGCGGCCATTGCCGCGCTGATTATCGGCCTTCTTGGCGGCTACGGCGTTCGTGAGACGTTGATTTCCAGCATGAGCAACGTGACGCCTGCGGCCCGCGCCAGCGAATATCTGAAAGAGGGCAGCTTCGACCTGACGGACAGCGACGACCGCTTCCTGTTCATGAACGTCACGCGCACGCAGAAGTCGAAGAACTCCGGCGGCAGCAGCGCGAGAGACGAGAACCACGGCGGCGGCGGCGGAAGCTTTTAATGTAGTGTAGAGAGTGAAGAGTGGAGATTAAAAACGGAATTTAACAAGAAGATAAACCATGTAATATCTTCACTCTCCACTCTCAACTCTTCACTTTTTTGATTTGGGAGGAATGTTTATGAAGAATAAGAAAACGTTCGGGGTGGCGTTAGCTTTCGCCTGTTCTGCACTTTTTACGCCGCTCGGCGTCGCGCAGGCGGGCGGGGAGCCGGCGGAGGTTGCCGAGGATTTCGAGCCGACGGAGGGCGCGCCCCTCGGGACGATGGCGGTGGATCCGTCGCTGCGTTCCTTCGGGCTTTATAAAAAAGTCCAGCAGTATGAGGCGATGGGTGAGGGGAAAGTCGTACTCCGCCAGTCATGGCCGGAGCTGTATCTTGCCGACGGCGACGGACGATCCATGCTCGGCTCGAAAAATTTCCCGAAGCTGGCGGCGGCGCTGGAATCTTACAACAACAGCGCACGTGCGGAAGCGCTCCGTGTGCAGGAACAGATGCGCGAGGAGGCGCTGCGGGACTACGCGGAACGCAAAAAGAACGGCTATGGCGATTCATTCAACGGTTACGTCTATGAAAATGATTTAATCATAAAGCGTGCCGACGCGCTCGTCCTGTCGTTCCTTGACTCGACATATACTTACACGGGCGGCGCCCATGGCGGGCAGATGTATCAAGGCGTGAATTTCGACGCTTCGACGGGCGAGAGGCTGTCACTGAATCAGGTGTTCCCCGACGGCGAACAGCTCGTTGAGGTTCTCATCGAAAAGCTCTACGAGGAAAACAGGCAGGGGACGTTCTTTGACAGCATGGAAGCCACCGTCGCGGATCAAGTCATTCACGACAAGGTTTCCTGGGTCATCGAGCCGCGCGGCGTGACGTTCTATTTCAATCAGTACGAAATCGCGGCCTATGCCTCGGGGACGATTACGACGACCATCGGGTTCGATGAGCGGCCGGGAATGTTCAATCCAAAATACAATCTCGGTCCCGCCTCCTACTGCGAGGAACTGACGACGTTTCCTGCGGACAACGTATGCCTTTACGACGACGGCTCGGGGAAACTTGACACGCTCATGGCGTTTGTCGACAACAATCGGTTGAATATCGTGCTGAACGGCAAGGTCGTCTGCAAAAAGGATTTTGTCGGCAACAACCGCGTTCGTCCTGTTTTCGTGCACACGGGAGGCAACAAGAATTTCCTTTACATCGACTACGGCTTCGCCAGCCCGCAAATGGGTGTGGGACGCCAGATGGACGTGTTCAAGCTTGATTCGGGCAAGGCGACGTTTGTGCATACTTCCCCGTATTCCTTCCAGCGCACCTTCGACCAGACAAAGACGGGCGAGCAGTGGATCGGCCAGTGGATCATGACCGACCCCTACGAGTTCAATATCGACGAGCCGCATTTCTCGACAAATGGCCAATCCAAGACCCATACCGTGCAAATCGGCGAGGAAGGATTCCCGACCTTCGGCTGATAGCGACCTAACGCAGACAAAAGCTCCCTTCGACGCCGGTTTGGCGCGGAAGGGAGCTTTTCTTTGGCTATTATAAAGGCCGTACGGAAACGACGGTCTTGCATTTCGGATAGTAGGTTATCTCCATGGCATCGTCCGGCTTCGCCGCCGTTGCCGCGCGAAGCGGCTCCTGCTCGTCGAAGGATTTCGTGACGGGCGCCGGGATGGTAAGCTCTTCGCCGTTCTCCCGGAGGAAGACCGCGTCGCGGCGGTCCGACGCCCAGCGGCGGCTTTTGTCCTCGTAGACGTGCATCATGCGGAACTTGACTTTTTCCACGACGGGCGGCGAGGAAAGGTCCAGCCGCATCGCGTCGATGCCGCCGAGGAAATTCGGCACGATTTCCGACAGCGCAAGGCCCGCGATCACGATCACGAGAATGTCGAGCCGGGAGCCCGCGCGTCCCACCGCGGCTGCCTCGCCCGCTTCACTGTTCTCATACCGGAGCCGCGTCGCCGCGCGAAGCCCGATCCAGATGACCATCAGCGCGACGCCGCCCCAAAGGACCACGTCGCCGCCTGAGGCAAGCAAGAGGCCGCTTTTTCCGTACCAATGAAAAATGCCCGAAACATGTCCGTCGGCGAAGAACCCGCCGAAAAACAATCCCAGCGCGCCGTAAAGCGCCATGCGCCACCCCGCCGTCATATCCTCCAACTGCCGCGCCCGCGCCAAAAGCAGAACGCCGAGTACCAGTACAAGCCCAACCGCCGAAAAAAACATGCTGCGTCTCTCCTTCGCGAAATATCCGTTCCCCACTATACCACGAAGCGGAACATTCTTCAACTTGCGGGCGGCGCGTGGTATAATGGGGAAAGAAAAGAGCGGGAGGAAGAAGTATGCGCATCATTGTCGGTATTTCCGGCGCCAGCGGCGTCGTGATGGGATATGCCTTGTTGAAGGCCCTTCGGGCGGCGGAGGTGGAGACTCATCTTGTCGTGACCGAGGCGGCGGAGCGGACGCTGGCCTGCGAGACGTCGCTGAAGGCGGAAGACTTGAAGGGGCTGGCGGACGCGTTTTACGACCCGCGGGATATGGCGGCGCGCATTGCCAGCGGCTCCTTCGCGGCGGACGGCATGATCGTGGTTCCGTGCAGCATGAAGACGCTGGCGGGCATCGTGAGCGGCTACGCGGACAATCTTTTGCTGCGGGCGGCGGACGTCTGTCTGAAAGAAGGTCGGAAGCTGGTGCTCGTGCCGAGAGAGACGCCGCTTTCCCTCGTGCACCTTCGCAATCTGAAGGCGGCGGCGGAGGCCGGCTGCGCCATCGTGCCGCCGATGCTGACGTTTTACGGCGGCGCGGACACGATCGAGAAGCAGATCGACCATATCATAGGAAAGATCTTCCTGCGGTTCGGACTGAGCTATAAAAACGGTACATCATGGGACGGCGTTCCATAAATTTTCCATAAATACCCCTTGGGAAATCGTGCGGAATCTTGTATAATACAGGTAGAAAGTTCATTTCGCAAAGGAGGCCGGAATATGAAAGAGTACACGTTTCATTACGGGCGGGGGACGAAGAAGTTTTCCGTCAATGAGAGCCGCGTGCTGAAAGTCATCGAGATGCCGAAGCAGCCGCTTTTGGAGGATATAAAGGGCGCCGTGCTGGACGCGGTGGAGCATCCCATCGGGACGCCGCCGCTGTCGCAGATCATCAAGCCCGGCGACACCGTGACGTTCATCTGCAACGATCCGACGCGCGTCGCGAACAGTTTTGACTTCATGCCGGTGCTGGTGAACGAGATGAACCGCCTCGGCGTTCCCGACGAGAATATGCAGATCGTGTTCTCCCTCGGCACGCATCGCCTGATGACCGAGGAGGAAATGAAGGAAGGCGTGGGCGAGGAAGTCGCGTCGCGCCTCAAGATGTACAACAGCGACTGCAACATCCCCGGAGATTTCGAGTATTTCGGCACGACGAGCCGTTTCACGCCGGTGCTGATCAACAAGCGCATCTGCCACAGCGACCATGTGATCCTGACGGGCACCATCGTCCATCATTATTTCAGCGGTTACGGCGGCGGCAGGAAGGCCGTGCTGCCGGGCTGCGCGGCGATGGAGACGGTGCGCCACAACCACAGCTTCATGATGGACCCGCGGGCGGGACTCGGCAAGGCCGCGGGCAATCCCGTGTACGACGATCAGCTGGAAGGCACGGCGCTTTGGGCGAAAGGGCGCAGCGTGTTCCTGTTCAACGCGGTGCTCGACGCCGAGCATCGTTTCCTGAAAATGTTCGCCGGCGATTATGTGAAAGCGCATATCGAAGCCTGCAAGTTCGTGGACGCGACCTACGGCGTTCCCATCGAGAAGGAGGCCGACGTGGTCATCGTGAGCTGCGGCGGCTATCCGAAGGACATCAACGTCTATCAGATGCAGAAGACGATGGACAACGCGTCTCTCGCGGTGCGCGAGGGCGGCGTCGTGGTGCTGCTGGCCGAATGCGAGGAGGGCAGCGGCAGCAAGGTCCTTGAGGAAACCTGCAAGCGGCTCGGCTCGCCGGAGGCCATCGAAGCGGAGCTTCGCGAGCGCTTTGTCATCGGCGCGAACAAGGCGTACGCGGTCACGCGGCTGATGAAGAAGGCGAAATTCATCCTCGTGACGGCGCTGGACAAGCAGCTGGCAAAGGATATGCTGTTCACGGCGGCGGTGGACGAGGTGGACGAGGCGCTGAAGCTGGCCGAGCAGTATGTGGGCAAGGACTACACCATGACGCTGATGCCCACGGGCAGCCTGACGGTGCCGCTGTACAAGGGGTAATGGAATAAGTATTTCACAAAAAGACGACAAAAAGAACGCGTGCAGCGGAGAAATCCGCGCACGCGTTCTTTGTTTGCCGGGTAGAATGGAAGATCGTATCCGCTATTTTATCTCGACGGATTTCAGCAGGGCGTCGAGGTCCGACTCCAGCGAGTCGAAATCCTGCTGCAGCCAGTTGTCCCAAATGACCTTCGCCACGCGGGCGGTAAGCTCATCGGGGAGGAAAGGCTTCCGGAGGTAATCTTTCACGCCGTAGGAGCTGGCTTTGACAACCGTTTCGCGGTCGGCGGCGGCCGTCAGCATGATGACCGGCGTATTTTTCAGCTTTTCGTTGGAACGGATGAACTGAAGCGTTTTTAATCCGTCCCAGACGGGCATCGACACGTCGAGAAGCACGAGGTGCACGGTCTGGTTCTGCATCAACTCGTATCCGCGCATGCCGGACTCCGCAGTCAGGATTCGGTAGTCAAAATTCTTTTTCAGGATCATTTCCGCCATTTGGCGATTGATTTCGTCGTCGTCGATAATCAATACCGTAATGCTTTTGTCTTCAAGTATCATGGTTTTCGTTCAGCCACCTCTCTGCATCATTTGCCAGTTTATTATAGAGCGTCATGGTTCTCCCGTGCTGCGACCGGATGAACCAGGCCGCTTCTTCTTTTTCTTCGCTGCTGGAGTCTTCCGCATAGCAGCATTTGCCTGCCAGTTCCAGTTCCTTTGCGGCGTCGGAAAGCTTCTGCCCGCCGATGACCATTGCCGTAGACTTCAGCGCGTGAAGCATCGTGGCGTAATCCGGCCAGTTTTCCGCGACGAGATGCGCCATCATCTGACTTTGCTTTTCCGGTCGCAGCTTGACGAACATGCCGAGCACCGTCTTGTACATATCCAGCATGCCGCCATTATACTTCATCCCCTGCTCGATGTCGAGGTCGCCCGTGTCGGGCGCCTGTGCGCCGCCTGCGGCGTTTTCCTCGAGGGGGGCCGGCGCGCCCTGATGGGCCCGGGCGACTTCTTCGGCGGTGGGGCCGGGCTGCAGCTTGTCCTGCGGCAGATATGTCATCAGCGTCTCTTCCAGCAGACGGCTGTTGATGGGTTTTGACAGGTACGCGACGAAGCCCTGGCTCAGGAATGCTTCTTTCGCGCCTGCGATGGCGTTGGCGGTCAGCACGACGAAGGGGACGCCTTTCGCGTTGGGCAGCGTCATTGCCTTGTGAAGCGTTTCCACGCCGTCCATGCCCGGCATCATGTGGTCGAGCAGGACTAAATCATAGGTTTTGTCTTTCAAGCGTTCGAGGCATTCCGTTCCGCTCAGGCAGGTATCGATCCGGAGCTTCGT
The DNA here is from genome assembly GCA_900321035.1 of uncultured Selenomonadales bacterium. Classification (GTDB taxonomy): domain Bacteria; phylum Bacillota; class Negativicutes; order Selenomonadales; family Selenomonadaceae; genus RUG12372. The sequence continues at coordinate 71,799 of ONUH01000011.1, read as the reverse complement.
TTCCTTCAACAGCCCTTTGACGACCAGGAGATTCATTTCGTTATCGTCCACCACGAGCACATCGGCGGTGGGCGCGGTAAAGGACGGCACATACTGGGCCGTTTGGACCGCGGCCTCGTTCATGCGTTCCGCCAGATTGCCGATGGGGGAGTCCTCCACGATCGTCTGCGGCAGCATGACCGTAAAGGTCGAGCCCTCGCCGTAAACGCTTTTCAGGCTGATCTGGCCGCCCATCAGGTTGAGCAGCATGTGGGAAATGGCAAGGCCGAGCCCCGTTCCTTCGATATTGCGGTTCTTCTCCTGATCCAGCCGCTCGAATTCCTGGAACAGCTTCTTCTGGTCTTCCTCCTTGATGCCGATGCCGGTGTCGTTGACGACGAAGGCAAGATAGATGCGGTTTTCCTCCTTGCGTTCGTTGAACACAAAGAAATTGATCTCGCCCACGGGCGTGTACTTGACCGCGTTTGTCAGGATGTTGATGACGATCTGTTGGATGCGCATCATGTCGCCCATCAGCACATTCGGCAGATCCTCGTCGATATGGAGCGTGAAGTCCAGTCCCTTTTCCTCGGCCCGGGGGCGGATCATCGCCACGACGTTCTTCAGGAGCCGGGAAAGCTGATACTCGCTTTCGACGATTTCGAATTTGCCCGATTCGATTTTCGAGAAGTCGAGAATATCGTTGATGATGGATAAAAGCGCTTCGCCCGCCCGGGAAATGCTCTGTGCGTACTCGCGGATGGAAGGCTTTTCCACCTCGCGCAGGATCATCTCATTCATGCCGAGGATCGAGTTGATCGGCGTGCGAATCTCGTGGCTCATGTTGGCGAGGAACGCGCTCTTCGCCTGGCTCGCCCGGTCGGAAACTTCCTTCTCGCGGCGCAGGGCGTCACTTTCTTCGGCTTTCAGCTGCACGGTAAAGAGATGGACGCTGATGACGGCCAGCAAAAAGAGAAGGAAACTTCCCGCGCGCAGGATCCAGATATAGATACGGGAAATGTCGCCCGCCACCGCTTCCCATGGGACGAAGCCGCGAAGGGAGCAGTTCGATTCGGGAAGATCGGCGCCGAACAGGAAAAACCGGCCTTGAGCGCTTTCCGTGTAAATCGCTGTCGAGAGGGCTCTGTCGAGACGGGAGCGGATTTCAGCGAACCCTCTTTGCACCGAGGGATCGGAGAAGACGAGGTCCTTTTCGCTCGGGTTCTTTTTGTAGGGAACGATGGCCTGCCCTTCGCGCGCCATCAGGACAAAGTGGAAACTGGAATTGTAATCGGAAAGGCCGAAATGCTGCTGGACCAGTTTGTCGTCATAGAGCCGCCAGAGGATGCCGCGCACGTTATCCCCGGAAAGAATCGGCACCGCGATGAGGAGTCCCTGCCCATAAGCGAAATCCACCACGTCCTCGCCTCGGATGGCAGAGGGGAGACGCGGAAAAACATGCACAGGGAGTTTTGCGCCGAGCACATATTTGCCTTCGACGGAGAGGACGCCTGCGGAGCCGCTGTGGGCTGCAGGCGAGTTGATCGATTTCAGAATATCTTCGCTGCGGTCCGGATTTGCCTGCATATATTCCGCCGCATAATGCAGGACGACCAGTTCCCTCCGGAACTGGTTTTCGGCGAGATGCGCCATATCTTCCGTCTGACGTGCGACAATCTGCTCCATCGTCATATTCAGAAGATGCGTGATCTTGTGCTGCATGAAGATCGCGCAGACGCCCAGTCCGACCACAAGGACGAGGAATTCGACGGCGACCTTCAGAATCGAGGAATACGGGTGGTTCGTTTCATTTTCCAAGGAATTCCACCCCTTCCGCAAACCAATCCATGCGCGTTGTCAGTGCAGTGTCCCGGAGCACTTCTCCGTCGGCGATGCGCAAATTGCCCGCCGTGTCGCGGATCGGCCCTTTGAAAATCGGGCGGCCGTGATCCAACTCGCGGCGCAGGCGAACGACGAAATAGCCTGTCAGATATTCGATGCGGTCCGGTACGTCGGAAAGCCAGACCGCGCCATCCTCGATGCCGATCCAGCGGGTTTTGATCTTGTTCAGGTCTCCCTTCAGATAGTGATCGATGATGGCCCGATAATAAATGTCCCAGCGGCAGACCACGGAACCGAGAGAATGCTCGGGCATATCTGCCTGCCGGACCTGATAACCGATATAATCCACGCCCAAAGCGGATGCGGCTCGGTGGACGGACTGATCGTCCTGATGATACGTCACGATGTCCGCACCGGCCTCCTTGACGAGACGGCGGACGTTCTCTGTTTCTTTTTCCTCGTTTTTCCAGGCATTCGTCCATGCGACGATTACGCGCACTTTCGGGTTCAGACGGCGCGCGCCGAGGGCGAATGCGTTGATCTCGCGAGTGACCTCGGGATTCTGCATAGCCGCCACATAACCGATGACGTCGGTTTTTGTCTGCATAGCCGCCAAAGCCCCGGCCAAATAACGGCCCTGATACATGCGAACGAGGCAGGTCGTCACGTTGGCGGCGTTGATACCGCTGGTCATCGTGGCAAAAGTGACTTTCGGATTCTCGGAGATGGCGTCGTCCACAGTGGAGGGACGCGGGTTTCCGCACAGGAAGATCAAGCCCACGCCTTCTTTGGCCAAGTCATGCGCTGCCTGGCGGTATTCCTGGGCGTTCTTGCTTTCCCGCACGAGCAGCTCCACGTCGAAGTCTTCGCAGGCTTGTTTCATGCCCTCGTAATGCACGCCGCACTGCTCGGAGGCGTCCATGCTGTAAGGCAGGACCAATCCGACCTTTACTGTCCGCGGCGTCTGCGTCGGCGCAAAGGCGAAGACGCCGAATATTCCTATCGCCAACAGGAAGAGGAGGAATGCAATCAGCCAGCGGCCCCAGTCGGGAATCGCCCGGAGATATTTCATCATGACGACGCCTCCCGTTCGGCGCTCGGACCGTTCGGCGCCTGCCCTGAGCGGACCAGCTCGATAAACTTATCTTTCGGCACGGGCTTCGAGAAATAAAACCCCTGCAAATAGTCGACGGACAACTCCTTCACCAACTGGAGCTGCGCTTCCGTTTCCACGCCTTCGACCAGGATCTTTCGCTGCATATCCCGGATCATGCGCACGCTGTTTTCGAGGATTGCGCGGCCGATGCGGTTCTTCTCCGCGTTCCAGAGAATGCCCTTGTCGATTTTCACGATGTCGAAATCGAGGGAAAACGCCGCCTGCATGTTCGAGAAGCCGGTGCCGTAATCATCCATCGCAAACGTGAAGCCGCCTTCCTTCAGCACGCGGATTACGCCGTCCAGCACGCTGTAATCGTTTGCCGCCACCGATTCGGTAATCTCGAAATTGATTTTCGCCGGTTCGACGCCGAAACGGGACACGATGGCCTTCATGCGGTCCGTGAATCCCGGCTGTACGCACTGGAGCATGGAAAGATTTGCGCTGATATAGCTGAGTCCCAGTTCGTCTGGAACGCCGCTGGCCATGAATATGCAAACTTCTTCCAGCACGAATTCCCCGATTTTTTCGATGAGGCCGGCCCGCTCCGCCGCCGGAATGAATTCGGCGGGCGGAATATTTCCCAGCACCCGGTCGCGAAGCCGGAGGATGGCTTCCGCGCCTTTCAGGCGCAGCGAAGGCAGAGCGTAGATCGGCTGGTAATAGACCTCGAAGGTGTGCTCCTCCATCCCGCGGTGAAGCGCGCGCTCCACTTCGAGACGGCGCAGGAGATAGCTGAGGTCGCGCCCCGACAGTACCTTTTGTTCCGCATGGGAAGGGACCGGGTTGTCCGCCATGAACAGCACGTCTTCCGATGACGGGAAGTTGTCGGGCGCCACGCCGTGGATGACCGCCGCGTGCAAAAGCGTCTCCAACTTGTCGCTTTTCCATGTCCTGCCGAATCGCGCAAGGATCTGGGCCGCGACGTCCGCGGCCTGCTCCGCGTCATTTTTCGGGAGAAGGATGATATATGTGGAAAGATTCGCGTAATAAATACGGTAGGGAGGCGCCAGCGTCCGAAGATAATCCGCCACGATACGGAGGAACGTATCGGAAGCGGCGGCGCCCATCGTACGGTGCAGCATGTCCATATCCGTTATCTGCACGCCGATGACCTGAAAGGGAAGCTTCATGACGAAATACGTGTCGAGATCCAGCTGCAGCGCTTGTCGGTTGTATGCGCCCGTCATCGTGTTGATGCGGGCGTCCTCGTCCTCGATGGAGAGCATCAGCCCCAGTGCCGCCAGCGCGTCCGTATAAAGCTCGATCAGGATGTCCTGCCAGATGACCTGTATGAGGATTCCGATGGAAACCAGGGAGATGAAAAATACCAGTGCGTTTCGCTTGGCGGAAGTCAGCGCGCGCCAATACCGGAGCAGGTTCTGCAGCCCCATCATCATATAGAAGAATGCCGCGACATAAATGGAATACGCGCCCCAATTCCGGTGATACTGGAACGCGCTGTCATAATGATATACCCAGTCTGTCAGCGGATTCATCAGGATCACGAACTCCGTGAAGAGGAACGGGAGAGAATACAAGACGAGCGTGCGCCGGGTGAGCTTCCAGGCGTTGCCGCAGACCAGGAACACATAGTAGGCGAATATCGGCGCCATCGCATCGTGAAAAACATAGGAAACGAATCGGGACATATCCGCGATGAAATGAGACTCCGCGCCGTACTGTCTCTCGAAAAAAATGACGCAAATCATGCTGACTGCGCAGAACAGCATATTGGCAAGGAGCATGATATAGATCTTGTTCTGCTGGCGAATGACGCGGCCTTGGAGCAGCGTATAGCAAATGCAGGAAGCGCAGAGGAGGATTGCGCAGATATAGAAAGCGGAATAATGAAGCGTAGACATGAATTGCACGGTGCACCTCCTTTCCCGATGAAGAAGGAATTTTGTCACAGATAAAAATAAGCCGCAGGAAAGAGACCTTGCCCAAGCCTTTTCCTGCGGCTTGTCGGCGAACGCTAAGCCACTCTTTTATATGAATTATAGTGGAGAATAGTCACTTTTACCATGAGACAAAGGCCCCACACACGTTTCGCGGACGGCCGGAAAGTGGGAACGTCTCACTGGCGGAAATCTTCACGAAGCGAAATGGATTTTCGTAAAAAATGGACAGCGTTCCATCGCTTGCAGCACAAGGCATCTTGGCTTTGGCTGAAAAGTTTCGGATTGCAGAAAAAATATTGCCGCAGGAAGATTTCTTCCTGCGGCAGCCTTCCTGCAATCATTACACGAATTTCATCACCGCGCGGATTTGTCCGCGATCCGAATACAGCTCGCAGCTTCCGCCGATTTGCAGCGTATACTCGCGAATCTCCATTGCCGTGCATCGGTTTTCAATAATCTGCTCGTGACGGACGCGGAACCGCGTCGCGCCCGTTTGGATATCCCGCCCTGTGCGCGTCACATAAAAGACGTCGCGGTCATACGTCTGCCCGGATTGCCCCAGCTCCGACGAAACGGAAAATAACTGGGCCTTTTGCTCTATACCTGTCAACACCGCTTTGCCGACCGCAACGGGCTGCCCGGCGTCCTGTTCCAAGTCGTAAAGCGTGATCTGCACCGAAAGCCGGGCCGTCGCCGCCTCCGAAACGGCGACGCCGCTCAAAAGCAAAAAGACGAACACCGCCGCGAAAAGCATGGCGTATCGTTTCATGTTTGCCGCCTCCTTTTTTGCAGTTCATCCAATATCGCGCTGCAGCCGCGCTGCACGTCGCGAAACGTCGCATCGAAATCCCCCGTGTACCACGGATCGGCCACGCCCCGACGTTCTCCCGCGATTTCCATCAAAAGCCGCGTCTTTTTCGCGGGATCGCCCTGCGTCATGCGGTCGAGGTCGCGCATGTTCTCCTCGTCCATGGCGACGATGAAATCATACTGCTTATAATCGTCCATGGTAATCTGCCGCGCGTGCCGCTTTTCGTAAGGGATCCCCATCTCGTCCAGCTTCTCCCGCGTGCCGAGGTAGGTGTCCGCGCCGATCTCGTCCCGACGGCAGGCGGCGGAGGCCACGAAAATCTCGTTCTCCAGCCCCGCGCGCCGCACCATATCCTTCATCACGAACTCGGCCATCGGCGAGCGGCAGATATTGCCGTGGCAAACAATCAATTTGGACGGAATAAGGCCATAACGCGGCATATTGAGGCAGGCAAAAGTAGTAAAATCGTAGTAAAAGGGGGCGTGTGTTACTACTCAGATAAGGCCCTTGAAAAACCGATGACAAACCGATGACAAACAAACACTTTTTTCGTCATTTTTATGGTAGCGGACAATCATGAAGAAGAAATGAGAACGGGCAATAGAAGAGATTTCAGCTTCTGCGGAACTGCTTGCAGCCGCAAGGACATGGGAACAACGGAAGCTCAACTATGATACAAGGTAACGATACCGCGAAAGCAAAGAAAAACCGCCATCTCTGGCGGTCATTTTTATTTAGGGGAGAAGAAAAACAGAGTGAAAATGTCATCGAAATGGCATAAAGGAAGTAGGGGGTGTGCAAACAATGTAACGATAGCGGGGTTATCGTTGTATAGTGTCGAAAAGAGACATTCTTGACAATTAATGTTCCTATGCTTATTCTGTAAATAGATGGCGTATGCTTCAAAGAGTTTACGGCACCGCATCTGTATCGCATGAAGGACATCGTTGAAAAGGCTTTCAGCAACATCAAGGACCGATTCAACATGAGACGCCTTCTTGCGAAATCAGAGAAGAATCTCGATGGCAAGATATTCACTGAATTTGTAGCACTTATATTGGTTCCCTATCTTGATCACAAGATGAAGGAGACAGATCTGTATAAAACTTATAGTATGCAGCAGCTGCTTGATAAGCTCGATGTCCTTGAGTGTTTCGAAGATGAAAACCACAAACTCAGGATAGGTGAGCTTCTTAACAAGCAGGCTGAGATTTATGAGACTCTCGGAGTGGCATTGCCAACCTCGTCATGTTAATCTGGGAATCCAGGTTAAAACAAGGAGTAAATAGTTATGGAAAACAAGCACGCAGAAATAGCCGTAGAGTATTATAGTCACAATTTCAACTGTTCCCAAGGTGTATTCACCGCTTATGCCTTAGAGCAAGGAATCGATGAAAAGCTTGCACTTAAGCTGGCCACCAATTTTGGCGGCGGAGCAAGGAAGGGTGAGATGTGCGGAGCAGTATCAGGTGCTCTTATGGTGTTAGGGCTTTTATATGGGCATTCTGAGATTGATGATCTTGATACAAAAAACAAAGCGTATGCTATAGCAGAGGAGTACATGAACAGATTTATCAAAAAGAACGGGAGTGTTGTTTGCAGAGAACTGCTGGGGTATGATCTTTCAAAACCGGAGGAAAAGGCTGTTATACTTGAAAAGAATCTGTTTCGTACAGTTTGCCCGAATATGATCCGCAGTGCAGTAGAGCTTCTTGATGAAATGATAAGAGAACAGAAATAATGAAAGATGAATGTGTTATCTGCAAAGCTCTTCTTGAGTATCTGGGAAAAGATGAAAAGCTGGGAGTGCGCTATATGCCATAAGAAAGAGAATAGTAAAACAAGATTATTCTCACGATGGAGCACACTACGAATTGGTTCGATTCGAGAACAGTGATAATATAACGAATCGAGCATATTATTGGATGCTTTCCTGGCTCGGTAGCTGGGAGTCCGCTCACAAAGAAACTCCCCCATGGGGCGTTTACATGCCGTCATGGGGGAGTTTCTTTGTCTTGTTTTAGTCGCTTTCTCTCGGGGCGTTTTCAGTTGTTTCCCCAGCTCTGGCCGAAGTATGGTTCTCTTGTTCCTTTATGAGCGCGTTTGCGAATTTTAAGAGCAAGAAACTTACTTCCCACAAAAGTTTGGCGAGCGCTGCAGCAGCCAGCGCCAACGTGGCATAAAAACAGGCGCGCAAAATGTTGTATGTCCACAAGCAGAGCGCTTGCCCGACCTTACTGCCCAAGAAAACAAACAGCAAGCCGAAATACAAAAGCCAGTATCGGTTCGGTTCCATCTCACGTATCACCTCATCCCGCAGTAGCCCCTATGGTGTAGCCATTATCTATAGCCAGATTGTTTTGCTTTCAGCAGACGGAGGAAATTTTCCGTTGTGTCAGCCAAATTCTCGCGGGTATGGCACACGGCTTCCTCGAAGGGCATCGGTGCTCGGTTGATGCTGAAAACGGCGGCAATGCCCGCGCGGTATGCCTCAGCTATGTCATCCTCTATTGCTCCTGCCGCGCAGACTACGGGAACCCCTGCTTTCTGTGCGCGTTTTGCGATGCCTCCGACAGCTTTTCCCATCAGCGACTGGCGGTCAAAACGGCCTTCGCCGGTAAGCACGATGTCCGCGCCCAGCAGCATCTTGTCGAAATTTGCCAAGCCGAGCAAGGCGTCAATGCCGCGAACCAAGCGACCATTGAAAAAGGCGATAACGCCCGCGCCCATGCCTCCTGCGGCTCCTGCGCCGGGACCATCGACAGCTTTGCCGATGTCGTGAGCGATGACATCCGCCAAATGCCGGAGACCGTCATCAAGTTCATGAACTGTGCGCTCGTCTGCGCCCTTCTGCGGTGCAAAGACTGCCGCAGCCCCGCTCTCGCCGCACAGCGGATTGTGAACGTCGCACATCGCCTCCACACGGATGCCCTGCATGGCTGCACGTATTTTTTCGGTCTCCACGGAGACAATGCTGCGAAGGGATTCCCCTGTTGGTATGAATTTGTTTCCGATGGAGTCCCTGAACACGGCCCCCAATGCTGCCGCCGCACCGCAGCCTCCTTCGTTCGTGGCGCTTCCGCCCAAGCCCAGAACAATTCTGCGTGCGCCATGCGCAAGCGCGTGCCGCATTAGTTCGCCTACGCCGTATGTCGTTGCCGTGCCTACATCTCTGGAATCACCCATGAGAGGGAGCCCGGCTGCCGCCGCCATCTCGATGACTGCCGTTCCGTCCGGAAGAAGGCCGTAAAAGGAATCCACTTCGTTGAAAAGCGGCCCCGTAACGCGAAGACGGACTTTCTTCCCTCCGATGGCGGACAAAGCCGCATCCACAGTTCCCTCGCCGCCGTCCGCTATCGGGACTTGGATGACATCCGCATGGGGAAAGATTTTCCTTGCCGCGTCGGCCATGATGCAGCAAGCATCTTTTGAAGAGAGTGTTCCCTTGAAGGAGTCGGGGATGATGATGATTTTTCTCATGACATTCCTGACAGGAAATCTGCCATTGTTTTTGCGGTCGGCGGGCAGCCCTGCAAATGCGTCGTGAATCCTGCCGTGCAGTTTCCGATGCCGATTCCTTGGGAGGCGCAGACAAGGCCGCGTTCTCCCGTTTCATCACGATGCGTGCCCCATCTCGCTCCCGCGTCCCTTTGCGGAAAATCGTGCGCAGCCGACGAGGAGACAAAAGACGCCGACGGCGGCCATGGCCGCCATGCCTTCCCCCGCTTGCGGCGAATGCCCGGCGAGGAAAAGCTCGCGGAAAATATTGGCGAACCAAGTCTGCGGCAAAAGCCTTGCCGCATTTTGCAGGGCAGGCGGCATCGCCATCAGCGGATAGGTGTAGCCGGAGACGATGAAGCCGAGCAGCGGGTACATGATGGAAGCGCGGGCGAAAGTTTCCTCGTCGGAAAAGAAGGACGCGAAAGCGAGACCGAGCGAGACCGTGGCGAAGACGAAAGCCCCGCCGGCAAGAAACATCTCTCCGGTGTGCGCCTTCAGGGGAATATCGAGGGCATAAACAATGCAAAGCAGGAGCATGGAAAACGCGGCCATCGAAAGCAGCCAGTAAAAGACGGCCTTGGCCAAAAAAAGGCGCACGGTGGGCCTCGTTTCCTCTTGGGAAGTGGATTCGGAGCAGACCGCCGCGCCCGTCGCGAAAAAAATTCCCTGCTGGAGCGCGGCGACGAGCAGCCCCAAGAGGTAAAAGTACCGATAGCCTTGCGTCGGATTGTTCAGCACACGCAGCTCGTGGCGAACCGGGACGACGCGGTTTCCCAGCGCGGCTTCGTTCCGTCCCGTCCGAAGCTCTTCCCGGCGCAGGGCTATCTCGTCGGAAAATTCCGCGGCGATATTTTCCCCGTCGCCGGTGGCGGCGCCGATAGGCATCAGATTCGCGCCGTTGGCGACGCAAAGAAGCGTCGTATAGCTGCCCGTCTGTATGCTTTTTGCAAAGCCCTTCGGGATCACGATGGCCGCCAGCGCTTCCTTCTCCCGCAGCAAGGCCAGCGTTTCCTCCTGCGTCGCGGCGTAGGCGATGATGCCGAAACGTTCGTTGTCCTCAAATTTTTGGGCGAGCTTCCGGCTCAGCGCGGACTGGTCCTCGTCATAAATAACGCAGGGCACTTCCGTGATGATATTCGGCGCGAACAGCACGGCAAACAGGACGAGATAGACGAGCGCCGCGCCGAACAGGAACGCGAAGCGGCGCGGGTCGGCGCAGCAACGCCGCCATTCACGCGCAATATAGGGACGCATGGGACGCCCTCCCTTCCGCTTGCAAGAGCCGTTTCCGCCGACGGGAAAATACCGCCCATGCCGCGAGAAAACCGATGCTGCCGCAGACGAGCAGGGCGCGGCAATCCGCCGCGAGCGACGGCGCGTACCCCGCCAGCAAGAGGTCGCGCAGATTGTCCGCCGCATAGCGGATGGGCATGACAGCCGCGTAAAGCGAAGCGGGAAGATTCATGCTGAACAAAGGCCATGACAGTCCGCTGAACAGCGTTCCCGGCATGACATAGAGCATCGGGAGCTGCATAGCGAGAATCGGCTTCGGGCAAAGCGCGGAAAAGAAAAACAGCACTCCGATGACGCTGAACGAAAAAATGCCGCCTAGGAGGAAAAGCTCCGGCAAGCCGCATTTTGCGGGCGTACCGAAAAGGAAGACGGCGGCCGCAAGATAGACGAAATACGAGGCAACCGACGAAAGCCAATAGGGAATCATTTTCCCCGCCAGCACGCGCGCCGCCGGGACGTTTCCGTCATACCACCTGCGGCGGTACTCCTCCGAGAGCGCGGGTGCCGCCGCGATGAGCAGCGCAATCTGGACGCCCTGCAATCCGAGACCGCTCAGCATAAAAGAGGAAAAGCCCGCCAGCGGATTGTTCAGAAGGCGGACGGCGAGGTGCACGGGATAAACGGCATTCATCGCCTCGTCCGGCATCTGCCCCAGCCGCTCGACGATGCGCTGGGCGCCGCCGATGGTCAGCGTGCGGTTGATTTTCCACGCCTCCGTGATAGCCGCGTTGCCGATGGTATTGTTGGCGGAGTTGACAATCAGCACGGTTTTCCCGCCGTCGCCGCGCTTGATGTCCTTGGAGAAGCCCGCAGGAATCGCCAGCGCCGCCAACGCCCTGCCGCTTTCAAGCTCCGCGTCCATCTTCTCCTGCGTATCCGCATGGGAAACAATCGTGAATTTTTCCGAATCCGCGTAGCCTTGGACGAGGGTTCGGGACACCTTGCTTTGATCTTGGTCGAAAACCGTCAGCGGAATATGGCGGACGAACTGGTTTCGATAAGCCGTCCCGAAAACGAGGGTGAAGAAAAGCGGCAAGAACAGGAGAATCGCGAGCTTCGGCAGTTTCCCCCGGCGCATTTGGCGAAATTCTTCCCGGGCAATCCCCCAAACGGTCATGACGCGACGCCCTCCCCCAACAGCCGAAACCGCATTCCCGGGCGAAGCGCGGGAGAATTGACCTGTATCTTCACATTGAAGCTGATGATGTCGGCGTCGCTGCCGCGCTCGCTGGTCGCCCGCTGGGTCGCGAACTCGGATTTCCGGCTGATGTCCGTGATGACGCCGTCCACCTCCGTCGTCCCGTCTCGGCCCCTCAGGCGCACGGATTGGTGCAGCCGATAGCCGCCGAGCTTTGTCTCCGGCACCTTGATGTCCACCCAGTTGTCCGTCGGGTCTTGCACCGCGACCAGCGGCGTCCCCTGGGAAATCATGGAGCCGGCCTCGATGTATTTTTCCGTCACGATGCCGTCGAAAGGCGCGCGGATCTCAGTCTCATCCAGCGAAACCATGATTTGCGCCCGCGCCGCCTGCGCCTGTTCCAATTTTTTCTCCAGCGCCGCTTCGTTCGCCCGGTTCACGTCGGTCTGCATCGTGGCGGCTTTTGCGGATTCGTAAGCCGCCTGCGCGGCCTCGTAACGTGCGCGGTAGGTGTCGTAGGATTGCCGCGAAACAGCATCCGCCGCCAAAAGCTCCGCATACCGCTCATGGTCCGCCGAGCAAAGCGCGAGGTTCGTTTCTGCCTGCGCCAAAGCCGCCGCCGTTGTCCCTTTCTGCATTTCGGTGGTCGCCGCCGCTTGCAGGATTTGCGCCTCGATGGCACGAATCGCCGCCTCCTGCTGGAGTCTTTGGGTGTTGAGGTCGCGGTCGTCGATGCGGGCGAGCAAATCGCCCTGGTGCACCTCGTCGCCTTCCTTGACCAAGAGCTCCACGACGCGCCCGGAAATTTTCGAGTTCACGTCAATCTCTTTCGCGTCGGCGCGCCCCCAAACTTGATCCTCCGCCCGTTCGCCTGTTTGCGTGCCGCAGCCTGCCAGCAAAGCAGCCGACAGCAGCCCCGAAACAGCCGCCAAAACCATCTTTTTCCGATACGTCCGCATGTTGTCTCCCCCTTTCACCGCAAAAGAACGGCGGCGATTTCCTTCCATTCCCCATCCCTGTTTTCCAGCGTGCGCCATATTGCCGCCTGCGTTTTTGGCGACGCTCCCAACGCGTTCATGACCATCGCCAAAAGCTCGGAGCGGAACGCGGATTCGTCGAAAGGCTTCGCGAAAGCGAACGACGCGATATAGCCGCGCATGGCGCCGCCAAGCAGCGTGACGCGGATGCGGGCGTCTTTTTCCGGCGGAAGCCGCACATCGAAACGCGCCAAAAGCAATACGTGCCGGTCCAGCAGTTTTTCAAACATGGTATCCGAGGTATAGGCATGGTAGAAGATTTCCCGGAGTATCGGGGACGTCGCGATGGCGTGCGTCTCCAAAGCCCAGACCGCGATGTATTTTGCAAGACCGTCCTCGCGGGGAAAACGTCCGTTGATTTCCTCGACGCACCGCTCCATCAATTCCTCAATCTCTGCCTGAAAAACTTCCTCCTTGTTTTTGAACAAATGGTAAATACTGCCGGAGGCGATGCCGGATTTTTCGACCATCTGCCGGATGGTCGTTTTTTCGTAGCCTTGCGCGACAAAAAGCTTCTTCGCCGTCTCCAGAATCCGCCGCCGGACACGCTCTGTCTGTTCCCGTTCTTTCATCAAAAAGCCTCCCGCATTATAATTAAAACACGTTCTAAAACACGTTTTAATTATAATGCGGGAGGCTTCCCGGGTCAAGAAAAATTTGCTGTAAAAAACGGTTTCATTGTTGATGCCCCATTCAACGCCCAGAGTACCATATCGGAAACGCTGCAAAGTCTTTTTGCATTCCAAGAGTTATATGAAAATCAAACTCTGGATGCCACTGGACGGCCCAAAAGAATTTCTTGCTTGGCAAACAAAAAGTATTTTCGTCATTGGATTCTCCTTTCCGAAATGCCGCAATACGCCGTCGTATGCCGCATTATGCGCGTTTTGAAAAAAGAACAAAACTTCGTCTGAATATTACAAAAGGGCAAATGGGGGCAAATCGCGGCATATTGAGGCCGTCATTCGTAGTAAAAACGTAGTAAAAAGTGGCGTGTGCTACTACTCGGATATGCCCCTTGAAATGGCGGCGACAAATTTATATTTTGTAGTATTTTACAGAGAAACCCTGAAGAAGAAATGAGAGGCCTCATTACTCAAACAGCCGGAACAAATCCCCTTCGATATATCTGACATCCTCAATGGGAATCTTTGTTCTGTCTGCCATGATTATAGCACGTTCTATCCCGTCCAGCTTTTTCACATTGCCGGAGACCGTCACATAACGGCCTCCGGCTTTTTTCGTGTCCAGCAGGAAATATGTAACGGCGATGCGCGGTTGCTCCTTGATGTGCTGCTCGATAACAGCCAGTCTGGCGTCAATCATATCAATCATATCCTCGCTTAGTTCTTGTTTGGCTTCGGTCTCACGTCCCGCCTCACAGATGGCATCCCCGAAACCTGTCAGGGCGTCGAAGGAAGCGAACTGTGCGGCACGCTTGCTCCTTGCCATCGGTGGGTGCGTCCTTGATATAGGGTGCCCATGGCCGATCATATCGTCATAGCAGTGGGGATTATTCGTTGGCGCGTTCATGCTCGATGACCTCCGATCTGCTGGTTGCGTTCCCGCGTCATCGCGTCTTCTTCAAAATTACTGCCTTTGAGCAAAGCGTTCTTTCCATACTTATGGCGGATATCCAGGATGGCTCTTTGGATGGAACGTTCCCGTCGCTCCTGCTCCATAGCCTGTGCCTGCTCATCCATGTCCGCGAACAGGTCGAAAGATTGTGGCCGTTCCCGTTCTTGGGCCTCCGTGGTCACATGGTTCGCACAGATGTTGACGCGGCGGACAAGGAGATGGGGATTGACAATGCGGTCAAAGAGTTCGAGCACAGCCGATTGGATTTTCTTCGCAGAGGAAGTCGGCTGCCCAAGGTTGATAGAACCGTGCGCGGGTGTTAGCCTCACGCGTCCGTGGCGATCGACCGATAACAGTCCTGTATAGTAGGGAGCCCCGCCTTTCGGGAGTTCACGATCATAACCTATATACAGCACCATCTGATCCGTCAGAAGTTCTTTTGCCACAAGGTCAAGTGCCAAGAGGTCGGTCATTTCCCAAACAATGAGCCGCGCTTTGGCGAAGGGATAAGGTTTCGGGAGGACTTGCCCGGAAGAAAGACTTTTTGATTGCGGCTTATATGCTTTGATGTCCGCAATCGTGCAAGGCTCCCAGCCCCACGCATGGTCTATCAGAAGCTCGGCATTTACGCCGAAGAGCTTATAGAGAAGATTCTCGTTCCAGTAGTCAGAGGATTTCCCTATCGAGCAGCGGGCTATGTCGCCCATCGTGAACATGTTGTGCTTTTCGAGCCTTGCTGCCGTACCGGGACCGATACGCCAGAAGTCAGTCAGCGGGACATGGCTCCATAGCTTTTGCTGGTAAGCGGATTCATCAAGCTCGGCGATGCGAACGCCGTCCTTGTCGGCAGGCATCTTCTTCGCCACGATATCCATCGCAACCTTGGCGAGGTAGAGGTTCGTGCCGATCCCTGCGGTGGCCGTGATGCCTGTTTCGCGCAATACCGCTCGTACCATTTCCATCGCCAGTTCATGCGCTGTCATGCGGTAGGTCTTGAGATAAGGCGTCGCTTCGATGAAAACCTCGTCGATACTGTACACGACGATGTCCTCCGGGGCCACGAAACGGAGATATATCTGGTAGATGCGGCTGCTGTACTTGATATAGAGTCCCATGCGTGGCATGGCGGTGATGTAAGAGAGCGCCAGCGCAGGGTTGGCTTTCAACTTGGCGTCGCTTATAGACTCTCCGACGAGTTTTCTTCCTGGTACGTGGTATTTCCGCGCGCTGTTGATTTCCCGTACCTTTTGGATGACCTCGAAGAGTCGGGGACGTCCGGGAACGCCCTGCGCTTTGAGCGGGGGAGAGACGGCGAGACAGATCGTGCCCGTGGAACGGCTTTCGTCAGCAACAACAAGGTTCGTATCCAGCGGATCAAGGCCGCGTTCCACACACTCTACGGAGGCATAGTACGACTTGAGGTCGATTGCAATACAGGCACGTTTAGCTTCGGCCATCGCTGACACCCCCCTGCATAACCGAAAATGTGTTTGTATAGAATAATAGATTATATGTTCTAAAATGTCAAGGGGAAACCTCCAAAGCAATACGCATGAGTGCCTATGCATAAGAAAAGCGCCCACCGTCAGGTAGGCGCCTGTTTCATTCCGCTTATTTCTTCTTTTTCTTTCCGTTGACGAGTTCTTTGAATGCAGCACTTGCCTTGAAGACCGGGACCTTCGCGGCGGGAATCTGGATCGGTTTGCCCGTCTGCGGGTTGCGGCCCTTGCGAGCGGAGCGCTTCGAGATCTTGAAGGTGCCGAACTTGAGGAACGCTACCGAATCGTCCTTCTTCAGAGCATCTTTGATTGCTCCGAGAGCTGCCGTGAGGAATGCATCCGCCTCTTTCTGTGACGTGCCAGCCTGTTTTGCGACGGCCTTGATGAAATCTGCTTTCTTCAAAAAGAATCCCCTCTTTCGTTTATTGCGCGTGTTTCCGCGCTTCACGGGTATTATAGCATAGAAGAGCGCGATGTAAAACGTTCTACAGCGGGTTTATTTTAGTTTTGAAAAAGGGACATCTGTTACCGATACATTGATTGTTTTGCGGATAGAACTCACAAACGATGTTCTCCGTTTCCATTTTCACGTCAAAATGTTTTGCCACGAAATCAATAGCTGCCAAAATGGATAGAAAGGAATCCCGCTTGCAGCACCGGGGTCCCCCAATTTTTCCGATTCTGTCCAGCGCCTTTGATGTCATTCGATGGGCGAGTGAAAATGGCTCGTTGGCAAGCGGCGTGGATTTTGCGAGGATGGACATGAACATCCCGGTACTAATTCCTGCGCCACAGGCTCCCCAAAATCCGCATGCGCCGCCGGGAACACTTTTTCCTCGATTCATCATTTCAATCAGCGCCTCATGGAGTTCGATATTGCCGCCAGCGTTCTTAAAGGCTGTCAAAAGAGCTGCACCTACCATGACATGATGCTCGGGGCCGTGCATATGGCAAAAGGGACGATGCATAATCTGCCGTATAATGGTAATTGGATTCTTTGATGGCGTTTGCAGACAAAGGCCGATCAGGTCGTCCATCCCCTGCGTATGGCAGTCATTGCAAATATAGTGGCCGTCAGCGCATTTTGTTTTACTGGGTTCTCTTTTATGGCAAAGAGCGCATTCCATGAATTCGTCTGTTTCCGTGTAGACCAACGGCTTTTTGCAGATCAAGCATTCCGCGTTCATGTCTATATTATTCATCCTCCGTACATCAATTTCTGTAAAAGTTCCTGTTAGAATCCCAAATCTTCATTAATCAGCACGACCTCCATGTCCATGTGGTTCATCTTCCGCCAGTAGATGACCTGCGCGTTGCAGATCCTGTCGGGGCTTTTGCAGTGGTGGCAACGATCCTGCGTGACGGCGCAGGGCGTTTTGTAATTGTGTCGGGCGGCGTTCATGGGTGCGGCGACGTTCCTTGCGCGGTGCGCGGCCTCTTGCAGCGTCGGAGCAATCTTGTTTCGTCCGACGACAAAATACACCTTCCGATGGCCATAAAGGGAACCGGCGACACGATTGCCTGTGCCGTCGATGTTCACCATTTCCCCGGTTTCCGCGATGCCGTTCACAGAGGTAAGGAATATTTCGGTGGTGAGGCAGTCCCGTGCGGTGGAGTAGAATCCCTTTCCTTCGCTTCGATGCATTGGATCGTGAACATCGTTGTGTTTGGAAAGACGGTCAAACATGCCCAAGGTGAGTAGCGTTTCCGAATCGCCGAAGCCCACTGTGTATCCGTCAATCTTGCCGTCGAGATATTGCGCCGCTTCCTCGCCCGTTTCAAAGCAGGATACCTCATATCCTTTTCCACGCAATGCCTCGGCGGTTTTTTCGATGTCAGCCATGTTCATTCCTCCTCAATATTGTTCAAACACATGGAACAAGTCTCCCTCGATCATCCGCACGTCCCCAATGGGAATCTTCGTCCCGTCCGTCATATGGATCACACTCTCTACACCGTCCAGCTTCTTCACTTTGCCGGAGACTGTCACATAGCGGCCTCCGGCTTTTTTCGTATCCGGCAGGAAGTACGTAACGGCTACACTCGGCACTTCTTTGATGTGTTGTTCAATGATCGCCAGCTTTGCGTCAAGCATATCTTTCATATCCTCGCTTAATTCTTGTTTTATATCCACCAGCCGCGCTTCTTCCCGCGTCGCATCGTCATAGCCCGTCAAGGCGGCGAAGGGCGAGAACTGGGCGGCGCGGTTCTCCATTGCCATGCGTGGTCGAATGGTCGGCTCGGGGTGGGGGAGGTTGATTATATCGTCGTAGCGGTTAGTGTCATTCATGATGGCCTCCGACTTGCTG
This sequence comes from uncultured Selenomonadales bacterium, assembly GCA_900321035.1. Classification (GTDB taxonomy): domain Bacteria; phylum Bacillota; class Negativicutes; order Selenomonadales; family Selenomonadaceae; genus RUG12372. The sequence continues at coordinate 53,752 of ONUH01000011.1, read as the reverse complement.
GTTGCGCTCGATAGTCATTGCGCCCTGTTCGAGGTTCGTCCCTTTGAGGATCGCGTTCTTGCCGAATTTCTCCTTGATGGCGATCATGGCATGCTGGAGGGCTTTCTCCTTCTTTTCTTCTTTCTCAGCCCGCGCCCGTTCCTGTTCTATAGATTCGTAGTCTGTGAACAGGTCAAGCTGCTCCGCTTTGTCCTCCGGCTTCGGGAGGCTTTTCTCGGCAACAACGTGGTTTGCCGTGACGGTGACGCGGCGGACGGAGAGATTCGCATCGGTGATGCGCTCGTAGAGGTCGACCACCGCCGCGAGGATCAGCTTCGAGGACGAGGTGTATTTCCCGAGATTTACAGAGCCGTGTGCGGGTTTGGGGACAGACCGGCCATAGTGATCAACGTGGACGCCGCCGGTGTAGCCCTTTTCTATATTCTCTATATCGTAACCGACGCGCAGCACCATCTGATCGGTGACCAGTCCTTTCGCCACAAGGTCGAGGACGAGGAGGTCGGTCATTTCCCAGACGATGAGCCGCCCCTTTTCATGGGAATACGGCTGCTGCAGCACCTGCCCGGAGCCGAGACTGTTAGATGACGGCGTGTAGCTCTTGATTGCCGACATCGGGCATGGCTCCCAGCCCCAGGCATGGTCGATGAGCAGTTCCGCGTTCACGCCGAAAAGCTTATAGAGCAGGGCCTCGCTGTGATATTCGCCCCGTTTGCCGAGGGAGCAGCGGGCAATATCGCCCATCGTGTGCAGGCCGTGAGCTTCGAGTTTCTTTACATAGCCTTTGCCCACGCGCCAGAAGTCCGTCAGCGGCCTGTGCGACCAAAGCTGCCGTCGGTAACTCATCTCGTCCAGCTCGGCGATGCGGACGCCGTCCTTGTCGGCTGGCATTTTCTTCGCCACGATGTCCATCGCGATTTTCGCGAGATAAAGGTTTGTGCCGATGCCCGCCGTGGCGGTGATGCCTGTTTCTCGAAGCACCTCCCGGATCATCTTCATCGCAAGATCGTGAGCTGATAGATGGTATGTAGCGAGATATGGCGTCACATCCATGAACACCTCGTCTATCGAGTAGACGTGTATGTCCTCGGGGGCTATATATTTCAAGTATATGCCGTAGATGCGGGTGCTGTATTTCAAATAGAGCGCCATGCGGGGCTTGGCGACGATATAGGAGATTGCGAGGGCGGGATTCGTTGCGAGTTCCCTGGCGTCGCAGGATTCTCCCGTCAGAATGTGCCTCGGCGCTTTCGCCTTGCGCTGCTGGTTTGCTTCCTTCGTTTTTTGCACCACCTCAAAAAGCCGCGCCCTGCCCGGTATGCCGTAGGCTTTGAGAGAAGGGGTGGCGGCGAGGCAGATGGTCTTCGTGGAGCGGCTCTCATCGGCCACGACGAGGTTCGTCGTGAGCGGGTCAAGGCCGCGTTCCACGCACTCCACCGAAGCGTAAAAGGATTTTAGGTCGATGGCGATGAAAGATGGTGTAGTCATAATGCGGCTCTATCTTCACTCCGTTTTTGATACAATGCCCAAACGGAAAATTGTGCCTGAAACCGTTTGTTCCATGCGGTTTCAGGCATTTTTGCTTTTTGCGGCTGGCGTATTTTGCAGTGGCAAGCATCAAAAATCCCTCTCCAAATTGTCAGAAAACGAGCCTCCCCTTCGCCAAGGCAGGGAATAATTAAAAGGTTCGAGGAATAATTAAAAGGTTTATAAATCTTCCCCTACATATCTTGATTGTCTGTCCACAGCTCGCATTGGGTCATAACGGTCTGCACGGCATCTTCCATGCCTTCCGGCGGGTATTTGTGCTTTTTGAGGAGCTTTTTTATAAGCATCCGCATTTTTGCCCGTGCGCTGGAGCGTTTCTGCCAGTCTATCGTGCGATTGCGACGGAGCGTGTCCGCCAGTTCCTTGGTGATGGCAATCAGTTCTTCATTCTCGTAGAAGTCCTTGATAGCTTGCGGTTTCGTCAAGGCGTCATAGAAAGCCAGTTCATCCGCCGTAAGCCCGAGCTGCTCTCCTTCCTGTTGCGCCTCGGAGATTTGTTTTGCGAGAGTCAAAAGTTCCTCAATAACCTGTTCATTGGTGAGCATTCCGTTCAGGTAAGCGTTCATTGCCCGTTGGATTATCTCGCTGAATTTTTCGGACTTGACCACATTGGTACGGCGATAAATCTGCACCTGCTCGGCGATGAGCTTTTTCAAAAGCTCCACGGCAAGGTTCTTTTCTTTCATTTTCGAGATTTCCTCGAGGAACTTCGGATCGAACAGGGAAAATTCCCGCTCCACATCGGAGAATAGGTTGATTACCCCGTCGCTTTTGACGCTTTGCTTCAAAAGCTCGTTAATGCGCTGGTTCATCTCCGGCAGGGAAATTTTGTGTCCTTCGCCGCCGTGGGTGAGGCGCAGGACGAGGACACGCACAGCCTCGAAGAAAGCCGCTTCGAACCGTTCATCTTCCGGCGCAATGGACGAGCAAAGGGACAGCGCCTGATGAAGAAGCAGCGCCTCTTTGATGAAGGTGTCTTTCTCCTTGTCCTTTTCCCGGCCAACGATGAAGTTGACGGCTCCCGTGATGGTTTTTGCCCGCTCCAAGTCCGTGCCCGTCGCAAACTTTGCGTAATCGTAACCGTGGAACATATCCCGGCAAATCGACAGCTTTTCGAGGAATTTGGGATAGGCAACCTTGGCAATGTCGGTATCGCCGTAGTTTTTCTTGTCCCGGACGGTGTAATCGTTCATGGCTTGCTTCAAGGCGGCGGCGATGCCTACATAATCGACCACGAGGCCGCCTTCCTTATCACGCCAGACACGATTGACGCGGGCGATGGCCTGCATGAGGTTATGCCCGCTCATGGGCTTGTACACATACATGGTCGCCATCGACGGCACATCAAAGCCCGTCAGCCACATATCCACCACGATGGCAATTTTCAGCGGGCTGTCATTGTCCTTGAATATCGTGGCCAGCTCGTCCCGGTGATGCTTGTTGCCGATATACTTTCGCCATTCCTCCGGGTCTTTGTTGCTCTCGGTCATGACCACGGCAACTTTCTCCGTCCAGCCGGGGCGCAGTTCCAAAATCCGATGATAAATCTTCATGGCGATGGCACGGGAATATGCCACAATCATTGCCTTGCCCGTCAGAAGATTGGCGCGGTAGTTTTCGTAGTGGTCGAGAATATCGGACACAAGGGAATTTATGGTTTTGTCGTTCCCGAGCACCGCCTCCATTTTTCCCAGTTCCTTCTTGCTCTTTTCGATGGTGGCAGGGTCGGCGTTTTGCGCCATGAGGTCGTATTCGTCGTCAATGAGTTTCAGCGTAGCCTCGTCCAATTTCAGCTTGATGACGCGGCTCTCATAGTACACGGGGCGCGTCGCGCCGTCCTCCACGGCCTGCGTCATATCGTAAATGTCGATATAGTCGCCGAAAACTTCGCGGGTGCTCCTGTCCTTGGAAGATATGGGCGTCCCGGTGAAACCGATATATGTAGCGTTGGGGAGACTGTTCCGAATGATGCGCGCCGTCCCCACAACACGCTTCGCGACTTCTTCCCCGGCCTCGTTACGGGTCAGCTTGATTTTCTCGGTCAAGCCATACTGTGAGCGATGCGCCTCGTCGGCCATGACAACGATATTTCGCCGCTCGGAAAGCGGCTCGTCCGATTCCTCGAACTTTTGCATGGTGGTAAAGATGATGCCATTGGCTTTGCGCCCATCGAGAAGTTTTTTGAGATGATCGCGGTTTTCGGCATGGATCGGCTCTTGGCGCAAAAAGTCCTTGCATTTGGCGAATTGCCCGTAAAGCTGGTCGTCGAGGTCGTTCCTGTCCGTCAGGACAACAATAGTGGGGCTGTTCAAGGCAGATTGGAGCGCATGGACATAAAAGACCATCGAGAGAGATTTGCCGCTGCCCTGCGTATGCCAAAACACGCCGCCTTTGCCGTCCGTTTCCGTGGCGTGCGCCGTGGATACCACGGCCTTTTTGACGGCGAAATACTGGTGATACCCAGCGAGGATTTTGTACTGCGCCAAGCCCTCGTTAGAAAAGCAGATAAAGTTTTTGATAATGTCAAGAAGACGCTCCTTGGTAAAAATTCCCTCAAAGAAGGTATCGAACTGGGCGTACTGGGTATTTTCGTAGCTGCCGTCCTTCGTTTTCCACTCCATGAAGCGATCCTCGCCGGAGGTGATTGTTCCCGCCTTGGACGTCATCATGTCGCTCATGACGCAGATGGCGTTATAGATGAACATGGAGGGGATTTCCTGCATATAGTTGCGAAGCTGCAAAAACGCCTCGCTGGCATCGGTTTCCTCGCGGGAGGGAGATTTCAGCTCGATAATGACGATGGGCAGACCGTTCAGAAACAGAACCACGTCCGGGCGTTTTTGGCTGTTCTCCACAAAAGTCCATTGATTGGCAGCAATGAAGGAGTTGTTGTCAGGGGTTGCATAATCCACCAAATACGCGATAGAGGAGCGTTCCTCCCCCCTTTCGTGATAGCGCACGGGAACGCCGTTTTGCAGATAGTCCATGAATACCACGTTGCGCTGGACGAGTTCGCCGTTCTCAAAGTTGCGCAGTTTGAAAAGGGCGTCGGTAATCGCCTCCGAGGGCAAATCGGGATTCAAGCGGCGAATATAATCTTCCAACACCTCATCATAGAGCGGGCTTTTGATGTTGCGCTCAACATCGGGACCATAGACGATTTCATAGTCCATGCCGCCAAAGAGTTCCATGACGGATTGCTCATAGTCGGCTTCTGTATATGTGTTTGCCAAGAGGTTTCACTCCCTTCAATGTGATGGCGATAAACAAGAATTTAGCGGCTTAGAGTTCGATGTTCGACACATCGATTTCGCCGGACATGAGGCGAGGGAGAAGTGTGTCGCGAATATCACATAGCGTATCATTTTCAATTTGATTATTGAGAATTCGTTTGAACATAGGATTTACTGTGACATGAAATTGCGAGAGTTCAGCGTCATCAGGAACTACGAAGGGCATAGATTTAATTATTTTTGAATTAACAGCAGTTGCTATTGAAGATGTACTCCCCAGTGATTGGTAGTTAAAATCTTTCAAATAACAGTAAAGATATTCATTTATCTGTAGTTTGTTAGTCTTAAAATGCGCAATAGCCTCATTGGTGACCATATCGCCATGTGTTATGGCAATCCGACCTACTGTTAGCTTAAAACTCAAAATAACTGTATTGTCGGGTATAATTTTTATGCTGAATTTATCGACAGCATTTCGAGTCAGATATTCAGAACTTCTGCTAATATATGTGCCACAGTTCCCCATATCAGCAATAGATACCCAAGTTACATCAGATGGATTATTTGAAAACCATTGATGTTCTTTACGAGGTGGAGTTTTTCCGATACCAATATCGAAATACTCATCAGCACGGCAAATTCTGCGTAAGGCAGCATCTTGGTTGACAAACATCTCGTTGTAAATTGCCTGTGCTTGCTCCTCTAAATTCTTGTTTATCGCAACATTGGCTTTAATTTTTTCATCAAGAGAAGAAAGTATCTCAACCATTTTATCTTGTTGCTCGCGCGGCGGAAGCTTTATAGGCATATTTCCAAGGGTTTGTGCATTAATGTTTCCCCTCGTACTGCCCGTGTTAAATGATTGTATCCAACTATGATAATTATCAGATAGGCAATGATATTTCACGAAATAGGGATTAACTAACGATGGGTCAATACTGAATTTTATCAAGAATCCTGCATATACAAATTCTCCGTCAGTGCCATCATAAAAATAGTTTCGACCTGTACTTGCTCCTGTACGAGCAAATACAATGTCATTAGGATGAAGTAAGTATTCAGAGGCTCGCTCATTTGCCACTGACATAAGCCCATCTTTATTTATTGTTCCATCATCGTTTATGTCGGTAATCCGTAAATATGTGTATAAATCTGTAGAATACGGCACAGCAGATGCAGCAATTCCGTATGTTCCCTTGTGATGAATTGATAGTTCTTTTAGCGACTTAACTTCAAATCTCATACCCAATCGCCCCTAAATTCTTGCGTATCTTGTCTTCCAACTCGTGGGACTTGGCGAACAGCCCGGAAAGCTCCCCTGTGAGCCGTTTCATTTTTTCGTCGAACGGCTCGCCGTCGTCCTCCTGCTCCTCAATGCCCACATAACGCCCCGGCGTCAGAATGTAATCCTGCTTGGCAATCGTCGCAAGATCGGCTACGGCGTAGAATCCCTTGACATCTTCGAGACTGCCGTTTTGGAACTCGGCGAATGTATTGGAAAGTTTGTCAATATCCTCGTCCGTGAAGTCCCGGTGCTTCCTGTCCACCATATACCCCATTTTGCGGGCGTCAATGAACAGCGTCTTTCCCTTCTGCTTCTTGTTCTTTGATATGAACCAGAGCGTTACGGGAATGGTCACGCTGTAGAAAAGCTGTGTAGGCATGGCGATGATGCCTTCCACAAGGTCATCCTCAATGATACGCTTCCGGATTTCTCCCTCGCCGCTGGATTGGGTGGAGAGCGCGCCGTTCGCCAGCACGAGGCCGATCTTCCCGTTGGGCGCGAGATGATGGATCATGTGCTGAATCCATGCATAGTTGGCGTTTCCCGCCGGAGGCACACCGTATTTCCAGCGCCTATCCTCCTTGAGCTTGTCCTGCCCCCAGCCCGAAAGATTGAAGGGGGGATTCGCCATGATGAAATCCGCTTTGAGCGTAGGATGCAGGTCATTGAAAAAGGTATCGGCTTGATATGCTCCCAAGTCGGCGTCAATCCCGCGAATGGCAAGATTCATCTTTGCCATCTTCCACGTGTCCGCATTGGATTCCTGCCCGTAAACGGAAATTGAGCCGCGTCTGCCGCTGTGCGCCTGAATAAATTTCGCACTTTGTACGAACATACCTCCGCTTCCACAGCAGGGGTCATATACCCGGCAATTCTCAAAGGGACGCAGTACGGCGACGATAGTTTTGACCACGCTGGCTGGCGTGTAAAACTCGCCGCCTTTCACTCCCTCGTAGGCCGCAAACTGGGCGATGCAGTATTCATATGTCCTGCCGAGGAGGTCTTTGTTTTCTTCTGTGTCGCTCATGTCCATATTTGTGAAGAGATCCACTACATCACCAAGAACCCGTTTGTCGAGGTCTGGGCTCGCGTAATTCTTCGGCAGCACATTCTTCAGCTTTTTGTTGTCAGCCTCAATCGCCCGCATGGCATCGTCGATCACCGTGCCGATTTCCGGCGTGTGCGCTGCCGCAGCTATGGTTTTCCACCGTGCTTCTTCCGGCACAAAGAAAATGTTGTCTTCTTCGTAGGCGTCGGGGTCATCCTCGAAACCGTCGCCCTCGGCAACGAGTTCGTTGTAGCGTTTCTCGAATGCGCTCCCGATATAGCGGAGAAAGATAAGCCCCACGATTACCTTCCGATAGTCCGCGGCCGGGATATGCCCCCAAAGGACGCAGGCCGCATCCCATATTTGTTTTTCAAAGCCGATGTTGGCACTCGTATTGTTTGCCACTTGATTTTCCTCCATTCAGTTTATGAATCCTTGCTGCCATCTTCCTCATCATGAACCGACTCCACAATATCGGAAAGCTCTACATGAAGCGACTCGCAGATTCTTAGAAGCACATCCGTGGTGACATTTTCATTCTTGCCAAGTTTGGCGAGAGACGATGAACTTATGCCGGCGGCCTTCCTTAAGTCGGTTTTCTTCATGTTTCTGTCAATCAGCAGTTTCCATAATCTGTTATAGCTCATTCTCATCATTAGCGATTCTCCTCTTTGTTCCACGCTTTTCCGTAAAGCTCGCTCCCGTCAACCGACAATTTCAGCACCATATTTTCCCTGAGTATTCGTCTGGTTTCCGGCATATAGGCGTTTTGCTTGTCGAAAGCGATAAAAATCTGTTTTTTGCTGCGCTCGTAGATTTTCATAATCCCATCAATAGAGCCGTCGCTGACATTTTTTAGAATCAAAGAATCATGCGCAATAGCAGGGAGCGCCGTTAGAGAGAGGACTGCTAAATCATACAGCACCAAGCCTTTATAGTTCGACCCAGTTCCCGTGTCGGCAGGCGTTTCAAACTGGTAACTGTTGTATTCGTTTAGCAATAAATGAGGGGGCTTGTGAGGAACGTCGTAAAGCGTCTCGTTATACCCCTTCATTTTTTTGTTGATGCTCCCTTGGATATAATCCAAAATTCCCCGTATCCTCTGTTTTAGCAAATCATCGGCCTGCTTCCGCTCGTCCTGTAATCGGACGAGTGTGAGGTAGGCCTCGTTTTGTTGCTTGAGGGCATCGATATTGCTCTTGATGGATGAATGTCGGTCGAGAAATTCCTTGGATAGAGTTCCGCTGCTCCCCAAATCATCAAGTGCCTGTTTTGTTTCGGCGAGTCTCGCTTTCAAATCGGCAATCGCATTCTGCGCGGCGGTCTTTTCGCCCTTTAATTGTCCGTCAAGAATCATGGCCAATTTTTTGTGATACTGCTCAACCTCGTATATTTTTTTCAAATTCACATTTGGGAAAAATTCATGCAGTGCCTTTAATTCTGAATCTTTCGGAGGGCATCCGTATTTGAGGTTCATGTTGATAAGTTCAAGTTTCCGCTCATTTGCTTGGATTGCGGTTTCAAGTTGGAGTTTTTCGGATTTCAGGCGCGCTTTTTCTTGGCTCGTTTTAATATTTTCTTCCCCGCCAGCTTGCCTGTCCGTAAGATTGAAAAGCTCAACCGTCAGCTTGTCGATGACCGCCACATTGTCCTCATACTGCGTTTTGCCGCCTACAAGATGGGGAATGAATTGCTCCTGTCGTGCATCCCGAAATATTTTCAGCTTCTTTTCTTGTTCTTCGAGGCGCATCGAAAAATCTTGAATGTCTCGATATGTGTTAAATAGCCGCACCAGCACTCCAATGGATTTTTGCATATTCTCACCGGTATTGCCTCGAAGCGGCCTGCGCTCGTCGAGATTATCCTTGCCGTATATTCGAAAAAAACGGCTTATCGTATTCCGGAAAGCAAGTTCAGGAAAATCAAGACCATACATCCTTTTCAACCACTCCACGTATTCTTGTTTTTTCCATACAGTACCAGTTGGGATGTAAATCTCATCGCAGACTTGAATTTTGTTTGCATCTTCCGTGCTGCGGGAAAAATAAAATCTTTCTCCGGCAAATTCAAAAGTAAAGAAAATATCATGATGGTCGACATACTTTACCGCATCACTCCCCAAGTATGTGTCCCCACCAAAAACGAAATCTATAGCCAAAAGCGCCGAGGATTTTCCTATAGAGTTTTCGCCGTCTTCCTTTCCGAGTACCACATTCAGGCCTGGCTTGAATTTGATTGCCGGGCGGGTATTTCCTTTCTCCACAAATGCGGGAGACATCATTTCGATAAGCACGAAAAGACCTCCTCTTCCTCATTTATATCCACCGCCCCAAGTGCGTACAAGGCATCCATGACGGACAGGAAATCCGTTGGCTCTGATAGATACGGAGCCATTCTCTGGTAAAGCTCCCTAACCGAGACAGAACCATCGGCGAGCTCTCGCATTACCTTTGGCATGAGACAGAGCGTACTTTCCTGAAAAGAATATAGTTTATTCGGCAGTTGCATCGAATACCTCACAGCTTTGTATGAAATAAGAAACCACGATCTGACAATAAATGTCGTCCTGCAATGTAACCCGATGGATTTTCTCAGTGATTTCACGGTATATATCCATTTTAGATTTGTTGGCCTTGTTCAGTCTTCGGTAAATGGACTTCATCTGATTTTGTATCTCCTCGAAATCAATTTCTCCCCGCTTGTCCAAACTTACCATTATTTCTTTCAAGCGACGGAAGTACATAGTCACATAATTGTTGACGGCGATGAAGAGTGATACATAAACCGACGGATTTATTTTTTCACGCAGTTGTTTGGGATCATAGGCGGGATCCCCCAAGTCAGTTTCCTTCAGCTTTTTTATGCAGCTAATAACGCCAATGAGTCCTTTTTCAAGTGAAGCCTCATCCAGCAGTTGAAGATTTTTCCTGTGTGTAGCCAATATCTTTTTTACCTCAGACAAGGGTTTGACCGCCTGTTTGGAATTGTCGAGGAGATAAGTGGCATGGCATTTCGGGCATAAAGCGATGAGATTGTCTACGGTTGCCGGTTTATTTTTGTCTATCAGACAAACTTCGTATGCAGATGCTATTTTTCCATTTTGCGAAACGGTGAGTTGCCTTCCACATCCGGGGAAATGGCAATAATTTTCTGTTTCTTCCAATAAATACTCGCCGTATTTGTTTTTGAGTTCTGCGGCTTGTAGCAAATGTCGTTCTCTCTCCAGTTTGTTGGGTTGGACTATTCCCGCCGCTGCCTGAATTATACCCACAAGCATATCGGCAACCACTTCACCCACATTGTTTTCGTTAACAGACGGCTCATACGGCAAGATGTCTTTGACAAGCAAAAGCTTTGGTGTCTTTTGCATCTTCTTTATCCGTTTTGCAAGTCGCTCCGGGGTAAGCCTGTAAACAATATTGTGGGCGAATTTTTTCGACAGTCCACGTTTGGTATAGCTACGAATCGTTTCATCAGTCAATCGTCCCTTCACTGAAGGGTCTTTTTTTGTCCCCCATTCAGCAGCAGGAACGGTAGTCATAATGGCCATCAAATCACGAAAGAAGACGATGCTATCTGCTCCATCGGCGAGGTGGTCTTTCAGAATCCGAAACAATGTCTTGAAGTCCACCGTTGAAATCATCTCCTCACGAAATTTGTCCCACGATGTTCCATGATGTCCCAAACAGTCCCCAAATCAACCAAGGTCGTTTTGTATACTGTGGATGAAAATCACGAAATACAACTTTTTAGTTGCCTTTAGTGTATCAAAGAAATATCCATATGTCAAAATTGAAATTTGCAAAAAGGATTTTAATGCTCGTCCCGGGCATGACGCTAAACCGCCCGCCATCGTGAAAGTGCACCCCCAGCGCGCATATCGGGGCCGTTCGCCGCAGAAGCGATGGCACAACTGAATATCGAGAAGCCAGCCAGCGAACGGCAGGCGCAGTCCGGGGCGGGGAGTCTGCTCTCCCGCTTAGGTGGATTATTGCGTCCGCACAACCGCTGGCACTTCAAGCGGGTCTCCGTCCCTCAACCATTCGGCGGTTGTTGGACGGAGGTCCGTTTTTATGTCAAACAAAGTCAATCAAGGCCAATACTTCTACCCAGTTCGCGACGCGAACGATGCCGACAAGGTGACGCTCATTCCTGTCAGCAAAGACTTCTACCTTAACTTCAATCGGGAAATCAGCCGCAAGCGCAAGCGTCTGCAACGGAGCGGCGAGTGCCGCTGCCCCCGCAGGATGCTCTGGAAGTGCGACGGTAACTGCGATTACTGCCGCTATTACACCCCGAAGGAGCCGCTGTCCCTCGATGCCCCGGCATCGGATGATTCAAGTATCTCATTGGCAGATACTGTTGCCGCCGATACGCCCTTGCCGGAGGACATTGTCGCCGACAGGGAACTCTTATATGCGCTCTTTCACGAACTGGAACAGCTGGACGACCGCAGCCGCAGGATGTGCGCGGTGATGCCTGCGGTTTCCGAGCGGGAGGCATCGGCGCTTTTGGACACGCCAAAGTCATCGCTGCGGTATCAGTGGTCAAAACTGGTGGAGAAACTCAAGAAAAATCTAAAGAAATATCGTTGATTGGGAAGGCTCTCCTGCTGGCATTCGCCGCGGGGGAGCTTTTTCAATTTTTTTGGACCACTTCGCCCGTTTCTGTCCAGTGGGATTGTGAAGGGGGCAAACAACCGCTCCCGGAAAGGAGGACAACCCCATGAACCATCGGGATGAAGAAATGATTGGCTTGCTCACGGCAATCAGCGTGGTATCGAAACGGCTGGTCGGCAAGCTGATACGGCTCACCCAGACCAAGGCAAAAGGAGGAAAACAGAATGGACAACTTCGTCAAGGAACTCAAGGATTGCGCCGCTACACTCAGCCGTATTGCTGATGCGCTGGCGCGGGAAACAGAAACGCCAAAGGCCGATGCGCCGTCGCTGGAGGAAGTCAGGCTGGTGCTGGCACGGCTCTCCCAAGCGGGGCTTACCGCCGAAGTGCGGGAAATCATCAAAAAGCACGGCGCGGACAGGCTCTCGGATGTCGCCCCTGCTGAATATCCCGCCATCTTGAAGGAGGCGGAGAGCCTTGGCAAATAAGCACGCAATTCTCTCCGCGTCCTCGGCTGGACGCTGGATCGCCTGCCCGCCATCGGCAAGGCTCAACGCGGCGAAAGCCGATGTCCCCAGTGAATATGCCGCCCAAGGGACGGACGCTCACGCCCTCTGCGAGTTCAAGCTCCGCAAGGCTCTCGGCGAAAGGGTGCGTGACCCGACGAAAAAGCTGGCCTCCTATGACAGCGAAATGGAAGAGTGCGCCGAGGACTACGCGCAGTTCGTTATGGGACTGGTCAGCCAGTTCCGCGAGGAAAACGCGGATACGCTGGTATCGGTGGAGCAGCGAGTGGATTTTTCCGAATATGTGCCTGAAGGCTTCGGCACGGCGGACACCCTCATCGTTTCCGGCAAAACCGTCTGCATTTGCGATTTCAAATACGGCAAGGGCATCGAAGTCACTGCTGATCACAATTCGCAGATGCTGTGCTACGCGTTGGGATGCATCCAAATGTTCGATGCCCTGTACGACATCGACAAGGTGTTGATGGTCATCGTCCAGCCGCGTCTATCCAACCTCAGCGAGTTTACCATGTCCAAGACAGACCTCTTGTCATGGGCGGAGGCTACACTCGTTCCCGCAGCCAAGCTCGCCTACGCGGGCGAGGGAGAATTCTCGGCCGGAGACCATTGCCGTTTCTGCAAAGCCAAGGCGACATGCCGCAAGCGGGCAGAATACAACTTGGAGCTTGCCCGTTATGACTTCGAGATGCCGCCCACGTTGGAAGATGCCGAGGTGGAAGCGATACTGGCCAAGGCCGACGCGCTCGCGGCTTGGGTCGGCGACATCAAGGAGTATGCCCTTCAGCAGGCCATCCAAGGCAAGCAATGGACGGAATGGAAGCTCGTCGAAGGCCGCTCCAATCGGAAATACACCGACGAGGCGGCGGTCGCCAAGGCCGTCGCGGAGGCGGGCTTCGAGCCGTATGAGAGGAAACTTCTCGGCGTAACGGCAATGACCGCGTTATTAGGAAAAACCAAGTTTGAGAAGCTGCTGGGCAGTCTCGTCGTCAAGCCGCAGGGCAAGCCTACACTCGTCCCCATGAGCGACAAGCGGCCTGTGATGAACACAGCGGCAGAAGATTTCAAGGACAATTAAGGAGGAACAAAATTATGAAAAAAATTATCAATCCGTGCAAAGTTATCACCGGCCCCAAGACGCGCTGGAGCTATGCAAACGTATGGCAGGCCAAGTCCATCAACGGCGGCGCGCCCAAGTTCAGCGTATCGCTCATCATCCCGAAGTCCGACGTCAGGACGGTGGAAGCCATCAAAAACGCCGTTCAGGCCGCCTACGACGAAGGCCAAAGCAAACTCAAAGGCAACAGCAAGTCCGTCCCGGCGCTCTCGGCCATCAAGACGCCCCTTCGCGACGGAGACGTGGAGCGTCCCGATGACGAGGCGTACAAGGACAGCTACTTTGTCAACGCCAACAGTGCCACGGCCCCCGGAATCGTGGATGCCGCCCGCAATCCCATTCTCGACCACTCCGAGGTGTATTCCGGCGTTTACGGACGTGCCAGCATCAATTTCTACGCTTTCAACAGCAACGGCAACCGCGGCATCGCTTGCGGCCTCAACAATCTCCAGAAGATTTCCGACGGGGAGCCGCTGGGCGGCAAGACGCGCGCCGAGGATGATTTCGCCGACGAGGACGAGGATTTTCTCGGATAATCGGATGCAAATGACAGTCGGCATGGGCAGCGGGGATATTCCCCGCTGCTTTTGTATCAGAAAGGACAAAACATGACTACACTCAGCATTGATATAGAAACCCGGAGCAGCGTGGACATCACGAAAAGCGGCGTGTACCGCTATGCCGAGTCGCCGGATTTCGAGATATTGCTCTTCGGATATTCCGCAGACGGCGGCGACGTCCGCGTCATCGACCTTGCCAACGGCGAGACGATTCCGCAGGATATACTCTCCGCCCTGACCGACAGCAGCGTCACAAAATGGGCTTTCAACGCCAACTTCGAGCGGATATGCCTTTCGCGATATCTTTCCGATTTCGGCTTGAGCCTTGACCCGTTCCATGACCGGCACCCGCTCTCCACGGAGTGCGCCCGTTTCCTCAACCCTATGGGCTGGCGATGCACGATGGTCTGGTCTGCCTATATGGGCTTGCCGCTTTCGCTCGCCGCTGTCGGCAGCGTCCTCGGCCTTGAGGAACAGAAAATGGCCGAAGGCAAAGCCCTCATCCGCTATTTCTCCACGCCACCGTTCCACGAGCCAAACGGGGACAAGTGGGAAACCTTCAAAACCTACAACCGCCGGGATGTGGAGGTTGAGATGGCAATCCAGCGACGCTTGGCGAAGTACCCCGTGCCGGATTTCGTATGGGATGAATATGTGATCGACCAAGAGATTAACGACCGTGGGATAAAGCTGGATATGCCTTTGGTGGAAAACGCCCTCAAGATTGACGAAATAACCAAAGGCAAGCTGTCCGCCAAGCTGAAGGCTCTGACCGGGCTGGATAATCCCAACAGCGTGGCGCAGATGAAGGAGTGGCTCTCTGCCCGCGGGATTGATGTAGATTCCCTCGACAAGAAGTCTGTGGCGACTCTTCTGAAGACTGCAGAACCGCCTATTTCAGATGTGTTATCACTTCGACAGCAGTTGGCAAAATCCTCCGTAAAGAAATATCAGGCCATGCAAAATGCCGTCTGCGCGGACAGCCGCGCCCGCGGAATGTTTCAATTCTACGGGGCCAATCGCACCGGGCGGTTCGCCGGGCGCATCGTGCAGCTGCAAAATCTGCCCCAAAACCACCTCGCCGATCTCGAACAGGCCCGCGACCTTATGCGGCAAAGAGACTTTGCCGCATTGGAATCCCTCTATGACTCCGTTCCCGATGTACTCTCCCAGCTCATCCGCACGGCGTTTATTCCAAAAGAAGGACGGAAATTTATCGTCGCCGATTTCTCGGCAATTGAGGCACGGGTGCTGTCATGGCTGGCCGGGGAAAAATGGCGCATGGACGTGTTCAAGGACGGCGGCGACATATACTGCGCCACGGCATCGAGGATGTTCCATTGCAAAGTGGAAAAGCACGGCGAGAACGGGCATCTCAGGCAGAAAGGGAAGCAAGCGGAACTGGCCTGCGGCTACGGCGGCTCCGTGGGTGCCTTAAAGGCTTTCGGGGCGCTGGAATCCGGCGTGGATGAAGCGGAGCTAAAGCCGCTGGTGGACGCTTGGCGTGAGGCGAACCCTCATATCGTGGAGTTTTGGTGGGCAGTCGACGCTGCCGCCAAGAGGTGCATCAAAGAACGCACAGCCACAGAGACGCATGGCATCAAGTTTATCTACATGGGCGGCATGATGTTCATCGAGCTTCCAAGCGGCAGGAGGCTTGCCTATGCGAAGCCGCGCATCGGGGAGAACCGATTCGGCGGCGAGTCCGTCACTTATATGGGGCTGAACACCGCAAGGAAATGGGCACGAATTGAGTCATACGGGCCCAAGCTGGTGGAAAATATCACCCAAGCCATAAGCCGCGACCTTCTATGCCATTCTATGCGGTCGCTAGGGTTCATGGATATTGTTGCCCATATCCATGACGAGCTTGTCATCGAGTGCGACAAGGCAGTGTCTCTCCCTGCCGTCTGCGAGCAGATGGCGAGAACCCCGGCTTGGGCCAAGGGGCTGTCGCTTCGCGCCGACGGCTTCGAGTGCCGGTTTTATCGCAAGGACTGACTTTTTCCTCCCGCCGGATGACGGGAGGAAAATTTTTTTGCAAAAGTTTGGACCAAATCGCTCGGTTCTGTCCAGTGGGATAGCAAAGGGAGCTTTTCCCTATATCTCACAAGGAGGACTGATTATGAATCTACAGGTATTCACGCACAACGAGCTCGGTTCCGTTCGGGTCTTGGAAATCGATGGCGAATCTTGGTTTGTCGGCAAGGACGTCGCCGCCATTCTCGGCTACGCCAACTCCCGCAAGGCCATCGGCGACCATGTGGACGACGAGGACAAGGGGGTAACGAAATGTGACACCCTTGGCGGCGAGCAGGAGCTTGCGATTATCAACGAAAGCGGCCTCTACAGCCTGATTCTTTCCAGCAAGCTGCCGAGGGCAAAAACATTCAAGCGCTGGGTCACGTCGGAGGTGCTTCCCGCCATCCGAAAACACGGCGTTTACGCCGTCGACGAAATGCTGGCAAATCCCGACGCGATGATTTGCGCTCTCATGGCGTACAAGGAGGAACGCGAAAAGCGGCTTGCCCTTGCCGACGAAAACGCCGTGCAGCGGCAGCAAATCGCCGAGCTCCAGCCGAAGGCTTCTTATTATGACATCGTGCTGAACAGCCCCGATCTCGTGCCGATTTCAGTAATTGCCAAGGATTATGGGTGGAGTGCGAAACGCATGAACCGCTACCTCGCGGATAACGGAATCCAGTTCAAGCAGGGGGGGATTTGGCTCCTGTACCAGAGATATTCTGAACGCGGCTACACCAGCACGAAGACGCATATCTATCCAGGGAACGATGGGGCGCTCCACAGTACGGTACATACTTACTGGACGCAGGCGGGACGGCTTTTCATCTATGACCTGATGCGGGCGGACGGGAATCTTCCGCTGGTAGAAAGATAAGAATAAGACATGCGGGAAGTCGCATGGCTTCCCGCAGATTGGAGGCATTATGTGCATTTCACGAACGAACCACGAGGGCTATCCTGACCCGACGGCTTATGCTGCACTCTCTCATATCTTGAAAGAGAATCCTTTCGTCTACATATGCTCACCTTATCGTGATGATCCGGGAACAAATGTGATACGGGCGCGGCGGTATTGCCGCTTTGCAGTTGCCGAGGGGCGCATTCCCTTTGCGCCGCACCTTTATTTTCCGCAGTTTTTGTCGGAGAGCTCGGAGCGGGAGACGGCGTTCCGCATGAATTTCGAGCTGTTGAAGCTGTGCGAAGAAATTTGGGTGTTTGGGGACGATCTTTCGGAGGGTATGGTGTTGGAATTGTCTCGCGCCAAGACACTATGCAAGACAATCCGGTATTTCACTGCATCATGCGAGGAGGTTACGTCATGCGACTGACTATCTGTTCGGCGAATTGCCGGGGGCGGGAGGCAAACAGCCTCTATCCGAATCGGCACGTCGTTACAAACGCGGCGGAGTTCAAGGCCGCCATCGAAAATGACCACGTCTGCGGCGTGTTTCGGGGGAATCGCCGCAGCAAGGACAACTTCATCGAGGCGGACTGCCTTGTGATGGATTGTGACAATGATCACACTGACAATCCCGACGACTGGATCACACAGGAGTCGTTAGAGACGCTGCTGGAGGGTGTCTGCTACACTATCGCGCCGAGCCGTCATGACGGTAAAGAGAAGGGCGGCAAGTCTGCGCGTCCGCGTTTTCATGTCTATTTTCCCCACAAGAAAATCACCGCCCACGAGGAAGTGAGGCGGCTGAAAGAAGCTGTGTTTCGGGAATTCCCCTTCTTCGATAAGGGAGCGATGGACGCTGCACGGTTTATCTACGGGAATCCAGCCGAGCGCGTTATATGGCACGAGGGCGATGTGACCATTGACTTTTGGTTCTCCCGCCGAAGTATCCCGGAAGGATCGCGAAACACGACGCTTTCCCGTTTCGCCGGACGTGTGCTGAAACGCTACGGAATTGGCGAAAAGGCGCATGCAATCTTCCTCGAGGAAGCGGCAAAGTGCGACCCGCCGCTCCCGGACGAGGAGCTCAGTAAGATATGGAACAGCGCCTGCCGTTTCGCCAGAAAGGTGCAGAGCGAGCCGGGCTACATCTCCCCGGAAGAGTACGGTAAGAGTTTGAAGCCCGCCGATTACTCCGACATCGGGCAGGCGCGGATACTGGCGAGGGAGTACGAGAACGAGCTCCGGTTCACGACGGCGACGGATTATCTTCGCTTTAATGGGAAGTATTGGGAAGAATCGCGGGAACTCGCCATCGGCGCGGCGGAGGAATTCCTCGATCTTCAGCTCGCCGACGCCAATGACGAGGTGGAACGCACACACAAGGCGCTCTCGGAGTTCGGCGTGGCGGAAAATGTCATCGGCGCTGGCGGCAAGACACTCGAAAAACAGGTCGGCAGCGATCAGCGAGAGGCGTATCTTGCCTACATCTCCGCGATCTCTTACAAGACTTTCGTGATGAAGCGGAGAGACATGAAATATATTGTGTCGGCGCTGCAGGCAGCAAAACCACTTCTCCTTGAGCGTCCGGAGGACCTCGACAAGGACGCGTTTCTGCTGAATTGCCATGATGGGACATACGATTTGAAGGCAGGAATGGCGGGACGGCGCGACTTTTCCCCCGACGATCTGATCACGAAAATCTGCAACGCGGCTCCCGGCGATGAAGGGGAGGAGGTCTGGAAGGACTTTCTTTACACAATCTTTGAGGGCGATATAGAGCTTGTCGATTATGTCCAGAAAATCTGCGGCCTTGCCGCCGTGGGCGCGGTGTACATGGAGGCTATCATCATCAGTTACGGCGAGGGCGCGAACGGGAAGTCCACTTTTTGGAACACTATCGCGTGGGTGCTTGGCAGTTACGCGGGCGGTATTTCGGCAGACGCACTGACAGTGGGCTGTAGGAGGAACGTGAAGCCGGAAATCGCCGAGGTCAAAGGCAAGCGTCTCCTGATCGCTGCCGAGCTTGAAGAGGGAATGCGGCTCTCTACATCTACCGTCAAGCAGTTGTGTTCCACAGACAAGATCAAGGGCGAAAAGAAGTACAAGGCACCCTTCGATTTCACGCCCAGCCACACATTGGTCCTTTATACAAACCATCTACCGCGTGTCGGCGCGATGGATACGGGCATCTGGCGACGTCTGATAGTGATTCCTTTCAACGCCACCATTACTGGGAAAAACGATATCAAGAATTATGCTGGGTATCTTCAAAAGAAGGCGGCTCCCTACATACTCAGGTGGATCATTGTGGGAGCGCAAAAGGCTATCAGGGACAATTTCAGCTTCTGTCTGCCGCGATGTGTCGAGGATGCCATCAATAAATACAGGCGTGACAGCGACTGGCTGTCGCATTTCATGGAGGAGTGCTGCGAAACTGGCGACGATTGTCACGAGAAGTCCGGAGACGTTTATAGCACCTACCGCGTCTATTGTGCGAGAACGGGAGAGTTTACCCGAAGCACGACCGAGTTTTACAACGCACTTGAGCAGCGAGGATTCAAACGGCTGAAACGACGGGATGGTAACTACATCGTGGGGATCAGACTGAAGCCGTCAGATGCGGATTTTTGCTGAACGTTCCAAAAGCTATGTGGGACAAGGGATTGAGCGGAATGTGTGGAGGTCGGTGGAGGTCTCTCCTATAACTCCCCTTTAGGGCTGTTTTTTAGCAGAAAAAACGCCTATAGAGAGGTTTATGTATAGACCTCCACCGACCTCCACAAAATGCAAGAAATGCCAGAATTGACGGGGGATTGAGCGATATGAGAGAAAAAGCAATTGAAAAGAAACTTGTGATGGCAGCGAAAAGGCGCGGCGGTATGGCGGTGAAATTCACCTCTCCCGGCACGAACGGGATGCCTGACCGCATTGTGCTTCTTCCTGGCGGCAGGATGGGATTCGTAGAACTGAAGGCTCCGGGGAAGAAGCCGCGGCTGGTGCAGGAACTTCGGATGCGGCAGTTGCGGCGACTTGGCTTCTACGCTGCCGTCATTGACGGGGCGGAGCAGATCGGGGGTGTGCTTGATGAGATACAAGCCTCATAATTACCAGATATACGCTACACACTTCATAGAGGATCACAGAGAGGCCGCGGTTCTGCTTGATATGGGTGTTGGGAAAACGATCATCACGCTGACCGCTATCGACGCCCTTGTTCGCGACCTCTTCGACGTCAGTCGGGTGTTGGTAATCGCCCCCCTACGCGTGGCGAGGGACACATGGCCTGCGGAGCTTCGGAAATGGGAGCATCTGAAGGGGCTGACGTATTCCGTCGCCGTCGGGACGGAGGAGGAACGGAGGGCCGCTCTCCGGGAACGGGCGGTTATCCACATCATCAACAGGGAGAATGTGGATTGGCTTGTTAATAAAAGCGGCATCCCCTTCGATTACGACATGGTGGTCATCGATGAGCTTTCGAGCTTCAAGTCCCACCAGACAAAGAGGTTCAGGGCGCTGATGAAAGTGCGCCCAAAGCTGAAGCGCATCGTCGGACTGACGGGGACGCCGTCGAGCAACGGGCTGATGGACCTCTGGGCGGAGTTCCGCCTGCTGGACATGGGAAAGCGGCTGGGGCGGTTCATCGGGCAGTATCGCGAGACTTATTTCAACCCGGACAAGAGGAACCAGCATATGATTTTCAGCTACACGCCAAAGGCTGGCGCAGAGGAAGAAATCTATCGTCAGATATCGGACATCACGATCTCAATGAAGGCGGGGGATTTCCTTGAAATGCCGGAGCGCATCGAAAGCGAGGTCATCGTTGTCCTTTCCGAAAAGGAGCGGGCGCGGTATGAGCGCATGAAAACGGAGATGGTCCTGGAGCTTGGCGGCACGGAAATCGACGCCGTGAGCGCGGCGGCTCTCTCCAACAAACTCTTACAGATGGCCAATGGCGCTGTCTATGATGAAGACGGGAACTCTAACACGCTACACTCTCGGAAGCTGGACGCTCTGGAAGATATCATCGAGGCGGCGAACGGGAAGCCGCTCCTCGTGGCGTACTGGTACAAGCACGACCGGGAGCGCATCATGGCGCGGTTTGACGCGAGGGACATCAAGACGAGCGCGGACATCAGCGACTGGAACGCCGGGAAAATCCCCGTGGCGCTGATCCATCCGGCTTCGGCGGGGCACGGACTCAACCTTCAGGAGGGCGGTTCGGCGCTGGTGTGGTTCGGATTGACCTGGAGTCTTGAACTTTATCAGCAGACCAACGCGCGGCTTTGGCGGCAGGGGCAGAAAAGCACCGTGGTGATCCAGCATATAATCGCCAAAGACACTATCGACGAGAGGGTTCTCGCTACACTGGCGAAGAAAGACAAGACGCAGGCTGCGCTGATCGAGGCGGTCAAAGCGGAATTAGGGGGCGAAAACTATGGAACCGTATGAGGAACTGGCGAACGCTATCATCCTTCTGGCGGTGCAGGACTGGCGGAGCGCGGTGAAAACGCTGAAAAGGAACCCGGACAACGCCTGGGCGTGGCAGATAAAGCGGGAATGCGTGAGGTTCTTCCGGTCTAAATGGTTCACACAACTCACCCGTGTAGACGGGATCATGCTTTTAGAGAGTCTGGAAAAGGAGGCACAGAGCCGTGACGAGCAAAGAATATCTGCGGCAGGCCTATCGGCTTGACCAGAAAATCCAGAGCGATATCGAGGAAGTGACGCGGCTTCGGGCGATGTCCGTAAGCATCTCGGCTCCCGTCTCCGGGGAAAAGGTGCAGGCGAGCCTCCCCTCAGACGCGCCTTTCGCCAGATGTGTAGAGAAGATACTCCTGCTGGAAGATAAAATAAATGCGGAGATCGACGTCCTCGTGGACCTCAAGGAGCAGATACGGGGGGTTATTGCAGCGGTCGCAGACACTGACGAGCAGATGGTTCTCCGCTGCCGGTACATCCACAACATGACTTGGGAGGAAATCGGAAGCAAGATGAAGGCAAACGCGCGGACAGTCCGGCGGTGGCACGGATCAGCCCTTCTTCACGTGGTCATGCCAAAAAATCCTGTAAAAATTTGAAATCTGCCCTAAAATGTCCAGCTTTGCCCTATGACGCCCACCCGCCGTTTGTGATATAGTATTCTCGGCAGAAAAGGCAGGAAGGCCCCGCGCATGAACACGCGGGGCTTTTTCATTGGAGGGGGCGGCGCGATGCCGAGAAAAGCGAAGAAGCCGTGCAAATATCCAGGCTGCCCGAAGCTGACGGACGGGACCTACTGTGAGGAGCACGGGCGCGTCGCGCGGCAGCATTACGAGCGGTTCGCGCGTGGGTACGATACCCATAAGCGGTACGGTCGGGCGTGGCAGAAAATCCGCGACAGATACCTCGCGGCGCATCCTCTTTGCGAAAAATGCGCGGAGGCCGGGCGGTTCGTCAAGGCCGTAATGGTGCATCATGTGAAACCAATCGCGGACGGCGGGACAAACGACGCGGAAAATCTGATGAGCCTTTGCGCCTCATGCCATGAAAAGATGCATCGGCGGGGGCACAACGCCTGATTATTTCCAATCCGCGCCCCGATTGGGGACGGAGGGGGGCTAAAATCCACAGCCCTTGCAGGAGTAAGAGCGGCGCCCACCCTCACGCACAAAAAACGGATTTCAAACGGGGTATTAACCCCAACCCGGCGTATTCGCGCCGTGTTCCGCACGGGACGCGGCTTGTTTTACGCGCGGGAACCAGCCGTGGAATTGAATATCTTTGAAAAAAACGCTCGGATTCCGGGCGTTTTCTTTGATTTATCTTTGAAAAACGGGAGGTGATGGCGATGGCGAAGGACGGAACGAACCGGGGCGGCGCACGGGCGGGTGCCGGACGCAAGAAAAAGGCGCTGGTGGACAAGGTCGCGGAAGGCCGCACGGACAATCTCAAAGTCCTGCCGACGCCCGCCGATCTCAATGGCGAGGTCATGCCGCCCATCCATGAATTCATGAAAGCAAAACAGCGCGGAGGAAAAGACCTCTGCGCTGTTGCTGTTTATGAGAATGTGTGGAAATGGCTGAACGAGAAGGGCTGTGCTGCGCTCGTCAATCCTACGCTCCTGCAGCAGTATGCCATGAGCGTTTCCCGCTGGATTCAATGCGAGGAGACCATCTCCGAGTTCGGCTTCCTTGCAAAGCACCCGACCACGGGCGCGGCGATTGCTTCGCCCTATGTCGCCATGAGCCAGCAATATATGAAACAGGTGAACCAGATTTGGTACCAGATTTACCAAATCGTGAAGGAAAACTGCTCCGTGGACTACCAGGGCGAAAGCCCACAGGACGATGTGATGGAACGTCTGCTTCGGGCGCGGCGGGGTGTTTGAGGGAAAAAGAAAAGCCCCGCTCATGCGGGGCTTGAGGTTTCTTTGAGGCGGAATGGGTAGAAAAGCAACGCGCACACGGCACTGAACGTCCATTTTAGGAGGAGGCCCATTGCCAACACCATGGGGCCGAAGATTTCGAGCAGAGCGAACAGGAAGTAACACCCGAAAAGGAGTACGAGGGGAACACCGACGAGAGCCATCAACATTGTTTCCACCGCCTTTCGTGAACTGTCCGTTAATCAACTGTCTCAAGTGTACTACAGAAAATGTGTTTTTGCATGAAAACTATGTGGAGGTGTATATCTTGGCAAACACGGAGAGGTTCGAGAAAGTTCCCATCGAGAAACTCGTCCCATATATCCGCAATGCGCGTACACACAGCAAGGAGCAGATTCTTCAGATTCGCGCGTCACTGCGGGAGTTCGGGTTCGTGACGCCCGTAATTATAGACGAAAAATATAGCGTCATAGCGGGTCATGGCAGGATCATGGCGGCGAAGGATGAGGGCATCACCGAGATTCCGTGTGTATTCGCGGAGAACCTGACTGAGGCGCAGAAGAAAGCGTATATCCTCGCGGACAACCGCCTCGCGATGAACGCGGGTTGGGACGAGGAAATGCTGGCGGTCGAGATTGCCGATTTGCAGGGCGCTGACTTCGATGTGTCTCTCCTCGGGTTCACGGACGCCGAAATGAACAAGCTGCTGGACGGCGACTCCGAGGCCGAGGAAGACGATTTCGACGTGGACGGGGAACTGGAGAAGCCGTGCTTCTCGAAATTCGGCGACGTCTGGCATCTCGGCAATCACCGCGTTATCTGCGGAGATTCGACAATGTCGGAGACATACACGCTCCTGCTCGGCAAAACGAAGGTCAACCTTGTCTGCACCGATCCACCGTACATGGTCAATCTCGAAAGCACATCGGGGAAAATCAAGAACGACGACCTTTCCGACATGGAGGCCTACGATTTCATATTCAGGGCGCTGTCCTGTTTCCGCGAGAGCATGGCGAAGGACGCATCCATCTATATGTTCTACGCCACGGCAAAGGCCCGGCTTTTCCACGACGCTTACGAGGATGCGGGATTCAAGGTCGGCGCGGGGCTGGTCTGGAAAAAGAACCGGCTGGTGCTGACCCGCACGGACTGGAAGTACAACCATGAGCCGATCATCTGGGGCTGGCGCAAGGACGGAAAGCACAAATGGTACGGCGATCAGAAGCAGACCAGTGTGTTTGAGTTCGACAGGATCAAGGATTCCAGGAAGGACGGCTGCGGCCATCCCAGCAGCAAGCCTGTCCCCATGCTGGCGTACCTTATAAAACAATGCACGCAGACGAACGGTCTCGTCCTTGACGGTTTCCTCGGCTCGGCGTCGACACTGATTGCCTGCGAGCAGCTGGGGCGTGTCTGTTACGGCGTGGAGATCGAGCCGAAGTTCGTGGATGTGGCGGTGGAGCGTTTCCGCGCCACGAATCCGAGCGCCGAGGTGTATGTGGAGCGGGACGGCGAGAAAATCCCTTATGCGGATGTGCCGAAGCCGGAGGGGAAAGCGGATGGAGAATAGGAAACTGACCCTGGGCAGCCTTTTCGACGGCAGCGGGGGGTTCCCGTTGGCTGGCATCCTCGCCGGGATTGAGCCGAGGTGGGCTTCGGAAATTGAGCCGTTTCCGATCCGCGTTACTACGAAGCGCCTGCCGCAGGTGAAACATCTGGGCGACATCAAGGTCATCGACGGGGCGGGGATTGAGCCGGTGGACATCGTCACTTTCGGCAGCCCGTGCACCAATCTGAGCATTGCCGGAAAGCGCACGGGGCTCCACGGGGAGCAGTCCTCGCTCTTCTTCGAGGCGATCAGGGTCATCAAGGAAATGAGGTGTGCCACCGATGGAAAGTGTCCAAGGTTCATTGTTTGGGAAAATGTGGTCGGAGCATTCTCGTCTGCAAACGGGCGGGATTTCCAGAGCGTCCTCACGGAAATCGTACGCATCGCGGAGCCGGAAGCGCTCGAGGTGCCTATGCCTGAAACGGGCTGGCCGCTCGCAGACGTTCTGCTGGGAGACGGATGGAGCGTTGCTTACCGCGTTCTTGACGCGCAATATTTCGGAGTCGCTCAGCGACGCCGCCGTATATACCTTGTCGCGGACTTTGATGGCGGATGTGCCGGAAAAGTACTATTTGAGTCAGAGGGCTTGTCGGGGTATTCTGCGGCGCGCTTCCGCGCGTGGCAAGACGCTGCCCGAGCCGCTTCGGATTGCGCTGGAGCGGCAGGCGGATATCTGAAGGACTGCCTCAACGACCAAGGCGGCAGACGGATGGATGTGACGGAGGAGAGGACGAACACTCTCCGCGCCCAGGCAGAGCATCCGCCGATTGTTTTCGAGAACCACAGCCAGGATTCCCGTTATAGTGGGCCGCTTTCCGTTGCGCCCACGGTTTCGCATACTTACGGGTCGGGCGGCAACAACCAGCCGTTGGTGCTCGGGGATTCCAAGTACTGGGATGGAGGCAATGTTGCGGGAACGCTGACGGCCAGCAACGCAGGAGGGCAACAGCGGATGCCGGACAAGGAAAACTTCCAGTGCGTCGTGCAGCCATATGGCATTTCCTCGTACAAATCCAAGGCCATGCTCTCGAAGAACCCCAAGGCCGGTATCTATGAGGCGGGGACGGCAAGGACGCTCGACGCGAACGGCGGGAACCCGGACTGCGGGCAGGGCGGGATTGCCATCGTCAGCACAGTGGATGTGCGGCTGACCTCGGAGGGGACGAGGAACGCGAGGCAGAACGTGTACGAGACGGATCTCTCGCGCAGTCTGGATACGGGCGGCAACATGCCGGACTCGAACCAGGGCGGCGTTGCCATTGTTGCAGCGGAAAGAGATGAGAAAACCGGTCGCCAGCCGGTCTACGCCGTGACCGCTGGCGGTTACACCGAGACCATAGAGGAAGCAGCCCCGACCTTGATGGCAAGGGATTACAAAGACCCCATAAGCGTGAACCAGACCGCTTTTTCCGTTCGACGGCTCATGCCTGCCGAGTGCGCGCTTCTGCAGGGGTTTCCGCCGGACTGGTGCAGGGGGCTCGGTACGGATAATCCGACCGAGGAGGAGATGGCTTTCTGGCGGGATGTGTTCGAGACGCACCGGAGAGCTACGGGACCCGCAAAAAAATCGAAGACCGACAGGCAGATACGGAAGTGGCTGGAGAATCCTTATAAGGACAGCGCCGAATACCGGATGTGGGGCAACGGCGTCGCGCTTCCCTGCGTGTGGTTCGTCCTCGCGGGTATCGCCTTTTTTGCCGCTGAAAAATAATCCGGGAAAAACATCAGAAAACGCTTGCTATTCCTGCGTTTTAGAGTGATGTATAGACATGCCCAACCGGGCGCACACTAAAACAAAGGGGGATACCAACCATGAAGATTCGATTCAACGTTACAGGGGCGAAGAGAAAAGCGCTCGCCAAAGCCGTCGCCGAGATCCTTGGCGAGGATTATCGTTACCTCGGAGTGCCGACCTTCGCGTACGCCTTCGATTACTTCATCATCGACCGCGAGGGGACGCTCATTTGCGACGACCGCACGGACGAGGGGAAAATCGGGGAGCTCATTTCGGGACTCGCGGAGCGCGGCTTTGATGCACACATCACAATAGTGCAAAGCCAAGAGGAAGAGGCAGCCGCTCCCCGGCGGGAAGCCGAGGAAGATGATGAAGAGGCAGCCGCTTCCCGACAGAAAACCGAGGAAGAACAGCAGACCGCCGAGTCCGAGGCAGAGGGTAACAGCCCCCAAATGGCGGAGGACGATGCCTTGGGGCTGACAATCTCGATGCCCTGGGAGGGATTCGACGATGCGGCATGGCAGAACCTCAAGAACCTCGTAACCAGCAAAGAGGGGCTGATCAAGAAGGCGCTCGGCATCGACGCGCTGCCCATGATGTTCACGCCGGAGAAGATTTCCTTCCCCTGGTTCGAAACACAGCCGGACGCGGATGTCGCCAAGGCCGCGACGGAACTCATCGCCGCGCTCTGCCGGACGGCGAAAACACAAAAGCGCGTCACGGCGAAAGAGCGCGAGGTCGCAAACGAGAAATACGCGTTCCGCTGCTTCCTCCTGCGCCTCGGCTTCATCGGCGCGGAGTACAAGGAAACGCGGAAGACGCTCCTTCGGAACCTTTCGGGGAACGGGGCGTTCCGGGACGGCAAGAAGAAGGAGGCGGCGGGCGATGCGGTTTCCGAATAAGGAGCAGATCGAGATGCTCCGAAAGGAGTATCCGGCGGGAACAAAGGTCGAGCTTCTCGCGATGGACGATAAGCAGGCGCCGCCTGTCGGCACGATTGGCGAGGTCATTGCCGTGGACGATATCGGCCAGCTGGTGATGAAATGGCAGAACGGCAGCGGCCTGAACCTTATCCCCGGCGTGGATTTCTTTCGGAAGGTCGGTGAGACGAAATGACGGACGAGATTCGCGAACAGATCATGGCCATCCGCGACAGCGGGCTCACAAACATGTTCGATCTCAACACGGTTCAGCGGCTCGCCAACGAGCGCGACTATTTCGACCTTGTCCTGTACATCGAGGACCACAAAGCGGAGTATGTGAAATTCATCCTGACGGGGCAAGAAGAGTGATGAAAATCCATACAGATGGTGGAGAGCATATTCCGATGAACGGAGGCGGGGACTTTGAATATCAAGGCGATGACCTACAAAGAGCTGGAAACAAAGCTGACGGAAAACAGGCGTGCGCTTCACGAAACAAAGGATTCGGAAACGCAGCAGCGGCTTGTCAAGCAAAACCGCGACCTCATGCTTGAAATGGACAGGAGGTGGAATGAAGCAGAGCGTTTGCAGCGGGAAAATGGGCCTTGAAATGGCGTGTATACACAAAAATAACTTGATAATCCTTCTCAAAAGAGTGATTAATACACTACCCAAAGAACACAGCGCCTACCGAGGCGCGAAAGAAGGAGGATTTCAAGATGAAAGCAACCACGGCAGAGTTGATCGCGAGCATGAAGGAGCACACCATCGGAGTGGAGGTCGAGATGTACGGCATTACCCGCAGGAAGGCGGCGAGGATCGCCGCCGAATTCCTCGGCACGGGGCGCTACGAGGACACGGCCAGCCGGAACGGATACCTCACATGGAGCGCATGGGATACCCAGGGACGGGAGTGGAAATTCCAGCGGGACATCAGCATCGTCGCTTCAAGGAGCGATCAACAGACAGAGCTGGTAACGCCCATCCTCCGCTACGAGGACATCGAGACCCTGCAGGAACTTCTGCGGCGTCTTCGCCGCGCGGGAGCGAAGAGCGACCCGAAGCACATGTGCGGAATCCACGTTCACATCGGGAAGGACGGACATACGCCGCAGACGCTCCGCACACTCGCGAACCTGATGGCGAGCCACGAGAGCCTCCTGATTTACGCAATGCGAATTGACAGGAACCGCATCGGGCGCTACTGCCAGACGGTGAACAGTAATTTCCTGAAACGGCTTAACCGGGAGAAGCCCAAGACGATGGCGAAGCTGGCGGACATCTGGTACGAGACGCAGTGGGACAGCCGCAGGAACGACCATTACAATCCCAGCCGCTACCATTGCCTCAATCTCCACGCCACCTTCACGAAGGGCACGATCGAGTTCCGCCTCTTCCAATTCGCGAACCCGACGGAAGGCCACAGGAGCGGCATCCACGCCGGTGAGGTCAAGGCATACATCCAGCTTTGCCTCGGGCTCTCGGCAATGGCGAAGGCGCTCAAGAGCGCAAGCCCCATCGAGCCGCAGCGCGAGAATCCGAAATTCGCGATGAGGACCTGGCTGATGAGGATGGGCTTCATCGGCGACGAGTTCGCCACGGCAAGGAGCATTCTGACGAAGAACCTCGCAGGCGACGCCGCTTTCCGCTTCGGAAGGAGCACCCCTTCGGCATAAGCCGGAAGACACCACGAACCCGCCGGAAGGCGGGCTTGGGGTGGTAGAAGGGATGTTCCTTCGGAATCAGAAAGGGGATTGGCAGCGATGAAAGGAAAGATTTACATTGCATACGGGAGCAACATGGATTTCCCGCAGATGGAGGGGCGCTGCCCGGACGCGGAGTTCCTCGGCGCGGGCATGCTGCAGAACTGGCGGCTGATGTTCAAGGGCTCGAAAAGCGGGAGCTATGCCACCATCGAGAAGGAAAAGGGGCTGGCGGTTCCGGTTCTTTTGTGGAGAATCAGCGCGGCGGACGAGCTTCGGCTCGACAGGTACGAAGGCTTCCCGATTTTCTATTACAAGAAGATGGTCACGGTTGCCGATGTCGCCGCCGTAAACGCCTCGTGGTCGCCGAAAAACGGCAAGTGCAAGGGAATGGCCTATATCATGCATGAGGAGCGCACGCTGGGGCTTCCGAGCCACTCGTATTACGGGGTGCTTGCAAACGCCTACCGGCTTTTCGGCTTCGACATGGGCATCCTTGCGGAGGCGCTGGATTTCAGCAATGCACGGGGAGGTTCTTGCGATGAGAAAGCCTGAGACGAAATGGAAGAAGACCACGACGATGGAGGATCTCGCCATGGAAGGATACGCGGCGATGGGCGCGGTTCTCAGGCACGGCGAGAATGTACTTGTGGTCGGCTGCGAGAGCTTCGGATATCATGCAGCGGTCTACGAGTTGGTCGAGACGCCGCAGGAAACCGGGCTGGGCGATGTCGAGTGCCGCATCGGTTTGGTCGAGGCAGCGGAGGAAGTCTTCAAGGACGGAGGCCACGCGATGGAATGGTGCCTCTCGAAAATCTGAACGGATGACAAAAGAAGCGCGGCCAGATAGTCGCGCTTTTCTTCTACCCATTTTCAAGGAGGTGATGCCGGATATGGGAGAACTCAGATACGGTCAATACTATGGCGGCGAACGGGAGCGGAGCTACCGGGCCACAAACTTCGATTACTACGATCCGATGCAGGCCGAGGGGCAATACGAGATGCCGATTATCCGAAAGACGGATACAGTGCCGGAGCGGCTTCTGGGCTTCAATTACGCCAAGTGTGAGAAAGAGGACACCGAGTGCGGCATCCACTTCTTCATAGACGATTACCAGTTCGAGCGGATTTGGAGCAATCCCCGGCAGACCATTCCGCGTCTTGCCCGTTTCAGGTGTGTCCTTACGCCGGACTTTTCGCTGTATCTCGATATGCCGATGGCGATGAAAATCTGGAACACCTACCGTTCCCGCATGATCGGGCAGATGATGCAGAGGGAGGGGCTGGAGGTCATTCCAACCTTGAGCTGGGCGGAGGAGGAAACATTTAGTTTCTGCTTCGACGGCATCGAGCCGGGCGGCGTGGTTGCCGTGTCCACGGTTGGCGTCGCGCGGAAGAAGGACGCGTGGGCGGGATGGTGTGCTGGGATGGACGAGGCCATGAAACGGCTCCGACCGAGCACCATTCTGTGCTACGGTAAGCCAATCGAGTACGACTTCGGGGACGTCCCGGTGCGGTTCTACAAGCCGCGTACATTCAGCAATAAAAAGAAAGGATGAGGGTGCGAAATGGGAGGCAGAAACGCCAGCAGCGGTCGGACTCCGCCGCAGCCGCCAACACCGGTACCGGTACCAACGCCGATACCAGTACCAGTACCAGCACCGGTGCCGCCGCCGGTTCAAAAACGACATCGAAGGAATCCGTTTTCAGCGACGGATAATTCCCCGTTCCATACGTTGGCGGACGAGGACGGATATTTCAAGAAACAGCATTTCGATGTTGCGACGAAGACAGCCATCGCAAGCTATCTGAGCCCGCACGCGGTTCCGGGGACTCTGTATTCGGAGTCGCAGCACATGAACAACGCCCTGCGTAAAGGGCTGAAGCTCTCGCGCAGCCAGCAGCAGATGAAAGACGGGCTGATGAAAGGCATGCACAATCTTGGCGAGAACATGATCATGACGCGTTATTGCCGTGTCGGATACATGAGAGACCTTGGCTGTGCGAACTATGACAAGCTGACCATTGCTACGCTGCAGAAGCGGCTTGTGGGAAAGACATACACCGACAACGCCTTTGTCAGCGTCTCATGCAACAACTTCGCGAAGGCACCGAAATCCAACTGCTTCATCGACAAGGCGGTAAAACTGAATATCCGTGCGCCCGCTTCCACGAAGGCGATGATGCCCGGAAAAGGACCGGGCGGCAACTTTGGCGAGTTCGTATTCGCGCCGGGGCAAAGATACCGCATTACGGGCCTTCGCTGGACGGGAAAGCGCGGACGCACGGGAATGAACTATTACAAGCAGATCGAGCTTGACGTTGAGATTTATTAAGGGGGACAGCATTATGGCAGACAAGAAGAAGGGAAAAGACACAGAGGCTGAAAGGGAGCCGGGATTCTTCTCGGATCACGGCTACGGGAACGGGACGGCAATCACCATCCTGCACGACCCGGCGAAGCCTGCGAAAGGTTCCAAGAGCGGCGGGAAGGCCGGGAGCAAAAAGAGCAAGCGTAAATAAGCGCGATTGTTGATTTATCGCAGGGAGGAGGGTAACATGGGAGGACGAAACACGGTCAGCGGGCGGAAACCACCTCCGACGCCGCTGCCGCCGCCGATGCCAAAGCCGCAGCCGGCACCGAAGCCACAGCCAGCACCGAAGCCGAAACCGAAACCGAAGCCGGCTCCGACAACGACAACGGCAATGCGGCTGACGGACATGAACGACACGCAGCTCGCGTCCTTCGTCGACAATGCGATGAAGGTGCAACTGCCTGCTCATTTTCATGATGACATTACGCAGCGGATGATTCTCGCCGCGAACTGGAACGACAAGCCGGAAGTCGTGACGAGCACCCAGGTGGAAGCCGCGGCAAAGAAGAGAGGAGCAATCGTGCTGTACCGCACGAACAACACCAAGGGTGCGCGTATGACCGCTCAGAAATTTTCGGATATGTTCCGGACGAGTAACACTTTCAGCACAGGCGGCAAGAGGGGACAGCAGTACGGCGGCGGGCTTTATTTTTCGAGCGATTTTCATGGTTCAAAAGCGTATGGGTACGGTTCCCAATCCAACACGATAGGGGCAGTTCTCAACAAGAACGCGAAAGTGGTCGCTATGTCCGACCTTCAGGGAAGAATGGGCAGGGACTGGCTGAATAAGCATCCGGCAGCGGCGAAGAAACTGGGATTCACCACGAACCGCTACGGGATTGTTCAGAAAAAGCATGGCATGGGGTCTTACACGGCCTTGGCGATGGCGATGGGGTACAATGTCGTGGGCAGCAAAGTCGGCGGCGGAGAAACCTATTACACCGTGCTGAACCGGGCTGCACTGACCACAAGCACGAAAGACTACTGGACTTCCCCCAAAGGGATGAAATAGGAGGTTGAGTAAATGGCAAAGAAAGATCAGGCCGCAGGGCATAATGAGCCGTGGAAAGGGCTGATGACCAAGAAGAACTACGATACCGCCACGAAGGGAATGTCGGCGAAAGAGAAAAAGGAATTCAACCAGGGGCTCGCCGAGCGGGATACAAACTTTTTGATGGGGTTGGCCTTCGCGGGACTCTATGACCCGCGCAAGAATCCGCCGCACGGAAAGCACTCGAAATGAGAATAACAGAGCGAAAGCCTGCACGGGCAGATAACCCGGCAGGCTTTTAGTTTGCTCTATTTTCAGGTGATTCTATGCGTAAACCAAAATACAAGCCGACCCGTTTCATGGCGAAAGGCTCCCATTACGACAAGACTGCGGCGGATTTTGCCGTGCGCTTTGTCGAGAGTCTGAAACACACAAAAGGCAGATGGCACGGGAAAGAGTTTGAACTCATCGGCTGGCAGGAAGAGATTATCCGAGACCTCTTCGGCATCCTGAAAAAGAACGGGTATCGGCAGTTCAACATGGCGTACATCGAAATACCGAAGAAGCAGGGGAAGAGCGAGCTTGCCGCCGCCATTGCACTGCTTCTTTGCTGCGGGGACGGCGAGGAACGCGCCGAGGTGTATGGCTGCGCCGCTGACCGCCAGCAGGCCAGCATCGTCTTTGACGTTGCGTCCGACATGGTGAGCATGTGCCCAGCTCTCAGGAAGCGGGTGAAGATTCTCGCCTCGCAGAAGCGGATTATCTACCTTCCGACGAACAGTTTTTATCAAGTACTGTCCGCCGAGGCATATTCCAAGCACGGTTTCAATATCCACGGCGTGGTGTTTGATGAGCTTCACGCCCAGCCGAATAGGAAACTCTTCGATGTAATGACGAAGGGGTCCGGCGACGCCCGTATGCAGCCGCTGTATTTTCTCATTACCACGGCGGGCAACGACGTCAACTCCATCTGCTACGAGATACACCAGAAGGCGAAGGATATCCTCGAAGGCCGCAAGATTGACCCGACGTTCTATCCGGTGATCTACGGCGCGGACGAGGGCGAGGACTGGACAGACCCGGCGGTATGGGAGAAAGCGAACCCGTCGCTGGGCATCACGGTCAACATCGACAAGGTGCAGGACGCATGCAACAGCGCGATGCAGAATCCTGCAGAGGAAAATGCCTTTCGTCAGCTCCGGCTGAACCAATGGGTGAAGCAGGCCGTCCGCTGGATGCCAATGGAGAAGTGGAACGCCTGCGCCTTTTCCGTGGACGAAAAAGCGCTGGAAGGGCGCGTCTGCTATGGCGGACTCGACCTTTCCAGCACTACGGATATTACGGCATTTGTGCTTGTCTTCCCTCCGAGAACGGAGGATGAGAAGTATGTCATACTCCCTTATTTCTGGCTCCCGGAGGACAACATCGAGCTTCGTGTGAACCGCGACCATGTGCCTTATGACGTTTGGAAGAAACAGGGGATTTTCAACACCACGGAGGGGAACGTCATCCATTACGCCTTCGTCGAGCGGTTCATCACGCAGCTTGGCGAGAAGTACAACATCCGTGAGATTGCCTTTGACCGATGGGGCGCAACGCAAATGGCGCAGAACCTTGACAACGCCGGATTCACCGTCGTGCAGTTCGGGCAGGGCATGGCGAGCATGAGCCCACCGACGAAGGAACTGATGAACCTCGTCCTCGAAAAGCGCATCGCTCACGGCGGGAATCCCGTCCTTTCCTGGATGGTCGACAACCTGACCGTGGTGCAGGACGACGCGGGGAACATCAAGCCGTCCAAATCCAAGAGTACGGAGAAGATTGACGGCGCGGTAGCCATGATCATGGCGCTCGACCGGGCAATCAAGAAGGGTGCGGAGGACGGCGGCAGCGTTTATGACACACGGGGATTTTATGTGTTTTGATTCAAGGAGCGTGATTTCATGGGAATCTTCAGTTGGCTGTTCCGCTCACGGGACAAGCCGAAAAACTACCTCGGAGGCTTGTCCTTCCTCTTCGGCGACACAACGGCGGGGCAGACGGTCAATGAAAAGACCAGCATGCAGCTTACTGCGGTGTATGCGTGCGTGCGTGTCCTCGCGGAGTCCATCGCAGGTCTTCCCGTGCATATCTACCGGAATAGCGGCAAGGGCAAGGAACGCGTGACAGACCATCCGCTTTGCCGGATTCTGCATGACGAGCCAAACCCGGACATGACGTCCTTCGTCTTCAGGGAGACGATGATGAGCCACCTACTGCTCTGGGGAAACGCCTACGCTCAGATTCTAAAGGCGAGAGGTGGGCAGGTGATTGGGCTTTTCCCGCTCCTGCCGGACAAGATGAAGGTCGACCGCGATCCACGGACGAAGAAGCTGGTCTATACATACACGAAGAGCGATGACCAGAACCCGAATTTCAAGGGAGCGTCCCAGATCGAGCTGAAGCAGGAACATGTTCTGCACATTCCGGGGCTGTCCTTTGACGGGCTGGTGGGCTATTCGCCCATCGCATTGGCGAAGAATACCGTGGGTATGGCTCTCGCCTGTGACGAGTACGGCGCGAAGTTCTTTGAGAACGGCGCGAGACCGGGCGGCATCCTGAAACATCCGGGCGTTTTGAAAGACCCCGCGAAGGTTCGAGAGAACTGGCAAGCCGTCTATGGCGGTGCGGGAAACACGGGGCGTGTGGCGGTGCTGGAAGAAGGCATGGAGTACCAGCCGCTTTCCCTACCGCCGGAGGAGGCTCAGTTCCTGCAGACGAGGAAGTTCCAGATCGAGGAAATCGCGAGGCTCTTCCGTATTCCGCCGCACATGCTGGGGGACCTTGACCGGGCGACCTTTGCGAACATCGAGCAGCAGTCCTTGGAGTTCGTAAAATACACGCTGAACCCGTGGGTAATCCGCTGGGAGCAGGCGCTTCAAAAGGCGCTCCTGTCGGACAAAGAGAAGGAAGAGTATTTTATCAGGTTCAATGTGGACGGGCTTCTCCGGGGCGATTACGCCAGCCGGATGCAGGGCTACTCCATAGGGCGGCAGAACGGCTGGCTCTCGGTCAACGACATCCGGGAACTGGAGGACATGAACCCGCTGCCGGAGGGCGAGGGCGGGGAACTCTACCTCGTCAACGGCAACATGACGAAATTAAAGGACGCCGGGATTTTCGCGATTCCGGCAGGAAACGGAGGAGTGATTACGAATGCGTAAGTTTTGGAACTGGGCGCGGGACGCCGACACGGGCGTCCGGGTGCTCACGATGCGCGGCCCCATCTCTGACGAGACATGGTTCGGGGACGAGGTCACGCCGGGCGTGTTCCGTGCGGAACTGAATGAGGGCACGGGGCCTGTGGCAGCATGGATTGACAGTCCCGGCGGCGACGTCTTCGCGGCGGCGCAGATTTACAATATGCTGCGCGATTACAAGGACGAGGTCAACGTGCATATCGACAGCCTCGCTGCTTCGGCGGCAAGCGTTATCGCTATGGCGGGAAAGACCGTGGAGATTTCCCCGACGGGCTATCTCATGATCCACAACCCGTCCATGATGGCTTGGGGAGACAGCGCGGAGATGCAGCGGGCGAAGAACATGCTGGACGAGGTCAAGGAAGGCATCATCAACGCCTACGAAGTCAGGACGGGGCTTTCGCGCCAGCAGCTTTCCGATATGATGGACGCGGAGACCTGGCTCTCGGCAAAGAAGGCCGTGGAGCTTGGCTTCGCTGACAAGATCATGTTCGAGGATGAGGGCAAGGATGCTGTATCCCTGTCGTTCTCGCGGGTGTCGGTCACGAACTCGCTGCTGTCCCGGATAAAGGGAACGCCCGAAAGAGATACACGCATCATCCTTCCGACGATGGCAAAAGCGGAAACGCAGACGATGCCGCAGGACAAAGAGGAACCTCCGGATACAGAAACGGAAACGGCAGCCATACCGGAAAGTGAGACTCCGACACCTCCGCAGGATGACCGTGTGGACACGTCGGCGCTCATGCACCGGCTGAACCTCATATCGCATTAAGGCCGCGAACAGCGGCTATTTTTTATGGATAATAGAAAGGGGTTTTTACTCATGACAGACAAGATTCAGGAACTCATCGACAAGCGCGCCCAGCTCTGGAACGCCGCCAAGACCTTCCTCGACGAGCGCACCGACAAGGACGGCAAGCTCTCCGCAGAGGACGCCGCAACCTACGACAAGATGGAGGCGGATGTGGTGGCCTACGGCAAGGACATCGAGCGCCTTGAGCGACAGCGCCGTCTGGAAGCGGAACTCGCGAAGCCCGCGACGGACGCAATCGTGAACGCTCCCGTGGGTGACGATACCGCCAAACAGGAACTCAAGACGGGCCGCGCTTCCGACGAATACAAGAAGGCGATGCTTGACGCCATCCGCACGGATTTCCGTCACGTTTCCAACGTGATGTCCGAGGGCGTCGCTGCCGACGGCGGCTATCTCGTTCCCGACGAGTGGGACCGCCGTCTGATCGAGAGCATCGAGGAGCAGAACATCATGCGCCGCTTCGGCACGAACATCACCACCAGCGGCCTGCACAAAATCAACATCGCGGGGACGAAGCCCGCTGCCGCGTGGATCGACGAGGGCGATTCCATCAACTTCTCGGACGCCACGTTCAGCCAGATCAGCCTCGACGCGCACAAGCTCCTCGTCGCGGTGAAGGTCACGAACGAGCTGCTCTCGGACAACGCTTTCGGTCTCGAAAGCTATATCCTCACGCAGTTCGCGCAGGCCATTGCCAACGCCGAGGAGGACGCCTTCCTGAACGGCCCGCTTTCCACGCCGTCCGGCAGCGCCGGGAAGCCGAAGGGACTCTTCACGACGGCGGCGGCGCAGCCTACGGCCACGGCTGAAACTGCGGGGAACATCGAGACCAACAATATCTCCGCCGACGATATCGTAAGTCTCGTGTATTCACTGAAACGTCCTTACCGCCGCCGCGCGGTGTTCATCATGAACGATTCCGTGATCGCCTCGATCCGGAAGCTCAAGGACGAGAACAAGCTGTATATGTGGCAGCCGAGCTACCAGGCGGACGAGCCTGACCGTCTCCTGGGCTATCCGGTTTACACTTCGACCTACGCTCCAGCTATTGCACCGGGCGCGGCGGTCATCGCGTTCGGCGACATGAGCTACTACAACATCGGCGACCGCGGCACCCGCACCATTCAGGAGCTTCGCGAGCTCTATGCGGGCAACGACATGACGGGCTACGTCATGAAGGAGCGCGTCGACGGCGTCCTCGTGCTGCCGGAGGCCGTGAGGGTGCTGAAGATTGCGTCCTGATGACGCTATGAACTGTAATGGGGAGTCTTGTCGGCTCCCCATTATTTTTTGAAGGGAGACGGGCTATGTGTCTGTGACGCTTGAAGAACTCAAGGACTATCTGAGGATCGACACGCCGGATGAGGACACTTTGCTTGAGGGGCTTCTTGCCACGGCGGAGATTCTTTGTACGGCTGTGGCACGGGCGGAGGACGCTGAAGAGTACGCGTCTCTCGGCAGTCCCGCGAAAACCGCTGTCCTTTATGCGGCGTCCTATCTTTACGAGCACCGCGATGAGGCTGACCACAGGGAACTCATGCTGACGCTCCGGGCGCTTCTTTTCGGCGTCAGAAAGGAGACTTTCTGATGCGGCGTACCACAGTGAACACAATCCGGAACCGCGTGACGGTCGAAAAGGCGGTCAGCGTCATGAACGAGCGCGGCGTTGAAACCTTCGTCTACACGGGTGAGAGAGACTTCAAGGTCTGGGCGGATATAGAGCCTTTCGGGACACGTATCGTGGACCATGAGGCGGAGACGGTGCCGGAACTCGCATACCGCGTCACCATACGCTATCGGGCGGATATCTCACTTCATGACCGCATCGTGTATGGCGGCAGGATTTTGGAGCAGACGCTCCCGCCGATGGATATCGACGGGCGGCACGTGTGGCTCCAGCTCCAATGCCGGGAGATAGTGGAGGCGGGACCATGACGAGTATTGAACTGCAGACGAGGGTCAAGGTTGCGCTTACGGAGGCGCTTTCCGTCCCCGTCTTGAAGTATGTCCAGGAGTACAAGGGACGCAATGGCCGTCCTTTCGTGGTTTATCAGGAAATCTCGAATGCCCCGGCGATCCATGCCGACGGCAGGGAGATGGGATTTCGGAGCACTTTCCAGATTTCCATCGGGACTGCGGACGACGAGTACGGGGAATTGGAAGCGAAGGTCGAGGCCGCGATGACCTCGCTTGGATTCATGCGGAAGGACGCGCACGACATCCATGATGACATCTATTTCCGCGTCATCCGTTTCGTCATCGTGTGCGGGAAGTAGAGGAGGAACCAAGATGGCGGGGAAGAAGCGTACCGGCGCGTTTATCCGGGGAAGAGTAACCGGCGGCATCATTTCGTCCATCCTGCGGGAGCGAGGGCAGAAGGCGGTGGAGATGGCCGGTGCG
The DNA here is from genome assembly GCA_900321035.1 of uncultured Selenomonadales bacterium. Lineage (GTDB taxonomy): Bacteria > Bacillota > Negativicutes > Selenomonadales > Selenomonadaceae > RUG12372. Next base: position 14,739 of record ONUH01000011.1, on the reverse strand, counting down.
GAGGTGAAGAAGCAGGCGGAAATCATCCGGGATGATGCGAAGAGCCGATGCCCGGTCGATACGGGAAAACTCACCGCATCCATCAAGGTCGTGGAGTATAACGGCGGGCTTTACTGCCGCATCTCGGCAGACGCGAGGAACAAGAAAGGCATAGCGTACGGGCAGTTCGTGGAGTTCGATCCGCGCATTGCCCGTCCGTTTATGTATCCGGCCTTCGACGCCAACAAGGACGCGGCGAAGGAAGCCATCATAGAGGCGGTCAGGAAGGCACTGACCGAGGGGTAATCAAACACAGAAAGGAAAGTGATTAATATGCCACTGACACCAGGAATGGTAAGCTCGAACTTTATCGGCGTCCAGCATCTTCATGTGGCGAAGATGCTGACGGACGCCGCTGGGGAGAATCCGGCGACTACATACGAGACTCCGGTGGATATGGGAAAGGTCCTGATCTCGGTCAAGATCCAGCCGAAGAACAGCGAGGCGCAGCTTTACGCGGACAACCAGAGCATCGAGGCGTCCAACGTCATCAGCGAATACACGCTGACCTTCGATACCGCCGCGCTCCCGCTCGAATACAAGGCATACCTCTTGGGGCACCGGGTGGATGACGGCGTGATGACCGTTTCGAGCAAGGATTCTGCGCCCTATTTCGGCATCGCGTTTCAGAGCGACAAGGCCAATGGGACGGCAAGGTTCGTGAAGTTCCTCAAGGTCAAGTTCAACGAGCCGGAGGAATCGAGCAGCACGAAGAACGAGAACATCGAGTACCAGACGCCGACGATGACCGCGACGGCCATCTACCGCATCTCGGACGGGCTGGCCGCAAAGTACGCGGATGAGGAGTCGGCGGGCGCGGATTCCGAAGCCATCACGAACTGGTACACGGCTATGTGAGGTGCGAAAGATGGAAGCATTGGAAATCAACGGGAAGAAGTACGAGCCTAAGCCTATAACGATGAAATCGTGGCGTGCGCTTTTGGCGTGGGACGAGAAGGAGCGGAAGGAAAGCCCCGACCTCTCTAAAAGGCTGGACGGTTATCTTTCCATCATTGCTCTTACTTACGGCGTGGAACAGGAGGAACTGGAAGGCATGGAAGTGTCGGAAGTCATCCCTGTCTACCGGGCCTGTGCGCAGCACATCTTCGGCGCGGCTTTTTCGAGGCTTGAGAAACTCCCAAACGGGGAAGCGGTCGAAGGGCCGCAAGACTGACGGCATACGAGAGCGTATTGCTATTTTACCACCGCTTGCAGGAGCGGTACGGATGGACGATCGAGGAAGTGGACAAAGCTGATATGGCTTTCGTGCTTGACCAGCTGCTGGTCATCGACAAGGCGGAGAACCCGCCGGTTTACATTGAGGATGTGGTGTTCTGATGGCGGATAAGGGACAGACGATTGCGAGCCTTTACCTGTCTTTGGGCGTCGACCTCTCCGAGCTTGACGAGGGGCTTGCCCTGGCGGACAGGAGCGTGAAGGACGCCCTTGCAAAACTGAACAGCGAGAACCGGCAGGTGAAGATTCAGGCCGACATCGACATGGCCAAGCTGGAGGGGACCGGGACGATCCTCGACAAGATCAAGGTCAAGTACGAGGCCATCACGAAGCAGCTCGAGATACAGAATCAGAAGACGCTGATCCTCCAGCGGAATCTTGAGCAGGCGCAGAAAAGCGGAGCGCCGGACAGGGTGCAGAGCGCGGCAAAGCGCAGGCTGATGGAGCAGCAGCTCAATACGGCAAAGATGGAAGCGGAGCAGCGCCGCCTTTCCTCGATACTCGGCATGAGCGGCGGGGACGGGGGGACAGGAAACGCTCTCGGGGGTCTGAAGGACCTTGCGCTTGCATCCAAGGAGGCGGGCGGCGGCGTATACGGCCTTGTCGAGGGGCTTGCCAGCCTTCATCCGACGGCGGCAGCCGTAGCCGCGGCGCTTGCGATGACTGTCGGCGTACTGTGCAAGCTCAAGGACGCAATGATGGATGCGGCAAACGCCCAGGCGTCTGTGTACGAACTGGGGAGCCAGATTGGCGTCACGACGGAGCAGGCGAAGAAACTTGTTGCCGTCACGGGTCTCGCGGCGGGCGGAGGAGACGCCTATACGCTCCATACATGGCTTTCAGGCTTGAACAAACAGATCATGACCGCGGGCGAGAACGGGAACCTTGCGACGAAGACGCTGGAAAAGTTCGGTGTATCCCTAAAGGACAGCGAAGGGAAGATCGTGGACGAGTCGGAGGCTCTCGACCGGCTGGCGGAGGGCTTCAAGAAGGCGCAGGCCGCGGGACGGATCGAGGAATACGCCGACGGGCTCGGCATGCGCTCGCAGTTCCTCCTCGATCTCATGAACAAGCTCGAATCCACATACAAACCTACGGCGGAGAGCCTTGAGAAGAAGGGCATCTTCAATCCGGAGGGCGCGGCGGAACTTACGGACAACGTGGCGAAGCTGGAGATGCATGTCACCCGGCTCAAGCAGTCCTTCGGGGCGGCGCTTATCCCGGTGGGGAACGCGATCGTTCCAGAGATTACGGAAGTCATCGAGAGCATCAACGGCATTATTTATCGCATGGCGAACTGGCGGGAGTACTACGGAATCGCCCCCGATGCGGATGAGATCGCAGAGCGGGAGACCGAGGCGGCGGAGAAGGCCGCAAAACGCGAGTCGGCGCTTGCGGAGATCAGACGCAAGGAAGAGGAGCAGGCCGAGCGGCAGCTCCAGGAAGACTTGAACGAGATTAGGCTCAAGTACCATGCCTCTGCGCAGGAAAGGGAACTTGCCGACATCGAGAAGAAAAAGCAGGCCGAGCTCGCCAAGGAGGGCGAGGTGGCTGCGGAGCGGAGCCGCATCGAGAAGAAATTCGCTGCCGAGCGCGAGGAAATCCTCGCCAAATACGACAAGCAGCGCCGGGAAATGGACACGAGCCTCAAGGACAGTATCCTTTCCGTGACGGGGAGCGATCTTGAGAACGCGCTCCGCGATATCGACAGGAAGGCCGAGGAGCTGCGCGAGAAATACAGGGCGGCGGGCGGCACGCTCACGGACGAGTCGGCAGGGCTTATCGACAGGAACGCCGAGGCACAGAAAGCCAAGGTGATGGAAAACTTCGAGAGGGACACGGTCTCGAAGATCAACGATATCTGGCGCACTGGGTTTGAGCAGCGGCTCGCCGCTATCGACAGGGAGACGGAGGCCTGGAAGAAGAAGGGCGTGGACGAGGCGGCTGCCACGAAGTGGGCGGAGCAGGCCAAAGCGGACGCCATCGTGAACCGCAACCGGGCGGTCATGACGCAGGAGCGGGAGGCGCTGAATGCCTATCTCACGGGCGGCATGAAAGGCTTGGAAGCCTACCAGATGAAAAAGGACGATTACATCGGTCAGCTGGACGTCCAGACGCTCAATGCCTTCGACGCCGCCAAGAAAGCGGTGCTGCAGAAGATGTACGGGGGCGGGCTGACAAGTAGTTCGGGTGAGGCAGGCGGTATGAGCAGCCTCCAGGCTCCGATGCAGACCACGGCGGACTATACGAAGGCTATCTATGAGTACGTTGCCAAGGGAATCGTCACGGATGTGAAGTCCCTGCCCACAGCAGACCTTTCAAACGCCATCAATGGAAGCCGGTCAGCGTGGGATTCGCCGGAGATACAGAACTATCTGAACGACGGTCAGGCCCCTGGTGGGGGCGGCGGTTTGGCGGACAAAGGAGCGGGCATGGAAATCATCCGGGGTACGCAGTCAAACCTTGACGCGGCTACAAGGGCTATGATGAACGCCGGGCACGACATGGAGATCATCCGGGGGACGAAGTCGAGCTACGACAGGCTCAGCGAAGCTGGCGGAAGGGACGGCATGGCGGCGGTGAACCAGAGCCTCCAGGGAATCCTTGCAAGGATGGACGTCAACCGTTCAAGACCGTCAAACGATGTGGACATCACGGTGAACATCGACACGGCGGTGACGGAGGACAGCGCGTCCATGGCGAAACTCGCGGACGCCGTGGCCGACAGAATTACGCCGAAGGTGGAGCAGGCACTGGGAGGGAACGGATATGGCTATTAGGATCGGCAATGCCTTGTCGCTCTCGAATCCGGAGAGCGAGACCATCACGCCGGATGACAGGCAGCAGACCATCGAGATTCTCGGCGGTGTTTCTGTTCAGGATTTCGGGCATATCGAGGCGGGGGACAAGATAGCATGGACGCTGGACTTTTCCCCGGAGGCGTGGGAGACAATCAAGAGCTATTGGGACAGCCGAGTCATCGTGGATGTGAGAGATGCGGGCGGCAGGACGTTTCAAGGCCGGGTGGTGGTCAAGAGTTATCGCCGGAAAGTGCGCTTCGAGTCACACATCACAGCGAATATTGAGATTTGGAGGTCATGAGCATGGCAAATCCCTATATGAATCTTTATATGGGCAACCCTACCGCAGGCGGGACGGATGGAACCATCGTCTCGCTGGACGGGAGTCAAACCAGCCCAGTCATGTTTACCCTGGATGCGGCGGAGGAAGAGAGCGGCACGCAGGTCTTGGCGCTTCGCTGTGAGGATGGTTATTCCACCCATGGGGAAACGGAGGTCACGTTCACCGGGGAGACAGCCTCCAAGTGGAGCGTGTCGCTCGACGGTTTTAACTTTAGTGAGAGCATCGCCATCGCGACTCCCATCGGGGCGGGGAACACGCTGTTCTATGTCCGGGCTGAGTCCTCGTATGATGAGAACCCCGGGAACGACTCCAGCGTCTTTATCAAGGTGACGGCGAAAATCGTGCCGTCCGAGTAAAGGAGGCACATCATGGCATGGCGATATGAGAACCCCGGCACAGCGGATCTGCTGACCGTTGCCGGGACGACCGTTTTGTGTAACCATGCGTCGAGAACCGGAATCGCTTTTTATCAGAAAGGACGCAAGGCTTGCTTTGGCATCCAGAAAGCTGCGGAGGTATGGATAAAGTTTGACGTCTACTTCTATGACGGGGGCTGTCTTCGATGCTACAACACCAGCAGTAGGGCCGGGGATACGGGAATCCGCCTGAATGGGTTTGTGACCTCGAGATCGGACTGCAGAAACTTCTGGATCAATGATTCGGGGTTACTCCATGAGGCCGGAGTTCTTTACGGACTCCACTCTGTCAAGTTGCATCTTCGGACAGGGGTCAGCGACGGAGTAATGGAAGTCTATTTCGATGACGGAACGGCGCCCTATTACAGCTATACGGGCAATGTGAACCGCGGCGATACGTTTGATAACATCTTTATCCAGTCAGATAACAGCAAAGCGCTGATCAGCAATGTGATTATCTCCGACGCCGATATCAGTATGGACGAGATTTTGTCCAGCGGAGTGCAACCGTTCAAATACTGTAACCTCGGGACAGCTAACGGCCTTACTGTTTCCGGGACAACGGTTGCAACAGACACCAAGTCGAAAACTGGGACTGCGTTCTGGCAGCCGTCGCAGACGGCCTGCTTTGGTGCTCCGCCCATGGACGAGGTTTGGATCAAGTTCGATCTTTTCCATACGGCAGGAAAGTCACGGTTTCGGGCCTATGCGAATTCAAGTGCAACCACAGGTATATGCCTGCAGGATAGCACTGCCGACACGGTCATTTCTTTTCTGCAGGACAGGAACTACAGTGCCGACAATACTTACACACTGATTCCTGAAAAGGTGCAAACTTACCTCCTCCATCTCTTGTCCGACGCTTCAGCTGGGAGCCTCGAGTTATGGGTAGACGGAACAAAGGTATTTGACCATCGGCATTCGACCATTGCACCTCTGGAATCGTTGTATTTGCAGAGCGATGATGAGAACAACCTCTTCTCGAATGTCATCATCTCAAATCAGGAGATTCTTTTTGATGAGTGGGCGGACGGGACATATGCCGTGTTTCTCGATGGGGACACGGGAAGAAGGGTGCAAAACACCGTCCGGCTTTTAGGTGATACATGGAGGAATATCGCCGCCAGGTTTTATTTCGATACGCTGCGGAGTGTTGCACAGCCGGTTTACATGGAAGCCGATACGCAAAGGGAGACAGTTCGCACCGTCGGCTTATACGGAAGGACAAAGCGGAAAATGGCAGGACGTGTCCGGGTTAAGGGCGACACTTTGCGGAAACGCCCTGAGCGTCTATTCGTCCGTTTCAATGGGCAGGAGGAGGTGCGCGGCACCCGGCAGGTCCGGCTGTTCCTTCAAGAGAGGACGCTTTCGGATCGATTCTCTTTCGAGACCACAAGGCGTTTTGCTATCGGGCAGCGTGTCCGAGGGGAACTCTTGGATTTTCCCTATGTATTCGATATCGAGTCCACTTCCGAGCGGGATATGGTGCAATCATGCACCGGGATGTACGACATCGACCTCTTGATGAACCGTCCCGTGGTGTTCCGAGTTGGCGCAGGTGACTGTGCCTATTATCGCGCGAGGATACAGCCAAGTAATTATGCTGTCAAGGGCCTCGCCAAGGGAGCCTTTGCCAGCACGATACTTCGTAAGGCAGCGGCAGGACTCAGTCTCCCGTTGGTGTTGGATTTCTCGGATTTCGTTCCCTCGGCTTACCAGCCGTCATACAGCGCAGAGTTCGACACCCCCGGAACGACAGCAGAATACTTCAATGGGAGCGTTTATCTTGGCACAAACGGGGGAAGGGTGAAGGAAATCTTCGAACCGTATGAGGCGTTCTCGACTTATCAGAGCGTACTTTCTGGTCTCTTCTCATGGTCGACCGCTGCGCCGCGGATGCAGGTCAATGTGTTCATTAGGAATGGCGTCATCCACGCGCTTCAGCGTGGACGAGAGAAAGGCGTGATTGACCTGACGCCGCTCCCGCATACGAGACCGCAAATTGACCGGGAAATCGTACGGACAATGTGGGCAGGCAATCCCAACGCATCGGAAGGAGGACGGCAACTTGTCTGGGGTGACTGGTACATTTCGAGCGCCACGGCGCCGGAGGATAATCCGAGGCCGACAAGCCCCATCAAGGAGCATGAGCAGCGGAACGCCGACGGAAGCAGGACAAGAAGCAAGTTCAACTATGACGAGACCCCTCGTGGCTCATGGCTGAATCACGCACATGTCATCACTTATGACAAAAATGGAAAAGAGGTCGGGCAGGCTTCGACAGACTACAGACGGCTTGATACAGGGCAGCGATACGGTCATACCTATGACGGGGAAGGCACGCCGCTGGCTGACACACTCGACACATACCGCTACCCGGACTGGCCCAATGAGACAGTACGCCAAGCTTGGCAATGGTGGGACACGATGACGCTCAATATCGACTACGACTGGAAGACAGTGGAAGGGGATAGTATTGCGGGCGGATCTTCCATTGCTGTGGAGGATGCCGAGATGAGGCAGGCCATCTATGAAGAGATGAAATGGATGGATCGAAAAGTGCGAGAGGAAGTGCATCTCGACATCGTAGACAACATCGCAGGCGGTGTGCATACGATTCAGCACATTTTCGATTTTTTCACGCGGTATCGGCTGGACGGGAAAGAGTATTTCCTCATAAGTAACCAGATTACGCTGACTCCGCGGTCGTTCACGCAGTCACTTAGATTGGTGAGGTGGTATTGATGGGAGGAGTGGACGGGCTTTGTGCCGCTTTGCGTCAGGCACAGATGCGAAAGAAAGAGCCGCAGATGGCGGAACAGGGGCGCATCCAAGGAAAGTCTGTCGTGGTGAAAAACAAGGTATATAAGCTGGCAATTGCTATAGATGCGCCTCTAAAGGAGGGCGATACGGTATGGGTCCAGTTTGCCGAGGGAAACACGGCGGTGGTGATAGGGGTATAGACATGTATATGACAAGAATTCATGCCATGGGAACAGGCTGGCGCGGCGGCAATGGAGAAAGACTCGTCATGGCGGGAAATCTTCCCTACAAGAGTGGGGACACCGTATGGACCGACGGGCGCATCATCTATGGATGGACTGGACGAGATGAGCCGACAAGGCAGTGGTCTTACGGGGAAGAGGGGATTCCCATCCACAATCCGGGCTATGGGATGTATTTGTTCCGGGGTAGAGACAATTGCAAGCGGTATGCCGATGATAAAGGGTGGTATGCCTTCGCCAATGATGGTGGGAGCAGCTGTGGCTTTTCTACGGAAATCTTTATCAATGTCATGGATATGGATATTGGAAAGGACGGCAGTAAGTGGGTGCTTTCATGGAAGGACGCGCAATATGTGCTGAATACGCCCCATCAATTGGCATGGGAGAGCGGAGGATTTGCCAAGCCGGAAGGTCGGTCCACGGTCGTGGCTGTTTGGCAGGAACAAGGGAACATCTCGGTTGTAAAACAGGACAACGACGAGTCAACCACGCAGACATTCCGAGAGAGTGCCAAACGCCTCTCCGTCGTGGAGGCAGGCGAAGCGACTGAAAGCGATACGACATTCGCCGTAACTCACGGGGGCGTGTCTGAAAGAAGGAGCCTTAAGGAGTACGCGGACGCAGCGATAGAGGCTTTCAACGCCACTGCCGCCGAGAAACTCTGGAGTAGTGTTCACCTTGAAAACTGCGTTAATTCTATGACGCTTCGCATCGTGGACGGCAAAATCGATTCCGAAGGTAAGCTGTCACTTTATATTCTTGCTCAGATGAAGGGATTTGCGTTCAGGGATATGCAGAAGGAGGGACTCCGGGGAAACCTTTTGCAAAGCTATTCATCCAGCCCAAATGGCGCCGGGAGAATTCATCTAAAGTGGGAGTATACGGTTGATGTCGCGCCGTATCCTGTGGATGCTACCTTTTGCGCCGAGTTTACCTGCACCCTCCATCTCCATGTGGATGGAGAAACGGTCGAGAAGGTGTTCGAGGCCGTGAACTGTCCGGGGTATGAGGGCGGATACAATTCCAGCGGGGCCTTTGCGGATGCCTCCAACGTCTTCGGCGGAATCAATCACGCGAGGGAGGACGGGAGCTTATGGTTTGCGACGTCCGGGGATATGCGTACCTACTACAGTACGCTCTATGAGGTGGATGTCCATGATGGGGGAGCGCTGAACGGCATAATATTTCCCGAGACAAAGGTTTGTACGAGTTCCCCGTCCCTAACTGTATGTACTCGCGTCGAAGGTTTCGACGCCATCGCGGAGGAGAACGCATGGCCGTTCCAGATGCCCATCCAAGACGGTTATTATGCCGTAATCTCGCCAAGTGCCATAGGGCTTTCTTATGGGAGCCTTGATTATTACGATATGCGAACGTATCTTGGCTGTTTCCAGCAGGTATTCGGACCAAGTGATGAGATGGTGGTGGATACGGAGGATTGGCCTTACGGCCTTCTCTCCGTCCGGGCGATTGTGCCCATCGACGAGGAGGAAGAAACATACCTCATTCATGCAGTATCCTCCCCTTATGATTACAACGGGAGAGTATACACATATAACAAAAAGGAGGGGTTGCAGCCGGTGGAGGTGCCTGTGTCCGACAATGAAGAAGAAACGGGGACCGCCATGATGTCGACCAATACTCGCTTGCGATGGATGAAGCACGCGAGGGCTTTGAAGAGTATGTGAGGATAAAGATAATCGTATGAAATGGAGGATGAGTATTATGCCGAATGATATGGATTCGATGTTCAAGGCGGCAGATGGGTTTGTCAGTAATTTCGGGCTGAAGCTGGGGGCAAGCGCGGCGCTGAACATGACGATGGACCAACACGTCACCCTTTTTGGTTGCTTCACGTTTCTCGTGTTCCTTGACTGCCTGACGAGGTGGATTGCCATAAGCTACAAACATCTGGTGGATAATGGTGAGGAACATCCGTCGCTGGTCCGTTCGATTTACAAGATTCCCTCCGCAAGGCGGGCAGGGAAGATTGACAGCCGGACGATGAAGGAGCAGGGGCTGGGGAAACTCCTCCTGTATGTCGTATGCGTCATCGTGGCGGCGGTCGGCGATTTGATGATGGTCACGATCCACGCGCCGGTATGGATGGTGAATTTGATGGTCGGGTACATGGTCGTCACCGAGACTCTGTCTGTGGTGGAGAATCTGAGCGATGCGGGTGTGGAGTCCCTCGCCCGTCTTGCGGCAAAGTTGAAAGGGAGGCTGTGATTATGTCCGAGAGCATGAAGGGGAAAAGGGGTATCGACGTTTCGGAGAACAACGGGTGCATCGACTGGGAGGCGGTGAAGGAGGCGGGCATCGACTTCGCCATTGTCCGTCTCGGCTACGGGAACTGCCATCTCGACAGCTGTTTCTACGACAACGTGAACGGGGCGCTGGATGCGGGGCTTGAGATTGGCGTCTATTATTACAGCTACGCCCTGTCCGTGGAGGCGGCGAAGCGCGAGGCGGAGTTCCTCGTGGATACGCTGTTGGATTGCGGCCTGCCGATGGAACGGCTGACGATGGGCGTGTGGTTCGACATGGAGGACGCGGATGGCTACAAGGCGCGTCATGGCGCGATTGACGGCCAGCTCCTCACGGGAATGTGCAGCGCGTTCATTGACACCTGTTACGGGCGTGGCTTCGATCGGTGCGGTGTTTACGCGAGTTACGACTGGCTGGAAAACCGCCTTGACACTTTCCAGTGGGGTGACAACACTTCCATTTGGTGCGCCCAGTGGGATGAAGAGTGCGACTGGGAGAGCGCGGCGCTTTGGCAGTACACGGACGCGTTGGAAATCGACGGGCACATTTTCGACGGGAATATCTGCCTTGCGGAGGTGTGACGATGTGGAGGGAAATCGGAAGAAAGCTCTGTATCTCTGCGCTGCTATTGCTCTTGGTCTTCTTGTTGCTGGATATTTCCTTTGCTTCGGCGTCCGAGAGGATGTACGAGATCAGCGAAACGGAACTGATGCAGTTGGAAGAGAACTTGAGCGAGCTGTCGAACGTGAACGACGGGCAGCGGGAGAAGCTCTGGAACTTGCAGGAGATGCTGAAAGCCTCGGAGACGAGATTGGAAGCGTCCGAGAGGAACTCGAAGATGCTCAGCGTGAAGCTGGACTGGCTCTCGAAGGAACTGACCACGCAGGCGGCCTCATTGGAGAATGCCAACAGATTATTGCAGGAGTACGAGGAAGAGGAGCGAAGGACGAAGCGGCGCATTGAGAGGCAAAGGAATATAGCGTACGTGCTGGCGGCGATTGCCGTCATTTTTTGTGCAGCGAAGTAGAACGTGAAAGACCGGGAATCATGGGGGCCTGTATTGATACCCTTGATTCCCGGCCTTTTTTTATTGTTGAAACGACGGAAAATATCAGTCTTCACGCAGGCGATTCAGCTTGGCAAAAGAATAGCGTACCAGCGGTCCTGCCACCAAGAGCTGCCAAGCTAATGCGATGGGAAAATTCATGGAAAGAGCTGCAAGCCATGCCGCTCCGAAATTCTCAGTGATGTGACGGACAAGGAGCACTGCGGCTGCGCTGGCTGTCGGGCAGACGCAGCAGACGGTGCAAACCGAGATGACGATGGGGATGGGAATGCGGTCATGGGTGTAATTGCGAATAATCCAAAACGCGATTTTATGCGCAAGCGGCGCAATGATACTGAACTCCAATGCCACAATTACAGGCCCCATGATCACCGCCTCATGCAGCCAAGAGCCAAAGGTCAGAGCTTTCATGGAGCCAGCCGCCATGACTTGATTGTAGGAAATCATCATGGCAAGCATAGCGGTACACATCATCAGCGTAAAAAACAGTTCTTCTTTCTTCGTTTTCGGCATAGCGGCCTACCTCCCCAGCAACTAACTCCTTCAAAACCTTCCATAAAACAAAACGAGCAGTTGTCGCAACCGGTCTTACGTCGCGAAACTGCTCATTGCATTTGTATTGTAACACGGAAAAGGAAAATTTACCAGCTTTTTTGCGGATTAGCCTTCTACGCTTGCATCGTCAGCGGTATATTCCTCCAGAGAATTTTCCCGCACCTGAATGCAAATATAGCTGATGCCTTCATCTGCAGCGGCAAAGAATTGGCGGCGAGCTGCCGGGGAAATGCGCAGCCAGTCACCGGAAGCCAACTTCACTTCTTCGTCGTCAATCACAGCTTTGCCTTTTCCTGCCAAAATGAAGTAGATTTCCTCATTCTTCTTGTGATAATGCACGAAGGGGACATTTGCCCCAGCGGGAAGATTATTGACGCTTACCTCCGCTCCCGTCAGATGCAGCTTGTCATGCAGCTCCGTTCTCGCATCGTTTGCCACGCTGATTTTGTTGAAATTTGCCATGTTTCATTCCTCCAGGATTGTTAAATGTGTTGTAGTAATCTCGATTACAACAAGAAGAATATCACACGCTGGATGTAATGTCAATAGTTACAACAGTTTTTTTCCAAAAAAACTGCCCTGCATTACGAAAAGCCGAAAATGCAGGGCAGGAAAGACTTATGCAGTTCGTTTTGACAGATCGTCTAAAAGTGTCTGCAGAGTAATTTGCCGCAGGTCGTCCATCATGTGCCCGCGTATCGTTTGCAGTCTGCCGTTCAAAAGAGCATGGATATTCCGCCCGACCGGGCAGGCAGGGTTGGGGTTCTCTTGTAAGTGGAACAGGTCTTCTTCTTCCTCTACCGCTTGGAAAATGTCCTGCAGCGTGATGTCTGCCGGGGCTTTTTTTAATTTTGCGCCGCCAACGCCTGCTGCCACGTCCACCAGTCCAGCGGCCTTGAGTTGCCCCAGCGTCTTTCGGATGATGACAGGGTGGACGTTGACGCTGCCTGAAAGAAAAGTCGACGTGACCTTTATTTCTTTCTGAAAACAAGCGATGCAGAGTAGGATATGAACCGCCACTGGCATGCGAAAAGAAAACTGCATGGGAAAATCCTCCTTGATACTCTTCGCTGATTTTGAATAAATATTGTTGTAACTTATATTATTGCAACGGATTTGCTTTGTCAATGGAAGGATTTTCGATGAGGTAATCGGGAATCAAAGTTAAACGGGGCATTGAGGGATTATCCCTTCAACGTCCCGTTTTATGTTGGGATAAACAATTGCTGGCATGCCCACCTTTTTTGCATCTCAGCCTTCGTTGTTGTTTTCGTTGCCCCAGCAGTAACCGCCGCCATAGCCTCCACCGCAGCCGTAGCCGCCGCGTCCTCCGCGACCGCCGTGATGGTATCCTCCGCCGCAGTGCGCGTAATTCGTCTCGATGCGGGTCGTGCCGTCTTGGAAGTTCCCTTCTCCCGGTGTTGCTGCCAGTGCCGTCCCCGTAGCCATCATCGTCATCGCTGCCATCGCCATTGCCATCATCGTCTTTTTCATTTTCTTCAACCTCCTGAAATTTAGTTGTGATGTTTTCGATGATTGAAGTATAGCGGGGATCTGTGTCGAAAATGTGTCGGGATAAAATTTTTTTGTATTTTTTTCGTATAAATCCGTTCCCCATCTCTATCAAGGAATAGGAGGGGAAGGAGATGCCAATAGAAAACAAGGAGGACAGTCTCGGTGTCCAAAGACAGCGTTTTTGTCCTCTGAAATACAAGAAGGGGGTAATTTTTTTGCAAACATTCGTCAAATTGCTCTCCTGCTCTCTTTTAGGAAGTAGGAGGGGAATGAACAGGGCCCAAGAGGCGACACAAGAAAAACCTTCTTCGATTTTGTTAGACCATTTCGTTGCTTTTTGTCCAGTGGAGTAGTGAGAAACATTTTTCTCGGAAAGGAGAAATTGAACCGCTATGCTCAATGCCGTAACCAAAAACAAATTATCGCTTGTTCCTGTAGGGGACAAGCCTGCCGAGATTATCCCGATGAAGGCGACGAAGGCGGAAGCGCCTGCTGTCGTTCCCATTCCGGAGAAATATCTGCTCACCATTCGTGAAGCCTCCGCTTACTTCAATCTTGGCGTAAAGCGTCTCCGCAGGCTTGCTGAGGAAAACACGGACAGCTTTTCTCTTTGCAACGGGAGCCGCTATCTGATTATTCGGCACAAATTCGAGCAATTTCTTGAGGAGTCCTCATCCATCTGACGGATAAGATTTTGTTTGTTTGCCGAAAGTAGTTGACTTGTCCGAGGTGCGGAGTGATAGATAACATACCAAATCGCAAGGAGGGATGCTCATGAGAACAGCGCTTTTGGAGCAGAAAAACCTTCTAAACCCGGAAGAAACCATCCAGCACTTCGGACTCAGCCAGCGGAAATTCTATCGGTGGCTCAAAGAACCGCACAGCTTTGTGGCGTTCTACGGGAAGCGGAAGCTGATTTTGCGGACGGAACTTGAGCAGTATTTCCGTAAACATCCAGAGGAAAAGGAGGCGCTGAAGCGTGGCAGAAAGAAAAAGGCGTGACGCCAAACATCGGGTGCTTCGTCGAGGCGAATCCATACGGCAGGACGGAAAATACCAATTCAAGTATTATGTTGGCGGCAAGCCGCGATTCGTTTACAGTTGGCGGTTGGAACCCACGGACAAGCTCCCCGCTGGAAAGAAGCCGTGCCTTTCGCTTCGGGAACTGGAAAAGCAAATCGGCTATGACTTGGAGAGCCGACTCGACCCGTTGGGCAGGAACATGACTGTGGCGGAACTGGTGGAACGGTATGTCAGTACGAAGACAGGAGTCCGGGCAAATACGGCGCAGGGCTATAAATTCGTTAAGAGAATCTTGGAAAAGACTGGTTTCAGTGGCAGGAAGATTGCCGACATCCGCACATCGGATGCAAAAATCTATCTCATCAAACTTCAGGAGAGCGGAAGGCGATACAGCACCATCAGGACCATACGAGGCGTTCTTCGCCCGGCTTTCCAGATGGCGGTGGATGATGACACACTACGGAAGAATCCC
>ONUH01000022.1 GCA_900321035.1 uncultured Selenomonadales bacterium | reverse complement strand
CTGATGGCCGAGGGCCAGGATCGCGTTCCAGGTGTGGGTGTCCACATGGCTGCCCGTTTCCTGCCGCATGCTGCCGCCGCCCATCTGCGCGAAGGACGACACGCCGTCCGCGCCGACGTTCGACGCGAGGCCGAGGCCTTCCGTTGCCGTGCCGATGAAGTCGTTGCCGGCGGAGAGCGTTGCCATGCCGGCTCCAGCTCCCATCAGCGCGTTGTGCGTCTGCTCCTGTACCTCGATATCGGGTGTGCCGTCCGGTTTCGTACCCACCTCGAAAATCAGGTCGTTTCCGTTCACCGACACTTTGCCGTTGCCCTCCAGCGTCGTGCCGATCCGGAACCTCTTGCCGGTAATCGTTCCCGTATAGCCCGCCATCGGCCCTTGAATCAATGTCGTCGTCGGGTTCGCTTTGATGTTGGAAGCGCCGGTAAACAGGATGTTCTCCGTGTTGATGGTCGGCTGGCCGCCGCCTGTGTTCGTGATGGCGGTTGCCGTCAGCGAGGGCGTTCCCCATTTCGCGTGCCGGATGTTGATGGTCTCGAAGTTTTTCACATTCTGATGTACTTTGTTCGCACCGAAAAGATTCAGCGTATTGCCGGTGACGGCGTCGCCGGTGCCTGTAGCACTATAACCGCCGTATACGGAACCGAACACGGCTCCGTTGAACAACCGGACCGTATTCCCAGTGGCGTTGCCGTTATTTGTCCTGCCGCCGTACACGTCTTTTCCTGTCTTCGAGTCCTTCAGCGTAACGGTATTTCCTGTGACGTCGCCTCTTCCCTTATCAATATAGCCGCCATAAACACCATCGGCCGAGGTTGAGTTGATCAGCAGGACCGTATTGTCCGTGGCGCTGCTGTTGACAATCGACGCACCTCTGTCAGCGTAGCCGCCGCAAACCGAGCCATACACGGTTGTGTTGGTCAGTCGGACCGTGTTTTCGGAGGAAGTGCCCGCGCCGCCTGTATTGCCGCCGACAACATTAAACCCGACCATCGTGTTTTCCAGCGTAATCGTATTCCCGGAGGCGTTGCCCGGGCCCTCGACATAGCCGCCGTAAACGTTGATGGAAACTGTTGTGTTTGCCGCATTGACGGTATTTCCCGTAGCGTAGCCGCCGCTTCTTTTCACACAGCCGCCGTACACGGTATGCGAGACCTCACTGCCATTCAAGGTGACCGTGTTGTTTTTTGCGTCGCCCTCGCCCAAGCTGCGCGCACAGCCGCCGAAAACGTTGCCCCAGATCGTCGTGTCGTCTGCCGTAATGGAATTGCCGATGGCGTCGCCCGTGCTTTTCGAGTAGCCACCGTAAACATCGGCGATGATGCTCGAATTCTGCAAATTGATGGTGTTATTCACAGCGTTGCCATACATCGTCATGGCGCCGCAAACATCTTTGCCGCCCGTAATGGTCGAGTTCTTTATGATGACCGAGTTTCCTTTGAGGTCGCCTTCGTATGTGACTTCCCCGTAAATGGGGCCCTCGAGGGTCACCCCGTTAAAGTATCTGTTCGCTGACGCGACGCCGCCGCTCGCCATCCACAGCGAGACGGCCAGCGCAAGGGCGGCCTGCGCTTTCTTGTTGGTAAGGGGAGTGTTGCGTGTTTTCATTGGACATTCTTCCTTTCTTGCTCTTATCCTTCCCTTCAAGGGGGATGATCCGATACCTCAGAACATGAACGCTGCGCTGACGCCTGCCGGTTCGCGAACTCTACCCCCGTCATGCCTTCGGTATGTCGCTTGTCGCGCCGCCGTACCTTAGCCCTCCCCTTATGGGGAGTAACAGTCCACTGGACTGTCACGGGGACCGCGTTAGCGGTGGGTGAGGTTCCTGCGATGTTGCGCTTGTGTTAGCCGCCGCGTTTTCAAAACCTCATCCGTCAGCCCTACGGGCTGCCCGCAACATGCCACCGGCATGTTGCGCCCCAGAGGGGAAGGCAAGGGTTCGTTCACTCCTCACTCCTCACAGCCGCTTCGCGGCATAAGCGACCGCTAAGGCGCGTTTCCTCGCTACGCTCGGTCCACGCCTAAGCGTCTGCTTATCTCCACTCTCCACTCTTCACTCTCAAAACATCAGCGCCACGCTGACGCCGCCCGTGAAGCCCTGTTTCTTCCCTGCGAAGCCGCTTACGTTCAGGTCGATGTTCCACGGGCTGTTCTCGCCCGGCTTTACCGTCGCGCCGATCTCGCCCCGGAAGCTGCCGCCCGAAGTGTCCGCGCCCCGGATGGCCACGCCGTCCGCCGTGCCGTTGGCCTTGCCGTCGAATTCGTGCTCGTAGGCCGCGCCCGCGTAAAAGTTCCATTTCTCCCGCTTCAGGATGTACCGTGCGCCTACCCGAAGCACGCTGCTGGTCACCGCGTCCAGGTCGTAGTGGCCGCCCGCGTCGAACGATACGCCGTTCCGGCGGTTGTAGAAATATTTGCCGTAAACGTCCACCGCGTTGCCGCCCGCCACGGCGATTTCCTTTCCGACGCCGAGGTGGAAGCCCATGTAGGCTGCGTTCGTGTCGTAGCTGTAGGGATTTCCGAAACCGTCGCTGAGCACGTTCCGGGCGTCGTCGTGGACGCTGCCCGCCCGCAGGCTGCCCTCGACGTAGACGCTGTTCTTCATCGTGTATTTCGCCAAGAGTCCGCCGCCGGTGTAGCGGGCCGAGCCGTCGCCCCGCAGCTGATGGCCGAGGGCCAGGATCGCGTTCCAGGTGTGGGTGTCCACATGGCTGCCCGTTTCCTGCCGCATGCTGCCGCCGCCCATCTGCGCGAAGGACGATACGCCGTCCGCGCCGACGTTTGACGCGAGGGAAAGACCTTCCGTCGCGTTCCCGATGAAGTCGTTTCCGGCGGAGAGCGCCGCCATGCCGACCTCAGCACCCATGACCGTGTTGTGGGTCTGTTCCTGTACGGTCATGCCTCCGTTTTCATCTGCAGCTCCGTTCACCGTATAAATCAGGTCGTCTGCCTCGCCGTCATTGTCGCCGTCCGCAAGCGAGGCCGTTCCTGTACCTTCCAGTGTTGTGCCTACCGTGAATTTGCCGGATTTGATATTCGCTGTCGGATAGTTCGTCATACTGTTTTTAATCAGAATCGTGTGCTCGCCTTTCGCCGGAAGCGCGTTGATTCCGGTAAACGCTATGTTTCTCGTGTCTATGTCCGCCCAGGTGCCGTCCGCATTCTGGACAATGCCGTCGCCCGTCACCGTTAGCGCGGGTGTAGCCCATGTCGCGCCGATAATGTTGATTGTCGCGAAGTTTTGCACTGCCCTCGCCGTGTTCGCGCCGGAAAGGTTCAGCGTGTTACCAGTGACAACATCGCCCTCTTGTCCATCATCTTTCCCTCCGCCATAAATTCCAACTCCAGTCAGTTCCACACCATTTAACGTAACGATATTATTGATAGCTTCTCCGCCATTAACGACATACCCGCCATAGACTTTCTTCTCTATCGTGCCGCCGGAAATGACGACAGTGTTGCTGCTTGTGGAACTACCGGCCTCCAACGTCCATGCACCATAAAGTCGCTCCACCACGCCGCCCGTCATGTTCACGACGTTGCCACTCGTGGCAGCAGAGTCGACTACAGCTTCAAAATCGCCGTCAGCATGATTTCCATATACATAAAAAAAATTACCACTTGAAATAGTCGTTTCCTGCGCCGACGCCACGCCGCCGGTCGCTATCCACAGTGAAACGGCGAGAGCGAGGGCGGCGCGGGCTTTTTTGTTTGTGAGGCGGTCAACGCGATGTGTTGTCCCCCCCCCGATGGACATTTCGTGTTTTCATTGGTAATGGGCTCCTTTCAGGATATGGAATGTATTTACGGGTATGCAAATCATGGCATACAACGTCAAGCCATTTTTTTCCTATAATATTTTATAACAAAAAAAGTGAAATTCAACATTTAGGGAGTAGACAGTAAATTTATGCCGTGAATGAGACTTTTTTTGTCATTCACGGCATAAATTTACCATTCACGGCATAAATTTGCTCATTTTGAGCAGAAAGGTTTTTCAGGTTTTGTTTTGTTTTTATTCGATTGCTATTTTTTTGTTTTTTTCTTTTGAAAAAGGTTTTTTTGGCGAGGGGTTTTTTTGTTTGGGTTTCTTTGGCGAAGGGTTTTATAGTTTGTTTTTTTTGGCGAAAGGTTTTGATGTTGGATTATACGACTTTTTACATTCATCTTCATCTAACAGATTTGGCGGGGCTTCGCCCCTCCAATCCTCCCCACACAAGGGGAGAGCCCCTTGTGAATCCCCCGGAAAGGCCCTGCGGGGCCAAGATTCCGCGGTGAAAGCTCGAAACAGCTTATCGGACAGTTTATCCCGCGATTCAGCCTCTTGTCAGCTTAAAGTTTAGCCCATAATACCTCATCCACCGCCTTCGGCGGTCCCCCTTCCCCAAAGGGGAAGGCCAAGTTACAGAATTAAGTGTTTGCGCCGCAAAACCCAAACCCGCAAAAATGGGCTAAAGTATAAGTTATCAAGAGCTTTCTCGCGGGATGAACGAATCCTAAAGTGATTCTTTCCTTTGACCGCGGATTCCCGGCTCCGCAGAGCCCTAAGGAGGGTTCCAAAGGGAGGAACGCCCTTTGCAGGGTCCCAGGGGCGGCGCCCCTGGTATCATTACACGACGATGAATATGTGTGATCGTACAAGCCACGGTCAAAGACTTTCGTTAAAGATTATTATTATCACAAAGGATAGCTTTAAACGAAAGTTTATTTGTAACACCTCATCCACCGCCTTCGGCGGTCCCCCTTCCCCAGAGGGGAAGGCAAGGAGTGGCGTGCCAATACTCCCCCCGTCATGCCTTCGGCATGACACCCCCCTCATGGAGGGGGGCTTGACTAAAAATGTTTCACGTGAAACATTGAAACTTGTGTTCGGTTTTTGTTCGCAAAAACCACTACAACTCCAACTCCCTCTCCCCTTCTCCCCTCCTTCTCCCTAAATTTCTTTCCTCCTTTTTACAAATCTCTTTCCCGAAGTGCGGAGGAAGTAGTATAATACCTGTGACGGAAGATGTACGGGGAAAGGTTTCCTTTCTGCATCCTACAAAACGGAGGGAACGAATATGCTGGCAAAAGACGTAATGAACCCGAATGTGATCACCGTTCGCGAGGACACCCCGGTCAAAGAGATCGCAAGGATCATGCTGGAGAAGGATATATCGGGGCTCCCCGTGGTGGACCGGAACGAGAACGTGGTCGGCGTGGTGAGCGAGCTGGACCTGATGCGGAAGCAGATCGCGCCGGACGCGCCGAGCATTTGGACGACGCTTTGGGAAAAGAACAACGACGGCATGCAGAAGTACGTGGCCGATCTCCGCAAGTACATGGGCAAGACCGCCGAGGAGGTCATGACCGCCCCCGCGCTGACGGTGGACATAATGGACAGTCTGGAAAAGATCGGGCACCTGATGTTCAACAAGCAGATCAAGCGCGTCTTCGTCACGAAAGACGGCAGACTCGCGGGCGTGGTGAGCCGCTCCGCGTTCCTGAAACTGCTGCTGGAAGAGGACCAGAATCCATAAAGAAGCGCAAACAAAAAACCGCTGCCGACAGGCAACGGTTTTTTTCTGTCTGTTTATATATCGAGGTTCCGCACTTTTTTCGCGTTCTCTTCGATGAACTGCCGTCTCGGCTCGACCTTCTCCCCCATCAGGATGGTGAAGAGCTCGTCGGCTTCCTCGGCGTCCTGCAAATCCACGCGGAGCATGGTGCGGGTCTCCGGGTCCATGGTGGTCTCCCAGAGCTGCTCCGGGTTCATTTCGCCAAGGCCCTTGTAACGCTGGACGTTGATGTTGTCGCGGCCGATCTCGTTCAGCTTCTCCGCCAGCTCTTCGTCGCTGAAGGTGTACCAGTGCTTCTGCCCCTTCCGGATCTGATAGAGGGGCGGCTGGGCGATGTAGACGCGGCCGTGCTCGATCAGCGGGCGCATATAGCGATAGAAGAAGGTCAGGAGCAGCGTGCGGATGTGCGCGCCGTCCACGTCGGCATCCGTCATGATGATGATCTTGCCGTAGCGGCTCTTCGCCAGGTCGAAGTCCTCGGAAATGCCGCTGCCGAAGGCGGTTATCATGGTGCGGATCTCGGCGTTGGCGAAAATCTTGTCGAGACGCGCTTTTTCCACGTTCAATATCTTGCCGCGCAACGGAAGGATGGCCTGGAAGCGGCGGTCGCGGCCCTGCTTGGCGGAGCCGCCGGCGCTGTCGCCCTCGACGAGGTAGATTTCCGCCTGCTCCGGGTCTTTCACCGAGCAGTCGGCCAGCTTGCCGGGCAGGCCGAGGTTCAGCTCCAGCGCGTTCTTGCGCCGCGTCAGCTCCCGGGCCTTGCGGGCGGCGACGCGGGCGCGGGCCGCCAGCACGGATTTTTCCAGAATCCGCTTGGTGACGACGGGATTTTCCTCGAAGTATTCGTTGAGGCCCTCGGTGACGATGGAGTCCACGATGCCGCGGGCTTCGGAGTTGCCCAGCTTCGTCTTGGTCTGGCCCTCGAACTGCGGATCGGGCACTTTGAGGCTGATGACGCAGACGAGGCCTTCACGGATGTCCTCGCCGGTGAGGTTCTCGTCCTTTTCCTTCAGCACGTTCAGCTTGCGCGCGTAGTCGTTGGCGGAACGGGTCAGGGCCAGCTTCAGGCCCGCCATGTGGGTGCCGCCTTCCTCGGTGTTGATGTTGTTGACGAAGCTGTAGATCGTTTCCTGATAGCTTTCATTGTATTGGAGGGCGATCTCGACGATGATGTCGTCCTTGGTGCCGTTGAAGTAGATGACGTCGGGATTGATCTTTTCCTTCTTGCTGCCCAGATGCTCGACGAAGGATTTGATGCCGCCGTCGAAATGGAAGGTCTCGCTCTTCGGCTCCTCTCCCCGCTCGTCGGTCAGGACGATGGTGATGCTGGGGTTCAGGAAGGCCAGCTCCCGCAGACGGTGGCGCAGAATCTCGTATTTGTAGACGGTCTCGGTGAAGATGTCGGCGTCGGGCAGGAAATGCACTTTCGTGCCAGTCTGCTCGGCGTCCCCGATCTTCGTCAGCGGCTTCGTGACTTCGCCGCGGGAGAACTCGATCTCGTACCGGCTGCCGTCGCGCATGACTTCGACTTCCATGGAGGTGGAAAGGGCGTTGACGACGGAAACGCCGACGCCGTGCAGACCGCCGGAGACCTTGTAGCCGCCGTCGCCGAATTTGCCGCCGGCGTGGAGCACGGTCAGGACGACTTCCACGGCGGGTTTCCCGCTTTCGTGCATGTCCACGGGGATGCCGCGGCCGTTGTCCACGACAGTGATGCTGTTGTCCCTGTGGATGGTCACTTCCACATGGTTGCAGTAGCCCGCCAGCGCCTCGTCTATGGAGTTGTCCACTACCTCGTAAACGAGATGGTGCAGGCCGCGCTCGGAGGTGCTGCCGATATACATGCCGGGCCGCATACGAACGGCCTCCAGTCCTTCGAGGACCTGGATCTGATTGGCGTCATAGGGGCCGGCCACCTGGGAGACCTCGGGGTCCACCACGTCCGAATTTATCGTGATGCCCGTGGTGTCCAGATCGGCGTCTTCCAGATTTTCCTGTTCCGGCTTTTCCTCCGCCTCGATTTTGATTTCGTCTTCCGTCATAATGATCCTCCGTTTCCAAGGAGTTATTCCCATACGATATATAATGCTTTCTCTCTTTCCTCCGCCCTCTTCTTCAGGGTGCCGGGGGAAAGCGCGGAAAGATAGATGTTCCTGTCGGTCACGACGGCGGATTTCGGCCGCCCGTCGGAAATGTCGACCAGGGTTCTTTCCCGTTTCCTCAAAAAGGTCCGCCCGGCCTCCGACGCTTTCATGGCTTCGTAGTCATAGATGGAAAGGATTTCCCCGACGCGAACCGAGAAATCGCCGCCGATGTGAAGAAACACGTTCATGCCTCCCTCTTGGGAATCCTCCGTTTCCGGCTCTTCTCCCGCTTCCCGGAATCCTCGTCGGGAAGCAGGTCGAAGCGCAGGCTGTCCAGACATTTTCTCATGATCTCTTCCGTCAGGTCTTCGGGCTTGACGGAAGAGAAGAGCATCACGAGAGTCTCGGCGTCCTTTCCTTTCTCTTCTCCCTTTTTGACTCTGGAGGCAAATTTCCGGATCAGTGCGTCCCGGGCCTCCAGCACCGTTTCCACGGAGCAGCCGATGATCTCCCGCGCCTCGCGGATACGGAGCCACGGTTCCCGCAGCAGGAGGCTGGTAACGGCGACCCGTTCCTTGTCCTTCTTTTCCCGCCGGCAGACGGGGCAAAGTCTTTCTTCCGGCGGGACGAGCCTGCCGCAGGCAGCGCAGGGACGCCATTTATCCTCTATCCTGCTCCTTCGCAGGGCCAGATTTTGCGCTAAAGCCCGGGCGGCCGCTTTGCGGAGCTCCTCGTCCCCGACGCCGGACACGGCGGATTCCGCTTTCTCCACGTCCTCCCGGATGGGGACGACGGCTTCCTCCGGGGCGGGCGCTTCCTCTTCCGCCCGCGGGGCCCTGAAATATTCGGAACGGGGCGCGCAGAACGCGATGGACGTGACCAGCTCGTCGCAGACGAAAGCGTTGATCTTGTCGATCATCTGCCGTTCCATATAGCGAAGCTCGTTGGCCCAGACCGGCGCGTCCGCCGCCAGGAAGAGCTTCCTGAAGTCCATGCGGACCGGCCTGACGTGGGCCGCCACCGTTTCGCCCACGATGTCTTCCCACCGGTTGAGCAGGAGCTGGTAACGGTAGGTTTTTTCCTTGTCCTTTCCCATGGAGGAAAAGAGCCGGGGCAATACCTGTGTCAAACCCTCCGTTCGCTTGGAACGGGCTTCCCGTTTGACTTTATATCCCCTCTTCATCCGGCGGTCACCGTCCCGTTTTTTACATGAAAGACCGTACCGAAGCCGCCGGACGGGAAATAGGCTTCGTCCGTGGCCGTGATCAGAGCCTGCAGTTCTTCTCCCCGTATGAAGGAGAGCAGCTTTTCCCTCCGCTCCCGGTCCAGCTCGCTCATCACGTCGTCCAAAAGCAGTACCGGATATTCGCCGGTCTCCTCGCGGAAGAAAGCAAGCTCCGCCAGCTTCAGGGCCAGGACTCCGGTCCGCTGCTGTCCTTGGGAGCCGTAAGCCCGCAAATCCACGTCGTTGACGAAGAAGGCCAGATCGTCCCTGTGGGGACCGTAGCGGGTCGCGCCCCGCAGTATATCCGTCCGCACGGAATCCGTCAGCTTCTCATTATACCATGAAAAAAGCCAGCTTTCCAAGCCGTCGTCATCTTCCGCTTCCCTGCCGCTGATCTCATAGCGGAGCAGGAGTCTTTCCCTGCCGCCGGAAATCTCGTGATGGGTCTGGGCGGCCAGCAGGCTCATCTTCCGGACGGCCTCCCGCCGCTTCTTCACGACGGAAACGGCTTTCGGGACGAGCTGGGCGTCCCAAAGGGGCAGCTCGTCCTCCGACGCCTGCCCTTCCCTTATCCGTTTGAGAAGGGAGTTTCTGTGATTCAATAGCTTCGTATAGACCGCCAGGTCATGGAAATAGGCAGGATCGACCTGGGATATCTCCATGTCCAGGAAGCGCCTCCGGCCGGAAGGCGCGCCTTTTATCAGGAACAGGTCTTCCGGGGAGAAGAGGACAGCGTTGACGGAGCCGATCAGGTCCTTCATGCGGATGGCCGCACCGTTTTGCCGCATCTGACGTCCTTTTTCCCGGGAAAACAGGAATTCCAGCTTATTTTCCACGTCGCGGCGCACGAAATCCACGGAGAGCTTCGCTTCCCCCTCGTCCCAGCGGATGAGCTCCGCGTCCGAGGAGGTACGGTGGGAACGGCCGAGAGCCGCGTAATAGACGGCTTCCAATATGTTCGTCTTGCCTTGCGCGTTGGGACCGATGAAGATATTAGAGCCGGGCTCGAATTCCACCGTTTCTTCCGTGTAATTCCTGTAATTCTTCATGACGACGCGACGGATCTTCATGGCCTATTCCTCGCGAACCGCTTGATATTCCTCTTCTCCCCCGTCCAGCCGCAGCGTCACCACGTCGAGGGGAGAAAGCTTTTTCCGCCGGGCCGTTTCCGGCACGCCGTTCACCAATATCCGGTTTTCCAGCATCAGTTGCTTGACGGCGCCTCCCGTGGGAACGGCCCCCGCCAGCTTCAGGAACTGGTCGAGCTGGATCGTGTCCGTCCTGATTCCGATTCGCTCCATGGACGCCCCCATCAGGTCCGCGTCTGGACCGGCGTGATGATGTAGATGAAGTCCTCTTTTTCCGGATCGCGGACGGCGGCGGGCTTCAGCGTGCCGTTTAGGGAAATGACGATATTCTCGCCGTTCAGAATCTTCAATACGTCGATCAGGTAGGAAGCGTTCAGGGCGATCTTGATGTCCTCGCCGTCGATGACGGCGGGCACCGTTTCCTCCGCCTTGCCCACGATGGGATTGTCGGAAGAGATATGGACCTGCCCCATATTGAAGATCAGCTTGATGATGTTGTAGTCCGAAGCGCGGGCGATCAGTCCCACGCGGGTGACGGCGGCGGCAAAGTCGGCCGTCTTCAAAGTCACACGGGTGACGAATTCCGGCGGGATGACGCGGCGGTAATCGGGGAACTGGCCGTCGATGAGACGAGTGGTCATATAGACGCCGCCCGTCTCGAAGCTCATCTCGCTGCGCGTGCAGCTTACGGTGACTTCTTCGGGAACTTCCCCGTTGTTGATATGACGGATTTCCTCCAGCGCCCGTTTCGGTACGATAAAATAATCTTTCCCCTTCAGCTCGTCCTCGATGGTTTCCCTGCTCAGCGCCAGACGATGGATGTCGGTGGCCGCCATGCTGAGGGTGTGACCCTCCACTTCCATCAGGGTGCCCGTGAAGACGGGACGGGACTCGTTGGTGGCGCAGGCAAAGGTGGTGCGCCGGATCAGCTCGTTCAGTACGGCGCTGGAGACCTTGAAGGTCTTTCCTTCCTTTATCTTCGTGATTTGCGGATAGTCCTGGGCCTTCATGCTGAGGAGGTTGAAATTGGAACGGCCGGAGGTGATGGTGCAGATATTCGTGTCCCTGTCGTAAGCGATGGACACTTCTTCATCCGGCAGCGTGCGCACGACTTCCTGCAGGTAACGGCCGGAAACCACGGCTTCTCCCGCAGCCTCGACCTCCGCCGGCAGATGGATGATGACGCCGATCTCGTAGTCGGTGGCCTGTATTTCCAGGATGTTATCGTACGCGTGCATATAGATGCCGGACATGATGGGCGTCTGCGGCTTGCTTGCGATGGATCTTCCCGCAATCTGTATGGCTTGCGCGAGTTCCTGCTTCGAGCATGTGAATTTCAAGATTATGCACCTCCGGTTTTATTTTTATGATTATATATTATTCTTTAGTAGACGTAGTAATAGGGACTGTGAACATGTGGAAAATGGCCCGGAGCCTTTCCGCCGTCTGCCTTCCGGCGTGTGGGTAAGGCTGTCGAAAGGCGGGGAACGGAATCCACATCATGCACATGGAAAATGAAAAGGGAAAGTTTTTCACATTCTTTTTACAGTTTGTAGACCGTTTCTTCCACAAAAAAGATTTCCTAATAATATTAGATATGGCGGATCCGGTCGACCAGCTCGCCCAGCTTCTGGTTGAAGTGGGAGTCCCCGTCCTTTTTCTTGGCGATCTTTTCACAGGCGTGCAGGACGGTGGTGTGGTCCTTGCCGCCGAAGACGTCTCCGATTTTCGTGGTGGAGGTGTCCGTCAGGGTCCGGCAGAGATACATGGCCACCTGCCGAGGGAAAGCCACGTCCTGGCTCCTCTTCTTGGAGAGCAGGTCTTCCGTGGAAATATTGAAGTAGGAAGCGGTGACGTCCTGGATCAGTTCCAGCGTGATCTCCTGCTTGCGTTCCGTCGGATAGCTGCCGCTCATGGCGCGGCTGGCCAGGTCCACGGTGATGCTCTGATGGTCGAGGGAGGACTGTGCCTTGACGCGGGTCAGCGCGCCTTCCAGCTCGCGGATGTTGCTGTCGATGCGGCTGGCGATGAAATAGAGCACGTCGTCGGGGATTTCCAGATTGTCCGACAGCGCCTTCTTTTGCAGGATGGCGATGCGTGTCTCAAGATCCGGCGCCTGGATGTCGGTGATGAGGCCCCATTCAAAGCGCGAACGAAGACGATCCTCCAGGCTCTTGATGTCCCGGGGATGACGGTCGGCGGAAAGGATGATGGCCTTGTCGGCGTCGTACAGGGAATTGAAGGTGTGGAAGAATTCTTCCTGGGTCCTTTCCTTTGTATATAGGAATTGAATGTCGTCCACCAAAAGGACGTCGATGTTCCTGTATTTGTTCTGGAATTCCCGCGGCTTGCCTTCGCGGATCGAGGCGATGAAGTCGTTCAGGAATCGTTCGCTGGAGATGTAGAGCACGCGCATGTTGGGATTGGTCTTTAAAATCTCGTTGCCGATGGCGTGCATCAGATGCGTCTTGCCGAGGCCGACGCCGCCGTACAGGAACAGAGGATTGTAGACCTTGCCCGGGGATTTGACCACGGCGAGGGCCGCCGCATGGGCAAACCGGTTGGACGGACCCATGACGAAATTCTCGAAGGTGTATTTCTCTTTCAGGGAAGAATTGTCCCCAGGCGCGACGGGCGTGAAATGGGAAATCGACGAATAGGAAGGGGACGCCGCCGCTTCCGAAGGAAAGAGCGGAGGCTGGGAAGAAACGGGAATTTCCGCCGTTTCCGCTTTCGGGGAAATAGGCTCCTTTTCTTCCGGCTCGTCATGCAGCGTCTCGATGAAGATCTCGATTTTCTTCCCGGTCACGGCTTTTGCCGCGTCTATGAGGAACGGTATATAGTGGTCTTTTATGTAGTCCCGGGAAAATTCGTTCTTTGTCCCGAGGGTCAGCGTCGTCTCTGTCAGGGAGGTCGGAGTCATGGGAAGGAGCCAGCGCTGATGCTCTGATTCCGTCGTCGTATCCAGGAGCTTGTCCAGCATTTCTCCCCATACGGATTGCATTTCTTTTTGTTCCATGAAACATTACACCTGCCAAAAATAGGTCAAAAAAATCCGTTATCCACAAAGTTGTCAACAAATGTGGATAACTTTAATAAGGAAAACGGATTTTTTGTTCATGGGATATTTTATCAGACGACAGGAAATGAATCAACATTTTTTGGAGGAAAATTAAATTGACACGGTTCCCCCCGTAGTCTATAATCTATAAAGCGATTTCGTGACCACCTCCTTCCAAGAGGGCGGCATTTCACGGAACATTAAAAGATTGAGAGAGAGAGGAGGAGCGACATTGAAGCGTACTTATCAGCCGAACAAGCACTATCGTAAAGTCACGCACGGTTTTCGTACCCGCATGAAGACGAAGGGCGGCCGTCTCGTATTGAAGAAGCGCCGTCAGAAGGGCAGAAAGAAGATTTCTGCGTAACATTTGAAGAGGTTCCGACGTTTATGCTGAAACTGCCAAAGCGAAGGATCCTGCGAAGCAAGCGGATGTTCCAGGAGGTTTACCTCCACGGGCGTTCGTGGGCGGATCGTTATTTGGTCCTTTATGTTTTTCCGGCAATCGGGCCGGAAAAAAAAGTCGGCTTCGCCGCGGGAAAGAAGCTGGGAAACGCCGTCACGCGCAACCGCATGAAACGGCTGATGCGTGAGAGCTACCGGCTGCATCAGACGAGACTCGCCGAGGGATTTTACTATCTCATGGTCGCGAGGAAGTCTGCCGTCGGCGTCAAGGAGACAGAAATGGAACGGGCCTTCCTGAAATTGGCCGGGCGGGCCGGCGTTCTGAAAAAAGCAGGGCATGGGGAAACGTGAAATGGCGAAGAATATGGTTCTTCTATTGATACGTTTTTATCGCGCGTTCATCTCTCCTTTGTATCTCCCCTGCTGCCGCTATGTTCCGACATGCTCGGAGTATGCGATGACGGCGGTGGAGAAATATGGAGCATGGAAAGGCGGCCGGCTGGCCGTGAAGAGGATTTTCCGCTGTCACCCGTTCGCGGGAAGCGGATACGACCCCGTGCCGTAAGGATTTGTGAAATGCCCGGATCAGCCGGGCATTTTTGGAAGCGAGAGTTTTCTTTCATTTAGGATGTGATACATTGGATTTTTTCGGTTCTTTGCTGAACCCTTTCGTTCATTTGTTCCAGACGGGCATCAACGTTCTCTATGAATTCCTGTCCGGCCTGGGATTCCCGAATTACGGATTCGCCATCATCCTGTTGACGATCATCATCAAGATGGCGCTCTATCCGCTGACGGTGAAGCAGATCAAGTCCATGAAGGGACTGCAGGAGCTGCAGCCGAAGATGAAGAAGCTGCAGGAACAGTACAAGAACAATCCCCAGGTCCTCCAGCAGGAAATGGCGAAGCTCTACGAGAGCGCCGGCGTCAATCCGCTGGCCGGCTGCCTGCCCCTCCTGGTGCAGATGCCGATATTGATGGCGATTTACTATGCTCTCCGGGATATGACGTATGAAGGTGATCCTTCGTTCTTTTGGATCGCGTCCCTTTCCGAGGCCGATCCGCTGCATATCCTGCCGATCGTTTCCGCGCTGACGACCTATGTGGTGTCCGCGCAGACCACGCCTAAGGACGGCGGCGGCCAGGCCAAGATGATGATGTACATGATGCCGGTCTTTATCGGCTGGATCAGCTGGAATTTTGCGGCGGGTCTCGTGCTGTACTGGATCACCATGAATTTCGTGCAGGGACTCCAACAGTGGTGGATGTACCGCGGGGAAAACAAGAACGAAAGCCAAAAGCCCTCGAACAAGGAAAAAGACAACGGGAAGGGCAAGAAGAAAGGAAAGTAGGAGGCAGCCGTATGGCTTTATTTGTGGAAAAAACCGGGAAGACCGTAGAGGAAGCGAAGCAGGCGGCGCTGGAAGCGCTGGGCGTCCGCGAGGAAGAAGCCGTTATCGAGGTCGTCGAGGAGCCTTCCAAAGGATTCTTGGGACTGATCGGCGGCCATGACGCGAAGGTTCGCGCGACGATGCGCACGGGACTGGAGGAAGCGCCGAAGCAGGAAGGCATGCCCGAGATCATCGAGACTTCCGTGACGGTGGGCGAGCGGGCGAAACAGGCCGACGAAGCCGCCGAGAGGAAGACCGGGGAACGGGAAGAGCGGGTCCGCCCGCCGCTGCCCGCGGAGGAAGACTGCGTCGTCCCGCTGGAGAAAGCGGAAAATTTCCTGCAGCAGATTTTCGCGTCGATGCATCTGGAGGTTTCCATCGAGAAGGTGCGCGGCAAGGAAGCCTATGTGCTGAACCTGTCCGGGGAGAGCCTCGGCATCCTGATCGGCAAGCACGGGCAGACGCTGGATTCCCTCCAGTATCTGACGAATCTGGCGGCCAATCACGGCCTGTCGGAGAAGCGGGTCCATATCGTGCTGGACGTGGAGCATTATCGCGACCGCCGGGAAGAGACGCTGCGCCGTCTGGCGGCGCGTCTGGCCGAGAAGGCCTCCCGCACCCGCCAGCGGATTATGCTGGAGCCGATGAACCGGCATGAGCGGAAAGTGATCCACATGGCGCTGCAGAACAATCGCCGCGTGACGACTTTCAGCTCCGGCGAAGAGCCGTACCGCAAGGTCGTCATCGAGCCGAGCCGGGAACGGCGCGGCGGCTATCGCGAGCGCCGGGCGGCGGAGGAATGACGAACAAACAGTGAGAGAAAGCCGTCGCGGTTCCAGCGGCGGCTTTTTTTGCGGGTATTTTTGCAGAAAGGGGGAGCGTCATGCGTCAGGAGGATACGATCAGCGCGATTTCTACGCCGCCGGGTTCGGGCGGCATCGGGATCGTGCGCATGAGTGGGGAAGAGGCCATCGCCATCGCCGGCGCGATGTTCCGCGCGAAGAACGGGAAAAAGGCGGAAGACCTGAACGCGGCTTCCGTGACTTACGGGGATTTGGTGGACGGGAACGGCGAGATCATAGATGAAGCGCTGATGCTGATGATGAAGATGCCCCATTCCTACACGAAGGAGGACGTGGTGGAGTTCCAGTGCCACGGCGGGCCGGTGGCGCTGCGGGCGGTGCTGGAGCGCACCTATGCGCTGGGGGCGCGTCCGGCGGAGCGGGGCGAGTTCACGAAGCGCGCGTTCCTGAACGGGCGGCTCAATCTTTCCGAGGCGCAGGGCGTCATGGAAGTGGTGGGCGCGAAAACGGAGGCGTCCCTGCGCATGGCCGTGGGACGGCTTTCCGGTCGTTTCTCCGGGAAAATAAAGGAGCTTCGGGCGAAGGCGCTGGACCTCATCGCCCATCTGGAGGCGTCCATCGACTTCCCCGAGGAGGAGATCGACGACGTGGTCATCGACGACGTCCGGCTGCAGACGGTGGCGATGAAGCAGGCCGTCGACGATATGCTGAAGACGGCCCACGCGGGCAAGATCCTGAGCGGCGGCCTGAAGACCGCCATCATCGGGAAGCCGAACGTGGGAAAGTCCAGCCTCCTGAACGCGCTGCTGTCCGAGGAGCGGGCCATCGTCACCGACATCCCGGGCACGACGCGGGACAGCATCGAGGCTTATTCCGACGTGGGGGGCATTCCCCTCTGCCTGATCGACACGGCGGGCATCCGGAACGCCAAGGACGCGGTGGAAAAGATCGGCGTGAAGCGCGCCCGGGCCTGCGTGGAGGAAGCGGCGCTGGTGCTGGCGATTTTCGACGGGGCCGCGCCGATGACGGCGGAGGACCGGGAGATATTGGCGCTGACGAAGGGAAAGGACGCCATCTTCCTCCTGAATAAATCCGATAAAGAGAGCGCGCCGGAGGCGGCCGGCGAGGAAGAGATCCGGCGGGAGGTACCGGGGGCCGTGACGCTTCGGATTTCCGCGAAGACGGGCGAAGGGCTGGAGGCGCTGGAGAAGATCATCCGGGAAAAGGTGTACGGCAGCGACCTGAACGGGGACGAGGCGTCCTTCGTCCACGACGTCCGGGAGGAAAATATCCTGCGCCGGGCGTCCGGCTATCTGACCGACACGCTGCAGACGATCGAGAACGGCATGAGCGCCGATTTCATCGTCATCGACCTCCGGTCCGTCTGGGAGACGCTGGGGGAAATCACCGGCGAGACGGCCGGGGAAGGAATCATCGACGCGATTTTCAGTAAGTTTTGCTTGGGGAAATAAAGGAGAATCATTGTGTTTGTTGCCGGAGAATATGACGTTGTGGTAATCGGCGCGGGCCACGCCGGGGTGGAGGCGGCGCTGGCGGCGGCGCGGATCGGCAGGAAGACCCTGCTCGCCACGCTTTCCATGGACAATATCGCCCTGATGCCCTGCAACCCTTCTATCGGAGGTCCCGCGAAGGGTCATCTGGTGCGGGAGGTGGACGCCCTCGGCGGCGAGATGGGACTGAACATCGACAAGACCGCGATCCAGTCCCGGCTGCTGAACACGGGCAAAGGCCCGGCGGTTCACGCGCTGCGGGCGCAGGCGGACAAGAAGCTGTACCAGTTCACGATGAAGGAGACCTGCGAGAAGCAGGAAAATCTCGACGTGAAACAGCTCCTGATCGAGGACGTGCAGGTGGAGGACGGCGAAGTCAAAGGCGTCGTGGCGGAGACGGGAGAGGTCTACCGCTGCCGGGCGGTGATACTGGCCACGGGCACGTACCTGCGGGGGCGCATCATCATCGGCGAGACGACCTACGACGCCGGCCCGAACGGCCAGCGGGCGGCGATGAAGCTGACCGGTTCGCTGCAGCGCATCGGCGTCAGGCTCATGCGGTTCAAGACCGGGACCCCCGCCCGGGTGGACGCCCGTTCCCTCGATTACGACGAGATGGAGATGCAGCCGGGGGACGACGAGGCGGCGGCCTTTTCCTTCATGACCGACGAGCCGACGCGGAGCGTGGCGCCCTGCTGGCTTTCCTATACGAACGAGGAGACCCACAAGGTCATCCGCGACAACATCCACCGCGCGCCGATGGCCAACGGCGTCATCAAGGGCATCGGGCCGCGGTACTGCCCGTCCATCGAGACGAAGATCGTGCGCTTTCCTGATAAGGAGCGCCATCAGCTCTTCATCGAGCCGGAGGGCGTCCACACGCAGGAAATGTACGTGCAGGGTATGTCCACGAGCCTGCCCGTGGACGTGCAGATCGAGTTTCTCCATACGATACCGGGGCTTCGCCATTGCCGCGTGATGCGGGCGGGCTACGCCATCGAGTACGACTGCATCGACCCGACGCAGCTTTCCCCGACGCTGGAGCTGAAGCATATCCGGGGCTTCTTCTCGGCGGGCCAGTCCAACGGCACCTCCGGCTACGAGGAGGCGGCGGCACAGGGGCTGATCGCCGGGATCAACGCGGCGATGTACGTCTCGGGCGGCGAGCCGTTGGTGCTGAAGCGTTCGGAGGCCTATATCGGCGTCCTGATCGACGACCTGGTGACGAAGGGCACCAACGAGCCGTACCGCATGATGACGTCCCGGGCCGAGTACCGGCTGATCCTGCGGCAGGACAACGCCGACCTGCGGCTCACCGAGTACGGCCGCCGGGTGGGGCTGGTGACGGACGAACGATACGCCCGGTATCGGAAGAAGAAAGAGGAAATCGAAGCGGTACTGAAGATACTGCGCGAGACGACGCTGACGCCCAGCGCCGAGACGAACGAGAAGCTGACGGCGGCGGGCATGGGAGAGATCCGCACGGTGACGTCGCTGTTCGACCTTTTGCGCCGGCCCGAGGCCGATTACGGGAAAGCGCGGGCGCTGTTCAATCTGCCGGAGGTCTCCGGGGAGGCGGCGCGCCAGATCGACATCACAGTCCGGTACGAGGGCTATATCCGCCGCCAGCAGGAGCAGATCGAGCGCATGGAGCGGCTGGAGTCGAAGCTGCTGCCGCCGGATATGGACTATGAGAAGGTGCCGAGCCTCCGGGAGGAAGCGAGGGAGAAGCTGATGGCCGTGCGTCCCCGCTCCGTGGGACAGGCGGGCCGCATCTCCGGCGTGTCCCCGGCGGACGTGTCCGTGCTCCTGGTGTGGCTGGAAAAGGAACGGAGAAGCAAAACGGAATAAGAAGCAAAGACCCCGTCGGCTTCCGAAAGCGGAAACCGGCGGGGTTTTTTGACGCAGGGCGCTTTGGGCGCGGGCAAGCCGCCGCCGGGAAAGTTGGCAAGCGGTTTTCCGTGTGGTATAATGCGTTTAGGCGTTGTTTGACAAGGAGGAAGCGGCATGGAATTTCGCGGCGAGTTGCAAAGAGCGGCGGCGGAATTCGGGACGCCGCTGACGGAGGAGCAGGCGGAGCAGTTTTCGCTCTATTATGATCTGCTGCTGGAATGGAACGGGAAGATGAATCTCACCGCGATCACGGAACCGCGGGAGGTGGCGGCCAAGCACGTCGTGGATTCCCTCTCGGCGTTTGACGGGACGCTGTTCCGGGAAGGAGTCCGGGTCGTCGACGTGGGGTCGGGTGCCGGGTTTCCGGGGCTGGCGCTGAAAATCTATTTTCCGTCGATGGAGATCGTATTGCTGGATTCGCTGCAGAAGCGCGTGAAGTTCCTGGAGACGGTGGTCTCGGCGCTGGGGCTTTCCGGCGTTTCCTGCGTCCACGGCCGGGCGGAGGAGGCGGCGCGCCGGAAGGAGTACCGGGAACAGTTCGATCTGGCTTTGGCGCGGGCGGTGGCGCGGCTTTCCGTATTGGCGGAGTACACGCTGCCTTTCGTGCGCGTCGGAGGCTCGCTGCTGGCGCTGAAGGGCGCGAGGTACGCCGAGGAAATGGCGGAGGCGGAGCAGGCGGCGAAGATATTGGGCGGCGGCAAACCCGCGGCGAAGGCGGTGAAGCTGCCGGGGCTTGACGACGGCCGGGCGGTGGTCCGCATTACGAAGGAGAGGCCGACGCCGAAGGCGTACCCGAGGAAATCCGGCACGCCGGAGAAGAAACCGCTGGGCGGCGACGTGAGAATCAAGGAGGCTGAAGCATGAAGCCGGACAGGATTTGGTGGGTCGTCATAGGGCTGTTTGCGGTGATGGTCGCCATCGTGGTCGGCATGGTGGCGACGCTGGAGCCGTCGAGGGGCACGCTGCCCGTCCGCGAGGAAACGCCCGCGCCGAAGAAGGAGGACCGGAGCCCGCAGGTGGCGGACAGCCGGGAGAACGACCTGAGTTTCGAGAAGATGCTGGACAGCGCGAAGGAGACGTATTTCTCCGTGTCCCGCAAGGAAGAAGGAGAGAAACAGCAGACCCGGGCCTACGCGCGGGAGCAGGCGGCCCGGGCGCAGAGCCTGGCGAGGACGAAGGACCAGCGGTTTCGCATCCTGTTCCTGACGTCGGTGCTGGCCGAGGAGGGCGAGCGGGCGCAGCGGCTGCCGGAGAACGGGCAGAAGCTGTTGGAATTGGCGGAGAGCGACGCCCAGAAAGGGCGCGCTTATTTTATCATAGCCGAGGGCTGCAAGGCGACGCAAAAGAATAAAGAGGCATTGGCGGCGTATCAAAAATCGGCGGCGTTACTCCTGGGCGACAAAGTCACGTCGAAGACGGATCGGGTCTTCGGCGTGTGGCAGCTCGGACACGCCGCCGATGTCGTACATTCCCGCCTGAAGGAAAAGGAACGGGCGGAAGCGATGTACAAGGAAGCGCTCCGGCGGCTGGACGCGGAGCAGTCGTCTCCCGGCCTCGACGGGCCGATCCGGGAGGCGATTCTTTTGAATATGACGAGCATGTACGTGAAAGACGGGGAGCCCCTGCCGGGCTATGAGGAGCTGCACCAGAGGCAGCAGGAAGTCATGATGGCGATCAAGAAATTTCACCCGGAGCGCACCAGCGCGTATATCTCGGAGCAGTGGGAACGGATCAAGCTGAACAAGATCTGAGCCGCGGCGATTCCGGGTGCGTGCGGAAACGGGAAGAGTATGATAGAATATAGGAAAGTCACGTCGGGAGGGATGACGATGCGAAACGGTATGCGGATGGCGCTGGCCATGGCGTTCATGGTGGGCTGCCTGCCGTCGGGAGCGCTGGCCCGGTCCTCGGACCCGCCGGAGCCGGTCCTTTGGGAGGACCCCGCGATAGTCAACAATTCATCGGGCATCGATGAGAATTCGTCTTCGGACGTTTCGACGTCGGACGAATACGGGCCGCGGTTCATCGAAGTCCTGCGGGACGATTCCTTCATCTATCTGATGGACCGGAAAACCGCCCACTACAGGAAGGTGCCCCATCTGGCCAAGGAGCGGATGATCGACGTCTGGATCAAGCTGGAGCCGCTGGAGTTTCTGGAGGGGGATTACACCTATCCCTCCAAGTATTATCTCGAACATTATCTGATCCGCCCCAAGACGCAGCAGGTCATGTTCCTGGCCGAGCTGGAAGTGGCGGGCCGTCCGAGCAACGAGCTGAAGGAAATGCCCTACGATCCGCGTCGTTGGGAGCGGCTGGTGCCCGGCAGCATCGAGGATTCCGTGTTCCACGCGGTGATGCTCAACGAAGGACAGGTGAAGGATGAGGCCGCGAACGGCGGCGCGTCCGTCCGCGATTACGTGGAGAATATATTCAATATTTCGCTTTGAGCAAGCAACAGAAAAGGCTGCCGTCAGAGGCAACGTCATTAAGCTAAGAAGTTTAGGACAAAAAAAGTCCTCCGCTTATTATGGTAAGCGGAGGACTTTCTGTTTCGACATGTACCCGTATAAATTGAAATTTGACATACTTACATATAAGCAGGACAACTTAACCTACATTTATATAACTGGGACAAGCTTGCCCGTAATTTTCGCATAATTTGTAGCCGCCGGCAACCTTTTCCAGCGCTTCTTCTTCCAGCTCAAAATCGTCCATCTCGGCCAGATAGGCTTCAGCCTCCTCTTTTGTCAGTTCACGGTCTTCCGATTTGGCTAACGCCATCAGTTCTTCCGCGGTATGGCATTGCATAGCTTTTACAAGCATTTCTTTCGTGATTTCGTTCCTGTTGATCGACATGGTAGCATCCTCCCTTAACTGTTGATATTTAATTGCCTTTTATATATATATACAAAACAGGTTCATCAAAATTGACGCTGCCGGAAAAATTTTTTTAAATTTTATCATACTCGTTTTCGCAAAGCAAAACCGGAATTGCCGGACTAAATAAAACAGCCGCGGAAGTTCCGCGACTGTTAAAGAAAACTGGAATTATACCTAACTTAATGACATTGCCGTCAAAGGCAGCTTTTTTGCTGCGATTTCTGTTCAAGCGAAAGGTTTTGGTGTTGGATTGTACGATGATTTATCATCGTGTAATGATACCAGGGGCGCCGCCCCCGTCACAGTCCAGTGGACTGTGACGCCTGCAAAGGGAGTTCCTCCCTTTGGAACCCTCCTTAGGGCCCTGCGGGGCCGAGAATCCGCGGTCAAAGGAAAGAATGACTTTAGGATTCGTTCATCCCGCGAGAAAGCTCTTGATAACTATGCCTTTAGCCCATTTTTGCGGATTTCGGTTTCGCAGCGCAAACTTTTAACTCTGTAAAATGGGCTAAACTTTAAGCTGTCAAGAGGCTGAATCGCGGGATGAACTGCCCGATAAGCTGTTATGAACTTTCACCGCGGAATATCGGCTCCGCAGAGCCCTTCCGGGGGATTCACAAGGGGTTCTCCCCTTGTGTGGGGAAGTTTGAAGGGGCGAAGCCCCGTCAAGATAATTACCGAGGATGAATAAAGACAGCCGTATAAGTCAATGCTAAAACCTTTCGCAAAAGGAAAATAAACCAAATAAAAGTCGCTTAGTGATGGAACAGCCGGATATGGGTCATCGCCATGGCGATCCCATATTTATCGCATGTCTCGATGACATTGTCATCTCGTATCGATCCTCCGGACTGGGCGATGTAGGAAACGCCGCTCCGGGCGGCGCGCTCGATATTGTCCCCGAAGGGGAAGAACGCGTCGGAAGCCAGGGCGAGCCCTTTCATCCGCGAAAGCCACGCGGCTTTCTGTTCCGACGAGAAGTAGGCCGGCCTTTCGGTGAAGAGCCGCTGCCATTCGCCGTCGGCCAGGAGTTCGTCGCCCGCGCCGGTCACATAGACGTCGATGGCGTTGTCCCGGTCGGGCCGGCGCACGTCGTCCCGGAACGGGAGGTTGAGCACGGCGGGGCACTGGCGCAGGAACCAGTTGTCCGCCTTGTTGCCCGCGAGGCGCGTGCAGTGGACGCGGGACTGCTGCCCGGCGCCGATGCCGACGGCCTGTCCGTCTTTCGCGTAGCAGACGGAGTTGGACTGGGTGTATTTCAGGGTGATCAGCGCGACCAAAAGATCGCGGCGCGCGTCCGCCGGGATGGTCTTTGCCTTCGTCGGGATGTCCTGCAGGCATTCCTCGGTGATCTTCACGTCGTTCCGCTGCTGTTCGAACCATACGCCGAAGACCTGCTTCCGCTCCAGCGGCGCGGGCCGGTAAGTCGGGTCCATCTGCAGCACGAGGTAGGTGCCTTTGCGCTTTTCCTTCAGGATGGCGAGGGCCTCGTCGCTATAGGACGGGGCGATGACGCCGTCGGAAACCTCCCGTTTCAGGAACGCCGCGGTTTGCTCGTCGCACTCGTCGGACAGCGCGACGAAGTCGCCGTAAGAGGACATGCGGTCGGCGCCCCGGGCGCGGGTATAGGCGGTAGCGATGGGGGAAAGCTCGATGCCCTCGACGAAATAGACTTTTTCCAGCGTCGAGGACAGCGGCACGGCGACGGCGGCCCCGGCGGGGCTGACGTGCTTGAAGGAAGCGGCGGCGGGCAGGCCGGTCGCCTCCTTCAGCTCGGAGACGAGCTGCCAGCTGTTCAGCGCGTCGAGGAGGTTGATGTAGCCGGGCTTGCCGTTCAAAACTTTGAAGGGCAGCGTGCCGTCCTCCATAAAGACGCGGGCCGGCTTCTGGTTCGGGTTGCAGCCGTATTTCAATGCGAGTTCGTCCATTGTGATCCTCCTGTATGATTGATAATCGCGGGCGCGGCGCGGAATCCGGCGGTCCCGGATTCGCAGGACTTCATCGCGCCCTGCGCCGCAAAAACTATCGCTTTGCACCATTATATATCGGGCGCTTCGCCGCCGTCAAATGGCGGAGAAATTTTTTGGCGAGGGAAGGATTTTTCATAGATTTCGCGAAATATCTCATTAAAGTGATTTTGTGCAAGGGGGAACGACGAATGCGGAAAACGATAGCGGTAATGACCTCGGGCGGGGACAGCCCCGGCATGAACGCGGCGACGCGGGCGGTGGTGCGGACGGCGGTCCAGAGCGGAGCGAGGATTTTCGGCATTTACAACGGCTACAGGGGCCTTCTGGAAAACGATATGGTCGAGATGAACCGGCGCAGCGTCAGCGACATCATCCAGCGCGGCGGCACCATCCTCGGCACGGCGCGTTCGCAGGAATTCACCACGCCGGAGGGCCGGGCGAAGGCGGCGGAGAATCTCAAAGAGCACGGCATCGAAGGCGTCATCATCATCGGCGGCGACGGCAGCCTGCGGGGCGCGCAGCATCTTGCGGACGAGCAGGGCATCGCCGTGGTTGGGCTGCCGGGCACCATCGACAACGATATCTGGGGTATGGACTATACCATCGGCTCGGATACGGCGGCGAACACCATCATCGACGCCATCAACAAGCTGCGGGACACGGCCTCGGCCCATCGCCGCATCGCGGTCCTTGAGGTCATGGGACGGCATTCCGGCTGGCTGGCGCTGATCACGGGCATGTCCGGCGGCGCGGAGTATATCCTCGTGCCGGAGGAACTTTATGACCTCCATCAGATCGCCTCGGAAATCCGCGCCATGTACGACGAGAACCAGAAGCGGTACGTGCTGATCGTCGTGGCGGAGGGCGCGGGCAGCGCCATCGAGATCGGAGCGAAGTTGGAGGAAAAGACGGGCATTGATACACGGGCTTCGGTGCTTGGCCATATCCAACGCGGCGGTTCGCCGACGGTCATAGACCGCGTCTATGCAAGCGTGCTCGGAGAGAAAGCGACGCTGGCGCTGCTTTCCGGCGTGTCTAACGTGGTCTATGGCATCCAGCACGGCGGCATTGTCAACGTCAACCTCTACGACGCCGTGAACAAGAAAAAGCAGCTCGATCCGGAATATATCCGCATGGCGAAGGTGCTGGCGTAAGGAACGCAATAAAAAGCACGCTCCATCCTCCTTTGGGTGAAGCGTGCTTTTTTATGTCTATTTCCTTTTTCCGGGCTGGAATTCCTTCAGTTTGGCGTTGACCTCGTTCATGTCGTAGGGAACGGAGCAGGACGCCAGCCATGCCTTGGCGTCTTCGTCGCCGGATTTCAGCAGGTCCATGTAGCCCCAGACGCCGCCGCTGTCGTCGGGCGGGCAGTCGCCTTCATATTGGAGTACGACGGGCTGGAGGGAGGGATAATCCTCGCGGACTTTTTCCACGACGACCTCGTGCTCCCAGTTATCTCCCATGTCGTAGACGAAGATGAATTTCTGCTCGTCGGGAAGGTAGTCGGCGAGCTTGACGGTTTTTCCGTTGTGGTCGCCGAATTGCTCCTCGTCGTCGGACCAGGGGTTGGCCATGATGTTGAGCCCGCTCTTCGGCATCTCGAAGGCGGAAAGGTGGCTGCCGCTCCAGCCCATGACGCGAATCAGGATGTCCGCCAGCTCCTGGAAGGTCATGTCTTCCGGCACGAAGCAGCGGCGCCAGACGGCGGGCTTCATGCCCCGGAGGGTGATTTTCAGCTGATAGGCGCGAATGGCGACTCTCGGCTGGGCCGCTTTGGGCGGCTCCTTTTTCACCGGCGGGGTTTCCGGCTTCGGCGGCGTCGTCAGCAGTCCGTCGATGCTGAAATGGTGCTGCCAGTCCGCTTCCTTGAAGCCGACGAGGACGGCGTCGTCGTCGATGAGGATCGGGCGCTTGACCAGCAGCCCGTCGGTGGCGAGAAGCGCATATTGCTCGTCTTCGCTCATGTTCGGCAGCTTGTCTTTCAGCTTCATTTCCTTGTATTTCTTGCCGCTGGTGTTGAAGAATTTTTTCAGCGGCAGGCCGCTGCGTTTATGCCAGACGCGGAGCTCGTCCTCGGTGGGATTCTTCGCCGCGACATCCCGGGCTTTGACGGAAACGCCCTGCGCGTCGAGCCATTTCTGCGCCTTCCTGCAGGTGGCGCATTTCGAGTAGCAAAGGAAAAGCGGGGCTTTCATCAAGATCACCTTTCTTTTGGAGGTTGTTGCTTTTATATATCAGTTCGCCGTTTCGCGGGAAATTCCTTCACCGGCGGAAATGTTTCCCCAAAGTGCTGTGAAGCGTGAAGAATGGGATGATTGCGGAATTGGACCACGTAATCCTCCCCTCTCCCCGCTCTTAATTTTTGTGCAGCGCTTCCTTCGCCAGCTTCACCGCCGCCACGCCGTCGGGGGCGTAGAGGTCGGCGCCGGCTTCCTTCGCGTATTCGGGGGTGACGGCCGCGCCGCCCGCCATGACTTTCGCATTGACGCCGTCGGCCCGCAGGGCTTCGACGACGGTCTCGATCTCGGTCATGGTGGTGGTCATCAGCGCGCAGAGGCCCACGATGTCGGCGCGGTTCGCCTTGGCGGCCTCCACGATGGTCTGGGCGGGAACGTCCTTGCCCAGGTCGATGAGCTGGAAGCCGGAGTTCTGCAGGAGCGCGGCGACGATGTTCTTGCCGAGGTCGTGGACGTCGCCCTTGACTGTGGCGATGACCACGGTGCCCAGCGTTTTCGTCTCGGCGGCGGGCAAAAGCTCTTTGAGCTTCGTGAATGCTTCGCGCATGGCCTCGGCGGAGAGCAGCACCTGCGGCAGGAACACGCGGCCCGCGCCGAAGTCCACGCCGATGTCGTTCATGGCGGCGGTCAGCGCCTTCTCGGTGATCTCGTTCGGGTCCAGCTTTTCCTCCACGGCGCGCGCTATGAGTTCCGGCATCCGTTCCTTTTCGCCGCGGATGACGGCGGCCTTGATGGCGGTCAGCGCGTCCATGTCCTCTTCCTTCAGGGTCGCGGCTGTCTTCGGTACGGCGAGGTTCGAGGCTTTCTGGCTGTAATCGCGGCCGTTCGGGTCCTTGCCCAGGAGCGCGGCAGACGCGGACAGCGCGTTCTGCATGGATTCGTCGTAAGGATTCATGATCGGCGCGTCGAGCCCAGCCGCGAGGCACATCGAGAAGAAGGTGCTGTTGATCAGCGGGCGGTTCGGCAGGCCGAAGGAGATGTTGCTGAGCCCCATGGTGCTCGGATAGCCGAAGCGCTCACGGTAAAGCCGCAGGGTGTCGAGGGTTTCCTTCGCCGCGTCGGTCTCGGCGGCGATGGTCAGCACGAGGGCGTCCAGCAGGAAGTCGCCGTCCTTGAGTCCCGCTTCCTTCGCCGCGTCGAGTATCGTCTGTACCGCTTCGACGCGCTCCTTCGCCGTCTTCGGCACGCCGTCCTTCGTGATCGGCAGGCAGAGGATCGCGGCGCCGTATTTTTTCGCCAGCGGCAAAAAGGTTTTCAGCCGTTCCGGCTCGGCACTGACGGAATTGATCAGCGCGCGTCCCGGATAGACGCGGAGACCCGCTTCGAGTGCGGCGGCGTCGCTGGTGTCGATGGCCAGCGGCGCGGCGGTGAGCTGGGCGATCTCCATGACGGCGCGGCGCATGGCGGCGGCCTGGTCGATGCCGCCCACGCCCATGTTCACGTCGAGGACCCGCGCCCCGGCCTTGACCTGGTCGAGGGCTTCCTTTTTGACGGAAAGCAGCGAGCCGTCTTTGATCTCGGCGGCCAGCTTCTTGCGGCCCGTCGGGTTGATGCGTTCGCCGATCAGCACCGTGGGCAGGCTCTTGTCGATCGTCACCGTCTGGGAACGGCTGGCGAGGCGCAGGACGCGGGGCACGGCGGAACGCACAGGCTCCGGTGCGGACTTCGCGATCTCGGCGATGGCGCGGATATGGCCGGGGGTCGTGCCGCAGCAGCCGCCGATAT
The DNA here is from genome assembly GCA_900321035.1 of uncultured Selenomonadales bacterium. Classification (GTDB taxonomy): domain Bacteria; phylum Bacillota; class Negativicutes; order Selenomonadales; family Selenomonadaceae; genus RUG12372. The sequence continues at coordinate 6,796 of ONUH01000022.1, read as the reverse complement.
AGGTCGCGCCCGCCGCGATCAGCTTCGGCATCCAGTGGGCGAAATCCTCCGCCGTCATCGGGAAGACGGTCTTGCCGTCGATGAACTGCGGCAGGCCCGCGTTCGGCTGCACGGAAATCGGTTTCCCGGTATGCTTCGCGAGGATCTCGACCACGGGCAGCAGCTGCTCGGGGCCGAGGGAGCAGTTGACGCCGATGACGTCCGCCCCCATGGCGTCGAGGACTACCGCCGCCGTCTCCGGGTCGGTGCCCGTGACGGTGCGTCCGTCTTCGCTGTAGCTCATCTGGCAGATCACGGGCAGTTTCGTCGCGTCCTTCGCCGCTAAGAGAGCGGCGCGCATTTCCTGCAAATCAATGGACGTCTCGATGATGATATAGTCCGCCCCCGCATCGGCCAGTGCTTTCGCCTGCTCGAAATAAGCGTCGTACGCCGTCTCGAAGCCGAGGTCGCCCAGCGGCTCGATGAAGCGCCCCGTCGGGCCGAGGTCGCCGGCAATCTTCGCCCGTCCGCCGGCGGCGCGCTTCGCGGCCTTCACAGCCGCCGCGTTGATTTCCGCCACGCGGTTTTCGAGGCCGTAGTGGGCCAGCTTCAGCGACGTGCCGCCGAAAGTGTTCGTCGTGATGATCGTGGACCCCGCCTCGATATAGGCGCGGTGGATTGCCTCGATCATCTCGGGACGCTCCACGTTCACCAGCTCCGGGCACTCCCCCGGCTTCAGCCCGGCGGCCTGCAGCATCGTCCCCGTCGCGCCGTCAAAAATCTCTATCATGACGTATTGCTCCTTTGCTCATACAAAATGCGCCTCTATTGTATCATGTGCGGCGCAAATAAAAAAGAGGCGCGCCGCCGAAGATTTGGCAGCGCGCTTCAGATTCAGAGCAAACCGTTCACAATATGTTTCGCCTTATGGACAAACTGTTCATCCGTGTACTCCTCGCAATTGTTCACCAGAGCTTCAAGTTTTTCCATCTTATCCTCATCATTATCAATCAACTCTTTGACGATCTCCCTCCAATAGGTAGGAGCCGATAACAGTTCATGGCTTGCGCCAAGAAAAGTGAAGAACAGCCACGAGACGCTGAAAATGGAGAAATCTCCCTCGAAGGCCGAAAGATGCAGGTGAATCTTCGGCATAAAGTGACATCTATTATTCTGTAAAATAAAATTTAGATGAAGAGTCATTATGATCATCCTCCTTTTGTTTATTTCTTTTCTCCATTTCTTCGTCTTTAATTAACTTTTGTGTTATCTTATTTCTTACTTTATTTTCTTCCCAAAAGCTCATACCTGGTGCATCACAGATAATATGAAATCCATTTTCGTCTTTTTCTTCATTTAACAAATGGTTTTTTTCTAAATAATCCATAACATGATCAAACCATACTTCAAAACCTTTGTTTTCATTCATTATGTCTACAATTTCAGATGATTTCGTATAGCTGTCTAATATAGCAGTAAGAGCCGCCTGATAATATATATCCTTTCCAACTCTTGCCGTTCTATCATTGTCGACAACTATACATCCAGTAAACCACATTACAGTTAATCGTTGAACATTCTTTTCATGTTCCCAGAAAACCTTAGGAATGAAATGAAACGGCACGTCTGCCAGTGCGAAACTAAAAGTAACATTAAACATTTAAACCATTCCTCCTTTGATTTTCTTTCCTCAATTTCTGTTCTTTTTCTTCGTAATACATCTGAGTCATTTTATTCTTTATTTTCTGTTGTTCCCAGTAACTTTTGTCAGGGTCATCACAGATTATATGCAGACCATTTTCATCACATTCTTGACTGCCAAGTTTATTCTTCTGAATATAATCTTCAAGCTTCTCTATGCATACTTCAATATAATCATTCTCTTTAAGTATATCCATCAAGCCTTTTGCCTTGGCAGAACTATCACATAGTCGAGTAAGAACGTACTCATAGCAGAAATCTTCTATCTTCTGTTGCTTATTATTGTCTATGATTAGACTGAATACTATCCAATGAATAATAAATACCCATCTGCTTTTATCTTTAGCATGAGTTATGATTGGAATAGGGTTAAACTTAGCATCAGATAAGTCATAAGCTCTGAGAGTAACATTAAGCATTTAAACCATTCCTCCTTTGATTTTCTTCTCGTAGGTTTTGTTCTTCGTTTTTAAAATGCATTCGAGTAATCGCATTTTTGATTTTCTGTTCTTCCCAATAATTTTGACCAAATCCGTCAACAACGATATGCAGTCCATTTTCATCTTTTTCGTCATTACAGAGACCTGTGGCTTCAACATATTCTCCCACTTTGCTTAAAGTAGTCACTAAATCCTCGTTCTTATTTATAATATCCATTAACTCAGTTGATTTAGTATAGCTATCAAGTAGCATAGTATAACCTAACTGATAACACATTTCTCTCCCATGCCACGGTAAAGTATTATTATCAATTTGGAATTCAAAGAATAACCAACGAATCATACGAAACCATACTTGATTCTTTTTGATACTATAAAATTTTGGAATCAAATTAATATCACGATCAGAAAAAGTAAACCCCAAGCTGATGTTGATCATAAGAATTCTCCCCTTCGTTTATGATTTTCTTCCCGCAGCTTCTGTTCTTCTCTTTCAAAATGTATTTTAGTGAATATGTTCTTTAATCTCTGTTCTTCCCAATAACTCTGACCAGGGCCGTCCATGACTATATGTAATCCGTTCTCGTCTTTCTCGTCACTGCAAAGTCCCGTAGCGTCTACATAATCACTAAGCTTGCTCATAGTAGTTACGAGGTCTTCATTTTCATTTACAATATCTACCAACTCACTTGATTTCGTATAACTATCAAATATCATAGTGTATCCAAGTTGATAACATTTTTCTTTAGCGTACCAATGCAAATTGCTATTATCAACTCTAATTTCAAATGTTAACCAACTAATAATAAATGCTTTAGTCTTATTTATACTAACATTAAAGAACTTAGGAACGAAATAAAACTTGCGGTCAGATAAGGTAAAACCAAGAGATACATTAATCATAATAATTCTCCTCTATTCTATTACGCGGTCGTGATCTCATTCGACAATCTGCTGATTTCCCGGACAATCCCCCCTTTCGTGATGACCCGGAGAATCGTGTTGTCTTCATACCGCTTCATGTGGCAGACCGTATCGTCGCCGTGAACGAACGACGCGCTGAAATCAGCGGAGCCGGGCACCTTCTTTCCGATCGTGAACCTGTCATACGACAAATCGTCGGCATGCAAATCAAATTCCAGCAATCGGGAATCGTATTTTCGAAAATGAAAAGTGGCGCCGTTATTCATCTCAATGATTTTTGTGGAACCGTTATAATATTCGTCCGTCTTGATCCCGTTTTGGAAATAGCCTTTCGCCTCGGGTTCGAGCGACGGAAGCAGAATAAAAGACATAGCGAGCAATAAATTAAGCAACATACGATTTCCCCCATCCGTAATAATCTCTGTGCGCAGCCGTCACCTGCCGGTGGTCCTCCTCGCTGAGCAGCACCATATTGTCCGGCGTATCGGCGCCGCCCTCGCTCAAAGGAATGATATGATGCACCTCATACCCCTCCGGCGTACGGTCATAGCCATACTTATCCAAAAAGACGGACCGCATCTCCATATCCCTGTGCTCCAGCTCGCTGGGAATGTGCGGATGCGGCATGTCCGCGTCCAACTCCCCCAGCGCGATGATCCGGTCGAGATTCTCCGGGGAATTGTCCACGAGCATCCCGTTTTCCACTCCCTCCAACTGATCCACCGAGTCCAGCCCGGCGAGATGGATGCCGTTGTGACCGATCTCATCCATTTTCGCCCGCACGTCGGACAGCCCCAGTGCGTCGTAAATATCCGAGCAGATATAAATCGCCGCCGCCGTCCCCGCGATAATCAAACCGCAGCGCTTCAGCTTCTCTATATCCTCCGGCGGCAGCGTGCCCTCGGAAATTCTCCTGTACCCGCAGCGGCTCGCGGTGCTGACCACCTCCCAACCGAGCCTCGTCAGCCCGATCGTCGCCAGGATCGGCCGCAGGACCAGGAACCGCACGATCCGCTCCGTCGCGCTGCCGTATCGGCGCTCATAAACGTCGCGGCAAATCCCCCACCCCGTATCCGCCAAATATGCAAAACTGCGGCGGATTTGCGGCGCGGCCACGCGGCCCACCTCCCAGACGACCTGCGCCGCCGCCTTGCAATTCTCCCTGACTGTCGCCGCCGATACCGAACTCCTTATCCGCGACCAGACGCTCTTGTTTTTCATAAATATCAACCTCCATATAAAAAAGCCCCGACTTCCCTGCGGATAAAAGCAGTGCTTGTCGAGGCTGTGCGGGCAATGAAAAAGCCAGCCGCTTCAAAAGCGACTGGCTTTTCTCGTATCTATGCCGTATTCAGCAAAGCTGCTGATGCAGGAACTCAAGCAAGCTTTCCTTCGGCGCGGGGGGGGTGCCGCCGAAGGCGGCGGGGGGAGTAAAGGAATGAAATTCCTCAATGCTCCCGTAGGTATGGGGCTGCATGCATTGTACTTTGCCTTCCCCTTTGGGGAAGGTGGCAGCCCGAAGGGCTGACGGATGAGGTTTTGCGACGTAGCGGCAAATGCAAACGTGACGTTATAAAACCTCGCCCACCGGAGAAGTGCTCCCGTAGGTAATAGGCTGCATGCATTACTGGGGAGAGGACAACTGGGAGCGCGACGAATTGTTTCAATACCGTAAACGGTAGTCATGCTCCACTAAGCAAGCCTGCGCCTGCGGCTTGGCTTTGCTAAGTGGCCAGACATGCGTCGCACTTCGCTGACGCTCGCGAGCTTTGCATAAGCGACGGCTAAGCGCCAAGGCGCTAAGCGTCGCTAATTACTAAGTGCTCTCGCGAATAGGCTGCATGCATTCGCAACATGAAGAAGAAGGGCTATCAGGTTGCCGAGTTTCAATACCGTAAACGGTAATAGGCTGCATGCATTCGCACAGCCTTACACGGCAGGTGTCATGTTCAGTTCGTTTCAATACCGTAAACGGTAATAGGCTGCATGCATTACTGGGGAGAGGACAACTGGGAGCGCGACGAATTGTTTCAAATAAGTCGGGGCGTAGCCATGTCGAGGGATTTTTTCGTCAGGCAAGGAAAAGCGCTCGAAGTCGTAGCCGTGGGCTACGTCAAGAGCGCTTTGACGCAGCATGACGGAAAAAGACCCGGCATGCTGCGGCAAGACTTGTTTCGTGCTCCCGTAGGTAATAGGCTGCATGCATTTCGAAGCAAGCGAGTATTACTGCGATGCCTACAAGTTTCAATACCGTAAACGGTAATAGGCTGCATGCATTTTCGAATCAATTACCCATCCTGCCGATTATAGATCGTTTCAATACCGTAAACGGTAATAGGCTGCATGGATTCATCAAGGAACTGCAGGCTTGGCTCATGATCACTCGGTTTCAATACCGTAAACGGTAATAGGCTGCATGCATTTGGGAGCCATGGGATAAGGAGAGTTTCGTCATCCGTGTTTCAATACCGTAAACGGTAATAGGCTGCATGCATTGCGAAGGTTGTCCACGCTATGGTTATCCCCGAGAAGTTTCAATACCGTAAACGGTAATAGGCTGCATGCATTTCTGGCTTAACTTCGCTGACGCTCGCGAGCTTTGCATAAGCGACGGCTAAGCGCCAAGGCGCTAAGCGTCGCTAATTACTAAGTGCTCTCGCGAATAGGCTGCATGCATTTCCCGTACCTACGAAAAGGACGGGCAGAAGCGCTCGTTTCAATACCGTAAACGGTCAATGAGAGTGAAGAGTGAAGAGTGAGGAGTGAGGAGTGAGGAGTTATTAGCGGGTTAAGGTAAGTTTCAATACCGTAAGGGAGTGCGGAATAAGTCGGGGCGTAGCCATGTCGAGGGATTTTTTTCGTCAGGCAAGGAAAAGCGCTCGAAGTCGTAGCCGTGGGCTACGTCAAGAGCGCTTTGACGCAGCATGACGGAAAAAGACCCGGCATAGGTGCGGCAAGACTTGTTTCGTGCTCCCGTAGGTAATAGGCTGCATGCATTATGGTAACACATCCGTAGTATTCGGGGTGGCCGGTTTCAATACCGTAAACGGTAATAGGCTGCATGCATTACACGGGCAGCTTCGTCGGACAGGATGGGCAGAAGCGGTTTCAATACCGTAAACGGTAATAGGCTGCATGCATTTCTCTTGGCCGCAGCTTGTCGTTAGCGGGGAAAAGTTTCAATACCGTAAACGGTCAATGAGAGTGAAGAGTGAGGAGTGAGGAGTAATAAGTCGGGGCGTAGCCATGTCGAGGGATTTTTTCGTCAGGCAAGGAAAAGCGCTCGAAGTCGTAGCCGTGGGCTACGTCAAGAGCGCTTTGACGCAACATGACGGAAAAAGACCCGGCATGGGTGCGGCAAGACTTGTTTCGTGCTCCCGTAGGTAATAGGCTGCATGCATTTTATGAAGAAGAAAGTAGATGAGCCTATTACGGCGGTTTCAATACCGTAAACGGTAATAGGCTGCATGCATTGGTAAGTTTCTGGATTAGCCGCATCAAAATCTCGGGTTTCAATACCGTAAACGGTAATAGGCTGCATGCATTGCGCGGTTCCGCGCCGAGGCGGCGAAGGCATTGCCGTTTCAATACCGTAAACGGTAATAGGCTGCATGCATTTATTTGCTGAGACTGGTTAGAACTGCGATTCAGAGGTTTCAATACCGTAAACGGTAGTCATGCTCCACTAAGCAAGCCTGCGCCTGCGGCTTGGCTTTGCTAAGTGGCCAGACATGCGTCGCACTAAGTTCGCG
>ONUH01000017.1 GCA_900321035.1 uncultured Selenomonadales bacterium | reverse complement strand
AGGGACGGACCGTACATGCGCTTTTAAGCGCCGCTGGTAGTTTGAGGCCCTTTGGGCCGTTAATATAAAACCCCCGGCTATGCCGGGGGATATTTATTTGCGAATTTGATTCTGTTGAAATATAATATATGCCGTAGTTTTTTCTCCGAGGCGGGTGGAACGTTTGGAAATGAATTTTGAGCTGATGGTGCAGGCGATGCCGCTGCTTTTGACAGGAGCGGCCGTCACGGTGAAGATTACGGCGCTGTCGGTGTTCTTGGGTATTTTGATAGGGCTTTTTGTCGGCATCGCGCGGATTTCCACGTACAAGATCGTGCATCTGGCGGCGGCTGTGTATGTAGATTTTTTACGGGGGACGCCGCTGCTGGTGCAAATCTTTCTCGTGTATTTCGCGCTCCCAGTGCTGACGGGGCAGCGGATTGATCCGTTCGTCGCGGCCATCGCGGCCTGCAGCATAAACAGCAGCGCGTATGTGGCCGAGATTTTCCGCGCGGGCATACAGTCCATTGACGCGGGGCAGATGGAAGCTGGCCGATCCCTTGGCATGACGTGGACGCAAACGATGCGCTATATCATCGTCCCGCAGGCCGCACGCCGTGTCATCCCGCCGCTGGGGAATGAGTTTATCGCACTTTTGAAAGATTCGTCATTGGTGTCGGTCATCGGTTTTGAAGAGCTGACGCGCCGGGGCCAGCTCATTATCGCGCGGACTTACGCATCGTTGGAAATATGGATTTGCGTCGCTATCATTTATCTCGTGATGACGGTCTCGATTTCGAGGCTCGTCGCGTGGCTCGAACGGAGGTACAAGATTGATGATCAGCGTTAGGAATTTGAAGAAGTCTTTCGGTTCCGTAGAGGTGCTAAAAGGCGTGAATCTTGACATCGCGGAAAAGGAAGTCGTCGTCATCATCGGCCCGTCGGGCAGCGGAAAATCGACGTTGCTGCGTTGCCTGAATTATCTCGAAAAACCGACGGACGGCGAGATTACGGTGGACGGCATGACACTGGGCGGCAGCACGGACATCAACAAGGTTCGCGCGGAGGTCGGCATGGTGTTCCAGCGGTTCAATCTGTTCCCGCATATGACGGTGATGGAGAATATTACGCTGGCGCCGATGAGGGTGCGCGGCGTTGCGGAACAGGAAGCCGTGGAGGATGCGTTTCGCCTGTTGCGGAAGGTCGGCCTTTACGATCGGGCGGAGGCGTATCCGGAACAGCTTTCCGGCGGCCAGCAGCAGCGCGTCGCGATTGCCCGGGCGCTCGCGATGAAGCCGAAGGTGATGCTTTTCGACGAGCCGACGTCCGCCCTTGACCCGGAGATGGTCAAGGAGGTCCTGGAAGTGATGAAAGAACTGGCGCGGGAAGGCATGACGATGGCGGTGGTGACGCACGAGATGGGATTTGCCCGGGAGGTGGGCGACCGCGTGCTTTTCGTCGATCAGGGCGTCATCATGGAGGAAGGGACGCCGGAGGAAATTTTCAGCCGCCCGAAGGGGGCACGGACGAAGGAATTCCTTTCCAAAATCTTGTAAGACTTCAATCGGCTGCGGAATAGGCGGTGAGGAAACGATGAAGGTGCATGAGGCGTTTGAGCGATATTTTCATATCCTGCGGGCGTCCGGACGATTCCAGCCGCAAAAGCTGTACGATGCATTGGAACCTGCATTTTTGGAAAACGGGTTTCGGGAACGGTCGGAGCAAGTAACCGATATCCTCATTATCTGTTTAGGGGTTATGGGCGATTTGATCCTTACGAGCGGAGTGTTTCGTGAGGTTCGGAGGAATTATCCCGATGCGCATATCACCGCGATTGTAAACGATGCCGTTTTGGCACTGATGAAATTTTGCCCTTATTGTGATGAGGTGTTTGCGTTCGATCGCTGGGCGCTCCAAAAAAGTGTATCGGAATGTTTCGAGCGCATGGAACCTTTATGTGAAACAAGCCTTCGCTGCAGAAAGTTTGATCTTTGTCTGCTTCCGCAATGGGGAGATGATAAACGTACTTCCGTGTTGCTGGCGTATATGAGCGGGGCGAGGGAGCGCATTGGTTATAGCGACACTTCAATTCGCGCTTATGTTAAATGTGATACTATTGATACGAGTTTTGAGGCCGCGTTTTTAACGCGGACGATTACTAATCCGCCGGAGATTGTGCACGAGGCTGCGCGTAATTTTTATTTACTTGAATCGCTGGGCATGGAAGTGAAAGACGATTCGACGGAGATTTGGTTAGAGGAATCGGCGGTGCAAGCCGCTTCTGAGAGATTGTTGAGCTTGATGCCCGATCGTTGTATCGTCGTGGTGCTGGGAATAGGCGCAGGAAAGCCGGACAGAAAATACCCTGTGGAGCAGTACCTTGACGCCGTGAAGCTTATCGTAAAACGTTATGGACCGGATATTCGTTTCGTCATTTTGGGCGGACAGTCCGAAGCGGCGGACGGCGAATATTTAGCGAGGAATCTTCCCGAAGATGCGGTTATAAATCTTGTAAAAAAGACTACGCTTTGTGAATCTTTGGCGATTATCTCGTTGGCGTCGCTTTATTTGGGAAACGATACGGGACTTATGCATGCGGCGGCGGCGGTCGGGACGCCGATCGTTGCACTGTATAGGGAAGCGGTTGACAAGGAAAACGTGGCGCCTGGCTTGGTGAGCGAATATGCGAGATTCGCTCCATGGAAAGCGCGTGCGATTGTTTTGCGTCCGAAACATGCGCTGGGGGAGTGCGCTAATAAGATGCTGGTTTACGGCGGCTGCGACGAGCCTTTCCCGCATTGTATCACGCAAATCACTCCGGCCGAAATTGCCACTGCATTTGAGAAGATTGCCGGAGGGGCGGTTTGAGACGTACGGCTTTGATACTGGGCAAATGGTTATCATACGGTATGCAAAAAGGGAACCGAGATGGGTATATTTTCCTATCCTCGAATCTTCGTGGGGTGGGTGATAATTGCAACATTTTCTCAATATAATTGACACTGTCAGAAAACAAGCCTATAATAAACTGAGGCTCGATAGGGAAGCCAGTTCATTCACTTAGGAGGAGAGTTTCAGTTATGGTTGGTAAAGTTAAATGGTTCAGTGCGGAAAAAGGTTACGGATTCATTGAGCGAGAAGATGGCGGCGACGTATTTGTTCATTTCTCGGCGATTCAGGACGAGGGTTTCAAGACTTTGGTGGAAGGACAGGAAGTCGAGTTTGAGATCGTTGAGGGCGCGAGAGGCCCGCAGGCGGCTAACGTCGTTAAGAAGTGAGAATTCGCAATTCATAAAGCCAGTGCAGCCCGGTCTTTTAGAGACCGGGCTTTTGCGTTGTTTCGGATTTTTTTTCACGGCGGAAGGAAAACGGGCGGACACGGCGAAATATTTATCAATGGATTTTGCACGAAACGGAGGAAAGTACGATGGCAACCATCCTTGTCGTGGACGACGATGATATGAACCTGAAAATGGCGGAGTTCATTTTAAAAAAGGACATGAAGGAAAACAAAGTGTTGCTGGCGGATTCTGGAATGAAGGCTATCGATACCTTGCAGCGGGAAAAAGTCGATCTTGTCCTGCTTGATTTCCAGATGCCGGTGATGAACGGTCTGAAAACGCTGGAACTGATAAGGAAACGCGAGGACTTGAAGGATGTGGCCGTGATTTTCCTGACGGCGGCCTCGGACCGGGATACGGTCATCAAGGCGGGTATGATGGGCGTCGTCGATTACATCAAGAAGCCGTTCATGCCGAACGACTTGATTGACAGGGTGAGCCAAGCGCTGATGAAAAAGTAAGCTTTGCCTGCCGACGCGGCGGGAAAGTGCGTGATGCAGGAAAGGGGGGATAAAACGTGGAGCAGTTTTTTGATTGGGTGGAATGTTCTTTTGTCCCATGGGCGGGACGGTTTTCCGGCAATAAATACATGGCGGCGATCCGCGACACGTTTTATCGGCTGATCCCTTTCATCATCGTGCTGTATGTTTTCCGTATCGTTCAATGGGCGGCGCTCGACCCCGAAGGGCCGGTCATGGGTGAGAACGGTATGGGGCTCGGCGCGGCGATTACTGGCGGACTCTATGGAGAGGAGTACCGGGCGACGGCTTTTTACCGTTTTGCGCATCTGTTTTCGGAGGCAATCGGTTTTAGTTATATTTTGCTCTTGATGTTCCTGACGATGACGCTGGCTATCCAACTGACGAAGATTTGGGGTGGGGATAAGTCCCTGGCGGCTTTTTGCGCGCTGGGGGGCTTTTTAATGTTTACGCAGATGGAAGCGGAATTCGTCAGCGGCGCTTCGGAAGTATTAGGGCATCCGCCGATTCGGGTGCCGTCCGCTTTTCTGTTCGCGATACTTTCGGCGCGTATTTTGTCATGGCTTGACCGCCTTCCGCGCCTTCGACTGCGCGTACCGCCGGACCTGCCGGAAAAGTTGGCGGAGCCGCTGGAACGGTGCGTTCCGGCGGCTATGACGCTCGTGCTGTTCCTGCTTTTCAGTATTGTGACGACGCGGCTGTTTGTAGCTTCGTATGCCGAGTTTGATTATTTCATCCGGACGGTGTTCCGGCCTGCGTCCCAAACGCTTATTTTCGCACTGCTGTATCAGGGCATGACTTGGTTTTTGTGGTGGTGCGGACTTTTCGGGGACAGTTTCATCGAGATTTTCCGTGATTTCGCCTATTGGCCCGCGCAGCTGGCGAACCAGGCAGCGGCGGCGGCGTCTGCGTCTGCCTTTACGATGGGGGGAGGCCAGTCGGAGGGATACGTGTTCACCAGTGAATTCTTCCGTACGGCGGACGTTCACGTTTTAGCGCTGGCGGCGGCGGTCTTGGTTTTTTCCGCGAATCGGCGGTTGCGGGGCGTGACGTGGTTCATGCTGCCGTTTCTCGTGTTCAATATTTCAGTGCCGTATTTTTTCTGTCTGCCCGTGGTCCTGAATCCTTCAATTCTGCTGCCGTTCCTGGTTGCACCGATGGCCAATACGGTGGTGGCTTGGGCGGCGATTTCCTGGGGCGTGGTGCCGGTGTTTCAGTTTGCCACAGCAGGCACGGTGCCGGTGGTTTTGAGCGGCGTCTTGGGGACGGGTTCCCTGATGGGCGGCGTGCTGCATGTCGTCGTTTTCATTCTTGACGTGTTCATCTACGCGCCTTTCGTCATCGTGTCGAACCGCATCGATGCGGCGCATGGCGGAAAGGAGGATGCGCCGTGAAAATATCGGAAGAAAAGCGGCTGGAAAAACGCCAGCGGCATTTCATCATGGGGCTGGCGCTGCTGGTCCTCCTTTGCATCGGCGTTTCGGTAGCGGAATTCCACACGGAACCGAAGCTGCCGCGTCCGAAAATCGGCATGATTATGCGCGGCACAAAAGACCAGGACGGTTGGAACAAGGTGCAGTACGAGGGACTTCGCGACGCGGCGAAAGAGCTTGGCATGGACGTCATCGTGAAGGAGAATACGCCCCGGTCGATCGGGGATTACAAAAAAATCATCGACAGTCTTGTCTCACAGGGCGTCCATCGGATCGTTTTCACCTGGCATCGGTATCCGCCGGAGCTTCGGGAACTTTTGCGGCAGTATCCGAATTTGGAATTTATTTTGCAGACGACGGAGTTCTCAGAGGACAATATGCTGTCCTGCTCGACGCGGCTTTTCGAGGTGCAGTATCTGGCGGGACTGATTGCCGGTTACCAGACGAAAACGGGCGTAGTGGGCTATGTCGCGCCGTTTTCCTGCGTGGAGGTCAATCGGGGGCTGAATGCTTTTGTCATCGGCGTGAAGCGTGCGAATCCGTTGGCGCACATCAAGGTCGCCTGGACCAACGATTGGGACGTGCCGGAGAGGGAACGCGCGGCGGTTGACGCGCTGGCGATGGAAGAGGTGGACGTGCTTTCCTACCAGCAGGACGGACGAGCCGTGGCGGATGCCGCGGAGCGGCAGGGCATTGATTACATCGACGCGCACGAGGTGCACCCGGAGCACGTGCATTGTCTGACTGCCGTACAGTCGGACTGGCGGACGGTTTATCGCAATCTTTTGAGCCGCCATATTCGCAAGGGAAAAATGGCGAACGCGAACAATTATCTGTGGCAGGGATTTCTTGAGCATATCGTGACCGTCGCGCCCCTCAGTGAGAGGGTGACGCCGAGGGCGCGGGAGGAAATCTCCCGATCCGTTCGGGATCGGGCAAAAGGAGAGCGCCTGATTTACGGCGGGGAAATTTACGACAGCAACAACGTGAAGCGGTGCGACGCGAAGGAAATCCTGAGCAACGAATATTTACGGGTGCACATGAATTGGCTGGTGAAGGGGGTCGAGCAGGTTGAATAAGGAAGCGGGAGCAGGCAGAGGCAAAAACATATTCAGCTTTGCTGCGCGGCTCGTCCTGTCTTTTGCCGTGTTCGTCATCCTTATTGCCGGCATCGGCTTGCTCGTGCATTGGAAGATGGATGTGCTGATTGATTTCGAGGCGGGGCATTTCGTACGGGACAAGACCGTGGACGCGGCGAATGACCTTACGATTCAGCTTGACAGCGTGGCGCGGGAACTGGAGGATGCGGGCGACCTTTTCATGCGGGAAAATCTTCGCCCGTCGGCGTTCGTTGACGCGCTGGCGGCGCGCGACCCGTCGGCGACCATCGGCATCGTGGAATACGGCGGCAAGCTGGTGGCGGGCATTCCGATGCACAGGGAGACCAGCGAGCAAATCGGGTACAGTTTCCGCGGCGCGCGGTCTATCCGCAACTACGCGGGGCAAGGCGTGCTGGTGACCGTGCCTGTGCTGCAAAATGAGAATATCCGCTATGTGCTTTATAAATTTTATCGCAGTGAAATGGTGGCGGATCGATTCCCGTTGGCGTCCCGCGAGGGCATGGGACGTATCTTCCTCTGCGAGCGGGGGACGGGCCGCGTCGTTGCCGATTATGGCGGAAGCGCGGATACCGGTCATTTCTACAAGGAAGACGAGCATACGCTGATCGATCTTGACCGTCTGATGCCGGAGGTTGAGAAGAGCGGCGGCGCGGTGGTAACTTCGAATTCGCTGGGCAGCGAATACTTTCCCTGCGCCGCAGAGGTACAGAACTGGAACTTCATGATTGTCGGCTATGCGGACAAGGACTTCTTTTCCGGCGGGTTGGCGAAGATCCATCTCTTGGTGCTCTGGGTTTTCGGATTGCTGATTCTCCTGTTCAGCGTCTTTACGCTCTACTCGTTCACGGCGGCATTGCAGGCCGAGGAGAGTAAGGAACTGAAGGAAGCGAAGGAAGAAGCGGAGCGGGCGAATCAGGCGAAGAGCTCCTTCCTCGCCAGCATGAGCCACGAAATCCGTACGCCGATCAACGCCGTGCTGGGCATGAACGAGATGATCCGGCGTGAGGCGGATGACGAGCAGATACGAAAATACTCGTGGAACATCAAGAGCGCCAGTGAAACGCTGCTTTCTCTTATCAACGACATTTTGGATTTTTCCAAGATCGAGTCCGGCAAGATGGAGATCGTCGAGACGACTTACCAGCTCAGCTCGCTGCTGAACGACGTCGTGAACATGATTCGCTACAAGGCGGAGCAGAAAGGGCTGGCGTTTGCCGTCAAGGTGGACGAGTCGATTCCCGACAGCCTGATCGGCGACGAGGTGCGCATCCGCCAGGTCATCGTCAATATCCTGAACAACGCGGTCAAGTACACGCCCGAAGGCAGCGTGACCTTCAACGTGCAGGGGGAAAAGACCGACAACGGCGTGCTGCTTCGGATTGCCTCCATTGATACGGGGCTGGGAATCAAGGAGGAGGACAAGGGCAAGTTGTTCTCGAAATTCCAGCGGCTCGACGTGGAAAAGAACCGCAACGTCGAAGGCACGGGCCTTGGCCTTTCCATTACGCTGCGCCTCGTGGAAATGATGAAGGGAACGATCGACGTGGAGAGCACTTACGGCGAAGGCTCGACGTTCACCGTCACGCTGCCGCAGAAAATCAACGATCCTGCGCCCATCGGCGATTTTGAGCAGCGGGTCGAAACCTTTATCAAGGGGGAGAAGGCGTACAAGGAAAGCTTCATCGCGCCGGACGCGCAGGTTTTGGTCGTGGACGACAACAGCATGAACCTTTTTGTGTTCGAGAGCCTGCTGAAATCCACGAAAATCAAGATCACAATGGCGAAAAGCGGCATGGAATGTCTCGAAAAGATTGTCGAGCAGCGGTTCGACATCGTTTTCCTTGACCACATGATGCCGGAAATGGATGGTATTGAGACGCTGGCGCGGGCTAAGGCGATGCCGGAGAGTAAATGTCACGGCGTGCCGTTCATCGCGCTGACCGCTAATGCCATTGCCGGCGCGAGGGAAATGTTCCTCGAAAAAGGCTTCAATGATTACCTTTCCAAGCCTATCAACAGTAAGCTCTTGGAACGCATGATTCAGGAATACCTGCCCGAGGGCAAGGTTTTGTCGGTGGAAGAAGCGGAAACAGGGGAAGAAGAGGCGGCACAGAGTGCCTCTGCATCTGCGGCGGAGGATGAGCCGAAGACCGCGTCGACCGAGGAGACGAAATCGGAGTCTCCGGCAGAGGAACCGGCAGAAGTGCCGGCGGGCGAGCAGCAGATCGACAAGGAGCTTGGCATGCAGTATTGCGGCGACATGGAAGAAATGTTCCAGGAGTTCGTTAAGATGTTCTGCGAGCGCAAGGAAGAAACCTTTGGGAAGATCTGCGACGCATACGAAACCGGGAATTGGGAAGATTACACGACCCACGTGCACGCGCTGAAGTCTACTGCGCTTTCCGTCGGCGGGAAGACGCTCTCGGAGGCGGCGAAGGCTCTCGAAATGGCGGGACATGCTTATACCGAAGGCCCGGAGGCGGAAAAGGAAAAGCAGCTTGCTTATATCCGCGAGCACCACAAGCCGACGCTGGCGCTTTACGACGCTTATTGCGAAGAAGCGGAAAAGAGAGGCTTTTGGGTAAAATGACGTATTCTTGAAGAATTTTTTGAAAAAAGAAGGGTTTTCAGCATAAATGCAGAAATAATAAGTACAGTAGTATCGAAAAGGAGGATGTGTCTGATGGCAACATTCACGGTGAGAGGAAGAAATATGGAAGTAACGCCGGCGCTGAAGGATTAT
The DNA here is from genome assembly GCA_900321035.1 of uncultured Selenomonadales bacterium. Lineage (GTDB taxonomy): Bacteria > Bacillota > Negativicutes > Selenomonadales > Selenomonadaceae > RUG12372. Next base: position 35,343 of record ONUH01000017.1, on the reverse strand, counting down.
GTCGAGAAACGCGTCGGGAAAATTGCGAAGTATTTTGACAAGGTCGGGGAAATCACGGTGCTCTTGACCGTCTCGAAGGGGCGGCATACGGTAGAGGTCACGGTTCCTATCGACAACGGCTTTGTGCTCCGCGGCGAGGAAGCCACGATGGATATGTATACGTCCATCGATCTCGTGGTGGAAAAACTCGAACGGCAGATTCATAAGCACAAGACGAAGCTGCAGCGCCGTTTCCGCGAGGGCGGATTCAAGGCGGAGCTTGCGGCGGAGGAATCGAAGGCGGCCAAGGTGCGCGCCGACGAGAAGGAGGACACGGGCGAGTACACCGTCGTCCGCACCAAGCATTTCTCCATCAAGCCGATGGACGAGCAGGAAGCGATCATGCAGATGAACATGATAAACCACGACTTCTATGTTTTCCGCGACGCGAAGACAGAAGAAATCAGCGTGGTCTATCGTCGTGCCGACGGAAACTACGGTTTGATCCAGCCGGGCGCGCAGGAAAAGTAAAGGGAATATTTACGCAGCAGCGCCCGCCGAACATCGGCGGGCGCTCTTTAAAGCCGTTGTGCACGGCCAAGGGCTTTTTATTATGAAAGGAAAAATATTCATGAACATGAAAGGTGTCCGCCTGTTTGCATTGACGCTCGCTCTTTTTTTGCTGGGCACATTGTCTGTCAGTGCAAAGTCTTTGGATGAGGAGCGGGCGGAACTGCAGGAGAAACGGGAGTGGACGCTGGCGGAGCTGTACGAGGAAATCCCGTCGGCGCAGTACGCGATTGAGAACAGCTACGGCTATGCGGTGCTGAACAATACCGGCGTGAAAGTGCTGCTTTTCGGCAGCGCGCACGGGCGCGGCACGGCGGTGAACAATGAGACCGGCGAGGAGGTCTTTTTGCGGATGCAGGAGGGACAGATGGGCCTCGGCATCGGTGCAAAGGAGTACGCGCTGATTTTTGTCATTGAGACGCCGGAAGCATGGGAAGGTTTTGTGCGCTCCTCGGGTTGGAAAGCCAGCGGCTCCGCGACGGCAGCGGCGAACGACGGCGTCAGCGGCGGCAGCATAGAGGGAGCGGCGTTGGCCGCCGACGGTATTTGGGTGTACCAGTTGACGACGAAAGGGCTGGCACTGGAGCTTTCCATCAAAGGAACGCGCATTTATCCCGACAAGGACCTGGATGATTTGTCGAAACATTGAGCTGAAAAGACGTCGGTTTTCCGGAATGGGAAGGCCGGCGTCAATTTTTTGCGAAGAACATCATGACTGCGTTCAAAAAAATTTCGGAAACGGCGCCGGCGGTTTTGACTTATCGGGGATTGTCTGATACAATCAGAAGTTAGTGTTGCATTATGAAGAACAATGAGAAAGAATTTGAGGAGTGGTTCGGTTTTGTGGGGATTCCTGAAACGCTTTTTAGGTGACAATAACGATAAAGAAATCAAGCGGATGCAGCTTGTGGTCGACAAAATCAACGCGATGGAACCGGATTTGCAAAATCTGACGGATTCGTCGCTGGCCGCCCATACGGATAAATTCAAGGACCGGCTGGCGGCGGGCGAGACGCTGGACGACATTTTGCCGGAGGCGTTCGCGGTCTGCCGGGAGGCGTCGCGGCGCGTTTTAGGCATGCGCCATTTCGACGTGCAGCTGATCGGCGGCATGTGCCTGCACGAAGGCAAGATTGCCGAAATGAAAACGGGCGAAGGCAAAACGCTGGTGGCGACACTGCCCGTGTATCTGAACGCGTTGGTCGGCAAGGGCGTCCACATGGTCACGGTCAACGAGTATTTGGCTCGGCGCGACAGCGAATGGATGGGGCATCTTTATAAATTCCTCGGACTTTCGGTAGGCCTGATTGAGCATGACCTTGATTTTCCTGCGCGGAAATACGCCTATAGCTGCGATGTGACCTTCGGCACGAACAACGAATACGGCTTTGACTATCTGCGCGACAATATGGTCATCTCTCCCGAGCAGATGGTGCAGCGGGAGCTTCACTTTGCCATCGTGGACGAGGTGGACTCTATTCTGATTGACGAGGCGCGGACGCCGCTGATTATTTCCGGTCCGGGCGCGAAGTCTACGGAGGTCTATGGGCGCATGGCGCAGGCGGTGGCGACGCTGCGCGAAGGCGAGGACTACACGGTGGACGAGAAACAGAAGACTGTCGCGCCAAGCGATGAGTCCGTCCACAAGGTGGAACAGATACTCGGCGTCAAGAATCTTTATGCGCCGGAAAATATCGAGTATTCTCATTGCTTCAATGCGGCGCTCCGGGCGAAGGCAATCATGCATCGGGACCGCGATTATGTGGTGCGCGACGGCGAGGTCATCATCGTCGACGAGTTCACGGGGCGGTTGATGTTTGGCCGCCGCTATTCGGACGGTCTGCATCAGGCAATCGAGGCGAAGGAAGGCGTGAAAATCCAGCGCGAGTCCCAGACGCTGGCGACCATCACGTTCCAGAATTATTTCCGTATGTACGGAAAACTGTCGGGCATGACGGGTACCGCAAAGACCGAGGAAGACGAGTTCCTCAAGATTTACAAGTTGCCCGTCGTGGTCGTGCCGACGAACAAGCCGGTCATCCGCACGGACGAACCGGATCTCATTTACAAGACGAAGCGGGCGAAATACAACGCCGTCGCCAACGCGGTGGACGAACTGCACGCTACGGGACGGCCGATCTTGATTGGTACCACGTCGATCACCCAGTCGGAAGAGCTTTCCGGGCTGCTGAAAAAGCGCAAGGTTCCGCATAATGTGCTGAATGCGAAATATCATGAACAGGAAGCGGAAATCATCAAAGATGCCGGCCAGCTCGGCGCGGTGACGATCGCGACGAACATGGCGGGCCGCGGCACGGACATCATTCTGGGCGAGGGCGTCGCGGATCTCGGCGGTCTTGCTATTATCGGCACGGAACGCCACGAGTCCCGGCGCATCGACAATCAGCTCAGAGGCCGCGCCGGTCGGCAGGGAGACCCGGGTTCATCCCGTTTTTACCTGTCCCTGGAGGACGACCTCATGCGGCTTTTTGCTGCCGATCGCATCGCAAAGGTGATGGACACGCTTGGCATGGAGGAAGACGAGCCCATCGAGCATTCCATTGTCACCAGCTCTATTGAGCACGCGCAGAAGAAAGTGGAAGCGCGGAATTTCGACATGCGCAAGAACGTGCTCGAATACGACGACGTGATGAACCAGCAGCGCGAGGTCATCTATGCGCAGCGCCGCAAGGTGCTGAAGGGAGAGGATCTTCGCGAGAGCATCATGTACATGATCAAGGAAATCATCAAGTCTGAGATGAACCAGTACGCCAACGAGAAGCTGTATCCGGAGGAATGGACGCTGGACGGGCTGATCGAGGATGCGGAAGGCATTTACGCGCCGAAAGGCTCGCTGAAAAAGGAAGAGCTGGAGGCCATGAGCCGCGACGAGCTGGGCGAAGCGCTTGTGAAGATTGCAGAGGACAACTATGCAGCGCGCGAGGCGGAGTTTACGCCGGGCGTCATGCGGGAACTGGAAAAGGTTATCATGCTCCGCGTCGTGGACAACAAGTGGATGGAGCATCTCGACCATATGGACATGCTGCGCCAGGGCATCAATCTGCGCGCCTACGGACAGCGCAATCCGCTTGTGGAATACAAGATCGAGGGCTACAATATGTTCGAGGAAATGATTCATCAAATCCAGACGGACATTGCGAAGCTCATGTACCGCGTCAGCGTCGTTACGGAGGAACGCCGGCAGGTCGAGGACCGTCTCGCCACGGCGCAGGCGTCCCACGGCGGCGATGTGGAGGACGCCGAGGCGAAGCCCGTCAAGAAGGCTCCGGTCCGCGTCGAACACATCGGCAGGAACGATCCCTGCCCCTGCGGCAGCGGGAAAAAGTACAAGAACTGCTGCGGGAAAGGGAAGTAAGAGGCGGCTCCTTCATGGAATGGTTTTGATGGGAAAGAAGTGATTGCAATGAAGCGAGTATGTATGATGATGTCGGTCGTGGTTTGTTGCCTGCTGTTCAGCGTCGTCTGCGCGGCACAGGAGAAGCCTCCGGTGCAGTCCGGCGTGGGCGTGGTGATTGTCGGCGGCGCGGATTTCACGACGGCCGATTTCCTGCGGGCAGCCAGCGAGCAAATGGGCGCGGAATATCAGTTGGGGCAGGAGCTGCAGCAAAAACTGGCGCTTTTTTGGTATGAGAAAGGCTTCGTTGAGGACCAGACCAAGATGAGCAAGGAAGAAATGATCGAATTCGCAAAATACAGCGGATTGGACAGGATTATTTACGTGACGACCGGAACACCCGTAGTGGAACAGTCCAAGGATATTTGGGTGGGTACCATTATCCGCACCTCCATGAACGCACGAGTTATCGTCATGGAAGCGGACGGTACGATGGTGGATCTCTTCAGCGCTTCGCAGAACGGCGATTCCCGCTCCAGCGAGATGCGCGCCAAGAGGGACTGCTTCAAAAAGGTCATGCGTGAAATCCGGCAGCATATTGAAGAAAGCAAGGGCGGCGCGAAAAAGGCCGCGTAATTTGTTGTGTAGTTCATTGATAGGAAGTGAATCGTCGATGCTGGAAGAATGGAAGGCACCAATAACGGCTTTGAAGGCAAAGCTGGGCGAAATGGGGTCGTCTCTTTGACGTCGCCCGCAAAGAGGAAAAGATTGCGGAATTAGAATACAAGATGGGCGCGCCCGATTTTTGGGACGATGCGGAAGCAGCGCAGGCTTTGAACCAAGAGCTTGCCGACCTGAAGGGCGGCGTTGATACCTACAACGCGCTTGTCGCCAAGACCGACGACCTGATGACGCTTTGGGAAATGGGAATGGAGGAAAAGGACGAAGCCGTTGAGGCGGACGTCAAGGCGGAGTACGAATCGCTGAAAAATGAGCTCCGCTCGCTGGAACTGGAACTTTTGCTTTCCGGCGAATACGACGCGAACAACGCGTATCTCGAATTGCACGCCGGGGCGGGCGGCACCGAGGCGCAGGACTGGACGCAGATGCTCCTTCGCATGTATGGACGATGGGCGGAGCGGCATGGTTTTTCGGTGGAAACTCTTGATATGCAGCCCGGCGACGAGGCCGGCGTCAAGTCCGTCATGCTGTTCGTCAAAGGACATAACGCTTATGGCTATCTGAAATCGGAAAAGGGCGTCCATCGTCTGGTCCGTATTTCGCCCTTCGACTCGAACGCGCGCCGGCATACTTCGTTTTCCGCCTGCGACGTCATGCCGGAAATGGAGGATGCGAAAGAAGTTGAGATCGATATGGACGACGTTCGTGTCGATACGTATCGTTCCAGCGGCGCGGGCGGCCAGCACATCAACAAGACTTCGTCGGCGGTTCGCATGACGCACATGCCGACGGGCATCGTGGTCCAGTGCCAGAACGAGCGCTCGCAGATTCAGAATCGTGAGGTGTGCCTGCGGATGCTGCGCGCCAAGCTCTTTGAACTGGAAGAGAAAAAGAAGGAAGAAGAGCGGGCGAAGCTCGAGGGCGTACAGCAGAAAATCGAGTGGGGCAGCCAGATCCGTTCTTATGTGTTCCAGCCTTACACGATGGTGAAAGACCATCGGACGGGCGAGGAAACGGGCAACGTACAGGCCGTCATGGACGGCGAGATCGACCCTTTTATCGAGTCGTTCCTTGCGGCGAAGGCGAACCATCAAATTTGATTCGGGGGAATCCTTGTGAAGAAGTTCCTGATGATTGTCGGGCTTTGCTGTTTGCTTTTGGTCGGATTGGCCGAAGTATTTCTGCCGAAGCTCGGGTCCAGCGCGCTGGAACGCGCACTCCAGCAGGCACTGAAGACCGATGAGGTGACGGTATCTGCGCGGACAGTTCCCGCGTGCAGGCTGCTTTTCGGTCATATCGGCGATATCGATATTGCGTCGGAACACGGGATGCTCGGCAATCTGCCCACGGAAAAACTAACGCTGCATGGCGAGTGCGTGCAGATGCCTTCCGACGTGCTTCTGAACAATAATTTCGCCATCACGGACGCCGACGTCCTGACGCTGACGGGCATTGTGACCGAGGGCAACCTTGCGGACTTTTTGAACCACGACGTCAAGGAAATCGAAGACGCGAAAGTCAAAATCACGAAGGAGAAAGTGCTGGCGGATGCGACCACGAAAGTTATGGGGCGCAGCGCGGACGTGCATATCGAGGGTGTTTTCTTCATCGCGGAGAACAAGATCTGCCTGCGGCTGACGAACGTGAAGGTCAAGAAGATTTTCTTCGGGCGCGATCTGACTGCGAATTTATTCGACCATATCGACCTCTACGATTTCAATCGGCTCAACATGCCGGTGGAGCTTGACGAGGCAGTGCACGAGGACGGATTCGTCCTGCTGAAAGCGAGCCGCCATCCGGGAAAGACGTATGGGGACGGCAGGAAACGCACAAAGGGTGACAAGGCATGAAGCATTTTCAATACAACCGTCTGCTTTGTCTCGCGATTTTGATCGGGCTTGTCGCGTCCCTTCTTATCAACGTGCGCCGGCACGAGGCCGAGCAGCGGAATATGACGGTGGATTTCGCCATCGACTATGAATCGTTGCTTGAATTAGCGGAGCGAGAGGGACTTCCCCCGGCGAAGGTACTTGCGGACGCGAAAGAGGCGGGCTTCACTTCACTGGCGGTGTATGAACGCACGTTCAAGAAGATGAATCTCAGCGGAAAAGCGACCGCCGTGCCGGGAGCCGCGATATTGGAGCGGTATGAGAGCGGCGCGCTGGCCAGCGCGGAGTGGCGCGCGATGGTTGAGCGCGGCGAGATTGTCGGCACGGAAGTCTATGTGACGAGCCACGACCCTTTGACCTATCGGGAGGTCAAGGAGGACCTGATCCGACGGCTCGGCAAAGACCGTGTGCGTCCTTTTGTCGCGGACGGCCGCGAAGCGCTTGCAGTCAAAGCGCAGTACAAGTCTTTCGAAAAAATGCACCTCGGTATGCCGACGGACGAAATGCGCGCGGTAAACGAGGCGGGATTTTACGTCATCGCACGGCCCACCAATTATGTCAAGGCGACGCCCGAGGATGTGGCGGCAATGTTTCGCCGTCTCGACGGCATCCGCGTCTCGGAACTCATTTTTTCCGACAAGCAGGCGCTGGGCGCGCCCGACGCGCTTTCCGCGACAGCCGAAGAATGCAGGGCACGAAATTTGACGCTGGGGCTGATCGAGGCGCCGACGCAGCTCCAGTTCTACAAACAGGAAGGCCTTTTGGAACTGGCGAAGATGCTGGATTATCACGCGGCTCGGCTCTATTCCATCGCCAAGGACGAGATGGAAAAGATAGCGGTTCCCGTTGCCGTCGAGCGCTGGGTTAACACGGACGAGGAACGCAATATCCGCGTCGATTTGCTTCGGATCTTTGAAAAGCCGCAGCTTGGCAAAACGTTGTATGAAACGAATATGGAGTATTTCCGTGCGACGCATGATGCGTTGGCGGCCCATGGCTTTTCTTTCGGTCCGGCGACCTGGTTCGAGCCCTTCGAGCCGTCCCGTGTCCTGCGCGCGCTGGTGATGATCGGCGTAGCGGCGGCGGGTGTGCTGTATCTCTCGTTGGTACTGCCCTGGCTGAACTGCCGCCCGAAAATAGAGCTTTTGCTTTTCGCGGCGGGCGCGCTTTTGATGGCAGTTCCCGTTTTGATGGGACACGGCGGGAAAATTCGACTGATTGCGTCTCTCGCTTCCGCGAATCTTTTCCCGTCGATCGCGATGCTCTGGATGCTCGACCGCATCCGGGATAGGGAACCGGATGCGGCTTGGTCGCTTCCGCGCCTGATCGGTATGGCGGTTGCCGCGCTTTGGGTCACGGGAGCGCTGTCCTTTATCGGCGCGGCGTATCTTTCCGGTGCGCTTTCGGACGTCGAGTATTTCCTGGAGGTCAATATTTTCCGCGGTATCAAGCTGACGTTTGTGCTGCCGCTGATTTTGGTAGCTGTGGGCTTCATGCAGAGGTTCGACGTCTTCGACGGGAAATTGGCGGACGGAGACGACGCGTTGGCGCAGATTCGGCGGATTTTGGACAGGACGATTACGGTGCGGCTGTTGGCGGTGCTTGGTTTCGTGCTCTTGGCAGGCGTAGTGTTTATCGCGCGTTCCGGCCATAATATGGGCATGCCGGTTTCGGGGCTTGAGCTTCGTTTCCGGGCGTTCCTGGAGCAGGCGATGTATGCGCGTCCGCGGTCGAAGGAACTTTTGATCGGGCATCCGGCGTTTATGCTGGTAGCTTATGTTTGGGCGCGGAAATGGCCGGCGGCCGTGTTCTTCGCCTTGGTGATGGCGGCGACCATCGGGCAGGGCTCGATGGTGGAAACGTTTGCCCACATGCGGACGCCAGTGATGATGTCTGCGGCGAGAGGCGTCGGCGGCATCGTTTTGGGCGCGGGCATCGGCGCCGTGCTGATGGTGCTGGCAGAGCTTTGGCACAGTTTTTTCGTCCGCGTATGTAAAAGGTGAGCAAGGAAGTTTGGATAAAGGAGTTTTAAGCGGCGGTATGAAGCGGATTGTGGTATCCGGGTATTACGGCTCGAAAAACGCCGGCGACGAGGCGATGCTCGCGGCGATGATCGAAGTTTTATCCGATCTGGACCCACAAGTGAATATCACGGTCATTTCGACTGACCCGGAGGACACGATGAGAAGGCACGGCGTGAATGCCGTCTCTTGGCTTTCCTTCGGGGACATTGCAGGCGAACTGCGCTCCGCAGATCTCTTGATTTCCGGCGGCGGCTCGCTTTTGCAGAACGTGACCAGCGGGCGGAGCCTGTATTATTATCTCGGCGTGATTTGGCTTGCGGAGTGTCTCGGCGTTCCCGTCATGCTCTATGCGCAGGGCATCGGCCCCGTCTGCGGCGGTCTTGCGCGCTCCCTGATGCGGCGTATTGCGGGCGACGTGTCGCTGATTACGGTGCGCGACCACGGGTCCTTCGCGGAAATCGAGAATCTCGGCATTGATCGTCCACCCGTGGAGGTCACGGCGGATCCGGTGCTGGCGATTCACCCTGTGGACCTTGGCATTGGGCGCGGGATTTTGAAACGGGCAAAATCGGACGGCGCAAAGCCCGTAATCGGCGTTTCCGTGCGTGAGTGGCGAGGCTGGGAGCACTACAAGCAGGTGATTGCGGAGGCGGCGGATCGGGTCTCGAAAGAATTGGACGCCCGCGTGGTGTTCTTCCCGATGCAGGTGCCGGAGGATGTGCGGACGGCGGAGGACATCGCCGCGCGCATGAAGGCGAAAGCGACGGTATTGACGGACGAGTTTGCAACCAGCGAACTGCTTTCGCTGGTTGGGAATTTCGACCTGCTGCTGGCGGTGCGGCTCCACGCGCTGATTTTTGCGGGCGTTATGGGCGTGCCGATGGTGGGCGTTTCCTATGACCCGAAGATTGACCGTTTCCTCGGCTCCATTGGCGAGACGGCGGCGGGCGATCTCAAATCCGTCACGACGGAGGCAGTGATGGAAAGGATTTGCGCAAAGTGGGAAGAGCGCGCGGATTTTCGCAGGAAAAATGCGGAACTGATGGCAGAGCTCCGTCAGCTGGCAGCGCGAAATGCGGAGCTGGCGCTGGAGTTTATCGAAAAGCACAAGAAAAAATAAAATGGGCATGAAAAAGCCGTATGGGAGTAAACGATTCCCATACGGCTTTTTATCCACAACATTTATCCACATATACACATCGATGCGGTGTATAAAGTGGACAAGAACGCGGCGCCGGAAAATTCTCCGACGCCGCGTTCTTTTGTCTACAAAAAAAGAGCCTTGCGGCCCTCATGTTTCTGGTGCCCAAACAGCGACTCGAACGCTGGACCCCCACCATGTGACGATGGTGCTCTAACCAACTGAGCTATTTGGGCGAATATAAAGATAATAGAAGGGCTGGCGAACCAGCCCGTATTTTCGTGGTGCGCTGTGCAGAAATCGAATCTGCGACCCCCACCATGTCAAGGTGATACTCTAACCAACTGAGCTAACAGCGCATTTGCAACGTAAATTATTATACACGAAGGTGGCTGATTTTGCAATAGGCGGAGAAATTTTTTTTGCGCGTGTTTACGCGGACGGTTTTCCACTTTTTTTCAGCGTGTCTTGGCATGATACTTTTCGTTGGAAGGATGTGTATCGATGCTTCGTTTTTGGGTGATTGTGATTTTGGTGCTGGGCGCGGTGATGGGGCTTTCGTATTGGGCGATGGGCGCGATGCTGCCGACTCGGTGGGCAACGCGCGGCCGCTTTATAACGGCGTCGCTGGACGTCGTGTCCGTGGCGCTGTTTTTCGCGTTGATTCGCTGGCACGGCGGCCTTCCGGAAGCGTTTTTGCGCGCGGCGATGATCGTGTTTTCCATGTACTGGATGGCAAAGCTCGTTCTGATCGTGTTGACGGCGCTCGTTTCTTTGGCGCGAAACGTGCATCATGCCGTCTTTGTATCCGGCGGAGATACGCCGGCGGATATGGAGCGGCGTCAACTGCTGAAGGGCGCGGCGATTCTTCCGGCGGCGCTGGCCGCGGGCGTTTACGGCGGAACGGAGGGACGGACACGGCTTGCCTTGCGGGAGTTTGATGTGCCGGTTTCCGGCATTGACGAAAAACTGGACGGATTTCGGATCGCGCAGCTCAGCGACATACATCTTGGACTGTTTTTTTCCCTGGCGGAGTGGCGCGAGCTGCTGGAACGGGCGGCGGACATGAAAGCGGATGCGCTGGCTGTCACCGGCGACCTGTTTGACGACGATGATTTGAACGCGAAAGCGGCAAGCATCCTTGACGAATTTGTGCCGCGGTTTCCCAAAGGCATTTGGTTCTGCTATGGAAACCACGAGCATTTTCGCAATATCTCGGCGACCCGTGCGGCGCTTGCGAAGACCAGGATCCGTGTGCTTTGCGATGGGAACGGGAAGGTGCTCGACGGCGCGCGCCCGCTTTGGTTTGCGGGGGTGGATTATCCACGGTCCCGGTCCGTATTCAAGCTGGACGGAGCGGCGTCGCTGGACGCGGCTTTGAAAGGCGTTCCGGGAAATGCCGTGAAGGTGCTGTTGGCGCATCATCCGGATTTTTTCGACGGCGCAGCGGAGAAGGGCGTGGATCTTGTCCTGTCTGGGCACACCCACGGCGGGCAGATCGGGATCCTCGGCGTGCCTCTCGTGCCGCCAGTATTCAAATATATGCGCGGCGTGTATCATGTCGGACAGACGATGGGATACGTCCACAGCGGCAACGGCAGCTGGTTCCCGTATCGGCTCGGCTGCCCGCCGGAGATTGCGGTATTCACGCTGCGGAAAAAATAAAAAGGAAAAATGTTTCACGTGATTGAACTGCTCGGACGCTTCAGCTTTTAGCGGTTCTTATGCAGGCGACGCAGTAACAATCGAACATAACCCGAAAACCCGATGAAATACTTTGGCGGAGGCTTGCGCGGATGAGCGCGGCGGCGGTTTTCCCGTAAATTTCACGAAGTAACGATAGGATACAGGCGAGGTTTGACGGAGAATAGGGGGAAGTTTTATGAATCAGGCAGCGCGCGGAGAGCGTATTCATATCGGCGTATTCGGGCGGCGCAACGCAGGGAAGTCCTCGCTTTTGAACGCGCTGACCGGGCAGAAGGCGGCGCTGGTGTCTGACGTGGCGGGGACGACTACGGATCCCGTCTATCAGCCGATGGAGCTTCACGGCGCGGGTGCGGTGGTATTCATTGATACGGCGGGATTTGACGATACGGGGACGCTGGGCGGGATGCGCGTGGAACGGACGCGGTCGGCGGCGGCCCGTGCCGATATTGCCTTGATTTTGTTTGACGAGGAGGACGCCGGAGAAGAGGCCGGAGCAAGCGAAGCGTTCCTTTGGGCGGAGAAGCTGCGCCGGGCTGGGACGACGGTGATTCCTGTCGTTGCGAAGACGGATATCCGGCCGGAGAACGGCGCGCTTTTGGCGAACGCGGTGGGCGCCCGGCTTGGCGTTCCTGCGGTTTGTGTCAGCGCGGAAACCGGCGACGGTGTGGCGGAGCTTCGGGATGCGTTGGTACGTGAGATTCAGCGGGGCGGCGTGCAGAGGCGGCTCCTTGCAGGTCTTGCCGAAGCGGGCGACACGGTACTGCTGGTCATGCCGCAGGATGCCGAGGCACCGAAGGGCAGATTGATTCAGCCGCAGGTGCAGACGATCCGAGAGCTGCTTGATATTGATTGTGTAGCCGTCGGCTGCACGCCCGGGACGATGGAAACGGCTCTTGCTGCGCTGAAAAAACCGCCGGCATTGATTATCACGGATTCACAGGTCTTTGCGAAAGTGCGGGCGAAGACGCCGCCGGAAAGCAAATTGACTTCCTTTTCGGTTCTGTTCGCGGCGTACAAAGGCGATATCGATTATTTCCGCGCATCGGCTGAGAAATTGGACGGCCTTCCCGCCGACGCCCGGATCCTGATTGCGGAGGCCTGCACGCACAATGCCCTTGACGCCGATATCGGCCGAGTGAAGATTCCGGCCATGCTCCGAAAAAAAATGGGGAACGGCGTTAGGATTGACGTGGTGGGAGGTTCGGATTTTCCGGCGGAGCTTTCCGGCTACGATCTCATCGTGCATTGCGGCGCCTGCATGTTCAACCGCCGTTTTGTGCTTTCCCGGGTAGAGGCGGCCCGGGCGGCCGGCGTGCCGATGACGAATTACGGCATATTGATCGCGAAGCTTTCGGGCATCCTCGATAAAGTTGCCTTTCCAAACTATATGCAGTCTTCGGCATTTGTGGTATAATGATAAAACCTCAATTAAAACGGACAGCAATCAGGATAACGCAATTTTATCGGACTCCGGATTGGAGGAGGGAATCATATGCGAAAGATTCGGTATGCAGCGGCGGCGTTGGCGGTCATGGGGACGCTGCTGGCAGGGGCGCCTTTTTTTGACGCGCCGCCGGTCGGCACCATGCGGGCGGAAGCGGCGAAGGAACAGTGGGTCTGGATTTCTTCGGATCAGAAATACGGGAAGTTTTTCTCGCCGTCGAACGTGCAGATCAAGAGCAAGGTCAACGGCGTTGCAACCTGTATTTCGGCGTGGATCAAGACGGCGTATACGCCGGGGGGCGCGCAGGAAGCCATTGAAAATTACGGCATACAGGCGAGCATTCCCGACCCGCGGACGCTTTCCTACAGTCTTGCACTGGTGGAAGTGATTCCGCAGGAACGCAAGATTTCCTACATTCAGGAAAATTTTTACAACGCGGACGGCAAAGTCATTTGGTCCAAGGTGTACGAGCCTCAGAAGGAGTATGAGATTAATCATCAGTCCTTCGAGGAGGATTATTACGTCGCCTTGGTGGATCAGGTATTCCATCATGGCGAACGGGCGCAGAAAGACGCGGCGGACCGTTGGCGGAGGCTTTGGACGTCGGAGAGCGCAGGCGGAGCCGTCACGGAAGCCATGGCGGATTTCTCGACGATGCGCCTTTCGGGGAATAATCTCATTTATTGGGAATGGCAGGAAACGAAGAACAAGGACGGGGAGCTCATGGACGTGAAGTTCATGAAGAAAGCCCTGAATCACGAGCAAGGCACGGAAAAAATCATCTCGGCGGAGCAATGGACTTCGGCGGCGGGCTGGAAGAAGATGGAAACCGACGGAAGGTATGAGACCATTCCGAAGGAGGACAAGGCGTATCCGGGACTCGAACGGCTGCGCGCCATCGTCAAGGGCTATCAGTATTGGCTGAACCGCTACCGTACCGACCTTCCGCAGACGGCAAACGCGAAAAAATCGTGAGCGTCATCTGTTTTATGGCGCTACCGATTCACCGGTCATAGCGGGACGATTGACGACAACGCAGCTATGGCGGCTTTAGACAAGCATACAGATTGGAGAATTTGAGCTTCGATGCCAATCAAGATACCGAACAATCTTCCGGCGGCGACCGTGCTGGAACGGGAAAATATTTTTTTCATGGACGCCGACCGCGCCTATGGGCAGGACATTCGTCCGCTCCGGCTTCTAATCCTGAACCTGATGCCGACAAAGTCGGTGACGGAGACGCAGCTTTTGCGCCTCCTGGGCAATACGCCGCTGCAGGTGGAGGCGGATTTCATTTACACGGAGTCCTATCTGCCCCAGCACACGTCGGCGGATTATCTGGGCGAGTTTTACGGGACCTTCGCGGAGGTGCGGAACAACAAGTACGACGGCTTCCTGATGACGGGGGCGCCGGTGGAGCAGATGCCTTTCGAGGAAGTCGCATATTGGGACGAACTCTGTGAGATCATGGAATGGTCGAAGACCCACGCGTTTTCTTCTTTCCATATCTGCTGGGGCGCGCAGGCCGGGCTTTATTATCACTACGGCGTAAAAAAATACCCGGTGGCGCCGAAGGTGTTCGGCGTGTTTCGCCACCATCTCTGCGTGGAGAACGAGAAGCTGTTCCGGGGCTTTGACGACGAGTTTTTCGTACCGCATTCGCGGCATACCGAGGTGCGGCGCGAGGACATCGAGCGCGTGCCGGAGCTGACGATCATGGCGGAGGCGGAGGACCCCGCGGGCGTTTATTGCGTCGCCGACCTTGAGAACAGTCATTTTTTCATCACGGGCCATGCGGAATACGACCCGCTGACCTTGAAGAGCGAGTATGACCGGGATACGGCGGCGGGGCTTCCCATCAATGTGCCGTGCAATTATTATCCGGACGACGACCCGACGCGGCAGCCGGTTGTCCGTTGGCGCAGCGTGGCGAATCTTTTGTTCGCGAACTGGCTCAACTATTACGTCTATCAGGAGACGCCCTATGAACTCGACCGGATCAAGAATTGGGGAACGGGCAAGTTTTAACGTTGATTTTAGGGGGATTTGCATGAACAAGAATTGGATGTACGCGTTCGTGTTGGCCGCGGCGCTGAATTTTTCAAATGCGGAAGCGGCGTACACGCCGCCGAAGGTGCCGGAAGATATTTTCCAGTGGGTGCAGTCTTCGGAGCGCATGAACTATTTTTTCAACAAGCAGGAGATGTGTTATGCTGTGGACTCGAAGGGCCACGTCGATTTGGATACGCTGATTGTACCCGTCATCAAGACTTACGACCATGTGCAGGTTGAGGACGTACTGATGAAACGCTCATGGCGCATGGAATCCACTGACGGCTTCGGGGGATTGGCGGGCGAAGCCAACTATCTGAGCATTCAGATTCCCACGGGCGTGGTGACGATCAATGAAGTGGATTTCATCGACGGTCACTTTTGGACTTTGGAAAAAACGACGCCGGGCACGAAGGTCGTGATTTCCGACTTGACGGAAAAGAGTCGGGACGGGATTTTCTACCGGGCGATTTTGGCTTACGAGGAGGACCACCGGACGGAAATCCTTTCACATACGAAAGGCACGCTGACGGAAGAGGAAATGGAAGAGTTCCAAAAGGAAGAAAAACGGCACGCGAAGATAATGAAGAAGCGGGAGAAAGAGCGGAAGGAAAAAGAACAGCGCGAAAAGGAACAGCAGGGAGAATGACGGTTCCTGCCGAGACGGGAAACGGAGCCCTTAGCGTGAATGACGTTCGCCCCGCAAATCCCTTGCGGGGGACGGCTCGGCGGGAGGCGGAGCGAAAATGCAAAACGAGAACAGGACTTGGGTGTGGGCAGGCGTCGCTGTAAGCGGTCTGCTCCTTTTCTTTGCCTATTATACGGGAGGAAGGGAAGTCGCCGGCATCGCTTTCGTCCTAGCGATTCTGGCGGCGCTTTTGACGGCGCTGGCAATCTTTTACGCAGACAACCAGCGGCGCGCTATGCTTCTTCGCGAGGTGAAAGAAGAAGAGGAACGCCTTGCCGCGCTTATCGAAAATATCCCTGCGGGTCTTGGCGTTTATGTCTTTGAGGACGGCGTACTGAAAAGCGGCTATCTGAATCAGGGGTATTACGACATGCTTGGCGTAGATAAGGAAAAGCGCATTGCGGAGCGGAAGGAGTTTTTACAGTTCGTGCATCCCGACGACCTGCCGGCGGTTTTGGCGGAAATCCAAAAAGACTTCATGGAGGAGCGGGATTTTGAGGGCGTTTTCCGACTGCTGGACGGAAAAGGCAAATACCGTTGGGTGAATCTCCGCGTGCGTCTCGCCGAGCAGCACGGGAAACGCAGGGTTTACTACGGCGCGTTCCACGACAACGATTCTTTTGTGAAAGCCCATCGCGCGCTGCATGAGAGCCAGATGATGATGCAGGCAGCGCTGACCCATTCGGGCCTGCAGGCGTGGGCTTATGATCCGGCGACGCGGCGGGCGAGGGAAATCGCCGTGGCGCAAGAAGGCATGGAAGATTTTTCTGTCGACGACTATCCAAACGAAATGCTGAAGCGGGGATTCATCCATCCGGACGACGCGGAGGCGTTCCTCGAGCTTCATCGCCGCGTTGAGGCGGGAGAGGACGAGGCGGAGACGATTGTCCGCCACCGTGCGCCTTCCGGCGGGTATCGATGGGAGCGGATACGGTACACGCAGCTGCGGGATATGGACGGCCGCGTTGCGAAAGTGCTCGGCACGTCGGCAGACATGGATGCCTACAAAGAACTGGAAGAGCGCTTTCAGGCGACCATCCGGCAGACGGGTATCGCCGTCGGCGTTTATGATATCCGCAGCAGGCATTTCGACGTATATTTCCGGGACCGTGATTTTCATTTTGACGACGGGCCGGAAGGCGTCATCAAGGAGAACGTCGTTCATTCCGAGGATGCGGAAAAATACCGCCTGCTTTTCCGCCGCATAGAACAGGGCGAGCTTTCAGCGGAAGGCTTGGTTCGTTTCTGCGCCGCGCCGGGACACGAATTCCGTTGGACCCATGTCGTATTGACCCAGATTCCCGACAGGGACGGCAATCCCTTCCGCGCCATGTTGACGCAGAAAGACGTAGAGGAGCAGGTACGGCAGGAAATACGTTACCAGGAGGAGATCTTGCGTCGGCAGGCCTCGGAGAACGACCTGTTTTTGACGGTGTCCATCAATATTACGCGGGACGAGGTGCAGGATTATATTATAGAAGGCGAGAATTTCGCCGAGGCCGTGGGCAAAAGCTTTTTGTGGACGGTAAAGCGGGAAATTTCCTTTATGCCGGAAGAAAAGGACCGGCAGGCATTCCGCGAATTTTCCAATCTCCGGCAGCTTTCGAGGGCAATCCGTGAAGGCCAGCTTGTCAAATCTATAGAATATATGCGTCGTTTTCCTAACGGCGAACTGCGCTGGGTGCGCTGCCGCGTGGTTTTGATGGAAAACCCGGAGACGTCGGATTGGATGCTGTTCGCTTATGTGCAGGACATTCATGAGGCAAAGGTGGACGAGATTGCCTTTGCGAACGTTATGGAAGGCGTACTTGATTACGTCACCTGTCTCGATGTTTCCAACGGTCAGGCGCGTTTTGTGCGCAAGCCTTCTGCAGAGGTCCTTCCGCTGAACGGGGTGGATGCTTATTTCGATTTTGACGGAAGCACGCAGCATGCGGCGCAGCTCCTGCCAGATCCGGCGGAGAGGCAGGCTCTCCTTACGCGATACACGGTCAGGAATCTCGTGGAAGAATTGGAAAAAACGCCTGTCGTCACTTTTAACTGCTGGCTTGAAGTGGACGGCGTCCGCCGCCGAAAAGAACTGCGCACGTTTTATCTCGGCCCGACAAAGTCGATGATTATCAGCATCCAGCGCGACATCACGGATATGTATCTCGAAGCCGAAAAACAGCGAAAGGAACTTCAAAAGGCGCTGGTGGCTGCGGAAGAAGCCAGCCGCGCGAAGAGCGATTTCCTGTCGCGCATGTCCCATGAAATCCGCACGCCGATGAACGCCATCATCGGTCTGACCGCGCTGGCGAAGAACCGAATCACGGATTCGCAGTACGTCGAGGAAAGCCTGTCGAAAATGGACTCGGCGGCGCATTTCCTTTTGGGGCTCATTAACGACGTCCTCGACATATCCCGCATCGAGCGCGGAAAGATGCAGCTTGACAATACGCCCCACAGCATGACGGAATTCTTGGAGGGAATCGACGTCATCGTGCGCGCCCGAGCGGCGGAAAGCGGCGTCTTTTACACGCGCGTGTCCAAGGGGGAATTGCCGGCCGCCTGCATATTCGATGCGCTGAAGCTGAAGCAGGTGCTCGTCAATATCCTGTCAAACGCGGTGAAATTTACGCCCAAGGACGGTTCCGTGACGTTCATCGCGGAGATGATAAGCCGGGACGCGGATTGGGCTTCGCTGCGGTTTGCCGTCAAAGATACGGGCGTCGGCATCGACCGGGACTTCCTGCCAAAAATTTTCGACGCTTTCGAACAGGAGAGCGCTGGTAATACTACGCGTTACGGCGGTACGGGACTGGGTCTCGCCATTTCAAAGAATATCGTTGATTTGATGGGCGGCAGAATTAGCGTCGAAAGTGAAAAAGGCGTCGGGACGACGTTTTTCGTTTCGGTCACGCTCCCCGTGGTTCCACTTTCCGAGGGGGAAGAGGCGGACGACGGAGAGGAAGCGGATTTCACCGGAATGCGTGCGCTTCTCGCCGAGGACAATGAAATCAACCGCGAGATTGCGACGGCAATTTTGGAGGCTAAGGGTTTTGCCGTAGATCCGGTGACGGACGGCAAGGAAGCGGTCGCAAAATTCCGCGAAAGCGGGGCGGGAACCTACGACGTCGTCCTGATGGATATCCGCATGCCTTTCATGGACGGCTTTGCGGCGACGGAAGCCATTCGCGCCTCGGAAAATCGTCCTGACGCGAGAACGATTCCGATTGTCGCGATGACTGCCAACGCCTTTGAGGAGGACGTACAGCACGCCCGTGCCGTCGGCATGGACGAGTACTTGACAAAGCCCGTCGAGCCGGATACGGTTTACAAGGTGCTTTGGAAGATTTTGCGCAAGAAAATTAAATAGAATCAAAGGGGAGGGCGTTGCCCTCCCCTTTGTATCCTCTCCCACGCGAGGGAGTTCCCTCGCGGCTCCCCCGAAGGGTCTGCGGACCCAAGATTCCGCGGTGAAAGCATAGAATAACTTATCGGTCGGTTTATCCCGCGATAAAGCGCTTGATAACTTCAACTTTAGCCCATTTTTGCGGGATTGGATTTCGCGGCGCAAACATTTGACTTTGTAATTTGGCTAAAGTATAAGTTGCTACAGCCTTTATCGCGGGATAAATAGCCGTCGAAGTTGTCGCACTTGCTCGTCGCGGATTCCCCGGCCCCGCAGGGCCCTTCCGGAGGATTCACAAGGGGCTCTCCCCTTGTGTGGGGAGGATTGGAGGGGCGACGCCCCTCCAAATCTATCTCGTAATGATGAATAGTCGTATAATCCAACATCATGAACGTTCGCTAAAGTAACATTTTCACACAAGAAATTCACAAAAGAAAACAAAACACGGAGCAAAACAGAACCTCTTTCAAATAAATACTGGCTTTTCCGCTCTGTTTTGTGCTAAAATACAAAAGATATTTGTTTATGAGGGGGAAATCAAAGTGCGTATCAATGGAGCGCAGGCAGTCTTGGAAAGCCTGAAACAGGAAGGCGTAGACGTCATTTTCGGGTATCCGGGCGGCGTGGTCCTGCCGCTGTACGATGAAATCTATAAAATGAAGTTCCCGCATATCCTTGTGCGTCATGAGCAGGGCGCGGCGCTGGCGGCGGACGGCTACGCGCGCGCTACGGGAGAAGTCGGCGTCTGCCTCTCGACTTCGGGACCGGGCTGCACGAATCTTGTAACGGGTATCGCCACCGCCTATATGGATTCGATTCCGCTCGTTTGTTTCACCGGACAGGTGGCGACCTCCGTCATCGGCAAGGATTCGTTCCAGGAAGCGGACATCTGCGGGATCACGACGCCGATCACGAAGCATAATTATCTCGTCAAGCGTCCGGAGGATTTGCTTCGGACGATCAAAGAGGCGTTCTTCATCGCCCGGACGGGGCGGCCGGGGCCGGTGGTAGTGGACATCGCTACCGACGTTTTCCGCGCGGAGATGGATTTCGATTACCCGGAAGAAGTGCATCTGAAAGGCTATTCCGGGCTTTTCAAAGGAGAAGAATGCGCTATCGACGCGGCGGTGGAAGCACTCCTGCAGGCGAAGCGTCCGCTGGCCTTTGTGGGCGGCGGCGTAACGCTGGCGGACGAGGCGGAGGACCTTCGCGCGGTCATCAAAAAAGCGGGGATTCCCGTCTGCTCGACGCTGATGGGGCTTGGGTGCGTTGATCCGGACACGGAGGCGTACCTTGGCATGGCAGGCATGCACGGATCCTATGCCGCGAATATGGCCATTACGGGCTGCGATCTTTTGATTGGCATCGGCGTTCGTTTTGACGACCGTGTGACGGGCGTAGTCAAGGAGTTCGCGCCGGAGGCGAAAATCGTCCATTTCGACATTGACGCGGCGGAGCTCAATAAAAATGTGCGCGTCGATTACCCTGTGCTCGGCGACCTGAATTGGTCGCTGCCGCGTTTCGCAAAGAAATTGGCGGCATGCGGCGTTGATCTGCCTGCTCGGTTCGCCTCGTGGCGCGAAAAAATTGCCGCCATGCATGCGTCACATCCATTTTCCTACCAAAAGCGGAACGGCGTCATTATGCCGCAGCAGGTCATCGAGACGGCGGCGCGGCTTTCGGGAGACGATACGATTTTCGTCACCGATGTTGGCCAGCATCAGATGTGGGCTGCGCAGTTCTGTCCGGTCTCGGCGCCGCGTCATTTCCTGACGTCGGGCGGACTCGGCACGATGGGATACGGCCTTCCGGCGGCCATCGGTGCGAAAATCGGCAGGCCGAAACAGAAGGTCGTGCTGTTCACCGGCGACGGCAGCATCATGATGAACTGTCAGGAAATGGCCACGGCGGCGGATAACGGCGTGGACGTGAAAATCGTCGTCCTGCACAACCATTTGCTGGGCATGGTCGCACAATGGCAGCGCATGTTCTATGAGCATCATTATTCCCAGTCGCAGCTCCACGGTCATACCGACCTTGTGAAGCTGGCGGAGGCCATGGGTGTTGCCGGCGTTCACGTCGAAAAGCCGGAGGATTTGGAAAAGGCGCTTTCCGACGCGCTTTCCCGTGAAGGCGCGGTGCTGATCGACGTGATGGTGCCGGAGGACGCGGACGTATTGCCGATGGTGCCGGGCGGCAAGCGGCTCGATGAAATGATTTTGGAACAGGAGGCGGCGAAATGAGAAAGTTTTTGCTGGCGATTCTCGTGGACAATAAACCGGGCGTCCTGACGCATGTGGCGGGGCTCATCAGCCGCCGTGCGTTCAATATCGAGAGCATCAACGCGGGCTACACCGAAGAGGAATCGGTGACCCGCATCAATATCGTCGTGTCGGTGGACAGCGAATGGGAGTTGGAGCAGGTCAAGCATCAGCTTTCCAAGCTCATTGACGTAGTGAAGATCGTGAACCTGACCGAGGTGGACAATATCACGCGGGAACTGGTGCTGATCAAGGTGCGTGCGACGGCGGAGGCCCGTGCCGACCTCATCAACATCGTCAATATCTTCCGGGCGAAAATCGTGGACGTGTCGAAGGAAAATGTCGTCATTGAGCTGACCGGCGAGGAATCGAAGATCAACGCCATCTGCGAGGTGCTCTCCGAATACGAGATCGTTGAGATCGCCCGTACCGGCGCGATTGCGCTGTCCCGCGGACCGGTGCCGGTCAAGCAGATGCAGGAGAACTGAAAAAGGACGGCATAAGACGGGCAGTTTTAAGGTTCTTTTAAGAATGGGCTGATAGGATAAATGCGAACGGCGCAGGATCAGGATTTATAAGGGAGGTTTTGCACATGAAAAAATGGGGACGAAAGCTTTTGGGCGTATTGCTCACGGCAATCTTGCTGGTCGAAACGATGGGACTGGCGATGGCTGCCGCGCCTGCTACGATGCAGGACAAACTTGCGGAAGTTGAGCGTACGGCTTACGGGACGCCGCAGACTGGCGCGCTCATGGACCGCATCAACAAGCTGGAAAAGGATTTTGAGGGGACCCACGAGCCGACGGAAAGTGCTCCTCAGCGTGTCGACAAGCTTTTTGCCATGATGTTCAAGAATGAGAACGGCCCGTCGCTGGTCACGCGGATGAACGCTATCGAGTGGGGCATCACGCAGTCCGTCAGCATGGAGTCCATCCAAAAACGCGTCAGCGACATGGAAATCGCCATGACGGGAGCGCCTTCGGAGGGTACCTACAAGGCTCGCATCGCCACGCTGGCGGGATACGCATTCGGGGAAAAGGAAATCCCGTTGGCGCAGGTGCAGGTGCCGGCCAACACGCTGGCAAAGATCAGCCTTGTCACGCCGGTCAATGCGAAAAACCTCAAGGTCGGCGACCGCATTGAATTCAAGTCTGAGGAAGACGTCATTGAAAACGGACGGCTTCTCTTCGCAAAAGGCGCGCCGGGTTACGGCGAGGTCACGAAGGTCAAGCGGGCGGGCAATTTCGGACGCGACGCCGAAGTGCAGATTGATTTCAAGGTATTGAGGACGATGGACGGCACCGACGCCTCCATGATGGTCGGCGAGGAAGCGAAAGAGAAAATGCAGTCGATGGCTTTTGCTGCGGGGGCGAGCATCGCGGGCATCGCGCTCCTCGGACCGATCGGCATCATTGGCGGCGCTTTCGTGAAAGGAAAGAATGTCGACCTTCCGGCCGGTACGGAACTTTATATCCAAACCGCCGCGCCCATGACGATTTACGGACTGGAAGCACAGGCGCCGGCAGAAGAGGTAAAATAAAGGGTTGCCGCAGGGAATACGGTAGGCGGCACCACTGAAGCCGCTATTCGTTTGAAGGGCGGATGCGAAGGAGAGGAGGGCGTCCTCTCCTTCGTTGCGTATGGGGAAAGAAACAGATACACGGCGAATTTGCCTTGGCGTTAGAGCAAGATGCAATGAGGAGATACAGCCGTGTTAGCCAATCTTCGCGGCGGGTTATAAGGGCCGCCGAGGGAGAACGGTCCAGAATAGAATTGAGAAAATTTTTGCCGTTTGCGGCTTAGCAGACGGCTTTTTTTGTTGCGCGACGGGCTTGGATGTTGTACTATAAAAGATAGACAAAAATCTGAAATTTCGGGAACAGGGGAAGAAACGATGGGGAAACGATGGAATTTGTTGGCCGCGGCTTGGACCGTTGCCGCGTTTTTGCTGGTGCCGACGTCCGCGGAGGCAGGCTACAGTTCGGACACGGATACGAACGCGAATGTTTTGGACTATATTGAGAATTACCGGCGTATCGCGCGGGAGAACTATCTGACCGAGGAACAGCTTCGGCTGATGGAGGACGCGAAGGAGATGACGGCGCATCTGCGGAAGCCGATCGATCCGTCGAAACCATCACCGATGGCCGTCGAGGGCGACGATATGTTTTACGACGAGCGGACGGGGGACGTATACGCGCGCGGCGATGTTCGCGTGACATCGGCGGACGCGCGCCGGTTCGAGTCGGAGGAAGCGCGGGGAAATCTGAAAACCGAACAGATACAGATTGACGGCAAGGCGCACATGCTGCAAA
This sequence comes from uncultured Selenomonadales bacterium, assembly GCA_900321035.1. Lineage (GTDB taxonomy): Bacteria > Bacillota > Negativicutes > Selenomonadales > Selenomonadaceae > RUG12372. Next base: position 11,843 of record ONUH01000017.1, on the reverse strand, counting down.
TGACGCCCGGACAGATGCGCACGATCCTGGACGGCTATCGTGTGGTCTATCACTATGGCAAGAAAACGGGCAAGATGGAGGAAGCCAAGGGAAAGATCGATCATTACTATATTTACGGCCGCCGCATTGAGTTTTATCCGGAGAAAATCGTTGTGTTTGACGGGTATCAGACGCGCTGCGGGGCGAAGACGCCGGATTATCGGGTATCGGGCGATTTGATCGAGATTTATCCGAATCATGAGATCTTGATTTATCAGGCGAAATACTGGATCAAGAATAAGATCGTGTATGCGAGGGATTATTATCGCATTGATATTAGTCCTAACGCAAAAAATGATCGGCAATTTCCGCGGGTTGGCTACAGCAACAGTGATGGCGTATGGGTAAAGCAGAGACTCGATTATGATCTTGCACGGCGCGTGAACGCTTTCGTCGATCTCAAGTATTATACGAAACATCAGTTCCGTAATGTGTACGGCTTGGAATGGAGCAACGCGGGAAGTTATGCGACGGTGCAATACGGTTATTTTGAGGATGGCGACGACAACTGGATTGAGAAGCAGCCGACGTTTATTTATCGGTACAGCAACCGGATAGGGCGGCTTCCCTTCACGTATTCGCTGAACTTTGAAGGCGGACGCTGGTCGAACAAGGGGATTGACTCGACGCATACGTATTATGGGATTTCGCTTTCTCCTTATACGATCAAATTGGGGAGTAAATCGTGGCGAATGAATGCGAGCGTGGGCTACGGGATTACGAGGGAAAGTTACGACCATTCAGACGTCCGGGGTTTCAGTTACGGCGCGACGATGATCAAGGATTTCGGACCGGATGTGACGGCGTATGTCGGATATCAGTATTCGGAGAGCAATAAAACTAATTCGTTGTTTGCCTATAATACCGCGGACTATGCCAAGCAGCTTTATTACGGCGTCAGCGTGGCGTTGACGAACCGCGACCGCGTGGTGTTCGGTCAGGCGATGGACGTGAAGGCACATACGGTTCGGGATATCGATTATTATTGGTTCCACGATATGCATTGCGCGCAGCTTGTCCTGCGATATCGGGCGAAACGCGATTCGTGGCAGGTGAGGATGGCGTTTACGCCGTGGTGACGGAGAGAGACGATGGATTTAGCGGAATGGATTGACCGGATGCGCGGCAGGCGCATTGCGGTTTTGGGCGATATGATCGCCGACGTTTATTTGACGGGAAAGATCGCGCGCATTTCCAGGGAAGCTCCGGTTCTGGTTTTGGAGCATCAGGGGGAGCGCGTGGTCGCAGGCGGCGCGGCGAATGTTGTGCACAACGCGGCGACTTTGGGCGGTCATGCGGCGGCGATTGGCGTTGTCGGAGAGGACTCGGCGGCGGAAGGCCTGAAGGAGATTCTTTCAGGCAAAGGCGTGGATGTTTCAGGCCTCGTAACGGATGCGGCGCGTCCTACGACGGCGAAGACGCGGGTCATTGCCGGAGGCAGGGCGACGGTGAGCCAGCAGATTGTCCGCATCGACAAGGAGGATCGGACGCCGCTTTCTGAGGAGGTTTACGGGCGCCTGCGGGATTCTGCTTTGGCCGCGGTAGAGCGGGCGGACGGGGTCGTGCTGTCGGATTACGGCGGGGCGGTGGTTTCCGAGCCTTTGACGAAAGAGATTGTTGCGGCATGTAAAAAGCGCGGTGTGCCGACAATCGTCGATTCCAGATATTCGATTCGTCGGTTCGTGGGCGTTGATTATGTGAAGCAAAATGACGCTGAGCTCTCCGAAGCCATGGGCGAGGAGTTGGCTGACGAGGCGTCGTTTCGCGCGGCGGGGGAAAAGCTGCGGAGGGAGCTTTCGGCGAAAGGCGTACTGGTGACGCGCGGGGAAAAGGGCATGACGCTTTGCCTTACAGGCGGGCGTTTCGTGGATATCCCGGTTTTGGACAAGAGCGAGGTTTTCGATGTATCCGGCGCAGGAGATACCTGTGTGGCCGCTTTTATCCTCGCGGTAGCGGGAGGCGCGTCACCGGAGGATGCGGCGCGGCTTTCCAATGTGGCGTCGGGGATTGCCGTTCGGAAGATGGGGACGGCGACGGTCGGCGCGGAGGAGCTTCGGGCGGCGGTGAAGAAGCAGTTCCAAAAGGAGGGGTGACGAATGATTATTCCTCGGGAACATATCCGGGACGCCTGCGACGCTGCGCGCGCGAAAGGGGCGGCCGTCGTTTTCACCAACGGCTGTTTCGATGTGCTGCATGCGGGGCATGTACGGTATCTGACAAAAGCGCGGGCGATGGGGGATTTCCTCGTAATCGGGCTGAATAGCGACGATTCGGTGCGTCGGCTCAAGGGAAACGGCCGCCCCATCAATACGGAGGACGATCGCGCTGAAGTTTTGGACGCCCTGCGGGCGGTGGACGCCGTCACGATCTTTGGCGAGCCGACGGCGGAGGCGCTTATCGCGATGGTGCGTCCCGACGTTTACGTCAAGGGCGGAGATTATACGCTGGAGACGCTGCCGGAAGCGAAAATCGTACAGGAATACGGCGGCCGTGTTGAGTTTGTCCCCCTTGTCGAGGGCCGGTCTACGACGAATGTCATTGAGAGGATTCGGAGCGGCGCATGAATATTTTGATTGTCAAGCTCAGCGCCATCGGCGATGTAATTCACGCATTACCCGTGTCTTACGCCATCAAGGAGACGTTCCCGAAGGCGCGGGTGACTTGGGCGGTAGAGCCTCCGGCGCGGGAGTTGTTGGTGGATAATCCGTATATCGACGAGATTTTGCTGTTTGAGAAAAAAAAATTCAAGTCGTTCGGTGGATTCCGAAAGCATTTCGGTCCGCTGCGGGCGAAGCTCAAGGAAGGGAAGTTCGGCATCTCGCTGGATTTGCAGGGGCTTGGGAAGTCGGCAGCAATCGCGTATTTTTCCGGCGCGCCGCGCCGCCTCGGTACCTGTAATATGCGGGAAATGAGCGATAAGATCAGCACTCCTGTCTGGGGACCGCATGCGAACGGCCATATCGTCGAGCGATATTTGGACGTGGCGCGGGCCATCGGCTGCCGCGTAAACACGGTCAAATTTCCACTTGTAGTGTCGGAACGGGACGAGCAGATTGCCCGCGCCGTACTTACCGAAGCCGGCGTACCGGAGGGCGCGGATTATGTGGTTCTGGCCGTCGGGGCGAACTGGCCGAACAAGCGATGGCCGACGGGATCCTATGCGATGCTTTCGGATTGGCTGTACAACCAGAAAATCATTCCTGTTTTGATCGGGGGAGGCGTAGTGGACGAAGGCATCGCCGCCGAGATAAAGGAAAAGGCGGTTGTCCCGCCGGTTGAGATTATCGGAAAGACAACGCTGAAGCAGCTCGCCGCCGTGCTTCGCGGCGCAAAGTTTACAGTCGGCGGCGACACGGGGCCGGTGCATCTGTCGGCGGGGCTTTCCGTTCCTACGGTGATGCTGATGGGCCCTACCGACGCGAATCGGAATGGCCCTTACGGTCAGCTACAGAACGCGATCGAGATCGAGCGTCCCTGCCGTTGGTGCTGGAAGCGCGCCTGCCCCAAGGGTATCGACTGTCTCGCGTCGATTGACCTGGAGACGGTGAAGAAAAAGATTTTGGAGGTTCTGGCCAAAGATATCTCGTGATAGGGATAGAAGGAGGAAAACTGTCATGAAAGCCAAGGTTTTGCTCGCCGCGTTTTTGCTCGCCGCCTGCAGCGCGTCTCCCGCGTCGGCGGACGTCGCGTTTCCGGGAGAGCCCTATCGGCCGCCCCGCCGTCCGCCGATTGAGCGGCCCGTGGAACAGCCGAAGCCGACGGTGGACGTCGCAATCTCGGAAGCGGATGAGAACGGCGGGACGTTGCTGTTCAATTTCGGATTCCCTGATATCGGCACATACGAGTACCGCGTTTACGATCAGAAAACCGGAGAACCGGTTCATGGAACGGCGGGCGCATACAACGATCCCGGGCCGGGGACAGTGACGGTGGAATTTCCCTATGCGGCGCCCGAAGAAGGCGACGGATCTCTTTATCGTTTGACGGTGCATTTCGCCATTGTGCGTCGCGAGCCCACTTCCTTCGGCAAGAAAATCGGCGCCAAGCCGGACGAGCAGGATATTGAGCGGGAAATCCTGATCGAGACGAAGGACGGCAGGACGCAGATTTTCGTTTCCAAAGACGGCGGCTGGCAGGCAATCGGATGAGACGGGGCTTTGTCTTGCCGCTGTTGACGCTTGCGCATTTCTGCGTGGACGGCGTTTGCGGCGCGGCGCTGGCGGCGTATGCGTTCAGCGAGCCGTATCTTGAACCAATCGTCTATTATTTCGGGCTTTACAATTTGATCGCGTTAGGTGGGCAATGGTGTGCGGGCTGGTTTTTCGACAAGCGGCCGCGCACAATCTTGCCCGCCCTTTTTGTTGCCGCCGGGTTTCTTTTCGTTGGGCTCGTGTCTTCGCTCCCTGTTTGGCTGTGGGTATGCTGCATAGGCGTCGGGAACTGTGTTTTCCATGCGGCGGCGGGCAGTCTCGTGCTGCGAAATTTTGATGGCTTTTCCGCGCCGGGGATTTTCGTTTCCGGCGGAGCGTTGGGGCTTGGGCTTGGCCTCGGCGGTTTTTGTCCCGCACGGATTTTTTTCGTCGTGTATGTCGCGGCGGCGTTTTTTGCTTATCGGAGCGGCCGCGAAATCCCGGGAATGGATTTTTGCGAGCAGGAACAGATCGTCGGAGGGGCGTCTCCTGCCGCGCTTTGGGGATGCGGGGCGGCGCTGCTTCTTTGCGTCGTGCTGCGCAGTTTTGGCGGAGGCGGCGGAGCGGGCGCGCCTGCACTGTTGTTTCCCTGCGTGTTCACGTTGGGAAAGGCGGCGGGCGGCGTCCTTTGCGACCGTATCGGGTATCGCCGCACGATTTTGGCGATTTTTTTGCTGGGCTTCTTCGCACTGCAGGGAGAAGGTCTGCCGTTTGCGATTTTGCTCGTATTCGCGTTCAATCTGACGATGCCTTTGACGCTGCGGCTTCTCCATCGTTGTGCGCCCGCGCGTCCGGGGTTGGCATTCGGGCTGGCGGCGGGTTGTCTCTTGCCGGGCGCATTCTGTCCGGGGGCGGTTTTCGTTCCCGCGGCTGCAATGATTGTGCTGCAATTCTTGTGCCTGTATTTCGCTGGACGCGTTCTCTGCCTGGATGAAAAGGAGGCGGCGTGAGATGATCGTCCCGGTCGTTTCGGAAGCGGCGTTCGCGCTCTCGGGCGGTGTTCTTTCAGAACCGTGGCTTTGGGACGCGGCGCTGGCGACGGCGGTTATCGAGACGCCGATTTTTTGGCTCTGCGGCTATCGGCGGAGCGTGGAGAACGCTTGGTTTTTCGTCGTCAATATCGTCAGTAACCTTCTGCTGAATGAGTTTATTGGCGCGACGCCCAGAAATTTTCCCTATCCGTGCGCCGTGCTTTTGGGAGAGTTATTCGTCGTGCTTTTGGAATTTGCACTTTGCGGCTACGCGGTGAGAGAAAAGGGCGACAAGAGACTTTTCCGTGTGCTGCTCTTGACGAACGCGGTGAGCTTTCTTGCGGGCGTTATATATTTTCTGTTGTGAACGGAACGACGCGGAAGGAAAATTGCTTTCCGCGTCGAATTTTACTATTGTTAAGATGGTATTGAAGAGGAGGGCGAAAGGATTGGCGAGAAAGATCATATTGCTTCTGCTTTCGCTGTTCCTGTTGACGGGTCTTTGCTGCGCGGCGAAGGGCGTGACGGTGGACGGGCAGGAGATAAAGCGCATCGGGGGATGGCCTGCCAAGTCGGAGGAGCATGTCAGGGCGACGTTCCATGACGATATCGAATATGTGTATCTTATGACTATCGGCGACATGATGGAGGCTCTTCGGCAAGGAAAGATCGACGCCATCGCCATGAGCCGCGTCTTCTTTAACGCGCTTCGCGCCGAGGGGGAGGACGGCATCGCCGTACTGGGCGGCCCCCTGGGGCAGACGAACTACGCGTTCGTATTCGCCTATTCGGAACACGGGGATCGGCTTCGGGAGGAGTTCAACACATTCCTCCGCACTTTGAAGGACAGCGGCGCTTTGGATGAAATGCAGGGGCGATGGATGAATGGGGAGACGCCGTCCGCGGAAGAACCGAACCTTTCCAGCGAGAACGGGACGCTTCGTATCGCTACGGACGGCTCCTGCCCGCCGCTGATCTACCTTTCGGACGGAAAACTCGGGGGCTTCGAGGCGGAGCTTTTGCAGCGCTTCTGCAAAGAGCGGGGATATAATTACGAATTCACCGTCGCCGGTTTTGAGGCGAATCTGGCCAGCGTGGGCAACGGACAGAACGATATCGGCATCAACGCCGCCGAATACACGCCGGAGCGCGCCGAGTCTTTCCGTTTTTCCGATGTGACGTTCACGAGCGACTGTGTGCTCGTCGTGCGCGCAAAGACCGGGGCGGAGGAAGGAATCTGGGCGACCCTGAAGGAGAAGATCGACCGGGCACTGATCCGGGAAAACCGCTGGAAAATGATGCTCTCCGGGATGGGGCTGACGCTGGCCATCACGGTGTCCTCCGTGGTCCTAGGAACGATCCTGGGCTTTGGCTTGTGCTTCGCCCATCGGGAGGGGTATCCGCTGCTGAACCGCGCGCTGGATTTTTTCTCCCGTTTTCTAGCGGGAATGCCCGTGGTGGTTTTGCTGATGGTCTTTTACTACATCGTTTTCGGCGGCATGAACGTGGGCGGCGTGATCGTGTCTGTGATGGTGTTCTCTCTGCTCTTTTCCTTCTCGGTCTTCGGGCTGCTCCAAAGCGGCGCGGCCAGCGTTGCGAAGGGACAGACGGAGGCGGCGCTGGCGCTGGGATTCTCGGAGCGGCAGGCCTTTCGAAAATTCGTGCTGCCGCAGGCGATACTGACATTTTTTCCGGCATACAAAACTGAGATTGTGAGTTTGCTGAAAGCCACGTCGATTGTCGGCTATATCGCGGTGCAGGATTTGACGAAGGTCGCGGACCTGATCCGGGCGCGGACCTTTGACGCGTTCATGCCGTTGATCGTGATTTCTGTGCTGTACCTGATCTTGACCTGGTTGTTCCAGAAGATCACGAATTGGATGTTGACGAAGCTGAATCCGAGAAACCGGACGGCGGACGAGATATTGCGGGGGGTGAAACCATGAGCGGCGCGCTTCTCCGCATCGAGCATCTGAAAAAGGAATATCCGGGAGCGGTTCCGCTTGTGGACGTGAACCTCACTGTGAACGAGGGCGACGTGATCGCAATCATCGGGCCCTCCGGCACGGGCAAGTCGACACTGCTCCGGCAGATCAACCGGATGGAGCGGGCCACGGCGGGGACGATTTTCTTCCGGGACGAGGAGATCACCGCGCCCGGTTATCGTGTCGATCTCCTGCGGCAGAATATCGGCATGATTTTCCAGTCCTTCAACCTGTTCTCCCATCTGACGGTCGTCGAGAACATCATGGCGGCGCCGACGACGCTTCTCGGGCTGTCCCGGCAAGCGGCCTATGACCGCGCGAAGGAGCTCCTGGCGAAGGTCGGGCTTTCCGCGAAGGCGCTTTCCTATCCCGACGAGCTTTCCGGCGGGCAGCAGCAGCGCATCGCGATTGTCCGGGCGCTGGCCATGGAGCCGAAAATCCTGCTTTTCGACGAGCCGACTTCGGCCCTCGATCCGACGATGGTGGGCGAGGTCGAGGCGGTGATCCGGCAGGTGGCGGAGTCGGGCGTCACGATGATGATTGTCACCCACGATATGGAGTTCGCGCGCCGGATCTCGGACCGCGTGCTTTATATGGACGAGGGCGTCGTCTATGAGGAGGGCGCGCCGGAGGAGATCTTTGAGCGGCCCAGGAGGGAAAAGACGCGGCAATTTATCCGTCGGCTGAAGGTGCTGACGTTTTTCGTGGAGTCCCGGGATTTCGACTTCATCGGCTGCCATACCGAGATCGAGGCTTTCGGGCAGAAGAACGACGTGCCGAAGAGAGTGGTTCGTTCGCTGATGATGCTTTTCGAGGAGGTCGTCACCCAGCTGCTGCTGCCGCGTTTGCCGGAACCGCCAAGAATCGTATGGTTCGTCGAGTACAATCCGAAGGAGGAATCCGCCGAGGTTTCCGTGCGATACAATGGCGAACATTTCGACGTCATGGAAAGCGACAACGAGATTTCTCTGCGAATCGTCAAGGGAAGCTCGGAAAATATCCGCTATGCGGCGGAAGATGGGGAAATGCCGAATTGCCTGTCGCTCACGGTGCGCCATCATATGGAACCCAATGCGTAAAGATTTTCCTTGACAAACGCACTATGGCTATGTATAATTCTCATGTTGACAGCCGATTGGGGTATCGCCAAGTTGGTAAGGCACGGGATTCTGAATCCCGCATGCGTTGGTTCGAGTCCAGCTACCCCAGCCACGCAAATCAAAGCATCGCGGGAGCGGTGCTTTTTTTATGCGCGCATGCCTGCCGCCTGAGGACGCCAAGCCGCCGGCGAAGTCCGCATTACGCAGCCGACAGGGCGGTACTGTATGGAAGAGAAACGGGAACACGACGCCGTCGCCGGCAGGAAATCTTTATCGTATGCAGGTGAAGAATGTTCCGCGGGCAGGGACGGGGGTGTCCTTTGTAAAAAAACAATTGCAATCAAAATCCGTATCGTATATACTGAATAGGCAGAGTTCGTTTCCCGTGAGGGAAGACGATCTGCATATGCGCGCCCGGCGGCGTCTTGCCGGGTTTTTCTGTTTGTGGAGGGGATTGGAAATGAATAGTTGGACGAAAAAGTGGCGGCGGCTGTTTTTTTGCGTCGCGGCGGTGATGATGACTGTCGTGCTGGCGGGCTGCGGCGCGGGGAAGAGCGCGGGCGGCGATGCGGCGAAGGGCGGCGCGACGGAGTTGAAGCTCGCCTATCATCTGCCTGTCGATCATCATTTGTCGAAAAGCATGGAGAAATTCGCGAAGCGCGTCGAGGAAAAGTCCGGCGGCAAGCTGACCGTGAAGACGTATCCGGCGGGACAGCTTTACACGGATAAGAGCATGAACGATGCGATCATGTCGGGCGGCCTCGATATGGGCCTGAACTCCACAGCGATGTGGACCACGGTAATCCCGGCGCTGAACGTCCTCGACGTTCCGTTCCTGCTGCCGAATTACGATTCGGTGGCCAAGGCTATCGACGGCGGCCTCGGCAAGACGCTGGAGGCGGAGTTCGAGAAGAAGGGCGTCAAGAATCTGATTTGGGCCGATTACGGCTATGTGCAGTTCGCGAACAACAAGCGGCCGCTGACGAAGCCGGAGGATTTCGCGGGACTTCAGCTTCGCGGTTACGGCCAGATTCCGGCGGAGACCATCAAGGCTCTGGGCGCGTCGCCGGTCACGATGGGCTCTGCGGAGGTCTATATGGCCATACAGCGCGGCACCATCGACGGGCAGACCTCCGGTACCACGGCGATGTTCGCGCGGAAGATCTATGAGGTCGCCAAGTATCTGACAATCACGAATCACGCGTTCTGTGAATTCTCGCTGGCGATGAACAAGGCGAAGTGGGACAGCCTGTCGCCGGAACAGCAGAAGGCACTGGCGGAGGCCGCCAAGGAAATCCGGGACGAGATCCGCAAGGAGACGAAGGCCGAGGATGAGAAGACCGCAGCGGCATTGAAGCAGGCCGGTATGGAAGTGTTCACGGTACCGGCGGAAGACGTGGCGAAGTGGCAGGCGGCGACGATGTCCGTGCGCGAGAACTTCATCAAGGATAACGGCGAGCTTGGAAAAAAGGTCGTCGACGAGTGCCTGAAAGCGAGCAAGTAAAGAAGCGTGGAATTTTGAGAGTGGAGTGTGGAGTGGAGAACGCTTCGCGCTTCACTCTTTTTTTGTGAGAAGGGATGGAAATGGAAAAACTGTTTCACGTTTATGACCGCGCGGTGTTGGCGCTTTCACGGCTGGCCGCGGTGGTCGCGGGGCTTTGCATCTTGGCGGTGGCGTTCATCGTCTGCTATGAGATCGTCATGCGCGGGCTGTTCGGCGCGCCGACGGAGTGGGTGCTGGAAATTTCTACCTATCTGATTATCGCGGCGGGTTTCTTAGGCTTCGGCGTCACGCTGCGCAGGCGGGGACACATCCAGGTGGACTTCGTCGTCGAGCGGTTCTCGCCGCGGGTTCGCTGCGTGACGGAACTGCTGATGACGCTGCTTGCGGTGCTGCTCTTTTTCATCTTCATGACGGAGAGCACCGACTTCGTGCTGGCCTCTTATGAGTATCATAAATTGTCGCCGTCCATCCTGCGGTTCCCGCTTTGGATTCCGCAGCTGCCTTTGGTGCTCGGCTTCGGCTTGCTTTTCCTGGAATTGGTCCGGCAGGGGTGGGCGGACGTGCTCGCACTGGCCAAAGGCGATTACTCGGAATTTCAGGCGAATGCGGCGGAAAGGCGGGATGATTGATGCTGCTCGGTTTTTCCCTGTTGATCCTCCTGCTCTTAGTGGCAGGTATGCCGGTGGCCTTCGCCCTTTCGCTGTCCGGCGTCCTTGGCATGTTCGCGTTTCTCGGCGGCGTGTCGGCGTTTCCGCAGATTCCCGTCATCGCCTATAAGACGCTTGACGATTTTGTATTGACTGCCGTGCCGCTCTATATCCTAATGAGCCAGATCCTGCTGAGGGGGCGCGTCGGCAGTGAGCTCTTCGAGCTGGGCAGCAAATGGCTCGGTCATTTGCCCGGCGGCCTCGGCGTCGCCACGGTCTTCGCCTGCGCGATCTTCGCGGCGATTTCCGGCTCCAGCGTGGCCACCGCCGTGACCATCGGCGCGATGGCGATCCCCGAGATGTTGTCGCGGGGGTACAAGCGCACCGTTGTACTCGGCACAGTGGCGGCGGGCGGCACCCTCGGCATCCTGATACCTCCCAGCATCCCGATGATCTTGTACGGCGCCATCACCGACGAGTCCGTCGGCAAGCTGTTCCTGTCCGGCGTCGTCCCGGGTACGCTGCTGACGCTACTCTTCATCGCCTACGTCGTCTTCATGTCCGGCGATATGGAGCGGCAGGCGCCCGCCTCCTGGGAGGAACGGTGGGCGATACTCCGCCACGCGGTCTGGGGGCTCCTGCTGCCCATCCTCGTCGTCGGCGGCATCTATACCGGCGCGTTCACGCCGACTGAGGCCGCGGCCGTCGGCACGGTCTACAGCCTCGTTATCACGTTCTTCGTCTATCGGACCGTCAAGATTTCCGACCTGCCGGAAATCTTGGAGGACAGCGTCAAGACTACCTCCATGATTTTCGCGATTATGATCGGCGCCATGCTGTTCGGCTTTATCCTGACGGCGCTGCAGGTTCCGCAGGCTTTGATGGCGGTGGTCACGGAAAGCGGCATGAACCGCTGGCTGATTTTCCTCGGCGTCAATCTCGTGCTGCTCGTCCTCGGCTGCGTGCTGGAAACCGTGTCCATCATCCTGATCACGCTGCCGATGCTTTATCCGATCATGCGGCATCTCGGCTTCGATTTGATCTGGTTCAACGTGGTGCTGCTGATCAATATGGAACTGGCGCTGATCTCGCCGCCGATCGGCATGAACCTTTTCGTCATCAAGGGCATCAGTCCCGACAGCAAGATCCAGGAAATCATCCGCGGGTCGCTGCCCTTCGCGCTGATCATGGCGGCGGAAATCGCGCTGCTCTGTTTCGCGCCGGGACTGGCCACATGGCTGCCGCAGGTCCTGAAATAATCTTTCGTTCACAATCGAACCGCATGGCAATCGCGCCGTGCGGTTTTTCTTGTATCTCGAAAACCCCCGGTTCGACCGGGGGTTCAGTTACCTTATAGGTATGAGTCTTCAAAGGAACGAAAAAGCCCTCCTGTGATAAGATGAAGTT
>ONUH01000021.1 GCA_900321035.1 uncultured Selenomonadales bacterium | reverse complement strand
AGGGACGGACCGTACATGCGCTTTTAAGCGCCGCTGGTAGTTTGAGGCCCTTTGGGCCGTTAATATAAAACCCCCGGCTATGCCGGGGGATATTTATTTACGCGCTGCGTTATTGTCGCGGCGATGGGAAAATTTTTTTAGAAAACTGGACCGATTTGCGAAAAAACCTGTTTCCGTGGCAGGAAAATCCAATTTTACGAAGAATTATAACAAATAAATATGTTTGTTCGTGCATAATAAAATATAGGAGGGGAAGAACCGTGAAAACGAAATGTTTGGCCATGATCCTGGCAGGGGGACAGGGAAGCCGACTGGGGATTTTAACCGCGAAAGTGGCAAAGCCGGCGGTGCCGTTTGGGGGCAAGTACCGGATTATTGATTTTCCGCTGTCGAACTGCGCGCATTCGGGAATCGAGCGCGTGGGTGTGCTTACACAGTACCGGCCCTTTGAGCTGAATAATTATCTGGGCAACGGCAATGCGTGGGACCTTGACAGCCGGGGAGGCGGCGTATTCATCCTGCCGCCTTACGCGCGGGAGAAAGGCGCGGACTGGTACCGTGGGACGGCGGACGCGATTTACCAGAACCTGAATTTCATCGAGATGTCCGACCCGGATTACGTGCTGATCTTGTCCGGCGACCACATTTACGCGATGGATTACTCGAAGATGCTGGACGCGCATATCTCGAAAGGAGCGGAGGCGACCATCGGCGTCATCCGCGTGCCGATGGAGGAGGCGTCGCGTTTCGGCATCCTCGACGCGGAAGCGGACGGCCGCATCACGCGCTTCACCGAGAAGCCGGCGCAGCCTACCAGTGATTTGGCTTCCATGGGCATCTATATCTTCACGAAAGATTTCCTGCACGATTATCTGGTGGAGGACGCGAAGCGGGAAGATTCGAGCCACGATTTCGGCAAGGACGTGATCCCGAAGATGCTCGCCGACGGCGCGAAGCTCTTCTCTTACGCTTTTGACGGCTATTGGAAGGACGTGGGAACCATCGAGAGCCTCTGGCAGGCAAACATGGACTTCCTGGAAGACGAGACGCCGATCGACGTGGGCGGCGCATGGCGTATCCATTCGGCGAATCCGCCGCTGCCGCCGCATTATATCGGGCCGGAAGCCAAGGTTTCCCATGCGCTGCTGAACGAGGGCACGGTGGTGCTCGGCGAGGTGGAGCATTCGGTGATCTCTTCGGGCGTCCGCATCGGCGCCGGCGCGCGGGTTACGGATTCGGTAATCATGCCGTTCGCGGTCATCGAGGACGGCGCGGTGATCGATCACGCGATTCTGGGACCGCGCACGCGGGTCATGACCGGGGCGAAGGTCAAAGGGACGCCGGACGCCATCGCGGTGACGGGCGAAAACGAGACCGTGAAAGCGGCGGGCTGAAGTCTGCTGCCGCAGAGATATGGCATCCCCGCCGTGATGCACGCGCCCGCCGGACGGCGGCGTTATTGAGGAGGAGAATTTGATGAAAAGAGTTATGAGCCTCGTGGATTTGCAGCGCGAGGAGATATATATCAAGGAGCTGACGGAAGACAGGCCCATCGCGTCGCTGCCCTTCGCGGGCCGTTATCGTCTTGTGGACTTCGCGCTTTCCAGCATGGTGAATTCGGGTATTCGCAACGTGGGCGTGCTCCTGCCGGAGAACAAATCCCGGTCGATCCTGGACCATCTCCGCTCCGGTAAGGATTGGGACTTGGCGCGCCACCACAAGGGCCTTTTCTATCTGCCGCCGGTCAGGCCGGAAAACGGCGAGAAAACCAGCGACCTTCGGAATATTTATTACAATCTGAATTTCGTCGAGAACAGCAACGAGGAATTCGTGCTGCTGGCGCGCGCGACCTCAGTGTACAACATTGACTTCGGCAAAGTGCTGAAGTTCCATCTTGACCGGGGCGCGGACGTGACGGTGGTCACGAGCAAGGCCTGGCACAGCGACCCGTGTTCCGGGCTGATTCTGGAGCCGGAGGCGGACGGAGGTATCCGCGACGCTGCCATCAAGCCTGAGCTAAAAGAGGGCGAGTATCGCTCCCTCGGCATTTTCCTGATGAGCAAGGAACTGTTCTGCAACATGGTCCGCTATGCTTTCGAGCACGGCGGCACCGACTTCCGCCGGGATGCGATCCTGAAGCAGGCGCCGGGGCTGAATTTCTACACTTACATCCATGACGGATTTTCCGCGCGCATCTGCTCGACGCCGGCTTTCTATCTGTCGAATCTCAAGATGCTCGACCAGGCGGTCTGGCAGGATCTGTTCATGAAAGAGAACGCGCCGATCATCACGAAGGTGAAGGATATGGCGCCTACCGAATACAAGGAGGGCGCGGAGGTCAAGAATTCGCTGATTGCGAACGGCTGCGAGATCCATGGCACGGTGGAAAACAGCGTGATTTTCCGCCATGTGAAGGTGGCGCCGGGGGCGGCGATCCGGAATTCCGTCGTGATGGAGGATTGCGTCATTGACGCCGGCGCGGAGATCGAGTATGTGATTACCGACAAGGAAGTGACGATTACGCAGGGCAAGCGCCTGCGCGGCGCCATCAATTTCCCGGTGATGATCGGCAAGCATGTCACGATTTAACCACTGATAATTGGAAGGAACCTTCTTGAGAAAGCACGGAAAGCACGGCGAGGGTAACGAATCATCTGTAAAGGGGGAAAACCAATGCCGATGGCAAAAGCCAAGGAAAGCGCGCCGCAGGTCGAAGAACTGAAACGACGTTTCGTGATGACGGCGCACGTTATGTACGGACGCGACATCGACGAGCTGACGCCGCATGAGATTTATATGACCATAGCGGCGACGACCAGGGAGCTCCTTTCCGAGAATTGGATCAAGACGAACCGGGCATACCAGCAAAAGAAAGCGAAGCAGGCGTATTATTTTTCCATCGAGTTCCTGCTGGGCCGTCTTTTGAATACGAACCTGATCAATCTTGGCGTAAAAGACCTGATGGAAGAGGCGCTGGGCGCGCTGAACCTGAGCCTCGCCCGTTACCTGACGGAAGAGCCGGACGCGGGTCTCGGCAACGGCGGACTCGGACGCCTCGCGGCTTGCTTCATCGACTCGATGGCGGCGCTGGGACTTCCCGGGCACGGGTGCAGCATCCGTTACCAATACGGCCTTTTTGAGCAGAAAATCGTGGACGGCAACCAGGTCGAGCTGCCGGACAAGTGGCTCCGGGACGGCTTTGCCTGGGAATACCGCAAGCCGGATAAGGCGGTCAACGTGCGCTTTTACGGCAATGCTTACATGCAGGAGCAGCCGGACGGCAGTCTGCGCCTTGTCCACGAGGATTATATGACGGTCATGGCGGTGCCATACGACGTGCCCGTGGTGGGCGCGAAGAACAACACCGTCAATACGCTCCGCCTTTGGAACGCCGAGGTGGACAAAGATTTCATGACCTTCGGCGGCACGCTGACCCATGAGCAGATCCAGGAACGGATGCGCTATCGGAGCGACATTGAAAATATCACCCGCTTCCTGTATCCCGACGACAGCACCGAGGAGGGCCGTCGCCTGCGCTTGGTCCAGGAGTATTTCTTCGTGTCGGCGGGCGTCCAGAGCATTATACGCCATCAACTCAAGGAAGGCGTGATGCTGCACGAGCTGCCGGACAAGATCGCCATCCATATCAACGACACCCATCCGGCGCTGGCGGTGGCGGAATTGATGCGAATTCTCGTCGACGAGGAGCAGATGCCGTGGGAAGAGGCATGGGAAGTCACGACGAACGTGATGGCCTATACGAACCACACGATCATGCCCGAGGCGCTGGAACGCTGGCCCATCGATATGTTCCGCGGGATGCTGCCGCGCATTTACATGATCATCGAGGAAATCAACGCGCGCTTCCTGAAGCGTGTGCGCCGCCGCTACCCGAATGACGAGGAGCGCGTCCGCGCGCTGTCCATCATCCAGGACGGCCAGGTCCACATGGCGCGGCTTGCCGTCGTCGGCAGCTACAGCGTGAACGGCGTGGCGGCCATCCATTCCGAGATATTGAAGCATACGACCCTGCGGGCGTTCTTTGAGTTTTTCCCGGCGAAGTTCAACAACAAGACGAACGGCATCACGCACCGCCGCTGGCTGATCGCGGCCAACCCGGAACTGGCGGACTTCCTCGACGAGAAGCTGACCGCCGCGTGGCAGAAACGGCCGGAGTTACTGTCCCATCTGGCGGAGCTGCAGGACGACCCGGACGTCTTGGCACGGCTGGCAGAAATCAAGCTGACGCGCAAGAAGATTCTCGCCCGCAAAGTGCGGGAGAAGACCGGGCTCCGTCTGGACCCGGACACGCTTTTCGACATTCAGGTCAAGCGCATCCATTCTTACAAGCGGCAGCTGATGAACGTGCTGCATATCATGTACCAGTACGATCGCCTGCGCCGGGGCAAGGACGCGGATATGGTGCCGACGACGTATTTCTTCGGCGGCAAGGCCGCGCCGGGCTACTATATCGCGAAGGAGACCATCCGCCTGATCTGCGCGGTGGCCGACGTGGTAAACAACGATCCCGCCACGAACAAGATGCTGAAGGTCGTGTTCATTGAAAACTTCGGCGTGTCCATCGGCGAGGTAGTCTATCCGGCGGCCGACGTGTCCGAGCAGATTTCCACCGCCAGCAAAGAGGCGTCGGGCACCGGCAACATGAAATTCATGATGAACGGCGCGATCACTCTCGGCACGATGGACGGCGCGAACGTCGAAATCCACGAGGCCGTGGGCGGCGACGAGCACTGCGTCATCTTCGGACTGACGGCGGAAAAGGTCATGGACTACTACGCCAACGGCAAATATTCGGCGTGGGAGGAGTACAATAACAACGAATCGGTGCGCCGCGTGCTCGACCGTCTCGTGGACGGCACGTACGGCGATTTCCGCTCGCTGTTCGACTATCTCCTGCAGAACAACGACGAATTCTTCATCCTGAAGGATTTTGACGCATACCGCAAGGCGCATGAGGAAATCATGCGTCGCTACCGCGACAGGGAGAAATGGAACCGTTCGATGCTGCTGAACATCGCGGCGTCGGGACGATTCTCCTCCGACCGTACCATTGAGGAGTACGCCAACGATATTTGGCATCTGAAGCCGGTCACGGTGAAATAAGAGGGGCAATGAAAAATGAAAACTGCGGCATTGGCGGAATATGACCTTTATCTTTTTCATCAGGGCACGAATTTTCACGCCTATGAAATGCTGGGCGCGCATTATACGGAACAGGACGGCAAGCGCGGCGTGCGGTTCGCCGTTTGGGCGCCCAACGCGCGGGCGGTGAGCGTCGTCGGCGATTTCAACAACTGGGACACCCGCGAGCACCCGATGGAGCGGCTCGGCGACGGCGAGACCTGGATGACGTTCATTCCCGGCCTGCCTTCCGGCACGGTCTACAAGTACGCGATCGACCCGCAGTGGGGCGGCCCGCGCATCATGAAAGCCGATCCGTACGGCTTCTATGCCGAGAAAAAGCCGCTGACGGCCTCGCGCACTTACGACTATCCGAAATTCGAGTGGCACGACGCCGAGTATCAGGCGGCGAAGAAAAAAGGCTCGTCCTATGAAAAGCCGATGCTGACCTACGAGGTGCATCTCGGCTCATGGCGCAGGCATCTCGACGGCGGCTATCTGACCTACCGGGAGCTTGCGGACCAGCTCATTTCCTACGCCAGGGAAATGAACTACACCCATATCGAATTGATGCCGCTCTGTGAGCATCCATTTGACGGCTCGTGGGGATATCAGGCCACCGGTTATTACGCGGTGACGAGCCGTTACGGGGAACCGGCGGACTTCATGTACTTCGTGGACAAAGCCCACGAGGCGGGAATCGGCGTCATCATGGACTGGGTGCCCGGCCATTTCTGCAAGGACGACCAGGGGCTGCGCATGTTCGACGGCAAGAACCTCTACGAGTCGGACAACGAGCAGCGGGCGGAGAACAAGGGCTGGGGCACCACGAATTTTGACTACGGCCGCACCGAGGTACAGAGCTTCCTGATTTCCAACGCGCTCTTCTGGATGGAGGAATACCATATCGACGGGCTGCGCATCGACGCGGTGGCGAATATGCTCTATCTGAACTACGGGCGCGAGGAAGGCGAATGGCTGCCGAACAAATACGGCGGCAACGGCAACCTGGAAGCGATGGAATTCCTGAAAAAGCTCAACATGGCCGTGTTCGAGTACCTGCCCGACGCGCTGATGATCGCCGAGGAATCCACCTCCTGGCCGATGATCTCGAAACCTATCTGGATGGGCGGTATGGGATTCAATTACAAATGGAACATGGGCTGGATGAACGACGTGCTCAAATACATGAGCCTCGACCCGATTTACCGGAAGTGGAATCAGGACAAGCTGACTTTCTCGCTGATGTACGCGTTCTCGGAGAACTTCGTGCTGCCGCTGTCCCACGACGAGGTCGTCCACGGCAAATGCTCGCTGATCGAGAAAATGCCCGGCGACTATTGGCAGAAATTTGCGGGACTTCGGGCGTTCTTCGGTTACTGGATGGCCCATCCGGGCAAGAAGCTCCTGTTCATGGGCGGCGAGTTCGGGCATTTCATCGAGTGGAACTTTGACGACAGCCTGGACTGGCATCTTGTCGAGGGCTATCCGAAGCATCAGGAAATGCAGAGGTATTCCCGGGACCTGAACCGGTTCTACAACGACCAGCCCGCGTTTTGGCAGGTGGATTTCGACTGGCGCGGCTTCGAGTGGATCGACTGCAGCGACGTGGACCACAGCATCCTCGTTTTCGCGCGGCGCGCGAAAAATGGCAGGGATTTCATCGTCGTCGTCTCAAGCTTCACGCCGGAAGTCCATTACGACTATCGGATCGGCGTGCCGGAAGCGGGAACGTATCAGGAAGTATTCAACAGCGACGATACGCGGTACGGCGGCTCCGGCGTCTCGGCCGGCGGGGAGTTCCACACGGCGGATATTCCTTGGCACAACCGTCCGCAGTCCATCGCGCTGGCCATCCCGCCGCTGGCGACGGTGTATTTGAAGATGAAGACATAATCATAATAAATTGATAGAGAATAAATAATCAAGGGAAAGAAAGGGTGAAGAACCCAGAGGGAAGAGTGAAGAGTGAAGATATTACGCCGTTTATCTTCACTTGCCGCTTTCCGCTCTCCTATCTCCACTCTCCATAAGGAGGTTTTTTCTATGCTAAAGGTTCTTTATGTCGCTTCGGAGGCCGTGCCGTTTGTCAAGACGGGCGGACTCGCGGACGTGGCAGGGTCGCTTCCGAAGGCGCTGAAGAAGCAGGGCGTTGACATCCGCGTCGTCATGCCGAAATACGGGAAAATTGACAGGGAATATCTGGACAAGATGAAGCACGTCTACGACGGCGAGCTGACCGTGTCCTGGCGGAAGAAATTCCTCGGCATCGACAAGCTCGTGCTGGACGGTGTGACGTTCTATTTCATCGACAACCAGGAATATTTCTATCGCGACGGCTTCTACGGCTACGGCGACGACGCGGAGCGGTTCTCGTTCTTTGCCCGCGCGGTGCTGGAGATTCCGCAGCAGGAGGATTTCTGGCCCGACGTGATTCATGCCAACGACTGGCACGCGGCGCTCACGAACGTCTATCTGCGGCTCCACTTCATGGGCGACGAGCGGTACGGGAAAATCAAGACGATCTTTACCATCCACAACCTGAAATATCAGGGCGTCTTTTCCAAGGACGTCATGGAGGACGTCTTGGGCATCGACTGGAAATATTTCAACAACGGCGATTTCGAGTATTACGACGCCGTGAACTTCATGAAGGCCGCCATCGTCTTTTCGGACAATGTGACCACGGTGAGCCGCACCTATGCGGAAGAGATACAGTACGATTACTTCGGCGAAGGGCTGGACGGGCTGCTCCGGAATCGGGCGGCCGACCTTCACGGTATCGTCAACGGGCTGGATTTCGACCTGTACAATCCGGAAACGGATAAGTACCTGACGGAGCCCTTCACCAAGTTCAACGTGAAGAACGCCATGGAGCGGAAAATCGACAACAAGGCGGCGCTCCAGCGTCAGCTCAATTTGCCGGTGGAGCGTCAGACGCCGCTGGTCGCGATGGTCTCGCGTCTCGTGGAGCCGAAAGGGCTTGACCTCGTGATTCGCGTGCTGGATGAGCTCTTGGAGCATGAGGATATGCAGTTCGTGCTTTTGGGCGTGGGCGACAAGGTCTATGAGGACTGGTTCAAGGAGCTGGCGTGGCGTCATCCGACGAAGGTATCGACGAACATCTACTTCTCCGACGAGATGGCTCAGCGCATTTACGCGGCGTCGTCCATATTCCTGATGCCGTCGGCGTATGAGCCCTGCGGCATCGGGCAACTTATCTCCATGCGCTACGGTTCCATCCCTGTGGTGCGAGCCACCGGCGGACTCAAGGACACGGTCGTTCCATACGACAAGGCCACGCAAAAGGGCAACGGGTTCCTGTTCTCGAATTACAACGCTCATGAGATGATGTCCACCATCAAAAAAGCGCTGACGCTGTTCCGCGATTTCAACAGCTGGAAGATTCTGATCCAGAACGCCATGGAGGCGGATTACAGCTGGGCGCGTTCGGCGAAAGAATACAAGGCTCTCTACGAAAGACTGATTGGATAAAAGGAAAAGTCAAGGGAGTGAAGAATGTTGGCGGCGGAACTCAAGATCAGGCACGATTCCCGGAATGCGGCGTTTCGCTTTCCCATCGGGGCGGTGGAGGCCGGGGGGCAGGTGCGGCTCGCTCTCTATGTGGAGGGGGCGGCGTCCGTCCGGGGGCAGGTGCGCGTTTGGCGGGACGGCGTAGGCGAGACGCTGGTTCCGTTGGCGGAGTTTGTCCGCGCGGAAGACGATAAGAGCAAGCCGGAGGCAACGGGAGAGCCGTTGCCTCCTTTTGACGGCGGGCGGTGGCTCGGCGCGATGCTCGATCTGCCGGACGAAGGCGGGCTCTTGTGGTACTATTTCACCCTGTTCATCGACGACAGCCGGGTCTGCTTTTACGGCAACGTCAGCGGTTTGGGCGGTGAGGGCGGCATTTCGGACATGCCTCCTGGCTCGTTCCAGATCTCGGTTTACGACAAAGGCGCGACGACGCCGGCCTGGTTCCGCCGCGCGGTGATGTACCAGATCTTCCCCGACCGTTTCTACCGGGAGCATATCATAGAGGCGGAAAAGCGCGGCGCGGTGATTCACGCTTCGTGGAAGGACGCGCCCTGCTACTATAAGGACCCGGACACGAAGGAGATTATCGCCTACGACTTTTACGGCGGCAATATCGCCGGTGTGCGGGCGAAGCTCCCGTATTTGAAGGAGATGGGCGTTTCCGTCATCTATTTCAATCCCGTCTTTGAGTCCGAGAGCAACCACCGGTACGATACCGGCGACTACAAAAAGATCGACCCGCTCCTCGGCACGAACGAGGAATTCGAGGACTTCTGCCGCGAGGCGGAAAGAGAGGGCATCCGCGTCATCCTCGACGGCGTTTTCAGCCATACGGGGGCGAACAGCCGGTATTTCAACAAGAAAGGCGCGTATGACTCGGTGGGGGCGTGGCAGTCGCCGAATTCGCCCTACACGAAATGGTACGATTTCATAGAGTACCCGAACAAATATCACAGCTGGTGGGGATTCGAGACGCTGCCGAACGTGGTGGAGACCGAGCCGAGTTATATGGACTTCATCATCACGGCGAAGGACAGCGTACTGCATCATTGGGCGGAGGCGGGCGTTTCCGGCTGGCGGCTGGACGTCATCGACGAGCTGCCGCCGAAATTCTCCCAGGCGTTTTACCGCGAGCTGAAAAAGACCGACAAAGACATGGTGCTGATCGGCGAGGTCTGGGAGGACGCGTCGAACAAGTCCAGCTACGGCGAACAGCGGATGTACCTGGCGGGGCACGAAATCGACGGCGCCATGAATTATCCGTTCCGCACGATCGTGCTGGACTTCCTGCTGGGCCGCACGAACGGGAAGGCGGTTTGCCGCCGCATCGAGAGCCTGTGGGAAAACTATCCGAGACACAATTTCTACGCCATGATGAACCTGCTGGGCAGCCATGACGTGGAGCGCATCACCACGCTCCTGGGCGAGGCGCCGGAGCCGGGCGACAGCGAAGCGGAGCGGGCGGGATTCCGTCTCGACGCCGAGCATTTGGCGCTGGCGAAGGCCCGTCTCGCCGTCGCGTTCGTCTGGCAGATGACGTTCCCCGGCGTGCCGTCGATTTATTACGGCGACGAGATCGCCATGCAGGGCTATCGCGATCCATACAACCGCGCGCCTTACGATTGGGCGGGCGGCGACGCCGCGCTCCGCGAAAAGGTGCGGGAGATCGTCCGACTGCGGAACGAGAACGCCGCGCTTTCCACGGGAGACTTCATTCCCCTCTACGCGCAGGACGACGTTTACGCCTATGCCCGCGTGGCGCGCGGCGGTTCGGACGCATTCGGCGAAGATGCGGAGGACGGCGCGTTTGTCGTCGCGCTGAATCGCGGGCAGGAGCCGGCGGAGGTCGCCCTTCCCGTCGGGGACTTCGCCACGGGAAAATTCTTCTCCGTCTATCAAACGGAGGCATGGGCCGGCGCGCAGGCGAAAACGGCGGAAGAAACGGCCGGCGCGGAACCGAAACGGGACGGCAAATTGCCGTTTTCCATCGAGGGCGGACAGCTTCATGTGACGCTGCCGCCGATTTCCGCATCCGTTTGGCGGGAAAAGAAACCGCCGCGCCGTTTCCCACGGATGGCAGGCGTGCTGCTGCACCCGACGTCCTTCCCCTCGGAATGGGGCGTGGGCGACATCGGAGACGAGGCGGAACGATTCCTCGAGTTCCTGCAAAAAGCGGGCCAGCGGGTTTGGCAGATCCTGCCTCTCGGCCCCGTCGGCCCGGGCAATTCACCGTATCAGCCCCCTTCGGCCTTTGCCGGAAATCCGCTCCTTCTCTCGCCGGAAAAAATCGCGCGGGACGGCTGGCTCACCGGGGAAGACCTGGACTGGGGCAAGAGCGCCCTCGGCGTGGTGCGTTCCTACGCGGGCTCTTCGCAGCAGGCGAAGCCCTGCACGAGCAGCGCGGTGAACTACGTCCGCGCGGGCGCGGTCAAGGCGGGAATCTTGCGCCGCGCATGGCAGCGGTTCCAAAAGAATCCGACGCCGGATTTCGCGGCGTTTTGCGAAAAAGAATCGGCATGGCTGGACGACTACGCGCTTTTCACGGCGGCTTCGGAGGAAAACGGCGGGAAAGCGTGGATGGACTGGGCGCCGGCGCTCCGCGACCGGGAGCCCGCGGCTTTGGAAGCTCTCCGCGAGCGGGCGGCGGACACGATCGCTTTCGTGAAGTTCCAGCAATATCTTTTTGACCGGCAGTGGCAGTCGCTGCATAATCTCGCCGCCTCGAAGGGCGTCCGCATTTTCGGGGATATGCCGCTGTATCTGGCGCAGAACAGCGCCGACGTCTGGGCTCATCCGTCCTTGTTCGCGCTGGGCAAAGACGGGCGCGCCGAGAAAGTGGCGGGAGTGCCGCCCGACTATTTCAGCGAGGACGGACAGCTTTGGGGCAATCCGCTTTACGATTGGGAAACGATGCAAAAGGACGGTTTCGCATGGTGGGCGGATCGCGTGGCGCGGCTGCTCTCTCTGGTGGACATCGTGCGCATCGACCATTTCCGGGGGCTCGCTTCCTATTGGGAAGTCGACGCGAAGGAAACTACCGCGAAGAACGGCCAGTGGAAGAAAGGCCCCGGCGTGCTGCTGCTGCATGCGCTCCGTCAGCGGCTGGGGGACGAGCTTCCCATCGTCGCCGAGGATTTGGGCGTCCAGTCCGAAGACGTGGAACGGCTGCTTGAGACGAGCGGATTCCCTGGCATGAAGGTCATGGAGTTTGAGTGTCTCGGCAACGGAACGCCCCGGGCGGGCGTCGCCGCGCCGGAAAACTGCGTGCTTTACACAGGTACCCATGACAACAACACCGCCGCAGGCTGGTATGCGGACGACCTCTCCTTCGAGGACCGCGCGAAGGTCGCCGCGTGGATGGGCGTCATGCCGGAAATGAAAGACGACGGCGCGGAGACGGCGAAGAAAGTCGCCGGGAAACTGGTGGAGGCCGCCTATGCTTCGGAAGCGCGGCTCGTCGTCATCCCGGCGCAGGATATTCTGGCGCTGAACGGCAGGCACCGGATGAATCTCCCCGGCACGCCGGAGGGAAACTGGAGCTGGCGCGTCAAGGCGGGCAAGCTGAACGAGACGGCTGCCGAACGCCTGTCGGCGCTGGTGAAAAAATACGGGCGATAAAAAAATAATGGGAAAGTCGCTGTGCGAAAAATGCGCGGCGGCTTTTTTTTCTTCATTTTTTGTGGTATCATATCATTTATCATTATAATTAGGAAGAAAGCGGGGCTTTCCCCGCCGGGGGTGATTGCTTTGGCGGAAGGGTTTACTTTCGTTGTGGAGAAGCCGTGCCCGATTTGCGGCGCGAAAACGCGGGTGACGAAGACGCGTTCGCGGGTGATCGCGGAGAAGACGGACGTGGATTTTTGCACGCATTACAAGGGGTTCAATCCGTACCTTTACACGATCTGGGTCTGCGAGCACTGCGGCTACGCGGCGGACGAAAAGACGTTCATGTCGGTGATGCCGGCGCGGCACAAGGAGAAGATCGCGGACTTCTTGCGGTCGAAGCGCGTGGGCTTCAAGTTCACGGAGACGCGGGGCGTGCCGGAGGCGGTGGCTTCGTACAAGTTGGCGATCTACTACGCGGAAATGATCGGCGCGTCGCTGGCGCACCGTGCAGGCATGTATCTGAAACTGGCGTGGATCTACCGTCTGGCCGGGGACTCGGAACACGAGCGGCCGCTGCTTCGGAAGGCGGCGGAGCTGTACGACCAGTCGGTGATGACGGAACGGTACCCCGTCGGGAATATGACGGACACCATGGCGATTTTCCTCGTGGGCGCGCTTTATTATGAGATGGGCGAGATCGAGACGGCGACGCAGTACATCAGCCGCCTGATCGGCGACCAGAATCTGCGCACGACGGACCCGCAGATGTACGAGAGAGCCCGTGCGCTTTGGACAGACGTGCGCGAAGCGGGCGGAGGAGACGAGAAATGACACGGCGTTGGATAAGGGCTGCATTTTTGGTATTTTGCCTGGCGCTTTGCGCGGCGCAGCCCGCTTTTGCGAAAAAACAGGATATGAACAGTGCGAAGATATTGTTCGTTCCGCACGACAACCGTCCGATCTCCGACGAGCAGACGGCGGACGTCATCCGAAAGATGGGCTGGGAGATCGAGGTTCCGCCGGACGATATCTTAGGAAGCCGGGGCGTGCTCGGAAATCCCGAGAAGGTTTGGGATTGGCTGGAGGACAATGCGAAACACGCGGACATCGCGGTGCTTTCGTCGGATACCCTGCTCTACGGCAGCCTTGTAGGCTCGCGCAAGCATAATTACAAGGAATCGGAAATCCGGGAGCGGGTGGCGCGGTTCAGTTCCTTCAAGAAATCGCACCCGAAGATGAAGCTGTACGTCTGGGGTTCCATCATGCGGACGCCGCGCTCGGCGGAGGCGTCGGGCGGCGAGGAGCCGAGCTACTACGCGAGCTACGGAAGCGATATTTTCCGCTATACGGCGCTGACGGACAAGCAGGAAACGGAAGGGCTGACGCGCCGGGAGAAAAAGGAATACGAGTTTTTGACGCGGCTGATTCCCGAGAAGGCCATGGAGGACTGGATGGCCCGCCGCAACAAGAATTTCGCCGCAAGCCGCGCGATGATCGGGCTGGCGCGGTCGAAAACCTTCGATTATTTCGCGCTGGGACGCGACGACAACGCGCCGTACTCCCAAACGCACATGGAGAGCCGCAAGCTGGTCGAGGCGGGCAAGGATTTGCCGCCGACGCAGTTCCAGGCGATGGCGGGCATCGACGAGTTTGCCCTGCTGATGCTGACGCGGGCGGTGAACGACTGGACGAAGTCGGTGCCCTTCGTCTATGTGAAGTACAACTGGGGCCGCGGCGGCGAAACGGTGCCGGCCTATTCCGACGAAAAGATTTCGGACAGCATCAAGGGCCATGTGCTGGCGACGGGCGGCATGCTGGTCAGCTCGCCGAAGAACGCGGACTTCACGCTCCTGGTGAATACGAATCCCAACGGGCGCACCGGCGAGGCCAACGACCGAAAGAACGACGGAAAACCGCGGGAAGGCACGAAGTATTTCGCCGATTTGGTGCAGGAGAGCGTGGAATCGGGCAAAGCGACCTGCGTGGCCGACATCGCTTACGCGAACGGCTCCGACAACGCGCTGATGGAGGCGCTGAAGCAGCGCGGGCTGCTCTATAAGCTCCGCGCCTATTCCGGCTGGAACACCCCGACGAACAGCACGGGCTTTGTGCTGGGGCTCGGGATGCTGGCGGAGAAAATGACGCCGGACGCCATGGACGAGCTCCTGACGACGCGCTACATCGACGATTGGGGCTATCAGGCGAATATCCGGGCCATCGTCGCGCGGCAGCTGGGCTGGTTCCGCGCGGCGGGCGCCTACTCCAGCCTTGACGAGAAAAAACGCGCGGCGGAGATGCGCGCGACGCAGTTTATGCGCCGTTTCGTGGAGGAGAATCTGCCGCCCATTCCCGATATGCAGTATGTGGAAGTGCATTTCCCGTGGAACCGGATGTTCGAGGCGCGGTACTCCATCGAGCCGCCCTTTGACTTGAAGGCGTACATGGAAGAGAAGCGGGCGGAGTGAAAAACGACAGCAAAAAATCCCATGTTTCCGTTGTTGGCGGAGACATGGGATTTTTTTCGGCGTCGTTACAGCGCCAGGATTTTTTCCCGCAGCGCGGCGAGGTCGTCCTGCGTCGGCACGTCCTTGACGCGGATCTTTTCGAGGCAGATCTCGCAGCCGGCGGCTTTCAGCTCGTCCTCCACGAGGCCGACGCTCTGCCCGCCCCAGCCGAAGGAGCCGAAGGCGAAGGCCTGCCGCCCTTTCGGCACGAAGCCCTTCAGATAGCAGAGGAAGGACGCCACCGGCGGCATCATCTGGTTGTTGATGGTGGGCGAGCCGACGGCGAGGTATTTCGCGGTCAGCACTTCAGTGATGACGTCGGAGATATGGTCGGCGCGCAGGTCGAAGTACGCGACGGGGACGCCCTTGGCGGTGAAGGCGTCGGTGATGGCTTTCGCCAGCCGCTCCGTGGAGCCCCACATGCTGTCGAAGACGACGACGGCCTTTTCCTCCAGTTCGCCCGCGCTCCATTTCTTGTATGCGTCGAGGATCTCGGGGATGTGCGCGCGCCACGAGACGCCGTGGCCGGTCAGGATCATTTCGATGGGCAGGCCGCCGAGAGCGGAGAGCGCGGTCTGCGCCTGCTTGCCGTACAGCATCAGGATGTTCGCGTAATACTTCTTCGCTTCTTCCATTATAATATGCATATCGTTCTCGTCGTCGAAGCGGCGGTTCGCGGCCAGGTGCTGGCCGAAGGCGTCGTTGGAGAACAGGATCTTTTCCTCCGGGCAGTAAGTGACCATGCTGTCGGGCCAGTGGAGCATCGGCGTCGCCACGAAGGACAGCGTGCGCGCGCCGAGGGAGAGCGTCTCGCCGGTCTTGACCGCCTGATAGGGCAGCTCGCCGTAGCGGCCCGTCAGCCCCTTGAGTCCGTTGGGCGCGCTGGTGACGATCTTCGCATTCGGGCAGCATTTCGCGACGATGGGGAGACTGCCCGAGTGGTCCGGCTCCACATGGTTGGAAACGATATAGTCGATCTTCTTCGGGTCCACGACGGAGGAAATGCGCTCCAGCAGCTCCGTGACGAACGGCGCCTTCACCGTGTCGATCAGCGTGATCTTCTCGTCCAGGATCAGATAGGCGTTGTAGGACGAACCACGCCGCGTCGAATAGCCGTGGAAGCTCCGCATGGACCAGTCGACGGCGCCGACCCAGTAAATCCCCTTCTTCATTTCAATCGCTTTCAGCATTTGGATTCTCCTTTCGGGTTTGAGATATAGGCATTTGCATTTGCGCTTGCAAAAATTCGTCCGCCGCCTGCTTCGCGGCTTCAAAACCTGTGTTGACTCTGGCGGCGATCAGCTGCTTGCCGATGATGTCCTCGTGGAGGCCGTCGAGCCCCAGCCATTCCGGCAGGTCGCCGTTCGCCGCGTAGGGCGCGAAGGCCGCCGCCGTGTCGATGTGCGGCTGCTTCCGCAGGTAGTCGTTGAACGCGGCGAATCGTTCCTGCCATTCGTCGGTGATTTCCTCGCCGAACACCCGCCCGATGTTCGTCGGGTTGATGGGCGGCAGCGTCAGGAAGATCGGGCGGATGCCGTGGAGGACGCATTTTTCCTTGATGCGCTCCATGTTCTTTATGGCCTCGGCCACGGTGAATTCCCCGGCCCGGAGGTCGTTGGTGCCGCAGAAGATCAGAAGATAATCCGGCGAGAACGGCAGCACGTCCCGCTCGAAGCGGTCCGCCATCATCTGCGTCAGGTCCCCGCTCTGGGAGAGATTCACCGCGGGAAAATCGAGATAGGCGAGCCAGCTGTATTCCAATTCTTCCGGTCCGTGGGAGATGTGGCCGCCGCCGTGGCTGATGCTGTCGCCCAGCACCGCCACTTCCCAGTGCCGCTCCTCCATGCGGAAAGACGAGGGCGCGGACCAGGCGCCGGGCTTTCCTTTCGCGTCCCACGCGCGCACGCGCCAAAAATACGTCGTGTCGCCGGAGCGGGGCGCGTCGTCGTATTGCTCGGCGATGTAGGTGAACCATTTCGCGATGGGCTCGGCGGTGATCCTTTGCTCCGGGTCCTCCGTGTAGAGCGCGATTTCAAACCGTTTGGCGCCGTGGGGGCGCACCCAGCTGTAAACGGGGAACAGCATCGCGGAGCCGCGTCCCTGTGTCGGAACGGGATGCAGGACCGGCGTTTTCACGCGCGGCAGCGCGGCGTTTGTGTAAAGCGGCGCCGGCAGGCTGAACGGGCTGATGGCCTCGCCGTCCAGATCGAGGGCGCGCACCCGCCACCACAGAGGCTGGCTGTCGGAAAGCCCGGTCCGTATTTCGTCCAGCGGCAGATTCACCGCGTTCTCATAGACGTCTGACGTGCGGAAGATTGCCCGGGCGTCCTCTGTCTGCGGGTCGAGCCCGGAAACGGCGGTGGGGAAAAACTCCAGCTGGTAGGCGACGGCGTTGGATTCCTTCGTCCATGTCAAGATCGGCGAATAGGAAACGGGCGCCTGCGCCGACGTCCGCGTCAGGATTTCCGGCGCCGGCTGCGTGACCGTCGCGCCGTGGGCGTCCATCGACGGCGGCGCAAGCCCGAGCGCGCAGGCGGCGCAGGAAGCGAGCACGCGAAGCGCCCGCGAGATCTTTCGCCAAAGAGGCAGGGAGCCTTTTGGGGACGCGGCATGCTTGGGACGGGCGATCATCGTTTCCAGCCCCGCCGCGTGCCTGCGGCTTGTCCCCGTCGGCTCTTCTCATAGTTCTTCCTGCGCTCGTCGGCGAGGAAACTGCGGACCATGCTTTCCACCCAGGCGGGCGGGCGCAGTTCGCCGCGCTCCCAACGGGATACGACGCCCGCCGGTATCTTGAAGCGGCTGCTGACGTCGGAGGCGGAGAGCCCCGCCGCGCGGCATTCCGCCATCATGCGGTTCATCATGTGCGTTTCCCTCCTTGTTGCTATACTCATTATAACGCGGGCGGCAAGGATTTGCCATAGGTAAATCGGGCGGCGGATTCGGTAAAAAATTTCCGCCGCCGCGTTTGCAGGAAGTGAACTTTTCGTTTGCCGAATCCGTAGGGAAAAAATCTTACGCGCGCAAGGGGAATTTTTCGGCTGTGCGCAAAATCGGATTTTTTGCATATTATTTTGCGAGTTTTCGCGTCGTATGGCATGCTGACGGCGCCGCGAAACGCAACCACGCAAAAACGGGTTAAAGTTGAAGTTAGCAAGAGGCTGAATCGCGGGATGAACTATCCGATAAGTTGTTCCGAGCTTTCACCGCGGAATCTTTGGCTCCGCAGAGCCTTTTTGGGGGATTCACAAGGGGTTCTCCCCTTGTGTGGGGAGGCTTGAAGGGGCGAATCCCCGCCAAGTCTATTCTACGATGATGAACGGTTGTAATTGTAGAAGCCACCAGCAAAGCCTTTCGCTACTGATTATTATCATAAAGAATACTTGAAACGAAAGTTTCGTTATAACACCTCATCCACCGGCTACGCTGCCCGTAACGTGCCACTGGCACGTTACGCCCCTCGAGGGGGAGGCAGGGAGCGGCCTTCAAAATCGGGTTGACAAGAGGCTTCTGAAAAGACCTAAAATGCCTTCTCGGAAGCGCCCCGATTTTTTTCTTGCAATCGAAAAAGTCCTGTGCTATACTAACTGCGTGATAAGCTTTGCACGGCAATGAAGCCATACGGATCGGCGCGGACAGCGCACGATGTCCGTGTGGTTTTTTTGTTTGGCGGAGGAACAACCGAACAATTCTGAAAGGTGGCAATCAAAATGGACGACCTGTTGTATGTGATTCCCGCAAAAACGCCGAAAAACAAGATTGCGAGCATGCTGAAATCCCACCCGGAGATCAAGTTCGTCTCGCTGGTGGGCATCGACCTCGCCGGCAACGATACGGACGAGAAGATTCCGATGCGGATTTTCCTGAAGGATATGGATGAATTCTACGCCGGGACGGCGGTGCAGACCGACGGCTCCTCGGTGGTGCTGCCGGGTATCGCCACACTGAACAACGCGAAGGTCGATATGCCCATCGACCCGTCGGTCAACTGGTTCGTCGATTACAACTACGAGCATTACGACGAGGAGACGGAGCGCCCCGTGGGTACGCTGCGGATTCCCGCGTTCCTGATCCATGAGGGGCGGCGCGTGGATTCCCGGGCGGTGCTGGCGGACACGCTCAATTTTGTCAAAAAGGAACTCCTGGCGCTGTTCAAGAAGCATCCGAAGATGTCCGGCCTCGAGCACGTCAACGGCGCGGAAGTCGCCGATATCAAGTTCACTTCGGCGACGGAGCTGGAATTTTGGGTAAAGACGCCGCTGGAGGAAGCGGACATCGCGGAAATGAGCGCGTCGCAGGTCATGCAGGAGCAGTATTGGCAGAGGACGCGCGGCGCGGTCCGGACGGCTCTCGAGCAGAGCGTTCTGCTCGTCGATAAATACGGACTGAAAATGGAAATGGGCCACAAGGAGGTCGGCGGACTCAAAGGCCATATCAATGAGTCGGGCGCCATGTCCCACGTCTGCGAGCAGCTCGAAATGGACTGGCAGTTTGCCGACGCGCTGCAGGCGGCGGACAACGAGCTCCTCGTCCGCACGCTGGTCAAGGAAGTGTTCCGTGAGAACGGCCTCGAGGTCAATTTCAAGGCGAAGCCGATGATCGGCCTCGCGGGCAACGGCGAGCATACCCATATCGGCATGGCGGCGGAAATGAAGGACGGCTCCATCGTTAACCTGTTCGCACCGAAGGACTTGAAGAAAGACTTCCTGAGCGCGGTGGGCTACGGCGCCATCATGGGCCTTTTGAAGAATTACGAGGCCATCAATCCTCTCGTCTCCGCGACGAACGATTCCCTGAACCGTCTGAAGCCCGGCTTCGAGGCGCCGGTCTGCATCGTGACCTCGCTGGGCCATTCGCCGGAAATCCCGTCCCGGAACCGCACGATCCTCGCCGGTCTCGTCCGCGACGCGCAGAACCCGCTGGCGACGCGCTTCGAGCTTCGCGCCTGCAATCCGTACACGAACACCTATATCGTGCTGGCGGCGATCTACTCGGCGATGCTGGACGGCGTGAAGACGGCGGCGACTCACACCACGGCGGAGCTTTTGAAGGAGCTTTCCAAGAAGCCGGGCGAGAAAGGCTTCTATCTCGAAAAGGACCGCGCTTACCGGAGCGAGCAGGACGTGTTCGAGGACTACACGCCGGAAGAACGCGACCGCATGTTCGGCGCGCCGCCGGCGACGGTCTGGGAGAACATGGAAAACCTGAACAACTACCCGGAGAAGAAAGCGGTCATCACGGCGGGCGGAGCCCTGGACGAGAAGATCCTGCACGCCTTCGTCGAGGGTGCGCTGCTGCGCTGGAAGACGGAGCTGGTGAGCCGCATCATCCCGGAAAACCGCGCCATCGTCCGCGCCGCGCAGGAAATCGTCAGCGACTTTGTCACGGACCAGGACGCGTACAACTGGACGAAGATCAGCGGCATCCGCAGTTACCTCGCCAAGGACAGCATCGACGAGAAATCGCTGTTCACGCTGCTGACCAACGCCCTGATGGGCGGCGACTACGCCACGGCGTCCGGCCTGCAGGTCGAGATGTACGACAAAATCGAGGAACTCAAGAGCCTGTACGACGCATATACGAAAAATATGATCTGATTTGGCGGGAGCGGCTATCCTTCGTTCGGGAGGATAGCCGTTTTTTGCGTTAAGTACTAACAAGCGCTACAAAAAACGAAGGATTCATGATACAATAAAAAGGTACGATAAAAAATCAGAACGAGGCGAGGATGAATGGCGGATCGCGGCGTCTGGGCGGAAATCGACCTTTCCGCCCTCAGGCATAATATTTCGGTCATAAAAGATCATATCATGGGCAAAGCGCGGTTTTGCGCGGTAGTAAAGGCGGACGCCTACGGGCACGGCGCGATTGCCGTGGCGCGGGAGGCCGTGGCCATGGGGGCGGACTATCTGGCGGTGGCCGTGCTGTCCGAGGCGGAAAAGCTCCGGCGGGCGGGCTTCACGACGCCGATTCTGGTGCTGGGTGCGACGCAGATCGAGGAGGCGGATTCGGTCGTCGATTTCGGCGTGACGCAGGCGGTGTTTTCCCGTGATGCGGCGGCGGCGATCTCGGCAGCGGCCCAGAGGCGCCGCGTCCGGGCGAAGGTGCATTTAGCCGTTGACACGGGTATGGGACGGATCGGCGTCCGTCCCGAGGAAGCCGGGGAAATGGCGGCGTTTATCGCGGGGCTCCCGAATATCGAATTGGAGGGCATGTTTTCCCACTTCGCCCTTGCCGACGCGACGGACAAGTCTTTCGCATTCAAGCAATTCGCGGGTTTCCAGATTGCGATGAACGGAGTGAAAGCAAAGGGAATCGAGATCCCGATTTGCCATATCGCAAACTCCGCTGCGATCCTGGAAATGCCGGAAACACATCTCGATATGGTGCGGGCGGGCATCATCCTGTATGGGCTTGCGCCGTCGGACGAGGTCGGCCACGACGTGGGGCTCCAGCCGGTCATGAGCGTCAAGGCGCGGCTCACTCATGTCAAGACCCTGCATGAAGGCGAGACGGTCAGCTACGGCTGCACCTTCCGCGCACCGAAGGACATCCTCGTCGGCACGTTGCCGCTGGGTTATGAGGACGGATATACGCGGCTTTACGCCGGAAAGGCGAAGGTGGACTTGCGCGGCCATTTACTGCCCGTCATCGGGCGCATCTGCATGGACCAGTGCATGGTCGAGCTGACCGGCGTTAATAATGTCGCCGTCGGCGACACGGTGACGATCATGGGCGGCGACGCGTTGTCGGCGGACGCGCTGGCCGGGTGGATCGGCACGATCAACTACGAGGTCGTCTGCATGTTCTCGCCGCGCATTCCGCGCGTGTATGTCGAGAATGAGCAAAACAGATAAAAATTATAAAGGGAAGCAGGAGGAAAGAAACATGGATTTCACGAAGTATCTGAAGGAATACCCCGACGCGGAAGGAAAGTTCGGCTCGTTCGGCGGCGCGTATCTGCCGGAGGAGCTGGTGCCGGCGATGAAGGAGATCGAGCAGGCGTACCTGACGATCTGCCACTCCTCGCAGTTCGTCAACGAGCTGCGGCGTATCCGCAAGGAGTTCCAGGGCCGCCCGACGCCGGTTTACCATTGCGAGCGGCTTTCCCGCATGATCGGCAACTGCCAGATCTATTTAAAACGCGAAGACCTGAATCATTCCGGCGCGCACAAGCTGAATCACTGCATGGGCGAGGGACTGCTTGCGAAATTCATGGGCAAGAAGCGCATCATCGCGGAGACCGGCGCTGGGCAGCACGGCGTGGCGCTGGCGACGGCGGCGGCGTTCTTCGGGTTGGAATGCACGATCTACATGGGAGAGGTCGATATCGCGAAGCAGGCGCCGAACGTGGCGCGCATGAAAGTCCTCGGCGCGAACGTCGTGTCGGTCTCCCGAGGCGCCAAGACTTTGAAAGAAGCGGTGGACGCCGCCTTCGAGGATTACCTCGCGAATTATAAGGAAACGATTTACTGCATCGGTTCGGTGGTCGGACCGCATCCGTTCCCGATGATGGTCCGCGACTTCCAGATGGTGGTCGGCGCCGAGGCCCGCGAGCAGTTCCAGGAGATGATGGGCTTCCTGCCCGACGTGGTGACGGCCTGCGTCGGCGGCGGCAGCAATTCCATCGGCATGTTCGTGCCGTTCCTGAACGATCCGGTGGAGATCGTGGGCGTGGAGCCGCTGGGCCGCGGCGAGAAGATGGGCGACCACGCGGCGTCGATGACGTACGGCTCCGAGGGCGTCATGCACGGCTTCAACAGCATCATGCTGAAGGACGAGAAGGGCGAGCCCGCGCCGGTCTATTCCATCGCCAGCGGCCTCGACTATCCTTCCGTCGGGCCGGAGCACGCGTTCCTGCGCGAGGCGGGCCGCGTGAAGTACGATACGGCGACCGACGAGGAAGCGGTGGACGCGTTCTTCAAGCTGTCCCGCTACGAGGGAATCATTCCCGCCCTGGAAAGCTCCCATGCGGTGGCCTACGCCATGCGCCGCGCGAAGGAGATGGGCGAAGGCTCGATCCTCGTCAATCTCAGCGGCCGCGGCGACAAAGACCTGGATTATGTGATCGAGAAATATGGCTACGGCGAGAAGTACAAGGACTTTAAATAACGGATGAAACATTTTTAGGACCGCTTCATCTTTTCCTTTTCAGCCATAGGGGAAGATGGTATAATATTTAGGTAGGAATTGTTTCGTTAGTGACAGTAGGGGGGCGTATTATGGGATTGTTGAACAACATCAAGGTATTCGGGAAGATCATGATCCTTGTGGTCATTGCAGCTGTCGGCATGGCGGCCATCGGCTACAAAGGGTACTCGACCATCATCCAGTCGAAGGACGGCATGGCGGTTATCTACAACCAGAGTCTCCAGCAGGTGCAGGAAATCGGCGAGACGAAATACCTGATGCGCGATATGCAGTCTCGTGCAATCCTGGCGATGGTTGCGACGACGAAAGAGCGCCATGACGACCTCCGAAACGACGCCAATGAAATCCAGAAGAATTTTGAGAAGCATTGGGCACTTTACGAAAAGGCTTCCGAGGGTCAGCCGGGCGCCGCGGAGAAGAGCGCGGGGGTCCGCAAGGCTTGGAAGAGCTTCTACGATACCATGTCCGACATCATGAAACTCTGCGCCGACGGCAGGCTGGCGGACGCACAGAAGCTGTACAGCTCCAAGGGCGGGCAGATCACGATGGATCTCCGTAAGCCGCTGGAAGCTTTGCAGAAGGAAGCGCAGGAGACGGCGAAGGCCATCGACGAGGAGACGGAATCGAATGCCGCCACGGCCGCTACGATGATGATGATGATGAGCGTCGCGTGTCTCGTGATCCTCTTCGTCGTGGGCATGGGCATCGCGAAGGCGATCACCAACC
This sequence comes from uncultured Selenomonadales bacterium, assembly GCA_900321035.1. Classification (GTDB taxonomy): domain Bacteria; phylum Bacillota; class Negativicutes; order Selenomonadales; family Selenomonadaceae; genus RUG12372. The sequence continues at coordinate 28,659 of ONUH01000021.1, read as the reverse complement.
CGCTGGACGTCATGATGGACGTCTGCGAGCATTTGAAGAACGGCGACTTCCGCAAGACGCCGATGAACATCGAGCGCGGCGACGAGTTCGGCACCATGGCGGGCGTCGTTTCCTCCATGCGCGATGGCCTGAACCAGCTGATGGTGCAGACCCATGAATCCACGGAACAGATTGCCGCGGCCTCTGAGGAGCTGACCGCCAGCGCGGGACAGTCCGCCGAAGCTTCGAACCAGGTGGCCCAGTCCGTTACCGAGGCGGCCGCCGCCGTTGTCGAGCAGCAGGGCGGCGTCTCCACCAGCATCGAGGCCGTCGGGCAGGTGGCCCAGTCCGTGGATGCGATCCGCGTCAAAGCGGGGACGGTGGCCGAGCGTTCCGATTCCGCAGCGGATTATGCGGCGGAAGGCGGGCAGGCCATCCAGAAATCGGTGGTCCAGATCGAGAGCGTCGAGCGCACCGTGCAGGAATCCTCCGCGATGGTGGACAAGCTGGGCGAGCGTTCGCAGGAAATCGGGCAGATCGTCGAGACGATTTCCGGTATTGCCAGCCAGACGAACCTCCTGGCGCTGAACGCGGCCATCGAGGCGGCGCGCGCCGGAGAGCATGGCCGCGGCTTCGCGGTCGTCGCAGAAGAGGTCAGGAAGCTTGCCGAGCAGTCCGGCGAGGCGGCGCAGAAGATCGCCGAACTGATCAAGAGCATTCAGGACGATACGCATTCGGCGGTCAGCTCGATGCAGCTGGGGTCTACGGCGGTGGCCGAAGGCGCCCGGTCCGTCAGCGCGCTGCGGGAGACCTTCGAGCAGATCGAGAAGCTCGTCAACGAAGTGCGCCAGGAGGCGCAGGACATGGCGGGCGAGGTCAACCAAGCCTCGAGGGACGCCAACAATATTTCGAGGGAAATTGACAACATCGCGAAGCAGGGGCAGCGCGTTTCCGACGAGATGCAGACGGTCAGCGCGGCGACGCAGGAGCAGTCCGCGTCCGCCAGCGAGATTGCCCGCGCCAGCGATTCGCTGTCGAAGCTTGCCGACGAACTCCAGTCTTCGCTGCAGAAATTCAAATACTGATCGTACCTATTTTAATATGAAGAAAACGAAACCACCCCGCGCGGGTGGTTTTGTTTTATGTCGGCGGCAGTCGAAACTTTTGCGTTCCTTCCTGTTCGGAAAAAGACCAAAAAACTTTTCAAAAAGATATAGACAAAAAGTCAAATTTGCGTTATAGTCTTATCAGAAGGTTAGCACTCGACGCCTCCGAGTGCTAACAGGAGGGGCAAGTAATATGGATGAAAGGAAACAGCGCGTCCTGCAAGCGGTAGTGCAGGATTATATCGAATCGGCGGAGCCGGTCGGCTCGCGCACCATCGCGCGGCGGCACGACCTCGGCGTCAGTCCCGCGACGATTCGAAACGAGATGGCCGACCTTGAGATGCTCGGCTATCTGGAGCATATCCATACGTCCTCCGGGCGCATCCCGTCGTCGAAGGGCTACCGCTTTTACGTGGACGGCCTGATGCAGCCGATGCGGCTCACCGACGAGGAGAAGGCGCAGATCGACCGCTGGTACAGGGCGCGGGTCAAGCGCATCGAGGAGGTCTTTCAGGAGACGGCGCGGCTGATTTCCCGCGTGACGAAAAACGTCGCGTTGGTGCTGGCGCCGCAGATGACCAAGTCGGCGTTCCGCTGCCTGCAGTTCCTGCCGCTGGACGACCGCCGCTCGGTGGCGGTGCTGATGACCGACGCGGGCTTCATCGAGAACCGCATCGTAGCGATGCCGTCGGGGGCGACTTTCGAGGATTTCCAGCGCATGGCGCGGGTCGTCAACGATTGTCTCGCGGGCTGTACCCTCGACGCGATACCGAAGGCCGCCTACCGGAAGATCCGCTCGGAGATTTCCGACGAGGAGCTTTACGAGGCGGCGCTCGACGTCATCACCCGCGCCCTCGACGACAGGGAAGGACGCAGCCGGCTCTATCTCGGCGGCACGCGGGAAATGCTTTCCCAGCCGGAATTCCGGGATGTGGAGCGGGTCAAGGAAATCCTTTTGATGCTGGAGGAAGAGGAACTCCTGAAGGAAATCCTTTCCGCGCATCTCGGTGACGGGCTGCGGGTCACCATCGGGCAGGAGAACGACTACAAGGGCATCCAGGACTGCAGCATCGTCACGGCCACCTACCATTTGGACGGCGAGCTTTTGGGCACCATCGCGGTGCTGGGCCCGACGCGCATGGAATACGGCAAGGCGATGTCGCTCCTCGGCTATATGAACGAGCATCTGTCCGACGTCGTTCGACGTTTAGGCTGGCAGGGGTAGACGGAGGAACGCGGAATGAACCGTAAGAGAGGAAAGATGATCATGGCGGCGCTGTTCAGTCTTTTGACGTTCCTCGGAATTGGCGGGTGCGCGTCGGCGATAGACAGGCCCGAATGCGGCGGCACGACGGACAAGACGGATCACAATGCGCCGAAGACGATTGCGTCCAAGGATCTGACTTCATTTTACGCGCACTTCTATCTGAGGGGCGAGTGGTCGCCCGGGAAAGGCGACCGGTTCTACACCGTCGAGGTGAGGAAAGACGAGCAGGGCGCATTGACGGCTGCCGTCTGGACGGATTCCAGAGACGACACTCGCGTCAGCCTTCCCGCGGACGAAACGCTGCTGAAGAAACTGCAGTCCATTATCGACGAACGCCATTTGGCGGCAAATAACGGCATTTACCGCGTGACGGCGGGGCTGCCGCCGGAGTTCCAGAAGTGCCATTTCAACGCAAACTACGCTTCGGGGGAAAAGATAGAATTCACCGCGAACAACAATCCCGACGCGGAGTGGACGCGGGAAACCTATCTCGCCTTCGCGGAATGGTTCGCCGAAAAGGGCGACGAATCCCTGCTGCCGCCGAAACTCGTCTACGGGCCTGTCAAGAGATGTTCTTTCACGCTTTCCGAAGACGGCAGGAAGGTCCACTTCAGCCCGGTCCACGTGCAGGAAGAGAAGGCCATCGACGGCGAGCGGCTCCTCCTCGGCAGGATGAATTATGACGCAGCGGCAAAGAAATGGGGGCGGGATGACGATTTCACGCTGTTCCCCGAGGACTATCTGCAGCAGATCCACGCGATCCTGTCCGCCCACGACCTCCGCGCCTTTGATTACCACTCGGTGCTCTATAAGGAGCGGAAGCTGACGAGAGAGGAGAAGGATTTCTTCCGCCCGGCGCTGCAGATTCATGTCGATTTCGAGGACAACAGCGCGCTGCGAATCGACGTCAACGACCCGGGCGACCTGGAGACGCTTCGGCCGCTGGTGAGAGAGCTGCTCGCGTACCATGATTCCCTGTTCGACGAGGAGTGATTCGTATGACGGCGTTTGAAAAAGATAAAATGAAGAAAAAGGATGAGGCAAGCTTGGAGGATATGAAGGAACAGATTGAAGAAGCTTTGGCGGAGGAGAAGGCGGAGCGCCGCGCGTTCGATCAGGACGCGGCGGAGGCGCCGTTCGAAGACACCAAGGGAGACGCTGCGGAGACGCAGGCGGGAGAGCAGCCGGAGGACGCCGACGCGCTGAAAGAAAAATATGAGGCGGAGCTTGCCGAAAAGGAAAACCGGTATTTGCGGCTACAGGCGGATTTCGAGAATTTCCGCCGCCGTACGAGGCAGGAGAAGGAAGAGCTCGCCGCTGTGGTGACACAGAATCTCTTGAAGGACCTCCTGCCGTTCCTCGACAATTTCGAACGGGCGCTGGCGGCGGAGGGCACCGATGAAGGCGGGCTCCGCGCGGGCGTCGAGATGATGTACAAGCAGCTTGTCGAGGCGCTGAAAAAAGAAGGCCTCGAATATATCGAGACGAAGGACAAGCCCTTCGATCCGAATTTTCATCAGGCTGTCATGCGCGTGGAGGACAGCGAGAAAGAGGACGGCACGATCGTCGCCGAGCTGCAGAAGGGGTACATGGTAAAAGGTCGGGTGATCCGCCCGAGTATGGTACAAGTAGTTGGGAATTAGTTCCCTGCCGGCTCTTTTCCCGCCAGGCGTTGTCAAATCGCGCTCGACGTAGGCCCAAGACTGCGACTTCGCACGATTTTCCTCGCCTGACGAAAAAATCTCTCGACAGGGATGAGTCCCTATTGAAAGGCAATCCACAGCGCATGCTGTATAAAATATAAAAGATAATATTTTTAATCTATATGTTGACAGGAGGAAATCATCATGGCAAAGGTAATTGGTATTGACTTAGGTACGACGAATTCCGTCGTTTCCGTCATGGAGGGCGGCGAGCCCACCGTCATCACGAATCCGGAAGGCAGCCGCCTGACTCCGTCGGTGGTCGGCTTCACGAAGGACGGGCAGCGGCTCATCGGCCAGCTCGCGAAGCGGCAGGCCGTCTCGAACCCGGACCGCACCATCGCTTCCATCAAGCGTCACATGGGCGAGAAGGATTACAAGGTAACGATCGACGACAAGAGCTATACGCCGCCGGAAATTTCCGCGATGGTGCTGCAGAAGCTGAAAGCCGACGCGGAAGCGTATCTCGGCGAAACGGTCACCCAGGCCGTCATCACCGTTCCGGCGTACTTCAACGACAGCCAGCGGCAGGCCACGAAGGACGCCGGCAAGATCGCGGGCCTCGACGTGCTCCGCATCATCAACGAGCCGACGGCGGCGGCGTTGGCCTACGGCCTTGACAAGGACAACGACGAGACGATCCTCGTCTTCGACCTCGGCGGCGGCACTTTCGATGTGTCGATCCTCGAGCTGGGCGACGGCGTCTTCGAGGTCAAGGCGACCAACGGCAATACCCACCTCGGCGGCGACGATTTCGACCATCGCATCGTCGACTGGATGGTGGCCGAGTTCAAGAAGGACAACGGCATCGATCTCGCGGCGGACAAGATGAGCGCCCAGCGCCTCGTGGAAGCCGCCGAGAAGGCGAAGATCGAGCTTTCCAGCATGTTGTCCACGAATATCAACCTGCCGTTCATCACGGCGGGCCCCAACGGCCCTCTGCATCTCGATCTGACGCTGACCCGTGCGAAGTTCGACGAGCTGACGAACGACCTCGTGGAGGCGACGATGGAGCCGACGCGCAAAGCGATGGCGGACGCGGAGCTTTCTCCCTCCGACATCAACAAGGTCATCCTCGTCGGCGGCTCGTCCCGCATCCCCGCGGTGCAGGAAGCCATCAAGAAGTATCTGGCGAAGGAGCCGAGCCACGGCGTGAACCCGGACGAGTGCGTGTCCGTGGGCGCGGCGATCCAGGGCGGCGTCCTCGTCGGCGAGGTCAAGGACGTGCTGCTGCTTGACGTTACGCCGCTGTCCCTCGGCATTGAGACACTGGGCGGCGTCTGCACGAAGATCATCGAGCGCAACACCACGATTCCGACTTCCAAGAGCCAGGTATTCTCCACGGCGGCGGACAACCAGCCCTCGGTGGACATCCACGTCCTGCAGGGCGAGCGCGAGATGGCGGCGGGCAACAAGACCCTCGGCCGGTTCGAGCTTTCGGATATCCCGCCGGCGCCGCGCGGAGTTCCCCGCATCGAGGTCAAGTTCGACATCGACGCCAACGGCATCGTGCACGTTTCGGCGAAGGATCTCGGCACCGGCAAGGAGCAGAAGATCACGATCCAGTCCGACAGCGGCATGAGCAAGGACGACATCGACCGCATGGTCAAGGAGGCCGAGGCACACGCCGCCGAGGACAAGAAGCAGAAGGAAGCCATCGAGATCAAGAACAACGCCGACAATCTCGTCTATCAGGCGGAGAAGGCGATCAAGGATATGGGCGACAAGGCCGACGCGGCGCAGGTCGACAAGGTCAAGGCCGCCATCGACAAGGTCAAGGAAGCGCTGAAGGGCGGCGACAACGACGCCATCAAGAAGGCGACGGAAGAACTGCAGAAGCCGCTGTATGAGATGAGTGCGGCGGCGTATCAGCAGGCGCAGGCAGCCGCGGGCGCGGCAGGCGGCGCGGCGGACGCCGGAGCGCAGCAGCAGGCGGCGCAGGAAGAGCCGAAGAAGGCCGACGACAACGTGGTGGACGCCGAGTATACGGAAGTCAAGGATAAATAAGAAGAGTGAAGTTTGAAGAGTGGAGAGTGAAGAGAGATAGAGAGTGTTGGATTTTCCGAGACAGCCGCGGGATAAAATAGTTTTACAAACGGCTGTCACGCAATTATCTCCACTCTTAACTCTCCGCTCTCCACTCTTTTCATGAGGGAGACCTATTATGAGCGATAAACGCGACTACTATGAAGTGCTCGGCGTTCAAAAGGGCGCGTCCGACGACGAGATCAAGAAAGCCTTCAAAAAGCTGGCGCGCAAGTATCACCCGGACCTGAACCGAGACGATCCGAAGACGGCGGAGGAAAAGTTCAAGGAGGTCAACGAGGCCTACAGCGTGCTTTCCGACCCGCAGAAGAAGGCGCAGTACGACCAGTTCGGCCACGCGGCTTTTGAGAACGGCGGTGGCGGCGGCGCGGGCGGCTTCGGAGGATTTGGCGGCTTCGGCGGTTTCGGCGGCGGTGGCGGCGGCTTCGAGGACATTTTCGACGCGTTCTTCGGCGGCGGCGGGAGCCGTTCCCGGCGTTCCGGCCCGGAGCGCGGCAGCGACCTGCGCTACGATTTGGAGCTGACCTTTGAGGAGGCCGCTTTCGGCAAGGAAGCGGAGCTGACCGTTCCGCGCATGGAAAACTGCGGCACCTGTCACGGTACGGGCGCGGCGGCGGGCACGTCGCCGGAAACCTGCCCGGACTGCCATGGCTCGGGACAGGTCCAGCGGCGGCAGAATACGCCCTTCGGTCAGATACTGAATTCCCATCCCTGCGGCCGCTGCCACGGCACGGGCAAGATTATCAAGACGCCGTGCAAGGACTGCGGCGGCACGGGACGCAAGAAAGTCCGCAAGAAGATCAGCGTGAAGATTCCGGCGGGCGTGGACGAGGGCTCGCGGATTCGCGTCGCCGGCGGCGGCGAAGCGGGACTGCGCGGCGGCGGAAACGGCGACCTCTACGTCTATATTTTCGTCAAGCGCCACAAGCTGTTCGAGCGCGACGGCTCGGACGTTCTCTGCGAAGTGCCGATCTCTTTCGTGCAGGCGGCGCTCGGCGATACCATTGAGGCGCCGACCATCGACGGCAAGGTGGAAATGAAGATTCCGGCGGGCATCCAGTCCGGCACGATGCTCCGGCTGAAAGGGCGCGGCATTCCGTTCCTGCGCGGCAACGGACGCGGCGATCAGCTGGTGCGCGTCAAGGTGCTGACGCCGCAGAAGCTCTCCGCAAGGCAGAAGGAAATCCTGAAGGAGTTCGGCGAACTCAGCGGGGAAAACGTCAATCCGGAACAAAAGAGTTTCATGGACACGATCAAGAAGATGTTCAAAAAATAAACAGGCAATGGACGCGAAACCGCGCCGCTTATCAAAAAAATGATGGCGGCGCGGTTTTTTGTCGCGCAGATTTCGGAAAGGTTGTATAATAAGCGGGAGATTACGACGGGAGGTTTTGATATGGAGTGGGCCGAGGCGGGCTTTCGGACGTCGCATGAGGCGGTGGACGCGGTTTCCTCGCTGTTCGAGGAGGCTGGGGCATCGGGGACGGTGATCGAGGACCCGGCGCTGATTAACGATTACATTCATTCTGGGCTTTGGGATTATACGGACATTCCCGAGCAGAAGGACACGTCGGTGGTGACGGTCAAGGCCTACTTAGCGGCGGACGATTCGCTGGATGAAAAATTAGCGTCGATTCGCGCGGGGCTGGATGAAATCGCGGCGCGGGGTGTCGATACGCGTCCGGCGGAGTTTTTCACGGCGCGGGTGCAGGACGAGGACTGGGCGAATAGTTGGAAGGCGTATTTCCATACGGACAAGGTCGGCGAGCGCATTGTGATTCAGCCGTCCTGGGAGGAATATGATCCGCAGGAGGGCGAGGTCGTGCTGCGGCTCGACCCCGGCGCGGCCTTCGGCACCGGTACGCATCCTACGACGGCGATGTGCCTGCGCGCGATGGAAAAGCTGATAAAGCCGGGCATGACGGTTTTTGACGTAGGCACGGGCTCCGGCGTTTTGGCCATCGCGGCGGCGAAGCTCGGAGCGAAAGAAGTGCGGGCGGTGGACTACGACGCGACGGCGGTGCGCGTGGCGCGGGAAAACATCGAGGCGAACGGCGTCTCGGACGTCGTATCGACGGCGGAGAGTGACCTTTTTTCCGCGATTCCCGGCAGGGCGGGCCTGGTGACGGCGAATCTGATCGCCGACCTCGTGATCCGGCTGCTGCCCGACCTCGGCGCGCATCTGGAAACGGGCGGCGCGCTCCTTGCCAGCGGCATTATCGAGAGCCGCGCGCAGGAGGTGCGCGAAGCGGCGGAAACGGCGGGTTTTTTCGTCGCCGAGGACCATGAGGAAAAGGAATGGCATGCGATGGTAATCCGCAGGAGGGGCGAAGCGTGAGGCGGCTCTTTCTCCCCGGCAAACTCGCCGATACGGTGACGCTGACCGGAAGCGACGCTCATCATTTGGGCTACACGCTGCGGGCGCGGGTTGGCGAGCGGTGCGTGGTGGTGGACGCGGAGCGTGCGGTCGCGTCGATGGAGATTGTGGGATTCACCGCTGACACAGTGACGCTCCGTCTCGTGGAACGGCTGGCGGCGGACACGGAATCGCCGATTCGGCTGACGCTGGCCGTCTGCCTGCTGAAATCGGACAAGATGGAGCTCGTCGTGCAAAAGGCGGTGGAACTGGGCGCGGCGAAGGTGCAGCCCCTTGAGAGCGAGAATTGCGTCGCGCGCTACGACGGGAAGAAGGCCGAGGCGCGCCGGGAACGGTGGCAGCGGATTGCGGACGAGGCGGCGAAGCAGTGCGGCCGCACGGCGCTTTTGGAGGTTGCTCCGATTTTGCCCTTCGGCGAATGGCTTGCGGCTCGTCCCGAAGAGGACGGCGCGGCGTTTTTCTGCTATGAGGCGGAAGAAGAAAAGACGCTGGGCGCGTGGCTGGCGGAAACGCAGGACGAAGCGTTCACCGTGGTCATCGGCCCGGAAGGGGGATTTCCCCCCGCCGAGGCGGAGCAGGCGAAAGCCGCGGGCTTTGCGGCGGTGACGCTCGGCCCGCGCATCCTGCGGGCGGAGACGGCGGCGGTGGCGGCGCTGACGATAGTGCAGCACGTTAAGGGAGACCGAGGAGTGAGGAGTGAGGAGTGAGGAGTGAGGAGTGAGGAGTGAGGAGTGAGGAGTGAGGAGTGAGGAGTGAGGAGTGAGGAGTGAGGAGTGAGGAGTGTGTACACGATCAAACCCCGTAACAACTCCTCATTCCTCTCTCCTAACTCCTAACTTTATTGCGGGGAGTTAAAACGCCGCGTATATATTACGGGAAATGGGGAGATTTTTTGCCGCATGTATCATTCATGACCTTGGGCTGCAAGGTCAATCAGTTCGAGACGGAGACGATGGAAGGGCTTTTCCTGCGGGCGGGCTATCAAATCGTTCCCTTCGGCGAGGCGGCGGACGTCTGCGTCGTCAACACCTGCTCGGTGACGGCGCTGGGCGAGAAGAAGTCGCGCCAGATCGTCCGGCGCGCACGGCGCGAAAACTCGAACGCGATCATCGCCGTGACGGGCTGTTACGCCCAGCTTTCGCCGGAGGAGCTGGCGGCCCTCGACGGCGTGCGTCTTGTCGTCGGCACCCGAGACCGGGCGCGCATCGTCGAGCTGGTCGAGCGGGCGGCGCGGGAGGACGGCGTGGTCTTCGACGTGGGCGACGTCATGGCGGCGAAGGGCTTCGAGGACATTCCGCTGTACGGGACGCCGACGCGCACCCGCGCTTTCCTGAAAATCCAGGAAGGCTGCGAAAACTTCTGCACGTTCTGCATCATTCCCTACGCCCGCGGTCCGCTCCGCTCGCGTCCGCTGGACAGCGTCCGGCGCGAGGCGGGAAAGCTCATCGACGCGGACTTCAAGGAAATCGTGCTGACGGGGATTCATCTCGGCGCCTATGGGCGGGATCTTGCGGAAGACGTGACGCTGGCGGACGCGGTGCGGGAAATTTTGTCCCTTGGCGGCCTTGCGCGGCTGCGGCTGGGCTCGCTGGAATCCGTCGAGCTTTCTGACGAGCTGTTCGCACTGCTTCGGGACGAGCCGCGTCTTGCGAGGCATCTGCATCTGCCGCTCCAGTCCGGTTCCGACGCGATTCTTCGCACCATGAACCGCCATTATGACAAGGCGGCCTTCGCACGGCTGCTGGCGAACGTGCGGCAGGCCGTGCCGGAGGTTTCTGTCACCACCGACGTCATCGTGGGCTTTCCGGGGGAGACGGACGCGCTTTTCGAGGAAAGCCTCGATTTCGTTTCGCAAATGGGGTTCGCGAAGGTCCATGTGTTCCCGTATTCGCGCCGGGAGGGAACGCCCGCCGCGCGCATGGCGGGACAGCTGCCCATGGCGGTGAAAAAGGAGCGGGTGCGCCGCATGGAGGAAACGGCGGAGGAACGGGCGCGCGCGATTCGGGAAAAAATGGTCGGCAAGACCGAGGACGTACTCTTCGAGACCGAGACGAACGGCGTCTCCGACGGGCTGACGGGCGGCTATTTCCGCGTCTATACCGACGCGCCGGTGAAGCTGGGGGAGATTGCGCCCATGCGGCTTACGCGGCTGCATGAAGATGGGTTTTGGGTGGAAATGGAATAGAGAGTGGAGGACCATTCGGGACTTATGTAGGTTTATCGCAAATTTTTCATTTTTGGCAGGATTTTTACGCTTCGGCGAGAAATAGTAATACGTTGTGATTTTGAAAACTTTCGTTTTCTGTGGAAGGAGGGAAAACGAATGGCAGACTGCATTTTCTGCAAGATCGCGTCAGGGGAGATTCCCTCGACGATGGTGTACGAGGACGATACGGTGGCGGCGTTCAAGGATTTGGAGCCGCAGGCGCCGACCCATGTCCTGATCATTCCGAAGAAGCACGTCGTCAGCGCCGCCGACCTCGGCAACGGCGACCGGGAGCTGGCCGCGCACATTTTCTGCGACGTGGTGCCGAAGCTTGCGAAAGAGCTGGGGCTCTCGAAGGGCTTTCGCGTCGTGACCAACGCCGGCGAGGAAGGCGGACAGACCGTCATGCACCTGCATTTCCATCTGCTGGGCGGACGGTCTATGCAATGGCCTCCGGGATAATTCCTGCAGGGGCTTTTTCCGTCAGGCACGCTTTATTTGCGTCAATGGTCTTTGTTGACGTTTTAGCTCTTATCGTGTATAATATTTAAGCGTAATTCTCTTTTGAGAATTGCGACAATTTGTAGCCCCAACATACTTGGAGGGGGGGATAACCATGGCAAACGAGATCAAGGTCGGCAAAAACGAGAGCATTGACAGCGCGCTCCGCCGTTTCAAGCGGATGTCGCAAAAAGCCGGTACGTTAGCCGAAGTCCGCAAACGCGAGCACTACGAGAAACCGAGCGTGCGTCGCAAGAAAAAATCGGAAGCTGCGCGCAAGCGCAAGTTTAAGGCATAAGGGGTCTTCCATATGTCGCTGAAGGACAAGCTCACTGCGGATATGAAGGACGCCATGAAGGCGAGGGAAGCCGGGAAGCTTCGGCTTTCCGTGATCCGTCTCGTGCGCGGCGCCATCCGCCAGCAGGAGATCGACGGCCAGAAGGAGCTTTCGGATGAGGACGTGCTTGGCGTCATCAGCAAGGAAGTCAAGCAGCGCCGCGATTCCATCGAGGACTTCAAAAAGGGCGGGCGCGACGACCTTGTCGCCGAGGCTGAGGCTGAGATTGCCGTTCTGATGGAGTATCTGCCGCAGCAGTTTTCGGAGGACGAGGTGCGGAACCTCGTGAAGGAAGCCATTGCCGCCAGCGGCGCGGCGTCGCCGAAGGACATGGGCAAGGTCATGAAGGAGCTCATGCCGAAGGTCAAGGGACGCGCGGACGGCAAATTGGTCAACGGGATCGTCAAGGAACTCTTGGCGCAGTGAGAAAGTAGCCAGAATACGGAAAACCGACGTCTTCGGGCGTCGGTTTTTTAATGCGCATTTAATCTTTCTTTCAGACAGGTCAAAGACAAAACTCATACAATCATAATCGAAGGAAAAGTACCGTACGGGGAAGGGAGGAGACAGCATGAAGGCCGTTCGGGTTCTGTTCGCCGCGCTTTTTTTCGTGGTGTGGCACGCATCGGCGCTCGCCTACGGCGGCCTTTGGATCGAGCGGGGCGCTGAGCTTCCCAAGATGAAAAAACTGGTGCTGTTTCCCATGAGCATTTCCGACGACCTGAATTCTTTTGCCGCCGACGGTGACGAAAGCTCCGCCGTTTTCCGGCAGAACGATTATCTGCACCGCCGTCTCATCAAGAAACTCAAGGGTGCGAATCTTTTGCGGCTCGCGCCGGACATCGGCGAGCAACGCATCCGCGAGGAGATCGCGCCCTTTGCCGCGTTGTTGGCTCCCGCAGCCGACGCGTCGGCCCGGGCGGCGGAAGTGCGGCGTCTGACGATGGCGGACGGCTATCTCGTCCCGCATTTTCGTGAGAACTGGGTGCGCGTGGACATTTCCCCGGAGACGACCTTTCATTTCACGCTGCGGTCGTGGACGGAGCGCCGCGACGAAAGGGGAACCCGCGTCACGAAGGATTATTCCTATCCGGTGACCCATGTCGTCCCCGAAAAGGAAATGAAGCTTCGCATCATGGATGTGGACTATACGCTGTTCGACGAGCGGGGGCAGGCGGTGCTTTCTTTTGAGAACAGCGCCCGGAAATATTTTGCCGACCCTTTCGACATGTACAAGGATTTGGCCGAGGAATTTGCCGACACGCTGAAGGACGCCCGCAAGGGGAAATACCGTCCGAAAAAGCGCGGCGAAAAGGCCGTGCCTGTGGCGCTTTCGGGACTGACGCTGCCCGAGGATATGGCGGGGGATGCGGTCAAGGAACGGGCGCTTCGCTTCGCGATGTATGACGAGGCGCGGCGGCAGGATCGCCTGCGGCTTGACGGCGGGACGCCGAAATATCTCGTCGAGGCGAAAATCGACCGCTGCGAGCTTGTGCCCACATGGCATCCGCCTGCGGCCTGGGTCACGACCAGCTCGAGGACTTACGACGAATCGTGGACCGACAAGCAGGGGAAGCGCCACCAAGCCACGCGTACTGAATATACCCAGTCCGTCAGCCACTCCTTCGGTTATTACAGTTACCATGCCGAGGCTGCGGGCAATCTGCGCTTAGTGGACGCCGTCACCGGCAGGGAGGTGCTGCGCCGGTCGTTCTATGAATCGGACGACAAGAGGATGGACGCGTGTCGTCATGCGTTCCGGGCGTTTTTCAAGGACGTGGAGAAGTTCGTCAAGAAGACGGGGATTGTATAAAGACTGGGAAGACATAAAAAAGGGATTCGCCGCAGAAATGCAGCGAATCCCTTTTGTGGTTTTGGTGGTTTCGGGAAATCTTAGAAAAAGAGCTCGACGCGGCCGAAGATGGTATCCTGACGCTTGTCGCTCCATACGCCCTTGCCCGTGAAGTATTCGACATAGGCTTTGATGTTCTTCAGCGGTACGAAGTTCACGCCGAAATTGACGCCCTTCTTGTCCGTGAACATGCTGTTGTAGGTCGGAACAATGGAAGCGCAGCTTCCGAGATGACGATACGCGACGAAGGCGCCCCAGGAGCCGGGCTTGCTGATGTCCGAGCCCTTGTAGTCAAACTGGACGGCCCAAGCCTGACGATGCTTCGTTTCAAGGTCGCCGCTGGTATTTTTCGCGTAAGTGCCGAAGAGCTTGGCATTCTTATCGAAGCGATAGCCGAGACCGACGGACCAGATGTTCATGCTTTCGGCATTGTATTTGTCGTCGGCGCTGCCGAGTTTGTTTTTCATGTCATCTTTATTGGAAATATAATGATAGCCGACGCCATAAGTGAATTTCTTGGTGGGGTCGCTGTTCAGCTCGACGCCCGCCATGCTGACGGTTTTGACGACATCATTGGTAATGCCTCTCGCATCATAGCGAGCACCCAACAGCTTGACATTTGCCTTATCGCCGAACTGAACGAAACCGCCGGCGAGGTCGTCATCGAAGATCATACCGCCGTCCACGTCGGTGAAATACGGGAACTTACCGAGCATGATTGTCGTCTTGCCGTATTGGCCCTGCGCCCAAACGCGGTTTACGAGAACTTTGTTGCTGTTGGCGGCAGTGTCGAGATTATCGTCCTCGGTGGCATACTCCATACGCCCGTTGGCCGTCCAGTGCTCGTTGACTCTCGCGGTCATGGAGAGCCGGAGACGGAAGTTGTTCTTGTTAATATGATTTTGCTTTGGATTACCGTCTTGATCAACGCCATCATTTTCCTCGCGGGCGCGTTCATAGGTGTAGCGGAACCTCGAGGGCGGCAACGCGGACGCCGAGGTTGTTCAGCTCGTCGGCGAACTCAGCGGCCAGCTTGTCGATCAGGGCCTTGTCTCCGCCGCCTTTCGCCATCGCGCGGGCAATCATCTGCGCCATCTCATAGCGGGTGATTTCCTGGTCGCCGCGATAGGTGCCGTCGCCGTAACCCTCAATCACGCCATCCGCGGCGAGCTGAGCGATAGCGTCGTACGCCCAATGGTCGGCAGGGACGTCCTCGAACGGATTCGCCGCAGCGAAGGTCGTGGACGCCGCGCCCATGACGAGAGCCGTCGTCAGCGCGGACACAAGAGACTTCTTCATGTTCATACAAAAATTCCTCCCCAATATATAAAATAAAACTTTTGTCGCGCCCATCGTCCCCGAACGCCGCTTCTTTCAGCGTCGCATCCGTCTTCGGTGGTAGCTACGCGCACTATGATAGCACATATTTCCACTGAGGGCAATATGTGTGGAATGTATACATGAAAAAGGAATGAAAAATCCCCGCCGAAGCGAGGGAGACGGTTTCACGCGCAAGAAAAAAGCCCCGCGTCGCCGCGAGGCTTTTCGTTTGTTTGTGGGAAATCAGAAGAAGAAGTTCAATTCGGTGAAGAACTTGCTGGCATCGTCTTCCTCATTATAAGTTTTGTCCTTGCCAATGAAATACTTGAAGGTGGCTTGGAAATTCTTCATCGGCACAAAATCGAGGCCCAACGTAACGCCATGCTGGCCGGGGCCCATGGCATCATAGGTCGGCGCCCAAACGGCTTCATAGCCGAGGTTGCGATAGGCGACGAACGCGCCCCAAGAGCCTTTGTCCGCAGGATCGGCGCCCTTGTAGTCCAGCTCGACGCTCCAAGCGTGCTTCGAGTCGTGCTCAGTCTGCGCATTATCTTTTGTTGAAGTGTTCCAAGCATAGGAGCCGTTCAAAGCCAACGAGTCAGTCATTTTCCAGCCGAGGCCGAAATCCCAAATGTTCATGGCTTCCTTGTCGTCGTCCTCATACCGTTGGCTGAGTACTGCTTTGTTGGAGAAATGATGGTAGCCGACGCCCCAAGTAATCTTGTCCTCGCGGTCGTTGTAAAGCTCAATGCCCTGATAGCTGGCAGTTGCACCACTGATAGGATCAGATTCAGAGTCAAATGGGTCAAGACGAGCTGGCCAACCATTACGACCCGCATTTTCACCGTTTGCGCGTCCGCCCGTCAGCGTGACCTTGACCTTATTGCCGATTGTAAGCTGGCCGCCGGCAACGGGGGCGTCAAGTACCATGCCGTTGTCGATAAAGCTGACATAGGGCAGTTTGCCGAGCAGAATCTGGAGATTCTTATAGTCACCCTGCACCCAGACGCGATCCATTACAAACTCGTCATCTGCATCTTCGGCAATACGATTACCGCCGCCCGTCGAATTCTTTGCGCTGTTCATGTCCGTACTGTAGTCGAGGCGGGCATGTGCGGTCCAGTTTTTGTTGATGGTCATTTCCGGTTCGAGACGGAGCGTGACGTACTGGGCGTTGCTTTGGATCGGATTAACCTCTTTGTGGTGCTCGAGGGCGGCAACGCGGACGCCGAGGTTGTTCAGCTCGTCGGCGAACTCAGCGGCCAGCTTGTCGATCAGGGCCTTGTCTCCGCCGCCTTTCGCCATGGCGCGGGCAATCATCTGCGCCATCTCGTAGCGGGTGATTTCCTGGTCGCCGCGATAGGTGCCGTCGCCGTAACCCTCAATCACGCCATCCGCAGCGAGCTGAGCGATGGCGTCGTACGCCCAATGGTCAGCAGGGACGTCCTCGAATGGATTCGCCGCAGCGAACGTCGTCGAGGCTGCGCCGAGGACGAGAGCCGTCGTCAGCGCGGAAACGATGGATTTCTTCATGAGAAACTCCTCCTTGCATAAAATAGAAATGAATAAATCGGCAGATTCACGCCGTTTCCGGAGGAGACGAAAGAGTGTCCACGTTTCCTCTTCTTTTCCTACGGAAAAATTGTGAATCTGAAGGAAGAATAACACAGTTTTATATTCATTGCAATAGGTTTTTGAAAAAAATTTTCAGTTAGAGTAAAATTTATGAATATTTTTCTTTTCGTTTTATTTTGTCTTTGCTTTTTAGATAAAAATTTTGGTTTCTTCAGATGTTTATATGGAACGTTTTTGACGAAAGGTTTGTGCGGTGGCTTGTGCGATTATCCGTCACAGCATAAGCATTTTCAAAGGGGCTTTGCCCCTTTGAATCCCCACCAGCAGGGACTACGTCCCCGCTGGACGCCCTTGAAACGGCCTGCGGGCCGAAGAATCCGCGGTAAAAGCTTAGAATCACTTATTGTGAAGTTTATCCCGCGATAACGCCCTTGCTGACTTTGGCTTTAGCCCTTTTTTGCAGGTTCGGGTTGCGTTGACGCAGACGTTATCCTGATTATGTAATATGGCTAAAGTTTAAGTCATTATAGTCTTTATCGCGGGATAAACTGTTGATTAAGTTCTCACAACCTTGCGCCGCGGAATCCTTGGCTCCGCAGAGCCCTTCAGGGGTTTCAAAAGGGGACGTAGTCCCCTTTGTGGGGAGGTTTGGAGGGGCGAAGCCCCGCCAAGTCAGTAGAACAATGATGAATAATCGTATAAGCCATTGCCAAAACCTTTCGCCAAAGAAAATAAAACCCAAAATAAAAAAATCCGCCCTGCGCAGGACGGATTTTTGGCTTACATGGGGAGCGGCACAATCTCGCAATTTCGTACCGGCGGCATCGACGTGAAGGACCGCATCTTCTCCTCCAGCGGCATGTCGGGCGCGCGGAGCGTGAGCTGCACGCATTTGATGAACTGCTCGTGGGAGAAGAGGATGATGTGCTGTTCCCACCGGCTGGTGAGATGCTCGATTGCCAGTTCTGCGCGGGCCATGACGTCGCGGAAGGTCTCGGCGTCGCCGCCGTCGCGGTAGTCGGGATCGAGCAGCGACCAGTACGCCTTGACCCGCGGGCGCCGGTCCTCGGTGGTGGTGCCGACGCAGGTAGCGGGGGAAAGGTAGGTAAACTCGTGGATTTCGGGCCAGATTTCCATCGGGATATAGGGATAGCGCGCCGCCACCGGCGCCGCCGTTTCCCACGCGCGGCGGAAGGGCGACGAGACGATCAGGTCCGGCGTGAACGGCAGCTTGCCCGCGAGCGCCTTCGCCTGCTCGAAGCCCAGCGGCGAAAGCGGGAACGAAGACCGGTTCTCGGTGGGCATGCCCGCGTTTCCGACGCTTTGCCCGTGGCGAATCCAAAGAATTTCTTTCATAATATATTCCCTCAACCTATTACAGTGCGCTCGCCGCAGTCCAAATCGTGTGCAGACACATGGCGACGAGGATGACGTAAAGTACGCGGCGGAATGCATCCGCGGGGACGCGTCCCGCCGCAGCATACCCCGCAGCGACGCCGAGCGCCAGCCCCGGCAGGATGTACGGCGCTTCGCGGAGAGCCTCGGAAAAATCGACGCCGCCGAGATAAAACGCCGTCAGCGCGAGAATATTGCTCACGGCGAAAAAGGTGCAGGCGACGGCGCGGATCTCCTCCGGTGTCAGCTTCGCGTGGGAAAAATAGAGGATCAGCGGGGGGCCGCTCATGCCCGTGGTGGTGGCCATCGTCCCGGCAATCATGCCCGCAATCAGGCTGTTGCGGGGGCGAAGCTCGGCGCGGATGTGGAAGACCTGCATGATCGTCAGCGAGAGCAGGATCACGACGCTGACGACGAGCTTCAGCCACAGGGACGGAATGAGCTGATAGATGCGAAGACCGATGGGCTGTCCCAACAGCGCGCCCAGCGTCAGCCAGCCGACGAGGGCAAACCGCGTGCGGCGCCGCAGGAAGAAGCTCTGGGTCACGTTGCCGCAGCAAGCGACCAGCGCGACAATCACGATGACGAGTTTCGGGTCGTAAAAGTACATGAGGAGCGGCGACGCGATCATCACGAGGCCGAATCCCGTCGCGGACTGGAGGAACGCGGCGGCAAAAACGCAGGCGGCGGGCGCGAAATGCGCTGCGAAAGCGGCGGGCGTCAGGTCAGGCATCGGGCGCTCCCGTGAATTCGCTTTGCAGCGCGAAGCCGTGATGCAGCGGTCCGCTGCCGTGCCCCATGTCCAGTCCGGCGGCGAGCGCCCCCGCCACATACGCTTTCGCGCGGCGTACCGCTTCCGAAAGATTCAGGCCCTTGGCAAGGTTGGACGCGACAGCGGTGGAAAGGGTGCAGCCCGTGCCGTGGGTATTCGAGGTTTGGATGCGTTCGCCGGGGAACACCTCGACGTTTTCCTTGGTGACGAGCACGTCGTCCGAGCGTCCCGCCGCGTGACCGCCCTTGGCCAGCACGGCCGAGCCGAAACGCGACATCACACGCTGTGCCGCCGCTATACGCGCCTCCGGCACATTGTATTCCTCCATGCTTTCCGGTGAACCGCCCGCGATACGGTCCAGCACGAAAAGTTCCGGCAGGTTCGGCGTGATGACCTCCGCCAGCGGGAACAGCTCCGCCGCCAGCACGTCCGCCGCGTCCTCGGAGAGAAGCCGCGAGCCGCTGGCAGCTACGATGACGGGATCGACGACGATGTGCGGCGCGTTGTGCATGAAAAGCTTCGCCGCGATGACGCGGATCAGGGGCGGCGAAGCGACCATGCCGACCTTCACCGCGTCCGGGCGGATGTCGTCGAAGACGGCGTCGATTTCCTCCGCCAGGAATTCCGGCGGTACTTCGTGAATGCTCGTCACGCCCATGGTGTTTTGGGCGGTCAGGGCTGTGACGGCGCTCATGGCGTACACGCCGTTGGAAATCGCCGCCTTGATGTCCGCCTGAATGCCCGCGCCGCCGGAGGAATCGCTTCCGGCAATGGATAATACCGAAGGCAGACGCATGTCAATCACTTCTTCCGTTTCAATGCTTCCGAATTACGATGTTCTTGCTGCTGCGTGCAGCGTTTCCACGCATGGGACGCCGCCCCTGTCATGCGGAAAACAGCGGGGAGGATTTGCGGAGCCCCGGTCCGGTTATCGGTCCAACGTATGGGTGGCTCCGTATTGGTCGGTCAGCTCCTTGGTATCCGGGTCGTAGGCGAGCAGCAGGTTGCCGTCGTTGTCCGTCAGGCGGATCGGGTGAAGCTTGAGCTTCCCGTCCGTGATGCTCAGCGCGTCCGTCGCGGCCGTCATCTTGCCGAAGTCGATCTTGACGTCGTAGAAATCCAGCTGCTTCCGCACGTTATGAAACCGTCCGCTGATGGATTCGAACGGGATCCAGCGGTACCGTCCCCGGCCCGAGACGAAGTCGCCGCCGTAGGACGTTTTTTTCGCGTCGCCTTTGCAGTCTACGGCGATGTCGAGATCGACGAGGCAGCGGAGATTGTCTTTTGGCAGCGCCTTCTTGGCCCGCAGATTCTGGCCCTGGCCCTCGATATGGTAATACCGCGTGTCCAGGTTGTACCAGCCCTCGGCGGCCAGCTTCCCGCCGTATACGTCCGCATAGACGTTGTGGAAATGGAACATGGCGTCCTCATATCGGAGGTCGCCGTCCACGTTGGAGAAATCCAGCGCGGGAATGCGGAGACGGTCGAAATGAAGCGTACCTTTCCCGACGGGGCTGCCGAGGGGGCCCTCAAATTGAATCGACATCGAAAGCGGGTCGTGGACGTCCATGCCGAAGCCAAGCGACGAGGGGTCTACCGCGTCCAGGAGCAGCGTCAAGCTGCACTGGGGAAACGTGCCTCTGCAGTCGATCTTCCCGTTCAGGAAGATGCCGCTGCCAATCATATCGCCGCCGAAGGGCCCGGTGGCGAGCTTCATGGAAATTTCCTTCTTCGTGTTGACGTCCGCCCGCAGGCGTACCGCCTCCAGCAAGTAATGGCGATGCTTGTAAAAGACCTCAACCCGGCAGTCGTTCAGGGCGAGAATGAAATCCAGCCATTTGTTTTCATGGTTGAAATTCTTCCATTCCCGCTGGAGCTGTTCCCGTTCCTTGCGCCGTTTTTCTTCGCCCTCGGCGATCATCTGCTCTTCGGTCTTTTCTTCGTTGCGCGATTTCAGCTTCGGTTTTGGCTTCGGGCGTTCGGAAGGGTCGGGCGTGCGGAGGAAATCGACGCTCATGTCGTCGTGCAGGCGGACCGAGATCGACGCGCCGTTCAGCGTCAGATTTTCCAGCGTCGTCGAAGTGAAATGCTGGACCAGCGTATCGTAAATATCGACGATGAATTCGCCGTCGGGAATATAAAGGATCCGTCTTCCCTCCGGATCCTTCCATTCGAGGTCCTCGAAGACGACGTGCCCGAAGGGGGACGCGGCGAGGCGCTCCACCGTGATCGTGCCGCGCAGGACGTCCTGGTTTTCCATCGCCTTGTTGAACAGCCATGCCGCACTTTGGCTGTATATTTCCAGCAGCAGGAGGAAGCCCAGCAGCAGCCCGGGCACGATATAATAGATCGGACGGGAAAAGTTGTGCCGCAGCCAAACTCTTTTGATGCGGGCGGGGCCGTCCGAGAACGCCGTTCCCCGCCATTTCTTCCCTGCGCGTTCCATTACATGCCCGTCATTGCCAGCACTTTCGCTTTGAACTCCTCGGCGGGAAGCTCCGAGAGGGAGCGGATTTTTTCAACCAGCGACGCTTCCTCCGTGCGCGCCACTGCAGTCGTGTCCTCACGCACCTTCGCGCGGAGGGCCGCTTTCGCCCGCGCCCAAAAGTCCGTCGGGTGCTCGACCGCCGCGCGAAGCACGCCCGCCTCGTCGCGGTCTACCGCTTTCTCAAAGCCTTCCTCGATGAGCCGCACCAGCTCGTCGTACAGGATATCTTCGCGATACTCGATGGGGATGTAATTCATCTTGTACTCGCCGTAGGAGAGGCCGTCGACCGCCGGGCGTACGTTGATCAGCGCGGCGTCCGTCTCGCGCCCTGCGCAGCCTACGAAATACCGCCGATGGATGGTGAACCGGTTGTCCGGTTCCTCGTAAATGTAAAGCTCGATGTGCACGTCGCCTACCGAGACGCGGCCGATATGCGCCATCGTCATGTTGTCGTCGTTAGCCGAGTTGACGATGAACCGTTTCATTTTGCGGAAGTTTTCTTCCGTAAACTCGTCCCATAGTAGTTCCATTTGCATTTACTCCCTTCCGGCGGGCAAGTCCGCCGCAAAAATCATTATATATTAGGTATATTCCACATCGCCCGTGATTTTCCTGCCGCAAATTTGTCAGATTGGGATTTCTTTGGGCGAAAGGTTTGGATGTCGGTTTGTACGATTACTTATGCTTATCGTCGTGAAATAAAAAAAGGGAGGGCGTCGCCCTCCCCTTTGTATTATCGTTATGCATGTCCCAGCATCGTGTTGACGTGTACGCCGAGAGCCGCCGCCGCGCAGCATTTGATAATGTCCCCCGGAATGAACGGCACGACGGCCATCATCACCGCTTGCCACGGCGTTATGTCCATCAGGAGAATCATGGACGCCATGCCGCCCAGATACGTCAGCGGCATGCCGACGACGATATCCACCAGCGCGTAGCGGCGGAAATTCGGCGACGCGCCCTTCAGCGCGCTGACCAGCGGATAGACGACCAGCCAGACGAGCATGAAGCCTCCCACGGGTCCGAAGAGCTTGCCCGGGCCGGAGGCTCCGGCAGCGTAAACCGGCAGTCCGCAAAGCCCCAGCAAAAGATAGACGGCAACCGCGAAAAAAGTTTCGCGCGGCGTCAGTACAAATGCGGCCACGCCCAGCGCCAGCGTCAGCGCGGTCACCATGCCCGGCGTGAACGGCAGCGGGAACGAGAGGTACGCGGACACGCAGAGAAGCGCCACGCAGAGCGCGATCTTCGTCATGGACCGCGCGGAAAAAGCTTGTTCATTCATAGTGCAAAACTCCTTTGTTTCCCTATTATAATGGTATGCGTTCCGTCGGTCAACCAAAATGGAAAATAAAGTAAACGATTTTTGGCGGAGGTCGGGCAGGAAAAGCGGCGCAAAGCGCGAATAGATATATTGCAGTTAAAATTTGCAACAATCCTCAGCCTCCCCTCCGAGGGGAAGGCTGAAAACAGCTTTTTCAGGAGGTGCGTCATGGAAACAAAGATTACGCAGGAGACCGTCGCGGCGCGGCGCGACGAATGCCTTTCGCTTTTGACCGTCTGGGCGGAGGAGACGGAGATCAAGCTCCGCCGGAGGGGAGTCGTCTTTACGCCGAGGGAGCGCGAGGCCGTGGACGCGGCAAAGGCGAAGCTCGCCGTGCGGATCCGGAAGCAGCCGGACGAGTTCTGGGCGGAGGAAGGCTCTGCGAAGGAGCGGCTCGGAAAACTCAGCGAGGGGCTTCTGGAAAACCTGGGAGGCAGCCTGTAATGACGAGAGAGGAGCATTTGGCCGCCATCCGCGCTGCGGACGCCGCGTATTACAACGCCGACGCGCCCGTGATGACCGACAGCGAGTATGACCGCCTGCGCGCCGACTATATCGCGAAATACGGCGCCGCCGATCTCGATTATGTGCCGGGAGAGGCGGCGGCGGCGTTCTCGAAATTCCGCCACACCGTGCCGGTCATCAGCCTCGCGAAGGTGAAGTTCGACGAGGAGCGCGGCAAGCTGGAAAGCGAGCTTCGCCGTCTGTGGCCCGTGCTGCACGAGCCGAAGCTGGACGGACTGACCGTCGTGGCCTATCCGCGCGCCGACGGCTCCTGCACTTTCGTCACCCGCGGCGACGGAAAGACCGGCGAGGTGCTCCCCGCATTCATCCGAGTCTATGAGAAGAGCGGCGTGAACCGCACGGGCGAGGCAGTGCGCGGCGAGGTGTTCATGGACGTGGAGACCTTTTCCGCCATCAACGCCGAGCGTGAGGCGGCGGGGGAGGAGCTTTTCCGCAATCCGCGCAACGCGGCGGCAGGAATCCTCCGCAACAAGGAGCGCAGCGTGTATCTCGACCGGCTCCGCTATATGGTTTACGATTTGCCCGCCCTCGACGTGGCCGAGCCGGAAAAGCTCGCGCTGCTTCGGGAAAAGACGGACTTCGAGGTGGCGTCGGTGGGCGGCGCGGACAGCGTCGAAGAAGAGATGGACGCCATCGGGAAATTTTACGAGGAGCATCTGCATGGCGGCGTTCCCATCGACGGCGTCGTGGTGAAGAACGCGGAGGCGGGCAGCCTTGCACGGTTCGGCGGCACGAACCACCACAATTCCAACGCCGTCGCGGTGAAATTCCGTCCCGACCAGGCGAAGACGACGATTCGCGAGATCGTTTGGCAGGTGGGGCGCGACAGCCTGACGCCGGTGGGCGTTTTCGACGAGGTGGAGCTGGACGGCACCATGGTGTCGAAAGCGAGCCTGCACAACTGGGCCAACGTCCGCCGCCTCGCGCTGCATCCCGGCGACGCGGTCGTGGTGGAAAAGGCGAACGAGATCATCCCGCAGGTCATCCAAAATTGCGGGCAGGAAGCGCCGCCCGCGCCGTTCGGGAAGCCGTCCGTCTGCCCCGCATGCGGCGCGGCGCTGGCGAGCCGCCGTCTCGAAACGGCGATTCCCGATATCCCGCAGGAGGACCAGGTCGAGCTGTACTGCCCGAACGACGCCTGCGCGGAGAAACTGGCGCAGGCTGTCGCCTATCTCGGCAGCCGGCGGATATTCGCCATCGACGGCCTTTCCGTCATGACCGCGCGGAAGCTGACGGGGGCGGCGGGCGACACAGAACCGAAAATCACCGCGCCGTGGGATATTTTCCGCTTGGGCGTCGAGGACTTCCGCGCTCTTCCGGGTTTCGCGGAAAAGTCCGCCGCCTCCCTTTATGAAGCCGTGCAGCGCGCGCGGCAGTCCTGCGACCTGGCCCATTTCGTCGCCGCCTGCTGCGTGCCGGGAGTCGGACTCACCGTCGGCGGCGCGCTGATGCGCCGGTATCATACGGCGGACGCGCTTTTTGCCGCGCTGTCCGACGAGGCGCGGCGGGGGGAACTGACCGCCATAGACGGCATCGGCGAGACGCTGGCGGCCATCCTGCAAGGCGGGACGTTTACCCGCGCGTTTGCTTCGCTCCGTGAGGCGGTCACGCCGAAAGACTACGAGCCCCCCGCTGAAAGCGGCGGCGGGCCGTCGGCGGGAAAACCGCTGACCTTCGTCATCACCGGAAAGCTCAGCCGTCCGAGGGACGAGATCAAGGCGGAGCTGGAGGCGAAAGGCCACAAGGTCACGGGCAGCGTGACGAAAAACACCGATTATCTGCTTTGCGAATCCAAGGATTCCCAGAGCACGAAGGCAAAAAAGGCCCGCGAGCTGGGCACCCGGGTCATCGGGGAAGAGGAGCTCGCGGAAATCCTCGGATAATACGACAAAAAACGCCGTGCGGGATTTTCCCGCACGGCGCTTTTAATATGCATGTTACCCGTTCGACGAGGTCACTAAGCGGTCATAGATGGAAAGCACGGCGGCTACGGGGCTGAAGCCTTTATGCATGACCGGGTCGGCGATCATGTCGATGCGGCCCACTTCCTTGCCGTCGTATAGCACCACCAGGTCGCCGACTTTGTCGCCGCCCTTGATGGGAGCGCGGATAAACCGCGGCATGTCGAAACTGATCTGGAATTTCTTTTTGTCGTCGCCCTCGAAGAGCAGATATTTGACGTCCTCTCTCGGGTGTGCGGTGACTTTGTAAGTACCGTCATGGTGCACCCACAGGTCGCGCTCGATCTTTTCCTTGACCGGGCCCTTTACCAGACGGACGAGGGGGAAGCCGTAGTCCATCAGCTTGGCCGTGTCCCTGAAGCGGTCCTCAGAATCGGGAGAATTCATCACGATGCTGATCAGCGTGACGCCGTTCCGCGTCGCAGCGCCGGCGAGACAGCCGCCCGCCGCGCGGGTCCAGCCCGTTTTGATGCCGCTCATGCCCGGATAGGAATACAAGAGCTCGTTTGTGTTTTCCAGTTTCCGCTGCTGCCGCCCTTCGGCGTTGTTCCACACCAACGTATGCTCGCGGGTGTCCACGATGCGGCGGAACTCCTTGTTGGTCCAGCCGTACCGGGCAATCTTCATCATATCCCGCGCCGTCGTCACATGGCGGATATCCGGCAGTCCGTTGGGATTGGCGAACTGGGTGTTCTTCGCGCCGATCAGCCAGGCCTTCTGCGTCATGCTGGCTGCGAACTCAGCGACGCTTCTTGAAGGCGTCATGGCTTCCGCCACGGCCACCGCCGCGCCGTTGTCCGATTCCATCATCAGCGCCATCAGGAGCTCGCGCATGGTCAGCACGTCGCCTTCCGCCATCCACGTGTACTCCGTGGCGGCCGCTTCCGGCCCGACGGTCACGGGCGCCGAGAGGTCTTTCCACTGCTCCAGCGCCAAGAGGCAGGTCACCATTTTTGTCATGCTGGCCGGGTACATGAGCCGGTCGGCGTTTTTCTCGTAAATTACGCGTCCTGTGGACGCCTCCACCAGGATTGCCGCTTCCGCGGTAATCCGCGGCGGCGCGGGCAGGGCGGCAAAAGCCGTGCGTATCGCGAAGACCGCCGCCAAAACGGCCAGAGCGGCAACGCGGAAAACTCTTTGAAACGTATGCAAAATAATCAACCCTCCGGGTTTGTCGTGAAATCTCGTACCACAAAAAAGGTTCCGTCCGACTTCAGGCACAGCGTCCCGTTCTCGTCGAAAACGCGTCCCTCGCAGACCATCGTGTGCTTTCCGGCGTGGATGACCTCGCCGACGGCCCTGATCCTGCCTTCGCAGACCGGTCGGATGAAGGACATGTTCATGCCCAGCGTCACTACGCCTTTGTCGCAGGTGAAACAGGCGATGCCCATGGCCGTATCCACCATCGTCGCGGCTACGCCGCCGTGGGCGATATGGTGCACGTTCGTGTGTTCGTGCTTCACGTCCATTTCGAGGCTGACGCGCCCGCGTTCATAAGACGCCACCCGGACGCCCAACAATTCCAGAAACGGATTCGCCTCGTAAAATTCGTTGAAATGCTGCTTTACGTGCTCGCTGATCTCCGATGCCATACGGCCGATAACCCCTTGAAAATGTATTCGATAACTGGTACGACAACTATATGTGGATATTATATCATGTGAAAACGCCCTCTTCAAATAAACGCTGTTTATCGTTCGGAGGGAAGGCGCGTTGTTTCGGAAGTTGTGCCGAAAAAAGTTTTTTTCGGGAAATTTGCAAACAAAGATATGGTTAAAATTTTGCGGTGAGGAAAGAAATTCTTACTTCAGAAATTATTTCGGCAGCGTTTGTGCTCCATTCGGGGCGTTCGCGTTCAGGCAAAAAAAGAAGCCCCGGCAAGCGGGGCGTTATAGCGGCGGGAATCACTCCATGCCGAAGCGTTTTCGGATCTTTTTCAGGTTCTTTTCGTGGCGCGCGTTTTCCTTTTGGATGGCGCGGCGGAGTTTCGGCCGATGGTTGCGGTAATGCTTGCGGATGGCTTCCAGCTCTTTCGCGTGGCGGTTGTTTTCGATTTCCAAGGCTTTCTCGTAGGTCAGCGGCTCCGGCTGGCCGCCCTTCTGACGTGGCGGTTTCTTGGCGGCGGTTTCGTCTTCCTGCGCGGCGGCAAGCGCCTCCGGCAGCAGTGCAGCCGCAGGTCCCGTGCAGAGCAGCACCGCGCCCAGGAATGCCGCCGCGATTTTTTTACCGTTCATCATCTCGCCTCCCGCACCTTTCTTGTGCCCATCATATCATATTTTTTCCGCTGCGCGCAATTTCCTGTTAAGATTTTTGCGGAAATTTCCGATATAGAGATTAAGAGAGGGTATCGGCGCCCCTGTCAGCGCGCCGACGATATAGCGCGGAAGGGAGTTCCGCGCGTTCAGTAAGGGAGGACGGTCTGTATGGCAAACAACATCAACACGAACTATTCCACGTACCAAAAGCCGCTGAATCACATCGGCGGCAAACGGGACGCGGGACGGAAGAAAGGCGTCGAAAAAGAGGACAAGGAGAAGAAGCCTTTCGGCGAGGACTTCGGCGTGCAGCTTTCCGACGCGGGGCTTGCCGCGCTGGAGCTGCAGCGCAAGCAGAAGGCGAAGGATGAGGAGGGCGGCGAGACGAGCCTCATTTCCGAGGACAAGCTTTCCGACAAGGCGAAGAACTTTCTTTCGCAGCTCCGCGAGAAATACGGCGACAAGTACGATTTCTTTGCGGTGAGTAGCATTGAGGACCCGCGTACCATGCATCTGCAGGGGACGAAGGCGTATTCGGTGCTCCTGACCAACGACGAGATCGAGAAGATGGCCAACGACGAGGAATACGCCGAGAAGGTCATGCAGCGGATCGAGTCTGCCGTGGACATGACGAAGCGGATCGAGGAGAAGGGCGAGCTGGGCGAAGGAGTGCAGTTCAAGCATATTTCCATTTCCTTCGACAGCGACGGCAATATGAAGCTGTTCGCCGAGCTGGAGAAGATGTCCGAGAAGCAGCGTGAGCGCATGGAAAAGGCGAAAGAAAAGCGCGCCGAGGAAAAAGAGGAGGCCGAGAAGGCGAAAGACAAGGACGATGGGGAAGACGACGATCCCGGCGTCAAGCGCGTCCGGCTCGAAGCGACCTCCGAGGAAGAGCTTATGGAGAAAATCTTGGGCATCGACTGGGATAAGATTCCGGGCATGAAGCCGGAAGACAAAAAAGCATAATCACAATAAAAAGAAGGGGCTGTCGCACGTCTCAAATGATGTGCGGCAGCCCCTTTTTGTCTGTTGTTCCCTTTGTATTTTTATTTTCCCTGCTTTTCGTACAGCAGCAGGAGCAATTCCTTTTGCGAAGCGGCGCCGGTCTTGCGCAGCAGGTTGGTGATGTGAAACTTGACAGTTCGCTGGCTGATGAAAAGAGCTTTGCTGATTTCGGCAATGTTTTGGCCGGAAAGGATGCAATCCAGCACCTCGGTCTCTCGCTGGGTCAGCCCGTAGCGGGCGCAGTAATCCGGGGCGGGGAGCGGGATTGCCTCCTCCGCTGCGGGGAGCGAAGTTGTCTCCTCCGTTGCGGGGAGCGAGGTTGTCTCCTCCGCTGTGGGGAGCGGGGCTGTCATTTCCACTGCGGGGAGCGGGGTTGTCATTTCCGCTGCGGGGAGCGGGGGTGCTGCCTCCGCTGCGGCGGAACCAAGGTTAAAACGCAGGGCACTGCTGTAAAAAACAATGGCCAGGCACCCGACAATGGCTAATACATACAGCAACGTAAAGAACAGTTTGTCCGCATCCAGTATAAAAGCGCCGAAAACAGTGGCCACGCTGACGGTAAACATCTGCAGGGAACGACCGGTTACGGCCCAGGGCTTCAGCGATGGCCGGTGGGCGGCGAGGTCTGCAAAGGCCAAAATGATGAACAGGGTAAAGAAGCCATTCAT
>ONUH01000024.1 GCA_900321035.1 uncultured Selenomonadales bacterium | reverse complement strand
AGTTAAGCGCCCATACGCCGACAGTACTTGGCTGGAGACGGCCCGGGAGGTTAGGGAGCTGCCGGTTTGAAAAACGTCCGTGAAATCGCGGACGTTTTTTCTATATGGTTTTGGGATTATTTTGTTTTTAGGAGATGAATATGATGGTTGCGGAAAAAATGGTTGAGCTCGGAACAAAGAAGTCCACGATACGGACGATTTTTGAGTTCGGGCAGAAGCGTGCGCAAGAGGTAGGCAGGGAGAATATTTTTGATTTCAGCCTGGGCAATCCCAATATTCCCGCGCCTCCATTCATCAAACAGGCCATCCTGGATATTCTTGAAGAATGCGAACCGATGGAAATCCACGGATACACGGTGGCTCCTGGCGATCCGGGCGTCCGTACAGCATTGTCTAAAAGTATCAATAACAGATTTAATATTAATATTTCGGAGAAAAATCTCTTCTTGACCGCCGGGGCCGCTGCGGCGATTACCGTTACTTTCAAAGCGTTGTGCGAGGAAGGAGACGAGTTTGTCGCGTTCGCTCCGTTTTTCCCCGAATATCGCTGCTTTGTCGAGTCGGTCGGCGGAAAACTGACGGTAGTTCCCGCGCGGATCGAAGACTTCCAGATCGATTTCGACGCTTTTTCACGCTGCCTTTCGCCAAGGACGAAGGCCGTGATTGTCAACTCGCCGAATAATCCCAGCGGCGTCGTGTATTCTTTGGAGACGATCCAAAAATTGACTGATTTGCTGCGGGAACGGGAGAAAGAATTCGGTCATCCGATTTTTTTGATTTCCGACGAGCCGTATCGTGAAATCGCTTACGACGGCGTTGAAGTTCCTTATCTTACCAAATACTACAGAAATACGATTGTCTGCTATTCCTACAGCAAATCATTTTCCCTGCCCGGCGAGCGTATCGGATATATCCTTGTGCCGAATGAAGTCGCGGATTTTGAACGGGTCTATGGCGCGATTGCCGGTGCGGCGCGCGTGCTGACCCATGTAAACGCGCCGTCGCTGTTCCAGCGAGTGATCGCGCGCTGCGCGGATATGAAGCCCGACCTTTCCGCCTATGAGAAGAACGGGAAACTGCTTTATCAGGGTTTGACGGAAGCCGGGTTTACATGCGTTCGGCCGCAGGGGGCGTTCTATCTTTTCCCGAGAGCGTTGGAGCAGGACGATTACGCGTTTTGCGAGCGCGCCAGGAAATACGATCTGCTCTTGGTGCCGGGGACGGATTTCGGCTGTCCGGGGCATTTCCGCGCCGCGTATTGCGTAAAGACGGAAATGATTGAACGTTCGCTGCCGCTGTTCAGGAAGTTGGCGGAAGAATACCGCTGCCAGTAAAACTGCAATACAAATATAACAGCCGCTAAGAAACATCTGAAACGTTTCTTAGCGGCTGTTTTGTATGCGAATCAGTCATCAAGAATGATGGCTTCGAGAGCGATGTGCGCCATATCGTTGAATGAAGTCTCGCGATCGGCGGCCGAGGTTTCCACGCCGGTCAGGATATGATTGCTGACGGTAAAGATGCCGAGCGCTTCGATGCGGAACTTCGAGGCGACGAGGTAAAGCGCCGCAGTTTCCATCTCGGCTGCGAGCACGCCGTATGCCGAGAGCTTCGTGAGATCGATTTCATCGTCGTACAGGCGATCCTGCGAGAGCACGTTGCCGACATGGAACGGCACTTTTAAGTCGCGGGCGCTCTGGACGGCGCGTTCAAGCATGGAGAAGCTGCCTGTCGGTGCGAACGTCATACCGTGCGTGAAAATATTTCTGACCATACTGGAATCCGTGGTGGTGGCCTGCGCCATGACGACGTCCCGGACATGGATCGTGGTTTGGAGGGCGCCGCAAGTACCGGTGCGAATGATTTTCTTCACGCCGTAATCCTGGATGAGTTCGGTGGCGTAAATGGACATGGACGGCATGCCCATACCGGAGCCTTGTATGGAAACGCGCTTTCCTTTGTATACGCCGGTGAAGCCCAGCATATTTCGGATATGCGAGTATTCCTTTGCATCCTCAAGAAAAGTTTCCGCAATATGCTTGGCGCGGAGCGGATCGCCCGGCATTAGGACGCGGTCAGCGATTTCTCCTTCCGGTTTTGCACTGATGTGCCAGCTCATTGTGTATTCCTCCTGCAACGATAGTAGTAGAACGATGAAATCTGTTCTTTCATCTTTTCATTATATCATTCTCTTTGCAGAAGGTCTATGCCGTCGCGCATCTTACAATCGAAAAACGAAGGGGCGGCGGAAAGGGGAGAGGGGCAGAAAGGATGCGCTCTGCAAACTGCGTGAGCACTGTTTTGCTTACAGGGAATATTCAAAAAACCGTTCGGATCAGCCAGGTGTTTGCGCGTTTTTGATATCATCCTCGGTGAAGGTCAGAAAAAATAGCTAATCTTCAGAACGCCTCAGATGATTCGGAGGCTTAACCGATTTTTTTTCGGCAGTGAACACATACGGCACGGCTTCGGCTGTGTGTTTTTTTGCAGGAAAGATAATATATGGCGTAGTATAATGATACAGTAAAAGGGCAATGGAAACAAATTCCATATTCTCTCTTTAATTATTTCTCTTGGAGGCGGATTGCGTTATGTTGGTGAACACGGTTATCAAAGATCGTATTGCTTATGTGAAGATGCAGGATGGAAAGCATTTTAATTGTCTGAGCGAGAATATGTGCCATGATTTGATGGACGCCATCGAGGAAAGTTATAGAAAGGAATGCGTGGGCATCGTGCTGCAGGCTGAAGTCAATCGGCATGTCTGGAGCGCGGGGCATGACATCAAAGAGCTGCCGCTGGACGGCAGCGATCCCCTGGCTTTTCGCGTGCCGATGGAAAAGCTGCTCAGGGCGGTGCAGGACACGCCCATCCCGGTCATCGCCAGCGTGGACGGAACGGTATGGGGCGGCGCGTGCGATCTCTGTCTTTCCTGCGATATGATTGTCAGCACCAAGGACGCGACCTTTGCCATCACTCCGGCCAAGATTGGAATTCCCTACAATGCCTCGGGTATTATGCACTTCATCCATCAGCTTGGCATCAACAAAGCACGCGAGATGTTTTTCCTCGCCCATCCCATTGAGGCTGAAGACGCGCTGAACGTGGGGCTGATCAACCGTGTGACCGAGCCGGGCGAGTTGGATCAGGTACTGGAGGAGCATTTCCTTGCGCCGCTTCGCCGCAACAGCACGCTGTCGGTCAGCGCCATCAAACGGCAGTTCCGCGCCCTCTCGCGGGATACCGCTGCCCTCAGCGTGGAGACTTTCGAGCGTATTAACGCCTATCGTCATTTCGTGTATCAGGGCGATGACTACAAGGAGGGCATACGCGCTTTCCTCGAAAAGCGCGAGCCACAATATAAAGGCAAAGCATCGGATTTGGATTTGGATCTGGATTGAGGAAAGATAGACTTTACATAGCAGAAGTATTAGCAGATCCACTTAATGGGGGATTTCCCTGTGCCGTTTCAGTCGCTTTCTCTCGGGGCGTTTGCGGTTTCGGCCCCGGTCTTGGCGGATGCACATTTTCCTGTTCCTGCTTGTGCGCGTTTGCGAATGTCAGGGGCGAATTGTCAGGCTAAGTGCAGCGGTTTTGCGTGATAAACCACAATCTGCTGCATTTAGATTAAAAATTTAAGTGGAAAATGGCAAAAAGTCAAAAAAATACTTGATTTTTTATCCGCGAACGATTATTATATGAATTGCGGTTAGCACTCAACAAAGATGAGTGCTAACAAAAGGCAGAGAAGTTCCAATAGAAACAGGAGGCAGGTAAACATGATTAAGCCATTGGGCGAGCGTATTGTGGTCAAGGTTAAAGAAAAGGACATGACGACGGCGAGCGGCATCGTTCTGCCGGATACGGCGAAAGAGAAGCCGCAGGAAGGCGAGGTCGTTGCGGTTGGCACGGGCAAGATGCTCGAGTGCGGCAAGGTTGCGCCGATGGAAGTCAAGAAGGGCGACCGTGTGCTCTTCGCGAAGTATTCGGGCAACGAAGTCAAGGTTGACGACGAGGAATATTTGATCATCCGTCAGTCGGACATCCTTGCGGTTCTTTAATCGTTTCGCAGACGCTTATATTTTAGGAAATATGGAGGCATAACAGAACATGGCAAAGCAGATTTTGTTTGGTGAGGAAGCCCGCCGCGCGCTCGGCCGCGGCGTTGATGCGCTGGCGGATGCCGTAAAGGTAACGCTTGGCCCGAAAGGCCGCAATGTGGTGCTGGACAAGAAGTTCGGCGCGCCGACGATTACGAACGACGGCGTGACGATCGCCCGCGACATTGAGCTGGAAGATCCGTTTGAGAACATGGGCGCGCAGCTCGTGAAGGAAGTTGCGACGAAGACGAACGACGTGGCCGGCGACGGCACCACGACGGCGACGCTCCTTGCGCAGGCGATGGTCCGCGAGGGTATGCGCAACGTGGCTGCGGGCGCGAATCCGATGGTCCTGAAGAAGGGCATCGAGATGGCTGTTGAGACGCTGGTCGATGAGATCAAGAAGAAGGCGAAGACGGTCAAGGGTGACGACGTGGCGCAGGTCGCTACGATTTCCTCCTCCGACGAGACCATCGGCAAGCTGATTGCCGACGCTATGAGCAAGGTCGGCAAGGACGGCGTCATCACTTCCGAGGAATCCAAGACGATGAAGACGGAGCTGAAGGTCGTCGAAGGCATGCAGTTCGACCGCGGCTACATCTCCCCGTATATGGTCACCGACGCGGACAAGATGGAAGCGGTTCTGAAAGATCCGTACATCCTGATCACCGACCGCAAGATTTCCACGATTTCCGACATCCTGCCGATTCTCGAAGAGGTCGTCAAGCAGGGCAAGGAACTCGTTATCATCGCGGAAGACCTCGACGGCGAGGCTCTCGCTACGTTGGTTGTCAATAAACTCCGCGGCACGTTCAAGGCTCTGGCTGTCAAGGCGCCGGGCTTCGGCGACCGCCGCAAGGCGATGCTCGAGGATATCGCGATCCTGACGGGCGGCACGGTCATCAGCGAGGAGCTGGGCCGCAAGCTCGACAGCGTCACGATTGCCGACCTCGGCCATGCGGCGCAGGTTCGCGCCACGAAGGACGAGACTACGATCGTGGACGGCGTTGGCGACAAGAAGGCCATCGCCGCTCGCGTCGAGCAGATCAAGAAGCAGGTCGCCGAGACGACTTCCGACTTTGACCGCGAGAAGCTCCAGGAGCGTCTTGCGAAGCTGTCGGGCGGCGTTGCCGTCATCGAGATCGGCGCTGCGACCGAGGTCGAGATGAAGGACAAAAAGCTCCGCATCGAGGACGCGCTGAACGCGACTCGCGCTGCGGTCGAGGAAGGCATCGTCGCCGGCGGCGGCACGACCTTCGTCGATATCCTTCCGGCGCTGGATGCTCTGAAAGCGGAAGGCGACGTGCAGACGGGCATTGACATCGTCAAGCGCGCCATCGAGGAGCCGGTTCGCCAGATTGCGAACAACGCGGGTCTCGAAGGCTCCGTCGTCGTCGAGGAAGTCAAGAAGGCCGGCAAGGGCAAAGGCTTCAACGCGCTGACGGGTCAGTATGAGGATATGATCAAGGCCGGTATCGTCGATCCGGCGAAGGTCGTCCGCTCCACGCTCCAGAATGCGGCCAGCATCGCGGCCATGGTCCTGACGACGGAGACGCTCGTCGCGGACAAGCCGGAAAAGAATCCTCCGATGCCTGCAGGCGGCGGAATGGGCGGCGGAATGCCGGGCATGATGTAAGAAACGGCTGAAATCCTAACATAAACATGAAATCCCTCTCGTTGTGGAAATCCATGACGGGAGGGATTTTTATGCCGTTCTTGTCAAGAACGTGCGTGGTTATGTCAAAAAGATATGGGAAGAAGAACGTATGCTTACATATTGTGCAGGAATTGATGGGAAAATGTTGAATGGTAAAAATGTTTATTGAATTAGAGGCTTTGCCAAAGGCAGAATGTGACTGAACTTAAAAGATAATCTTGTCGCATTTTGCTACAAATGGTAAAATAGAAAAAAGGGGGCGAGATGATGGAGACAATCAGTGTGCGGATGGATAAGGAACTTTTTGATGCGGCGGCGATTGAAGGCAAAGCGGAGTATCGAAGCGCAGCCCAGCAGATCAATTTTTGGGCGAAGGTGGGGCGCAACGCTTTAGCGAATCCTGATCTGCCCATCGAGTTCGTGAAGGATATTCTTGTTGCGAAGGAACAACAGCGTGAGCCGTTTGTTTTTGAGGACTGAGCCATGGATATTTTTCAGTCGTTGGAATTTCGCAAGGCATATAAAAAACTTCACGGGAACGTAAAGCAGATAGTCAATGACGAAATCCGAAAAGTTATTGCGAATCCCCTGATTGGAACGGAAAAGAAGCAGGATTTGCGCGGCGTGTATGTGCATAAGTTCAAAATCAAGACCCAGCAATATCTGCTCGCTTACACATTCGACCCGAAAACAATGACGCTGCTCATGCTGGGCGTTCACGAAAATTTCTACCGCGATTTGAAAAAACGGATATAAAGAATCCCTCCCGCTATGGAAAATTCCACGGTGGGAGGGATTTTTTTGAAGCGTATGGGGGAACCGTTGGATGAGGATTTGGCCGCGGCGGTAATGCCTGTTATTGCGCGTTCATGGACAGCTCGATGAGCTTTCCGGCGAGCTGTGCTTTCTGCAGAGCGGCTTCGGTGATTTCTTCGCCTGCCTGGATGATAACGGTGCCGTTGTTTGCTGCAACGTCGCGGCTCGCTTTTTTGCCGATCAGGAAGCGGCGGTGGCGGTCCATGACGGCTTTGCTGGGCGCTTCTTCTTTTTCCGCTGACGGTGTTTTCTCTTTTTTCGTTTTCGTCGCCGTCGTCTTCTTCGTCTTCGTTGCGGGTGTCTTCTTTGCTTTTGCAGCAGGTTTCTTCGCCGGCTGCGGTGCGGGTTCTTCTTCGATTTCCAGTTCCAGCGCAGGGGCGGATTCAGGCTCCGGCTCTGTTACGGGCATGGGTTCCGTTTCCGTTTCTAATTCCATTGACTGTACGGAGACAGGCTCGATTTCCGGTTCTGGCGTCAATTTCGGCATGGCTTCGACTGTCGGCTCGGGTGTCGGTTCCGGCATGGCTTCGACTGTCGGCTCGGGGGTCGGTTCCGGCATAGCCTCGACCATCGGCTCGGACGTCAGTTCCGGCATAGCCGCGACCATCGGCTCGGGCGTCGGTTCCGGCATGGCCTCAACGATCGGTTCGGGCGTCGGTTCCGGCATGGCCTCGACCATCGGTTCCGGTGTCGGTTCAGGCATAGCATCGACCATCGGTTCGGGTGCCGGTTCAGGCATAGCATCGACCATCGGCTCGGGCGTCGGTTCCGGCGCGGCCTTCGCTTTTGGCTTGGTCGCGTAAAAAACGGTTTGAACCCGGTTCGCACCGTCTCCGGGGTCGCCGATGACCGTCACCTCTTTTCCGAAAACGTAAATCTCGTCGGAGGGAATCTCGGACGCATTGCCCTGCGGATCAATGATTTCAATCTTTTCCACTACGCCGTTCGGGGAGATGAAAATCTCGCTGACTTCGCCGTCAATCGTGCCGGTCTTTGTGATGGCTTTTGTACCGATGACGCGGATATTGGCGTCCAGCATCGCTTCAAAGTCGCAGGCCTCGTCCAGCGTTAAAATGCTGTCGCTGTTGGTGACGGTGATGGCGTCGTTGCCGATGGCAATGATCGAGGAATAGGGGAGCAGCTTCACGCCCCGGTACCAGTCCTCGTCTTCGATGGTGATGGCCGCCACCGCGCCCGCTTTCGCATCGACGATCAGCGTTTTGCTGACGCCCAGCTCGAACCCTTCGGTGACGCTGATTACCGGAAGACCGGTAATCTCCACGCTCTTTTTTGTCATGAAAGTTTCCCCCTAAAAGATGCAATTTGTATTTGGTCAAACATTTACTGTCTGTTGAAGTCACTGGCGGCAAGGCCATTGACGATGCGCTTCTGATGCGCCTCCTATTTTCGGGAAGCGGCTTCCTGCGTCTGCGCCATGATTTCTTCGCGGTGTTCCTGCTCATAGTCGAGAATCGCCCGATAGAAGATTCTCTCGCGGCTCATTTCCGAAAGTTCCTCAATGATGACTTCGCGGTTTGGCTCCGAATGTTCCAGCGGCGAAAGCTGCGAATCCAGCAGATCGACCGCGTTCACCACCACGACGCCGCGGGCAAGATCGAACGTCAGGTAATTTGCTTCGCCGGCCAAGTCCGGCAATTCATCGTCTCCTTCCATGCGCCATCTTCGTTTTGTGCGTACGTCGTCGATCTGGATATCGTCGTACGTTTTGACGACGGGAACGAGCAGCGTGCTGGCGTCGATTTGCCCTGCCTCATCCGTGGCATAATACAGTTCGTTTTTGTTGAAAAAGTAGTTCATCCTCTCTGAGGACTGTACCCATTGATAGATGGTTTCAGGAATCTCGGGCTGTGTGGGCGCCGCCGCTGCCGTTGCCGTCGTGCATCCAAACATCAGCGCCAGCCCTGCCACGAAAAATCGGTTCATTCAGCTGTACCTCCGTGACCGCCTATTTTTCCCTTTTGCGAAAATAGGCTGGGAAATGCGTGTGTCTATTTCCTAACCATAGAATCCGCCTTGAGAAATCATGCAAGTTTTTCTGATTTATTATATCATTTTGAGCCTTCAAAGCCAAGGCGGGGTTGCAGATTCCCCTCCGACATGCAACCTCCGATATAGCAGCGATTTTTCACGTCTCGTTTTGCCGTTATCATGAAGCTTCCCAAGAGCATTGCGGGACAATCTCAAAAAAAACTCCCTTCCGTTTCCGTCTGGGGAAATGAAAGGGAGTCTTGGACTTTTTGCATACGTCATTTATGCATTCATGATGGTTTCTTTCACGGCTTTTCGCCCAAGAGCAGGCTTGCGGCGGTGCAGGCGAGAATTTTCGCGGCGTTCGGCAGCGCGTTTTCATCAAAATTGAAATGGGAGTCGTGATGACCGGCGGCGAGGTCCGCGCCGACCATTAGGTACGCGGCCTGCCCGCCGTGGGACTGCACGCGCTCCATGAAGTAGGCGAAGTCTTCGCTGGCGCCGAAGTCGCAATCGTTCACGATTTTGGAAAAGACGCCCAGCTCCTTGGCTCGTTTCGCGACGAAAGCGGCGAGCTCCGGCGTGTTGCTGCCGCCGGCAGCGCCGCCGACTTTTTCGACGGAAACTTCTACGCAGTACATGGCGGCGGCGGCTTCGATGACGCGCTTCGCCTCGGTTTCCATGAATTCGTTGATAGCGCTAGTGGCGCCGCGGGTTTCGAGCTTCAGCAGCGCCTTGTCGGCGGTGACGTTTCGTCCGGTGCCTGCTTCCAGCACGCCGACGTTGATGCGGGACGCGCCGCCGGAGTGGCGGGGGATGGCGTGGAGGTTCAGCGCGGCGCAGGCGGCGGCGAGGAGTGCGTTGCGTCCCGCCTCGGGCGCAGCTCCGGCGTGGGAGGCCCGTCCGGTGAAGCGGGCGTCGTATTTGCCTGTGGCGAGGAAACCGGTGACATTGCAGGCGATGCTGCCGGTTTCTTTCATCTTGAAGCCGAAATGGGCGCCAAGCATATAGTCGGCGTCGTCCACGACGCCCCGGTCGGTCATGGCCTTTGCGCCGCGCACGCCTTCTTCGGCGGGCTGAAAGATCAGCTTCAATGTTCCGGCGAGGGCGTCTTTGCGCTCGGCGAGGAGCTTCGCGACGGCGAGGCCGACGGTGGTGTGGCCGTCATGACCGCAGGCGTGCATCGCTCCGGCGTGGCGGCTGGCGAAGTCCTCGCGGTTCGGCAGATGGTCGGGGGCGTCGGTCTCGTCTACGTCGTTGGAGTCCATATCGAAACGGAGCGCAACGACGGGACCGGGCTTCGCGAAACGGAGCGTGCCGACAACGCCGGTCAGGCCGCCTTTCATGCGTTCCAGCCAGCGCGGTTCCGCGCCCTCGGCAGCGGCGCGTTCTTCCGCCGCACGCAGGATTTCTGGCGATGGGAGCCCCATCATCGACGTCCGTGCTACGGCGTCCTCTCCGGCCGCAACGTTATAACCGAGGGATTCCAGCGTGGTCGCGACAAGAGCCGCCGTGCGAAACTCCGTCCAGCCCGGCTCCGGGTGGCGATGCAGGTCGCGACGCCGCGCGATCATCTCGTCTTTCATCGCGTCCGTGCTTTGCATGATTTCTTGGTCGAGTTTCATGGTATCACTCCTTACAGATAAAAGAGACGCCGACGGTGCGGCGTCTTTTTCATTTTTATTCTATATCAGCCTTGTGCCAGGAAGAAGGTTCCGACCAGCAGCGCCAGCACGATAGGAATACCGTTGCGCTTGGTGATCTCCACCGGGTTGACGCCCGCGAATCCCGCGCAGATAATCGTCGCGCCTGCAATCGGGGAGATAGTGCGGCCCAGCGTGCCGCCCAGCGTCGCCATGCTGCCCATCTGCACGATGGACATGCCAAATTCCTGTGCGTGGGGCGTCACCGCTTCGTTGAACGCGAAGGTGGCGGCGTCGCCGGAGCCGGTCAGGAAGCCCAAGAGGAACGGACCCACCGACGCGCAGATTTTCACGATGGCGGGATTGTTCAGCATGGCGCCGATGAACGCCTTGACGAGACCGGTAGCCGTCAGGCCCGAGACGAAAACGCCGGCGGCGATGATGATGCCGATGATGGAGCCGTAGGCCGAACCCATGCCGTCAAAGAACGCTTTGCCGATGTCGGCGGGCTTCGTGCGGGTGACGGCCAGGGAAATCAGCGTGCCGATGATCATCGCGTGGGGACTTCCATTTTGAACATCGGTACCAGCTTCGTCGCGCCGAGCAGCAAGATGACGATAGGCAGGGCGGGCATCAGCGCGTACAGGTAGTTGATCTTGAAATCCTGCTCGATTTCCAGGCCTTCCGCCACATAGCCCTTTTCTTCATGCATGAAATAGCCGATGATGGTGATGGCGATCATCGCCGTGAACAGCGAGGCGAAGTTTGCGACGTAGTGGAAGCCGATGACCTCCATGACGTCCACGCCCGCGATTTTCGCCACGAACGGGTTGTGGGCGAGGCCGGGGTTCAGCATGCTGCCGTAGGTGCCGCACTTGACAGCGGCCGCCGCGATGGCAGGATGGACGCCCGCGCCCATCAGGAGCGGAATGAAGATCGCGCCTGCAGCCGCCGCCGTACCCGCCGCGCTGGGCAGCGCGATATTCACGAGGAACGTTCCGAGCACCACGCCGGGAATCAACAGCGGGCGGACCTTGGAAATGACGTTGGCCATGGCGTTGATCAGGTGCTTGTCACAGCTCGTGAAGCGCATGACCATCGCGAAGCCCATGCACGAGCAGACGGCCTTGATGAGGCCCGCGTTCGTCATGCTTTTTGCGAACGCGTCCAGCGACTGCATGGGGGCGCCGCCGATACAGGCCATCAGGATACCGGCGCCAATCAGCACGACGCGGGCTTCGTGGCCCTTGATCAACAGATAGATGACGACGGCTACGATCACCGCGCCGGTGAACATCATGAGTTCCAACATAGTTTACATCCTCCTTACTTTGCGCGCGGAAGGAATCCACACCTTTTTGCACGCCGTATATTAATATATTGGCTGCAGATTATCATGTCAACCGTACGGAAAATGTATACAATATTCTTTGCGGGGCGGCTTGCTCCGCAGTGAGGAACGGCATACAATGAAACGCAGGCTTTTTGATTTGTGGAGGGAAGATCATGATAGTAAAAGAGCGGCTGATGAATATGTTCGCGAGGATGCGGACCTTTTCGGGAGAAGGGGACGGTCCCGGCGTTTACCGGTTGGCTTTTACCGACGCCGATTGGCAGGCGCGCGGTTATTTGATTGGCATGATGAAGGAAATCGGGCTTTCGGTGCGGGAAGACGCATTCGGCAATGTGATCGGACGGTGGGAGGGGGCGGAGCCGTCGCTGCCCGCAGTGATGTTCGGCTCCCATGTCGACAGCGTGCCGAACGGCGGAAATTATGACGGCGTCCTTGGCGTCCTCGCCGCGATCGAGACGGTGCGAAGCCTGAAGGAAGACGGTTTTCGGCCGGAACATCCGCTGGAAATCGCGCTTTTCATGTGCGAGGAATCGAGCCGGTTCGGCGCGGCGACGCTGGGCAGCCGTGCGATGCTCGGGGAGCTCTCGGCGGAAGAGGCGCAGAGGCTGAAGGACAAAGATGGCGCGACGCTTTACGAGGTACTGCAAGGTCGGGGCCTCGTGCCGGACGCGCTGGGAAAACCGCTGTACGAAGGCGGGGTCAAGGCGTTCTTTGAGGTGCATATCGAGCAGGGAAAGGTGCTGGAGCATGAAAAAAAGAGCGTCGGCGTTGTGACTGGCATCGCCGCGCCGACACGTTTTCGCGTGCGGCTGACGGGGAACGCCGATCACAGCGGTGCGACGCCGATGGCCCTTCGCCATGACGCGGCCTGCGCCGCCGCCGAAATCGTGCTGGCCGCCGAGCGTCTGGCAGTCGCGGAGAGCGCGCCGCCGGCGGTGGCGACAGTGGGCGTTTTGCAGATTGCGCCCGGCGTCATGAACGTGATTCCCGGCGGCGCAGAGTTGGGCGTCGATATTCGAAGCATCGACGGGGCGACGAAAACGCGCGTGGCGGATAAATTGAAAGCCGCCGTTTCGGAAATTTGCGGACGGCGCGGCGTCGTCTCTGAAATCGTGCCGATTTCCGACGAGCGGCCCGTTGCGATTCGTCCTTCGGTGCTGGATTTTTTGGACGGGATCTGCCGCGAGGCCGACTGTTCCTATATGCGGCTTCCCAGCGGCGCAGGGCACGACGCCATGCACTGGGCGGAGCGCGTACCCACGGGTATGCTGTTCATTCCCTGCCGGGACGGCGTCAGCCACAATCCGGAAGAATACGCGGCGCCAGACGACATCTTGAACGCGGTCCGGCTTTTGGAAAAGGCCGTCCGCGAGGCGTCGAAGAAAGACGTGACGTTTGCATGATAGGAAATACTCCCTTTCGCTGAGATGTAGTGACCCCAAAAAGTTAGACCTGGCGTAGTAGCAACATTGCTACTACGCTATTTTTATGCTACGGAATGTATCCGCCGGTATTCAACGGGGCTC
>ONUH01000025.1 GCA_900321035.1 uncultured Selenomonadales bacterium | reverse complement strand
TGAGCCCCGTTGAATACCGGCGGATACATTCCGTAGCATAAAAATAGCGTAGTAGCAATGTTGCTACTACGCCAGGTCTAACTTTTTGGGGTCACTACAGGCGTGACGGAGGGAGTTTTTAAAGATACTTTTTCTTATTCTTCGGCGTGCTTCATTCGATTGATTGCGCTGACGAGGGCGAGTATCGACGCCGTGATGATATCGGTGTCCATGCCCGCGCCCCAATAGGTGCGGCCATCTTCGCCCGTAATGCCGATATAGGCCATCGCTCGGGATGCCTGGCCGATTTCCAGTGCGTGCTCGCTGTACGTCAGATCTTTATAGCTGACGCCAAGATTTTCCTGCAGCGCACTCGACACTGCATCCAAGCGGCCGTTGCCCCGAGCCTTATACGTCTGTTCCTTGCCGTTCGCAAGTATTATGACTTCACCGGAACGGGAACCGTCCGGCTCTTTTTTCAGAGAGAAGTCAATCAACTTGTACGGCATCTCGACGTTGACGTATTCGTTTTGGAAAAGCTGATAGATTTCATCAGGCAGCAGTTCCTTGTGCTTGTGGTCGGAAACGCTCTTGACGAAATAGCCGAAGTCCTCGCGCATCTTCTTCGGCATGAGCACACCGTACTGATGCTCCATGATGAAACCGACGCCGCCCTTTCCGGACTGGCTGTTGATGCGAATTACGTCGCCGTCGTACTCGCGTCCGACGTCCGACGGGTCGATAGGCAGATACGGCACCGTCCAGCGGGCCGGATCCGTCTCCTCCCGCCATTTCATCCCCTTGGCGATAGCGTCCTGATGCGAGCCGGAGAACGCGGCGAAGACCAGCGCGCCCGCATACGGCTGACGGGCGTGGACCTGCATCCGAGTCACGCGCTCATACATCTCCGTGAGCTCCGGCATGTTCGATAAATCAAGATTCGGGTCGACGCCCAGCGCGAACATATTCATGGCGATGGTCACGATATCGGCGTTGCCTGTGCGCTCGCCGTTGCCGAACAGCGTTCCCTCGATACGGTCGGCGCCCGCGAGAAGTCCCATCTCAGAATCCGCCACGCCGCAGCCGCGGTCGTTGTGCGGGTGGAGCGAAAGCACGACGTTCTCACGGTATTTAAGATTCTGCGAGATATAGGCGACCTGCATCGCGTAAATGTGCGGCATCGACATTTCCACCGTCACCGGGATATTGATGATCGGCTTCCTGTCCGCTTTCGGCTGCCAGACGTCGAGCACCGCGTTGCATACCTCCAACGCGTATTCCGGCTCCGTCCCCGTGAAGCTCTCCGGCGAATATTCGAAACGGTAGTTCTCCCCCGCTTCTTCTGTCAATTCCTTCAAAAGCTTCGCGCCCTCGACGGCAATCTCCTTGATTTCTTCCTTCGTCATGCGGAACACCTGCTCGCGCTGGGCGACGGAAGTGGAATTATAAACGTGGACGATGGCGTTCTTGACGCCGCGAAGCGCCTCGAAGGTTTTTCGGATGATATGCGGACGCGCCTGCGTCAGTACTTGCACCGTCACATCGTCGGGAATCAAGTTGTCGTCTACGAGACGACGCAAAAATTCATATTCTGTATCGGAGGCCGCAGGGAACCCAACCTCGATTTCCTTGAAGCCGATTTTGACGAGCATCTTGTAAAACTCAATCTTCTCGTCGAGACTCATCGGAATGATCAGCGACTGATTGCCGTCACGAAGGTCGACGCTGCACCAAACCGGCGCATGCTCAGGGTATTCCTTCTTCGCCCACGAAAGATCGATAACCGGCGGAAGATAATAGCCCTTCTTGTACTTAGTATAATTTTGCATCATGACCCCTCCTAAAAGTAAAAACCTTCGTCCCATCAAGAGACGAAGGCTCTGCCTGCGTGTTACCACTCTCGTTCGCGTCCATGGACGCGCACTCGTTATACCCTCTCTAACGGTGGGCTTCCGTCTTTGCCTACAATGCTTCCCGCATATTCGGCAAAGCTGCTCCGAGGCGAGTTCACGTCGCTTTTTGTCCGTCTTGCACCGACCGACGGCTCTCTATGCAATCCGCAGACGCTACTGTTCCTCTTCCAAGCATTTATCCTGTATGTTGCTCAGATTATCACAAAACTTACGCAATAGCAAGCACTTTTTCCGAAAAATTGCTTTTGCAAATCATATAACCTTTCCGACCGTCGCGCCGTATACCGCGAAATCGTTTTCCCCGTCAAGGCCGAGCGCCGCGTTCAGAGGTCCGTCATCGAAGGCGCCCACCGCGCAAACACCAATCCGATGTGTATACGCCGCCAAGTAGAGATTCTGGCAAACGTGCCCCGCGTCAAGGTAAATGTACCGTGCGGAGCGCGGACCAAATCTGTGGTTCATGCGTCGATAATCGGCGCACCACAAAAACGTAACCGCGCTGTTCTTCACCATATTTTGCGCCCTAAAGCATGGGAGAAGCGCTTCGTCAGCCTCTTCCCCATTCGCGATAGGCAAAAGCGCATGCCCAAGCGCAAGGAAACGATACAAACCCGCCGGTATTCCTTCCACGCGATGCACGAGCAAATACGTCTCAAAGGCATGCCGTGCGCCCGCCGAAGGCACCGTCCGCATCGTGCCGCCGTTTTCCAACGCCATTTTCACACCCTGCGTACACCACAGCAAAAATGAAAGCTCCTGCAAAGTCAACTCTTTATCGCTATATTCGCGCACAGAAGCACGCATCTCAATCATTTCGAGGAAATTGACCTCTTTATCCGGCAAAAGCCCCGGCTCAGGAAGCCGCAAAACACGGGCATCCTGCGGAACCGGAGACTCGGGAGGAGGAGGCGGAATCTGCCGCTCCGCCTCTGTCGGATGTCCCTCTTTCATATCCGTTGCTTTCAGAAAACGTTTGATTTCTTCTTCCATATCCTCACATCTCCGGACGGTTGCCCGTCTTTCCTTCAAACTTATGATAATTGCCGCCGTTGCGCCGATTTCTCAGCTCCCGGAACACGATCTCCGGCGAGAGGTTGTGGAACGCGAGCAACACGAGACAATGATACCAGAGGTCGCCCATCTCGTAGGCAATCTCCTGCCGGTCCATGTTCTTCGACGCGATGATTGTCTCCGCAGCTTCCTCGCCGACCTTCTTCAGGATCTTGTCCTGCCCGTGCTGGAACAGATAATTCGTATAGGAACCCTCCACCGGATTGAGCTG
This sequence comes from uncultured Selenomonadales bacterium, assembly GCA_900321035.1. GTDB lineage: Bacteria > Bacillota > Negativicutes > Selenomonadales > Selenomonadaceae > RUG12372. The sequence continues at coordinate 9,457 of ONUH01000025.1, read as the reverse complement.
ACGGTCGCGGATGACCTCGTAAAGGTCGTTCAGCACGTTGGCGAGAGAAGCCTGCGGCTCCTCCGGCACGACAGCGACGCTCTTTTCGTTTTCGCCGAGCCTGCGCCCACTGAAGCAGGAATACGTGCCCGTATGGCAGGCAACGCCCGTCTGGTGTACGCGCACCAAGAGCGTGTCCCCGTCGCAGTCGTAGGAAATCTCCTTGACCTTCTGCACGTTGCCCGACGTCTCGCCCTTGTTCCAGAGCTTTTTGCGGCTGCGGCTGTAAAACCAAGTGTAGCCCGTTTCCAGCGTCTTTTTCAGCGATTCCTCGTTCATATAAGCAAGCATCAGCACCTGCCCGTTTTCCTCCTGCACGATGGCGGGCACCAAGCCTTTCTCATCGAATTTCACCATTGAAATATCCATCAAAGCCTTACCTCCACTCCTCGTGATTTCAGATATGTCTTGACTTCGCACACGGTAAACTGCCCATAATGGAACACCGACGCGGCAAGCACAGCGTCCGCCTTTCCCAGGGTCAGGACGTCGTAAAAATGCTCCAGCGTTCCCGCTCCCCCCGAAGCGATGACCGGAACATTCACGGCCTCGGACACCATGCGAGTTAACGGAATGTCGTAGCCGTCCTTCGTACCGTCGGCGTCCATGCTCGTCAAAAGGATTTCGCCCGCGCCAAGGGAAACGCCGCGCTTCACCCAATCCTCGCAGTCGATCCCCGTCGGCGTCCGGCCGCCGTTCACATAGACCTCCCAGCGATCCTCGCCGCATTTTTTCGCATCTACCGCCAGCACCACGCATTGTCGGCCGAAGCGCTCCGCGCCTTCGGAGAGCAGCGCGGGATTTTTGACTGCCGCCGTATTCAACGACGTCTTGTCCGCACCCGCTGCAAGCAGCGCCCGCATATCTTCCGCCGAGCGGATGCCGCCGCCGACTGTGAACGGGATAAATACCTGCGACGCACAGGCAGAGGCCACGTCCACCATCGTGCTGCGCTTATCGCTGGACGCGGTAATGTCCAAAAAAACAAGCTCGTCCGCCCGTTCCTGATCGTAGCGTGCGGCAAGCTCCACCGGGTCGCCCGCGTCGCGCAGGCCGACGAAATTCGTTCCTTTGACGACGCGTCCGTCCTTAACGTCAAGACACGGAATGATTCGTTTCGTGTACATTTTAGTCCCCCGTCCCGGCAAACGCAATCGCCGCTTTCAGGTCGAGCGCGCCCGTATAAATCGCTTTGCCCGCGATAACGCCGACAAGTCCGTCCTTTTCATGCATTTTGACCGTTTTAATGTCCTCCATCGAGCTTACGCCGCCGGACACGACGACAGAAAGCCCGCTGGCCTTCGCGAGGGCGACGGACGCGTCCGCGTTGACTCCTGAAAGGGTCCCGTCCCGGGAAATGTCCGTATGGATGACCGTGCGGATGCCGAAGGCCGCCATCTTCTTCGCGAACTCTACCGCGTCGATGCCGCCGGACTCCTCCCAGCCTTTGACCGCCACGATGCCGTCCCTCGCGTCGATGCCGACCACAACGCGCTCCCCGTATTTCTCCACAGCTTCTTGCACGAGCTCCGGCGACTCCACCGCCGCCGAGCCGAGAATCACGCGGCGGACGCCGAGCGATAGGATCGACTCGATCTGTTCCATCGTACGGATACCACCGCCCAATTCGATAGGAATCTGTACGGAAGACAAAATCTCACGGATGGCGGGCAGGTTTTCCGATTGTCCGCCGCGGGCGCCGTCGAGGTCGACGACATGAAGGAATTCCGCGCCCATACCCTCCCATTTTTTAGCCATTTCTCCGGGATGGTCGGAAAAAATCTCTTCCTTTGAAAAATCGCCTTTGTAGAGACGAACGCAATGCCCGCCCCGCAGGTCGATCGCGGGAAAAATCATCATACAGCATCGCCTCCGTCGATAAAATTCTTCAGGATTCGCAGCCCGACGTCCCCGGATTTCTCCGGATGGAACTGTGTCGCGCAGATATTGTCCTTCGCCACAGCCGCCGTCAGCCGCTCGCCGTAGTCTGCCGTCGCCGTGACGATGTCCTCGTCCTCCGGCGCGGCGTGATAGCTGTGGACGAAATAAACGAAAGGATTTTCCGGGAGTCCCTTGAACAAATCGGCTTTCACCTCTCGCTTAACGGAAAGAGAATTCCAGCCCATGTGCGGAATCTTCAGCCCTTCCGCCTGAATCCGGCGGACACGCCCCCGAAAGAATCCAAGGCCTTCCGCCTCCGGCGACTCGTCGCTGCCTTCAAAGAGGATCTGCAGCCCGACGCAGATTCCAAGAAGCGGAACGCCCGCTTTCACTCGCTCAGTCAAAACGGGAATCATCCCGCTGTCCCGAAGATTTTTCATGCAGTCGCCGAATGCGCCGACGCCCGGCAGAACGATTTTTTCCGCTCGCCGAAGCACGTCAAGATTACTTGTGATTGCCGCGTCCGCGCCGAGATAAAGGAACGCCTTTCCCACGCTGAAAAGATTCCCGACGCCGTAATCCATGATTGCAATCATTACAGCACGCCTTTCGTTGAAAGCACGCCCTTGACGCTTCCGTCCTTTCGTACAGCAATGGCCAGCGCGTGGCCAAGGGCCTTGAATAGCGCCTCAATCTTGTGATGCGTATTGTTTCCGTATAAGACTCGAGTATGAAGCGTCAGTCCCGCGTTAAATGCGAAAGCACGCAAAAACTCCTCGGTAAGCTCCGTATCATAGTCTCCCACCGTAGGCGCCATCTCTCCGCCCTCATAGACAAGATATGGACGTCCGCTGATATCGACGGCGACAAAGGCGAGCGACTCGTCCATCGGAATATAAAAGGAGCCGTATCTTGCAATGCCCGCCTTGTCTCCCAGCGCTTCTTTGACGGCCTCGCCAAGCACGATACCGATATCCTCGATCGAATGATGGCCGTCCACGGCGAGATCGCCCTTGCACTTCACGACGAGATCGAATCCGCCGTGCTTCGCGAACAGCGTCAGCATATGGTCGAAAAATCCGACGCCCGTTTCAATCTTGCTTTCTCCCACACCGTCCAAATTCACGGAAACACGGACGGAAGTTTCCGCCGTCGTCCTTTTTTTCTCCGACTTTCGCATTGTCATCCCTTCTCCTCAATAAACCGTTTAACTTCTTTCATCCAAACATCGTTTTCTTCTCGCGTTCCCAGGGAAACGCGCAGGCAATTCTCAAGCCGCGGCGCACTGCCAAAACTCCGCACGCCAATCCCTAACTCCGTCAGATACTCATTCAATTCCACAGCCTTCGCATATTTTAGCAGGATAAAATTCGTACAAGACGGATAAACGGTCAGTCCCGGAAATCCTTTCAACGTCTCGTTTACGCGTCGGCACTCGTCCCGCAGCATATAGATCCTCGGCTGAAAGTCATCCCGCATCTGGTACACGATGTCCGCTGTAACCAGTGAAAGCACGTTCAGATGATACGGCATGAACGCCTTTTTCGTCATTTCCACGATTGACGCATCCGCCATCATATATCCGACGCGCGCCGCCGCAAGCCCGTAGGCCTTCGAGAATGTCCTCGCCACGATCAGGTGCGGATATTTCTTCAAAAGCGGCACGGCAGAGGCGTCCTCACCTGCAAATTCCAAATACGCCTCGTCTACAAGAAGCGCACAGTCGACATTTTGCGCGATATATTCAATATCCGAAAGTGAAATCAAATTACCCGTCGGATTGTTCGGAGTACAGATCACAGCCAGCGACGCCTTGCTCTCCCGCACGGCGCGGACGAATTTTTCCCGGTCAAGACTGTAGTCTTCTTCCAATCCCACAGGCACACCGTTTGCGTCCGCCGTCTTAACGTAAATCCTATACATAGAAAAGGATGGTTCGGGATAGACGATGGAACGGCCGCTGCCGCCGAATGCGAAAAACAGCTTCTCGATAATCTCGCTGGATCCGTTTCCGAAAAAGATCTGCTCTTCACGCAACGAATAATTTGAAGCGACCTGCGCAATAATGTCGGCCATTTCCTGATTGGGATAGCGATTGAACGCGACGCGGGACAACCGCGACATCACACGCTCTTCCACCAGCGGCGGCAAGCTTGTCGGCGCTTCATTCGCATTCAATTTCAAACGCCAGTCTCGCTCCGCCACGTCATAGGCCGGCATATCAGAAAGTCCCTTGCGATACTTCAGCATCTATTTTCCTCCCCGCAGACGGATTGCGTTCGCGTGCGCCTGGAGTCCCTCGGCCTCAGCTAACCGAACGATGTCGTCCGAAACATTTTGCAGCGCGGGCTGCGTGTAAGAGATAAAGCTCGTCCGCTTCATGAATGTTTCCACGTTCAACACGGAATAGAATCGCGCCGTCCCTCCAGTCGGCAGGATATGGTCGGGGCCGGCGAAATAATCGCCCAGCGGCTCCGGCGAATAAGCACCGAGGAATACCGCGCCTGCATGCCGGATATAAGGCAAAAGCTGGAACGGCTGCTCCGTCAAAAGCTCCAAATGCTCCGGCGCGGAGAGATTCGCAAAATGGATTGCCTGCATCATATCCTCGGCGACGACGATCAAGCCGTTCCGCTCGATGGAAGCACCAGCGATCGCCTTGCGCGGCAGATTGGCAAGCTGCTTCTCCACCTCCGCCGCTGTCTTTTCCGCAAGCATTGCGCTCGTCGTAATCACGATGCTCGACGCCAACGGATCGTGCTCAGCCTGGCTCAGCATATCCGCCGCTGTGTAGACCGGGTCGGCGCTCTCGTCCGCGATGATCAAGATTTCGCTTGGTCCGGCCAGCATATCGATATCACAATGCCCATACACGGCTTTCTTCGCCAGCGTTACAAAAATATTGCCCGGGCCCGTGATCTTGTCCACGCGCGGAATCGTTTCCGTACCGAACGCCATCGCCGCGACAGCTTGGGCACCGCCAATCTTGAAAATCTTCGAAACGCCGATCTCTTTCGCCGCAAGCAATACATAAGGATTAATCTTCCCGTCGCGGGGCGGACACATCATGACGAGCTCCCGCACGCCAGCCACCGTAGCCGGAACCGCGTTCATAACAACAGACGAAGGATAGGCCGCCGTGCCGCCCGGAACATACAACCCGACACGATCAAGCGGCATGACCGACTGCCCTAAAAGCGAACCCTCCTCGCGGTACGTCATCCACGATTTCGGCTTCTGCTCCTCATGATAACGCCGCACATTCGCGATGGAACGGCGTAAGGACTGCATGACTTTTTTGTCGACCAGCGTTTCCGCTTCCTTGAACTCCGCCTCGCTGACGGCAAAATTCTCCGGTGCCAGCTCCGTACGGTCAATGAGCTTCGTATATCGCATGACGGCTTCATCGCCTTCGCGCCGCACATCGCCGACGATTTTCTCTACAACCTCCGACGCGCTCAGGTCGGCGCCGAAAAGTTTCTTGTTCCCCTCCCGGATTGCCGGGCTCAGCTCCACCTCGTCAAACGCGGCTTTACGCAGCAGGCGCTCGACTTCAAGCTCGCCGCAATCTTTCACATTAATAATTCGCATTATTTATTTTCCTTTCTTCAGTATTTCCTGCAAATCCTCGACCAAACGATGAATCCTCTCAAATTTCATCTGGAAGCTCACGCGGTTTGAAATGAGCCTCGCCGTGGCATCCATGATGCGGACGATTTCCACCAGATGATTTTCCCGAAGCGTCGTCCCCGTCTCCACAATGTCGACAATGCTTTCAGACAGTCCGACAATCGGCCCGAGCTCGATGGAACCGTTCAATTTAATATATTCCATCTGCATACCGTGCTCGCTGAAAAAACGCTCCGCGATGCGCGGAAATTTTGTCGCGACGCGCGTATGCGCATAATCCTCAAGATGCTGACGCCGTTCCCCCTCCGGCACAGCCATCATCAAATGGCACTGTCCGAACCCAAGGTCCAAAAGCTCGTAAACCTCCTGGCCGGATTCCTCGAGCACGTCCTTGCCGATAACGCCGATATCCGCAGCGCCATATTCCACATACGTCGGCACGTCGGCCGTCTTGGAGATGATAAACTTTACCTTTGCCTGCTCATTGACGAGAACGAGCTTGCGGGAAGATTCCTCCAACCCATCCGCCGAAAGACCCGCCTGCGCCAAAAGATCGGCCGACGGCGAAAAAAGTTTCCCCTTCGGCAACGCTACCGTCAAATAATCCAAATCGTTGATTCCCATAAATCCTCCCAAATCCTTTATTCAATTAAAGAATTAACACACTAATATAATAATAAACTATTCAAACTTTGTCAATAAAAAGGATTCTTTTGTTTATCGTCGAAACATTATTTTTGAAAGACAAAATGAAAGGAGCTCGCTCAGCATGAATATTCTTTCTCTGCATCCCCTTCGTGACGAACAGCTTGAAACAATCAAAACCGCCTGTCCCGACGCCGAAATACATGTCGCAAAGCCATCAGACTGTAAACCTTACCTTGCCGATACCGAAATCCTGCTTGCGTTCGGTCAGACGAACCTCGCGCCCATACTGCCGAATGCGCCGAAGCTTCGTTGGGTGCAGGCGCTGACGGCGGGGGTCGATGGCTTTATCGCGCTGGAAGCGTTTCGCACGTCCGATATTCTGCTTACGAACGTGCGCGGTATCCACGGCATCCCCATCGCCGAGCATGTGCTCGGCATGATACTCTGCCGGACGAGAGGACTCCTGACTGCATACGATAATCAAAAATCCAAACAATGGAAAGGACTTCGCGGTCTTGACGAACTCTACGGAAAAACAGCCGCCGTCATTGGTCTCGGCAGTGTCGGCAGCATCATCGCTAATCGCCTGAAGGCAATGGGCATGACCGTCTACGGCGTCAAACAATCAATGTCAAAAGAACCAGACGTCGACAAGTTGTTCCAACCCGACGCGCTTTATGAATTGCTCCCAGCCGCCGATTTCGTCATCGTAACCTTGCCGCTGACGCCGGCAACACGAAATCTTTTCTCGAAAAAAGCCTTCAGCGTAATGAAACCGACTGCGTTTTTCATCAATGTTTCACGAGGCCCGGTGGTAAACGAGGCGGATCTTTCCGATGCGTTACACACAGGCATTATCGGCGGCGCGGCTCTCGACGTTTTCTGTGAGGAGCCTCTCCCCGCAGATTCCCCGCTCTGGGAGGCACCGAACCTTTTGATCACGCCCCATCACGCAGCCACGTCGCCGCGCTACATGGAACGCGCGATCAACGTTTTCATTGACAATCTAAAAGCATTTCCCGATACAGCGAAAATGAAAAACATCATCGACAAGGAACGCGGCTACTGAATCAGCTTTTCGCATCGGCCATACGCAGTATCCGAAGCTCCGGCGGGTCGTCATCCGCCGGAGCTTTATGATGCTTGCGAATGACAGCCGCTTCCGCCGCAAACCCCAAATCTTCCAAAAGGTCCGCGCCTATTTCCGCGTGATGGAAATATACGCGCATTTTTTTTGCCAACAATCCCTCGCTTCCGTTGCCATAAGCATAAGCGCATTTAGGAAACAGGGTCGAAAAAAGGACGGCAATAGATTTCCATATCGTGCCGAGATCTCCTTTTTTCCTCCCGATATCGTGCAACAACGCACAGCGCGTCAAAAATGCGGAATCGACAGGCTCCGAAAACTTGTGCATCAGCATCTGCGCGCACCGCGCCGTACGAACCGCATGACATTGGTCAGGAACGGACATCGCGAAAAACAGCCTCCGAAGCGCAGGAACGAGCGAACCTTCCATATATTCTCGGTCGCTCGCGGAAATCCGCGCAAATGCCGCCCAAAAAAATTGCCGCACTCTTCCTATCATCATTCTAAATAGACGAGTTCACGATACTTTCTCGCCTTCTGCCGACGAACCGCCTCGTCTCTCGTTTCCTCCGAAGGGGAAAGCTCGACAATCTCGCCCGCCGCGCGGCGCTCTTCCGCGAGCCGAATAGCCTCTTCTCTTTTGTTCGCCGTGTAGGAAATATACGTCCCCTTTTGCGAAGCGGGCGATTTAAGATTTTCCCGCTCCAGCGCCAACATGACGCGCTCAATGCCAAGGGCAAAACCGGTCGCCGGACATCCGCGCCCGAAATCTGAAAGAAGCCGGTCATAGCGCCCGCCCCCGCAAAGCGGAAAACCGAGTCCCGGCGTATACGCCTCAAAGACCATTCCCGTATAATAACCAAAATCACGGATGATCCCGAGATCGAATGTCACATATTCTTCCGCGCCATAGGCTTGCAGCAGCTGATATATTGCCTGCAGATTATCGAGCGCGCGAAGGCTTTGCATATTCGTCGCCATCGTCCGCGCCTTTTGCAAGATTTCCATGCGCCCGTGCAATAGCGGTACGCCAAGCAAAATATCTTTTTCTTTCGGCGAAAGCCCGGCTTGATCCGCCAATACGCGCAGTCCGACCAAATCATGCGCTTCCAATGCGGATTTAACAGTCTCCTGTGCCCGCTCGTCAAGATGCAGCTCCTGCATCAGGCCGTGAATGAAATCAACCTGCCCCAAGCAAACCTGAAAATTCTTGAGGCCTGCGTTTTTCATCGAAGATACCGCTAACGCGACAATTTCCGCATCGGCCGCCTCGGAATTAGACCCCATGAACTCGACGCCCGCCTGGTAAAATTCACACTGACGCCCTGTCTGTGCTTGTTCGTAACGATACACAGGGCTCAGATAAAAAAGCTTCAGCGGCATTTCCACGCCTTTCATGCGACTCGCTACGACGCGCGCAATAGGCGTCGTCATTTCGTGCCGCAATGCCAGCGTACGATTCTGACGATCAAAGAACTTGAACATATAGGGCTCAATGCGCCGACCGTTGCCCAGCGTCAACGTATCCACGAACTCGAACGCCGGCGTCACGATCTCGTCATATCCCCATTTCGCGAACCCTTCCGCAAGAAGCGATTCGATGGCTCGTTTCTCTCTCGCCTCCGTGGGCAAGAAATCCCTCGTCCCATAGGGAATCCCAAAAACCTCATCCCTTGTCTGCATCCTGCGCCTCACTTCCTTCCTTCTTTTGCTGCAACCGTTCCAAAACGACCTTGTATCCGTCCGCACCGTAATGCAGGCAGCGCTTGACGCGGCTGATGGTCGCCGTACTCGCGCCAGTGCGCGCCACGATGTCGTCGTAAGTGTGCCCCGTGTTCAGCATGCGCGCCACCTCCAGCCGCTGTGCCAATGCTTTCAGCTCGCTGATGGTGCAGATATCCTCAAAAAATTGATAACATTCCTCCACGCCGCGGAGAAGCAACACTGTCTCGCAAAGCTGATCCGTCAAATCATCCTTCAATTTTGGATTAATCATAACAACACCGCCCAGCTTTATTCCTTTACCTTGTGAAAATACTTTTTCATTATAGCATACTTCGCCAAGTGTGCAAGACAATAAATATCCCCCGGCATAGCCGGGGGTTTTATATTAACGGCCCAAAGGGCCTCAAACTACCAGCGGCGCTTAAAAGCGCATGTACGGTCCGTCCC
>ONUH01000027.1 GCA_900321035.1 uncultured Selenomonadales bacterium | reverse complement strand
ATGCGTGCCGCATTCCCCGGTCGGCAGTCCCTCCTCCCGGGCGCGCGCCTCACAGGACGACGCTTCCCGAAAAGAAAGCTTCTGCCAGCCTTCCTTCAAGATTCGTACAGGAAGTCTTGGACAGACTTCTCCCGTACTGCCGAAAAGCGTACCCCATAAGGGTTTGTCCTGTCAAACCACGTCGATTTCTTCCCCGAAAATGAAAATTTAATGAAAGCGTGGAAATATGGGGGTTTGAGAATTTTATCCAATTTTGAATATTCTCCGGGATAATTATCCCATGCATAAAATCCATTGTTATATATATGTTTATACAATGATTATTTTTATTCCAAAAAGGATTACAAAAATATTTCATTACAAAATATTTTTTGTCCTGTTTTCATGGTTTCGCTTTCTTCTCCTGCGCACGCAAAACGCCCCGAAAGAAAAATAAAAGAGAAGGCGACGCCCTCCCCTGTTTATGCTTCAAAATAAAAAGACTTCTCTAATTAGAATAATAAATATACAAATCAAAAATGTTTCACGTGGAACATTTTGATTTGGTTTTCTTTGCGAAAAGTTATGACTATGGCTTGTACGATTGCATTCGTTCATCGTCTTGGAATAGTTTTTCAAAGGGGCGTTGCCCCTTTGTATCCCCACCAGCAGGGCGAAACAGTCCAGTGGACTATTTCGCGTCCCCGCTGAGTGGCAGTCCACTGGACTGCCACTCCCCTGAAACGGCCTGCGGGCCATAAGATTCCGCGGCGAAAGGAAAGAATAACTTTAGGATTTGTTCATCCCGCGATATAGTTCTTGATAACTTTGACTTTAGCCCATTTTTGCGAAGTTGGGTTCGCAGCGCTGACACATAATTCCGTAAAATGGGCTAAAGTTTAAGCCGCCAAGAGGATTAATCGCGGGATAAACTACCCGACAAGATGTTTTGAGCTTTCACCGCGGAATCCTGGGCCCCGTAACAGTCCAGCGGATTGTTACGGCCCCTCTGGGGAGCCGCGAGGGCTCTCCCTCGCGTAGGAGAGGATACAAAGGGGAGGGCGATGCCCTCCCCTTTGAAAAGAAAATGTTTCATGTGATTAGAAACGCTTGAAAGCGTCAGCTTTTTAGCGTTTCTTATGCAGGCGAAGCCTGTAACAATCGAACATAACCTGAAAATTTACTGAATAAACTTAACCCAGTTCCTCACGCACTACGTCGGCGATGCGCTGGCAGATTTCTTCCAGCTGCCCCTGCTCCGGTCCTTCCGCCATGACGCGGATCAATGGCTCCGTGCCCGACGGACGGACGAGGATGCGTCCGTTGTCTCCCAAGAGCGTGCTTTCATCGTCGATGGACTTTTGAATCCGCGCGTTTTCTTCCCAGCCGTCCTTCGTCTTGACCGTCACGTTGACAAGAAGCTGCGGATAGCTGGTCATCATGGCGGTCATCTCGGAAGCCGCGCAGCCCTTCTGTTTCAGCACGCGCAGCACCTGCAGCGCCGTCACGAGCCCGTCGCCCGTAGTGGCGATGTCCCCGAAAATGATATGCCCCGACTGTTCTCCTCCGAGCGCATAACCGTGCGCGCGCATTTCCTCCAGCACGTAACGGTCGCCGACTTTCGTGACCTCGACGCGCCCTCCGGCGGCTTTCACAGCCTTATGGAATCCGATATTGGCCATCACCGTCGTCACGATGGTATCGCCCGGCAAGGCTCCTTTTTCTTTCAGCGCGAGGCCGCAAATCACCAGCATGCGGTCGCCGTCAAGGATATTTCCTTTTTCGTCAACGCAAAGGCAACGATCAGCGTCGCCGTCGTGCGCCACGCCGATATCCGCGCCCACTTCTTTGACCTTTCGAATCAAAGATTCCAAATGCGTGGAACCGCAGGCGTCGTTGATGTTCAGGCCGTTCGGCTCGTCATGGATTACCGTGAGATCCGCGCCCAGCTGCCGCAGGATTTCCGGCATTGCCTCGTAAGCTGCGCCGTTTGCGCAATCAAGCACGATCTTCATGCCGTCGAGCCGCGTGTCGGTGGTCGAAAGCACAAAGTCGATATATTCCTGCAGGAGCGCCTTGTTGTATTTCAGCGAGCCCACCGACGGACCGGACGGACGGTAAAAATCATCCTGCTTCTCGATCCGATGCACGATCGCCTCGATCTCGTCCTCGATTTCGTCGGGCAGCTTGTAGCCGTCGCCGCCGAAAAACTTGATGCCGTTGTCGCCGAAGGGATTGTGCGATGCGGAAACGACAATGCCAGCCGCCATCTTGTGCTTTTTCGTGAGGTAAGCCACAGCCGGCGTCGGGATGATGCCCGCAATGACCGCATGGCCGCCCGCCGAGCAGACGCCCGCCGCCAGCGCAGAGATGAACATCGCCCCGGAAATCCGGGTGTCCCTCCCGATCAGGATCTCGGGCCGCGCCTGGCCATCCTTATTAAAATAAAGCGCCGCCGCGCGCCCCAGCCGATACGCAAGCTCCGGCGTAAGCTCCAAGTTAGCTTCCCCGCGCACGCCGTCCGTACCAAACATTCTCGCCATGTTCTGTGTTCCTCCTGCGGTTTATTTTCATTTAAAATTATAAAATACTTCCCTATATTTTACCCATTTGCCGCAAAAAAGCAAGCGCCGCTTTCAGACCGTCCACCGCCGCGCTCATGATGCCGCCCGCGTAGCCGGCACCCTCGCCCACGGGATAGAGACCCGGCGTCGACAGGGACGCAAAGCTTTCCCTGTCTCTCAATATGCGGCAGGGCGAAGACGAGCGCATCTCGACGCCCGTGAGCGGAACGTCTTCGGCGGCAAATCCTGCAATTTTCGCATCGAAAGCAGGCAGCGCATCCCGAAGCGTCCGCGCGACGAAAGCCGGCAGGCAATCGTCCAGACGACAGGGCGTGACGCCGGGGCGGTAGGTCGGCGTCACGCAAAAATCACGGCTGCCCGACGCACCGCGCAGGAAATCCCCGACGCTTTGGACCGGCGCGCGAAAATCGCCACCCGCGATACGAAACGCCGCCGCCTCATACTCCCGCTGAAACGCGACGCCGCCTAGGACAGCGCCGCCAAAATCCTCCGGCCTCACCTGCACTAAAAGCGCCGCATTGGCCGCGCCGGAATCCCGCGCGTAAACGCTCATGCCGTTCGTCACAACGCGGCCTTGCTCGGAGGCCGCCGCCACCACCTGCCCGCCGGGACACATGCAGAATGAATACGCGCCCCGCCCCGTCGCCTCATCCTGAAACGTCAGCGCGTAATCCGCCGCGCCGAGGCGCGGATTTCCCGCTTCATCCCCATACTGCGCGCGGTCGATCATCTCCTGCGGATGCTCGATGCGGACGCCCACGGCAAAGGCTTTCGCCTCCATGGCGACGCCGCTCTCATACAGCATTTGATACGTGTCCCGGGCCGAATGCCCGATGGCCAGGAAGACCGCGTCCGCCGCTATCCGTTCGCCCCCCGCGAGACGGACGCCCGATATTTCCCCCGCTTCCGTCTCTATGGCTTCCACCCGCGCCCCGAAACGGACTTCGCCGCCCAGCCGAAAAATCTCGGCGCGAATATTTTTCACGACCTCCCGCAGCCGGTCGGTGCCGATATGCGGCTTCGCCAAATAGCGGATCTCCTCCGGCGCGCCCGCGCGCACAAAAGCGTCAATGATATCCCGCTGCAGCGGGTCGCCTCCCCGGGCCGTCAATTTGCCGTCGGAAAACGTACCCGCGCCGCCCTCGCCGAACTGCACGTTCGTATTCTCATCCAGCGGACCTCCCGACCAAAACCGTGCAATCGCCGCGTGACGCGCGTCCACGTCCTGCCCGCGCTCGAAGACGAGAGGCGCGCAGCCCGCCGCCGATAGCGCAAGCGCCGCGAACATACCGGCGGGACCGAACCCCACGACGACGGGCCTCCGGGTTGACACGGGGCATTGTTTTTCCGCGAGGCGCGCGAAAACGGACGGCGCTTTTTCCGACGCGGCGGAGATTCTTTTATCCCGCCGAAACCGCGCCAGCACACGTCCTTCATTTTCTTCCGTTTCCACATCCAGCACGCAGGAAAAACAAACGGGCGTCCCATGCCGCCGCCGCGCGTCCACCGCACGCCGCACGAGTTCCGCACGGCGCACCGATTCGCGGCGAAGCGAGAGACGTTCCGCCGCAATCTCTTCCCAAGACCGTCCATCGGAAACGGGCACCGACAGCCCCTCAATCCGTATCATACGTCCTCCACTAACAAAAAACCTGACGCAGGCGCGGAGGAAACTTCCATCCCCCGCGCCCCGTCAGGCAAACCGTTTAATTCTTCTTTACTTCAATGCGCACGTTCACCATCTTGTTCGTGACCGTCACGCCTTCCGGCAATACCAGGGAAACCGTCCGACTCGTCGATTCAGTCAAGTCGGCTGCGGAAATCGGCTCCGTTGAAAGCGTCGTCACCGCATCCAGCGCCGCGCCCGTTCCTGCCAGCTCGACGCGCGCCGGCTCCACGCGGATTTCTGAAATCGTATACCCGGGAGCAGCCGTGCCTTCCACCGTCGGCTTGACGTCGACGACCTTGCGCGCAAGGCTTCGGGCATACCGCACGCGCGCCGAGATGACCTTCGGCACGATGCGGACCGACTCAACGACTTCCCCGTCTTCGTCCACGGCCTGCAAAGACACCTCAATATCCGCATCGTCTGCGGTCGCGTTGGAAACGACCACCGTACCCACGACTTCCGCAACCGTTGCGACAACGGACTGCGGCCCGACCACCGTCACCGTGCGAGTCTCCGGATCAATGCCGGCTACCGTCCACCCCGCAGGGGCCTCGCCGGAACGAACAATCCGAACGCCCATCCGCTTCTGGATGATCGGATCGATGGTAAACTTCACCAAATCCGGCGTGACGGAAAGGACTTCGACGCCTTGGGGAATCACCGTCTGCACATGCATCGGATGCGTGCCTGGCTCCAAACCCGCCAGATCGACAAACGCCTTGATTTCGTCCGAGCTGATGACCGCGAAAATCGACCGCGGCGCGCGCAGCTTGATCTTCACCGTTTCCGCGTCCTGCGTTATCCGGGATTCTCCAGGGGGATTGAGCACCGTCAGCGGAACAGAAAAACCGCTTTCCATGGCTGGATTCTGGTCGTTCATCACAAAGGCCCAAAGAATGCAAGCCGCAAGCAGAGCGACAATCTTCACCGGCAGATTATGAAGAAAAAATCCCTTTAGGCTGTTCATTTCTTCTTATTCCTCCAGTTTTTGATCATTTCCTTCAGGCTGATTTTCTCCGGCTCGAATATGGGCTTCAGATACCGCCTGAGCCGCGCGGAATCAATCTTCCTGTGAATATGCCCGTTCTCCGCCACCGATATGATGCCCGTTTCCTCGCTGACGACGAGAATCAGCGCGTCGCACTGCTCCGAAAGCCCGATAGCCGCTCTGTGCCTCGTTCCCAATTCCGTGGAAAGCGTCCGGTTTTCGGTCAGCGGCAGGAGACAGCCGGCCGCTATGACGCGTTTTCCACGAATGACAGCCGCGCCGTCGTGAAGCGGCGTATTCACGAAAAAGATATTCCGCAGGAATTCCTTCGACACAAGTCCGTCCACCTGCACGCCGGTCCGGCAGATATCGTTCAGTCCCATGTTCCGCTCGATGACGATCAGCGCGCCCGTTTTTACGGCCGACAGTTCCCGAAGTGCAGAGTCGATTTCCTGCATCACGTTCTCCGCGTCCTCATCGTTCAAAAACGACGAATGCGCAAGGAACCGCCCCTCACCCAAATGCTCCAACGTCCGCCGCAGCTCCGGCTGGAATACGATGGGCAAAGCCACGAAGAGCAGCGTCACCGTCTTGGACAACAGCCAATAAATCGCGTGCAAGTTAAATATGTTGGAAAGGAGCGTAAGCGTCAGCAGGAAAATAATGCCCCGCACCAGCGTAATGGCGCGCGTATCTTCCAGCATCTCATACAATTTATAAAGAATAATGGCAACGAGAATAATGTCTAAAATATCCAGCGCGCTCAACGTGGAAAGCAAGCCGTGAAGCTGCCCCAGCAAAGGCAGCGAGAAACCTTGTCCCGAAGAAGAGAAATAATCCACATACATATCCATCCTGTCCAATCCCCCCTTCCTTTCATTTTTCCTCATTATAAGATATCTCTATGAAAACCATATAAAAAATATTCTCTTTCCGCATAAAAAAATCCTTCCACCCCGAAAATTTTTCGGACTGGAAGGATTTTCCCGTTTTATCAACAGATTCGCGGCACGAGGCTGCCCGTCGGCATATCGACAATCCGAATCCCGCCCAGCGGCGTTCTCATTGCGACCTGCCCCGGCGCTTTATCCGTCACCGCGCCGATGCGCTGCGCCTCTTTTCCGTACGGGTGCGCGCGCATGACGGCAAGCAGCGCATCCGTTTTCTCGGAGGGAACGAAGGCAAGGAGTTTTCCTTCGTTGGCAAGGTACAGCGGCTCGAAGCCAAGCAGCTCGCAGACGCCCTCGACTTCCTGTCGCACTGGAAGCAATTCCTCATCCAGCAGGATACCCGTCCCAGACTGCGCCGCCAGCTCGTTCAGCGTCGCCGCCGCGCCGCCCCGGGTCGGGTCGCGCAGACAGGCAACCTCCGGCACGGCCCGAAGCATTTCTTTCACGAGGCCGGAGAGCGGGGCCGCGTCGCTCTTTATCGCTTCCGGCAGTTTCAATCCGTGGCGCGCTGCCGTAATCGTCGCCGCGTGGTCGCCAAGAAACCCCGACACGACGACGTCCATGCCTGGACGGATATTCTGCGGCGAAACGTCCGCGCCTTCGATGAGTTCCCCGACGCCCGCCGTATTGATATAGATTCCGTCACAGGCGCCATGACCGACCACTTTCGTGTCTCCGGTGACAATCAAAACGCCCGCCTCGTCCGCCGCCGCGCGCACGTCCTGCAGGACGCGCTTCAGTTCCTCTACGGCAAATCCCTCTTCCAAAATCAACGAAAGGGAAAGATACTTCGCCTCCGCCCCGGTCATCGCCAGGTCATTGACCGTCCCGCAGACCGCTATGCGCCCGATACTGCCGCCGGGGAAAAATCGCGGTGCGACGACATAGCTGTCCGTAGTGAACGCGATTTTCCCGCCCATATCTAAAACCGCACCGTCATGCAGGCGGTCGAGAATCGGATTGCCAAGGATCGGGCGCAGGACTTCCTCCGTCAAGAGCGCGCTCATGCGCCCGCCCGCGCCTTGAGCCAGCTGTATCGTTTCAGTCATATTGGAAGACTCCTCCCCCGTATTTGTGCCATGCCGCGCAAACACCCTCGGCGGATACCATGCAGGGCCCCGCCGCATGCTCCGGCACGCACGCCGTTCCGAACAGCCTGCATTCCTTCGGCAGGATCTTGCCCTGCAACACCTCGCCGCAGCGGCAGCCGCTTTTCTTCGGCGGCGCGGGCTGCAAATCGAGAGGCCGCGTCTCGGAAAAATCGAAACGGCGGTATTCGCCCCGCAAGCAAAGCCCCGAAGCGGGAATTTCTCCCAATCCGCGCCACTCCGCCGCGCAGGTTTCATAAATCCGATCCATCATCTTCTGCGCCGCCGGATTTCCCTCCGGGCGCACGACGCTCTTGTACTCGTTTTCGACGCGCGCCTCCCCCGCCGCCGCCTGCCGCACAAGACGGTAAATCCCGCGCAGGAGTTCCGTCGGCGAAAAACCCGCCACCACGCCCGGCAAATGGTATTCCTCCGCGAGAAAAGAAAATTTTTCGCTGCCCGTAACGACGGCCACGTGCCCCGGCAATAGGAAGCCGTCGATCCGCGCGTCCTCGTCGGAAAGCAATGCGCGAATCGCGGGCGGCACCAGTTTCTGCGCGGGAAGCAAAAAGAAATTGCCGACGTTTTCCCGCTCCGCCGTCAACACGGCGGCGGCTGCCGTCGGCGCCGTCGTCTCAAATCCCACCGCTAAGAACACGACCTTCTTGCCGGTATTTTCCTTTGCGATTGCCAGCGCGTCAAGGGGCGAATAGACGATCCGCACGTCGCCGCCCCGCGCCGCCGCCTCGGCAAGGCTCGACGACGAACCCGGCACTTTCAGCATATCGCCGAAGGTCGCGACGATGACGTCCTCCATCCCCGCATAGGCGATGGCCGCGTCCATATAGCCGTCCGGCGTCACGCATACGGGACATCCGGGACCGGAAACAAGCTCCACCTCGGTTGGCAAAAGCTGCCGAAGCCCCGCGCGAAAAATCGAGACGGTATGGGTGCCGCAGACTTCCATCAACCGCAGGGGATGTTCCCGCCCCGCCGTGAGGCTTTTGATTTCCTCTAGCAAGCGCGCCGAAAGCTCTTTCTCCTTTATCGTTTTCTCATCCATGCTGCGATAACTCCAGATTCACCGTGCGCGGGCCGCCGTTCATTTCCGCCCAGAGCGCTTCCGTCTCCGCCATGTCCGTCTCCTCTATGACCTGCATCGCGAACCCCGCGTGGACCAGTACATAGTCCCCCACCTCCGCCTCCGGCAGCAGCATCAGGCTCGCCTCACGCGTCACGCCGCGAAGCTCCACCGTGGCAAGGCTGTCTTTTATGGAAACAATTTTCGCCGGCACTGCCAAGCACATAGCTACGCCCTCCCTATTGCTGCGGCACAACCGCGAAGAAAACGAAGTCCTCCGGGCCGTCGTTTTTCAGAAAATGCCTGTGCCCCTTCGGGCAGTAATGACAGTCGCCGGCGGTCAATTTCTCCTCAACGCCGTCGGTGGTCGCCGTCGCTTCGCCGGAAAGCG
>ONUH01000003.1 GCA_900321035.1 uncultured Selenomonadales bacterium | reverse complement strand
TGATATACGGTCTGGGCATAAGAATGACCTCCTGTTATAGATTGATTCTACAACAGGAGGTCTCTTTTTTCACTGTCCATTTTTTAGGATACAGTCCAAATCCACATCGTGCAAGGGATTTTGGCGATTCTGGCGGGCTGGGGCTTCGAGAGAGTTTCAGACGATATATTTTTGTAGATTTTGAAGAATATGGTATCATGGATGGAGCCGAATGAATGGCGTTCGGAAAAAACGGGTACGTTTCCCGGCGAGGGGGTGATGGGTTGACGGAACGGAACCGGGGGCTGCTGATGGCCGCCGTGGGCGCCGCCATGTGGGGCGGCAGCGGCGTCGCCGGGCAATATCTGCTGCAGGACTGCGGCTTCACTACGGAATGGCTGGTCGTCACCCGGCTGCTGATTGCCGGGTGCCTGCTCCTGCTCTTGGACCTGCTTTTCTACCGGGAGAATATCTTTTCCGTTTGGCGTGACCGGCGGGACGCGAAGGAACTGATCGCTTTCGCTCTCGTGGGCATGCTGGCGGTGCAGTATACGTATTTTGCCAGCATAAAGTATGGGAACGCTGCCGCGGGCACGGTGCTTCAATATTTGATGCCCATCATCATCGTCGCGTATACGGCGCTTTCCACCCGGAAGCTGCCGAAGCCCGTCGAACTGCTCTGCGTCGGGATGGCCGTCATGGGGACGTTCCTCCTGGTCACCCATTGCGACTTGGGGAAGCTCTCGATTCCCGTCGTCGCCGTGGTATGGGGACTGCTGTCGGCGGTTTCCGCCGCTTTCTATACCGTGCAGCCGAGGCGCATGATCCGCAAATGGAGGGCGACGCTCGTGATCGGTTGGGGCATGCTCGTGGGCGGGATCGCCCTTTCCGCGATTTGCCCGCCGTGGCACTTCTCTGGCCGCTGGGACGGTACGGCGGCGCTGATCTACGCGTATATCATCGTCTGCGGCACGGTGGTGGCCTTCGGCTGCTACCTTGGCAGCCTGAAATACATCCGCCCGACGGAAGCGAGCATTCTGGGCTCCATCGAGCCGCTGACCGCCATCCTGCTTTCCGTTTTGCTGCTGCACATTCCGTTCGGGCTGATGGACGCGCTGGGCTCCGCTTTGATCTTGTCCACGGTGTTCCTGCTGGCGGCGGCAAAGGAGGAAAAATAAGAGGGCGCGTTTTTGTAGGGTAAAAACGAAAAAAGTTCCGCGCACGGGCGGGACGGGGAGGTCAGTATGCGGCTTTTTCTTGCGATCCAGTTCGATGAACCGATGGTGCGGGCGCTGACGGAGTTTCAGGAGAAACTTCGGGCCTTCGGGATGCGGGGGCGGTTTGCGCCTCCGGAAAACCTGCATTTGACGCTGGCGTTCATCGGGGAATACGCCGCGCCGGACGCGGTGATGGAAGCCGCTTCTTCGGTGCCGTTCCGTCCGGTGCGCCTGCGCCTCGACGGCGTCGGAAGCTTCGGGAATCTTTATTGGGCGGGGCTTGCGAAGGACGAAACATTCGCCGCCTATGTGAAAAAACTTCGCGGCGCGCTGGCGGCGAACGAAATCCCTTATGACCGCAAGCGGTTTTCCCCGCATATCACGCTGGTGCGGAACGCTTCGTTCCAGGGAGAGTCGCTGTGGCCGCAGGTCGAGCCGCCGCAGGGAGAAACGGAGGCAAAGGGCGTTTCCCTGATGCGCTCCGACCGCGGCAAACATGGCATGATCTACACGGAAATCGGCTGGATCGGAGGGGAATAAGAATCTGCAATATTATAACCTTCTCCTATGGGGACGGCGACGGTCCTCGAAATAATCCACCGGATGTTATGGCCTCGAGAGGAAGGCAGGGACTTGGCTTTGCTATATACCTAACTCCGCAAAAATGGGCTAAAGTATAAGCCGTCAAGAGGCTGAATCGCGGGATAAACAATCCGACAAGTTTTTCTGAGCCTTCACCGCGGAATCCTGGCCCCGCAGGGCCTTAAGGAGGGGTGCAAGGGGAGGAACGCCCCTTGCAGGGTCCCAGGGGCGGTGCCCCTGGAATAATTCCACGATGATAAATAACCGTACAAACCAAAGTCAAAACCTTTCGGCTGTAGCCCGATTTTTCCAAATATAAAAGCAGCGGCAAGAAAATCATATCTTCCTGCCGCTGCTTTTTAGAGGCACGAAATTGAACAATACAAAAAGCATCCCTTACGGACGATTCCATAAGGGATGCTTTTTGCTGTTAAATCTTAGAACTGGAACTTCTTCAGCTCAGCCTGCATATCCGTGGCGAGATGCGCCAGCGAATTGCTGGCGGAAGCGATCTCGTCGGAGGACGCGGACTGCTCTTCCGACGCCGCCGAGACGGACTGCATTTCGTCGGCGACGCGCTTTGCGCCTTCGTCGATGTTCTGCATTTCGCGGGCGATGCTGTCGGCTTCTCTCGATACGCCGGCGACCGACGCGGACATGGCCTGCACTTTCGCCGAGACCTGCTCGATGAGGCTCTGGATGTTGTCGAAGACGGTGCGGAGCCCTTCGACGGACTGCGCGCCCTCGACGACCGCCGTGCGGCCTTCCTGCATGGCTGCGACTGCACTGCTGGTGTCGGTCTGGATGGCGCCGATCAGGTCGGCAATCTGCTGGGCCGCCGTCTGGGACTGCTCGGCGAGCTTCCGGACTTCTTCCGCGACGACCGCGAATCCGCGGCCGTGCTCTCCGGCGCGCGCCGCCTCGATAGCTGCGTTCAGCGCGAGGAGGTTCGTCTGCCCCGCGATGCCCGAGATCGTATCGACGATCATGCCGATTTCCTTCGAGCGTTCGCCCAGCTTGTCAACGAGCTCCGCCGTTTCCTGTACGGTGTGCTCGACGTTCTTGATCTGCTCCACGGAGGAGGCGACTTCGCCGCTGCCGCTGGCCGCTTCCTGCGCCGCCGAATTGGAGTTCTCGGCGACTTTTTGCGCCTCGATGCGCATGCCTTCCACGGCGTTCGAGATGGTGTCGATCTTTTCCTTGCCGCTGTCCACGGCGTTCTGCTGGATAGCGACCTGCGAGGAAGCCTCGGTGACGTTCTCCGCGACCTGGAGGGCCGCTTTTGCCGTCTGGGAGGAGTTCGCGGTCAGCTCTTCCGCCGCCGCCGCGATCTGCGAAGTGGACTGGGCCACTTCCTTCATGAACTTGTTCAGGGACTCGCGCATATCGAAGAGAGCACGCTGGGCGTCGCCGAATTCGTCGCCGCGATCCGTGCGCTCGCCCGTCCGATGGAAATTGCCTTCCTTCAGCTTGTCCGCGAGCTCGATCATGTCGGCCAGCGGCGAGGTGATCGCCTTGATGAGCATGACGGAGAGGACGATCAGGATCACGACGGCGACGAGGGTGATCATCACCATGGAAAGAACGGCCGATGCGTTGTCCTCGTCGTTCTGCTTTTCGATGGCCGCCGCGTGTTCCTCGGTGGCCTTCAGGAGCTTCGCGAGACCGTCGCGGAGGGCGACCGTCGCCTGCTTCATGCTGCGGTTGTATTCGGCAAGGCCGGTGGCGGTGTTGCCCGACTCGGCGGCCTTCATGGTGCTTTCATAGGACGCGCGGTATTTCTGCCACGCGGACTTGCACTGGGTGACCTGATCGGCAAGCTCCGGCATGGAGGCCGCCAGTTTCTCGTAATTGACCCAGAGCTTTTCGAAGTCTCCGACCTTCTTGTCCGCGCCTTTCTTGACTTCCGCATAGCGGGCAGGGTCGGCGATGGCCTGATAGGTGCGCACCTGGATGACGCGCATGGCCTCGATCTCGTCGCCGAGAAGCGCGATGGCCTGCAGGTTGTTCTCGTACATATTGGTCATGTCGTTGCCGGCCTTGGACAGTCCGGACCATCCACGGAATCCGATGACGGCCATGCCGATCAGGGAAATCAGAACCAGCAACAGAATCTTGAAGGATACTTTTACGTTGTTCATAGCTAATGTGTCCTTTCTGTGGGGAGGATAAAGTTTGAAAACCTGCAGCCTCCTTTTTCATTCTTGTTTCCCCACGCCGATTAGTTGTAATTATAGGCGATTTAACGAGAAAAAGCAATCATAATTGTCCGAAAAATTAAGGAATGGAATTTTTAATAAGCGGAAGGATTTTCGTCCGGGCATGTCGAATTTACCTTTTATCAGTTATTGGCGGTGCTTTCTTTTGGCGGCGGACGGCGTCGCAGGGGGCTTCCGGCGGGAAGAGGTGGACACATGGACAATACAGATAAAAAAATCCTCATCGTGGACGACGATGAGACGAGCCGGTCCCTGCTTCGTCAGGTGCTGGGCGACTGTACGAATATTTTCGAGGCGGCGGACGGCGTGGAGGCGCTCGCTTTCCTGGAGAGGAATCCCGACACCGCGTTGGTGTTCCTGGACGTCCTGATGCCCCGCATGGACGGCATGGAGCTCTTGCTCCGCATGCGGCTGTCGCCGGTCATGCGTGAAATTCCCGTCATCATGCTTTCCGCTTCGCCGGAAGAGGATATGAACTATCGGGGGCTGTCGCTGGGGGCCACCTGCTTCGTCTATAAGCCCTACCGGACGGCGTTGCTGCGGGAAATGGCGGACAAACTGCTGAGGACCCCGCACAAAGAGGCGGTCATCGAGCCGGGGAGCATCGAGGAACTCATCTTTTCCCGGAGCCAGGCTCTCGACAGCGGCCTCATCGTGCTGACGCCGACGCCGGACGGCGGGCTTTCGACGGCGTACTGCACGCTGGCGTACGCCCGGTTCTGCGGCTACACGGTATCGGAATACGACGCGATGATCGCGTCCGGCACCGATCTTACGGCCACGATTGCCGACGGCCATTATGACAGCTTCCGCATGTCGGTGGGCATGATCGCCGAAGAAGAGATGCCCATGTCGTTCTATCTTCATATCCAGCGGCAGGACCGCCAGCTGCTGACGCTGTCCTGTCTCGGACAGTATTTTAGGAAGGAAGGCAATCGCCCTGTGGTGTGCCTGATTGTGGATAAGCAGGCTCCAGAGACGGCGGCGGGTGCGTCCGCCGAAATGGGCGACGATTGTCTGGACCGGCTGACCGGCATTCCGGCGCAGGACGCTTTCTTTTACGCGGTGCGCCGCTTCCTGGACGAGAACGCCGGGGAGAAATGCGTGCTGGTGACCTGCGACGTGGACCGGTTCAAGGTCATCAACGACGTTTACGGCACCCGGGTGGGCGACAGCATCCTGATCCAGATCGGGGCGGCGTTCTTCCGGGAAACGCTGGGGAAGGGCGTCTGCGGGCGGCTCGGCGCCGACGTGTTCGCCTTCTGCATGCGGGAAGAGGACTTCGACCTGGAGGCCCTGCTGGAGAGCCAGCGGTTCCTCTCCGACAATCTGGGCCTTGCTTACAAACTCGTCATCCATAACGGCATCTATCCGATCACTGATCCGTCGGTGGCCGTTTCCGTCATGTGCGACCGCGCCAACATGGCGCGCGCTACCATCAAGGGCAACTATAACAAACGCTATGTGTACTTCGATGAACACATGCGGGCTGCGATCATTGCCGAGCAGGAGATCCTCAACGACATGGAGGCGGCGCTCGACAGTCAGGCGTTCGTGCTCTACCTGCAGCCGATCTACAGCCTGAATTTTGAGAAGCCGGTCAGCGCCGAAGCTCTCGTGCGGTGGATTCACCCGACGAAAGGGCTGATCGAGCCGGGGAATTTCATTTCCGTGTTCGAGCACAACCGGTTCATCACGAATCTCGACCATTACATGTGGGAGATGACCTGCCGTTACCTTGCGGATCGGAAGAAGCGGGGGCTGGCGAACATTCCCATCTCGGTGAACGTCTCCCGCATCAATCTGTTCCAGCCGGATTTGGCCGACGAACTGCTGGCACTGCTGAAAAAATACGAGCTGCCGACGTCCCTGCTGCGGCTGGAGATTACGGAGACCGCTTACATGGACGACCCGGATCAACTCATCGAGGCGTCCGACAAGCTGCGCCGCGCGGGATTCAAGATCATGGTGGACGATTTCGGCAGCGGGTATTCCTCGCTGCACATGCTGAAGGACATCCCGATGGACATCCTGAAGCTGGATATGCGCTTCCTCACCGATATGGAACCGTCGTCCCGCGGCGCGTCCATCCTGCTCGGCATCATCCGCATCGCCCAGAATCTCGGCATGGTCACGGTGGCCGAGGGCGTCGAGTCGCTGTTCCAGCTGGAATTTCTGCGGGCGGCGGGTTGCGACAATATCCAGGGCTTCTACTACGCGAAACCTCTCCCCGTCGAGGAGTTCGAGGCGTTCTTGGACAACAGCCCGATTATCGTGTGAAACGGCCGTAACGAAAGGGGCATGCACGCATGCTCCTTTTTTGTCGTCCTAAAAATATTATGAATTTTATTTCAAAAAATTCTAAAATGTGATATAATATATCCGCTTAGCGAGCGCGAGCCGAAGGCGAAGCGCGAGCTTAGCGGCACATATCCACTGTGTGGGTAATAAGAGCAATTGGCCAGCGCTTCCCAAAAGAGAAGCGCGAGCGGGCGCTCGTCTGTGCTTTTGCGGCGTCCGTCGGGTATTCCGAGAAATCTTGACTGCAGGGAGGTTTTGCCGTGTCTGTTTCCGCAGCGTCCTACGATTCGCTTCGCGCGTTGTGCAGGAAGAATCATCCTGCGCCGGAGGAGTGGCGACGGGCTCTTTTGCTGGCCGGCGTCATGCGTTGGTTCGCGGAGTTCCGCGGCTTCGGCGACGACGGGTTGGTCTGGGCGGCGGCCGGAATGGCGCGGCGGTCAGGCGTTCCCAGCGACGCTTTGCGCGCGGCGGGCATGGACGAGGAAACGATCCGGCTGGTGCGGCGCGAAAGGGTGGCTGACGCCGACGCACAGGCGCCGCTGACGCAGGAAGAACAGATGGGGTGCCTGCTTGTCACCCTCGACCATCTCTCGGAGCTCGTCGCCGCCACCGCGGTCACGAGGCCGAAGGGCAGCGTGAAAGGGCTGAAGGTCTCCGCCGTGCAGAAGAAGTTCCGCGACAGCCGTTTCGCGCCCCAGGCGAACCGCATGACCATCCTGCAGGGCGCCCGCCGGATGCGCTGGGAAATCGGGGACCTTACCTCGAAAACCATCAAGGCGATCCTTGCCTGCGAGGACGAAGTCCGGGAAGCGGCACAGGAAATCGCGTGATGCAGCTCCTTTATGGGACCGCCACTCCCTGCCTTCCCCTTGCGGGGAGAAACAGTCCAGAGGACTGTTTCGAGGACCGTCGCCGTCCTCATAGCCTTCCCCTTGAGGGGAAGGTGTCAGCGAAGCTGACGGATGAGGTGTTATAACTAACGGCAATATAAGCGTTGTGTTATAAAGAGGATTTCTTTTGCGAAGATTGTAGAAAACGAGGCCGCACGTTTAATGAACGTGCGGCCTCGTTGTGTCTCGCATCAGAACGCCGGAACAATCGCTCCGTTGTATTTCTTCTCGATGAATTCTTTCATTTCCTTCGACTGGAGCGCTTTCAGCAGCGCGACAATCTCGGGACGCTTCTCGTCGCCTTCGCGGACGGCTACGATGTTCGAGTACGGCGAGGTCTTGTCTTCGATGAAGAGAGAATCCTTCGTCGGGTTCAGATTCGCCTGCATCGCGAAGTTCGTGTTGATGACGGCGACAGTGACGTCGTCAAGCGCGCGCGGAAGCTGTGCGGCTTCGATTTCCTTGAACTGGAGATGCTTCTTGTTTTCCTTGATATCCTGCACCGTGGCCTTGACGCCGAGGCCGTCCTTCAGATCAATGACATCGGCCTTGTCCAAAAGCAGAAGAGCGCGGCCGCCGTTGGTCGGGTCGTTGGGGATGGCGACGACGTCGCCGTCCTTCAGCTCGTCCAGCTTCTTGACCTTCTTGGAGTAAATGCCCATCGGCTCCACATGGACGCCGCCGGCGTTCTTCAGCTTCAGGTTCTTGTGCTCGCCGATGAAGTTCAGGAGATACGGTTCATGCTGGAAGAAGTTCGCGTCCAGCTCTTTGTCGCCGAGAGCCATGTTCGGCTGGATGTAGTCGGAGAACTCGATGATCTTCAGCTCGATGTTCTGTTTCGCCAGCACCGGCTTGATCTGCTCCAGCATCTCCGCATGGGGCACCGGCGAAGCACCGACCTTCAGCGTGACTTTCGCGCCGCCGGAAGAAGCGGGCGCGCCCGAGGACGCGGGCTTTTTGTCTCCGCCGCCGCAGCCCGCCGCGAATACGACGAGAAGCAGCGCGGAGAGGATCAGGATAAGTTTTTTCATTTTGTTATTCCCTCCTCATATTAAGAACAAACTCCTTTCGTATCATAGGGCAAAAAAAGAAGGCTGTCAATCGCGGCAGCCTTCTTTTGTCACATTTCTTTCTTGTTCAGTTTTTTCGCCAGGGCGTTTCCGGCGAACTGGACGAGCTGGACGAGGGCGATCAGGACGATAACCGTCGCCAGCATGATTTCCGGACGAAATCGTTGATATCCGTAGCGAATGGCCAGGTCGCCGAGGCCGCCGCCGCCGATGGCGCCAGCCATGGCCGACTCGCCGACGAGGGCGATGACTACCGTGGTGAGCTGGGCGACGATGCTGGGAAGCGCTTCCGGAAGGTACACGCGCCAAATAATCTGCATTGGCGTTGCCCCCATGGCGAGAGCCGCCTCGATGATGCCGTAGGGGACTTCACGCAGCGACGTTTCCACCTGCCGCCCGATGAACGGGATGGAGGCCAGCGTCAGTGGCACCATGGCCGCCGTGGTGCCGATGGAGGTTCCGGCCACGAGGCGCGTGAACGGGATAATGGCGACCATCAGGATAATGAAAGGGATGGAACGTATAGCGTTGACGACGGCGGCCACTGCGCGGTTCAGCACGGGGCAGGCGAGGACGCCGCCCTTCGCCGTGGTGACGAGCAGTACGCCGAGGGGCACGCCGATGGCGGTGGCGGCCACCATGGAGACGACCACCATGGCCACGGTCTCGCCGAGAGCCTTCATCAAAAGAGAAAAAACGTCAGGCGACATAGCCGATCACCTCGATTCTCAAATCTTTCTCGCGCAGGAAGGAAAGGGCGTTTTCCACGGCGTCCGCCGTGCCGGAAAGCCCGATCAGCATGCGCCCGTAAGGCGTGTCCTTGATGGAGTCGATGTTTCCGTAAAGAATATCCGCCTCCACGTCGTATTTCCGAATCAGCGTGGAAATCACCGGTTCCCCCGCCGATGAGCCGACGAAAGTCAGCCGCACAAGAAGCCGGCCGCCGGGAATCGGTTCTGCGGAAATCGGCGCGTTTTGCAAATCGGGCGGCAGTCCGCTGCCCATCAGCACGCTGATGAACTCCTTCGTCATCGGGCGCTGTGGGTCGGTGAAAACGTCGATGACGCGTCCCGATTCGGTGATGACGCCGTTCTCGATGACCGCCACCTTGTCGCAGATATCCTTGATGACCTGCATCTCGTGGGTGATGATGACGACGGTCAGGCCCAGTTTTTGATTGATGTCACGAATCAGTTCGAGGATTGCCTTCGTCGTCTGCGGATCGAGGGCGGAAGTCGCCTCGTCGCAGAGCAGTACCTTCGGCTCCGAGGCCAAAGCACGGGCGATGCCCACGCGCTGCTTTTGCCCGCCGGACAGCTGGGCCGGGTACTGGTTGGCCTTGTCGTCCAGCGATACCAGCGAGAGCAGCGGCTCCACCTTCGCGCGGATTTTGTCTTCGTCCATGCCGGAGAGTCGCAGCGGGAAGGCTACGTTATCATAAACGGTCGCCGATGAGAGCAGGTTGAAATGCTGGAAAATCATGCCGATGGACTTTCGCGCCTCGCGAAGCTCTGCGGCGGACAAAGAAGTCATGTCCAGCCCGTCCACCACCACAGAGCCTTTCGTGGGCCGCTCCAAAAGATTGATGCAGCGGACCAAGGTGGACTTGCCCGCGCCGGACAGCCCGATAATGCCGAAAATCTCGCCCTTGGCGACGGTCAGACTGACGTCCTTCAGGGCAGCCACTCCGCCATCCGGCCCCTCGTATGTTTTCTCGATATGGGAAAGAGTGATCATGATTGTGTCTCCCGTGTAGGTAATAGTAGAAATATCATCGGACAATAATCATACATGATTTTTGGGGAAATGTCACTGTAGATTTTGGGGGTGGGAAAATCTTGAGGAAAGAGCCTTTATGTTGCGGATGTATCGAAGATATGATATATTGTAAAGAATATTAGTGCGTGGAGAAGGTTTCGCGTTACGGGAGAGGATTTTTTTGGAAAGCCAGAACGAAAAAGACTATATGGAAATCGACCTTGTGGAAATATTTTATATTCTTAAGAAGAACATTAGGAATATTTTTGTCGTGACGCTGTGTTGCGTACTGATTGCGGCGGGGTGGCTTTTCACGAAAAGAACTGTGCCGGTCTATGAGTCGGAAGCATGCCTTCAGATTACCCCCATGCAGCAGGTCTTGTCTGGCAATGGTTCGGGAGGGGTTATTAAGTCGATGTCGCTTAATCCAGGTGTGTACGACGGCTTGAATACCACTGAACGCATGCAGACCTGTGTGGCGATGTTGAAAAGAAAAAGTGGCCTCCAAAAGGTTGCGGATGCGCTTGGTGAAACGGGTACAGTGGTTGCAGAACCTATCAAAAATACGCGCCTTTTAAAAGTCAAGTTCATAGCTGGCAATCCGGAAGTAGCCAAAAAGGGAAACGAACTTTTGATTCGCGAGTTTCAATCGTATATGTCTGACAAAGAACAGAATAAGACGAGATATATCTCAAGGAATGGGATGGCGGCAGGGGCAGGAACCGGTGAGGAAATGTCTTCGGTGGAGGCTGTTGTCGTCAGTCATACCGAAGTGGAGATTGTGGATGAGCCGACATTGCCTAAGGCGCCGATTGTTCCGAATAGGACCCGAACACTGGCCGTTAGCGCTCTGGTGGGATTGTTGATTGGTAGCGGTTACGCGATCATGCATGCGTTGATGAATCGCAAAATTACGACCAGAAAAGATGTGGAAGATTATTTGGGGTTGCCTGTGCTTGCTGTTGTTCCAGAGCCAAATTCGTTGGAAGAGGTAATGGTTCGATGTAATAATGAAAGCTTTTTGCAAATGATTGGAGGTTTCCTGTGGAAAGAACAGAACTGATTTCGTTGAGTAATCCAAGAAGTCCAATTGTCGAAGCGTATAGAAATGTACGGAGTGCAATCCGCACCGCTGGGGAGAAGATGCGGGTTGTTGAAATCACGGATAGCACCTCGGACGAGGAGAAAAGTGTTTTCACAGCGAATCTTGCCGTCGTAATGGCGCAGGCAGGGAAAAAAATTTTGTTGATAGATTGTGATTTCGCGCATCCGACGCAGCACATGCTGTTCCAGTTGGAAAATCGCGGCCTTTTTGAGGTTGTCAATTCTGAAGGTGAGGCAGGTGCCTTTTGTCAGCCGACAAAGCAGGCCGGGCTTTTTCTTTTGACGGCAGGCGTAACTGCACTACCGGATTTCTTGTCTTCGGGATGTTTCCTTGAGCTATTGGAGCAGTTAAAGAAAGACTATGATTATATCTTACTCGACGCTCCCGCGGTGCTTTCGAGTGCGGATGCTTTAGCGGCAGCGGCTTGCGCGGATGGAGTTGTGCTTGTCATCGAAAGCGGTAGGGAGGAGCCTAAGATAGCCCGACTTGCGAAAAAACGGCTGGAGCAGGCAAACGCACATATCCTTGGCTGCGTGCTGAATTCTGTGACGGTGGATTACAGATATGACGAGCTGTATCAAATGCGGGGAGCAACCGGATAATGATGCTTCATAAACATTCATGGCAATTGATAAAATATGATCTCGTCCTGCTTTTCGGCTCCGCCAGCGCGCTTTTAATGCTGATGGACATCCGGGCGCTGCGCTTTGGGGTTAAAGATTTTTTCTTTTATTTGGCGGCGTGGAGCGGTTGCTTGTTCCTTAGCAGGGCGAAACTTGGCATCTACAGCCATATTTGGCGATACGGAAACGCCGCGTTGTATCTGCGCCTGATTATCGCGGACGCATTGGCAGGTCTTGTCGCGCGTCTCGTTACGTTGGCTATGCATGTCCCGCAGGCAATGTCCCCGGCGCTGGCCGGCGTAGCGATGTTCAATCTGCTGTTGGCCATTGGTATGCGGCTGACATATCAGTATTTGGTGGACAACGCGTCGAGACAGTCTTGGAAGATTTTGCAGAGTCGCCAGCTGGCGGAGCGCTTTTTGGGCGTGGAAATCAAGCCGAACGAGGTAAAAAAGCAGCGCCTGAACGCTGCGATTGTTGGCGCGGGGCGGCTTGGTGCCGATCTCATGGATGAGCTTCTGAAAAATCCGAAGGCGGAATATCAGCCCTGCTGTTTTATTGAAGTCGATCCTGAGAAAATCGGCCGCCAGATTAATGGCATCCGTATTTTTTCGGAAACGGACATGACGGCTGCCTTGGCGGAAAGCCTTTCCATCGATACGTTTATCTTTGCCATCTCGGATATGTCTGTAGAGCAGAGAAAAGCTTTTTATGAGCGGTATCGCGGATTTGGCTGCAAGTTGGCGATTTATGACTATCCTTCCGTGGAAGCGTTCCGGAAAGAAACACGCCGCTTGCGCGCCTTTGACATTGAAGATTTGTTGTTTCGCAAGCCGCGCTATATTATGGAAGGGGAAACTGAGTCCTATTACCGGGACAAAACCGTTCTAATTACCGGTGGCGGCGGCAGCATCGGAGGGGAATTGGCACGCCAGCTGGCCAGCCTCAAGCCGAAACGGCTTGTTTTGCTTGACATATACGAAAATGCAACCTATGATATTCAGCAGGAACTGAAGTCGCTCTATGGCGACGCCTTAAATTTGTCGGTGGAAATCTTTTCCATTTGCGACATGGAGCAGCTCGACCGATCTTTCCAAAAAATCCGTCCCGACGTGGTCTTCCACGCGGCGGCGCATAAACATGTGCCCCTTCTCGAAAAGAACGTGGTGGAGGCAATCAAGAACAACGTTTTCGGCACGCTGAACGTCGCGGACTGCTGCGAGAAATATGAAGTCGAAAAGGCCGTCATGATTTCCACGGACAAGGCGGTCAATCCCACCAGCGTCATGGGGGCGACAAAGCGCGTTTGCGAGATGATCTTCCAAAGCCGCGGTGACAGTAAGACGAATTTCTGCTGCACTCGATTCGGCAACGTCTTGGGCAGTCACGGCAGCGTGGTTCCGCTTTTCAAGCGGCAAATCGAAGCCGGAGGCCCCGTTACCATCACTGACAAACGGATCACCAGATATTTCATGACCATCCCCGAGGCCTGCCAGCTTGTTTTGCAGGCGGGAGCTCTGAGTCGTGCCGGAGAGCTTTACGTCTTGGATATGGGGAAGCCGGTCAAGATTCTCGATTTGGCGGAAGCCTTGATTCGCTTGATGGGGCATGAACCATACACGGATATAGAAATTGTGGAAGTAGGCTTACGGCCAGGAGAAAAGATGTATGAGGAGCTGCATATTCAAGGAGAGGTTTGCAATAAAACGGAAAATGAATTAATTTTCGTTGAACAGGATACTCCGAGAACGAGGGAGGAAATTGCCGAAAAACTGGCAATTCTTCAATTAGCGGCCAACCAAGGCGACAACAATGAAGCGAAAAACGCCTTGAAGAAAGTTGTCCCCAGTTTCATTGGCGAGGGCGAAGCTGTGGAATAAAGGAACACATTATTTGATTGTGCGAAATTATATCAATTGTATAGTCGTTTGCGCTTTTGCAAATGTGTTTGAGTGCAGGAAATTGCAAGTGATTAGGATGATGAGAATATGTACGAAAGATTTTTTAAACGAGGAATTGATATTATAGGTTCTTTTTTAGGTATTGTTCTTTTGTCATGGTTGTATGTTTTGATTGCAATCTTGATTTTTATTAGCGATCCAGGGGATATCTTTTTTGTCCAAAAGCGTATTGGAAAATATAAAGTTCCTTTTTCTATGTATAAATTTCGCTCTATGAAAATGTCGGCACCGCATGATGTTCCAACACATTTATTGCAAGATCCAGAGCAATATATAACAAGAGTTGGTAAATTCCTTCGTAAAAGCAGCTTGGATGAATTACCACAGATTTGGAATATTTTTATTGGTGATATGAGCATCATTGGTCCGCGTCCTGCATTGTGGAACCAAAAGGATTTAATTGCGGAACGGGACAATTACGGCGTCAATGATGTGTGCCCGGGCCTTACCGGTTGGGCGCAGATTAATGGTCGTGATGAGTTGGAAATTACAGAAAAAGCAAGATTGGACGGAGAATATACGAAGATTTTGAAAGATGGGGGAATAAAAGCATTTTGTTTCGATGCCCGTTGTTTCTTTGCTACATTTTTGACTGTTGTTAGGCACGATGGAATCATTGAAGGTGGAACCGGCTACATAAATAGAAACGGAAGCGGTTAGATGGGAACAGTTTTGGCTTTAACCGGAATTACCGGAAAATCAGGTAGCGCTTTGGCAAAACGGATTGGGGATAATTTTTCGTTCATTGCGGATATGTTCCCCGGTGGTGTTAGGGCAATTGTTCGAAAAAATTCAAAGACTGATAAATTGCAAAGATTAATCCCGGTGATTGATATTATTCCAAGCGGCTTGGAAAATGCCGATGAATTGAAGAATGCATTTCAAGACGTTGATACGGTTGTTCATGTGGCTAATATCCATTATTCAATTAATGTTATTGATGCAGCGGCTTTTGCAAATGTGAGACGAGTGATTTTCGTACATACGACAGGCGTGTATTCCAAGTTCAAAGCAGCTGGGGAAGAATATAGAAAAATCGATGAGTATGTTTATCAGGAGTGCAAAAAGCATCATATTTTGTTAACCATTTTGCGTCCAACAATGATTTATGGGAATTGTGCGGATAGGAATATTTCAATATTTATTCACATGGTGGATCGACTGCCCATTATGCCGGTTGTCAATCATGCAGCCTATGAGCTTCAGCCGGTGCATTATGATGATTTGGGAGAAGCGTACTATCAAGTATTGATTCATGAGGAAACGACAGCCAATCGGGAGTTTAACCTTTCAGGAAAAGAACCTATTTTATTAGAAGATATTTTGATTGCGATTGGCGATTGCCTTGGGAAAAAGGTTCTTTTTTTTAATATCCCGTTTTGGGCGGCGTACTTTGGGGCATGGATGTTGTTTTTCCTTTCTCTTTCGTATGTGGATTTCCGAGAAAAAGTTCAACGACTATGCGAATCGCGCATTTTTTCTTATGATGACGCAGTGCATGCGTTTGACTATTCTCCGCGCAGTTTTTATGACGGCATTGCAGGGGAAGTTAAGGAATACATAAATAACAAACGTCGTATTGATTGACGTCAAATATAAAAGAGGTGGTTATGAACATTTTGATCTTAGCGCATGATGCAGAAGGATTGTATCGACCGCGCCATGAACTTCTTAAGGCATTGAGGCAAGTGGGGCATAGAGTGATAGTTTCTATTCCTCGGGGCACATATTACGATAAAGTTTCGGCTCTCGTCGATGAGGTGGTGGACACGCCGATAGAACGGCGAGGGATGAATCCTGTTAAAGATTTGCAATTAATTATGTTCTATCGTCGACTGATGAAAAAAACGAAGCCAGACTGTGTCCTGTCTTATGCAATCAAGCCCAATTTATATGGCGGCATAGTTGCGATAAAAAATCATATACCATATATGCCGAATATTACAGGATTGGGAACGGCATTTGATAAAGGAGGACTGATTCGTACTTATATTGTCCACTTGTATAAAATGATTTCCGCGAAGGCTCACTGCGCGTTTTTACAAAATGTGGCAAATATGGAAGCGTTGGAACAATTAGGCATTCATTGGGGGAAAGTGATTTTGCTCCCAGGGTCGGGGGTTAATTTAAATGATTATCGTGCGTTTGATTATCCAAGCGATGACGGGAAGTTTCGATTTGTATTAATTTCTCGTATTATGAGAGACAAGGGAATCCATGAATTAATCGATGCCGCCCGTCTTTTAGGAAAACGTGTTACAAATGTGGAATTTCATATATTGGGATATTGTGAAAATGGGTATGCAAAAAAAATGGGGGAATGGGCAAAAGAACATAATATTTTTTACCACGGTCCGCAGGATGACGTACGTCCGTTTTTAAAAATGTGCAGCGGCTTGATTCACCCTTCGTACCATGAGGGGATGAGTAATGTCTGCTTGGAGGCGGCCGCCTCCGCGCGGCCCATACTTGCATCAGATATCCCCGGTTGCAGGGAGACCTTTGATGAAGGGATTACCGGCATCGGGTTTGCGCCGCGGGATGCAAATTCTTTGGTTGAGGCAATTGAGCGGTTCATGTCTCTTTCGTATGAGGAGAGAAAAAAAATGGGGCTCCGGGGGAGGAACAAAATGGAGCGAGAATTTGATCGGCAGATTATTGTTAATGCCTATTTGAGTGAAATACAAAGAATAGCAAAGAAGGTCTTGTGATGGTTGATTTGTATGGAAATTTGATAAACAAGGATGCCAAGCTTTCAGTTGTCGGGCTTGGCTATGTGGGGCTTCCATTGGCTATTGCTTTTGCGAAACAGCTTGACGTTATTGGATATGACTTGGACGAGCGTAAAATTGAGCTTTATAAAAACGGTGTTGATCCGACGAAAGAAGCAGGAGACGATGCGGTGCGGGAAACATCGGTTGCATTTACTTCGGACGCGTCTTGGCTTCGGGAGGCAAAATTTCATATTGTTGCCGTGCCGACACCGGTGCGTGAGGATCACACGCCGGATTTGTCTCTTGTGGAAGGCGCCAGCCGAATTTTGGGGCAAAATCTTATAAAAGGCTCCGTCGTCGTTTTTGAGTCCACTGTCTATCCTGGCGTGACCGAAGAAGTATGCGCGCCGATTCTTGAAAAAGAATCAGGTCTTGTCTGTGGCGTTGACTTCAAGATTGGCTACTCACCGGAGCGTATCAATCCTGGCGACAAGGTGCATCGCTTGGAGACGATTCAAAAGGTCGTTTCGGGCATGGATTCGGAAACGCTGGAAGTTGTTGCCAAGGTTTATGGCCTTGTCGTAAAGGCAGGGGTTTATCGTGCGGAAAGCATCAAGGTCGCTGAGGCGGCAAAGGTCATCGAGAACAGTCAGCGCGACATCAACATTGCTTTTATGAACGAACTCTCACTCATTTTCCATAAATTGGGCATCGATACGCAGGCTGTCTTGAACGCGGCGGGGACGAAATGGAATTTCTTGCCATTCCGGCCGGGGTTGGTCGGAGGACACTGTATCGGTGTCGATCCCTATTACTTGACGCATAAGGCGGAGAGCATGGGTTACCACAGCCAGGTCATTCTTGCTGGGCGACGTATCAATGATGATATGGGACACTATGTTGCTGAAAATGCGATTAAACTGCTGATTAAAGCGGAGAAGCAGGTTCAAAAAGCGAAAGTTGCCATTCTCGGCGTAACCTTTAAGGAAAATTGCCCGGATGTCAGGAATACCCGCGTGATTGACATTGTACGTGAATTACAGGATTACGGCATTGAACCATGTATCGTCGATCCTGTGGCTGACGCGGATGAAGCGAAGCGATTGTATGGCATAGAACTGTTGAATATGGAAAATCTCCAACCCGTTGACGCAATTATTTTGGCGGCGGCGCATAAGGAGTTTTCCGATTTAAAACGACGCGAGATGGATAGGCTGTTTGACAAAGGGAAAAAAGTATTGCTTGACGTCAAAGGGCTTTTGGATAAGGCGGAATATGAAGCGGCAGATTATCTGTATTGGAGGCTTTGAGATTGGGATATAAAAATGTGAGTTTTCCCCCAAGCTCTACATTTCTTGTTACGGGTGGCGCGGGTTTTATTGGTTCGAACCTTTGTGAAGCAATTTTAAACAAAGGGTACCGAGTACGATGTTTGGACAACCTTTCTACCGGGCATAAGGAAAATATCGCGTTCTTTATGAGTAACGAAAATTTCACGTTTTTGGAAGGGGATATCAAGGACTTTAATGTCTGTCAAAACGCTTGCAAAGGCGTGGACTACGTGCTTCATCAGGCGGCTTGGGGCAGCGTGCCGCGTAGTTTAAAGCTTCCGTTGTTCTATTGCGAGAACAACATACAGGGAACTCTTAATATGTTAGAAGCGGCACGACAATGCGGCGTTAAAAAATTCGTTTATGCCTCCAGTTCCTCTGTTTATGGCGACAGCACTGATCTTCCCAAACGGGAAGGTCATGAAGGCAATCTGCTTTCTCCCTATGCGGTCACGAAAGCCTCAAATGAGGCATGGGCGAAACAGTATACCAAGCATTATGGTCTTGATACGTATGGCCTTCGTTATTTCAATGTTTTCGGCAGACGGCAGGATCCGAACGGCGCGTATGCGGCAGTGATTCCCAAATTCATTGGACAGCTTTTGAAAGGAGAGAGACCAACAATCAACGGTGATGGAAAACAAAGCAGAGATTTTACGTATATTGAAAATGTTATCGAGGCAAACCTGAAGGCGTGTCTTGCGCCCCGTGCGGCGGCGGGCGAGGCGTTCAATATCGCTTATGGCGGGCAGGAATATTTGATTGACGTCTATCATATATTAACGAATGCGTTGAATGTCGAAATCGAGCCAATATTTGGCCCGGCACGGCCGGGGGATATCCGGCACAGTAACGCGGATATTGAGAAGGCGAAAAACCTTTTAGATTATGCGCCGGATTGGGATTTC
Organism: uncultured Selenomonadales bacterium; assembly: GCA_900321035.1. GTDB lineage: Bacteria > Bacillota > Negativicutes > Selenomonadales > Selenomonadaceae > RUG12372. The sequence continues at coordinate 177,973 of ONUH01000003.1, read as the reverse complement.
GCGCGGGGCATCCAAGCGGCGATTGCCTGGTATCAGGAACATTTGTGAAAACTTTTTTTATGGGGTAAGAAGTTGAAACGATGCATTTTCTTTTGCGCAACGCTTGCCAGAGGCGGCGCGGAACGTGTGGTTTCCGTTCTGACCTCGGAGTTGGCGCAAAAAGGAGAGAATATTGAAATTGTTGTCTATTACGATAGAGAAATTTTTTATCAGATAGATGATAGAGTAAAAATTATATCTGTAGAAAAAGAAACAAAATCGCGTAACTTGATTCGTAATTTATTGTGGATGAGAAGTTATTTCCGCGAAAATGCCCGAATGGTTTGTTCGTTTATTAGCTCGTTCAATATGTTGGTTTTAGTGGCGATACGAGGGCTTGGTATTCCTGTTGTGGTGTCAGAACGGACGGATCCGATGCGTAAAAATTGGTTTTATCGCAACATGAGAGATTTTTTGTATGGCTTTGCTGACGCAATTGTGACACAAACGCACACTAGTCGTAAATATTTTGATTCCCAATTAAAATCGCGGTGTGTGACAATCTATAATCCTGTTAGTCCCGCGCTTGAGCCAGGAGACGCTCTGAGTACAGAAAAGCAACCTGTTATTGTATCTGTGGGGCGGCTTGAATCTGTTAAAAATCAGGCGTTGCTGATACGGGCATTCAAAAAAGTAACGGATCGGTTTCCGCAATACAAATTGATTATTTATGGTGAAGGACCATGTAGAAAAGATTTGGAACAGCTACGGGATGAATTGGGCTTGCATGAGGTTGTGGAACTGCCGGGGGAAGTAAAAAACGTCTTCGAGAGAATGTCTTCTTCTGAGTTATTCGTTCTTTCTTCTGATTTTGAGGGGATGCCCAATGCGCTTTTGGAAGCGATGTGTTTGGGGGTGCCTGTCATCTCGACGAAGGTAGCCGGTGCTGTGGAAGTTATTGAAGAAGGGGAAAATGGACTTTTAGTGGATATAGGAGACGAAACGGGATTGGCAAATGCCATGGAGAGACTGCTTGAAGATGGAGGCTTTCGGTATTCATTAGGGAGAAAAGCAATACAATTGGCCGATGCCTTGAATATAACATCTATTGTATCTGCTTGGAAGGAAACCTTTGATATAGTTATAAAAAATATAAACAATAGGGCGTAGGTGTATGGCAAGGTATATTCTTCGGTTGGACGATGCGTCCGACTATATGGATATAGAGAAATGGGAGCGTATGGCGGCGCTTCTCGACAAATATGATATCAAGCCGATTTTTGGTATCATTCCGCAAAATAGAGATGAAGATTTTGTAAGGAAATATACAAAAAATCCTGCTTTTTGGGATTGGGCCATGCAGAGAATTAAAAAAGGCTGGACGTCGGCTATGCATGGATATGAGCACCGTTATGTGACAAAAGAGGGGGGGATGAATCCTGTCAATAAAAAATCAGAATTTGCGGGATTATCATATGAGGAACAATGCCGAAAGATTAAAGCTGGGTATGAAATCATGAAAGATCATGGTATTATGCCGGAGATTTTTTTCGCCCCATCGCATACATTTGACGAAAATACATTATTGGCGATAAGAGATATGACGCCGATTCGTGTCATTAGTGATACGATTGCTTATGATGTATATAAAAAAGAAGAGTTTTGGTTTATTCCACAGCAAAGCGGGCGAGTTCGAACATTGCCATTTTCGGTAGTGACATTTTGCTATCATCCGAACACAGTGACGAATGTTGAATTTGATAGAATAGAAAAGTTTATTCATAGGTATCAAAATTCCTTTATACAATTCGAAACAACAATATTAAAAACAAGAAAAAAGAACATATTTGATGAGTGCCTTCAGAAAATATATTTATTCCTTCATTGAAGGAATACTCCCAACGAAAGGAATTCATATATGCTGCCGCTTAGGAAATTTTGGTTAAGTAATTATTTCATTGGCGTAGGAAGATTTATATTTTTACAAATCGGTAGATGGATTTGGGGATATCCCCGATGGCATTGTTCGCCTGTTAATAGAAAACCGTATGTGTTGGATATTATAGACACTGTCGAAAAAATGATAGAAGATGGTATTATTGGTACAGGGTATATTGTTGAAGTGGGATGTGGGCGCGGCGATATTATCGGAAATATCCGGTATGAAAAACGGGTTGGAATCGATATCGACGGAACTGTTATTAATGCTGCGAAATTTTTTCATTCTGATATGGAATTCATAAAAGGGGAATTCGATGCAATTCCGGTTGATGATATAGATGTTTTAATAGTAGCCGGGTTTTTGCATGGAGCTTCGCCGGAATACGCGCATGAATTGCTTAGCCGTGTTTTGCCAAAAACAAAGTTGTTCATTTTTGATGTGTTTCTTGATGCGAAAGGGGATCCATTGCCGGGATGGGTGGATGAAAGCCATCACGCATATACTCATAGTGGGGAATATTTGTGCGATGGAAAATTTGGCTTGATATACAAGGGGAAAGAATTTCAGTCGAGTGCAGCTGGATTAGATGCATTGCGGCATATGGAGTACTGGCTGAAAAAAGAGTAGAAATTTGGAAAAGGCGGAATGCTATATGGAATTGGAGATGAAAGCTTGTGTAGGCAGTACAATTATGTTTTATATAAATTCTATACATGACGGAGGCGCAGAGCGCGTTATTCTTGCATTAGCGGCGTATTATTCCCGAATCGGATATCGGAGTATATTAGTAACTTCGTTTATCGATCATCATCGGGAGTATCCTATTCCGCCAGGGGTGGAACGCGTATCTATAGAACAGGAGGAACAACGAGGTTCGTTTTTGTCGAGGAATATATATCGGGTATATGCTTTACGACAGTTGTGCAAGCAGTACAAACCCACAGTAGTGATTTCCTTTATGGGAGAGCCGAATATACGGGCCATGATTGCAACGATGGGATTGTCAATAAAAAATATTATCTCGATTCGTAGCGATCCAAGTCATGAGTACGCGGGGTTGATGCGTTCGTTGATTGCAAAAGGACTGTTCCTCTTTGCGGATGGGGCGGTATTTCAATCTTTGGAAGCGATGCAATGGTTTCCGGACATTTTGCAACGAAAATCTCTTATTATAGGGAATCCGATAGAAAATGTTTTTTTTGAAGCATCAAATGAAGAAACTGCAAAAAACATTGTCGCTGTTGGGAGGCTGGAACGAGTTAAAAATTTTCATTTATTGATTGAAGCATTTGCAAGAATTGAAAAGAAATATCCAGAGGAAAATCTGTTGATTTATGGTGAGGGATCACTTCGTACTTCTTTGCAATTGTACATTGAAAGGTTAGGGTTGGATTCTCGGATTAAGCTTATGGGATACACTGATGATGTGTTGGGGGCTTTAGTGAAAGCAAAAATGTTTGTGATGTCGTCGGATTGGGAAGGGATGCCCAATGCACTCTTGGAAGCAATGGCGGTTGGTTTGCCCGTTATAGCGACCGATTGCCCGTGTGGCGCTCCGCGGACGATTATTCAAGATGGCAAAAATGGGGTGCTGATTCCTGTAAGGGATGTTGGCAAGTTAGCTGTAGCTATGGAGCAAATCCTTTCCAATCCTGTTTATTCACGTGAGTTAGGAAATCAAGCTAAACAAGATGTTCGTCAAACTATGCGGGCAGAACTTATTTTTTCACAATGGGAAGGGTATATCGCTCACGTCCTTAATAAAGGAATGTCGAAAAAAAGTATGCGCCGGATTAGTGAATAGTATTATTCGATTTTTGGAGGAAATGCACTTATGTGCGGAATTTGTGGATTCATTACGAAACAGAAAGTTTCTGAACAAATCTTATCTGCCATGACGGAGACACTTCAGCATCGTGGACCTGATGATGCCGGGGAATGGATGACATACTATCAAGATTTTATTGTGGGGTTGGGGCATCGGCGGTTGTCTATTTTGGATATTACTGCTGCAGGCCATCAACCGATGTTTGTTGTTAATGAGCAGGTTGGCGTTGTATATAATGGAGAAATTTATAATTTTCAAGAGTTACGGGACGAGCTTCGTGCGGAAGGCTATCAATTTTCCAGTCAGTGCGATACAGAAGTTTTGTTAAAAGCTTACTTGGCGTATGGTATTCAATGTGTGGAAAAACTGAATGGAATGTTCGCTTTTGTGTTAGTGGATTTTCGGAAAGGCGGCGACGTTTATTTTGTTCGTGATCGTATGGGACAAAAGCCGCTGTATGTTTATCAAGACAGTGATTCTGTCGTTTTTGCATCTGAATTAAAAGCAATCATTCAATATCCTTATTTTCACAAAGAAATTCGCACGGAATTATTGGCGCGCTATTTATTTCATGGATATTTTGATGGGGAGGATACCGTTTTTCGCAATGTTTATCGTGTCCTTCCGGGACATGTTTGGCATCTTAAATTAGATGGTCGATGGAATTTTAAGGATTCATGCTATTGGAATGTTCATGATTTATATAATGAGTTGCATGATAGCGGCCCGCAGAATTACGAGGAAGCTAAAAGACAGCTTAAGGAGTTGCTTCGTATTTCGGTTCAGCGCCGATTATTAGCTGATGTGCCAGTCGGGATGTTTTTGTCTGGAGGTATTGATTCTTCGTTGATTAGTGCGGTGGCGCAGGAATGCAGTGCTACCCCAATAAAATCTTATTGTATTGGTTTTCGTGACACAGGTTACGATGAATCCGAATATGCAAAAACAATTGCGGCACATTTAGGGACGGAACATCATACACTTTATGTTGATGAGAAAAACTGTACTGACATGTTGGATAATATGTGTTGGTATTTTGATGAGCCATTTGCAGACTCTTCACAAATTCCCACAATGCTTGTATCGAAATTTGCCCGAAATGACGTGACAGTGGTCCTAAGTGGGGATGCAGGGGATGAACTATTTTGCGGGTATAGGATTTATGATCGCATTCGGATTATGAATAGTTTATCGCCGGTGTTTTTTGCGGCGTCGTTCTTTGAAAAACCATTAACAGTTTTATCTGCATCAACAATTTTTAACCCTCGCTGGCGACGATTGATTGGGTTGTTAGCAGCGCCTATTTCTATCGCACAAGGTGTTTCCAAATACGCGCAAGAAACAATAAAGGGGTATGTTTGCACGTCTCAGAAGGATATTGTATTTGAAGAAGATAAATTTTCTTATTGCAATAATCCTCAGATACGGCGGATGGTGTTAGACTTGGAAACATACTTGCCGGATGATATTCTGGTGAAAGTGGATCGAGCATCTATGCGATTTTCACTGGAGTGTAGAAGCCCATTATTGGATCCTTCACTTGTTCGTTTTGCATTAGCATTGCCACATAAATTTAAATATACAAATACTGAACAGAAAATTATTTTGAAGGATATTTTAGCGGAGTATGTTCCACGGCATCTCTTTGAGAGGCCTAAGAAAGGTTTTTCTATTCCGGTTCATAAGTATCTTAAAAATAATGATTTTTTGCGGAAAATTATGGAGCCCCAAAAGATTGCTCGGCAAGGACTTTTTGACAGCAAGAAGATTCCGCGGCTTGGAGAAGTATTTGTAAAAGGGGATACGCAAATAGTTGATGTTTTTTGGGCGTATTATGTATTTCAAAGCTGGTATGAAAGATTTATTGAAGAAATTTAAAAATAGTGGGGATGGATATGTTAGAAGATAGATTCCGTTTTGGGAAAAATTGGTCAGAATATCTTCAAAATCTTGATGATGAGAAGATATCGATTGCAATGCAATCTCTTATAGATTGGTTGCAAATGGAAAATTTGAACGGGAAAACTTTTTTGGATATAGGCTCCGGCAGCGGACTTTTTAGTTTAGCCGCAAGGAAACTTGGGGCGCGCGTATATTCGTTTGACTATGACAAAGATAGTGTGGAATGTACAAGAATATTGCGAGAACGATACTTTCCGGATGATTCGCAGTGGTCGGTGGAACAGGGAGATGCATTGAATAAAGAGTATCTGAAAAAATATGGGGAATGCGATGTAGTGTATTCTTGGGGGGTATTGCACCATACTGGGAATATGTATAAGGGACTTGAAAATGCAGGGGATTTAGTAAAAAGTGGAGGGAAACTTTTCATTGCTATTTATAACGATGAAGGAAAATGGAGTGATGTATGGAAATTTATTAAGAAAACTTATAATTCTTTGCCGGGGATTTTCAAGTGGATTATCTTGCTTCCCTGTTTTGTTCGACTTTGGGGACCAACAACCATCAAAGACTTCATGCGATTGCAGCCATTTCATACTTGGAGAGAGTATAAAAAGAAACGTGGTATGTCGCCATGGCATGATGTGGTCGATTGGGTTGGCGGGTGGCCTTTTGAAGTCGCACGACCGGATGAAATCTTTGATTTTTTTCATGAACGAGGATTTGAACTTAAAAAAATGTTTACTGGGGGAGGGCATGGGTGCAATCAGTTTGTGTTTGTGAAACAAATAAAATGACGACCTATGAAATTTCTAAAAAAACACGAATAGTTTTCGCATTATCTGGCTTACAAGGCGGCGGTTCTGAACGAATGGTTTCTAGGCTGGCAAATGCGTTTGTTACATTAGGCATCAGGGTCGACATTATTTTATTATTTGATGCAGTGCATATCGATTATGAGATTGACAAAAGAATAAGAATTTTTGATTTTGGTTTTCCCTTTTTGCGAGGACGAGTGAGAAAAAAAATCAGACAGATATTTGCGATACGTGATTACATAAGAAACAATCATCCAAATTTGATTTTTTGTTATTCTTATACAATGTTGCCATATTTTGTATTGGCTAATGTAGGTTTGCATTGCGGCTGTAAAATTGTGGGTTCGCAAAGAGCAAACCCTAAAGTATTTAGTGCCTATTATAGATTCATCAGTTTTTTTTTCCTGCTGGCATGCGATGGATTTGTATTTCAGACTGTAAAAATGATGAAGTGTTATCCTATATGGCTGCAAAAAAAAAGTGTCGTAATAGGGAACATAGCTCCAGTAATACAAGAAACGGAAAAACAGATTGTTGAAAATGCGGTATGTTCAGTAGGAAGACTACATACGGACAAAGATTATGCAACATTGCTCCGTGCATTTGCACAGGTTTTACAAAGTGTTCCCAATGCAAGTTTACACATATACGGCGATGGACCGCTTAAAGAAGATTTGCAGCGGATGACCGTTACCTTGCGTATTTTTCAACATGTGATTTTCGAAGGTTTTTCGAAAACGGTAGAACATGAATTAAGGAAATATACAATATTTGCTTTTTCAAGTAAAGCAGAAGGGATGCCTAATGCATTAATGGAGGCGATGGCGGCGGGCTTGGCCTGCGTTGCCACGGATTGTGATTTTGGTCCAGCGGAGCTTATTGAAGACGGCGTAAATGGATACTTAGTGCCGGTGGGCGATGCGGATCGAATGGCGGAGCGATTAGTTTATTTGCTGCGAGATGGGAAAAAGAGAAATGAAATACAAAGGAATGCATGCAAAATATCAGATACGTTTGCTGAGGAAAAGATTATAAATGCATATCTTGATTATGTGAAAAAAGTTTGTGGAGAGGTTAAGTGAAGTGGCAGTATCGTCTATAGGAATAATCGGAAAGCGTTTGGGGATACCTTTGATGATGAACGAAGTGAAATAGTCGTTCAGCGCTTAAAAAATTGAACGAGGAGATATAAGGGGGAGGTGAAATAAATATATGAATCATGAGGCGATAAAACAAAAAAGCGAGCAGTATTTTGATATGAGAACCAGACAAGGAATTACCGTGACGGAAGCTATTCGGTGTTATCCTTTTATAGCGAACAGATTAAAAAACTGTACGGGTGAGCTTCTGGATGTCGGATGCGGAACAGGGGCAGCTTTGGCGCATATTCGAGAAGTTTGTGGAGAAAAGTTTAGATACACGGGTATTGATATTTCTCGTGCGGCAGTTGAAAAGGCGACACTCCTTTTAAGAGAAACAGCACATATTCAAGTGGGGGATTCGGAATATCTTCCTTATGCAGACAACACTTTCGATGTTGTTCTTTGTATGCACAGTTTTCATCATTATCCAAATCCAGTGAACGTATTGAAAGAGATAAAGAGAATCTTGGTGCCCAAAGAGGGGAGATTATTCCTTGTTGAAAATAGCCATCCAACCTATAGACGCTTGTGGTTCAATTTCAAATTGTGGTTGCGTCGGTATCCGCGAGGCGATATTCGATTTTATTCTTGGGAGGAACTGTCGGAAATGGGGCTGCATGCTGGATTTTCTCGTGTTTTCTGTGAGGCCGTTACTGAAAATTCATTTTTGGCGACGATGGAAACGTGATCACAAAGGGTTCACTGAAAGATATGATTGCCCAAAATACAAATGTCACGATGTAAGTGTAAGCAAATGTTGCGTATCATTTTTATAGGGGATATTTGGCTACATGAGTGAGATTTTTGGAGTTTTTAAAATACTGCCTCGCGAGCAATATCTCAGTTGCGTCGGGATGCTCATTGCCATGCTCTTTGGGGCGTTGTTAGAGGCGGTGGGCATCGGCGCGGTTCTTCCTTTGATTTCTCTTTTGGGAGATCCTGATTTTTTGGGGCGGTATCCTATTATGGCGAATTTGGCCGCTTCTTGTGGAATGCGGGAGCATTCCGATGTTATTGTTACAGCCTCACTATTGCTTGTGGGGCTGTATTTTCTAAAAAATTTATATATTGGATGGGAAAGCCGGCTGCAGATACGTTTCACCGTGAAAAATCAAATATATTACGCTAAGGCGCTTTTGGCGGAATATTTGATGAAACCGTACCTTTTTCATGTGAACCATAACACTGCAACATTGATTCGAAATGTCAGTGCAGGCGCACAGACGGTATTTGCTGCAATTCTTACATTCGTGTTGCAGTTACTCACGGAAATCGTAACGGCATTGACAATATGGGCTATGCTGATTATGGTTGACCCTTTTACGGCAATTGTTGTTGCGGGAGTACTTTCGGCATTGCTTTTTAGCATATTACGAATGTTTCGGCGACAAGTTGTAATGCAGGGGGTCGTGCAAAACAACTGCGCTGCGCAATATGCCAAGTGGCTCCATCAAAGCTTGGGAGCAATCAAGGAAACCAAGATTATGCATAAGGAAGCGTTTTTCTTAGAGGAATTCCGCAAAGCCTATACGGCGTTCGGGGAGGCGCAAAGCAAATTCACTTTCTTGAATCAAATCCCGAGGAATATCATTGAATTTTTGGTGATTAGTGGCTTAATGCTGCTTATTATAGGAAAGACGCTGGCAGGAGGAAATCCAGAGAGCATTATTTCTTTGCTGAGCGTTCTTGCTTTGGCGGCGTTCCGTCTCATGCCGAGTGCAAATCGGATTGTGAATTTTGTGAATTCCATAAAATATCATATGCCGCTGTTCCATGAACTACACGGAGAATTGATGGATATTCGGGAGCGAATAAACCGTCATGAGCAAATTCAAATAGAGGGGCATTCTTCAAAAATGCAATTTGTACGGGAAATTGTCATAAACCGCGTAGGGTTCTCTTATCCCGATGCAACCAAAGAAGTGCTGGATGATGCCAGCTTTGTGATTCCCAAAGGGGCATATGTGGGAATTATTGGTCCGTCCGGGGCGGGCAAGACTACCTTCGTAGATATTCTTTTAGGGCTGTTGCCTCCGTCCAAAGGGAGTATATCCGTGGATGAACAGGATATACAGACTGATATTCGTGGATGGCAGGAAAATTTAGCGTATGTTCCGCAAAGCATTTACCTGATTGACGCAACTATTAAAGAAAATATTGCTTTGGGAGAAAAGCTTGAAGAGATTGACGATGCAAAAATCAATAAAGTTTTGCATATGGCGGAACTGCATGATTTTGTAACAGAATTGCCCAATGGCATAAATACGACAGTCGGAGAGCACGGCGTAAAACTTTCCGGTGGACAGCGACAACGCATTGGTATTGCTCGTGCACTGTATCAGGAGCCGGAAGTGCTGATTTTAGACGAAGCCACGAGCGCGTTGGACAATGCGACGGAAAAAAGTATTACGAATACTATCTTGCGGCTGAAAGGGTATATGACGATTATTTCTATCGCGCATCGAGTGAGTACGTTGGTGGATTGCGATTTCAAGGTGGAGTTTCAGCAGGGGCGGGCGAAAATTGTTATGGGAAAATGAAAAAACTGATTAATCAAGGACAGGATGAGATAATGAAAGAAATAATCGACGAGGGATGAGAATGTGTAAAATATCAGTGGTTACGTCCATATACAACGGAGAGAAATATATAGGAGAAACAATTGAGAGCATCCTTCACCAGACATTTACTGATTGGGAATATATTCTCATTGACAATGCTTCGACAGATGCGAGTGCGGAAATCATAGAAAACTATGTAAAAAAGGATTCGCGGATTCGATTTTATCGGAACAAAGAAAATATGGGTCTTTCCGTTAACCTGAACAAAGGATTGGCTTTGGCGCGTGGGAAATATATTGCGCGTACAGATGCGGATGATTTGAGTTATCCCCATCGGCTGGAAAAACAGTTTCAATATATGGAAGCGCATCCGGAAATTGCGTTGCTTGGGTGTGTTGCTGATGTTTTGAAAGGTAATCAACGTATACAGTCAACTCCATTAGTGACTGCAAGTGATTTTCAAGAAACGCGACTCATGTTGCCCTTTTGGAATGTTATTGTTGCGTCGTCTGTGTTTGTTAGGCGGGACTTTGTTAAAGAAAAGAATATACGATTTAGACCATATCAGTATGCACAAGATTACAGTTTTTTGTTGGATGTTCTTCGAGCGGGGGAAATAGTACTTATACCGGATCATTTAGTGACATATAGACTTTCTTCTGTGCAATTTTCTCATGTAATACCGCTCGCTTTGAAGGAAAAGGAACGTATTATCATTCAAATGGAGTATTTATCCGCGATTCCTGCGGAATGCAGAGAGATATTTAAATTAGCTATACTTGGCCGCCTTTGCTCTGTATCTGATATAGAAAAATTTGATCGTGCAATCGGTTTGTATGCGGAATATTGTGGATTAACTAAAACAAGGGCGTATTGTTTTCATCAGATTTACCGTACTCTATATACGTGGCAAGTTGGTTCTTGGGGATTATTGCGTGGATATATTTCCAGCCCTTTTCGTGAGGGAAAGTGGCTTTTCGCGCATGAAGGGCTTTCCGTGTTGAAGCAATGTATCCTGCGAAAAGATTATTACGGTCTTTCTAATATTACGAAAGACATGAAGAATATAACGGGAGATTGAACAATATGAAGGTTGTAATTCTTGCCGGTGGATTTGGCACGCGCATAAGCGAGGAAGCAAAATTTCGGCCGAAACCGATGCTTGAAATTGGTGGGATGCCGATTCTGTGGCACATCATGAAAATTTATTCCGCGCAAGGATTTAATGAATTCGTGGTTTGTGCGGGCTACAAGCAGCATATTATTAAGGAATGGTTTGCGGACTATTTTCTTCACACATCGGATGTGACATTTGATTATACCGCCGGAAACAATGAAATGATAGTCCATAATAAGCATATTGAGCCTTGGATGGTAACGATTGTGGATACCGGATTATATACGGAGACCGGCGGTCGTGTTAAGCGCATAAAGGACTATATTGGCAATGAGCGCTTTATGCTCACTTACGGAGACGGTGTTGGGGATATAGATGTTGCCGCTTTGTTGGAATTCCACGAGCAGCATGGACGGATTGGCACTATGTCCATGTACAATTTCGGGCAAAACAAGGGCATAGTTGAAGCGGGAAAAGATGGCGTCGTTACTGCATTCCGAGAAAAGAGCAATTTGGACGGAGATTTGATTAATATTGGCTTTATGGTGTTTCAACCGGAGATATTTGAATATATCGAAGGCGATGGGACAATATTTGAAAAAGAGACGTTGGCCGAGTTAGTTGCAAAGCGGGAATTGGCGGGATGTGTCCATAAAGGATATTGGCAATGCATGGATACGTTGCGGGAAAAGCGGCAAATTGAAAAATTGTGGGATTCGGGCAAAGCGCCGTGGAAGATTTGGGAATCGTAAAGGAGCGTTGAGGGCATGGAGTGGCCGTTTGAACTGTCTTTTTACAAAGGGAAACGCGTGTTACTCACCGGACACACTGGTTTTAAAGGTTCGTGGATGAGCGTGGTTCTTGCAAATGCAGGGGCTGACGTCATTGGCTATTCCACTTGCAGCAAAAAGGAACCGCGGTTGTTTGATTTATGCGGAGTGAAATCCCAGATTGCGCATATCAAAGGAGACGTGCGGGATTTTTCGCATCTTAACGAAGTGTTTGACCAATGGCGGCCTGAAATCGTCATCCATATGGCAGCACAGCCGATTGTCAGGGAAAGTTATGAAAAGCCGGTTGAAACCTATGTAACCAACGTCATGGGGACTGTGAATGTACTGGAATGCGTAAGATTGCATCCGTTCGTAAAGTCTGTCCTCAATGTGACTACGGATAAAGTATATGAAAATAAAGAGTGGATATGGGGCTATCGCGAAAATGAACCGCTTGATGGCTATGACCCGTATTCAAATTCTAAGTCCTGCTCCGAGCTTGTTACCCATGCATATACACGATCCTTCTTCAATGATAATCGTGTGGCTGTTTCCACCGCGCGGGCGGGAAATGTCATTGGCGGCGGGGATTTTGCAAAGGACAGGATTATTCCGGATTGTGTACGGGCTGCATTGCAGGGAGAAAAGATTGTAGTGCGAAACCCTCAATCCATTCGGCCGTATCAACACGTATTGGAGCCTATTTTTGCTTATTTAATGATTACTGCGAAGCAATATGAGTCCAAGTCATATGCCGGATGCTACAATGTCGGTCCTGACGAGCAGGACTGTTGGACAACGGGCGACTTGGTAGATGCTTTTGTAAAAGATTGGGGCGAGGGACTGCAATGGATACAACGAGGTGATGCTGGCCCCTACGAGGCGACTTTTTTACGATTGGACTGTTCAAAAATTAAAACGGTGTTTGGCTGGCGCCCGCGTTGGGATTTGGCGGAGGCACTTCAAAAGGTCGTGGAGTGGACAAAATGCTGGCGGTCTGGAAACGACGTCCGGGAGTGCATGGACAAGCAGATTGAGGAATTTAAGACGGCGGATAGTAGCAGTATGTGAGAATTGTAGCTTAACTGTAAGAGGAATTGGCAATGAGGAATGTGATTGTAGCGGGGGCGAATGGTTTTTTAGGATCCGCTTTGATAAAAAGACTTATAAATGAAAAGGTTCATATATGGGCGTTGTCCAGAAGAAGAACTGAGGATATGCGTGTCAACGAGCACATAACATGGATTGAAGAGAATGCCTCAGAGAGACCGTTTGATGGCTTTCCGCGACCTATCGAGTTTGACTCGTTTTATAATTTTGCGTGGCAGGGAGTTAATGGACCGGATAAAGGGAACTATGTCGTCCAATCCAATAATATGATGTTAACGTTACATTATGCGGAATTAGCATCTAGACTTGGTTGTAAGAAATATTTATGTGCCGGGACGATTGCGGAAAGAGCTGTTGAAAGCGTAGACGCATTAAAAAAAGTTCCTGCCGGGATGATGTATAGTGCTGCAAAAGCTTGTAGCCATATTATGCTTGAGACATATTGTAAAAATGTCGGATTGGATTTTGTGTGGATGCAGATTCCTAATATATATGGGCCTAAAAATAAAACGGGAAATTTGATTAGCTATACGATTGAACAGTTAAAAAAAGGAGAACCCGCTACATTCGGGCCGGCACAACAGCCGTATGATTTTCTTTATGTGGATGATTTGGTTGAGGCGATATACAGGTTGGGAATGATGCCAACAGAGTATCATTTCTATTATATTGGTTCCGGAGCACCAAGAATTTTGGAAGAATATCTTCGAGCCGTAGGGGATATTTATGGCAGCCCTGACTTGATTCATATCGGGGAAAGGGAGGATGACGGAATCCGATACAGATATGATATGCTGGATGCTTCCTCCATATTTAACGCTATTGGAAATTACGTTTCGGATACGTTTGAGAATCGCATAAAATACACAATAGAACATTACTGAGAGAAGGGGAATCAATGGTCCAGCAATTTGAATTTCAAGAACTGGATTTAAAAGGCGCCTATTATATCAAGCCTTTTTACGCCACGGACGAGCGGGGTGGCTTGATCAAAGACTATAATATTGATGCGTTTAAGAATGCTGGAATAGAGCACGAGTTAAAAGAAACCTTTTACACGATATCGAAACAAGGCGTGATTCGTGCAATTCATTTTCAGCTATACAAACCGCAACCGAAATTGATGCGATGCATCAGCGGTCATGTGTATCACGTACTGGTTGATCTCCGCCCGGCGTCTCCTACCTATGGACAGTGGCGCCATTTTGACCTTCGAGGCGATGAACCGGTCTGTCTTCTTGTTCCTGCTGGTTTCGGGCAAGGGTATTTGGTGATTGAGGACGCCGTCATGAGCTACAAGGCGGCAGAAGTTTTTTATGGAGAAGGGGACAGTGGTGTCCGTTACGACGATCCTGATATTGGCATAGAGTGGCCGTTTGAGAAGGTTGGGGGGAAAGAAAAGCTGATTATCAGCGAAAAGGATTGGCATTTGATGAGTTTTCGGGAGTATACGAGCAAGGTAAGGGAAGGATAGGCTGATGGAAATTGACCTGACGGCCATGACACCGGAAATGACGCGGGAACTGAATCGGATTGCGGAAGGCTACCGAAAACCCTATACGGAGTTTATCGATAGACTGTCCGAGCAGTTCGCCAACTCCAAGTTTTGGTGGGATACGCCGCTTGTCAGCAGGAATATCCATATCTGTCGCAATTTTTTGGATATCTGCCTCCTTCGCCTGGCTATGGATATTGCGAGCCAAGGCCATCCGACCGGATGGATTGTGCATGAACAGGGTATGCAGCAGGCATTGAAGGATAATTTAGGGGCACGAGACATACAGGTGGCATCCGATGCACAATTAGGGCGCAAGGCTAAGATAAAAGAGAAGATTTTGAGATCTCCCTTAGCTGCAAGCGAGTATGCTTTTTATGCCTTTCAGCGAAGAATACGGAATATACAAAAGTGGCACGGCAAGAAAAGTTTGGATGCCTTTCGTGGAAGGGAACTGACGCTGGTTTCGACATATCGAGTGCCTGCGGAGGTCAAGAATGGGGTGCTGCAGGATCGGTACTTTCCGGGATTGAAGGAAAACAGCGATGAGGATATCGTGTTTTTTGCACACCCGGTTTTTGGCAATGAGGCAGAAGGGAAGCAACTGCTGGACGTGCTGCATGTCAGTGATGATCATATTTGTATATACGATTGGATTGAGCCTAATGATTTTGGGGAGGTTAGGAAATATATTCGATGGTGCAGAAACGCCAGCGTGCCACAATGCACGTTTGATGGCATGGACGTCACGGCGCTTGTCAAGGAGGCGTTTCGGACTGGTGCTGCGGACAACAATACGATGTATGGCATTGTCAAGGGTCGGGTGCTGTGCCGATTGGTGGAGCAATATGATTTAAAAATCAAATGTCTCATTGATTGGTACGAAGGGCAACCAAGCTCCAACGCAATGATTCTCCGTTTTCGCAAGAAATTTCCCCATGTGCCGACGGTGGGATGCGAGACATGGTCGTTGGAAGAAAAATGGCTCAGCTTGTTTCCGTCCAAGCGGCAAGTGGAGAAGAGAGTCGTTCCGGAGTATTTTGGCGTAATGGGACGGGGATGGGTGAATCCGATTCGTCAGTTTTGCAGGGATGTGAAGTGCATTGTTGCGCCATCATTTCGAAATCAAGCCGTCTTTGACGTTGCCCCGGTAGACGAGGTGGACAATCGGAGAGGTATTTTGTTGGTACTTTCGTATTTTAAGGATTGTACTGTTGAACTGTTACAAACGCTTGGCAAAGCGTTGCAAGGAATGAATGGAGCGGATATAGGTCCGCTGTATATCAAGAACCACCCGACAAACCAAAGGTGGAAGCTTTCAGACTATGGCATCCCGGATGATATGTTCCAAGGATGGGACATTACATATTTGGCCGGGGATATATATGATGCATTACGTGGAAAAGCAATCGTGATTCTCTGCAAATCAACATCGACATTAGAAATTGTGCTAAGCGGCGCATATACGGTGAACTTCATCCCTAAAGGCGAGATTTCGATGGTAGCCATACCGGAGAAAGTGAGGGACAAGGTGACAATCGCCTATGATGCGGAGGATTTGCGGGCGGCTATAAAGACTGGAAAAGAAGGACTGAAGGGAACGGGCGCAGACCAGTTGCGTGAGGCGTCGTTTGTACGGTGTAATCGAGACACGGTAGGCGCGTTTTTGGCGCTTCGGGAGATATAAAATTTTCTTTTATTGGGCAGGCGGGGAAAATGCTGAGATCCTATCAATATACGGAAAAATCTTATTTGGATTACTCCATGCAGGACAGTGCGTTCCAAGCGAAGGAAATGGACATTGTTCAAAGATATGTGAAAAACAATCATAAACGTGACGATTTGCGCAGGGACTGTCCAATCTGTGGCGAGGATACCGGGAGATATTTTTTTACCAAATGGGGTGTGGACTATCTTCTATGCAAAAAATGCAAAAGCATTTTTGCCGTCTGCAGTCAGGAAGATGTAGAGAGCTATTTGAGATATCAGGAGTTGATTGATTTTCGGACGAGCGTTTCTTATGAACGCCAGATGACGGAAAAACGCCAAGCGGTTTGGAAGGAATTTTTGGAATGGCTGGAGGTTCGTTCCTTTCGATTCCTGCATAAGAATCATGACCTTCATGTTGTGGACGTTGGAAATCGTTTCGTGGGATTTGTTGAAAGCATCAAAGTTTCACCGATTTGCGGGAAGTACGAACTTCGGAATTCTGATTTAAAGATGGAAACGGGAAAAATAGGGCGGCAGGCTGCAGACATTGTACTCTGTAATGACGTCCTAAAGACGGAATACCAGCCTCAAAAGTTGCTGACGGAAATCAAGGAATCCTTGAAGCCGACTGGCCTTTTGGTTATTGGTGCAAGAGTCGGAAACGGGTTTGATATCCTTACGTTGAAAGAGAAGAATACAAGAATATGTCCCTATGAACATATTTTCCTTCCTTCGGTGAAGGGAATTTCAAAACTATTGAAAGACAATGGATTCGATTTACTGGAGATTACATCCGCCGGCGTTATGGACGTGAAATACGTTTTGGATGATGCGGGCGATTTTGAGGGGCAGGATGGTTTTGTCCAGTATTTGCTGAAAGAGACGGATGAAACTGTGCTTCATGAGTTCCAACGGTTTCTTCAGAAGAGCTGCATGAGTTCATATGTCAGGGTTATCGCGAGAAAAACCAAGGGGATGCCATGAGAACGTATAAGACTGTGATTATTGGGATGGGGCGCATGGGGCAGACGCGCTTTCAGGCCATGAAGCGGCATGGGGGCTTCGATATCCAGGCACTTTGTGACAACTTGCCGGAAAGATTGGCTGGATATGAGTGCTGTACCTATACCGACTGGAAAGAGTGCATAGCGCATGAAAGGCCTGAGGTTGTAGTCGTTTGTACGATAAATGCCGTTATCCCGGATGTGGTGTGTTTTGCGCTTGCGTCCGGCTGTCACGTTTTTTCGGAAAAACCGCCGGGCAGGAATTTAGCAGACGCCTTGCGGATGAAGCAAAGTTATATGGCAACGCAGGGACAGGTGCTAAAGTTTGGCTTCAATCATCGGTATCACAATTCGGTGATAGAGGCTAAGTCGCTGATTGATTCCGGCTTTTTGGGACATGTAGTGGCGGCGAGAGGTATGTACGGAAAAGCGGCTAATCTTCAACGGGAAGAATGGAGAAACCATTTGGAACTGGCAGGAGGAGGGATCCTGCTCGACCAAGGGATTCATATGCTAGATCTTCTGCGTTATTTTGTCGGGGATTTTTCGGAAGTGAGCGGCATTACGGACAATCTTGTGTGGAAGAACAGTGAAGCGGAGGACACTGCGTTTGCAATGCTTCGGACGCTGGAAGGGAAAGTGGCGACGCTTCATTCAAGCGCAATTCAGTGGAAGCACAAATTTGATCTCGATATCGTTTTGACGGATGGATATATTGCCTTGAATGGTCTGCTTACTTCTACCAAGAGTTATGGTGAAGAACGATTGACGTACTATAAGAAAGAATTAGACCCGTTGGATGGAAAGATTGGCAATCCGACAGAATATACGTTGTGCTTTGATGAGGATTCCTCTTGGGATTATGAGATGAACGAGTTTTATGACGCCATCCATGGGGACGGAACAATCATAAATGGAACTGTTGAGGATGCCGTGCAAGTCATGTCGCTGGTGGAGCAAGTTTATAAAAAACGTGCAAATAAGAAGGAAGGATTGCAAGTTGGATAATATCAAGGAAAAATTAAAATGCGGCCAAGTAACATTTGGCACATGGCAGATGATCGGGAATACGGCTATTTCAGAGATACTGTGTCAATGCGGCTTTGATTGGGTAACGATTGATTTGGAACATACCGGCATTGCAATCAATGAAGCGTTGGAACTGATTCGTGTCATCGCCCTCTCGGGAAAGGTCCCTGCAGTCAGGGTGAGCGCAAATGATTCCGTCATCATCAAACGGGTCCTTGACAGCGGCGCCAGAATCATTATCGTCCCCATGGTCATGAATCGCACGGATGCGCAGAAAGCGGCGGACGCAGTTTACTATCCGCCCATTGGGAAACGAGGGGTAGGACTATCCCGGGCTCAAGGCTATGGATTTGGCTTTGAAGAGTATAAAAGCGAATTCCCCAATGAAGCGGTTGTTGTTGCTCAGATCGAGCATATTGAGGCCATTCACCATTTGGAGGAAATTCTTGGGGTTCCCGGGATTGATGCAACTATGATTGGCCCTTACGATTTGTCAGGCTCTTTGGGGCATCCTGGAGACTTTTCACAGAAAGACTTTAAAGATGCACTGGCAGCATACGAGGAAATCAGCAGCAGAATGGGAAAACCGATGGGCTATCACATAGTCAGTCCTACGCGAGAGGACGTGGAGGAACACATCAAAAAGGGCTATCAGTTTGTGGCGCTTGGTTTTGATTCGTACTTTCTTGGAACAAAATGCAGGGAGGTGCTTCAGGATGTCAAAGGGTAATTTTTCGGTTATCGGAGTAATCCCCGCAAGGATGGCTTCCTTTCGCTTTCCGGGTAAGCCTATGGTAAAAATCTGTGGGATTCCCATGATTGGGCACGTTTATTTACGGTGCAAAATGAGTTCGTTGCTGGATGATTTATATGTAGCAACCTGCGATCAAGAGATATACGATTATATCGTCTCTATCGGAGGAAAGGCTGTTATGACCGCGGATACCCATGAGCGGGCCAGCGACAGATGCGCGGAGGCATTGCAAAAGATTGAGCAGACATTAGGAGTGCATGCCGACGTCATGGCGATGGTTCAAGGTGATGAGCCTATGATTTTGCCAAAGATGATTGATGAAACGATTCAGCCGCTTTTGGAAGAGAATGAGTTCGTAATTTCCAATTTAATTACCAAGTTGCGGACGAAAGAAGAACATGATAATCCTAATCGGGTCAAGGTTGTAGTAGATAAAAATGGCGGCGCGATGTATTTTTCTCGGGAACCGATACCGTCGCGGAAAAAAGGCGTTGCAGATGTGCCCATGCTGAATCAGACCGGGATTATCTTCTTCCGGCGTGATTTCTTATATAAGTATATGAAAATGGAACAGACGCCGCTCGAGATTATCGAGTCGGTGGATATGCTTCGCGTGTTGGAAAACGGTTATAAAATCAAGGCCGTCATTACGGATGACATTTCATTAGGCGTCGATACGCCGGAAGATTTAGAAATTGTTTCCCGGGAAATGGAAAAAGATGAATGGTTTCTGAAATATCGTGACGTAAAGGGTGTTTTGTCGTGAAAGATTATCGGGTTTTAGTAACCGGCGGCAGCAGGGGAATAGGAAAGGCGACAGTTGATTTGTACCGTGAACATGGGTATGAAGTATGTGCGCCGACACGGGAAGAAATGGATTTGTCGTCTCCGCAATCGGTAACCCAGTTTATAGAAGGCAATCAAGATAAGCGATTTCTTGCTTTGATCAACAATGCGGGAATTAACCATATTAATTTTATAGAAAGTATGAATGCTGCGGAAATAAACGAAATGTTGCAGGTTAATTTGCTTTCACCGTTGCAGTTGATTAAAGGTTTTGTGCCTTGCATGAAACAAGCAGGATTTGGAAGAGTTGTCAATATTGGATCTATCTGGGGCGTGATTTCGAAGCCGGGACGGACAGGCTACAGCATGACAAAGCACGGCGTTCATGGGTTAACAAAGACGCTTGCTTTGGAACTGGCTAAGGATGGCATCCTCGTAAATACCGTTGCCCCTGGGCAAACGCTTACGGAATTAACGAAAAAGAACAATTCTGCAGAAGAAATACGACAGATGGCACGAGATATTCCACTGGGACGATTAGCTGCCCCGGGGGAAATTGCAAAAGCGGTATATTTCTTGGGAACCGAAGAGAACACATATATTACCGGACAAGAACTGGTCGTGGATGGCGGATTGACAATACAATAGGAGAACGTTTATGGAACAGATGAAAATAAAAGCTCGGGATGGGGAATATGCAGTTCATTTTTGTGATCGAATCGATTTGTCCCATATTCTTACCAAGGACGATGTAATTGTTATCGACCGATATTTTGCAGATTTATACCGTGATGAATTAAACAATAGTATAGAGGCGGAGCGGTGCATTTTTATTGATGCTACGGAAGATCAAAAAAGCTATATAGGTATTATTCCTGTCATAGAAGAGCTGATTCAACGGGGGTTTCGTAAAAAGAATCGGTTACTTGCTGTTGGCGGAGGGATAACGCAGGATGTGGTTGCGTTTACCGCATCTATATTGTATCGTGGCGTGGAATGGAATTTAGTTCCGACCACATTGTTAGCACAATGCGACAGTTGCATCGGAAGCAAGACGTCTGTCAATTTTGGCTCTTACAAAAATCAAGTTGGAGGATTTTATCCGCCGCGGAATATCTATATTGCGCCGCGCTATTTAAAAACGTTGCGGGATGAGGATATAAAGTCGGGATTGGGGGAAATGCTCCACTACTATGTAGTGGGCGGAGAGAAAGATTTCGCTTATTTTGAAAGTAACTGCGTGAAGGCGATGCATGATACGAAAATTATGCAGAATTTGATTATGCGAAGTTTACAAATAAAGAAGTCGTATATTGAAATTGATGAGTTTGATCGGAATGAACGCCAGATTTTTAACTATGGACATACCTTTGGTCATGCATTGGAATCGGCTACGAATTATCGTGTCCCGCATGGCATTGCGGTAAGCTATGGGATGGATATGGCTAATACATTGGCAGTGAAAATAGGTATTATGGATGAAGAAATACGAGATCGGATAAGGAATATCGCTCAACAATTTTGGGATGATAATTACCTTGCAAATGTTGATATGGAAAGATATATACAGGCGCTTTCCAAAGATAAGAAGAACGAAGGAAAAAAATTGGCGGCGATTCTTTGTTCGGGATTTGGGAATTTAGCGAAGCAATTAATTGATATGGATGAAGAGTTTATTGCATTTATTCATGAGTATCTGCAAGGAAGGTTTTGATAATGAAAGAATCGGAAATTAGAGATCCAAAAGTTTTGAACGAGTATATTGCACTTGTAAATGCAGATGTGCAGGCTTTGTTCGATCCGCAGCAATTTGAGGAAATACCATGTCCGATATGTGGGAGCATCGAATATACGCAAGAATTTGAAAAAGTCGGGTTTCATTATGTGACCTGTCGCCATTGTGGGACTCTCTACGCGAATCCAAGACCTTCGCAAGCACAGTTGGGTGCATTTTACTCTAACTCTATGTCGTCGAAATTTTGGGTGGAAAAATTTTTCACTCCTTTTGCGGAGGCACGGCGGGAGAAAATTTTTAAACCACGGGCAGAGGATTTTGTCCGTGAGTTTTCACAGGTCAGAGACAAGCGAATTGGTGACGTAGGGGCGGGGTTCGGTCTTTTCCTGGAAGAATTGCATAAACTGTGGCCGAAAGCGGATCTTTGCGCGATTGAGCCGTCTGCGGATATGGTGCAAATCTGTAAAGACAAAGGATTAAGCGTCGTGCCAAAGATGTTTGAGGACTTGTCTGAACAAGACGGAACATTTGATGTCCTCTGTGCATATGAGCTGTTCGAGCATTTGTGCGCTCCGGATACATTCCTTCAAAAAGCGAATGCTTCCCTCAGCATGGGAGGCTGTCTTCTCATGACGACATTGAATGGTCAAGGCTTTGATATCCAGCTTCTATGGGAGAAGCACAAAAATATCAATCCGCCGCATCATTTGAATTTTATTAACCCTGCGGCAATTCAAATTCTGTTAGAAAAGTGTGGCTTTTCCGTCGAATCCATCACTACTCCTGGACGCTTGGATTGGGACATTGTGGAACGAAGTATTGTGGATGAACGTGTTCAGTTAGGTAGATGGTGGAATTCGGTTTGCAATCTGGATGAAGACGCTAAAGAAGAATTGCAAGCCTGGATTTCCAAGCACAATCTTTCCTCCCATCTTCGTGTCGTTGCGCGAAAGGTTAGAGAATTGGTATAGTGGTATTGCAGTATTGAAGGAGAATTACATGGATTATAGCAAAGCATATTTTTCCTTGATTCAAGAAGGCCTTGGGAAGCTCATTGTTACAAACAAAACAAAAGATGTTCTTACGGTGGATGAGGGATTAGATTGGTGGGCGAGTAAGGCGTATGATCTTCACCAGAGGACACATGGCTTGATTTTCTTTTGCGGGAATGGGGCAAGTGCGACGATGGCGGAGCACATGTCGCATGACTGGTTCCAGAACGGGAGGGTCAATACGACTACTTGTGCAGAGACGGCTCATATCACGGCTATCAGTAACGATATCGGCTATGAGAGCGTATTCAGCTATCGGGTAGAACGCATTTTGTCAGAAAAGGATATGCTGGTCGGTATATCCTCCTCCGGAAATTCCCCGAATATCGTAAAGGCGATGGAAGCGGCAAATCAGAAAGGTGCATTTACGATTAGCCTTTCCGGAAAAGGAAAGGACAATAAGATTCGGGGATTGGGAGACTTGAACTTTTATGTTCCCTTGGAGACATACGGAGAAGTGGAGAGCGCGCATGCCGTTCTGCTTCATGCGGCATTGGATTATTATATGGATAAATATTTGGGAGGAAGACATTGATGAAAGTCGTAGTGGGGGCCTCGTCATTTGCGGAAGGAAATGAGTTACTGGAGGAGTTGTTTCGTCAAAGAGGTATTGAACTTGTAAAAAATCCTTTCGGAAGGAGATTGACGAAGGAGGAGATTATCCAGCATTTACAGGGGGCGGACGGCTTGCTGGCGGGGTTGGAACCGCTGGACGAGGAGGTTTTTAGTCAATGTCCGCAGCTGCGCGCAGTAGCGCGTATCGGGATTGGAATGGACAATGTGGATCAGGAAGCAGCGAAAAGATACGGCATTCGAGTATCCAATACTCCGGAGGCGCCAACGGAGGCTGTAGCCGAAATGACGGTAGCCGCTTTGCTTGCATTATGTCATAGTTTGATTCCTTCGAATATGGATGTTCATCGTGGAATTTGGAAAAAGCGGATGGGAAAATCCATTACAGGAATGAATGTGTTGCTTATTGGGTATGGGCGTATCGGAAGGCGTACAGATTCGCTGTTGCGTGCACTTGGCGTCACCACGATGATTTATGATAAATTCAACTCAGAAGTATCGACATGCAAGCTGGAGGAAGGGTTGCGACGTGCAGACGCGATTTCTCTTCATGCGTCCGGCAAGGAAGAGATTTTGGATGCAAATTTGATTGCACAAATGAAAGACGGCGTTATTTTGCTGAACAGTGCAAGAGGCGGCTTGATTAATGAGACTGCCTTGTATGAGGCGCTGTCTTCCGGCAAAGTGGCGGCTTTTTGGGGAGATGCTCTGTGGGAAGAGCCGTATACCGGCATTTTGGCGAAATGTGAAAATGCAATTTTGACCCCGCACATCTGTACTTATACAGATAAGTGCCGAGAAAGCATGGAACGACAGGCGGCGGAGAACTTATTGCGAGACCTTGGATTATAACGGCAATAGTAGAAAAGCGCGGGAGATGACTGTATATGAAAGAGATGGCATCTAAGATGATAAATCGTATATATATATATATATATATACGATTTATGGACGCTTGAGAAAGTGTTTGTTTGACTGGCGGATGGATCGATTTCTTCGATCCGTTGGGGTAGATTGCTATAGTACATTTAGGATTCCCGCAACAACAAAAATATATGCAGCCTCAAAATTGGTAATCGGCAAAGGATTAACAGCCGGAGATAATTGTGTCATAGATGCGAACGATAGTTTCGGGATATACATAGGCGATAATCTGTTGATAGCGCCAGATGTATTCATTAGGGCAGGAAACCATGATTATTCTTATTTTGAGGATGCTTTTCAAAAGCATGGGCATTGTGCACGAAAACTGCGATATAAAGGAGAAACTTTTTCTATCGTGATAGAGGATAATGTTTGGGTTGGACATGGCGCAACGATTATTTCCGGCGCGCATATTGGTAAGGGGAGCGTCATTGGAGCTGGGGCGGTTGTCAAAGACTTTATTCCTGAATATTCGATTGTGATGGGCAATCCGGCAAAAGTTGTTTCTAATCGAAAGAAAATAAAGAATTTTGATGACCGTGATGATATAGGGATGTTTGATTGATATTCTGGCACTTTTTCGTAAGGTTCCTTCTGTGAAATCCATTCGGGGAATGTGCGCGAATAACAGATGCTAAACGCTGAAGAAATGAAATGAGTCTTTTTTCGTGAATGTAATTGGATAAGCGGTGTTATTTGTCAAGAAAAGTCAAGCCTTGGCAATCGACTATACTGCTGACTTTGAAGGGGAAAGATCATGACATTTATCGATACGGTAAAGGCGTGCATAAAAAGAGAAGAAGTAACGGAGGCTTCAAAAGATTTGTTGGAGGATCTCATCGGTGCTGTGTTGGGAGATCCGATAGCTGCTGGAAAGGCCTTGTTCGCAATTGCAAAATCTCCGTTCTTTATTCGTGAACAAATCTTTTGGACAAAAATGGAAGCGTTTTTGAATGGAGTATTCCTAAACGAAAGTGACAGGTTGGAACTTGGTGAAAAACTTGCTGAAAACGGAGAAAAACATGAAGCCGCATTGCGGTTGCTGGATATCATAGATAAAGCAGAAACTTTGAAGAAAATTCAATTTATAATCAACGCTGCGCGTTGTCTGCTTGGAGGACTTATTAGTAAGACCGAGTTTTTTAGAATTTGCCATTTAATCGTGACAACATTGGAAGAAGATTTGACTTTTATGAGCATACATATACATGAAGAGAATCTACTGTACTCGGATTCTGTCCAAGGTCTTTTGACGTCTGGATTGATGTATCAGAGTATCTTTGATGGCAATGGGGAACAGAAATATTCTTTTAGCGCTGTCGCAAAATTAGTAGATCAGTATGCCGTGAGTTTTGAGAATTCAGAAAGATACCCTGTTCATAATAAATATTTTCGTGAAAGTGGTTCTCCTACAATGGCAATCGAAAATGTATTAACATGGAATGATGTTTCTGATGTATCTGAAGAACAAATTCAAGATTTGTTTAAGTAAAAGCGTTGTGGTTTTTTGTGCTATAAATAATAATCCGAGACGTAATTTTTATTCATCTAAAGATATTCTATTGTTTTCCTGATGAACAAAATCAGCGATGACTAATCGGTGGTTTTTCTGTGGCGTTTGGATGAGTGACAATAGTGCTATTGGTGTCGGGGAGATGATTTCATGAAACCGATAGAGGGGCAAGAAAGTTTATTGCAAGATTATGACGTTGCTGTCATGACAATTTTGTGGTGTATCCATCAAAATAAGCGCAAGCTTATATTCTCCATGATTGAGGCATTTCCGAAAGAATGCGTGGATTTTCACGAAATTGATGAGCAAACAATTCAAGTGAAGGTTGGTCTTTCAAAGCCGTATCCTCGGATGTTTTATCGTCGCGTTCGAATGACGATGAAGGAAGCCTTAGAACTTTATCGTGCATGCGACGAAGGTGGTTTTGAGATGATATGGGACAAGGAGCCGTCTAAAGATGGTTCCCCAAAACGCATCATCTCTTCGCATATGCGACAAATGCCGGAATGGCCATTACTTACGTTATCCCAAAATATAGAGACAGAGATGAGTCCTTTTTTGGCAAAGACTTGGGGTGTGTGCCGCGTACATCATTTGCTTTCGGAGGAACCGGATGCTTTTGTGATGCAGTTGGTTGCACATGAAAAATCTGTTGCGTGGATGCAGGATAGGCTTTTGTGGGATATTCATGAATATCCTGAGTTGGTCGGCAGCATGCATCTAATTCTCCCGAATCCGGTGTATCGGTATTTGGAAGAAAAGATGATTCCGAGCGAGAATGGAGCACCGGAACATGTGCGTATCAACTTAATGCCGCGGAAGGGACAATTGTTGAATAGTCTGCAATTGATAACAGTTGAACGTACTTCTTTCGGAATACTAAATTTTAAGACGCATAAAGTTTGCAATCCGGCGATGGAAATATCTTTGGCGGGCAAGGCTGAAGAGTTTGCGACAGCTGTGTATTGCAAGCAGCGTGGGTTGTTGGACTATACAAAGTTCGCTGGCTTTTTGCGTGGCATTAGTATAGATATGGGGATTGTCCAAGCAATTCGGGAAGTCAATTTGCCCGGAAGCACAGAATTTTATCAAGTTCCGATAGTGGAGACTGAAGAACTACATATAGGGAACCCGCTGGAAGAACAGTCTATTGATTTAGGAGATAAGCTGGCATTACGCCTTTGGAAAAAAAGGAAGAAGAAAACGGCTGAAGAGTTGAATCAGCGTCTTTTCTTGAATGGAGAATCAAAAGAAGCTGAAAATTTTATCGGAGGAATTATTCAGCATGCGAGAAAACGTGTTGTAATCGTGGATCCTTATTTCGCCACTATGGAGTTGTACCGATATGTGTTCAGAGTCACGTCGAAAGAAACAGAGATTGCAATCATCACCAGCGCAGAAGTTTTGAATGATAAAAATGAGTTTGCCGTCAATGACGATGGAATGGTCTTAAAAAAAGGACAAGTGCTTTTCCGGGAGATACGGGCGCATGCAGAAAAAATCAGTGAAAATCCAATCAGTGTATTTGTTATGACAGGAACACCTTTAATACATGACAGATTTTTAGTGATTGACGATGAAGTGTGGTTTTCGGGAAATTCATTGAACCATATAGGGGAACGCGCAAGCATGATGATTCGATTGCCTGAGGCTGATGAAGTGTTAGGGTTGGTTGAGAATGTCAGAAATAATACAGAACGCGTAAAATCTTTGGAGGAATGGGTAGAAAACTGCGAAATGGGTGGCGAGACTGGTGGCAAATAGGGTATCTGCAACTGCGGATAATGATAGGGAGGAAAGCGCTAACGGGGGTAAGGTATATCGCCCACAATTGTTATGGCCACGGTTCAGTATTGCAGGTGATGGGTTCGATGAGAACGATGCGTTCGCATTCTTCGAGTGTAAACGTACGGTGCAAGAGAATCGGCGATGTTTTTCAAAAATTTTGGAGAAACAGGGATTTTTTGCCGGGAGCAACACATTTTGGGAATGCTTCCGATTAAGTACAAATATCCTGTTTGCTGACAAATTTTTCCAAGAAGCGTCTTACAAAAGGATGCGGTGGGAGTTGCAAGAAGCTTTCAAGGCACGAGATAAGACGAGGAAACATATCCGTGTTTATTGTAGTGAAAATTTTGACAAGATCAATCGTCTGCATCGTAAATGTGAAGAGGAAAATGCAGAGGTGTTTGGATTATTTGCCGTTGAAATCAAGCGATTGGATAGGTTTAATGCTACACATGACAGGTTTGCCATCATGGATCAGGAAATTTGGCACTGCGGGGCTGCGGTTGGCGGTATGCATGGCGAATTGTCTGCCTTGAGTCGTGGATGGAAAGATGAGGGGAATCGTTTGAGAAATTATTTCTGCGGAGGAAACGAGAATGACACATGAAAATAGTACATGTAACAGTACTGCTGTTGTCACAACAACAAATATTCTGCATGAGTATTGGGTCAAAATAGTTTATGGAGAAACTGACGTTTATGACATTAGACGGATTCGGTGCGCTTTATATGCAGCCACAAAAAATCAAGCCTTTTCAAGGGGTATGGCAGAGTTCCTCGGGAAAAATGGAACAGAAGATATGACAATCGCTTCCGAAATGAGAATCATTTTGGGCAACGCAATGGTGAAAGAGTTTCTCCAGTCTGTTCATCCCATTATAGAATGGACACAATTGTTGGCGCATTGGCAAGTATTCGATTCGTTTGAGAGACATATGAAGGAGGAAATGATAAGTGATTCCGAAAGATGTGTGCAAGCAATTTTGAAGGTTACTTCTGAAGCGTTTGAACATTCGGAGTGTCTGGTGATTGGAGGCGAAAAAGAGCGTTATTTGCATAGCGTAGAACAGTGGCAGCAAGAGGACGACATTCAGGAGCTTTGGAGTTGGGGTGCGAGAGAATGGTATCCGTATGAAGGGGAGGCCTTTTTTATTCCTAAGTTGCTTTTGCCGCGACAGGAGAAGACTTTTTTGGAGTTGGCTGATCTCTTGAAGTCTCCCGTCTTGCTTTATGAATTATTGGCTGGCTTGGGACATGAAGGCGTGGAGACTTGGCTGTCGCTTCTTCGAGCGGCACCCGCGACTGTTGATAACACATCGAATATGCGGTGGAATAAATCATGGGTTGCGCCTGTTCTTTTAGATGAAATAGTCCAGCAAGTTCTCGAATATTATTCTTCTGTCCGTTCGGTGGATGAGCATGACAAGAAAGAGATTGAAGCAGTTTTCATCAAAACTGGAGAAGTTTTAAGTGATCGTTCAGATGGACTCTTTTTAGCGTGGAACTACATTAGATGTTTATATTCGGGACGCAGACGGAATCCAACGATTGTGAGTCTCTGTGTAAATGCGTTGGGAGGGGCTCTTCACAAGGCGGCTCAAAGTCGCTGGCCGGACACAAATTCGTTTAAAAAGCTATTTTCGGAGGATATAGTTGCCATTCGGGCATCTTTTCGAGAAAATGGGATTCTCAAGCCAAAGCAGGAATGTTCCGCTTATATGAAATTACTGGCGTGCATTCAGTTTTTTGTCAAGGATGATGAGTATGTGATAGCGAGTATTCCTTATTTAGAAGCTTCGTTTATGTTTGAAGATGATAATATACAGGCTTATGCAGCACATCCTCAACAATGCCATTTTTCCATTGCAGACATGTATTTAACTGCATACCATGAAAAAGCAGTGGATGAATGGATGAGAATGTGGGAATTATTTGCTATGGCACGATACCGTAGCCAATTTGATTATTACGATAAAAAATCTATTGTGGCGAGAAGACAATCAGATTTTCTTTTGTTGGTCGCGCTTGCATTCCTAAAACGGCTATTTGATGAAGGAAAATGGGAAAGCGTGGATAGGTTGTGGGAGAAGCTATGGGGAATTATGGAAAATCGCATGCAGTTTAAATGGAGTGCGAGTGAAGACTTTAATAAGGATTACATACGAATACTTTTTCAACGGAAGCCATGCAAATGACAGGCCAATGTGCAAGCGCAGATTCAGAGGAGGAAAATGTGCAGGGAAAACTTATAGATATCGCATTGAAGTTGAAAACGTATCCAGAGGTATATCTTTATTTAATTGAGTTTTTAGAAAAAAAGTTTTTAAGTAGTGCACAACGGTTACCAAAAAAGCAAATAGCCGATATGGTTGTTGCCTGTCGAAAGTCTATGGAGTTTTGTCGAGGAATGCAGCATAGAAGAAATTTAGAGGAAATGGGAGAAGCAATTTTGGGACGGCGGGGAACTATAGACTATAGCGATTAGTGATAGGGGATAATGTATAGATTAGACATGGTGCAACAATTATTTTCGGAGGGTATAATCGGAAAGGAATTTTTAATTGGTGTCGAAGTAGTTGTAAAAGGAGTGATTCTCTGAATATTTTATTGTGGTGGTAAGTCTAGAAGCAGATTGTTTCTACTGGAAGAAAATAAGGAATTCTTGCTGATTGCGATATAAAAGCTGTTTTTGACTTACAGGGACAGGCACTGTCCCTGTAGATATAAATAGTGGTTGCTCAATAAATGCCATGGATTTTTCAGAGATTCTGTAGCCGAGAAAATCGGGTTGAATATGTGGGAGAGGTTTGTATGTACTGGAATGCAAAGTATGAAGAAGTATACGAAAAGTACAAATCGTGGGAAGACGGAGAACTGAAAAATAAACTGGGCGAGTGCATAGAGATCATATCATGGCAGAATGCAATGGCTTGCGCTTGCATGCCGACAATGATAGCCTTGATTGCGTTGGTTTCTTCACTGGTAGGAATTTTGGCGAATGAGGCGTCACGGAGTGGTTCGTCGTATGATTTTTTCTGGATGATAGAGAATGGAGGGCGCATTCCACTTGGGATGATTACTATTTTGTTGATTTTAGGATTTTGGTCAGGCTGGCGATTGATGAAGCAGAGCCTGAAAAAGCGGGTTATCGACGATATTTTGAAAGCTCGTGACGAGGAGAGAAGATATGCCCGGTGGCAAGCGGCAGCTCAAGGACAGGCTTTTCATGTAGAGATTACGATGCGTAATGATTAAGGCAATGATTGGATTGACCTGTCCATGCCCCAAAACTATTAAGACTATGAATACGGAAAGATAAAGAGGGAATGGTAAGCGGAAATGTCAATCTGCTAAACTCTTGAAGGCTGAGTTGTAATTACGGAAGGCCCGGCATTGTGATATATTTATGAAGGATGGCATGAGAGAGATGATTGGTTGTCCGTTAAATATGAGCAGTGCGAACGACACGTTGGCGAAGATGGTTTCGGTATCGTGATATATCACAAAAAGGAGCATTACGTAGGAAATGAGGAATTATCTTGGCCTCTTGGATGGGCAGGAATTGGTCGAAGGGTATGACCATTATATTTGGATGAGTGATCGTTGTCTGGAAGGGATAGCGTGGTGTAAGAAAAATGGGTTGGACTATGAAATTGTTCCGAAGAATTGGAAGACAGCACAGGAAATCCGGGCGTGTATGGATTATTTGGACAAAGTGAAAAAGGTTGTTCTGTCACATGCAGCTAAGATTTTGAACGAGTACCATCATACGGATTTTGACGAAGAGCAGTGGAACATCCTGCTGACCCAATGGTTAAACCTTTATCTTGCGTCTTATTACGATAAATATTTGAAGCTAAAGCAAGTAGAGCGTATGGGGGCAAAATGCGCCTGTGATTTGTATGAGACGGATGTAATAGTGCCGTCATTAGATTTCCTGGATTATTCGATGCTGTTGTCGCAGACGGATGCGTATCACGTGTATCAATATACACGGCTTTACCAAGAGATGCAGCCTTTTGGGGCACTGGGCGTGCGGGTTAATACGATATATAAGCGGCCATCCTTGCCTACTAAGCCGGAGTTAAGTTCTAAGCATACGAAGGCGTGGTGGTTTAAACAGACATTGCTCTTTTGTAAGAAGACTGCGCGGAAATATGATGCGGTTGTCCTTCTAAATAGCTATTTACCAGGTAGACTCGTAATGAGGTCGATGCTTAAAACTTTTGGCAGTGTGATGGATTATACAGGGATAACGGATTATACAGAAAATGAAAGGTATGAACTTTCATTGGATGTGGACACAAAATGGCGTGAGACCGAAAGTGCTATCGTCCAAGGGGAAGATGAATTTGTTGCCTTGATGTGTAGGCTGTTGAGAAAAGAGTTGCCTGTCGCTTATGTTGAGGAGTTTCCGTTCTTGCAGGAACGGGCGCTGGGAAAATATCGATATGCCATGCAGGCAAAAGCGGTGCTATTCACGAGCACTTCCTGTTGGTATGATGAGTTATTTAAAATTTATCTAATGAATGTGAAAAGGGAAAAAGCACTCTTGTGCGGAATAGAACATGGAGGGATTGAGGGAATAGATGTTATCGTAGGCATGAATAGTGAATATGAAATATGCGATACTTACTATACATGGGGATATAGCAAGGCTGGAAATCCTACTTTTATCGGAATGCCATCTGAGAAGATGGTAAGCGTTTTTGTTGGTAATTCGATTCCACCAAATTCAATAACTGATATCCTTTATATCAGCTATTGTTGTTCCAAAAATGTTTTTCGTATTGAGCCTGAAGAGTTGATTTTTGATAAGACAATAGGTGAAGAAAGAGAATTTTTATTGAACCTTCCAGCGGAAATAAAAAGAAATATGAGAATCCGGTTATTTCCATCCGCATATGGGTGGGAGCAATATTCTGACTTGCGGGAGTTAGATGGTCTTCGGATAGATAATGAGCCTAATTTTTATAAGAGCTTGGAGAGCGCTCATTTAGTTATTCTTGAATGGTGGCAGACGACAATAGCGGAAGCGCTTCTTGCTAATAAGGCGGTCATAGTACGTCGAAGCCCGGTATGTGTTACCGAATATGAAGCGTTGGATGACTTGAAGGCCTTAAAAGATGCAGGCATTTTAGTTGAATCATTTCAAGAGATGAATGAACGCCTTGCAGATATTCTGCCTGATATTGATGCATGGTGGAATGATTCAAAGCGTCAGCGTGTGATAAATAATTTTCGCTCGAAGTATCTTTGCAGTCTTTCAGATGGAGAAAAGCGGTGGCATGATGAATTGGTTCGCTTGGCGAATCTTTAAAAACTTGCTCCGAAACAAAATTCGGTTTTGATAATGTTATACTTCAGAATGGCTTGTGAATAAGCCCCTTAGGGGCTCTATCGGGCATTATAAATTTAAAGTGTCCGCCGGGATATCTGGGAGGAGCGTTCTATTTATGTTTAATGGAAAAACAATTCTAATTACTGGAGGGACGGGATCTTTCGGAAAAAAGTTTGTTAAGATCCTCCTTGAAAGGTATCGACCCAAGAAGCTTATCGTGTATTCCCGCGATGAACTCAAACAGTTTGAGATGCAACAGGTGTACAACGAAGATTGCATGCGTTATTTTATCGGCGATGTTCGTGATGAGGCGCGGCTTTGTCATGCGATGTATCAGGTGGATTATGTCGTTCATGCGGCGGCGTTGAAGCAAGTGCCTGCGGCGGAATATAATCCTATGGAATGTATTAAGACGAACGTGTATGGCGCGCAAAACGTCATCAACGCTGCCATTGAATGTCGTGTCAAAAAGGTCATCGCTCTATCCACCGATAAAGCAGCAAATCCGGTCAACTTGTACGGCGCGACGAAGCTTTGTTCGGATAAATTGTTTACGGCGGCGAATCATATGGTTGGGGATCGTGGGACAAAATTTTCTGTTGTGCGATATGGGAATGTTGTTGGTTCGCGTGGATCGGTGGTCCCGTTTTTCAAGAAGCTTGTTGCGGATGGGGCAAAAGAACTTCCCATTACCGATACGCGTATGACACGTTTTTGGTTAAAACTGGAAGACGGCGTTGAGTTTGTATTGAAAAACTTTCAGCGTATGCAGGGCGGCGAAATATTTATTCCGAAGATTCCTTCCATGCGGATTATGGATTTGGCAAAAGCCATTGCACCAAATCTTCCAACGAAAATTGTTGGAATCCGTCCCGGTGAAAAGCTGCATGAGGTTATGTGTCCTGCCGATCTTTATTATGAGACGTTGGAATTTGATGATCATTATGTCATCATGCCGTCTACGCGTTTTTGGGGCGATATCGACTATACGGTTAATGTACTTGGTGAAAAAGGGCACCTGGTCCCCGATGGGTTTGAGTACAATTCGGGCACGAACCCGCATTTTCTGACGGTAGAGGAATTAAAGGAGATGAACTCATGATTGAATTCAACAAAAATATTCGCATTGGCGACCGATTGATTGGCGCGGATTATCCGACGTATTTTATCGCTGAAATCGGCGGCAACTTCGATGGGAGTATGGAGAAGGCAAAACGGCTTATTGACGCGGCCAAAGAAGCAGGGGCCGACTGTGCAAAATTTCAAACCTTCACGGCGGAGACGATTGTGTCGGAAGGCGGATTCTCCAAGATGACGCTGAAAGGCGTCCATGGTACTTGGGGCAGAACCGTATCGGAAGTGTTCAAAGACGTTGAGTTTCCAATGGCGTGGCATAAAGAGATCGCGGAATATTGCCAAAAGGTGGGAATCGATTTTTCGACTTCTCCATATTTTAAAGAAGCGGTTGATTTATGCGCCGAAATGAAGCTGCCGTTTATCAAGATTGGCTCCGGCGAAATTACCTGGCTTGAAATGCTGGAATATATAGCAAGTAAGAGGCTCCCAGTGATGTTGGCAACCGGTGACGCGACAATGTCCGAGATCGACGAGGCTGTCCGTGTAATTGAAAAAACTGGAAATAAAGATTTGGTTTTAATGCAGTGCATCACAAACTATCCATCTAAAATTGAAAGCGCAAATGTCAATGTTTTGAAGACATACCAAAATGCGTTTGACTGTCTGACGGGATATTCCGATCATTCGCCGGGGCATGTCGTCGCACTGGCTTCCGTAATACTGGGAGGCCGTGTTGTCGAAAAGCATTTTACTTTAGACAAGCACGATAAGGGGCCGGACCATCCGCATTCCATGGAGCCCGCGGAATTCAAGTTCATGGTGGATTCTATCCGTGAGGCTGAACGGGCTATGGGAAGCACTCGCAAAGAAGTGGTTGAGGAAGAGAGTGAAACTGTTTTTGTGCAGCGGCGGTGTCTTTATGCAAAGAAGGACTTGAAAAAAGGGCAGGTCTTAACTGAGGAGGATATTGATGTGTTGCGCCCTGCACTGGGAATTCCTCCCAAATTCAAGAGAACTATTATTGGGAAAACGGTGAATAGAGATATTCCTGCAAGAGATCCCCTATTCTGGGAGGATTTGTAAGACTGTTATGATTACAGAACGGGAGCAAATCATCGCAATCGTTGACAATGATTGTTTTATGAAATCGGATGCGGCCATCTTGTTGGAAGGCGATGGCTTTAATCGTTTCCCCAAAGCGGTTGATCTTTATAATAAAGGGCTGGTTGAAAAAATCGTCTTTAGCGGAAATATAATCGACAAAGCGTATGGAAGCTATCCGTTTGAGGAAGTCCGTCCACACATCATAAACGCAGGCGTACCGGAAAAGGATATTATCCATGAGAACAAATCACAACATACGCGCCAACAAGCCGTGGAAGTTGTAAAAATGGCCATAGAGAGAGGCTGGAAAAAACTCGTATTAGTTGCTTCCCCTGAGCATCAATACAGAGCTTATCTGACGTTTCTCCGTGAAGTCATTGATTCAAAGTCCGGAATTGTAATTTATAATACGCCTGCCCGTAATCTGAATTGGTTTGTCAATGATGGGTGGGGAATACGTTTTGAGCGGTTGGCAGCCGAGTTTGAACGTATAGAAAAATATTCCCAAATGGGACACTTGGCGAACGCGAAGGAAGTCATTGAATATCAGAAATGGAAGGAAGCGTTATTGAATGAATAAGCGGATTTCCATAGAGAAAGCAGCGTTTATCATGGGGGAAAACTATATTGGGCCGGAAGAAATAAAAAAAATAAAGTTGCTTAAGTTTGCCGTTCCTGAAGTTGTCCCGGATATACCTTTTACATCTGCTGAGCTTGAATCAAAGAAGGACGAATATATTTTTGTGTTGGGAATTGGGAAGCTGGCAGATGGCAAACCGACTACCATCAGAAATTTACGGGGCATTATCGGAAAAGATCCTGCCATTGTTGAACCATGCTTCTATAATCAAGACTGGTATGATAAGGAAGCGTTTATTGATATCCCGATGGAGGACAGATGGTTTTTTATTCGCAAGAATGTGTATGAAGAAAGCAGAGCGGTACAGCCGACGGAATTGCTGAAAGAACATAAATTCCCGTCTGCGATTTGTTGTACCTATGCGTTTCTGGTTGCATGGCTTTCCCTTGGAATGAAGCTTTGGGTGCATGATTTTGTATGGTGCAGCGATACGGATCATAACGGTGACAGGGTGTATGTCGGGAAATATCATGACATAGACGGCGTCAATAAGAATGGATTTAGTATTCATAGACATTTATCATTGAGGCCATGCTATGGGTGTATTGACTGATGATTATAAATGTATATGTGAGGTATCTGTTTATAGCATGCTGCTCAATGCTATATGTTGCCCCGTGGATGAACCGTAAGGTTTTGACTGTATAGCTTTTTGATGAGGAGACTGGAAATGGAAAAAGAAATTAATATAAATGATCTTCCTATATATTCTCCTTGGTGTGCTGAAATCATGGGGGGTGAAGAGAAGGGGGTTCATTATAAAAATCCCCAACAAGTGCAACGGGAATATAATGAAGAAAAGTGGAAAGCAATATGTAATATATTAGAGAAGGAACCACAAATACGTTTGAGTGAGTTGGAGGACAAAGTATTTGGAGATGAATTGATTCCGGCTTATTTGAACGAGAAGTTTATTTTGGTTGAGGAAAAAGAAGAGAGAAAAAAGCTATATGAGTTTTATCTCGGAAAAATGACCCCGTTTTTGTTAGATATGGAATGTTTGGTAGAACTTGGTTCGGGGTATGGCTCTATAATACTGAACTTGGCATCACGTGCCTCCTTGGGGGGGGCAAAGCTCTTTTCGGGTGAGTATACCGCTAATGGGTTACGTGCGCAGGAACGCTTGGCAAGAAATGAGGGAATAGATATAGCATTAGGAGAGTGTGATTTCTTCTCATTGACGAAGTCCTCAATATTTAATGCTGCAAAAAATGGAGTGGTATTTACTTCATGGGCCTTAGCCTATGTTCCTCAACTAACTTCTTCAATTATAGATTGGTTTTCCGAATTTCAACCCCAATATGTTATACATTTTGAGCCTTGCTATGAATATTATTCTCTGGAATCGTTGCATGGGCTAATGTGCAGACGATATATGCAGATTAATGATTATAATCGTAATTTAGTGTCAGTCTTGAAGGAGGCAGAAACGAAGAAGCGAATTAAAATCGAATATATTGGGAAAAATCTTTGGGGTTCGAATCCTTTTGCACCAATTTCGATGATTGTATGGAAGCCCTTGTGTTAAATACATAGGCTGTGGGGTAAATGGTGCAATATAAAGCGGTCATGATGGGGTTCGGATCCGTTGGATGGGATATAAGATAATGCCATGCCTCATCCAGAGCGTCATACGATGCGTATATGTAAAGCTATGGAAAGAACTGAAACGAGGTTGCAACATTTAATATGTATGATGTAGCTATAATAGGCGCTGGAAATATTGCTGCAAACTATGACAATCCGACAGACGAGCATTTATTAACACATGCCCATGCGATTTCAAGTTCGATGCACTTTAATTTAGTAGGATTCTATGATGTTAATCAGGGGGCGGCGAGGAAAGCTGCAGCAAAGTGGAATTGCAGTTGGTTTCAAGATATGAATACGGCTATATCGTCCGCGAATGTTGTTTGCATTGCTGTGCCAGATACTTATCACTACAACGTATTACAGCAATGTTTGGCGCAGGACAGCGTTGACGCTGTAATAATGGAAAAGCCATATATGGCAACATTAAGTGAGGCGCGGAGTATTCAAGAGCTTTTGGATAAATACAATGTCCCCATAATACTTAATTATTCGCGCAGATTTATGTCGGAGTTTAGAGAGTTGAAACGATGGATTACAGATGTTGCGGACGATTTTATTTGTGGGAATTGTTATTATGGAAAAGGAACGCTTCATAATGGATCTCATCTTATAGACATAATGCGGTATTTCTTTGGGAATTTTAAAGTAGGACAGGTAATAGATAAAATTGTGGATTTTACCCCGGCAGATCCAAGCTGTGATTTTTACCTATATGCACATAATAAGAAGCGCAGAATTTATTTTCACCCTATCCCTTGCAATAGGGTGACAACCTTTGAATTTGATCTTATGTTTACTAATGGCCGGATTAGATATAGCGATGAAATGGGGAAAATTGAGTATTATGAAATATTGAAAGCGAATCCTTTGTTTGATGAAGTGAA
This sequence comes from uncultured Selenomonadales bacterium, assembly GCA_900321035.1. Taxonomy (GTDB): domain Bacteria; phylum Bacillota; class Negativicutes; order Selenomonadales; family Selenomonadaceae; genus RUG12372. Next base: position 139,799 of record ONUH01000003.1, on the reverse strand, counting down.
CTATATAAAGAGAAGAGAAGTTAAAATCAATCCCAGCAATGCGATGTGCGGGTTATATGAAAATCTTTATAATGTTTTAGCCAATAAAAGGGAGGCGTTGTGTACTGAGGAAGATGGGGTGATGGTCTCGTGTATTGTAGAAGAGATATACAAGCAGGTTGGTAAGGTAATAAATGATGAATAAGATTTTATTTATCTCCCAGGATCCCGGCGGCACTAATGTGTTAATACCGATAATAAAGGGGATAGGTAATAAATATCATTTTGATGTGTTGGCAAAAGATAGTGCAGGTTCTATATATCGTCGTCGCGGAATTCCTTTTACAGACATTGGGGAGTTAATATCAAGTTGCGACATAGAAATATTGGAAAAAATACTTAAAACTTTTTCACCGGATATTGTCGTTACAGGGACATGTGCCACGGATTTTTTGGAAAGAAATATATGGATGGCTGCGCGAAGTTTGAGAATAAAGTCTGTAGCCGTGTTGGATTCGTGGTGTTTTTATGGGTTGCGGTTTTCAAATTATACATTTGAAAACGATGATTCATATATATCTAGTGAGCAGTTTCCTTACCTTCCGGATCAAATATTTGTTATGGATGAATATGCTAAAGCTCAAATGATTGCCGAAGGGATTGATCCAAATTTAATTGAAATCATAGGGCAGCCGTTTTTAGAGGAGCTAAGGGAGGTTTATAAAAATATAAGTCAAATAGAAATAGAGAGTTATAAGAAGCAGGTCGTAGGAAATAATAAAAAAAAGATAATTGTTTTTGCATCCGATCATCTTAAAGATTGTTTTTTGCCTTCTGGGATTGAGTATTGGGGATATGATGAAGAAAGCATTTTTTACGAGTTATATGAATCTATGATAGAAACTTGTGATAATCCAGAGGGCTATGTGATTGTTATCAGACCGCATCCCAAGGAGGCGGCAGGTAAATGGGATACTATTGCGAGGATGACAGAGGGGAAAGGCATACAAATTGTTATCGATGGAACCACTAAAGCGGAACTGGTCATAGCGGCGGCGGATCTCGTTGTAGGCATGTGGACAATGCTGCTTTTAGAGGCTGTTTTGGCTGATAAGAGGATTTTGAGCGTTCAGATTGGTGCAAAGCGTAGAGCGGAATTTATGTTGACGGACCGAAAGCTCATCGAGCCAATATGGGATAAGACGAATTTAAAAAAACAGATGAGGGAATATTTTTTAGGTAATGATAATATTGGCAAAGTTCGGTGGTCAATAAAAGGCGATGCTGTAAATAAGGCAATATTGAAACTGAAAGAGTTAATGGATAATTAGATAAACGGAAATGCTTGGTTGTGCAAGAGAAGGGAATATAATGAAAAAAGTCGCTACCATAGAGGCGCGGATGACCTCTACCAGACTACCGGGGAAAGTGTTGATGGAAGCATGCGGAAAGCCGATGCTTGAATTGATGATTGAGAGAGTGCGCAGAAGCAAGCTGTTGGATGATGTTGTTGTTGCGACGACTACGAATAGAGAAGATGATAAAGTCGTTGCAATGTGCGACAGGATAGGTTGCACGTATTATAGAGGCTCGGAGGATGACGTCCTTTTGCGAGTGCTTGAAGCAGCGCAAAGTGTGAGCGCTGATGTTATAGTGGAACTGACAGGAGATTGTCCCTGTATTGATTGGCGACATATTGATTATTTACTGAAGTATTATTTGGAACATGACTATGATTTTGTAGCGAATAATACAGAGCAAACATTTCCTGATGGGTTTGATATTCGAATCTTCTCAACAAAAGAATTAGCGAGGGTAAATGCTGCCACAAAAGATTTAAAAGATCATGAACATGTTTCTATTTATTTTCCCAACAATCAGGATAGATTTAAATGTTATAATTGGTGTGCCGATAAAGAAGAGCGTCGTCCGGAGTATGAGGTGACATTGGATGAGCAAGGAGATTATGAACTCATAAAGAGAATATTTGAGGGACTTTATCCTAATAATCCTGATTTCAAGTGCTCGGAGGTTATAAAATTTTTAGATGGACATCAGAATCTATTGCAGTATGTAACGGACATAAAAAGAACACAATTATAAGTGAAATGAGATTTACAAGAGCCAAAATTAAGTACATTCTTTAGAGTATATTTATAGTCGTTATAGAAAATACATAGGTGAAAAGAAAACCAAATGACTATTGGAAAGATGACATATAAAACGGGGGATTATAAATGGCAAAGTTGGCAATAAATGGCGGAAATAAGATTAGGACTACACTTTTTCCACCGTATGATGTTATAGGAAAAGAAGAAGAGGCGGCAGCGGTCGAGGTAATTCGGTCAGGAATTCTGTCCAAATTTTTAGGGTGTTGGGAAGACGATTTTTACGGTGGGCCGCAGGTAAGAGCGTTGGAAGAAGAATGGGCAGATTATTTTAAAATAAAAAATGCTGTTTCTGTAAATTCTGCAACATCAGCGCTTTATTGTGCGGTGGGGGCTTTGGGGATAGAGCCGGGCGATGAGGTAATAGTATCCCCCTATACGATGTGCGCTTCCGCTACGGCTCCGCTTATTTATGGGGCGATTCCTGTGTTTGCCGATATTGAGGAGAACTATTATTGTTTAGATCCGGAATCTGTTGAGCAAAGGATAACGTCTCGTACGAAGGCCATTATAGTTGTCAATATCTTTGGACAGCCGCATGATGCGGAAAGAATCAGAGAGATAGCGGACAAGCATGGTCTCAAGGTCATAGAGGACAATGCGCAGGCCCCCGGTGCGATGTGTGATGGAAAATATGCAGGCACTTTCGGGGATATTGGCGTCTTTTCGCTTAATTATCATAAGCATATTCACTGTGGCGAAGGTGGAATTGCGGTAACAAATGATGATAATCTTGCGGAAAGAATGAGACTTATTCGTAATCACGCTGAAGCCGTTGTGGATGACAAGGGATATGATGACTTTGTGAATATGGTCGGGTTCAATTTGCGTATGACAGAAATTGAGGCTGCCATATCCAGACAACAGTTGAAAAAACTTAAAGGGTTAGTGGAAACAAGAATCGAGAATGTAAATTATTTGAGCAAGCGATTAAGCGAGTTACCGGGAATAACGCCTGCAAGTGTTAGAGAAAATGCAACACATGTTTATTACATGCATCCTTTGACGTATGATATTTCCAAAACAGGGGTAAGCAGGGAAAAGTTTGTAGAGGCTGTCAAAGCGGAGCTTATGCCGACAACCAGACGGGAATCGGAAGGCGTTCGCGTAGAGGCAGGCTATACCAGACCATTATATTTGCTTTCGTTATATCAGAAGCAGAAAGCATTCGGCGGGCAAGGGTATCCATTTAATCTTGTGCCGAGCATATCTTATGAAAAAGGGCTTTGTCCGGTTTGCGAGGATATTCAGGAGAACAAGCTTATCCTGCATGATTTGATGCGTCCGGGGATGACGAAGAAGGATTTGGATGACGTTTATAGCGCTTTTGAGAAAGTATGCGAGAATAAGGAAGAGCTATTATGATATTATGTGTTGTGCAGGCGCGCGTTTCATCCAGTCGTTTGCCGGGAAAGGTTTTGAAGCCGATTCTTGGAAAACCGATGATTATTCATGAGTTGGAACGATTGCAGCGAAGCAAGCGTATTGATAAGATCGTGTTAGCGACAAGTCAAGACAAAAGCGACGATGAATTGGCAAAGATTGTTGCTGCGAATGACGTCGAGGTTTATCGGGGCAGCCTTGGTGATGTGTTGGATCGCTATTATCAATGTGCCAAGGAATATCAACCGGAGCATGTGGTGCGAATTACCGGCGATTGTCCGGTGATTGACTGGCAAATAGTGGATGCGGTCATCGAGAGGCATTTACGGGAAGAAAATGATTATACTGTCACTACGGAAGAATTTCCGGATGGATTGGATACGGAAATTTTCTGTTTTTCTGCATTGAAGCGTGCGTGGGAGGAAGCACATCTGCCGTCGGAAAGAGAGCATGTGACGCAATATTTCCGAAAACATGCTGAGATTTTTAGGATAGGGCACATGGAATGCAAGCAAAATTTGAATTCTATGCGCTGGACTGTGGATGAGCCGCAAGATTTTGAATTTATCCAGAAAGTATATGAAGAACTATACCCACTAAATGCAGATTTCTCGATGGTAGATATTTTGCGGTTATTGGAGCATAGACCGGATTTTTTGGCCATCAATCAAGGGATACAACGCAACGAGGGGCTGCAAAAGTCGTTAAGGGAAGACGAAGAATTGGAAAAGAGGAAATAATCATGCAAACATTCAAAAAATCCGAGGCGTTGCTTCAGCGGGAATTGAAAGTATCACCATTGGCGGCGCAAACCTATAGCAAATCGTATCGCTATTTTTGCCGAGGAATTGCACCGAGCTATATCGACCACGGTGAGGGTTGTTATATCTATGACGTGGACGGCAATAAATTTATTGATTATGTCTGCGCGTTGGGACCGATTACGGTTGGGTACAATATTCCGTCGGTCAATGAAGCGGTTATTGCTCAGGTAAAAAAATTTGCCAGTGCGTCCCTTCAATCGGAATTGGAGGTCGAGCTGGCGGAAAAACTCTGCGAGATTGTTCCTTGCGCTGAAATGGTGCGTTTCGTAAAAAATGGAAGCGACGCCACGACGGCGGCTATTCGTCTTGCACGCGCGTACACGGGGCGCGACGTCGTTTTAATGTGCGGCTATCACGGTATGCACGACTGGTCGATTGGCGCGTCGGAAAACCATAAAGGGGTACCCGATGCAGTACGAGCGTTGACCAAGAATTTTGTTTATAACGATTTGGAAGATCTTGAGCAAAAACTGAAAGCGGACAAGGTGGCAGCGGTCATCTTGGAGCCGATTCAAAGCAATGGTCCGAAAGAAGGATACTTGGCAGCGGTTAAAGAACTGGCGCACAAATATGGCGCGATTCTGATTTTTGACGAGGTGGTGTCTGGATTTCGCTATGCTCTGGGTGGAGCGTCTGAACTTTACAAAGTTATGCCGGACATGGCGTCCTTTGGTAAGGGGATGGCGAATGGCTATCCGATTTCTGCCGTTGCAGGGAAGAAAGAACTGTTGAAGCAAATTGAAGACGGGGTGTTTGTTTCAACTACATTTGGCGGCGACAGCATATCGATGGCGGCTTCGCTTGCGACAATCAAGATTTTGGAGCAGCCCGGGTTTTATGACCACATTCGAAAGATTGGGGGAATCCAGCGGGATGGAATTGTTGATTTGATTCATAAATACAAGCTGGAGGATATTTTGTCTGTCAGTGGATTGCCCGCTCATGCTGGCGTCGCTTTTGAAGGGCATGGTTCGCTGTCTTATTTGGATATACAGTCGGTGTATTCACAAGTCATGTTACAAAATGGCATTTTGGTGTTTGCTATTTATAATTTGAACGCATCTCATACAGAAAAAGAAGCTGCCGCCTATTTAGAGGCGACAGATAAGGCGTTTGCACTGATAAGGAAAGCCGTGGATGCGGATAGTCTGGGTGGGATTTTGCACGGCGGTAAAGTTGATCCTATATTTAAGCGGAATATCAAGTAGGGAGATTTATAGAGAAGTACTGAAAAATTAAACATAGGTAGCGCCTTCGGATGCTGCTGGATGATATCTATAAAATAGTCAATATTAGCATTTTATTATTTTTTAAGATCTTTAGGTCATTGAATGAAGTCCCCAGCTTTACTGTAGATTGGGAGTTTGCGAATAAGTGTATATTTAGCTATTATCCTTAGTATTTTGGGGAGTTTTGGAGACTTGGGAATGGTTTTAATAATAGGGCCTTAGGCGTGTAAAACATGGAAGAACAGCCATAAGGAATATCGATAATCTATAATGCAAAATATTGTAGGAAGGAGGCGAGAATATGTGCGGCATAGCTGGATTTTTTGGACGGGAAACGACATGGCGGGGAGATATTGAGACGATGTGCCGCAGGATGCGGCATAGGGGACCAGATGCGAAGGGGCATTGGCACGATGATGAAGGACGCTTCACATTGGGGCATGTCAGGTTGTCCATTTTGGACATTACAGAGGCAGGCAGTCAACCCATGCATTCTCACGATAATCGTTATGTCATTGTGTTGAATGGTGAAATTTATAATCATAAAGATTTGAAAAAGAAGCTAGAATTAAAGGGACAATGCGTATTCCGTGGCCATTCTGATACGGAGATTTTTTTGGAATATATTGCCGTCTATGGAGTAGAACAGGCACTTGCAGACAGTATCGGCATGTTTGCTTTTGCTCTTTATGATCGGACAGAGCGTCGATTGGTTTTAGCTCGAGACAGGATGGGGGAAAAGCCTCTCTATTATGGCTATGTTCAAGGCGGATTAATTTTCGCTTCGGAGCTTGGGGGGATTGAGGCGGTTGCAAAAGAATCGCTTTCATTAGATAGAAAGGCACTTACGTTGTATTTCCGCCATGGATACATTCCTGCGCCCTGTACCATTTATCGGGAAATTAGAAAACTCTCGTCTGGCAGCATGATTACCGGCACTTTTCCTTATAGTAAGGAAAGTTTTGTGGAGAAAAAATATTGGGACATCAAGGAAATTGCTATGCAGGGAACAGAAAACCTTTTTACAGGAAGCTATGAAGAGGCTGTAGAAGAACTTCGTCGCTTAATTTTTGTATCTATTGAAAGACAAATGGTGGCGGATGTGCCAGTGGGGGCGTTTCTCTCTGGGGGAATTGATTCCGGTACCGTTGTGAGTCTTATGCAAAGCCTTTCTACACGAAAGGTGAAAACTTTTTCTATTGGCTTTGACGAACCATCCTACGACGAGGCGGTGTATTCGAAGGAAATTGCAGCTCATCTTGGAACGGATCACTTAGAGTTGTATGTCCGTCCCAAGGATGTGACGGAGATTATTCCTCGATTGTCACACATCTTTAGTGAACCGTTTGCAGATTCTTCTGCGATTCCGACTTATTTGGTCAGTCGGTTGGCGAGGGAAAATGTAACTGTATCTTTGAGCGGAGATGGAGGAGATGAATTATTTGCAGGTTATGAAAGCTACCGTTCTTGGCCTCGTCTTTGGAAAAAAATAAACAAGTTCCCTATATGGCTTCGGAGAATGGCTGGAAAGATTATGGGAAACAGCTATTTCTATGCAGACAGGCAGCGGGATGCCATTGCAAGGTATATGGATGCGACTTCGCCGGAAGATGTTTATATCCGGGTAGAAAATGTGGGGTGGGATGAAGCTGTTGTCTGCGATGGGGGTGCCCCTGGCTACGCTTATACGATATATCCACATGGATTCCTTAAAAGCTCTATAGCAGACAATTTCATGCTCTTGGATATGTTGCTGTATCTTTCGGATGATATTTTGACAAAAGTGGATCGCTCGGCTATGGCGGTATCGCTGGAATCACGAGTGCCGTTTCTCGACAGGGATATTGTAAGGTTTGCATGGTCGCTTCCGTTGTCATACAAACAGGATGGGACAATAGGGAAAAAGGTGCTTCGGGATGTTCTTTATCAATATGTGCCCAAGGAACTCATGGATCGGCCGAAGAAGGGATTTGCAATTCCCATTATGGAATGGGTTCGGGAGGGGCGGCTTCGGGAATGGGCGGAAGCATTGCTCTCGCCGGAAAAAATACGACAGGAGGGGGTCTTGTCACCTAAGGTGGTGCAAAAGACTTGGGAAAATTTCAAAAAGTATGCCTGGAATGCCAATAAAATTTGGGCGGTTTTGATGTTTGAGGAATGGTTAGATGGGCGAAGGACAAGAGGCGCATGAAGATACGATTGCATTATAGGCAGTGGATACAATTTTTGCTGCTTTTGGCCATAGAGTTTGATTTGCCTCGTGTGGGATTCTTTTCTGTACGTAAAATGGCATTTCTTTTGTTACTGTTCTATTTTATACGGCAATCTGAAATGGGGGTGCGCATTTCAGAGAAATTGTTAAGTACAGCGATACGAATCAGTTGGCTTTTTGCCTATACAGTTGGTTTGCTGTCTATACAGATTGATGATATCTCACAAATACCGGAAGGGTGTTTTGGACTAATTCACATTGTGGGGCTTTTTTTGATGCTGGTTTTATACCCAATGCTTTTTAGAGGAATATTTCGGGATGTAACGGAGTTTACTATATGTCAGTGGAGAGTGATATTGTTTCAGGCGCTTATTGTGCTGGCGGGGTGCGTATTCGATCCGATTCGCATGTTCGTGTTTATGAATATGGCTTATGGGGACGGGCGTTTATTGAATAACGTGCAGATAGGAATACGTTCTGTGGGTATAGATTTGGCTGGTGCAGCTGGCTCTATGATTCTTTTTGCTGGAATTATGTGCGGAGTATATCTTTTTTATCAATCAAAAGATAGAAAAGAAAAACGGAATATTATTCTTGGTTGGTTATGCATTATGGCGGCGTTGCTTTTTGTGGGAAGAACAGGGCTTTGTTTTGGTGGAATCGTGATTCTTGGTGTGCTGATTCACCGCCTTTGCCAGAAAGATAAGTCTGTACGGTGGCTTGTTTTAGGGATGGCTATGATTTCTTGTGGGGTAGTAGCTTATGCTATGTTGAACCCTGATTCGCGGTGGGTATGGTGGATTGCGGAGTTGAGCAATCTTTTTGCGGATAATAAAACAGTGGATATTATGCTTAATATGAATATTCCAGGGCTGACGCTTGAAACGTTTTTTGGGACTGGAATGGTAAGTGGGCCAACTGCATCTGGGCTTGTGCTGAATCATGATGCGGGTTATGTGCAAACGTATACGGGCATTGGAGTAATAGGCGCAACTATGTACTATGGGTTGATTTATTGTTTTTATTTTATGCTCATTAGCAAAGTGAAATTGAGCAGGAACAAATGGATATATAGGGCATTTCTTTTAGTTCTTGTCATTGCGGAGGTTAAGGAACCCTTTCTACGGAAGACGCCGTTGATGCTCATTTTGTCAACTATGTTAATATTAGAAACGGATTTTGGCAAAAGGAGGAACTTGATGGATCGATTGCAACCGGGTGCGAAACTTTTACAAAAAGGAGATACGTTGATGACATGACGCCGTCTTCTGTGTTTGCTGCCACCGGATGGAAGCTTTTGGAAAAAATTGGTTCTAAAGGTATTCAAATTATTGTTCAAATAATTTTGGCAAGACTCCTTGTCCCGGACGATTATGGTGTTGTGGCGATCCTTTCTGTATTTATTTCCCTGTCTAATGTATTCATCCAAAATGGCTTTGCCACATCTTTGATTCAGAAAAAAGAAGCCACGCAAATTGATTTTTGCACAGCGTTCTTTAGTTCTCTTGGGATTGCTCTTCTTGCCTATATTGTCCTTTTCGTGATGGCGCCCGTTATTGCCTCCTTTTATGGGATGATGGATCTTACTCTTTGCCTTCGAGTACAGGCGTTGGTTCTCTTTGCCGCTTCCTGTGCCGGTGTTCAACAAGCTTATCTTTCTCGGTCGCTGAATTTTCGTGTGAATACGATTGCAACTTTGGTTGCCAGTCTTTTGTCGGGTGTTTTTGGCGTGTGTTTTGCTTTAAGGGGGTGGGGGGTATGGGCGCTTATATTTCAGCAACTCATCTCAAATTATTTAGCGGTGGCATTTGTATATCTCATGGCAGATTTTCGTCTCCGATTCTTTTTTTCCATGGAAAGTTTGCGTGCGCTGTTTGGTTATGGTTGGAAAATCTTGGGCAGTAGCCTTATTAATACTTTGTATATTAATATGTACGATTTGGTCATTGGCAAGGTCTATACGCGGGAACTTTTGGGGCTCTACAGCAGGGGACAACAGTTTCCCACTCTTCTTACACAAAATTTGAACGATACCGTGCAAAGCGTAACTTTCCCGTTGCTTTCACAAATGCAGGATGATTCTGTCGGTATGAAACGAAGGATGCGGCGGGCGCTTACGCTGGATGCTTTTGTGGTGGTCCCGGCGCTTTTAGGGCTTGCGACCATCAGCTATGAATTTGTTTATGTAATCTTGGGAGAGAAATGGATTGCGGCAGCGCCGTATATGATGCTTCTGAGTCTCGTATATAGCACGCATCCTATTCATACAATGAATATCCAGTGTATGAAGGCGTTAGGGCGCAGTGACCTCTTTTTGAAGCTGGAAATCTTAAAAAAGGTGCTTGAAATCTCGGTGTTGCTTCTTACAGTACCTCATGGCCTTATGGTGATGCTATGGGGGCAAGTGGCGCTGGCGGTGGGGGGAATCCCCATCAATGTCTGGCCGACGAAGACAATAATTGGCTATGGAACTATGGAGCAAATTAGGGATCTTTCACCGACACTTTTTGCAGGAGCGGTCATGTGTATAACGGTTCGTCTAATGGCACTTCTCCCTGTGCATATGGTGTTAAAGCTGGGCTTAGAGGTTGTCGTGGGTGCGTTGGTTTACATGGGAATCAGTTATTTTTTGAAAAACGAAGCAATGATGTACCTATTGGAACGTATGGGAAACCGACAAAAGGAGGATGCGTAGAATATATGACAGTAGAGAAACAAATTGATGTATCTGTGATTGTCCCCGTCTATAATCATGAACGGTATGTAGCAAAAGCACTAGATAGTATTTTGGCGCAAAGGACGCATTATACTTATGAAATTCTCATCGGGGAGGACTGTTCGACGGATGGGTCTCGTGCCATTGTGGAGGAGTATGCTAAAGCGCATCCGGAGATTATCAAAGCCTTTTGTAGGGAAAAAAACATGGGTGCTACGCGGAACGGTTACGACCTTTATATGAAGACGCAGGGACGATATATCGCTTTATTGGAAGGCGATGATTATTGGTGCCATGAGGAAAAACTGGATCGGCAGATTTCTTTTTTGGACAGCCATTCGGGATATATTGGTGTCGCACATAATTTTCAGGAAATTGACGCTAATGACGCGAGTATTATTGGCAAGTGCATCAAGGATGAGGATACGGATCGGGATTTCACTTGGAAAGATTTTTTGAGAAAGCAGTTTCTTTTTCAATCTGCAACCTTGATGTATCATAATTTTTTCTTGGACGGTGGAGACTACAGTATCATATACAAGTCCCATGATTTGGTGGGGGATCTCACGGTGCTTACTATTCTTCTTCAGCGAGGTAACATTTATATTTTGCCGGAGGTGATGTCAGCTTATCGGTCAATCGTTGATTCGGGCGCGGACAATGCGTGTTCCATTGGGTATAGAGATTTAGCGCTTGCCGCTTTGAAAAATGTGCGCCAATTTGATATGCTGAGGTCATATCTCAAAGAAAAAAACGATTTTAACTTTTGGATTATCGAGCAAAAAGCAGGATACCTTATTCGGATGCTGCAACATAAACAAGGCTACACATGGAAACGATGGAAAAAAATGGCATCCTATGGCGATAGAGAAACGAACCGCAAGGCGTTGCTTCTTGTTGCTCGAATGGCAAAAAATAAGCTGTTGAAGAGGGATAATTTATATGAGTAACAAGATCATGGTAACGCAAGCGGTGCTTCCAGATGTAGAGGAATATGTCGGTGAAATTCAGGAGATTTGGGAGACACATTGGCTTACGAACATGGGGAAAAAGCATAATGAGCTTTCGGAAAAACTAAGAGACTATTTAGGGGCGGAACATATCGAGCTGATGGTCAATGGCCACATGGCGCTGGAGATGGCTTTGCAGGCTATGGGGCTGAAAGGCGAGGTCATTACCACGCCGTTTACCTTTGCTTCTACTACCCACGCCATTGTGCGGAACAATCTTACTCCTGTGTTTTGCGATATTCGGCCGGATGATTTCACGATGGATCCGGCGAAAATAGAAGCGTTGATCACTGACCAAACCTCGGCTATCATGCCCGTCCATGTCTATGGCAATCTTTGCGATGTGGAAGAAATTCAGCGCATCGCAGACAAATATGGACTTAAAGTTATTTATGATGCAGCGCATGCTTTTGGTATTCGACACGGCGGTGAGGGAGTGGCGTCTTACGGAGATGTGTCCTGCTTTTCCTTCCACGCCACGAAAGTCTTTAACACCATTGAAGGCGGCGCGGTTTGCTTCCATAATGAGCGATTGGGAAGAAAAATATACCGGCTCAAAAATTTCGGTATCCGCAATGAGGAAATCGTGGACGGTATTGGTGCGAACGCGAAAATGAACGAATTTTGCGCAGCTATGGGACTTTGCAATCTGCGGCATATAGAAGACAAAATTGCGGCGCGGAAAGAAGTCGTCCTGCGCTATCGGGAGCGCCTCGCGAATGTTCCCGGTCTTCAGCTCAATGTGGAGCAGGCGGACGTGGCGTCGAACTATGCTTATTTCCCCATAGTCATTCATGAGCGTTCCTTCGGGAGTACGCGAAATGAGGTGGCCAAAGCGCTGGCCAAAGAGAATATCTTTGCCCGCAAATATTTTTACCCGTTGACCAGCTCCTTTGAAAGCTACAACGGAAAATATGACGAAACAAAAACCCCCATCGCACTCCATGTGTCCAAGCGTGTGTTGACGCTTCCCCTTTACGCAGGCCTTACGGAAAAGGAAGTGGATAGGGTGTGCGATGTGATTCTGGGATGCAGACGATAATGGCGGGGAAAATCTAAAGCCGTTAGTGATAAATGGTGAATTTTGACAATAAAGAACAAAAAAGAAGATTGGGAGGACTGTCCGTGAAAGTGGGAATCATGCAACCGTATTTTTTCCCTTATATCGGATATTGGCAACTTATTCACGCGGTGGACAAGTATGTGGTCTATGATGATGTGACCTATATTAAAGGCGGATGGATTAACCGGAACAATATTCTCTTGGGCGGGAAGAAACATTTAGTGACACTTCCGTTGTTTGGAGCGTCTTCATTTAAAAATATCAATGAAATTGAGATTACTCCTGATGCGATAGCAAGGCGTAAGGTCCTTCGGACGTTGGAATCGGCCTATCAGAAAGCGCCTTATTTTGCAAAAGTTATGCCGATGATAGAAAGATTAATAATGGAATGCAATAAGATTTCTGAATTGAATTATCGTGCCATTAAAGAGATATGTGCGTATATCGGCATTGACACGGAGATTATCTTGTCCTCCGAAATGGAAAAAGATGTCTCCCTTAAGGGCGTGGATAAAGTGTTACACATCAATCGGATTCTTGGTGCGGACACATATATCAATGCACCAGGCGGGAAAGCATTGTATTCCGGTGAGATATTTGCCGACAAAGGAATTGCTTTGCGTTTTCTAGAAATGCAGGACATTTCATATCGTCAATATAGGGAAGAATTTGTTCCAGGGCTCTCTATATTGGATGTCTTAATGTTTAATGCGGTCACACAAATTAGGGGATATTTGGACAGATACAAATTGGCAAAGGCATAACCTCGGTTGATTTAGTTGATCTGTTGAGGATAGTGCATAAGAATCGGGATGAATTATGGAAAAGAAATTGCAAAAAAAAATGCTTTATACAATGATGTTGATTCGAGAATTTGAGGAGATAATAGCGCGGGAAAAACTTGAGGGTAGCGTCTATGGTGCAGTACATTGTTGTCAAGGAGAAGAGGCTATTGCAACGGGGGTTTGTTCAGCGCTTAATACGGAAGACTATATCATTAGCAATCACCGCCCACATGGACATGCCATAGCAAAAGGAATGCCGCTAAAGCCTATTATGGCGGAAATCTTTGGAAAAGAAACAGGTTCCAACCGAGGAAAAGGCGGCTCTATGCATATACAGGATAAAAGTGTCGGACTTATAGCTGCGACGGGAATTGTTGGTTCAGGAATTCCTCTTGGTTGCGGTGCGGCATTTTCAGCGAAATATAAACAGGATGGGAAAATTGCTTGTGTGTTTTTTGGCGACGGGGCGGCAAATGAGGGAACATTGCATGAAAGCTTGAATCTTGCAGCGAAATGGAAACTGCCCATTCTCTTTGTTCTTGAAGACAACGGCCTTGCGGTTACCACTTCTACGAGAAGTACGTCTGCCGTAAACGATTACACTAAGTTTGCGGAAGCATATGGCATGGATGGCGTCATCGTCGATGGGCAGGATGTTGAACAAGTGTATCAAGTGGCTGCTGCCGCTGTTGAAAAAGCCAGAAAACAATCGACTCCAACATTGATACAAGCGCAAACCGTACGCTTTCGTGAACATGCAGAAGGCGAGTATTATTTACGTATGAGAGATACAGGATATAGAAATTACCAAGAGCTAGAGGATGAAAAAACTACGAAAGATCCTGTCCGCTTGTATGAACAAAAATTGATAATGACAGGATGTTTTTCCAAAGATGAAACTGCAAAATTACGGAATCAAGCATTGCAAGAAGTACAAGAAGCATTGCAGTTCGCAATCGATTCAGTTACTCCTGTAATTACTGAAGCATTCCAAAATGTTTTTATATGAGGAATTATTATGAAACTAAAATACGGCCAGGCAATCCAGATGGCGTTGGATACAGCGCTTTCAGAAGATGAAAATGTAGTGTTCTTTGGAGAGGATGACAGAAATAATCTTTACGGGTATACAGGCGGATTATATGAAAAATATGGAAGCAGACGGGTTATTGACATTCCGCTTTCAGAAGCCGGCGTGGTCGGGACTGCGTGTGGGGCCGCGATATGCGGGGTACGTCCTGTTGTAGACTTGACGACGGAAAATTTTCTGTATGTCGCAATGGACCAAATATGTAGTATCGCTGCAAAAACTGCATATATGTACGATGGTGCTTTTTCTGTTCCATTGACTATTTTTACGTCGGCTATGAATATTGGGGGCAATGCTGCGCAGCACAGTGACAGATTGCATTCCTTGTTCATGAATGTACCAGGGTTAAAAATTATTGTTCCGGCGGCACCGCAGGATATGTTTTCCATGTTACTGGAAGCTATACGGGATCACAATCCTGTTTTATGCTTTGCAGATCGTTCCTGTTTTTGGTTGGAGGAAGACGTGGATTTGCAACGGAAGATTCCGTTGGGAAAGGCGAGTGTGATAAAAGAAGGTACAGATTTAACTATTGTCACTATCTCGGGCGCACGAAAAAACATTATGGAAATGTTGCCTGATTTGGAGCGAAAGGGAATCTCTGCCGACATTATTGATGTTCGTTCGGTCGTACCGCTTGATTTTTTCACAATAGCAGCATCCGTGGAGAAAACAGGAAGAGTTGTGATTTGTGACACCGCTGCGAGAACAGGCAGTGCGGCGGGGCATATAGCAGCGCTTCTTGTAGATAAAATGTTTAATTTTTTGAAAGCGCCTATCGGTATTGCGGCGGCGGAAGATGCTCCGGTTCCTTGTGCTCGGTCTTTGGAAGATACAATTTTGCTGTCGAGAAGAAAAATAGAGCAAGAAATCGAAAAAGTATTGTGTTTCAGAAAGGCGTGATGGCAGATATGTGGCAGAAGCAAGGACATATATATTCTTGTGATTTTTACGGTACAGGTTATGCACAGGATGCATTTATTGATATTCTTAACGACAAGGTTTGGCGAGTGTATTACTCTGCACGTACAAAAGACGTAATCAGTTATCCGCATTATTTAGATGTGGAGGCCGGCAATTTGAAGAATATATTGGCGGCGCCTCGTAAACCGATTATGATTCCGGGGAAAAGGGGAACTTTTGATGATACAGGAATAACTATGACATCGATTGTGCAGATTGATGAGCATAGGAAATATTTATATTACTGTGGATGGAACCGCAAGGTAACCATTTCCTACTCATTGGCCATTGGATGTTGCGAGGTAATTGATGATAAAGAATATCGAAAAATATCAGATGGGCCGATTATGGAACGATCTGTGTATGACCCTATTGCGGTCAGTGCGCCTATGGTGCTGAAAGAGGATGAGGTCTTTCGTATGTGGTATATCTCTTTTCCAAGTTGGGAAGAGTACAGAGGAAAATATGAGCCAATTTATGTTGTGAAGCATGCCACATCCAAGAATGGTATTGAGTGGAAATGCAATGAGGAGGTTTGTATCGGTTCCGAGTATCCAGGAGAGGCTATCGGACGTCCATGGGTTATTAAGGATGAAGGAATTTATAGGATGTGGTTTTCGACGCGAGGGATTGAGGATTATCGTACTAAAAGTGGAAATCACTATATGATTGGATATGCAGAATCCTCAGATGGAATTAAATGGGTACGCAAGCCAGATAAATTTAATCTACAGTTGTCTTCCGATGGATGGGATAGTGAAATGCTGGAATATGCGTCAGTGAAGAAAAGCGGAAACAAGTATTACATGCTTTATAATGGAAACGCTTTTGGAAAAACGGGGGTTGGCTATGCAGTCGAAGAACGGTGAAAAATATACCATTCTTGTCTCCGGAGCCTCTGGCATCGTTGGGTATGGAATCCTTCGGTCTCTACGAGAAAGAGGGGATTGCTTCCTTATCGGAACAACAATTTATCCGGAGTCGCCTGCGAATTGCTTTTCCGATGTAGTGGAGATTGTGCCGAGAACGGATGATCCGTTATATTTTGACTGCTTGGCTGATTTAATCGAGCGATATTCCGTGAATATGATTATTCCGGGGATAGAAGCGGATATGTCCGCTTGGAACCAAAAAAGAAAATATCTTTCGGAAACAGGGACTTTTCTTTTGCTTAATACGCCTGAATTGGTTGATTTATGTTTAGATAAATGGAAGTTTTATGAACAACTTGAAAAGAATGGGTATGAGGGGCGGATTTGTTCATCGTTGGAAAGAAATTGTTTCCAATTTCCAATGCCATTTCTTTTGAAGCCGCGGTGCGGGTTTGGGGCAAGGGGAATTGTTAAAATTGAATGTGAGGAACAGTTTGCTCAATATGCGCATGAGATTGGCAATCGCTTAATGATGCAGGAATATGTTGGGAATGAGGACGAGGAGTATACGGTTTCGGTTTTTTTTGATAAGGAATCACAAATCAGAGCGGTCATGGGAATGAAGCGAAAACTCTCCGGGACTGGGTTTACGGAAATGGCGGAAGTCGTGGATGAAGAGCAATTCAGGGAGGAAATAGCGCAACTGGCGAAAATCTTTAAGCCGATAGGGCCGACAAACTTTCAGTTCCGAAAACATAAGGAGAAATTCAAACTTTTGGAAATCAATCCGCGTATTTCTTCTGCGACGTCTATCCGTGCAAAATTTGGTTACAATGAAAGCGTCATGGCAGTTGATTATTTCCTAACAGGGGAACAGATTTTTCAGCCGGAGATTTTACGTGGAAAGGCCATGAGATATACGGAGGACTATATTTTCTATGATAGCAATCATATCTGACGTTCATGGCAATTATGTTGCGTTGCAAGAGGTATTACGCGAAATTGATTGTATGGGAATCAAGGAAATATATTGCTTAGGAGATGTGGTAGGGTATTATTCCCAAGTGAATGAATGTTGTGATGCATTAAGATCGCGCGATGTTCGTTGTGTCATGGGAAACCATGATTGGTATATGGCTTCGGGGACGGATTGCGAGCGGTCAAAAAGTGTCAGGGATTGTATGGAGTATCAACGGAAGGTTATAACAAAAGAAAATTTGGAATGGGTACAGAGTTTTCCGGTGATTATGATTGCCCATGATATTGCTATGGTGCATGGTGGATGGAAGAATCCGATAGACGAATATTGTATTCCAGAAGAAATGTATTTCGAGTCGGTTCGCGGTCGTTGGTTTGCATCAGGCCATACGCATGTCCAAAGAATCTGCGATTATGAGGACAAGATATATTGCAATCCTGGTTCTGTAGGGCAGCCAAGGGATGGGGATAATCGTGCTGCATTTGCGACGTTTGATGGGCAAGCGTTTGTTCTTCATAGGGTGGCATATAATTACGAGGCGGTTGGGACGCAGATGGAGAAAGTGGGGTTCAATTCGTATTATTATGGGTGTCTTAGAGATGCATCGAAAAATTTGCATGGATAGTAATCCTTCTCACAGTTTCATAATGAGATGATATGCAATAGAGAGGATGCAAAAAGTGGAGAGAGAAAGAGCTTCCAATATAGAACTTTTCCGTATTGTTGCGATGCTCTTGATTATCGCACACCATTATTTCGTATGTTCCGGTTTGGGAAAGTATGTCGCTCAATATCCGACAAGCATGCGTACTTTGTTTTGATTCTTTTTGGTATGTGGAGAAGGATGGGGACGGATTGCTTTGTCTTGATTACAGGCTATTTCATGTGTAAGACAAAGGTTCGTTGGGAGAAATTTTGGAAACTTGTTTTTGCATATGAGTTTTATAAAGTGGTGGAATACAGCATCTTTGTCCTGCGGGGAACAGAGAAGCTATCAAGAGAGGAAATTATCAAGATTATCCTGCCTATTTCGGACATTGGCTCTAATTTTGTGGATTGCTATCTCATATTTTTCCTGTTTATTCCGTTCTTAAATGTTTTGGTGCAAAACATGACGGAAAAAGAACATCGCCACTTAGCTTTTTTGTGTATCGGCGCATATTCTGTTTTGGCAGCGCTTTCCGAGAAGTATATCAATGTCACGCTCAACATGACACAATGGTTTATCTGTCTATATATTGTTGCATCCTATATTCGGCTTTATCCAAGATTGTGGTTTGATACCCCCAAGGTGTGGTGGTTGGCGTCTGCGTCAACGATTTTGCTCACAATGGCGGATGCGGCTTATCGGCAGCTTCACGGTCTCCGTTATGGGTGGTATGTGAATGACTGCAATAAACCCTTGGCGTTTTTATCGGCGTTGTGCTTGTTTATGCTGTTCCGCAATTTGAAAGTCCCGCAGAGTAAAATCATCAATACATTAGCTACGTCCTGCTTTGGAGTCCTGATAATCCACAGTGGGACAAGCGCTATGCGGAATTTGTTATGGGTGGATGCCGCTCACAATGTAGAGTATTATTTTTCTCCTTATCTGCCGATACATGCTATCGTGTGGACATGCTTGGTTTATTTGCTTTGTATCCCTATTGATATGCTTTATAAGCGGATCGTGGAGGAGCCGGTGTTTCAATTGTGGAAGCACCGGTTTGGCGGAACCACTGAATAATCACTGCCTTTGTGATAACAAACGTAAACGGGGCTAATATATTGAATTTTAATAGTTATCAGTTTTTGTGTTTTTACCTTGCCGTTGTGAGGTGTTATTATTTCATGCCGATTAAATGGCGAAAGGTGTGGATCATATTATTGTAGTTGGTTTTCTAAAGGTGTTGGGATGCGGGATTTTTTGCTTTTGGCGGTTATATCGGTAGCTTCTGTGACTGCAATCATTGTCGAGGAGAAAAATTTGTTTTGACAGTTGGTCTTGGGGCGATATTGAAAGATATATATGAGGTATAAATGGAGCGATGATGCATGGTATTTAATTCATACATATTCATTCTCGTATTTTTACCGCTATGCTTGTCGGGATACTTTTTCTTAAATCGAATTCATCATTATCATGCGGGGCTTGCATTTTTACTGGGGATGTCGCTTTGGTTTTACGGGTTCTTCAATCCGAGTTATTTGCCGATTATTTGCGGCAGTGTGGTTTTGAATTATAGTCTGTACCGATGGATGCGGGCTGTGGCATTGAAGGGCATTGGACAAGGGACAAAACGGGAAATTGCATTTTGGATAGGTATTGCTAGTAATCTGGGGATTCTCGGATACTTCAAGTATACGGATTTTTTTATTGAGAACATCAATTATTTATTTCAGGTGGATTACCCTCTCAAACATATTCTGCTTCCTTTAGGCATAAGCTTTTTTACCTTTCAGCAGATTTCGTTTCTTGCTGATATTTATAGTGACACAAGAGGAGAAGTTGCTTATTCTTTTTTGTCGTATGCAGCGTATGTGACATATTTTCCTCAACTGGTTGCTGGGCCGATTGTAAAGCATGATGTATTGGTGCCGCAGCTACAAGACGAGAAACGCAAGCGGGTTGATTATAATTATTTGTCAAAAGGGATTGCGCTATTTATTTTAGGGCTTGCGAAAAAAGTGCTGATAGCGGATGTGCTGGGGAATTATGTGAATCTTGCGTATAAGGATGTATATGCGCTGAATACAACAACCGCTGTTTTAGCAGTACTTGGGTATACATTGCAGATTTATTTCGATTTCAGCGGGTATTCTGATATGGCTGTCGGTTTAGGCTGGATGATGCATATAGATTTGCCTGTCAATTTTGATTCTCCATACAAATCGATTTCCATCACGGAATTTTGGAAACGATGGCATATGACGTTGACGGCTTTTTTTACCAAGTATGTGTATATTCCTTTGGGTGGCAGTCGTAGAGGGAACGCCAGAATGTATGCAAACATTTTTATCGTATTCCTTCTCAGTGGACTTTGGCATGGTGCAGGATGGACGTTCGTCTTTTGGGGGGGGATTCATGGGTTGGCACAGATTTGTGAGCGGGTCCTTCGGCAGTATAACCAAAGAAATATGCTGATGTGTAAAGTAGAAAGAAATATACAACTTTCAGCAGTTTTGATGAAATTACGGCTCATACTGGGTTGGATATGGACCTTTGGCTTTGTGAATATTGCATGGGTATTGTTTCGTGCAAATTCCATGACGGAGGCATATGTTCTTTTGTCGCAAATTGGGCGTTGTCAGTTTGGAGTCATAAGCCAAGCTATGATTAATGTTTTTGCACAGCCGGAATGGACGTTATTGTGGTCGGCGGATTCGCGTACTAATCTTAAATTGTATTTTGTACTTGCGTTGATTCTTGCAGTCACGTTTCCACCCGCAAAGCAGATAGCGGAGCAATGCGTTTCCAGGAGGTGGACGGCGTTTGTTTTTGCGTTTCTGTTAGCTTGGTGTATTTTTTCCTTTACAGGCGTGAGCACATTTTTGTATTTTAATTTTTAGGAGTGAAGGTATGGGAAAGCAATGGTGCCTTGGCTTCATTGCCACTTTTACGTTTTTTATGATGGTGTTCAGTGGGATGACCGTGTTCATTGATCCGTATTTTCATTATCACAAGCCATTAAACGGTTTTTCGTATAGAATCTATAATGAACGATACCAAAATGACGGAATTGTGAAACATTTTGACTATGATGCTTTGATTACAGGTACGTCAATGGTGGAAAATTTTAAAACTAGCGAAATGGATACGCTTTTTGGGACGCATACAATTAAAGTGCCGTATTCAGGGGCGAGTTACAAGGAGATTCGAGAAAACTTGGAGAGAGCCATTCGATCCAATCCAAAACTGCAAATAGTAGTGTGGGGGCTTGATTACAACCGCTTTTATGGAGACTTTAATGCAACCTTATACGACTCTTATCCTACTTTTCTTTACGATGATTGCCTGTGGAATGATGTACAATATTTTTGTAACAAATCCGTACTGATTGGTGAAACATATATGAATGTGATTGCTTTTACGAGAGGCGGCGGCAGAACTACCACTTTTGACGAATACAACAACTGGAATGCAAAACATTCATTTGGAAAAGCGGGAGTACTAAATGGGTTTAAGCGTCCGGTGCAGAGAGAGGAAGCACCCAAAGAAGAACTGAATAATCAGAATATAGAAGTTAATGTCCTTTCGTTAGTAAATGCGTATCCAGAAATTGACTTTTACCTATTTTGGACGCCGTACAGTATCGTTTACTTCGACACGCTGCAACGGGGAGGTACACTGAGGAACGTTTTGCAATGGGAAAAGGAAGCCTTGGCATTATTGCTTCCATATAAAAATGTGCATTTTTTCAGCTTCTTCGATGAATTTGCATTGATTACAGATTTGGATAATTATAAGGATTCCGTGCATTATCACGAAAACATCAATTCGTATATGTTGAAATGTATGGCAAAAGAAGTGCACCGAGTTACTTTGGATAATTATAAAGACTATTGCCAAAGAGTTTGGGATTTCTATACGACCTATGATTATGATGCAATATATAAATAATTCATATGCAACAAGAAGATAGCGGGCCATGAAAGCGCAACGCCTCATGCCCCGCCATCTTCTTATTCAAGGCTTTAGCCAGTTGAGCGAAGCGAAACAAAGGATCACCCACTATGCGGGTGCGTATTGAAAGTTAAACAACAATAATCACCTCCCGCTATAATAGAGGTGCTCAAGCCGCTGTCATAGCAAAGGAAGGTGATTGTTTTGGCAAATAAAACAAATTCGTTAGCCCATACAAAATGGGTTTGTAAGTATCATATCGTATTTACTCCAAAGTATAGACGAAAAATTATTTACAATCAATACCAGATAGACCTGAAAGATGTGTTCAAACAGCTATGCGCATACAAGGTGTGGAAATCATCGAGGGACATCTGATGGCGGATCATGTCCATCTTTTGGTGAGTATTCCGCCAAAGATCAGCGTATCGAGCTTTATGGGGTATCTGAAAGGGAAATCCGCACTGATGATGTTTGACCGGCACGTAAACTTGAAATACAAGTTTGGCAACCGGCACTTTTGGGCGGAAGGGTATTATGTCAGTACGGTAGGATTTAACGAAGCCACCGTAAAGAAATATATCCAAGAGCAGGAAAAGAAAGACATCATACAGGACAAATTAAGCGTAAAGGAATACGAAGACCCTTTTAAGGGCCGAGGCTAAGTAGTACGAACGCCCCTTTGAGGGGCAGCGACGAGTGAAGAGCGCAGTGGCCTGAGCAAAGCGAAAGCCAGCGCCTTGAGACGCTGGCCTAGTATTGCGGGCTTATAGCCCGCGTCCCGAACCACCCGTTTTACGGGTGGGGGCGACTTTATACACTTACTTACTTCTCTCTCTCAATTACATCCTTCTCATACGCAAAGCATTCCTGAGCGATGTCGTTGCTTAGCCATATCAGGCAGATGAGGTTCGGGATGGACATCAGGCCGTTCATGGTGTCGGAGAAGTTCCAGACGATTTCGAGGGTCGTGGTGGCTCCGACGAAGGTGATCAGCGAGAAGAGGATGCGGTAGGCCATGATGGCGGGGCGGGCGCTGACGAGGTATTCGAGAGCTTTCTCGCCGTAGTATTCCCAGCCCAGGATTGTCGTGAACGCGAAGAGCGACAGCGCAACGGAGACGATGATGGGCGCCGAGTCGCCGAAGGCGGAACGGAAGGCCATGATCGTCAGGTTCGCGCCGGAGACCAGCTTGCCCGTGGCCGGGTCGGTCGTGCCGAGGACGCCGGAGGAGGCGATGACGAGGCCCGTCAGCATGCAGATGATCATGGTGTCGAAGAAGGTGCCGGTCATGTTGACGTAGCCCTGCCGGGACGGATGGTCGGTGCGGGCCGCAGCGGCAGCGATCGGAGCCGAGCCCATGCCGGCCTCGTTGGAGAATACGCCGCGGGCGACGCCCCAGCGCATGGCCGTCAGCATCGAGGCGACGATGGAGCCGCCGACGCCGCCCGCCACCGCGTCAAAGGAGAACGCCATGCGGAAAATCTCGGCGACGCCTGCCGGAACGGCGGAAATATTCGTCAGGATGGCGATGACCGCCGCGATGAAGTAGAAAACCGCCATGAAGGGCACGATGACGCTGGAGACCATGCCGATGCTGTGGATGCCGCGCACAAGGATCAGGAACGCGCAGAGCATGATGATTCCGCCGGCCACCGCCGTCGAAACGCCGAAGCTGGTATGGATCGCCGAGGCAATCGAGTGCGCCTGCGTCATGTTGCCGATGCCGAAGGATGAGAACACCGCGAACAGCGCGAAGAGCGTCGCCATGACGCTGCCCAGCGTGCCGCCGATGCCGTTCTTCATCGCGTACATCGGGCCGCCGGCCATTTCGCCGACGCTATTCGTCTCACGATACTTGACCGCCAAGACCGATTCGCCGTATTTCGTGGAAAGCCCGAACAGCGCGCTGACCCACATCCAGACGAGCGCGCCGGGGCCGCCGAGGACCATGGCCGTCGCGACGCCGACGATATTGCCGGTGCCGACGGTGGCGGAGAGCGCCGTCATCAGTGACTGGAACGGCGAGATGTCGCCTTCGTGCTGTTCTTTTTTCTGGAAAATCATGCCGACGGCGTAGAAAAGATTGCGCCAGGGCAGGAATTTCAGCCGGATCGTCAGGAAGATGCCGGTGCCGACCAGGAGCGCCAGCATGATGGGGCCCCAAACAAAATTGTTCAGGTCGTTCAACATTTGCTCAAGATTCATTCTGTTCCCTCCAAAGGTTTTCGGCGGAGCGGCAGGCCCTGCCGAGTTTGTTGCGCGGGAAACCCGCGCTCTGCGCTACAGTATAGAAGCGTAACTTAAATTTGTAAAGCAAAAACAGGGAAACGACAGCCAAAACCATAAAAATTAAATAGAAATAGGAAACTGACAGAAAAAATTAAAATCCCCCGGCGTGACCGGGGGATTTTTATCAGCCGAAAATGGAACCGGCGGCTTTTTACGCATGGAGTTCGCCGTTCTGCTTTTCCGTGTAGTCGATGGCCACCGCCACGGCGCCGTCGCCCGTGATATTCAGGCAGGTGCGGAACATATCGAGGACGCGGTCGATGCCGGCTACCAGGGCGAGACCCTCGATCGGCAGTCCGACGGACTGGAGCACCATCGCCAGCATAATGAGGCCGGCACCGGGGACGCCCGCCGTGCCGATGGAGGCCAGCGTGCCGGTGAAGACGATCATCATCATCTGTCCCGCCGTCAGGTTGACGCCGAAGACGTTGGCGATGAACAGCGAGCAGACGCCCATGTAGAGCGCGGTGCCGTCCATGTTGATGGTCGCGCCCAGCGGCAGCACGAAGCTGGTGACTTCGCGGGACGTGCCCAGCTTTTCCTGCAGGTTCTTCATGTTGACCGGCAGCGTCGCGGCGCTGGAGCAGGTCGTGAAAGCCAGCAGCATAGCCTCGGACATGGCGGAGAAGAATTTCATCGGGGAGACGTGTCCGCCGACCTGCGCGATGGTCGAGTAGACGGCCACCGCATGGATCGCGCAGCCAATCGCCAGGCAGGCAATGACCGACATCAGCGGCAGCAGGACTTTCGGACCGTTCGCCGCCACCACCGGAACCAACAGCGCGAATACGCCGATAGGAGCGAAATTCATGATCAGCGCGATGATCTTGTAGCAGACCTCCGCCGCCGCGTCGGTGACGCGAATCAGGATCTGGGCGCGTTCGCCGCCAACCTGGATGATGCCGATGCCGACGAACAGCGCGAAGACGATGATTGGCAGGATTTGCGCTTTCGCCATGGCGTCAACAGGGCTCGTCGGAATCATGTTGACGAAGACCTGCATGATGCTCGGTGCTTCCTTGACGTCAATCTTGCCCTCGGCGGCCATCTGCAGACCGGCGCCCGGCGTGCCGATACCGGCGACGACGAAGCCAATCAGGATCGCGATCGCCGTCGTGACGAGATAGATGGCGATCGTGCGGACGCCGATGCGTCCCAGCGTCGTCGTATCGCCGAGGCTCGTCATGCCGACGACCAGCGACGTGAAGACCACAGGAACGATCATCATCTTGATGAGGTTGATGAAAATCGTGCCGATCGGAGCTATCCACAGCTTGATGAAGGGCAGCGATTCCGGCCCCGCGACCAGACCGACGACGACGGCCAGCACGAGACCAATGAAGATTTTGATGGATAAGTTCATTGGGAATATCCCCCTCCTTATATATAATGGTTAAATTATACGAAAGAAACGGAACGTTGTCCATCAAAGCTGTTATGTATACAGAATACAAGACGGAGGGCAAAATGATGGGCCTTTTGTCGAAAAATGAGCAAAGCCGGGAACGCCGCTCCGGACGGCGCTTTGTCCAAGCCCCGTTTTTTGACAGGGGGCGCGTTTTTCTGTTATAATTCTTGTGGTTGATTGCGCATAGGAATACAAAATATAGTTAGGATGCACGAAAGGCACGATGAGACGATGTTTATACCACTCAGCACATGCGCATCCAACGGCGACGCCTTTTTCTTCGGCAGGGACCGGAGGGAAGAGCCGCTGCCTTTGGGGTGCTCGCTGCTTGATATCCGTGAAGTCGCGGAAGAAAACGGAATATCGGTGGACGACGTAATCTCCCGGCTGGAGGACTTTTCCTCCGCCGACGCGCTGTTGGGATTCGGCGTCTCGCTGGCGACGGCGGAGGCTGCGGAGGAAGTGATCTGCACGGAAACGCCGGTTTCCCGTCCCATCTTTGAGGTAAAAGAGACGTTTGCCGCCGACGCTTCGGCGGCTTTCGCGGAGGAATCCGTGATATTCGAGACGGTCGAGCCGGCGCCGATGTACACGGCGGAAGCGCCCGCCCGCTCCGTGACGCCGGAGGAACCGGCGCCCGTCGAGATGGTGATTGAGGCAGAAACTGTCGTTGCCGCTGAACCGCCGGAAGAATCCGCGCCGCAGGAATCGGCGGTCGTGGAGGCCGTCGTCATCGAGGCGGAGCCGGCGGCGTCCGTGACGGAAGCGGAAGAAGCCGCGCCGGAAGCGGAACCGGATATTACCGAGATCATAACGGCGGAAATGATTTCCGAGGCATGGGAACGGCGCAGGGCCGCGCTCCGGGAAAAAGCGGCGAAGAAGGAGCAGGAAAAAGCGTCCGCCGCGCTGGCCGAGACGAAAGGCCCTTCGGCGGGGATTCCCGTCAAGGCGTCGAATTATCCCCGCCTCGATCTGGCAAAACTCCGCAAGATGGCCAACGTCCGCGTGGAAGCGGCGGAGCCGGAGGAGGATTCGCCGGACGATCATCTGATCGATCTGAACGTGCCCGACGGGTACGTGGTGCAGACCTCCACGGAGTCCGTGGTGTGGCCCTGGGAAGTCCGGCCGGACATGACGCTGAAGGAAGCGTTGGAGGCCCTCACCGACAGACTGCTGGCCAGCCTGACGGAGGAGGTTGTGAACTGCACGATCACGGGCGAGATGGGCGAGGGCGGCATCAAGTCCCTCTGCGAAGCTTACCATCAGGAAAAGGAACAGATCTACAGCGCGGTCCAGAAGGAAAGCCGCCGCCGCATCACGCGCATGGGCGCGAAAGCCCCCAGCCCGTCGGCGATGGCCTCGGACGCGACGCAGGAAATGGCGATGCGCATGGCGAAGCAGTTTCTGCAAAACGAGATGGGAAAGAAAGCGATGTGCTTCAAATCCCCGTTCCCCGACGAAAACGGCATCTACCACATTTTCCAGAGCCATCGGGTCGAGGACGAGGACAGTGTGGAGTTCCCGAACGAGCGCGTCTTCTATCGCGAGTTGGGCGGCGGCTGGGCAATCTCGGTGGGCTATTGATAATGGGCATAAAAAGAGCACCCGTGCAAAGCGGGTGCTCTTTTCTGTCTGTATCAGTATTCCGTCGGCGTGTCCGGGGTCGGCTGCCGCTCGTACCTGATGCCCACGTTGGCTTTGAATTCCTGCAGGAGCCGCACGGAAAGCTGCTTCCAGTCGGCGAAGATCTTGCGCGAGTTCTCGCGCAGCTTCTCGGCAAATTCTTCTTTCGAGAGGCCGAGGGACGACCGGATCAACTGCCGGGAATCGGCCTCCGAACGCTCCACCGCTTCTTTGACGATGGGCGCCATGACGTCGAAATACCCCTGCGTCAGCGCCATGACTTCATTGGAAGTCCAGTACATTTTCGCCGGATCGTAGGTGTCGCGCAGCGCGTGGTACGTTTCCGGGACTTTCCCCACGGCGAAGGGCACGAACGGATTCTCGAAAGCCGTGTCCATGGACATCCAGACCACCGGGGCCGGCAGCGCGTCGCCGGCCTGCGTGATATGGGTGTAGCTCGTCTTCGACGACAGGATCGACCGCTCGCCCATTTCCTGCACGTAATGGTACGGCGTCCCGTACATGCCCGCCAGCGGGCTCTTCGACTTGTCGAACTCCGTGCCCTGGTAGTAATCGCGGAAAAGCCGGGCGATATCCTCGACGCCTAACTTCCTGTCGGGGGTGATGGACAGCGGGTAGGTTTTCGAGTCCCAGTCCTCGACCCGGGGCGGAAGGTTTTTCGACGGCGCGACGGTGCTCATGGCGCGCCAGACGCGGCGCTTGGAATAATACGGGTGGTGAAATTCCTTCGACTGCAATGACTCCACCCAATCCACACGGCCCTCTTCGTCGTAAGCCGCCCAGCCGACTTCCTTCAGCATTTGCGGCAGGCGCGGATTGAACATCTGGTTCGGGTCGCCCTCGCGGATGGCGCGGATTCGAAGCTGGTTCGCCTCGATGAAGAAATCCCCGTCGGGAATCTTTTCCGCAATCCAAAAACCGCCCTTGCCGGTGGGAGACATCTGCATCTCGAAGACCCACGCTTCGTCCTTATCGGCGACGGCCAAGGTCTCGGCGGTGCCCCAAAGCCCGTATTCGTCGATCAGCGCGCCCATTAGGGCGATAGCCTCCCGGGCGGTCCTGCAGCGTTCGAGAGCCACGCGGGAAAGCTCGGTGGCATAGAAAATGCCGCCGCCCTCCTTGAACGGAACTTCCGGCAGATGCGCGGACATATCGGTACATTCGCCGAACATCAGGCCGTGCTCGTTGATGATGCCGTAATTCGCGTCCATATAAGCGTAAGTGTGCTCGACCTCGGGGATGTAGCCGAGGGGCTTCGTGTGCGGCCTGCCGGGATAATCGTAGTCCGGACTCCGCTCCGGCGCTACGAGGTTCGGCTGCAAAAAGGCGTTGTAATCGGGCATCTCGTCCAGCGCGACGGCCGTGGCGTATACGGGACGCCTGCTGCCCTTCGGGTGGTCCTTCGCCGGCACGAAAGCGAGATTCATTTCCGCGCCGCGCCCGTCGTTGGAATGGGAAACGATCATGTTCCCGTCCGCCGACGCGCCCTTCGTCACCACCATTACCGTGCAGGCCTCGGCGCCCGCGCCCAGCAGCGAAACCATCGCCGCGCCCGCAATCAACTCTTTCAGCAAAAGAACCGCCTCCTCATATCTGGTTTGAACTACATCGTGTGGGAAACACTGAATAAGTCAATATAGGCCTTGCATGACGGAAAAAGACACGACAAAGGCGTGAGGGACTTGTTCGGCGGTTCCCTTTTTCCGCTCCTAATTATACGCGCAGGCGTGCATCTTGTGAATCACCCTGCGCGCTTTTTTTTGATTCCTTGCTTTCTTGATGAAATGCTCCTATAATTTGGAGGAAATTATCAAGGAGAGAATGAGCCTTTTATGCCGATTGATTTTTCCAACCTCGTGGTCGCGTTCCAGGCGGTGGTGCCGATGTTCTGCCTGATGTTCATCGGCGTCATGGTCAAGTATTTCGACCTTCTGAACGAGGTGGAGCTGAAGCGCGTGAACCGCATGGTGTTCCGCGTCTTCTTCTCCATCATGATGTTTTACAATCTCTATACGACGAATATCGCGACCACCTTCCGCCCGCGATTGATCGCGTTCGCGCTGGGCGCGCTGGCGGTGGTCTACGTCTGCGCCTTCGTTGCCGTCTGCTTCACGGAGAAGACGCCGAAACGGCGCGGCGCGATGATCCAGGCGATTTACCGCAGCAATTTCGTGCTGATGGGGATCCCGCTGATCGCGAACCTGTTCGGGGATGAGAATATCGCGGTCACGACCATGATGGTCGCCGTCGTGGTGCCGATCTACAACGTGCTCGGCGTTTTCACGCTGGAATTCTTCCGGGGTGGGCGGGTCAGCTATCCGCATCTCTTCCTTGACGTGCTGAAAAATCCGATGATTCTGGGCGCGCTGGTCGGCGTGTCGTTCCTGCTGCTGGGGATTCCGCTGCCGAAGCCGGTGCTTCGCCCGCTGGCGCAGATCACGGCGGCCACCACGCCGATTGCGCTGATTATCCTGGGCGCGTCCTTTCGTCTCGGCTCTACGAAGGAGCACAAGGCGCAGCTTGCCGCCTGCGTTTTCTCGCGTCTTATACTGATTCCCGGCGCCGCCTTGGGGACGGCGGCATGGCTCGGCTTCCACGGCATGGAGTTCGCCACGCTCATCAGCATTTTCGCGACACCCTGTGCGGTGGCGGGCTTCGTCATGGCGCAGCAGATGGACAGCGACGCCGACCTCGCCGGCAACTGCGTCGTATTCACCTCGGCGCTGTCCTGCGTTACGATCTTCTGCTGGATCGTGCTGTTCAAGGAACTAGGCGTGCTGTAAGAATTATTTTTTGGCGGGGCTTCGCCCCTCCAATCCTCCCCACACAAGGGGAGAGCCCCTTGTGAATCTCCCGGAAGGGCTCTGCGGAGCCGGGGATTCCGCGACGTGCGTTTATGATGACTTAACCAATGGTTTATCCCGCGCTAAAGGCTGTAATAACCTAAAGTTTAGCCATATTACATGGTTAGGATTACATCTAAGCCAATACAATTCAAACTTGCAAAATTATGGTGAGAAAATCGTAACAAGTTGTGGGAGTTACGGTTTTCTCGCAACAAAGAAGGGAGCCTGCAGTCGCAAGCTCCCTTCAAAGATGGAGTCCAAAATGCCGTACACAATTATATGCCTAAACCTGCATGTGCAGGTGGGTTCCCTAAGTCTTGTTTTTGTTCTTCGTTCGAGACGATCCAACAGCCGCAAGCTCAAATCGGGTACCCTTTTGTAAAGAAGTCGGTTAGACACCTATACTTGCTTACGCACATCCCAGACGGCTCCGTCTTTATGCGCCTATCATATCACAAAGAACGGCTGTATACAAGACTTGAAAGCGCGAAATCATTGATTTTTGGGGATTTTCCACAAAAATTTTCCCGCGAACGGTTCTTTTGAAAATAAAAGCAGACAAAACGCGCGGAAACGGTTATAATAATATAGATATCCAACGTGTGCAAAGGAGAAAGATATGGAACAGGAAAACAAATTCAGCGTGGCCGTGCATTACGGGGATACGCTGGGCTACATCGAATACGACGGCGACGCGAAAAAGGTAGTCGTCACCCTGCCCGACGAGGAGGGGAAGAAAAAGGCCGAGGAATATCTGGCCACGACCCATGAGATTGCCGTGCCGAATCTGACGCTGATGGATTTCGAGACGAAGACCATCGACCCGACGGCGGACGTCAGGAGTTTCCAGATCGCCATGACGCGCATCTGGGAGGAAACGGAAGTCTATGTGGACTGGAGCCGTCCCGTGGCGTTCGTGAAGAAGTACCCGACCCTCGACAGCCTGCCGAAAGGCGGAGGAGAGTTTACGCTGGAAGAATAAGGGAAACAAAAACTGTCGTACGAAATATCGTGCGACAGTTTTTGTGTTTGATGGACAATTTTTTCGACGAAAGGTTGTGGCAGTGGCTTGTGCGATTATCCATATTCTTCGTTGTGGAATTATCCCAGGGGCGCCGCCCCTGGAACCCTGCAAAGGGCGTTCCTCCCTTTGGAACCCTCCTTAGGGCCCTGCGGGGCCAGGATTCCGCGACGTGCGATTGTGATAACTTAAACAATTATTTATCCCGCGCTAACGGCTATGATAACTTAACCTTTAGCCCATTTTTGCGGGTTTTGGTTATGGCGGCACCAAAGCTTTGCCTCCCTCTTTGAGGGAGGTGGCAGCCCGAAGGGCTGACGGAGGGAGTATTGGCGCAAAACATTGCCTTTTAGCTTTCCCATCGAGGAGAAGGCAAGGGCGGGTTCGTACAAAACCTACTTCGCAAAAATGGGCTAAAGTATAAGTCAGCAAGAGGTTGAATCGCGGGATGAACTGCCCGATAAATTATTCTGAGCTTTCACCGCGGAATCTTGGGCCCGCAGGCCCTTCATCAGCAGGGTTCGAAGGGGCGCAGCCCCTCGTGGGGAGGATTGGAGGGGCGAAGCCCCGCCAAATCAATTCCACAAAGATGAACGGCTGTAGTTGTACAAGCCACTGCCAAAACCTTACGCAAAAGAACTTTAACCTTACGCAAAAGAACATTTTCTTATCGCAAAGGGAAGGCGGGGAGCGTTCCGCAGGCCATCACAGGAAGCCGCGAGGGAACTTCTCGCGTGGGAGAGGAAAACAAAGGGGAGGGCGCGCGGCTCTCCCCTTTGTGTCTTATAATGTTTCGTGGAGCGGCGTCCATGCGAACACGGGCGCCTTCGTGTCGTACTGGTCAAACGCGCCGTCGGCGTAAAGATTCCCAAACTGCAGGAACGATTTGTTGGGGTACGTGACCGTGACCTCGATGGGCATGTCCGCCGCGATTTCCGAAGCGGGCAGGTCGAGCACGAGACCGACGCGGATCCGCGACGTGCTGTCGAGGTCTGATTCCTTTATGCGCTGTACCGTCGTATAGCGCCGCGCCGTCGGCGTTATCTCGTGGAACCGTCCCTGACGGATGGCGACGACCGCGTTTGTCAGCCCTTCGCGGTCGAGGGAACGGCAGGAGAGTCGCAGGCGGAGCTGATACGTCTGCGCCGCCGCGTCCAGCGCGGCAAAATCCACATGGCCGGTGCGTCCCTGCTCGATCTGGAGGCTCATCACGTTGCAGTACGGCGTCAAGAGGTATGCCTCCGCCTCCATGTCCTCCGACTTGTCCTCCGACGGCGTGCGCCCGAAGGCCTCCGCGTCCGCGTGGGAGCGGAAGACAAAGCCTACGCGCTTTTTCGGGACGAGCTTGTTCGCCTCGATCTTCGCCATCGAAACCTCGTCCTCGCCCAGCCCCTGGGCCGCCATGGCCGGCTGCATCCCTGCCAGCATCGTCACCGCCGCGATGGCCGCGGCCGCTTGTTTCCATCCCTTCATTTCGACGAACCTCCTTTATTGCGAAGCGCCTGCCGTCCGAAGCTGCGGACGCGCGCCTGCGATAGGCAAATGATAAAAGATAGCGGGGAAAATGTCAAGGAACCTGTGCCTGCGGAGCGCGTTCCCCGCGTTTCCTCAGTCAAGGCTGGTTTCCTGCCGCAGCGCGGCCACAAACTCCCCGTACAGGCGCAGCACGGATTCATGGTTGCCCCGGAGCTCGTTTAGAGCCTTTTCCTTTGCTTCCGGGGACTCCGCCGACAGGAAGCGCTTGCCAGCCATCTCCGACGCTTTCGCCGCCGCGGAGACCCGAAGCCCGCCCACGGACAGGGACGTGGATTTCAGCGAGTGCACGGCGTCGGTGTAGGCGTTCCAATCCTCCGAGGCGAAAAGTTCCCCAAGCTGCGCGCTCTTTTTTTCATAGAGACCCGCAAAGGTCCCCGCTAATTTTTTGAAGAGTTTCTTATTGCCCGCGCTGTATTGGAGCGCCGCCTTACGGTCGAATACGGGCGCTTCGTCCGCCGTCGCCGTCGCTGGCGCTGACGGGGCGGAAATAACGGGAGCGGAGGCTTCGGGCTGCGGCCTGGGCGCCGGACGGACCTTTTCCGGCGGCAGGCAGCGCATCAGCGCACGTTCCAGCATGTTGAAATCCAACGGCTTGGAAAGGTAATCAGAGAAGCCTTCCCGCAGGAACCGTTCCCTGGCGCCGAGGTCCGCGTCCGCCGTCAAGACGATGAAGGGCGTCCCGAAGGAATTGGGCAGCCGCGAAGCGGCCCGCAGGGTTTCCACGCCGTTCATGCCGCCCATCCGCTGATCCAGCAGCACCGCGTCGTAATGTTTCACCAACAGCCGCTGCAAGGCCTCCTCGCCGTTGGAAACGATGTCGAGCTTGATTTGCGTGTCTTTCAACAGCTCCGCCAGCACGAAGCGGTTCATCTCGTTGTCGTCCGCCGCCAGGACGTCCGCGTCCGGCGCCAGGAAAGAGACCTGGTACTCTTCCGACGATCCGGCGTCGTCCGCCTCGGAATATTCGCCGATGGGTGCGGGAGCGGTGATTTTTTGGGGCAGGGCCACGGCAAAGGTGGTGCCTTCGCCGTAAACGCTGTTGAAGGAAATGGAACCGTTCATCATTTCCACCAGGTTGTGGGTGATGGCCAGTCCCAGTCCCGTGCCTTCCACGTGCTGGTTCCGCTGCATGTCGAACCGCTCGAATCCCTTGAACAGCCTGGACTGGTCCTCTTCGCGGATGCCGATGCCCGTATCGCGGATGATGAACCGCAGCATCGTCTTATCCTCGTCGGGTCTCGGCGCGTGGGAAACGGCGAAGTCGACGGTTCCCCGCTCCGTGTATTTGATCGCGTTGGTCAGGAGGTTGATGAGGACCTGCTGGATGCGCCGCGTGTCCCCGTACAGGCAGTTGGGGACTTCGGCGTTGACCTTGACGTGGAACTCGAGCCCCTTGGCCTCGGCCCTTGGGCGCATCATGCTGGAGACCGTCTGGATCAGTTCCGACAGCCGGTACTCCGTTTCCACGATGCGGAACTTGCCCGACTCGATCTTCGAGAAATCGAGGATGTCGTTGATGATGGAAAGCAGCGAGGAGCCCGCCGTGCGGACGCTACGCGCATAGCGTCCCACTGCGGCGTCCTTCGATTTCCGCAGGATCATCTCGTTCAGACCCAGTATCGTATTGATCGGCGTACGGATCTCGTGGCTCATGCTGGCGAGGAATTCGCTCTTGGCCTGGCTGGCCTGGTCCGCCAGCTCTTTCTCTTTTTCCAGCGCTTCGCTGCGGGCGGCTTTTTCCCGAGTCACCACCAGGTACGCGCCCACCGACAGGAAGATCATCAGCAGGAGGGCGGCGACCCGGATGCTGCGGGAAAAGACGGCGGTCATGGGCCCGGCCACCGCCCCCCAAGGAACGTAGCCCGTCACGGTGCAGTTGGCATGGGGGAGGTCCGAGGCGAACAGGAAATACTGCTTCTCGTTCAGCATCAGATAGGAAGCCGCGGACCGGTGGGTCTCGAGCTGCGAGCGGAGAAGCCCCAAAGCCTCCTGCACTTCCGGCGACCGGAAGAAATCCGTGTCCTCTTCGCTGTATGCCCGGTACGGCATGATCATTTGCCCGTTCCTGTCATGGAGCAGCAGCCGCATGGAGGAATTGAGCGCCGTCATGCGGAAGTGCCAGGGAATCATCCTTTCGGAGTAGAGGCGGCACAGCAGGCCGGAAACGTTGCTGCCGCGCATCAGCGGGACGGCGAAAATCAGGCCGTATCCCGCCTGGTAGTCCACCACGGCCTGCCCGTGCATCGCGACGGGGAGGTTTTTGAAGGTGCGGTACGGCAAAACGTCGCCCAGGATGGATTCCCCGTCGATGGAAATCACGCCTACAGAGACGCCCGCCTCCATGCCGCGAAGCTCCCGCAGGAGACGATCCTGGGCCTCGTCGCCGGGGGAGGGCTCCAGACAGCCGGCCGCCAGGGAGAGCACGGACAGCTCCTCCTGAATCTGCTTTTCCGTCATCAGGGCGACGTCCGTCGCCTGGCTGGCCACCGTGTTTTCCAGCGAGGAAATCATCAGCGCCGCGGCCCGCATCTGCATCCAAACGGCGAAGGCGGCGAGCACCGCGATGAGCGCGCATATCTGCACGATGATCTTTGGAAGCTGCCGTTCCTCCTGCGACTCATTCAAGGCTCGTCACCCCGCTTATCAGCCAGTCTATATCCATCAGCAGCGTGTCGTCGCTGATGGCCTCGTCCGCTTTGCAGCGCAGGACGTTCTGGTTATCGTACAGCGGCCCCCGGAAAATCAGCATGTGATTGACCAGCTCCAGCCGGATCGTATCCAGTTTCGCCCGCATTTCCGGCGTGATTTCCGACGAAAGGGACGTCAGCAGAACCGCGTTGCGGTCCACGCCGATCCAGCTCGTCCGCATCACGCGCAGCTCGTCCTTCAAATAATCGCGGAGCAGGTCCTGATAAAAGATATCCCAGCGGCAGCTCACCGAGGCAAGGATGTGCTTGGCCCCTTTTGGAACCGGCGCGTTGAAAGCGATGGAGTCCACGCCGAGCGCTTCCGCCGCTTCCGCCGCCGCCATATCGTCCTGATGATAGGTGATGAGGTCGGCCCCCGCTTCGTGGATCAGCCGTTCCGCCAAGTGACGCTCCCGCTCCGGGTCTTCCCAGGAATTTGTCCACGCCACGACGACCCGGGCCTTGGGGTTGATCCGGCGAGCGCCGAGCAGAAACGCGTTGATGCCCCGGAGGACTTCCGCATTGGGCATGGCGGCCACATAGCCGATGATGCCGGAGGTCGAGCGTATGCCCGCCAGCGCCCCTGACAGATAGCGCCCCTGGTACATGCGGGGGAAATAGGTGGCCATATTCGGGTTGTAGGATTTCGACGCCATGTTGATGAAGGACACGTTGGGAAATTCGTTCGCAAAGGGCCGGATTTCCTCGGGATAGGAATAGCTGGCCAGGATGATCAGTTTGCATCCCTGCCCGGCCAGGTTCCGCACCGCTTTCAGGCATTCGTCGCTGCGCTCCGCCACATGGTCGCGCACGACGAGCTTCGCGCCCAGCTTGTTGCACGCGGCAAGAAGCCCCTCGTAGTTGGAGGCGTTCCAGCCGGGGCTGCGGACGTCGCCGAGCACGATAAAGCCCACGGTCGGTTTCTCCGGCTCCGGCTCGTCGGGGGCGGGACGGAAAATCAGCGCGAGCAAGACCAAGCCCGCGGCGGCAAGCAGCATGGGCGCGAGCCACCGGAGGATGCGGCGCCGGATTGTCCGTATATTTTGGTTCATGGCAGGGCTCCTTTTTGTCAGGACACGGGAATTCACGGGACTTTAACGGGACTCCTCGTCCAGCGTCCGGGCGTCGTCGGCAAGCTCGTCATAGAGCGCCAGCAGGCTTTCGTGGAAGCCGCGGATCTTGGCGAGGCTCTGCGCCTTTTCGTCGTCGGTCGCCTCTTTCGACAGGAGCACCCGTGCCGTCATCTCGATATCCCTTGCGGCAGCGGAAAGCCGGCAGCCGCCGATGGCAAGCGACGTGGATTTCAGCGCGTGGACGCAGTCCGTGTAATCGCCCCAGGATTCCGACGCGAAAGCGGCTACGAGCTGTTCCCTTTTCTCGGGGTGTATTTTCGCGAACGCGGCGGCCAGTTCCCGGTAAAAGTCCTCTTGCCCGCCGCTGTATTTGAGACCGAGCTCCCTGTCGAAGGAAGGCAGCTCGTCGCCTGCTGTTTCCGGCACGGCGGGGGGCGCGGCGTGCCTTTCCGGCGCGGCGTTCCCGCCGGGGAGGGGCGCGTCCGGGGCGTGCAGCTTTTCCGCGGGCAGGTATCGCATGAGCGTCCATTCCAGCTTCTCGCCGTCCAGCGGCTTCGCCAGATAGTCGTCAAAGCCTTCCTTCAGGAATTGCTCCCGCATGCCCGTGACGGCGTCCGCCGTGAGGATCAGGAAAGGCGTGTCTTTCGCGTTCGGCATTTCCCTGGCGGCGTGGAGGGTTTCGACGCCGTCCATGCCGGGCATCCGGTGATCGAGCAGCACCGCGTCGTAGCGGTTTTCCGCCAGCCGGTCCAGCACGGCCTGACCGTCGGAAACGGTCTCGATCTGGATTTCGGTCTTTTTCAGCAGGCCGGCGACGACCAACAGGTTGATTTCGTTGTCGTCCGCCACGAGGATGCGGGCGTCCGGCGCGCGGAAAGCGGCGCGGTAGGCCGGTTCGGTCTCGGTTTCCGACAGGCGCCCCGCGAAATCGCCGATGCGTTCGTCACCGTCGATTTTCTGCAGCAGCGTGGCCGTGAACGTGGAGCCGACGCCGTAGGTGCTTTCAAAAACCACGTCGCCGCCCATCAGCTTCGCGAGCCGCTTGGTGATGGCGAGCCCCAGCCCCGTGCCTTCGATGCTGCGGTTGCGCACGGTATCCAGCCGCTCAAAATTATTGAAAATCCGGTCCTTGTCCTCCGCGCGGATGCCGATGCCCGTATCCTGCACGACGAACCGCAGGAAGACCGTCTGTTCCTCCTCGTTCTTTTCGCCGGAAACGCGGAAATTTACGCTGCCCTTTTCCGTGTATTTTGCGGCGTTGGTCAGGAGGTTCACCACGATCTGCTGGACGCGGGTCATGTCGCCGAACAGCGCGTCGGGGAGCGTCTCGTCCACCTCAAGCCCGAAGGAAAGCCCTTTGTCTTCGGCCCGGGGCTTCGCCATGTTCACGGCGTTCCGCAGCAGATCTGAAAGGCGGTAGTCGCTCTCCACGAGCTCGATTTTCCCGGATTCGATCTTGGAAAAGTCCAGCACGTCGTTGA
Source organism: uncultured Selenomonadales bacterium (assembly GCA_900321035.1). Lineage (GTDB taxonomy): Bacteria > Bacillota > Negativicutes > Selenomonadales > Selenomonadaceae > RUG12372. The sequence goes on along the minus strand of ONUH01000003.1, from coordinate 101,935 downwards.
TGAGGTCGAGAAGCGTCCGTCCCGCGGAGCGGATATTTCGCGCGTAGCGGGCGATGACGGGGTCGGTGCCCTCCCGCAGGATCATTTCGTTCATGCCCAGCACGGCATTGATCGGCGTGCGGATTTCGTGGCTCATGTTGGCGAGGAACGCGCCCTTCGCCTGATTGGCGTTGTCCGCGAGTTCCTTTTCCCGGCGCAGCGCGTCGCTCTCTTCCGCCTTCCTCCGCACCCGGAACAGGTATGCCCCGGCCGCGAGGAAAATCAGCAGCAGCAGGCCGATGGAGCGAAGCAGACGTTCGTAGACCTTCGCGATGTCGCCGGCCACCACCGACCAGGGGATATATCCCACCACGGCGCAGTTCGTTTCCGGCAGGTTCGAGATGAACAGGAAGCGGGTCTGCCCGTCGACCTCCACGGCGGTCGCCGCCGCCCGATGCGTCACAAGCTGCTTGCGGAGGGACGCAAGGGTCTTCTCGACGGCAGGATCGGAGAAAAACGCCTTTTCTTCTTCACTGTAATTCTTGTACGGCAGGACGAGATGTCCCGTGTTGCTGTAAAGCAGGAGGTGGATGCCGGGATGGTAGGCCGTCAGGCGGAACCGGTCGGGCAGCATCGTGTCGCCGTACCGCCGGTACAGGACGGCGCGGATATTCTGCCCGTGCCGGATGGGAACGGCGAAAAGCAGCCCGTCCCGGCTGGAGTAATCCACCACGTTTTGCCCGCGGAACGCATGGGGCAGCCCCAAAAAGCTCCGGCGGGAGATGTAGGACCCCGAGAGGGCTTCGCCCTGCACCGAGAGGATGCCGACGGAGACGTTTTTTTCCGTGCCGCGGAGCCCCGAAAAGATCCGTTCCTCCTCGATCTTGTTGGGAGAGGCGGCCAAAAGTTCCGCCGCCAGGGCAAGCGACTCAAACTCCTGGCGAAACCGTTCTTCCGCCAGGAGGGAAAGGTCCGCCGCCTGCCGCGCCACCGTCTTTTCCAGCGTATGGTTCAGGAGCACCTGCGTCCTATGCATGGCCCATGCCGCCAAGACGAGAAGGACGACAAGGAGCGCGGCGATCTGCAAGGTGAACCTGAAAGAAGACGATCGTGTTTTCTCATTCAAGGACGCTCACCCCGCTTATCAGCCAATCGATAGATTCCAACAGCGCGTCGTCGGAGATGGTCTCCTTCGCCTCGCAGCGGAGGACGCCTTCGTTGTCGACGAGAGGACCGATAAAAATGAGCTCGAAGCCGAGCAGCGCCCGTTGGAGATAATACAGATGCCCGAGCATATCCTCCGTGACTTCCGGAGACAGCTCGTCCAAAAGCACGGCTTTGCGGTCGATGCCGATCCAGTGGTTTTTCACCGTGTTCAGCTCGCCCTTCTGATAGCGGGAGAGGATGTCGTCGTAGTAAATATCCCAGCGGCAGCGGACAGAGCAGATGCCGTGGGTGAGGCCTTTGGGGATCGGCGCGTTGTAGGCGATGAAATCCACGCCGAGGCGGTCCGCCGTCTCGGCCACCGCCGCATCGTCCTGATGGTAGGTCATGACGTCCGCTCCTTTTTCGCGAATCAGCCGCTCCGCGAGGACGGTTTCCCTGGCCGCGTCTTCCCATGCGTTCGTCCAGGCGACGACCACTTTCGCGTTGGGATTCATGCGTTGGACGCCGAGGGTGAAGGCGTTGATGCCCCGCCGCACTTCGGCGTTCGGAATGGCGGCGACATAGCCGATGACGCCCGTTTTCGTCCGCATCCCGGCCAGGGCCCCGGCCAGATAGCGGGCCTGGTACAGGCGGGGGAAATAGGCGGTCATGTTCGTGGTGTACGCCTTGGCGGAGGTCGCCGCGAAAGCGATCTCCGGGTGCGCGTCCGCCAGGTCTTTGACTTCGTCGGGATAGTTGAAGCTGGCGAGAACGATCATGCCGCAGCCGGCGTCAATCAACTCCTGTACGGCCTTCGGGCATTCGCCGCTGTCTTCCGGCACATGGTCGCGCACGAGGAGCTCCGCGTCGTGCGTCTCGCAGGCGGCGCGAAGTCCTTCATAGTGCGAAGCGTTCCAGCCAGGCTCGGTGACGTCGCCGAGGATGACGAAGCCGATTTTCGGGCGCGGTTCCTCCGGGGCGGCGGTGAAGCGGAACAGCGCCGCCAGCAGGCCGGCCAGCAGGCACAGGCCGAGGCAGATTTTTTTGTAGTCCATGGAAAGCTCCTTTCGGGAGGCATGCTTTATAAATATTTGAAAATTTCCATTTTCTGACAGTCAGAAAGATACATATTCTATTATACACGTTCTGACAGCTTCGTGCCATGTCAATTGCCGATTTTTTGCGCCGTTTATTTTCTTTCGCTTTTTGCAAAAAAAAGAAGGAAATGTCTGAAAAAGGGAGAATATTATAGATACGCGAGAAATGTCGACCTGTTTGCGGGCCGCATTTCCAATGTAGGAGGGATCGGAATGCAGGAATATCAAAGCGCGGATTTACGGAATATCGCCGTCATCGGTCACGGCCGGACGGGCAAGACGAGCGTTTTGGACGCGGCGCTTTTCAACGCGGGCGCGGCGCGCCGCCTCGGAAAGGTGGACGACGGGACTTCGGCTCTCGATTATGAGCCGGAGGAGAGCAAGCGGAAGCTGAGTATTTCCAGCGCGCTGGCGGCTGTCGAGTGGCGCGGCTGCAAGATGAATTTTATCGACACGCCGGGCTATCCCGATTTCGTCGGCGAGATGATTTCGGCGCTGACGGTCTCGGATTCAGCGCTGATCGTGGTTTCCGCCCCAAGCGGCATGGAGACGGGCACGGAGAAGGCGTGGCTGACGGTGGAGGAACTGGGCCTGCCCCGGGCGATCTTCGTCAACAAGATGGACCGCGAACACGCGGATTTCGACCAGGCGGTGGACGAGATGCGGACGCGGTTCGGCTCGGGCGTCGTCCCGGTGCAGCTTCCCATCGGCAAGGAGGACACGTTCCAGGGCGTGGCCGACCTTTTGACGCTGCACATGAAGATCGTCACCCATGAGGACGAGGAACTGGTGGCGGACATCCCCGAGTTCATGCAGGAGGCCGTGGAGGAAGCGCGGCAGAACCTGATCGAGGCGCTGTCGGATTTCGACGACACGCTGATGGAGAAATTCCTGGAGGGCGAGGAGATCCCCGAGGACGAGATTCGCGAGGCGCTGGCGAAGGGCGTGCGCGCGGCGAAAGTGTTCCCGGTGTTTTGCGGCTCGGCGCTCCAGAATATCGGCGTGAAGAAGCTCCTGAAGGGACTCGGCGCGCTGATGCCGTCGCCGGAAGAGCGGACGTTCATCGGCACCGACCCGAAGACGGAGGACCCCGTGGAGCGCGGGACGGACGGTCCCTTCTCCGCGCAGGTGTTCAAGACGATCGTGGACCCGTTCGTCGGCCGCCTGACGTTTCTCCGGGTGGTCTCCGGCACGATGAAGGGGGACGCTTCCTATTATAATGTAAACCGTGAGACGGAGGAGCGCGTGTCCGGCCTCATGACGATGCAGGGCAAGCAGCAGATCCCGCTGACGACGGCGCATGCCGGCGATCTGGTGGCGGTGGCGAAGCTGGCGGCCACGAAGACCGGCGACACGCTGGCGGACAAAGCGTCGCCCATCCTGTTCGAGACGCCCGCGTATCCGGGGTCGATGATGGTATTCGCCGCCTATCCGGTGAAGAAGGGCGAGGAGGACAAGGTGTTCTCTGCCATCGGCAAGGAGAGCGACCAGGACCCGACCATCCAGATCGTGAAGAACAAAGAGACGAAGGAAACGCTGGTGCGCGGCATCGGCGAGGTGCAGCTGGAGATCCTGAAGGAGCGCATCCAGAGGAAGTACGGCGCGGAGGTGGATTTCCGCGAGCCGAAGGTGGCGCTCCGCGAGACGATCCGGAAGAGCGTCAAGGTCGAAGGCAAGCACAAGAAGCAGAGCGGCGGCCACGGCCAGTACGGTCACGTCTGGCTGGAGATCAGCCCGCAGCCGGCAGGCGAGGGCAACGTGTTCACCGAGACGATTTTCGGCGGCAGCGTGCCGCGTCAGTATATCCCCGCAGTGGAAAAGGGCACGGAGGAGACGCTGGCGGGCGGCATCCTGGCCGGGTTCCCGGTGGTGGACGTGAAAGTCAACCTGTACGACGGCTCGTATCATACGGTGGATTCGTCGGAGGCGGCGTTCAAGACGGCGACGGCCATCGCGCTGAAGAAGGGCATCATGGACGCGAGCCCCGCGCTCCTGGAGCCGATCTTCAATATGACGATCACCGCGCCTGAGTATTTCATGGGCGACGTCATGGGACAGCTCAACACGAAGCGCGCGAAGATCCTCGGTATGGAGTCGAAGGGCCGCGATATGAGCGAGATCAAGGCGCAGATTCCGGCGCTGGAGCTTTATAAATACGCGACGGAGCTTCGCTCCCAGACGAAGGGCCGCGGCGATTTCTCGGTGGAGTTCTCCCATTACGAGGAGATGCCCCAGCGGATCGCGGAGGAGATTATCGCGAAGTATCAGGCGGAAAAGGAAAAGAAGTAAGAGTGGAGTAAAAGCGGGAAAAGCCCCTGCCTCTGTAAAAGGGGCAGGGGCTTTCTGCACAGGAGGTCAGGGATATGGCGGAAGACAAGGATTTTGCGGCGCTCTGCGAAAAATACGCGGCGGCGCGAAGCGAAGGGACGCTGCGCGGGAAAGCGCTGAACGAGCTTTACGAGGCGTGCATCGCGAAAGGCAGGTCCCTCGACATGGCGCGTTACGCCATAGAGGAAGCCATCGCGAGGAGGCTGGAAGAGCGAATGATATAACGCAATGGCGTTTAGTTAACGGATTATACACAGGATGCAGGACGTTTCAAAAGAAATAATGGATGTTTTCAAGGGATGAATTCGCTTATGTTCTATTTTTTGCATGACAAATAGGCGAATCGAAAAGGTTATTACAAGGAGAAACCGTTATGAAAATAATTGACTGCGAATTTCACTATTACTTGCCTGAAATGATGGACTATCTTTCCACACGAAATGAGGCAATGCGATATTATCCGGAAACGAAAATCCTGGAGGTGAGAGATAAGGTTTTTGCCCGTTTTGACGGTGTAACGAATGAATACCCGGTTATTGATGAATTATTGAATTTTGGAGCAGAACGAGTTGCCGTTATGGATAAAAACGGCATTGATGTAAGCGTTCTGTCTTCTTCTCCGGCACTGGAAGAATTGCCGAAAGAAGAAGCGGTTGCTTTTGCGAGGAAGTCTAATGATGCAGTTGCTGCGATCATGAAAAAATACCCGGGCCGTTTCCTTGGCGCTGCAGTTTTACCGACTCCCTATGTTGATGAAGCAATCAAAGAACTTGAACGCTGCATAAATGAATTAGGGTTTGAATATTGGCACACACATTCCAACTATAAGAATGAACACTTATATGAGGAAAAATATCTTCCGTTGCTTGCAAAAGCTGAAGAACTGGGCTGCGCAGTTTATGTCCATCCACAGGCGTCTGATGATGCAGACATGAAAGATATGGGTTACGTGTATTCTTCACCGGGACTTGGTTTTGGCCTGGATGCCATGAAAACGTCATTAAGACTCATATTGAACGGGACATTTGACAGATTCCCCAAATTAAGAATGATTCTTGGTCATCTGGGTGAATACTTCCCGTTTATATTGGAGAGAGTTGATAATCGTTTTGAATGGATCAGGGATGATGAAGTAAAAATGAAGCATTCCGTTTCGTATTACTTCAAAAACAAAAATGTTGTCGTAACAACAAGCGGCAATATGTCTAAACTTGCTTTTGAATGCACCAAGAAGGCTCTTGGCATTGACAGCATCATTTTTGCTTCAGATTATCCTTATGAGTGCTTGTCTGCTATGATGAAATATATGGATTCTCTTGAATTGACAGAAGAAGAAAAAGAAAAGGTATTTCACCTGAATGCTGAGAAGTATATTTTGAGAAAATAAGGTTTTCGCTTATAGGTTGGCTTTGCTTCAAACTAAAGCCGGCAATGACAATGATTTTTCGTTGGCGTTGCAAGGCGTCTAATGCGAAATATGCTGTATTTGCAATTAAGCGCCGTTGTGATATAACGTGGCCGTACCGCATGAAAACAGCGGTCTTGGCTTGCCTTTGCGGAAAGAGGAAGCGCCGCGTCCAACTTTGGACGCGGCGCGTTTGCATCTATATATCTTCCCACGTGTATTCCGGCAGGCGCGCCCTTGTTTCCTCCGATTCCTCGAGGAAGCCGTCGCGGATCAGCCGGGCCAGCAGGATGTGCTCGGGGACGATCTGGCTTTCCGCGAAGCGGCGGACGGTGTCGAAGGAGAGGTCCCCGTTTGCCGTGAGGCGGCGGTAGCGGACGGCGGGAATCAGGAGCTCGTCCGCGCATTCGTCGGCATAGGTTTCGGCGTCGTCCTTTCCGAAGAAGTCCGTGAAGTTTCCGTTGCCGTCGATGATGCGGCTGACCTCCCGGAACAGCGTGCGCCAGAAGACGTCCTGGGGCTCCGGGCGGATTGGGAGGCAGAGGAAGCAGCGGCCGTCGCCGCGCCGCCGCGCGTAGCCCCGAACCGGGACGCCGGCAAAGGGGCGGACAAGGCGAAAAGCGACGCCGCAGGGGGCGAGGGTTTTCGCGATGTGGAAGGCGAGGCCTTTTTCCGGGTAAAACATCAGGTGCTTGACGGCGAGGATATTGTCCCTGAGCTTTGGGACGCTGAGACGGGGCGCGGTGGGAACCGGTTCCGTCAGACGCTCGCACATCTGCCGCCAGACCAGCAGCATGAAGGGGTCGAGCCCGTCGATGCTGCGAAGCAGGGGCCGATGAACGGCATGGCGGGCGATATCCGGCACGGTGCGGAGGTCGCTGACGCCCATGAAGTCCCGCAGCGCCCGTATGGCGGCCATATCGCTTTCGGGAACGCCGATGAGCTTGCAGTCTCTCAGGATGGGAAGGATGGGAGCGAAGCGCAGGGAGATTTCCGTCTCGTCGGGATGAAAGCGGTTTCGTTCTTTTTGCTCGAAAACGGATTCGTCGTATCGAAGCTGCATCTCCATCCATTTTCGGGCGGAGACGCCGATCGCGCATTCGAGCCGTTTGGCGAAGGGAAGGGAAATGTCCAGGCTCCCGGCGACGACGGCGTCGATGTGTTTTTCGGAAACGCCGGCGCGGAGGGCCAGTTCCTGGCGGGGCATATCCATGCGGGCGAGCATGTCGCTCAGCTCTGCGCCGGGATGCCTGACGGCGGGAATCTCCGCTTCGTTTTCCATGCCTTCGCCTCCTTTTCGTTTTTTGACATCCCTATTTTATAGGAAATGGTTTGTTTGTCAAGAACGGGAAAAGCTTGCGATTTAAGCGCAAAAAGAGTATTATATAATTTGGTATAATTCATTTTATTGGAAGGAGAGGGACGCGGGGCGTTTCGTGTCCGCGAAAGGGAAGGCGCATGTTGAATCTCTTTTTTGAGCGCGTCGGCCGGTTTGTCATCCGATGGCTGCAATATATCGGGGAAGTCATGATGCTGTTGGGGGAGACGCTCCGCCAGCTGAAAAAGCCGCCCCGTATGCGCCATGTTTTTTCGCAGATGGCGCACCTCGGCGCGGACTCGCTGCCCATCGTTGGGCTGACGTTGCTTTTCACGGGCATGGTGATGACGCTCCAGATTGCCCATGAGTTTATCCGGTTTGGCGCGCAGTCCACGATTGGCGGCGTGATCACTATCGCCATCGGGCGCGAGCTCGGGCCGGTGCTGGTGGGCGTTGTGGCGGCGGGCCGCGTGGGCTCGGCGATCACGGCTGAGATCAGCACGATGAAGGTCACGGAGCAGATCGACGCGCTGCGGGTCATGGCCACGAATCCCATCGGGTATCTGATCGTGCCGCGCATGATTGCCTGCATGGCGATGGTGCCGGTGCTGACGGTGTTCGGCGACGTGATCGGCATCCTGGGCGGCTGGCTGATCGCCACGGGCTGGTCGGGAATCTCTTCTTATCTGTATTGGAATTCCATCTCGACGTTCGCGGTGGCGCACGATATTACCGGCGGCCTCGTCAAGGCGGCAGTGTTCGGCATGTTTATCGCGGTGCTCGGCTGTTACTGCGGCCTGAAGGCTCCCGCCGGAGCCGAGGGCGTGGGCGTCGCGACGACGCGCTCGGTGGTCAGCGCGATCATCGTCATTTTCATCGTGAATTGTTTTCTGTCCCTGATTTTGTATAAATAAGGATGCGCGCCATGATCGAGCTGAAGCATGTGAATAAGTCCTTTGGGAACAAATCGGTGCTGCGGGACGTGGGTTTCCGGGTGGAAGACGGCGAAACGCTGGCGTTGATCGGCGGCTCCGGCTCGGGGAAAAGCACGCTGCTGCGCCTGATGATCGGTCTGGACCGGCCGACCTCCGGCGAGATCTGGATCAACGGGCAGGAAATCTCGGGGCTGGACGAGGAGTCCCTCGACGAGGTCCGGCTGTCGATGGGGATGGTGTTCCAGTATTCGGCGCTGTTCGACTCGATGACGGTGGGGGACAACGTGGCCTTCGGCCTGCGGGAGCACACGGATTATTCGGAGGAAGAGATACGGGACCTCGTCAGGGAGAAGCTCTCGCTGGTAGGGCTGCCGGACGCGGAGGATATGATGCCCGGCGAGCTCTCGGGCGGAATGAAGAAGCGCGTGAGCCTCGCGCGGGCGCTGGCCTTCGGTCCGTCCATCATTTTCTACGACGAGCCGGATTCGGGCCTCGACCCGGTGATGACGCGAAAGATCGACGACCTGATCGTCGAGACGCAGAAGAAGCTGGGCGTTACGTCCATCGTGGTGACCCACGACATGGAGAGCGCCTGTCTCGTGGCGAATCGCATTGCGATGCTGTACGAGGGCGAGATCGTCGCGATGGAAAAGACGGAAGATTTTCGGCGGCTGAAGGACCCGCGGGTGCGGGAATTCCTCGGAAGCTTCGCTATAGAATAGAAAGGGCGGGATAATGGGCATGTCAAACGAAGTGAAGGTCGGCGCGTTTACCGTCTGCGGGATGGTGCTGCTGGCGCTGATGCTGTTGGGGCTGTCCGGCGCCACGATTTTCGGCCCGCGCCAATACACCCTGTACACGACGTTCCCCGAGGTCATCGGGCTGAATCCGGCGGCGGAGGTCCGTTTCGCGGGCGTGCTCGCCGGCAAGGTGGAAAGCGTCGAGACCGAGGGGATGCATGTTTTGGTCACCATGTCGGTCAACGACGAGATCCGTATTCCCCATGCCTCGAAGATCACGGTAAGCTCCAGCGGATTTTTGGGGGAGAAGTATATCAATATCCTTCCGGCGAAGGACACCGGCATTTATCTGGACGACGGCGACCGGGTGGCGGGAACGCCCGAGGAGAGCATGGAGACGGTGATGGCGCGGCTGTCCGTGCTGGTGGAACAGGCGCACGAGATGCTGAACGGCATCAACGGCGTCATCAACAATCCGGACCTCAATACGTCGCTGGTCGCTACGGCGGTCAACCTGAAGGACATCACGAGCAACGTCCGCGACATGACGGGGGCTTTTTCCCGTATGGCGGTGCGCAACGAGGGTGAGATCAACCGCATGGTGCACAGCCTGTCCATGCTGTCGGTAAGCCTTTCCAACGCGGCGCAGGAAGTGGAGGTCATGGTCAAGGACTTCTCCGGCGACGGGGAGGCGGCGGCTAACCTTCGGGCGACGGTGGCGAACATCGCGACGACCAGCGCGCGCATCGACAATATGGCGAAGAGCCTGGAAGGCGTCGTTACGAATCCGCAGACGGCGGAAGATTTGCAGGCGGTGCTGCACAACACGCGCAAGGTCACGGAGAAGGCGGACAAGATGATGAGCGGCCTCGGCGGCGGCGCTATCAGTCCGGGCCTCGAGGTCATGTACAGCGGGCAGGAGAGCAACTGGCGGGCCAATTTTGACGTGACGGTTTCGCCGTCGGAGAAAAGCCTGTTCAAGATCGGCGTCAACGATATCGGCGAAGGCAATCGCTTCAATCTGCAGGCCGGTCAAAGGATGGGCGCGCTGACGGCGCGGGCGGGCATCATCGACGGCGAGGTGGGCCTCGGCCTTGACGCCGACGCCGGAAAATACTGGCGCTTCTCCGTTGACGCTTACGACCTGAACAACATCCGCCTCCGCCCGAGGGCAAGCGTCCGCGTCGCAAAGAGCACCTACCTCTTCGGGCAGGTGGACGACGTGAACGACGGCGACAGAAGGGCGACGTACGTGGGCGTCCGGCAGGAATTCTGAGTAAACAGGAACACGCGGCCTTTTCGCGAGGCTGCGTGTTTTTTGTTTTCTCTGCGCGAGATTTATTGCGGCTTCGTTTGCTGACATCTGCAGCGGGGCGACGCGGGCTGATTTACGGCAACCGATTCTTTTTTCAAATGTCGCCGCCGATCTGCAGATTGAAATTTTAATAGAATCTTAATCTTTTTAGAAAGTTTTTATTTGCACAGACGGGGAAAAAGCGATACAATGAGTATACGTCGAAATATCGGCGGATATTCATTCAGGTTTTGCACAGGGGGAAGTATTGATGAAACGCATCAAGAAACTGCAGAAGACGCTCGCGGTTTTGGCTGTTGCGGGCTATATGGGCTTTGCCGCTTTGGGGACGGCACAGGCCGCGCCGATCGTGGAACTGACGCTCCAGCAGAGCATCGACATGGCGCTGGCGAACAACCGCACCATCAAGGAGTCGGCGGAGGACCAGGCGGCGGCGTACTGGGCGCATCGGCAGGCGCGCAGGCAGGCAGGCCCGACGCTCTCGTGGAGCGATCAGGGGACATACGCACTGGGCGGCAATACGCAAAGATATGCAGAATTAGCTGATTTGAGAAACAAGAGTTTTTATATCAATAGAGCTGCGATTTCTTTTCCGCTTTACACTGGCGGGCGGATTGAGAACAATATCGAGGCGGCGGAGCTGGGCCGGGATGCGGCGGATCTGACTTTAGAGGCGACGCGGCAGGCCATCAAGCAGCAGACCACGTCGGCCTATTTCCAGATCCTGCAGTTCCGCAATCTGATTCAGGTCAATAAAGAGGCCGTCGATACGCTGCAGGCGCATTTGGACAACGTCAACGCCCAATACCGTGTCGGCACCGTCGCGAAGTCGGACGTGCTGCGCTCGCAGGTGGAGCTGGCGAACCAGCAGCAGGCCCTTGTGAACGCGCAGAACAATTACGACGTGGCGGTGGCGACGTTCAACAACGTTGTGGGGCTGCCCACGGACACCATCGTGGACGCGAAGGAAGATTTGTCTTATACGAAGTATGATATTTCGCTGCCGCGCTGCACGGAATACGCGCTGATTCACCGTCCCGACGGGATCGCGATGGAACGCGCATGGAAAAAGGCTGAGGCTACGATGAAGGCGGCGAAAGCCGGCTATCGTCCCCAGTTAAATGCGGCCGTTACGCGTTCGTGGACAGGCGACGATCCCGTTTCGACGAATTTGGGCGGAATCAATAATTATAGCAACGACGGTACGGCGGGGACGCTTCAAATGAGTTGGAACATCTTCGACAACAACGTGACCGAAGCGCAGGTGCAGCAGGCGAAAGCCTCCATGCGCAAGGCGGAGCAGAAGCTTTACGAGACGCAGGAGACAATCCAGCTTGACGTGCGCAAGGCGTATCTGAACCTTTTAGCGGCGGAGCAGAATATCCACACTACGAAGGTGGCCGTCGATCAGGCGCAGGAAGACTACAAGATCGCGCAGGTCCGTTACAGCGCCGGCGTCGGCACGAACCTCGACGTCATGGATGCGGAATCCAAGCTGATCCAGACCCAGACGACCTATATCACCGCGCTTTATAATTACAACACCAACAAGGCGGCTCTCGATCAGGCCATGGGCCTCAGGGTGGAGCTGGACGTCGCGAACTACTACAAGGACGCCATCGACGAGACGGTGCCGGTACAGCCCTCCCGCGACACGTCGATGAATCTCACGGCGGCGGACGCGGGCGTCGTTTCCCCCGCTGTCGTCCATCTGGAAAACGCGGAGCGGCCTTCGGAAACGGTCATGGCCGGACTCCATGCGGCAAAGGCGGAACTGCAGGCCGCGCAAGCAGCGCAGGCGGAGCAGGAAGCGCAGGCCGCACAGGAGGCGCAGGAGGCTGCGGCCGAAGCTGCGCAGTAGAACCTGACCAAAAAATAATCCGTTGGAACCAAGCGAAGCAGGCAAGTACTTCTGTATTTGCCTGCTTTTTTAATGTTCCTTTTATTGACAAACTGCGGCGTTCGCCTTAGAATTTGTTTGGTTATCATAGGCGAGGTATGCGTCGAGATAAGGAAAGGAGGAGTCCGGCGATGAAAAAACGGCCTTTGGCGCTGGCGGCAGGCGGCGCTGCTGGACTCCTCCTTTTATTGTGCGCGTGTTTTTGGTTTATCACGGGAACGCAAAGCTTCATGACCGGCATGGGGCGGATTGCGGCGGAGAAAGGTTCCGAGATTTTGGGGACGCGGGTCGAGGTGGGCGAGGTCTGCGTGGATTCGCCGTGGACAGTCACGGTCCGCGACGTCGCCCTGTACGACAAGCGGGACGAATTGCTGGCGCGGGCGGATTCTGCCACGGTGCGGATCAGCCTTTTCGGCATGATCGCGAAGAAGCCCGCCGAGGCGGTGGAAGACGTGCTGGTGCGCCGCCCGGAGGCTTGGATCGTGAAGCGCGGGGACGGCTCCTGGAATTTCCGGGATTTGATGGAGGAGGAGAGCGAGCCCAGCGGGTTTCGCGGCGTGGTGCGGAGCGAATTCGGCGCCGCAGCGCTTGCGATGGACGGGAAGTCCCTCCGGGTTTCCGACGTGAACGGCAGCGTCGATTTTGCCGATGCCGAGGCGATGGGAGTCGCGCTGAAGGCGCGCAGCGACGCCGCGGCGGTTTCCCTGTCGGGCAAGGTTGAGGAGGAAAACGCGTCGTTGGAGATCGAGGGCGCGGATATTGATTTGGCCCCATATTTGCCGTGGCTGCCGAAAGACCTGCTGCCGGAGTCGGTGACGATACGGGGAGGCCTTGTGAAGTCGCTGGCGGCGACAGTGGAAAAGCAGGGGGAAGATCTGTCTTGCCGGGGGACGGCGGAACTCGCGAAGGGCGAGGTCCGGGTGCTGGATACGGAGATTCGGGACATCGAGGGCACCGCGGAATTTACGGAGCGGAACGTGAAGCTGGCGGCGACGGCCGAGGCGGAAGGGCAGCGGGCGGGAGTGCGCGGCAGCGTGGGCTTTTCCGGCGAGGAACCGACGCTCAGTCTGATTGCGCGCTCGGAATCCTTCGATCCCGGCGAGGTGATGAAGGATATCCCGTATCATGGCGCGGTGGCGTTCACGGCCCGGGTCACAGGCACGCCCTCGTCGCCCGCAGTGGACGGAGAATTTTTTGCGAAGGAAGGCGCGGTGGCGGATTACGGCTTCATGAACGCGCGGGCGCGGGCGGCTTACGCAGACGGGCGGATTATCGTCCATTCGCTGACGGCGGAAATGTTCGGCGGCCGTGTGGAAGGGCAGGGCGAATTCGACGCGCCGACCATGGCCTTTGACGGACGCGCGAAGGCGGAAGACGTCGACGCATCAAACTTCGAGGAGCTTGCGGAGGGGCTTGCGGGCCGCGTTTCGGCAGATTTAGGCTTCGCCGGGAACGCGAATGCGCTGGAAGACGTTTCCGTGTACGGCAGCGTTTGGGGCCGGGACATGGCCTGCTATGACATTTCGGCGCCGGAGTTTTCCGCGTCCTTTTACCATGCGCCGGAAAAAACGGTGATCGATTATCTGAGCGTTCATTTGGAAAACGACGGGCAGGTTGGGCTGGAAGGCACGATATTGGGCAAGGAGACGCTGAATCTGGCGTTTTCGGGCACCCATACGGATATTTCCCTGCTCTCGCGTATAGATCCCGTTTTTGATATGGCGGGGATCGCCGACCTTGGCGGCACGGTGCGCGGCTCCATCGAGAATCCTTCGGTTACGGCCGAGTTCTTCGCCTCTGACGGCCAGCTTTTCAAGCAGCCGTACCGGACGATGCGGGGCGCTGTCAGCGGAAGCCTGGACGGCGTGCGCATCGATTCGTTCTCCATGGAAAACGGCGGAAAGGTTACATGGCTGGCGGAGGGCGTCGTCGGCCTGACCGGCGAACGACGCGTCAATCTGCGGATCGATACCGTGGGCGCGCGGCTGGAGGATTTCGCGGCGCTCGTGGCGCCGGACCAGCCGATTACCGGCGATATCGACAACGTCATCACGGTGACGGGCACGCTGGACAATCCTTCGGTGGTGGGGTATATCAGCTCCCATCGGGGCAGTTACCGGGGCTATCTCCTGTCCGGAATGGAAGGCGACTACACGCTGAAGGACGGCGTGCTGACAGTACACGACTTCCATATCTATTCGCCGCTCGTCGATATGGATTTGAACGGTACGCTGACGATAGGACCGCGGACGCTGAACATGGTCGTGCAGGTGCACGACATTGATTTGCGGCGGTTCGAGAAGAAGGTCCCCTATCCCATCGAAGGGCACGGCGTGTTTGACGGCAAGATTTTGGGCACGCTGGACGACCCGGTTTTCGACGGAAAACTTACGGCTCCGTCGATGACGCTGAACGGGGCGACAATCACGGACGCCGCGGGCGAAGTGCATCTGCGCGGCTCCCGTCTCGAACTGAATCCTTTCGCGTTCCGGCAGAACGGGGGCGCCTATTCCCTGCGCATGGTCGTGAACCTGAACGACGAGCGGATGACGGGAAAGGTGAAGGTGGAGAAGGGCGACATAGCCGCGATGCTGGCCGTGGCGAACGCGAAAAACGACGTCGTCCACGGGCGGCTCAATGCGGAGATCGAGATCGGCGGCACGATGTCGGTACCGAGAATTTCGGTGCTGGGCGTATTGACGGAGGGCGATCTGCGCGGCTATCCGGTGACGGACGTTTCACTGGACGCGGGGCTTTTGGGCCGCGTCGTGACGCTGCGCCGTTTCGAAGGTCACCAGGGCCCGGGCATGCTGGCCGCGGCCGGCATATTCGACCTTGACGGCGAGCTCAGCGGGCGGGTTTCCGCGCAAAACATCCAGGCGGGGCTTTTCTCCGCCGTGGCCGGACTGGATACGGACGTCGTGGGGACGCTGGATGTGGAAGCGGAACTTGGCGGCACGGTGGAATTCCCGATTGCGGACATGTCTTTGGCTGTAGCGAACGGCGGCGTCCGCGGCTCGACGTTTGACTCGCTGACGGGCCTTGTCCATTTGCGCGGCAGCGTGGTGGAACTGGAGCAGGTAGTGGCGGTGAAGGCGGAGGGCGCGAAGACGTACCGCGCCAGCGCGTCGGGCATGCTCCCGATCAAGGCGTTTACGGCGCAGCAGGGAGAGGAACTTACCGAGTACGACAGGATCAATCTGCGCCTGTCCCTGGACGACGCCGACCTGGGCTTGCTGCCGCTGCTCTCGGACCAGGTGGAATGGGCCATGGGTGAAACGGACGGCAATGTGGTCATCGGCGGTTCCCTGGCGGCGCCGACGTTCGACGGAATCCTCCGGGTCAAGGACGGCTCCGTGAAGCTGAAAGCATTGCGGATCCCCGTGACGGAGCTCAACATGGGCCTCCGCATGGAAGGCGATACCATTGCCGTGGAAGACAACGCTTCGGGCCGGATGGGGAAAGGCACTTTCAAGATCAGCGGTTCCATGCGTTTGGACGGGCAGACGCCTGTGGATTACGGGCTGAATATTGAGGCAAATAAGCTGGAAATCGCGTCGCCGTACTTTACAGGGCCGCTGACGGCCTCCGTGGATTTGCGGGAAGGCGAGATCTACGGTCACCGGATGCCGAAGCTGACGGGCCGGGTGGCGGTGGACGACGTACTCATTTCCGTTCCGACGCTGCCGGACAGCGAGGGAGAGCTTCCCCGCATGATTATCGATTTCGGACTGGAAATCGGCAAGAATACGCATTTGTACAGCGCAGGGCTTTACGACCTCTGGATCAAGGGCTCGGCGCATTTCGGCGGGACCACTCGCCATCCGCAGCAGTCCGGCACGATTTCCGTCCGGCGCGGCAGGGTCCAGTATTTGCAGACCTCCTTCCGCATCGTGGAGGGCGAGGCGTATTTCAACCAGGTGGATTCGTTCCTGCCCAGCGTCACCTTCAAGGCTGTGACCCGCATGAACCGCACGAGGATCATGCTGGGCATCGACGGCCCGGTACAGCAGATGAAGTTCACGCTGACGTCGAGCCCGGAAATGGGCCAGCAGGAAATTTTGCGGATGTTGACGTTCCGGGGGGCTTCCACGCAGGGAGGGAACCAGAGCTCGGCGGACGCGCAGCGGAACGCGCTGCTTTTGGCGGGACTCCAGATGAGCGTTTTAGGCGAGGTGCAGAACGCGATCCGGGACCTTTTGCAGCTGGATGAATTCACGTTGTCGACGGGAACTTTCGAAAAAGGTGAAAAAGGGGCAGACAAGTCGACGATTGAGGCGTATAATGTACAAATAGGAAAGTATGTCACCGACAAGGTCATGCTCCGGTATACCCAAAGCCTGACCGAGGACATGCGGCGCTACGGCGTGCGGTACGACTTCACGGACCGTTTCAGCGCGTTTGCGATGCACGACGAGAAAAATCGGAATTGGTTCGGCTTCGAGGCCAGAATCAGCTTTTAACTTTTCATGAGAGGGGGCGAGGAGCCTGCGTTTGGACGAATATATCCGGGAATTGAAGAAGATCGAGCTGCTGCAGCCGGAGGAGGAGGACCGCCTTTGGGACGCCTGCAAACGGCGGCGGGACGAAAGCGCGCGGGCGCGATTGATTCAGTCGTACCAGCCCCTCGTATTCAAACAGGCGACGCCTTATCGGACGTCGGAATACGTCATGGATTTGATACAGGAGGGAACGGTGGGGCTCATTGAGGCAGTGGAGAGTTTCGACCCTGACCGGGGCGTGGCCTTCAGCCTGTTCGCCGTTCACCGGATCCGGGGACGCATGAAGGATTTCCTGAAAAGGGAGGGCGCTTCCGATGTGGCCTGCATTGACGGCATGACGGACTCCGAGGGGATTCCGGCGAAGGAACGCATCGTGGATCCCGGCGCCTTGCCGGAGGAGCAGGCGGAGAGCCATGTGCTGGCTGAACGGCTGCGGGAGGCGATGGCGCGGCTGCCGCAAAAAGAGCGCTTCGTTTTGGAAGAGGTTTATCTTGCCGGCGGCGGCATTGACGGCGTGGCAGCCGCGCTCCATCTGAGCGAGTCCCATATTTACCGGCTGAAGAAGACGGGAATCCGCCGGATTCGCGGCATGATGTCACGTTTCATGCAGCATTGGAGCGAAAAGTAGCCATAGGGAACGATTTTCGGGCGATAATCTGGCATAATCGCCGATATCGTCTCGCAAAGAGGAATTTTCCCGTTCCATGGGAAACGCATAAAATCGGATTATAAATCATATGATGAAATTTACGAAGGGAGGGAGCGTCATGGACAGCGGTATGGAAGACCGCAGCCGTCTTCGCCGTCATGTGCGGGCGGCGCGGGAATGGCTCGGCCGGGCCGAGGATTCGTTGGACCGGGCCGAGGATGTGCGCGGCGACCTGAACCTGATGCTGGCGCAGGCGGAGCTTACCCGGGCGCAGGAAGTGGAACGCCCCCGGCCTTCGGTGGTTTGGACGCGGCGGCTGGCGCCGCTTTGCGCGGCGGCTCTCATAGCCGGCGGCGGTTTATGGGCATGGCGCTCCGCAGTCCCGCAGGCGCCGCCTCCGATCATGGAACGGAGGACGGAAGAAGCGGCGGCGAGCACCGATGCGGCGCAGCTGCGGCGGGACCCGGTTCCGCTGCCGCAGGCAGATTCTGTTCCCGTGCGGGAAGAGATTGTGCTGGAAGTGCCGCTTGCAGAGCCGGAATACGGGGAACCGACGGAGGAAGCTTCCGCTTCTCCGCCGGAGCCGGAGATTTCGCAGGAGCCTCGGCCGGATACCGGAGGCGCGAGGCTGCCCTCGGAGGAAATGCAGCGCTTGATGAACAGCGCCGGGCAAAGCCTGCGTGCTATTGACACGGAACGAAGATAGGAAATAAAATAAGGGCGGATCATTTTTAGGAGGTTTTGTTTTGGAGCAGAAGCATTATCGGAAATGGGCTTATACGGCCGCGTTTGCGGCGAGTTTTGCGGCGGCGATGCCCTTGGAGGCCGCGCCTGCGGAAAATGTTGCGGCGGAGCCGCAGTCCCAAGCGGTGGTGGCCATTCCTGATATTACGGCCGTTCCGGTGGAGGTCGTTCCTGCGCCGGTGGTGACGGAGGAAGAGGCGCTGGCGCGGCAGGAAGCGGAAGAAGCGAAGCTTCGCGCCGAGGCGGAACGTAAGGCTGCGGAAGAAGCGGAACGCAAGGCTGCGGAAGAAGCCGCCCGAAAAGCAGAGGAAGAGCGCCGTGCCGCGGAAGCGGCCGCCCGCGCTGCGGAAGAAGCTGCCCGCCGCGCCGCCGAGGAAGCGGCGGCGGCGAAAGCTGCGGAAGCCATTACGACTACGCGGGGCGCCGTGCCCGCGGAACGCTGGACGGAGATGCGCCCGGACGAGCAGTCGATTGCTCTGCGCCAGAAAGCCCTGGTGGGGCAGACGGTAGTCGACGTGGTGTTTGACGGTGCCAGCGACGCTACGCTGCCGCTGGCGAAGACGGCGGTCCTGTCCCGCGCCGGCGACGTCTTTGCCGAAGATACGGTGGACAAGGACCGGGCGGCGATTTACGACGTCGGCCTTTTCTACGACATTTTCCCGACGTTCGAGATGGTGCCCGAGGGCGTCATCGTCACGTACCATCTGCTGGAGAATCCCATCCTGCATTCCGTTACCATCGAAGGCAACCGGGCGCTGAAGACGCCTGAGCTTCGGAAACTCATCACGACGCCCGAGGGCGAGATGCTGAACACGAAAGTCCTGCACGACAACCTGCAGGCGATTTCGGACCGCTACCATAAGGACGGGTATATCCTTGTCAAGGTCAACAATCTTGATATCGGACGCGACGGCAACCTGAAGGTCGTCATCAACGAGGGCACGCTGGAAGGCTATGTGGTCAAGGGCAATACGAAGACGAAGGATCGCGTTATCATTCGCGAGATGCGCATGAAGCCCGGCGATCCGTTCAACGCGAAAAAGGCGCGCCGCAGTATGCAGCGCGTATACAACCTCGGATTCTTTGACGACGTGAACATGAAGCTGAATCCCGGCATCGAGCAGAACTCCGTCGTGCTGGAAGTGGACGTGGTGGAAAAGCGCACGGGCAATTTCACCATCGGCGCGGGCTATTCCTCCTCCGACGGCTTCATCGGTATGGTCGGCGTCGGGGACAGGAATTTCCGCGGCATCGGCGACGCCATCAACCTGACCTTCGAGTTCAGCGGCGACGATACGGACAACCACGGCTATACCTTCTCCTATCGGAGACCGTGGCTTGACAAGAAGGAAACGGCGGTCACCTTCCGCCTTTACAATCGTACCTACAGATATTACGATTACAATTCCAACGGTGATAAGGTCGAGGAATTCATGCGCAAATACACGGGCGGTGAGTTCACTTTCAGCCGTCCCGTCAGTGAGGTTTCGACGAACTACATCACGCTGCGCCGCAGGGAAGACCGTTATATCAAGCATTATTCGGAGCTGGACCGCAGCACGCCCGCGTGGGAGCCTTGGCGCGACGCGAACTTTGGCGTTACGAACAGCCTGATTTTGGAGCATATCACGGATACCCGGGACAACGTGTTCTATCCGATGAAGGGCAACAAGCTGAGCTTGTCGGCGGATATCGCGGGCTTCGGCGGCAAATTTAAGTATCAGAAGTACACGCTGGAAGAGAATTACTATATCAAGGCCGGGCACGCACAGGTGTTGGCGCTTCGCGGTATGTACGGCTACGGAAACGGCACGATCCCGGAATACAGCCAGTACCGCATCGGCGGTCAGAACACGATTCGCGGCTACCGCGACGAGCAGTTCCGGGGCAACCACATGTGGCTCGGCACGGTGGAATACCGCTTCCCGGTGTTCAGCAAGGTGAACGGCGCGCTCTTTACGGACTTCGGCGGCACGTGGGCATCGGGCTGGTCGCCGTCCAATACCTATTCGTCCGTTGGCTTCGGCTTGTCCATCAACACGCCGGTGGGGCCGATCCGCGTCGATCTTGCCCATGGCAAACAGGGCAACCGTGTGCATTTCAGCGTCGGCGGAACGTTCTGATATGGTTTGGAAGAAAAAAATGCGGCGGATTATCGCCGCATTTTTCACTCTGATGGTATGTCTCTTTGGCGGTTCCGACGCGCAGGCCGCGGGCATGGTGGAGGAAGTGACGGCGAAGATTGACGCCGCAGCCCCCATCCCCGTGCTGGTGCGGCGCCGCATGGAGACGACGGTCTCCGCCATCGGCGCGCAGCTTTTGGCGGGCCGGCAGATCGCCGATGTGGAAGCCTCCCGCGCGCAGCAGGAGGCTGTTATCCATGAAGTGTTCGACAAAGTCCTTGTCGGGTATTCCGTGGAGCGCGTATCGCTGACGCCCGGAGAAACGTCTGTCGTAGAAATCCGGCTCGTGCCGTGGGCGGACGTCATCGGTACCGTCCGCGTGGACGTGACGGTGGAAGGAATGCCGCCCGCGGTGGAGGAAATGGCGCGCCGGGATCTGGCGGACGTGGGCAGCGTTTTCGGCGCGGGCATGCAGGGGCTGCCCGTGGCGGCCAGCGACTGGACCAACGGCGTACTGAAACGGAGCCTGCAGGAATACATGGAAGCCCATCTGCCGGAATTCCGTGCGGATTTTGACGTGGAGCCAGGTGCGGAGGCGAAGGTGGCCTTGACCGTCTATCCGAAGCTGCCGGTGGTACGAACCGTGGATCTCAGCATGAGAAGCGATTCCGTCCCGAATTTTACGCTGCTCGGGCACCGGAATATCATGCAGGAAAACGCCAATATGCTGATCGGCGTGCCGGTGGCCTTTGTCGAGCGGCACGAAGCGGAGTTCAGTGAAATGTTCGCCGCCTCTCTGGATTCGCAATCGGATTTTCGCGCGCTGGGTCTCCATACGAAAGTGACGATGCGGCCGGGCCGCGATATGTCCCTCATGAGCCGCTCCGACACGAAGGATTATCTGATCCGCCTGGAAGGCTGGGCCGATATTTCCCATAAGGACGCCGACGGCAACTATACGATGTTCCGGTTCCACGCGGGCAAGCGGTTCTCGCCCCGGGACGAATTCTTCGTACAGACGGACGTCGTGCCGCAGGATGTGCACTGGACCTGGGCGGTCGGCTATACGCGCCATTTGGCGGACGCCACGCGCCTCATCGCCCGCTACGATATGCGCGGGGAAAAGATGATTCTCGGCGGGGAGCAGGAGATCGGGCGGAAGTGGATGCTCCGCTACGAATACCGCTGGACGGATCAGATGGGCGAAGGCGCGCTCCGCTACCGGCTCCACGATTTTCTGAGCCTTGAATACATCATCGACAAGAAGGACAAGTGGGTGCGGGTTATCGGGAATTTTTAAGGGCTTGCAGCGTGCAAGAAAAAATCCGTTCGGAATTTTCCGAACGGATTTTTTCTGCGCCGATTTTACCGGGTCAGCGAGCTGCGCTGACCGTCCTCGTTGGGCTGTTCGTACATGCCGCGCCGGACCTGCGTGTCGCTGCCGCCTTCTTGTTCATACATGCCGCGGCGCACGTCGTATTTGTATTCGCGGGGCTCACCGTCGCGCTTTTCTTCAGAATGCGCCTCGCAGCGGGTTTCCTTGGGGGGCTCCTCCCGATTTTTGCGTTCCTCGGCCTGCTGTTTTTCAAAGTCCTTGCGTTCTTCTTCCTGGCGTTTCTCGAAATCTTCGCGCTCTTTGTTCTGGCGTTTTTCAAGATCCTCGCGGCGCTCTTCGCTGCGCGCTTCCTGATGTTCCTTGTCGGCGTACATGCCGAGGCGGACGTGCCCGTCGCTGCCGCCGTCTTTTTCGTACATGCCGCGGCGGACGTCGTACTGCTGCCCGTCACGGGAGAAGGCGGGATCTGCCGCATGGGCTGTGAACAGCGGCGCGCCGACGACGGCCGCTCCCAGAACGGCGGCGAAAATCTGCTTCTGCCATTGGTTTGCCAATTTCATAGAACACACTTCCTTCTTTGTAGTTTAATTGTTTCCTCTGCTATTATATCATTAAATCTTCTTTTCGATGCATTTTTTTGCCGGAAAATTTTCTTGTCGGCGGCCATGAAATACGAATTGGAAAAATTAGTCTATCGACAAAATTCGGAGGGCGGCGTTATAATACGAAATAGAGGTTTGGCAGGTTCGCCCCGATGGGCGGGAGAGAAAGGAGAAAAACAATGGAACTGAAAGGCTCGAAAACCGAAAAGAATCTTTGGGCGGCGTTTGCCGGCGAATCCCAGGCGCGCAACAAGTACACCTATTACGCCTCGAAGGCGAAAAAAGACGGCTATGAGCAGATCTCGCGCATTTTCGAGGAGACGGCGGGCAACGAGAAGGAGCACGCGAAAATCTGGTTCAAGCTCGTCGAGGGCATCGGCGATACCGCGGCGAACCTTAAGGCGGCTGCCGCGGGCGAGCATGACGAGTGGACGAGCATGTATCCCGGGTTCGCGAAGGTCGCGCGGGAGGAAGGCTTCGAGAAAATCGCAAAGCTCTTCGAGAAGGTCGCCGAAATCGAGAAGGAGCATGAGACACGGTATAATCTGCTCCTGGCGAATATCGAACAGGACAAGGTGTTCAAGAAGAGCGACAAGATCATCTGGCAGTGCCTGAACTGCGGCTACGTTTGCGAAGGGAAGGAAGCGCCGGAGGTTTGCCCGGTCTGCGAACATCCGAAAGCATATTTCCAGCAGATTGCAAAAAACTATTGAGAGAGAAAAGAGAGAGGGACGCGTCAACGCGTCCCTCTCCTTTCTCTCTCAATAGTTTTTTATCATTAATATTTGTTCTTTAGCGCAAGATTTTGGTGTTGGCTTATACGATTACAACCGCGCATCGTAGTGGAATAAACTTGGCGGGGCGTTGCCCCTCCAAACTTCCCCACAAAGGGGACTACGTCCCCTTTTGAATCCCCTGGAAGGCTCTGCGGAGCCAAGATTCCGCGGTGAAAGCGCAGAACAACTTATCAGATTCTTCATCCCGCGATTCAGCCTTTTGACGACTTAAAGTTTAGCCCATTTTACAGAGTTAAATGTTTGCGCCGCGAAACCCAAAACCGCAAAAATGGGCTAAAGTCAAAGTTATCAAGAGCTTGCTCGCGGGATGAACGAATCCTAAAGTCATTCTATCCATTGACCGCGGATTCCCGGCTCCGCAGAGCCCTGGGGAGGGTTCCAAAGGGAGGAACGCCCTTTGCAGGGTTCCAGGGGCGGCGCCCCTGGTATCATTAGATGAAGATGAATGTAAAAAGTCGTATAAGCCAATATCAAAACCTTTCGCAAAAGAAAAACTAAAAAATAAAAACCTAAAATGTTTGCGCGTTAAACAAGCGAACAGAATCTAAAGAAGCGCTCTCCTGCTCCTCCATTTTTTCATTTCGGAGGCGTATGCTTTTTACGGTTTATATTGAAGCGAATGCCGGTTATGTGCTAAAATAAAACGATTGGAAGTTTGCGGGAGGAGGTGCGCCGTTGAAGATTATGTTTTCCGCCGGAGAGGCGTCGGGCGATCTTCACGGCGCGCGCCTTGCGGAAGGAGTGCGCAGGCTTGTTCCGGAGGCGGAGCTGTTCGGCTTCGGCGGCGCGCAGATGGAAGCGGCGGGCGTCCGGCTCGTGGCGGACTGCGCGGCGTACAGCGTCATGGGCGTTTGGGAGGTCGTGACGAACCTTTCGCGCATTTTTTCGCTGCTCGATCTTCTGACGGATGCGATTCGCCGGGAAAAGCCCGACCTGCTCGTCCTGATTGACTATCCTGATTTCAACTGGCGGCTGGCGAAGCGTGCGAAGGCGCTCGGCGTCCGCGTGTTTTCCTATATCCCGCCCTCGGCGTGGGCGTGGCGCAAAGGCCGCGCGAAGACCTGCGCGAAGCTGGCGGACGAATTCGTGGCGATCTTTCCCTTCGAGCTGCCCGTCTATCAGGCGGCGGGGGCGAATATTTCCTTCGTCGGAAATCCGTTGGTCGATACAGTGAAGCCGTCGATGACGGAGGCGGAGGCGCTGGAGTTCTTCTCCGTGCGGCCGGACGCTTATCCTGTGCTTTTGATGCCGGGCAGCCGCGCGCAGGAAATCTCGCTGGTGTTTCCGGCGATGCTCCGGGGAGCGCGGCGTATCAAGGACGAAAAGCCGGAGACGGGTTTTTACCTTCCGGTGGCGCAGGGCATGGACCAGGCTCGCATGGAACGCATGGCGGCGGACGCGGGCGTGGAGATTGTCTTCACTCATGAACATACGTATGACCTGATGGGGATTGCGCGTTTCGCGCTGGCGACTTCGGGGACGGTGGTCATGGAGGCGGCGCTGATGGGGCTGCCCTGCATCGTGCTTTACCGTTTGTCGCCCGTCTCCTATTTCATCGGGCGGCTCTTGGTACATGTCAAATATTTCAGCCTGCCGAATATCTTGCTGGACGAAATGGCTCAGCCGGAGCTTTTGCAGGACGAGGCGAATCCGGAACGGATTCTTTCAGAGGCGCGCAAATTTTGGGCGGAGCCGGGACATGCGTCGGCCGTGCGGGCACGGCTGAAAGAAGCCTGCGCGCTCTTGGGAGAGCCGGGGTCGTCGGACCGCGTCGCCCGCCGGATCGTTGACGCGGCGCAAGTGACGGGAGGCAGGACATGAAAGGATATTTGCGGCTGCTTTCCTATATCAAACCATACAAGCAGCGGCTGATAGAAGCCGTGGTCTGCATCGTCGTCGCCGCCGCGGCGAACCTGTATCTGCCGTGGGTCATCAAGGATATGATCGACAAGGTGTTGGCGGCCCGCGACATGGATATGCTGAACCTGATCTGTGTCGGCATCGTCGTGATTTTCTTTATCCGTGGGATTTTTTACTACGGGCAGGGGTATCTTGTTTCATATATCGGGCAGCGGGTCATCGTCGATGTGAGGGACGTGCTGTTCCGAAAGCTCCAGCGGCTGCCGATCTCTTTTTTCGACCGCCATCAGACCGGCGAGGTCATGAGCTATATCTCCAACGACGTGGCGGCGCTGCAAAGCGCGCTGGTGGAGCGCATGGTCGAGATGATGACGGAGAGCGCGATTTTTTTCGGATCGCTGGTCATGATGGTGCTTCTCGACTGGAAGCTCAGTATCTTGACGTTGATCACGGTACCGCTGGTTGGGCTGGCAATGGATATTTTCGGCAAAAAGGTGCGCTCGGCGGGCGCGGTGATCCAGGCGCGGATGTCCGATATCACGGCGCTGATGCAGGAGAGCATTTCCTCGGAGCGAGTGGTCAAGTCCTTCGTGCGCGAGGAATTTGAAATCGACCGCTTCCACACGCAGAACGAGCTGAATTTCCGCGCGGTGATGAAGGACGCGCAGCTTTCGAGCCTCTTGACGCCGACGGTGGAATTCCTCGCGGCGCTTGCCGTGACGGTCATCATCTGGTTCGGCGGCAAAGAGGTCGTGGACGGCGTGATTACGGCGGGGACCTTGGTGGCGTTCCTGACCTACGCGGTGAATTTGGCAAATCCGGTCAAGCGGCTTTCGCGCATTTATGCGCAGATACAGAAGGCGATGGCGGGCGCGGACCGCGTGTTCGCGCTTCTCGATATGGAGGAAACGGTGACGAGCGCGCCGGACGCGAAGACGCTTCCGCCCGTGGAAGGGCGCGTGTGCTTTTCGGATGTTTCCTTTTCCTATCGGGAAGACGTTCCTGCACTGACAGACCTGACATTCACGGCGGAGCCGGGGCAGATGATCGCTTTTGTCGGGCCGTCCGGCGCGGGGAAATCCACGGTGGCGAACCTGATTCCGCGCTTTTACGATGTGACGGGCGGCTCGATTACGGTAGACGGATACGACGTGCGGGACGTGACGACGGAGTCGCTGCGCTCGCAGATCGGCATCGTGCCGCAGGAGACCGTGCTGTTTTCGGCGACGGTGCGCGAGAATATCCGCTACGGGCGGCTCGACGCGACGGATGCGGAAATCGAGGCGGCGGCAAAGAGTGCCAACGCCCACGAGTTCATCACGGCGCTGCCCGAGGGTTACGATACGGAAATCGGCGAGCGGGGCGCGAATCTCTCGGGAGGGCAGCGGC
This sequence comes from uncultured Selenomonadales bacterium, assembly GCA_900321035.1. Classification (GTDB taxonomy): domain Bacteria; phylum Bacillota; class Negativicutes; order Selenomonadales; family Selenomonadaceae; genus RUG12372. Next base: position 75,770 of record ONUH01000003.1, on the reverse strand, counting down.
AGCGCATCGCCATTGCCCGCGCCATCCTGAAAGACCCGCGGATCCTGATCCTGGACGAGGCCACCAGCGCGCTCGACACGGAGAGTGAGAAAGTGGTGCAGGCCGCGCTCGACCGGCTGATGGTGGGGCGCACGTCTTTCGTCATCGCCCACCGGCTTTCGACCATCATCGGCGCCGACAGGATTTACGTGCTGGACGGCGGCCGCGTCAGGGAGCAGGGAACCCATGAGGAGCTTCTGGCGGCGGGCGGCCTGTACGCGGGGCTGTACCAAATACAGTATGGGAAAACGTAAAACGCTAAGGCCGCCCAACTCTTCACTCTCCACACTCCACTCTATCTAAAAAGGGGTAACGCAATGCAGTTTTTATACAATATCGCGGCAATCATCGTGGTGACGCTCATCATCCCGGTTTTCCTGGTGCGCGCGATCCGCGAACGCGGATTCATCGAGCGTATCAAGCAGAGTCTCGGTTTCATTCCCGAAGACGCGCTGGAAAAAGTCGCGAAGAAAAACTGTATATGGGTGCACGCGGCGTCGGTGGGCGAGATTGTGGCGGCGAGTCCGCTCATCAAGGAGTTCCGCAAGGAATTCCCGAAGAGCCCGATTCTCGTGTCCGTGGTGACGACCAGCGGCTACGAGATGGCGAACCGCATCATCAAGGATGCGGACAGCATCATCTATTTCCCCCTCGATCTGCCGTTCCTTGCGGCCAGAGTCGTACGCCGGGTGACGCCCCGCGTGTTCATGCCGGTGGAAACGGAGCTGTGGCCAAACTTCCTGCGGGAATGCCGCCGGATGCGCATCCCGGTCATGATGATCAACGGCCGCATCAGCGACAAGAGCGTGAAACGGTACCGTTATCTGTACAGCCTGAAGGACGAGATGATCGGCACCATCCAGAAGTTTGCGATGCAGTCGCCGATCGACGCCGAGTACATCATCCGTCTCGGCGCGGACCCGAATCTCGTCATCGTCACGGGCAATACGAAATACGATCAGACCTATACGGACGTCGGCGACGACGAGAAGGCGCAGCTTTTGGAAGAAATGGGGCTGACGAACAACGACGGCATCTTTCTGGCCGGCTCGACCCATCGCGGCGAGGAAGATTATGTGCTGCATGCGTTCCGCGGGATTCGCGAGAAACTGCCGAACGCGAAGCTGGTCATCGCGCCCCGCGAACTCCTGCGGACGCGGGAAGTGCTGATGATCTGCCGCCGGGCGGGATTTTCCGTGGCGCGGCGGACGGAGCTCTTGGAGAAGCCCTCCGAAGACCACGACATCGTGGTGCTCGATACGATCGGCGAGCTGGGCAAGGTGTACAGCATCGGCGACGTCATTTACGTCGGCGGCAGCCTGATCGCCCACGGCGGGCACAATATCCTGGAGCCGGCGGCCCACGGCAAGGCCATCATCGTCGGCTACAACATGGTCAACTTCAAGGAGATCCACGCGCTGTTCACCAAGCGGGACGCCGTCGTCACCGTGCAGAACCAGGAGGAACTGCGGGAGACCGCAATCCGGCTTTTTGCGGACGCGGAGGAGCGCGCGCGCATGGAGCGTGAGACGCTGGCCATTATCAACGAGAACAAGGGCGCGGCGCGGCGGAGCGCCGTTCTCCTGCACGAACTCCTCGACAGCGTGGAGCAGTACCGCCTCGCCAGCGGCCAGATCAAATCCACGGACAAGGTGGAGAATTTCCAGACCTTCTTCTATCAGATCATTCACAGCCGGGACGCGCACGGCGTGGTGGTGCACCTGTTCCTGGCGGTGCTCTATGTGTTCTCGCTGATTTACTGCGGACTGGTCAATCTGCGGCTGGCGGGCTACAATCTGGGCGTGTTCCGCCGGAAAAAGCTCGGCTGCTATGTCATCAGTCTCGGCAACATCACGGTGGGCGGCACGGGCAAGACGCCGACCGCGCAAAGGCTCGCGAAGGAGATACAGTCCCTCGGCTATCGCGTCGTCATCCTGAACCGCGGTTACCGCGCGAAGTGGAAAGGCGACGTGGGCGTGGTGTCCGACGGGCGGACGCTGCACATGAACGCGGCGGAGGCCGGCGACGAGGCCTTCATGCTGGCGAAGCACCTGCCTGGGGTTCCGGTGCTGATCGGCCCCGACCGCTATATGACGGGCAGCTATGCCATCGAGCATTTCGGCGCCGAGGTCGCGATCCTCGACGACGGCTATCAGCACTGGATGCTGGCCCGCGATATGGAAATCCTCTTGGTGGACGCGGTAAACGTGTTCGGCAACGGCTATATCCTGCCGCGCGGCACGCTGCGCGAGTCGATCTCCCATATCGACCGCGCCGACGTCTGCCTGCTGACAAAGGTGGACCAGGCGACGGAGGCGTCGCGCGACTATATCCATCGCATCATACACGAGAAGAACGAGCGCGCGCTGGTGGTCGAGAGCGTCCACCAGCCGAAAGGCTTTATCCGGTTCGAGGAATGGGCGAACGATATCGCCAGCCCCGGCGTCGACGTGGCGGAAATGCGCGGCAAGCGCGTCATGGCGGTCTCGGCTATCGGCAACCCGGCCTCCTTCGAGCAGACGCTTTCCGACATTGGCGCGGTGGTCATCGAAAGCCAGCGTTTCCCTGACCATCACGATTACACGGTCAAGGAGATGCTCGATGCGGCGGCGCAGGCGCTCCTGCTCGACGCGGAGGCCATCGTGATCACCGAGAAGGACGCCGTCAAGGTCCCCGCGGAGCTGGTCCGGGAGCGGGCGGAATTCAAGATACCGATTTACGTCGTCAGCGTCGAGGTCACTTTCCGCGACGGCGAGGAAGAATTTATCCATTTGATGAAGGAAAGCCTGAAAGCTTATACAGAACAGCATGGAGGGAATGAGAAACGGGCATGAAAATCCTTTGCGTAATCCCGGCGCGGTATGCGTCCACGCGGCTGCCGGGAAAGCCCCTAAAGGACGTCGCGGGAAAGCCGATGATCTGCCGCGTCTATGACCGCGCGTCGCAGGCGAAAACCTTGTCGGGCGTCGTGGTCGCCACGGACGACGAACGCATTTTGCGGGCGGTGGAGGATCACGGCGGACGGGCGATGATGACGGCGAAGGACCATCCGACGGGAACCGACCGCCTTGCGGAGGTGGCGGAAGCCTATCCCGATGTGGATCTGATCATCAACGTGCAGGGCGACGAGCCTCTGATCGAGCCGCCGCTGATCGACGAGCTGGGCCGCGCCTTCGACGACGACGCCGAACTCCAGATGGCGACGGTGATGACGCCGATGGAGGACGAGGCGGAGCAAAAGAACCCGAACAACGTCAAGGTCGTGACGGACAAGAACGGCTGCGCACTGTATTTCTCCCGGTCGCTTCTCCCGTATCCGCGCAACGACGCGGGCACGCCCGTTTACAAACACATCGGCATTTATGCCTACCGCAGGGACTTCCTGCTGGCGTACGCGAAAATGACGCCGACGCCGCTGGAGCGGGCGGAATCGCTGGAGCAGCTCCGGGCGCTGGAAAACGGCTACAAGATAAAGTGCATCCGGACGAACGCCCGGTTCGTCGGCGTGGACACGCCGGAGGATCTGGCGAAAGTCAATGAAATCTACAGGCAGATGGAAGGAAAAGAGGAGGCGGCGAAATTATGAACACGGTAAAGATCCGGGATTTTGAGATCGGCGCGGGGAACCCGCTGGCGCTTTTGGCGGGGCCCTGCGTGCTGGAGGGACTGGAGCGGTCTCTCTACATCGGAAGGGAAATCAAGGCGATAGCCAACCGTCTCGGCATACCGTACGTTTTCAAGGCGTCCTTTGACAAGGCGAACCGTTCTTCCTTCAACAGCTTCCGCGGACCCGGCCTCGAAAAGGGACTTGCCATGCTGGCGCAGATCAAGAAGGAACTGGACGTTCCCGTCATCACCGACATCCATACCGAGGCGCAGGCGAAGCCCGCCGCCGAGGTCGTGGATATCCTGCAGATTCCCGCGTTCCTCTGCCGGCAGACCGATCTGGTCTATCAGGCGGCGCTGACCGGCAAACCCGTCAACGTGAAGAAGGGGCAGTTCCTCTCGCCGAAGGATATGCGGAACGTGGTGGACAAGATATTGGAAGGCGGCAATTCCAATATCCTGCTGACGGAGCGCGGCGCCTCCTTCGGCTACAACAATCTCGTCGTCGATATGCGTTCCTTCCCGATCATGCGCTCCTTCGGCTATCCCGTCGTCTTCGACGCCACCCACAGCGTGCAGATTCCCGGCGGCCTCGGCACGGCGTCTTCGGGCAACCGGGAATATGTCGAGTATCTGACCCGGGCGGCCGTCGGCGCGGGCGTGGACGCGCTTTTCATGGAAGTCCACGACAACCCCGAGGAAGCGCTGTCCGACGGACCGAACATGGTGTATCTCGACAAGCTGGAAGACCTTTTGAAGGACGCCCTTTCCATCCACGACATCGTGCGGAAACATTTGCGGTAAGGAGAGAGTCTCTGATGATAAAGGAAAAAGCGCTGGAAACGCTCAAAATCGAAACGGAAGCTTTGGAACGGCTTTCGGCGCGCATCGACGATGAGTTTGAGGCGGCGGCCCAGGCAATCCTTGCCTGCAAGGGCCGCGTCATCGTCAGCGGCATCGGCAAGAGCGGCCACGTCGGGCAGAAAATCGCGGCGAGCCTTGCTTCCACGGGAACGCCCTCGTTCTTCATGCATCCGGCGGAAGCGTTTCACGGCGACCTCGGCATGGTCACGCAGAACGACATCGTGCTGGCGATTTCCAACAGCGGCGAGACGAACGAGATGATCAACATCCTGCCCGTGATCCGACGCATCGGCGCGAAAATCATCGCGCTCTGCGGGCGCAGGGATTCGACGCTCGGCAAGAACTCCGATTATTTCATCGACGCGGGCGTGGAGAAGGAAGCCTGCCCGCTGGGGCTCGCGCCGACGGCCAGCACCACGGCGGCGCTCGCCATGGGCGACGCCCTCGCCATGGCACTCTTGGCGGCGCGCAACTTCACCGAGCAGGATTTCGCGGTGTTCCATCCCGGCGGCTCGCTGGGCCGAAAGCTCCTCCTGACCGTCGAGAACGTCATGCGGAGCGGCGAGGACAACCCGATCATCGAGGCGGGCCGCACGGCGAAGGAGGCCCTTTTCATTATGACGTCCACGGGGGTCGGCGCCACCTCGGTGGTGAACGCGGAGGGGAAATTCATCGGCCTCGTCACCGACGGCGACGTGCGCCGCTGTCTTGCCAAGGGACCGGAATTCCTCAACGAGCCGGTGGAGCATTTCATGACGCGGAACCCGGAGACCATCGCGAAGGACAAGCTGGCGGCTTCGGCGCTTTCCCTGATGGAAAAACATCAGCCGCGCCCGATCACGGTGCTTCCCGTGGTGGACGAACAAGGCATGCCGCTGGGCATCGTCCATCTGACGGATCTCTTACGGCAGGGAGTGGTCTGATATGGCAATGCGGACTTCGCTGGAGGAGCGCATGAAACGGATCCGGCTCATCATCATGGACGTGGACGGCGTGCTGACCGACGGGGGCATTTATATGGGCCCGGACGGCGAAGCGATGAAGCGTTTCGATATCAAGGACGGCTTGGGAATCGCGCTTTGGCGGCGCGCGGGCGGAAAGACGGCGATCCTGACCGGCCGCTCGTCGAAGATCGTGGAGAACCGCGCGAAGGAGCTGCACATCTCCATCGTGCGGCAGGGATGTATGGATAAGCGCACGGCTTACGAAGACCTTAAAAAAGAAATGCATTTTTCGGATGAAGAGATTGCCTATATCGGCGACGACCTTATCGACCTGCCGGTCATGCGCAGAGCCGGGCTGCCTGTGGCGGTGGCGGACGCCGCGCCGGAGGCGAAGGAAGCGGCGCTCCTGGTGACGGAGCACGCGGGGGGACATGGCGCGATTCGGGAAACGGCGGAGCTTCTCCTGCGGGCGCAGGGGCTCTTTGAGGACGCCGCGGCGCAGTATTTGCTCTCCTGAGGGGGAAACGGATTCATGATTTATCATACGCTGATGCTGCTTTCACGCATCGTCTGCTGTCTGCCCCATTCCTTTCTATTGACATTGGGCAAGGGAATGGGTATCCTGTATTACAGGCTCATCAAAAAGCAGCGGGAACGAGCCGTCCGGCAGATGATGGACGGGCTTGGGATATCCGAGGCCGAGGCGCGGGAAACGGTGCGGCTTTCTTTTATCAATCTGGGCCGCAATGTATTGGAAATCCTGTATATGCCGAACCTCAACGAAGACAATATCGACGAGTACATTTCCTTTGAGAACCGGGAATATATCGAGTCGGCGGTGGCGGAAGGCAAGGGCGTCGTCATTTTCACCGCCCATATCGGCACATGGGAATGGCTTTCGGCGGCGTTCCTGCTGACGGGGATTCCGGCCACGGCCATCGCGAAGAAGCAGCCGAACGAGCAATACACCCGTGTGATCGACGATTTGCGGGCGACCATCGGTATGGAGGTCTTTTCCCGGGGTACCAGCGAACTTTTCGCGGCGGCCCGGGCGCTGAAGGCCGGAAAGCTTTTGGGTTTCTTGGCCGACCAGGACGCGGGGCCGGGCGGCGCTTTCATCGACTTCTTGGGAAAGACGGCCTCGACGCCGTTGGGACCCGCCGTATTCGCGAAGAAATTCGGTTCGCCGGTGGTTCCGGCGTTTATCCTGCGGCGGTCCGACGGCAGGCATAAGGTCTGGCTCGGGAAGCCCATGCATTTTGACAAGAGCAGCGGAGACACGGATCAGGAACTATATGATATGACGGTGGAAATGACGCGGATATTGGAGCGCGTGATCCGGGAAAACCCGACGCAGTGGCTGTGGTTCCAGCATCGTTGGAACACGCCGCCGGAGCAGCGCCATACCAAGCATCACACGGTCAAGGCGCTGAAGGAGACGAAGGATGAATCGTAAAAAAATGGCCATATGGGGCGGCTTGCTGCTTTTCGCCGTTTTCGTGGCGTGGACGGCGCTCTCGATACCCGATCATCCGGAGCCTGTGCCGGAAAGCGAGCGAAAACCTGTGGAAATGACATACGGACAGAATACGATCCGCGAGGAAGCCGGAGGGAAGCTGCTTTGGGAGCTGACCACAGCCTCGACGGCGATGGATGTGAAGTCGCAGGCGACAAGATTTACGGACGCAAAGGGGAAATATTATTTTCCCGACGGCAAGGAGCTCACACTGACGGCACCTTCGGGCAACTATGACAGCAAGACGAAAAACGTGAAGCTCAGCGGGGGCGTGACGGCGGTCATGTCGGACGGCACGAAACTCACCTGCAAAGAGCTGGAATGGGTGAGCGGCAAGGACCTTTTGGTCGCGACGGGCGATGCGCGCGTCGAGCAGCCGGGCATGAGGCTGGAAGCGGAGCGGATAGAAGGCTGGGACGAGTTCAAAGCGTTTCGGGCGACGGGTAAAGTGCATTTTGTTCAGGAGAAGGACAAAAAAGGAGAGAAGGCAAAATGAGACGGTTTACGACGGCTGCGGGATGGGCGGCGTTGGCGGCGGGCTGCCTGCTGGCTTCGGCGGTGGCGCTGGCTGCGCCTGAGGGCGAAACGCAAAAGACTGAAAGCCAGAAAGGGATTTCAGAGCTCAACGCGGATACGGTGGAATACAATGTAAAAACGGGGCAGATGAAAGCGGAAGGCCACGTCGTGATCCATTATGACGGCGGCGTGGTGACGGGGGCGTCCGCCACTTACAATACAAAGACTTCGACGGGAATGATGACGGGCGGCGTCGTTGCGGATAAAGAGGATATGCATCTGGACTGCGACCGCATCGAGCTGGTGTCGAAAACAAAAATGACGGCGATTGGAAACGTACACGGATGGCAGAAAGATAAGCGGGTGGAAGCCCCTATTGTCGAATATGACAACGAGGAGGGTTATGCCCGCCTGCCGGAGGGCGGCGCCCTGTCTTCGGCGGAGGGCACGTTTACCGCCGATTATATGGAGGGCTGGACGAAAACCGAGCACGCGAAGGGCGTGGGCAACGCCCATATCATCAGCCCGCCGAGGGATTTCGAGGGCGGCGGAGACGAAGCTGAATATTTCGGAAAAGAAACCGGGAAACTGGTGTTGACAGGGCACGCTTGGGCGGTACAGGAAAACAATACGCTGAAAAGCGGACGGTTGACGGTGTTTTTGAAGGACAGGAGCAATACGGAAACGGTGACAAATGAAGCAGGAAAAGAAGAACAGTAACCGCCTTTCGCCGGAGCAGCCGGCTGACAAGGAGATAACGGAAACGAATACGAACGAGGAGCCCCGGACGGACAATCACGGGGGGGCGGGCGCGCAGGGGCGCGTATTCGAGCAAAGAGCCGCTTCCCACCAGCAGATGACCATTGAAGTCAAGGACCTCGTCAAGACCTTCAAAAATAGGAACGTGGTGAACGGCGTTTCCCTGCAGATGCGCACGGGTGAGATTGTCGGACTTTTGGGGCCTAACGGCGCGGGCAAGACGACGACCTTTTACATGATCATCGGCTTGGAGCATCCGAACGCCGGGGAGGTTTTCATCGGCGATCAGGAGGTCAGCGGGCTTCCGATGCACCAGCGCGCGGCCATGGGCATCAGCTATCTGGCGCAGGAAGCGTCGATTTTCCGGCGCCTGACCGTCGAAGAAAATCTGATGGCGATCTTGGAGACGACGGAGCTGTCGCCGGCAGAACGAAAAGACCGTATGGACGCTCTCCTGGAGGAATTTCACGTCACGCACGTCAAGGAACGGCGCGGGACAGAGCTTTCCGGCGGCGAGCGGCGGCGGGTGGAGATTGCCCGCTGCTTAGCCATCGAGCCGCGGTTCATATTGCTGGACGAACCCTTTGCAGGCGTCGATCCCATTGCCGTGGCGGATATACAGGGAATCATCGCGTATCTCCGGGAACGGGGCATCGGTATCCTGATTACTGACCATAATGTGCGGGAGACCTTGAATATCGTCGATCGGGCGTACATCATGAACCTCGGCGAGATCCTCATCGAGGGGGACCGGGATACGGTGGCGAACGACCCGTTGGCGAAAAAGTTCTATCTGGGCGATAATTTCACGTTGTAGGAGTATTTTTGCCTATGCATATCCGTATTTTAGACAAATATATTTTCAAAGAAATACTGCTGACGTTCCTGTTCAGCATTTGCGCGTTCACAGCCGTATTCATGGGTTCCGGGACGCTGTTCCGCATCGCGGAGTACATCACGGACTATGGCGCGTCCCTGGCTTCGGTGGCAAAGATTTTCGTTTTGAGCCTGCCGGGGGTCATCGTCTGGACGTTTCCGATGTCGATGCTTTTGGCGACGCTGCTGGCCTTCGGGCGGCTTTCCAGCGGCAGCGAGATTACCGCGATGCTGTCCTGCGGCATCAGCTTTAAACGGCTTTGCGTGCCGGGCGTTATCCTCGGCTTTGTCATGAGCCTGTTTTCCGTCTGGTTCAACGAATACATCGTGCCGTGGTCCAATGACGCTTACGAGCGCGTGCTCAACTATGAAATCAAGAAAGATGTGGCGCCGAAGTCGCAGGACCATATCATCATCAAGGACATCAAATCCGGCACGATCCAGCGCCTGCTGTACGCGCGCCGCTATAACGGCGATACGCAGCAGATGGAAGGCATCACGATCCAGATTTTTGACCAGGGAAAGGCGACGCATGTGGAAAATGCGGCCTACGCCGAATGGAAGGAAAATGAATGGGTGATGCACCAGGGCGTCATTTACGACGTCACCCGGGACGAAAACCAGGGACAGCTTTCCCGGCATACGGTGCATTTTGATACCCAGACCTTGCCGGTGAACCAAAGCCCGCAGGAGATCGTGAACGCCCAGAAGCGGCCCGAAGCGATGACGATCCGGGAATTGAAGGAACAAATCAAGATCCTTTCCGATCAATACGTCGATACGTCCAAGCTGGAAACGGAGATGTATCAGCGCGTCACGATCCCCTTCGCCAGCTTCGTGTTCGCGTTGGTCGGCATGCCGCTGGGCCTCCAGCCGAACCGTTCCGGGTCGTCCCGGGGTTTCGCGGTCAGCCTGATCGTCATTTTCATTTATTATATGCTGATGGTATTGATGGGCGCGATAGGCCAGAGCAGCGCCGTGCCCCTTTGGCTCGGCATTTGGATGCCCAATATCATCTGTTTCTTTGCGGGGTTGTTCTTTATACGGCAGGCGTCGCGCTGAAGCGCGGCAGCCGGATTGCTGTTTGCGGATTTTCGTTGCGAAAGAAGGCACAAAGGTTATGTACGGAATCGTTCTCATAGCGGCTCTGATCGTTACGGGCGGAGCCATCGCGGTCATCGGCGACCGCGTCGGCTCCAAGGTGGGCAAGAAGAAGCTTTCCCTGTTCGGGCTTCGTCCGCGCCACACTTCGGTGATTGTCACGATCATTACCGGCGTCGCCATTACGACGCTGACCTTCGCAGTGCTGGCGGCGGCGTCGGAAAACGTGCGCGTCGCTCTTTTCGGAATGGAAAAGCTCAACGAGGAAATGCGGGGCACGCAGGCGCGGCTGGACGAGGCCGGGCAGAAGCTGGCGACCGCGGAAAAACAGCAGCAGGCGGCGGGCGAGGCGCTGAAGAAATCCCAGGGCGAAGTGGATGCGCTGAAAAAAGAACAGTCCGAGTTGGAAGCCCGTACGCAGGAGCTGACCGAAGGCAACGCGCAGCTGGAAACCGCGAAACGGGAACTGACCGAGGCGAACGAGACCCTCGCCTCCCAGAACGGCACGCTGGCGACGGAGAACAAAGAATTGGAGCAGCGCACGGAGGCTCTGCGCGAAGGGCTTCTCATCATGCGCGAGGGCGACATCATGTTCCGCGCGGGCGAAGTGCTGGCCAGCGGCGTCGTGCAGAGCGGCCGTCCGGCGGAAGAGATCCGCGGCGATATGGGGGCGCTGCTCCAGCTGGCCAACGCGGGCGTGGCGGAACGGCTCGGTGCGGACAGGGAAGGCAATTACGTTTGGATTTACACGCCGGAATTCGAGGAAGCGGCGAAGGTAATCGCAGAGACCGGGGACGACGCGGTGGTGCGTATCGTCGCGGCGGGCAATTTGGTGCGCGGCGAGCCGGTGCGCGCGACGCTGGAGATGTTCAAGAACCATACCGTCTATCGGCAGGGCGAATTCATCATGGCCCGGTCCTTCCTCCTGACGACCGGCCAGTCGGGCGAGGCGGAGACCATCGTCATGAATCTGCTGCAGGAAGTCAACGCCGTGGCGAAGGAAAAAGGCGTCCTGCCCGATCCGATCCGGGGGAGCGTCGGCGTCATGGCGAGCGCGCAGTTCTATGAAGCTGTCAACGCAGTGGCGGCAACCCGCGGGGCGGGCCGGATCAGCGCCTATGCAAAAGAGCAGACGGATTCCGTCGGGCCGCTTCGGCTGCGTCTTGTCGTGGAAGCGGAAGGCGCGGCGGAGTGAAGGAGACCGTGCCGATGATTGTCGCTGCAATCGATCCGGGCCGCGAGAAATGCGGCGTCGCCGTTGTGGCGGAAAACGGGGATGTACTGGAGCAAAGCGTCGTGGCCACGGAACGGCTGGCCGACGAGATGGCGGCGAGAGTTCGACGGTTCTCCCCGGAACGGATCCTTTTGGGAAACGGCACCACAAGCCGGGCGGCGGAGACGGCCATCCGGGAAGCGCTGCCGGAGATTCCCGTGGAAATCGTAGACGAGTACAGGACGACCGACGACGCCCGACGGGCCTATTGGAAAGCGCATCCGCCCACGGGCTGGCGGCGGTTTCTTCCTACGGGCATGCAGGTTCCGCCGGTTCCCGTGGACGACTTTGTGGCGGTGCTTTTGGCACAGCGGTATCTTACGCATCGAAACGCGTGAAAAAGCCGCGCCTCGGGCGCGGCGGGGAGGGACAGCAATGAGTGAAGCGCAGACGCGCCCCGATTGGACCGAATATTTCCTTGACATCGCCCGCGCCGTCGGGAGACGGTCCACCTGCCTGCGGCGGAAATACGGCGCAATCATCGTCAAGGACAAGATCATCATCAGCACCGGCTACAACGGCGCGCCGAGGGGCGAGGCGAACTGCATCGACACGGGCGTATGCGAGCGGGAACGGCTGCATGTGCCGAAGGGGCAGAACTATGAGCTCTGCGTGGCGGTCCACGCAGAGCAGAACGCCATCGTCAACGCCGATCCCGTGAAAATGAAAGGCTCTACGATTTACATCGAGGGCTACAACGCCGACGGTACGCTGGCTTCGGGAAAACCGTGCCTGCTCTGCCGGCGCATGCTGCGGAACGCCATGGTGGCCGAGGCGGTCTATCGCGAACCGGACGGTACCGTGGTGCATATCGCGCCGAAGGATATAAAAGATTGAGTTTTTCGTTGCAAAGGAAAAGCGGCATGGCCTATACGGTCACGCCGCTTTTTTGTCTGCGGAGGAAGAGCCTGCTAAATTGCGGTTTCACTTTCGCAGCGTCACGTCGTCGATGACGCTGCCGTCGGGGAGGAAGCATTGAAAGCGTAAAGCGTCCTTGGAGGCTTCCAGGGTCAGATAGTTGTCCGTTTCCGGCTGGGGCGCGACGGTTTCGTCCAGGGCGTGGTCGATCCAAAGGCCGGGGTAGCGGACGTTTCCGGCGACGCCGGTGAGGATGTACAGGGGACCCGACGGATCGCGCTGGAAATCCTTGATATGGCCGCGGTTGCGGTAGGTGTGCAGGTGCGCGGAGAGCACCGCGTCCACGCCAAGGTCGTCGAAGAGCGGCATGAAGGCCTGGCCGAATTTGCTGAAGCCTTCCTTGCGCTCAGGCCGTTTTCCGATGCGGTACTGCAATACGTCCTTGTGCAGCAGGACGACCTTCCATTTCTTGCCGGAGGCCGCCGCGTCCTTCGGCAGCCAGGCAAGCTGCTCTTCCAGCAGGCCGGGGCGCAGTTCTTCCGTCTCGTCCCATTGGGTGTTCAGCACCATGAAGTGCACGTCGCCGAAATCAAAGGAATAGTAATAGCGGAGAAAGTCGCGGCTGCCGTTTTCCGGGGGCGCGAAAAGGGCGAGATAGGCCAGCGGCGAACGGACTTCCCATTTCTTGTCGTAGGTCTCGTGATTGCCCATGACCGGCGCGAAGGGGATGCGGGCGGCGAAGGGATTCACCGCGTCAAACCAGGCGTCCCATTGGCTGTGCTCCTCGCCGTTGTCCACCAGGTCGCCCAAGTTCGTGTAAAAGGCGGCGTCGGGATTGCGGCGGAAGGCGTCCCGCGCGAGGTTTGTCCAGTCGGTGTAGTCGCTGGACTGGGAATCGGGAAAGATCAGCGCCTTGAAGGAGCCGCCGTTTCCGGCGGCAAGCGGCGTCCAGTCCGAGCCTTCGTTCCCGGCAATCAAACGGTATTCATAAGTCGTTCCCGGCGTAAGATTCTCCAGCTTCGCGGTGTGCAGGAAGACGTTTTGCCCGTCGTCGGTGTACCGCTCGCTTTTCGCGGGGGCGGAAAAAATCTCCGCATCCTTGTCGCTGCCCGCAGCGCGCCAGACGACTTCGGCGTTTTCCTGAGGCTCGTCGGACTGCCACATGACGGTGCGGGCGACGCGGTTGTCGGCGGCGACGATTTGCCGCAAAAACTGAGCGTCCAAAGATGTGTCGCCGGTGAGAATCCGCGCGGCTTTTTTTATGGGCGCGGGCGGTTTCGGCGGCGCAGCCGCGCAGCCTGCCGCCAGCGTCAGGGCGGCGCCGCCCATCAGGGAGAGGAAGCGGCGTCGGGATATGGTGCGGGAAAGCTTGTCGTTCATAGTTGTCGCGCTCCGTTTTCAAAAAGAGCCCCGCTTGGGAACAGCGAGGCAGGCTGTCATTCTTCCGGATCCGGTGATTTCCGAAGGGTCGCGAAATCCTTCTGCGTGCCGTTGGGCAGAAAGCATCGGAAGGTGAGACGTGTCTCGTCGGCTTCCATGACAAGATAATTCAAAAGGTTGTCGGGAAAGGCGATCTCATCGATGGCATGGGTCCCCACCGCATAAAAGCAGTTGCCCGCATTGCCGGTGAGGATGTAGAGCACGCCTTTTTTGTCGTGGCGCCAGCCGGTCAGGCGTCTGCGCCGATAGGCGTGCACATGGGCGGTGAGCACCGCGTCCACGCCGTTCTTCTCGAGGAGGGGCAACAGGTCCCGGACGCAGGGGTCGGGCGTCGGCGGATCCTCGTCGTAATCGACCAGGTCCCGGTGCATCAGCGCCACGCGCCAGGGCTGCTTCGTCTTTCGCAGATCGTCGGCGAGCCATGCGGCCTGCTCCCGGAAGAGCCCGGGGGCAAGACGATCCAGCTCTTCCCGCTGGGTATTCAGTACGGTGAAATGGACCGGCCCGTAATCGAAGGCGTAATAATAGCGGTCGTACTGCGCGCTGCCGTTGGACGGCGTGGCGAAAAGACCAAGGAAAGCGGACGGAAGGGTGATGCCCCATTCGGAGGAATAACATTCGTGGTTGCCCAGGACAGGCGCGAAGGCACGGGAACCCAGGGAGGCGTCCGTGGCAGTTTGCCAGCCTTCCCAGTGGAAGAAGCTCTCCCCGTTGTCCGTCAGATCCCCCATGTTCACCCAGAGGGCGGCGTCGGGATTGCGGCGGGAGGCTTCGGAAGATACGCGCTCCCATGTGTCGTAGGAAGAGTCGCATTGGGAGTCGGGGAAAATCAGCGCCTTGCAGGCGCCGCCGCCGTCCGTTCGAAAGGAAAAGGAAGCGGTTTGCGTCTTCGCGGCCGTCACGCGGCACCGGTATTCCTTCCCTGCAGACAGGCCCGTCAAGGCTGCGCGGTAGACGAAAACGGGATGATGCTCGATCTCCATGTATTTGACGTCAACGACGGCCTCGGTTTCCTTGGACGCGCCGTCTTCCCGCCAAAAAAAACGGGGACCGTCGAGGAGGGCGTCGCATTGCCATTCAATCATGGCGGCAGAGCGGTTGTCCTTCGTGACAATCCGACGGAAGAATTTCAGGCTGGGAGAAGTTCCTGCGAACGCACGTCGAAAAGGCGCCGTCAGGTATTCGACGGCGCAGGCGGCCATCGAACGCAGGCTCAGGGAAAGGAACGCCCGGCGGGACAGCGCGGGAAACAGCGTCGGCAGGGCAAGCCCGCTGTGCGGCGTCATGAGGCCCCACTTCCTTTTTGCACGATGGCGCGGGCCATGCGCTCAAATTTTGCGCGGGGAATCATGACCGCGTGGCCGCAGCCCTCGCATTTCATGCCGAAGTCCATGCCCGTGCGGGTGATGCGCCAAAGGTCGCTGCCGCAGGGATGCTTCTTTTTCATGCGGACGACGTCGCCCACATCGTATTGCACGCGCTCCATTTTATCTTCCTTTCCGCGGGACTTTGTGATATGCTGATATTCGAGGTGGAAGAAAATGAAAATCTCCGTTCTGCAGATGCCCGTCGCCATCGGCGACCGGGAAAAGAATACGGCGACGCTCCGGCGGATGCTGAAAACCGCCATGAAGGACGCGCCCAACGTGGTCGTGCTGCCGGAGCTTTGGGACGTGGGCTTTTTCCCGCGTCCGCTGGAAGAATATCTCGACGAGGACGGGCAGGCGGCGCAGAATTTGCTCTCTTCGCTGGCGAAGGAGCACGGCGTCAATATCGTCGGCGGCTCCGTCGCCGTCCGGGAAGGCGGGACCGCCGAGAACCGCTGCTATGTGTTCGACCGGAACGGCATGCCGGTGGCCGCGTACGACAAGACGCATCTGTTCTCCCCGGCGAAGGAGGACCGCTTTTTTCGAAAGGGCGATCATACCGCCGTATTCCCGCTGGACGGCGTGACCTGCGGGGCGATGATCTGCTATGACCTTCGCTTCCCCGAGCTTTGCCGCTGCCTTGCGCTCAAAGACGCGGCTGTCGTGTTCCTGCCCGCCGCGTGGCCTACCGCCCGCATCGAGCACTGGCGGGTGCTGAGCCGGGCCAGGGCGATCGAAAACCAGATCTTCTTCGTCGCCGTCAACGGCAGCGGCGCTTTCGCCAACGGCATGCCGCTGGGCGGCCGCTCCGCGATCATCGACCCGTGGGGCGAGCGTCTCGCCGAGGCCGGCGACGGCGAGGCCGTGCTGACCGCCGAGCTCGACTTTTCCGTGCGGGACGAGATCAAACGGACCATCGACGAGTTCCACGACAGACGGCCAGAGTTATATTAAAAGTGAGGAGTGAGGATAAGCAGACGCTTAGGCGTGGACCGAGCGCAGCGAGGAAACACGCCTTAGCGGTCGCTTATGCCGCGAAGCGGCTGTGAGGAGTGCCTCGCTCCTCTTTTTTTATCCGATTTCTGCGACGGGGGCAAGGGCCGTTACTTCGCCGGAGGCCGTCAGGCGGACTTCTTTCCCGTCGTCCATCTCTTCAATCATCAGGATGCAGGCGTCGGTGGTCTTGGGATTTTGCCGCAGCAGCTCCGGGGAGAAGGTCAGCAGCTTGTCGCCCTTGCGAACCTTCGCGCCCTCGCTGACAAAGACGGTAAAGCCCTCGCCTTTCAGTTCGCCGGATTCCGTGCCGACGTGCAGCGTCAGCTTCAGGCCGTCTGCGGTCGTGATGCGGATGCCGTGCTTGGTCGGCGCGACGTAGGTGATTTCGCCGTCTGCCGGGGCCATCGCCTCGCCGACGGACGGCGTCACGAAGAAGCCGTCTCCCAGCATTTTCTCGGCGAAGACCGGGTCCGGGGCTTCCGTGATCGGATGAATCGTCCCCGTGTACGGGGAAAAAAGTGTAATGTCCATGATAACCTGCTTCCTTCAGGAACCGCTGCATCCATCGGGCCGAAATCGGGCCGGCGTTGTTCAGCGGTTCTTCTTATTTTACCGTTTTGGCGGTTTTGTGGGGGCGGACGGAGCGGGCGTCGTCGTCCCGGCGGGAGGCTGGGCTGCGGGCGGCGCGGCGTTCGTCGCGGTCGTCGGGTCCTCGGACGCCGGCTTCGATGCGGGGGACGTCTGCGCAGGGGCGGGCGTCGGGCTGGGCACAGGGGAAGGCGCGGTCTCAAATCGCGCCTGGTCTTCCGTGGGCTTTTTCTCCTCTTCCGGCGGCGGGGGAACGTCGTATTCATCCGTGTAAAGGTACTCGCGGTTTATCAGCTGGTCGCCGACGTAGGTCAGGCGATACACCTCCACCGTGGGCGGCGGCCCGATAACGACCGATTCCATTTCCATGACGCCGGGCAGATCCTCGGCGCAGCCGTAAATGGAAATCGTCAGCGTGCCTTCGGACGCCCACGAGCGGATAAGTACGGCATGGGGCAGCGTATTGCGGAACGCGAAATCGATCTGCCCGTCCGCCACCGTCGCGTCCAAGCCTGCGTCCACGTAAGCGGACGGATAGTAATGGGCCGTGCGGTCCGTCGGCGTAAGTCCCGCCGTCAGAACCGCGTTGTAAAGCGTGGAGCTCACCTGGCAGACGCCGCCGCCGATGTCCTGTTCCACCTTGCCGTTGATGATGACCGGCGCGACGGAATATCCGGCGCTGGCCACGCGGCTGCCAACCGTCGCGTTGAAGGAAAGTTCGTCGCCGGGGCGGACGATGCAGTTGTCCAGCGCCGCCGCGGCAATCTCGATGTTGTCGCCGCGTCCCGTGTACGCGATGTAGTACGTGGTGCAGTCGGAAAGGCGCGCGTTGATGGCGCTGATATCCTCCATGC
The DNA here is from genome assembly GCA_900321035.1 of uncultured Selenomonadales bacterium. Classification (GTDB taxonomy): domain Bacteria; phylum Bacillota; class Negativicutes; order Selenomonadales; family Selenomonadaceae; genus RUG12372. The sequence goes on along the minus strand of ONUH01000003.1, from coordinate 58,173 downwards.
GGATGGAAGGCTCCGCTTCTTCCGGCGTCAGCGCTTCCCGGCAGGGGAGGCGGAGATCCAGCAGGTGGGGCGTCACCTTGGCGGCCAGCGCGTTCGTGTCGAGGCGGCGGCCGGTCAGCCCCGGCTGGCGTTCAATGCCTGTGGGCAGGAAGACGATGGAAGCGTCCTTCGGCGCGCGGTCGACAGCCTGCTTTACACGCTGCAGGGCCTGGTCCAGCTTCGCGTTGTCCAAAGCCGCGACGAGAGGGGTTTCTTTCCCCTGGAACGCGCATTCCAGCATGGAGAAAACCTGTTGCGCCGTGCTGCCGTCCCGGCCTACGCTGAACGCGGCGTCCAGCATTTTGTCCGTATCCACGGAAAGCCCGATTTCTTCAGCGGAGAAGGAGAACGCATGATTCTCGTCCGGCAGGGACAGGATCAGCGCCTCGCCGTTCAGCGCCGTCTTGGCTATGCGCTGAATCTCGCGGGCCGCCTCCTCCCGCGTCATGCCTCCGATGGACACAGAACCTGCTTTCAGCCCGTATGCCATGCGCCCGTCGCGGATGAACGCGGTTGCCGTGCCGAGGAACGTCATGTCCGCAATCAGCACCGCGGCAAGCGCCGCGGCGATGAAGATCAAAAAATAACGAACGGCTTTCATGAAAAATTGACTCCTTTTTGGAAAATGCCTCGATCCGCATTTCCCAATCTCTTTTCATCATTCTTTCATTTTATCATTCTGTCGCTTTGCCTACAATACTATTTTTATTTTTTTCGGCGCGAAAAAACGCCCCGGAAGGATTGCCCAAAACGGGCGGCGCTTCCGGGGCGTCGCGTATTTAAGAAAGGAAAGGGTCAGGCGCCCGTGATGATCCGGCGCGCGCCCAGGTAATGCTCCCGCCGCCAGTCGCGGTACAGGGAATCGAAGTCGATGCCGGTATTGATGGAGGCGTGGATGAACTGGCCGTCCTGCAGATACATGCCCACATGGGACAGCTCGCCGCTGTCGTCGACGAAGAAGACAAGGTCGCCGGTCCGCAGGTTTTCAAAGGGAACCGGAACGCCCATCATGTACTGGTCGTCCGCCACGCGGGGCAGGGAAATGCCCGCCTGCCCGAAGATATAATAGATGAAGCCTGAGCAGTCGAAGCCGCTGGGGGACGAGCCGCCGTAAACATAGGGGACGCCCACATGCTGCAGGGCCATTCCGGTGATGCGCCGGACCATGGCGTTGTCGCCGCGGTTCGTCTCGGGAATGGCACGGCCCAGCAGCGCCTCGTAAACGACGGGACCGACCAGCCCGTCCGGGTCCATCCCGTGGGAAATCTCAAACGCGCGGACGGCAGCCGCCGTCCCAGGGCCGAAGGAACCGTCCGGCACCACGTCGTAGCCGAGACGGACAAGCGCCGTCTGTATCTCCGCGACGTCATTTCCCTGATCGCCGATCTGGAACGCCGTCGCCTCGGCGGAAGGAACGCCGCCAAGACAGAACAGGGAAAGCAACCCTGCGCAAAGCAATTTTCGCATGATACGCCTCCTATGCAAAACACACTTGCAAGAATACGCATCTATTATATCACGAATTTGCGCGGGAGACAACTTGCAGGGAACCCGCCTCCCCGCGGGGCGGTTCGTCCGGCGGTTTCTTACCGGCAGGCTGCAAACGTCCGGGCGATTTCCGCCGCGTCGGTCGTCTTTGTCAGGCACAGCCGCAAAAGCACCCGGGCTTTTTGCGGGTTCAGCGCGCCGCTTTCGATGAAGCCGGCTTCATCGGAGGACGGGACTGAGGACGTGACTTCGCCGCCGGATGACCGGGACGCCCGTACGACGATGACGCCCCTGCCGGCAACCTGCGCCAGCGCTTTTTCCGCTTCGGCGGGGATGCTGCCGTTGCCCATGCCCGCGTAAACGAGGCCCTTTGCGCCCGCTTTTTCGGCGGCAAAGGCGAGTGCGCCGTCGTCGCCTTCATGCCCGTAAAGGATATCGACGCGGGGCAGGGCGGAGACGTCGCCGAGATCAAAGAGCGCTTCTGATTTGGGACGGCGGAGCGGCGCGCGGGAAAATGCCGGGATGCCGTTTTTGACGGTGCCAAGGCAGCCCGTCGTCGGAGACGCGAAAGCGGCGAGATTTTGCGTGTGGATTTTCGTCACGTCCCGCGCCTCATGGATTTCGCCGTTCATCACCACCAATACGCCTTTCCCGACGGCGTCGCCGGAGGCGGAGACCCGGACCGCGTCCAGCAGGTTTTCAAAACCGTCGGCGTCGGCCGCCGTCGCCGGACGCATGGCGCCGGTGAGCACGACGGGCTTATCGCTTTTTACCGTCAGGCTCAGGAAATAGGCGGTTTCCTCCATCGTGTCGGTGCCGTGGGGGATGACGACGGCGTCCGCCGCGTCTGCCGCGAAAATCTCGTTGACCCGAGCGGCGAGGCGGAGCCAGATCTCGTCGGTCATGTCCTTGCTGTCGATATTGCAGAGCTGTTCCCCCGTCACGTCCGCGATTTCGCGAAGCTCCGGCACGTCGGCGATCAGGTCCTGGACGCTCAGCACGCCCGCCTTGTAGCCGGTCCTTCCCGCGGCCGGGATTTCACGTCCCGCGATGGTCCCGCCGGTGGCGAGGACCATCACGCGCGGGCATTTTGCCGCCGAGGCCGTGCCGATATGGAAAAATCCGACCGCGAGAAAAACGGCGCCGAGTAAAAACAATTCTTTCATCCTTATCCTCCTTTATGCGCCGGCGTGGCCGCCAAAAGCTCCGACAGCGCCGCTTCGTCTCCGACGAGGACCACGTCCCGGTGAAGGCGCAGGGCGGAGGCCGGAAGCTCCGGCGTGATGGGGCCGGCGAAGGCACGCTTTATGACGTCCGCTTTTTCACTGCCCGATACCATGAGCAAAACGCGCCGCGCCCGCAGGATGGTGCCGACGCCTATGGTCAGCGCCTGCCGCGGCACGTCCTCCTCCCTGCCGAAAAATCTCCGGTTCGCCGCCACGGTGGAGGCTGCTAAATTCACTAAATGGGTTTCATCCGGGAAGGACGGCCCCGGCTCGTTGAACCCGATATGGCCGTTGTGACCGACGCCGAGGACCTGGAGATCGACGCCGCCGAGACGCCGAATCAGCGCCTCATAGTCTGCACAGGCCGCCGCGCTGTCCTCCGCCATGCCGTCCGGCAGGAAGGTCCGCTCCTTTCGGATGTTCACATGGTCGTAAAGATGCGCGTTCATGTAATAGCGGTAGCTCTGCCTGTTTTCCGGCGGCAGTCCCCGGTATTCGTCGGCGCTGATCGCCGACGCGCCGGAAAAATCCAAATCGCCGAGACGACAGCGCGCGACCAGTTCCTCGTACATGCCGAGAGGCGTGGAGCCGCTGGCGAAGCCCAGCACCGAATCGGGCTTCAGCAGGAGCTGCGCCGAGACGAGATTCGCCGCTTTTCGGCTCATGTCCGCGTAGTCTTTTCCGCAAAAAATCCGCATGATGCGCCTCCGTTACCCGCAAAGTTTTTTGAACGCGTCCGCCACGAACTGCACGTTCTGCCCGATGACCGCCTGTACGCTGCCCGCGTTGGGGCGGATGACGCCCCGCGCTCCCGAGGATTTGATCTTTTTCCGTCGATCGCGTGGAGTCGCGGATTTCCAGATGCAGACGGGCAGCAGCAGGGCGTTTCCCATTTTCTGGACGCATTTCATCATAACGAAGTCCTTCTTGTTCGTATAGGAGTATCATAGCACGAAAGAAGCCAAAAATACAGCGCGGAGGCGGGGCGTTCCGCGGCCGAAAAATTTTTTGGGAAAAATTTTCGTTTCGACACAGTTTTGACACATTCGGGGTCTATACTGCGAATCATCAAAGAGATACCCAAAAGGTACAAAAAAGAAAGGATGATTGAAATGAAAAAGACGATGATGACGATGATGGCGGCGGCGATGATGCTGACGAGCGCGACGGCGCTGGCGGCGACGCCGGGCAGGGCGGCGGACTGCCGGGACAACGTCCCCTGCGTGGAGGCCGCTTACACCTGCTGCGGAGGCGGGGACGGCGAGCATCGGGGCCGGGGCGGACGCGGCGGCTACGGCTGCGGCGGCGGATACTGCTACGGCTACGACAACAACGAAGGCTAATCGCAAAGAAAAGAGAGGGGTATGGCGAATCTGCCATGCCCCTCTCTTTTCCGTGATTCCTTATTTCGCTTTCGCTTCGACCGGTTCCGGGTCGGAGCCTGCCAGGTCGACGACGGCAATCGCTTCCTTGGCTTCTTCGGGGGGATCCAGTTTTTGGATGGCCTTCGCGTTCAGGAAGGTCGTGTAGGTCTTCAGGTCGCTGTAATCTTCCGAAGCCTTTGTTTAGCTGTTTTTACAGCTCCGAAAACATCGGCAAATACGTCAGGCACAGCCAACCTATGACCGTCACGGCCGCCACGTTCAGGATTGTCAGCTTCAGGCCTTCCCGTATCTGCAGCCCCGCGTCGAGGCCGTAGGAAACCGGGATTGCCCTCGTGGAGACCGGCAGGACGTAGGCGCAGTTCACGGCGACCACCGTAATCAAAAGATACGGCACAGGGTTCAGCCCTGTCGCTTCCGCGATGCTGATCACCACCGGGAGCGCAATCGAGGCCGCCGCCGTGTTGCTGGAAAGCTCCGTCAGCAGGCAGCCGAAGGCGCTGAACAAGGCAATCATCGGAAGCCCGCCGGAGGGTTCGCTGGCGGCAATTATTTCCGCAAGGCGCTTGACCGCCCCCGTCCCGATCAGCATCCGCCCCAGCGCCATGCCGCTGGCGAACAGGAACATCATGCCCCACATCACATGGCTTTGGGCGTAATCCCAGTCCAGCATCGCCTCGCCGTTTTCGTCCCGCAGAACGAAAACGAGAAGCCCCAACGCCAAGAACACATAGGCGGGCTTCATGCCGGGCAGCAGCGCCGCGTAAAGCGGGCGCAGGAAGGCCAGCAGCGTCGCGAGCGCAAACAGCGCCAGCGCAATCTTTTCTCCTCGTTTCCAAGGCCCGAATTCCTTGTAAAGGCCGCGAAAATATTCGGCGGAGCCGGAAAGGTCGTCGGCATCCCGAATCAGCCGCAGCAAAAAGACGAGATTCAGCAGGAAAACCAAAGCGAGAATCGGCAGGAAGCGGATCACCCAATCCACATACATGAACTCGGCGCCGGTGAATTTCTCGATATAAGAAATCGCCACGAGATTCGCCGCGCCGCCGATGGGCGAACCGAAGCCGCCGATGCCGCTGCCCCAACCGATGGCAAGCAGGATCGGCGCCGCCGTCTTCGCGTCCGTTTCCCCGCCGCTCACGAACTTCAGCATGGCAGCCGCGACGGGACAGAGGATGGCCGCGACGACCACATTCGGCAGGAATACGGACAGCACCACCGACGCGCCGAGCCACGCGAAAATTTGCTGTTTCATCGAAGTGCCGATACCCGACAGCGCCTTGACCGCCACCCGTTTATCGAGACCGGTGCGGCTCCATGTCAGGCAGATCAGGTCGGCGCCGAGCAGCAGCACCACAATCTCGGAAAAATATTGGCTGATGACCTCGCCGTTCGGGATCAGCGTAAGCGCCGCGTTCACGGCGATAGGCAGCAGCGCCGTCACGGCGATCGCGACGGGACGCAGCGCCCACCAAAGCGCCATCCACACCGCCATCCCCAGCGCCCCCGCCGCGGCGGCGCCGAAGGACTGCGCGGCGAAATACACGACGAGGAACGCCGTCGGGCCGGATAAAAGTGCGGTTTGCTTTTTCATTGCAATCTCCCTCGAATCAACATCTTTGCCGTCATTGTATCCGGGGCGGTGTCAGATTGCAAACTGTAAAAATTCGATATATACTACAGGTAAAAAACTGTGAGGAATGACGATGAATTTTTTGCCGATGCGGTATTACCTCGAAGTCGTGAAGGAAAAGAGCATCAGCCACGCGGCGGCACGGCTCCATATCACGCAGCAGACCTTGAGCGCCCATATCGCCGCCCTCGAAAAAGAACTGGGCTGCACGCTATTCCGGCGAAAGCCGGACTTCTCGCTGACTTACGCGGGGCACGTGTTTTACGAATACGCCCGCCGTTTCGATTCTTTGTACCGTTCCATGCGGCAGGAATTCGACGATATTTCCGGGAACGAAGCGGGCGAGCTTTCCGTCGGCGTCGCTCCGACACGCGGACGCTTCCTGCTGCCGCCGATCCTGTCCGCTTACCGCAAGCTGCGCCCGAATATCCGAATCCGACTGGTGGAAACCACGAACTCCGAGCTTATTTCCCGGCTGCTCGACGGCGGGATCGACCTGATATTCGCCAGCGTCAACGAGGATCACCCGCTGATCGCCTCGAAAAAAATATTCGAGGAAGAAATGCGCCTGTTAATCCCCGAATCCCTGCTGTCCGCAAAAGACCGCAGGCGGATAAAGAACGGCGACTACGCACCGCTTGCCGCCTGCCCGTTCCTGATGATGAACCGGCAGGAAGACATCAGCGGCGTTATCGGAAACGCCTTTTTTGACAGGCACGGCATTGTGCCGAAAATCGCCGTGGCGTCGGGAAACATGGAAACCATCCTCGATTTATGCCTCGCGGGTGAAGGCGCCTGCTTCTGCTCGAAGGAACTGGCGGCAAAAATATTCGGCGGCAGGGACGATTTCCATTTGCTGCAAATCCCGCTGGGCGAAAGCTTCTCCATCCGTGCCGCATGGCTGAAAAAGCCCTATATCCGAAAGGCGCTGCTGGATTTCGTGAAAGTGTGCGAAACGACTGCACCGTAACAAAAAAGCTTCGGGAGACATTCGCAATCTCCCGAAGCTTTTTATGTAATTGATCTATCCCTAATGCCTGGTGATGATGCTCCTGATGGTATTTCATGTTGATTTTCCGCAGGTTCCGCTCGCGGCGTTCTTGCTTTTTTCCGCAATTCCTTATTTCGCTTTCGCTTCGACCGGTTTCGGGTCGGAGCCTACCAGGTCGTCGACGGCAATCGCTTCCTTGGCTTCCTCGGGGAGATCCAGCTTTTGGACGGCCTTCGCGTTCAGGAAGGTCGTGTAGGTTTTTAGGTCGCTGTAATAGGCGATGGTTTCCAGCAACGCCGCGACGTCCTGCGGCATCTCGGGGTGCCTCTCCAGGCCGACGCGGGCGGTTTCCTGGAGCAGCGAGGACAGGTTGTAGCTCATGGTGATGGTCCGCTTGCTGTTCTTGTCGATGGTCCAGGTGTACCAGATATTGGAGCGGCGGACGCCGGCTTCCAGACAGTCCATGAAGGAGTTGTGCAGTTCCACGTCATCTGCCGTGCCGTTGTCGGCGGGATATTTCCTGCCGTACTGGGCCACCAGGTCGGCCAGGGCGTCGCTGTTCAGCATTACCAGCATCGTACGCTGGGAGTCGGTCTCGCGGAGCACCGTCACTTCCTTGACCGTGGAAAGGATCTCGTCGGCTTCCTGCTCGTCGGGCGTCGCCAGCTCGTCGATGGCCGAGGCTGCCAGCGTCGGCGTCTGGAATTTATACCATTTCTTGTCGGGCTTGAAATACAGCGTCATGGATTTTTTCTGCTGATCGAGGTAAAAGGGGATTTTGAGGTCCGCGGTGTTCGCCTGGTCGTCGATGACGAGCAGACTGAGGTTTCCGGCGATGCGGAGCTTGTGCGCCAGCGTCTGGCCGATCAGGTCGAGGTCGGCGCGGACCGAGGGCGCGAAGAAAAGCAGATCCTGACGGAAAACGCGGCGGTCCTGCTTCGTGGTCATGGAAATCGCTTCACGGAACGCCTCCATGCCGTCCATGGCCGGGGCCTGCTCCGCCGCCGCCGTGCCAAACATCATGGAGCCGCAGAGAAGGGCGCCGGCAACCACGCGCCCGCCGAATTTCATCCATTTTTTCATAGTAGTTCCTCCTCAATGTATTTTATTTCCGAAATCGCTGAAAAAAGATTTGCAGATGCGCTCATACATGCCGTCCTGCGCGTCGTAGTCCTCCCGGTCGCGGTCGTCCTCGCGGCCGAAGATCATCTTGCCCGTCTTGGCGTCGTACACCTCGAAGGACATATTGAGCGTGGAAACGTCCACGCGGCGCGGCGGATAGGTAACGGGCACCGTGACGTAGTAATAGTCGTTGACCCAGTTCCCGTTGCGGTCGCGATAGCTGCGGTCAACGCGCTGCTGCTCCCACTCCGTATGCGCCGGCTTGATGTAATAGCTGTTCTCCCATTTCAGCACGCGGCTCTTGACCCATGCGTCGGCCACCGCCGAGAGGTTCTCCGCGAAAAGCTGGCTCGCCCTGGCGGGGTCGGTGTTCGCCAGCCCGTCGAGATCGACGCCGATGGCCAGCGAGATGCGCCGCCGCGCCTGTTCTTCAGTCAGAATTTCGCAGCCCATTTTCTTCGCGTACTGCGGGAAATCGCTTTGGTATTTGTGCGCTTTCAGGTTGCTGCTGAAATCCGGCACCGAAAGGTCGACGTCGTACACCAGGACCCGCTTCACGCGGGAAAAGTCATAGGAGCTGTCCTTCCAGTCCGTCTTCTCCGCCGACGCCGCCTGCGGCAGGAGCGCCAGCCAGACGCCCAGCAGCAGCGCGAAAACGGCGCGCCGCCATACGCCTCTTTGCCGTTGTCTCATAGAATCCCTCCTCTGTATAAATTAAACACATCATATTATATCATTTTTTCGGGGGAAAATCTCACGCCGGGAATTTCTAATCGGTTTTTCAGAAAACTGTCGGTTGTTTTTAATCCGCGCTCTTTATCATGGAGTCAGAAAAAGAAAGGCGGTGTTCCACATGAAACGATGGATAAATCTGATGTCGGCTTTGGCTTTCGGGGCGATACTGCTCGGCATGGCGTCGGGCTCCGGCGAGGCGGCGCCTGCGCCGGCGGGAGGGGTTCGTCACGGGACGGCGATCGAGCAAAAGCATGCGAATCACCACAGGCGCCCGCCTGCACGTCATGTGGGCCATCACAACGACCATCGCAGAGACATTCGCCACAATCGTCGTCACGATCATAGGAATCCTCATATTCGCGAGATTCACCACAAGCCCCATCGCGAGATCCGTCATGACCGTCATCGCCGCGTGCATCATGCGGGGCACGGCGGCAATGTCAGGGTTTCGCTGGCGATGGATATTTGAACGGAAGCAGGAATGGAGCGGAACGCCTGCAATTCGGCGCGCCGCTCCTATTTTGCGGATAATCATCGGACATGAAAAAACGGGCGGCTGCTGCCGTCCGTTTTTCTGCGGTCATTTGGAATACAGTTTATTGAACTCCTCGCGGATTTCTTCGCCCTTTTTCACGATCTTTTCGCGAATTTGGGCTTTTTTCGCCTCGCGCAGTTTTTTCTTCGCGTCGGCGGCCAGTTCTTCCTGGAGCTTGACGGCCTGCTCGACCTCGGCGGCCACTTCGGCGGCGGGATAGCGGGTGACGGTGACCTTATACGGGGAAAGCTTCGCATTCAGCATCGTCTCGTCGTTTTCCTGCGCCAGCGCGATGAGCGCCACGTCGCCGTCGCTGAGCTTCGTCGTCACCTGCTCGATCAGCGAGATGCCCTGCTTCGCGTCGCCCACGTCCTTGATCCGGCCGATCAGGGAGCCCATCGCCATACCGAAGAGCATGCCCAGCGGCCCGCCCAGGATGCCGATCAGCATGCCCATCATGCCGCCGAAGCGCGTGTCGTCCGTCGTGGTGACGCCGGAGTCTGCGGCGTCGGCGAGGGTGATATGCCCGTCCTTCTTTTTGAGCAGCGCCAGGTGCGCGACGATGCAGGACTGGCTGATCATGCTCTGCTTGATTTCCGAGAATGCCCGATAGGCCTCGTTTTCTTCCGAGAAAAGAACGGCGATTACATTTTCCATAACGATTTCCCACCTTTTGTAAAATTTGAAATCCTTTTACCCGTATGATAACGCAGAGATGCCCGAAACGCAATCATTTTTGCGGGCCGCGCCGTTCCAGCGACAGCACCGTTTCGAGCGTGTCCCCGATCGCTTCGTGCGGGTAAGCGGCCAGTTCCTCGGCGCTCGTGACTCCGTGGGCGACGCCGAAAAACGCCACGCCCGCGTTTCGGGCGGCGGCGGCGTCCGTCGTGCTGTCGCCGGTGTAGAGCGTATCCGCCGGGGAAAGGCCGAAGCGGGACAGCGCGAGGCGGATGCCCTCCGGCGACGGCTTCAGCTCCGTCACCTCCGCACAGCCGATGATGAAGTCCACGAGAGGTTCCGCGTCGTCGCGGACGAAGGCCTCGCGGATGCGGTACGAGGTTTTCGACGAGATGATCGCGATTTTCGCGCCGCGCGCGCGAAGCGCCTGCAGCGTGGGAAGCGCCTCCGGGTAAAAATGCGTGTTCGCGGTCATGTATCGGTCGGCGAGGGCGCGGTAATGGGACAGGAAGGATTCCACCCTTTCGTCGCCGCGCAGTCCCGTGATGCGCTCGACGGCCTCCCGCATCGGCAGCCCGATAGTGCGCTCGATGACGGCGTCTTCCACGGGCGGCAGGCCGAAGGCCTTCATCGTGCGATGGAAGCAGCCGGTGATGCCCTTGGAGGAATCGGCGAGCGTGTAATCGAAATCGAACAGATAGCAATCGTAAAATGCCGGGGCGCAGTCTGTGCGCGCGTTGGTCATGGGGTCACTCCCTTTTCGTCGGATTCCCGTCTATTATACCATATTGAAGATAGGCGCCGCCAAGGGGATATTCTGCCGTCGGCGCAGCGGCTTGTTCAGAATTTTATTCCTTTTTTTGCGTATCGTGGTATAATACAAAGCGACAGGCTGCGGGCGCGAAAACGCCGTTCGTGTCCGCGGCGAACGGGAAGGAGGTGAAATCATCGCTGAATGGCATGGATTTATGCAGTAAGAAAGGGCCACGCGCCCGGGCTTTATCATGACGTCGAGGCGTACCAAAAAGCAATCGACGGATTCCCGGGCGCGGAGGGACGCCGCTTCCAGGACGAGGCGGCGGCGCAGCGGTATCTCGACGGAGAGACACCGACGCGCAAGGGGATTTACGCGGTGCGGCGCGGCCGCGTGCCCGGCATCTATTACAGCGCCGCGGAATGCGAGGAACAGGTTCGCGGCTTCAACGGCGCCGAAAGCCAAAGATTTTCCACGATAGAGGCGGCCAAGCGGTATATGATGGGCGAGAAGAAGACGCGGCGCACCGTCGTCCGCGCGCCGCAGAAAGTGCCGCACAGCGTCCGCGGGCGCACCGCGCATCATCCGGGTGCACGTTCCCAGCTCGTGCCCGAGGGTCGGACGGGAGCGGGAGCGCCGATCAAGATTTACACCGACGGCGGCTGCCTCGTCCACGAGGACGGCGCGGGCGGCTACGCGGCGGTTATCTGCCTGCCCAACGGCAACCGCAAGGAGCTTTCCGGCGGCGTCGATATGACGAACAGTTCCCGCATGGAGCTTTTGGCCGCCGTGGCGGCGCTTCGCACGCTAGAGAGCGTCGCGAAGGTCGGCGCGTCGGTGGAGCTTTACACCGACAGCCAATATCTCTATCAGGGCGTCACGTCGAGAATTTGGGAAAATTCCGGCGGGCCGCTGGAAAAGCTGTTGAACAACGACCTGTGGACGGAGCTGTCCCGGCTCGTCGACGGCTACGAAATTGAATGGTTCTGGGTCAAGGGGCACAACGGCACGCTGATGAACGAGCGATGCGACTGGCTCGCCACGGCGGCGGCGAAACGCACCGTCGCAGAGAAGAAATGGGTGCCGGATTTCGCGAAACAGCTCGAAACGGCGAAGAATCGAATCAAGGAGCTGGAACGCATCAACCAAAAGCTGACCAGCGACGCCGACCGTTTCCATTTGCTGACGGACGGCAAGCTTTCCACCGCGGATAAGGACCTTTTCCACGCGGTCTATCATGAGAGCCTGGCGGGCTTCGTCCGCTGGAAGTTCCGCCGCTGGTTCACAAAGCAGCGGCATTGAGAAAAACGGCAGCGCACGGAAAATTCCGTGCGCTGCCGTTTTTCTGACAAATTGTTTTGGACGAAAGGTTTTGACAATGGATTGTACGATGGTTTATATTCATCGTTATGGGATAGATTTGGCGGGGCTTTGCCCCTCTAAACCTCCCCACAAAGGGGACTACGTCCCCTTTTGAATCCCCTGAAAGGCTCTGCGGAGCCAAGATCCGCGGTGAAAGACAAGAATAACTTTAAGATTCGTTCATCCCGCGTTCATGGTTGGAATAACCTAAACTTTAGCCCATGTTACATAATTTGGATTACGTCTGCACTGCGAATCCCCAATCTGCAAATATGGGCTAAAGTATAAGTCGTCAAGAGGCTTAGTCACGGGATAAATTGTCCGATAAGATATTCTGAGCTTTCACCGCGGAGTCTCGGGCCCGCAGGCCCTTCTGGGGAGCCACGAGGGACCTCCCTCGTGTGGGAGAGGATGCAAAGGGGAGGGCGACGCCCTCCCCTTTGATTGTTAAACGATGATGAAGAATCGTACAAGCCATTGTCAAACCCTTTCGCAAATGAATTATTTAGTAAAAGTAAATTTTCACAAAAGAAAATACAAAACAGAATAATTGTTTCACGTGAAACATTCGGAAACGATTTCCGTTTTTGCGAAAGGACCCCGCGCAATAAATATCCATGCGAAACGAAAATTTCTTTTCTGAAAGGAAATTTTCGGCGCGGGGCGAATATAATACATATAATGAAATTTTAGGCGACACATTACAGGAGGCGTTTACAATGAAAGTAATCGGCGGCGGTCTTCCCAACGGAGCGGAAATATCTTCCTCGATGTTCGGCAAATACACGCTGGAAATCCCCGAGGGCTTCTTCAAGTCGCGCAAGGTCAGCCTGAACGACCATTTACTGGCGGTGGAGCACATCACTGAGGAGAACAAGTACAGCATCCTGGGCAAGGCGGGCTGGGGGACGCTCGGCGCGATCGCCCTGGGCCCGGTGGGGCTCTTGGCGGGGCTGGTGCTGGGCGGCAACAGCAAGGAGCTTTGCTGCGCCTGCAAGTTGGACACCGGCGAAGAATTTTTGGTGAGCTGCGATACGGAGGAGTGCCAGAAGCTGAAGTCGATGGCGCTGAAAAACGCGGGCAAGATGACGGAAGGTCCGATCATCGAGGCGGAAATCGAGGAGAAAGAGGACGTGATGGCGACGCTGGAACGTCTCGGAAAGCTCCGGGACGACGGCGTGGTCACGGAAGACGAGTTCCAGCAGAAAAAGGCGGAGCTGATGTCGCGGCTGTAAAGGAGACCTTGGTATGGAAAAAGCGTTTTCGATTCCCGTTTCCCGCCGGGATTTCATGAAGATGGCGGGCATGGCGGCAGCGGGAGCCATAGCGGGGAACGTCGGCGTGCCGAGGGCCGAGGCGGCGGATGAAACGACGGGCGGCGGCACGGTCAAATATGCGGGACGGAAAATTCCCGTGATCTACGATATGGACGTCTGCGTCGTGGGCGGCGGTCCAGCGGGGACGGCGGCGGCAGTCAATGCGGCGCGGGGCGGCGCGCTGACCGTATTGGTGGAGCGCGGCGTGGCCCTCGGCGGCCTCGCGGTGCTGGGCTGCGTCTATCCGTTCATGGACACGCTGGCTCCGGACAGCGATACGCCCTATGTGGCGGAGGTCAAGCAGCGGCTCCGGGAGCACGGCGTCGAGCCTTACGACGGCGTGACCGGACAGACGTGGCACAATCCCGAGACTCTTGCGCTGATTTACGACGAGATGTGCGAAGAGGCCGGCGTGAACGTGCTCTATCAGACCGTGCTGGTGGACGTCCTGAAGTCCAGCGCGTCGATTTCGGCCTGCGTCGTGCAGACGATTGCGGGGCTCGCGGCCATCCGCGCCCGGACGTTCATCGACGCCACCGGCGACGCGTTTCTTGCGCGGGCGGCGGGGGCCCCCTATGAGCAGGGCTACGAGAAGACGGGCAACAACCAGCCCCTTTCCTTCCGTTTCGAGATGGGCGGCATCGACGTGGAGCGGCTCTATCAGCACGTCGCCGTCGAGCTGCAGGACACCTGGTGCAAGTCGAAGCTGCCGTATTTCGAGATTGCCGAGGCCATGCACCGCAAGCAGCGGTACGTATTGGAAGAATTCATGGCGCGGGGCGTGGCGAGCGGCGAGCTGACGCAGGAAGAAGCCGAATATATGCAGGCCTACACGATTATCGGGAAAAACGGCGTGATGAGCATGAACTGCCCGGAGATTCCCGTGCGCTTCCGCGCCTCCGACCCGATTTCCTACAGCAAGGCCGTCGTCTTCGGACGGAAGATGATGCGCCATATCGCCGACTATTTGATCCGGCACATGCCGGGCTTCGAGAACGCGTTCATCAGCCGCGAGGCGGCCATGCTGGGCGCGCGGGAGTCGTGGCGGATTCGCGGCAAGTATTATCTGGTGGAGGACGACTATCACAAGCAGAGCCGTTTCCCCGACGCCGTCTGCCGCACCGCGTGGTTTATCGACGCCCACGGGGAAAAGGTATCGGAGAAACTGCCGAAGGGTGCGTTCTACGAGATTCCCTATCGGTCGCTGGTGACGGAAACGGTCAAGAACCTCATCGTGGCGGGACGCTGCATCAGCGCAAGCTTCATCCTGCAGGCGTCCATGCGCATCCAGCCCACCTGCATGAGCATCGGCGAGGCGGCGGGCGTGGCGGCGGCCTGGGGACTGGCCCGGGGCGTGGACGCGAACGCGGTGCGCTGGGAGGCGCTGCCGAAGGAAAAAAGGAGTTACGTCACCGCGGGATGACGACCAATCCAAAGCGAACCTATAGAAAAAGCTTCCACGAAACGGACGTGGAAGCTTCTTTTATGGGTTCGTTTTTTTGTAGGGATCAGGCGCCGGGCTGCACCCGACTGCGGATCTCGCTCAGCAGGGCGGCGTATTCGTTCAAGACGGCGGGGTGCATCTCGTCGAGGTCGGCGAGGCGGCGGTCCCGCGCCGCAAATTCCAGCGCCTTGGCGTGACCCGACAGCTGAAGGGCGCCGATGGTGAGGGCGTTGCCCTTCAGGGCGTGGACGGCGATGCGGTAATTGTCCCAATCCTTGGCGCGATAAAGCCGTTCAAGCAGCTTGGTCTTCTCGTTTTTTGCAAAGGTGGCGAGCATCTTTTTCAGGAAGGCCCGGCTGCCCATGCAGTATTTCAGGGCGGCTTCCTCGTCGATGGGAAGCCCTTTGGCGATCTTTTCGTCGGCGACTTCCTCGTTCTTGTCGTGCAGGAAGCCCGGCTCGTTCTCGATGGGGTGGATCATATGCGCAGGCAGGTGCTTGCGCAGGAGCTTGTCGATGGCCAGCGGGTCGATGGGCTTTGCGAGGAAATCCTGGAATCCCCAGGCCTTGTACTCTGCCGCCGCGCCGGCGAGGGCGTTGGCGGTCAGGGCGATGACGACGGCATTCGAGCCGAAAGGCATCTTGCGGAGGCGCAGCAGGGTTTCCACGCCGTCCATGGCGGGCATCATGTGGTCCATGAAGACGAGGTCGTAGTTGCCCTCGGCGAAGAACTCCAGGGCTTCCTCGCCGCTCGTGGCGCGGACGACGGAAATCTGGTACGGGGCGAGCAGTCCTTCGGCCACGTCAAGGTTCATCTCGTTGTCGTCCACGACGAGGACCTTGGCCTCCGGGGCGGAGAAGGTGGCCCGATAGGCCGGCTCCGTGATTTCCCGCGTCGAAAGATTCTCGTGCAGGGTGGAGTCCCAGTTCTCCACGGTGCCGATGATGGTGAAGGAGAACGTGGAGCCTTGGCCGTAAACGCTTTTCACGTCGAGCGTGCCGCCCATCATGGTAATCAGGCGCTTGCAGATGGCGAGGCCGAGTCCCGTGCCCTCGATGGCGCGGTTGCGTTTCATGTCCACCTGCGTGAAGCTGGAGAAAATGCGGCCGATGTCTTCTTCCTTCAGGCCGATGCCGGTGTCGGAAACGGAGAAGCAGAGGAGACAGGAGGCGTCGCCCAGCCGCTCGCAGCGGAGGGAAAGGGTGATAGAGCCGTGGGAGGTAAACTTGATGGCGTTCCCCAGAAGGTTGATGAGGATCTGCTTGAGGCGGATCTCGTCGCCGTGGAGCTCGTCGGGAATCTCTCCCAGAAACTCGGTCCGCAGCTTGACGTGCGTACCGTGCAAACGCGCGTCGATTAGGGCGGTAACGTCGTTCAGCAGGGCGGAGAGACGATAGGAATCTTCGACGAGGCGCATGTTGCCGGACTCGATCTTGGAGAAGTCCAGGATGTCGTTGATCAGGGCCAGCAAAGTGCGGGACGCGGATTTGATTTTCGCGGCGTGACGCTTGGCCGTGTCGTCGTTGCTGTCCCGCAGGATGAATTCCGCCATGCCCGTGATGGAGTTCATGGGCGTGCGGATCTCGTGGCTCATATTGGCGAGGAAGTTGCTTTTCGCCTTGTCGGCGGCCTCCGCGCGCTCCATGGCGTCAACGACGTCGGTCATGTCCACGAAGATGATGTTCAGCCCAGCGACGCGGCCTTCCTTTGTCGTCATGCAGGTGATGGTGATTTGCCAGTCGACTTTTTGCCCGGCGACGACGGTGCGGAGAAGGTACGGGTCCACCTCCGCCGTGGACAGGGCGGTCTCGCATTTCTCCAGGAACTCGGTGAGGTCGGCTTCGGGCAGGATGCCCGTCAGTGCCAGCCGGAGGGAAACGCCGCGCCGGAGTTCCTCGGAGGAAAACGTCCTGCCGAAGCGAAAGAACGCGTCCGAGGTCATGACGGTGCGGAGCCTCTCGTCGGTCAGAATCAGGACGTAGGGGCTGGTCTTCAAGAGCTGGTTGGTGTAGAAGGCCTGCCGCATATTCTCTTTCTGGATGTAGGTCTGGGTGCGGAGCGCCTGGTCGTTGGCCATGCGCAGCACTTCGTTGTCCTTCTTCAGCCGTCGGAGCTCGCGGGAAAGTTTTTTGTTTTCCAGCTGGAGATTTTTCTCCAGATCGATGGTTTCCGTTTCCATATCATTACCCCTGTGCTTCATTTGCGCCGGTGGGCGGCGCGTCTTACAGCGCCACCATGGCGAAGGTGAAGTTGTGGAACAGATTGTGGTATTCGCCGGTCCGGCTGCCCCGGCTCGGGCAGAATTCCCCGTTGCCGTACATGCCGAGGAAGGACATGCCGCCGGGCAGCCGTCCGCGGCAGGCGTCCATTTCCGCGTCCGTGTTGCTGGCCATGGCGAGGAAGCGGGCGCAGCAGGACATGCAGAGCAGCGTCGTGTATTGGCCGGGAGCGGCGGAAATCGCCTCGACCATTTCGTCGCAGGCCTGTTCTACGGAATTCTGCACGTCGGAGCGGTTGATGATGCCGACGCCGAGAATGGAGCTCTCCGGCACCGAACCGAGGAACGTGCCGGAGCCCGTTTCCTCATCCAGCGTGAAGAGGGTGCGGGCGACTTCGACGGTGTCGCCGTTGGGGTACGAACGCTCCAGGATAAAGGGCGAAAGCAGATAATCGTTGATGATCGTCCCTGTCTTGACGACGATACCCTCATGTTTCAGGGCTTCCACGAATGTGCCGTCGCCGAGGCGGAAGACTTGGTTCCGGTTAGATTCGGTGACTTTGTAAGTGAAATTCGCCCGGTTCTCGATGGAGTTGACTTCGATGACCTGCGGGCTGATGTTTCCCGCGACCAGCAGAAAGGCCTGACGATGGGCGCCCGTTTCCCCGTTGCAGAAAACGCAGGCGTTGGTACAGGTAAAGCCGTCGGAAGCGAGACCGCCGAAAATGGGAACATACCTCCCACAGGCTTTCTCGATGGCGCGCACCGCTTCGTCGCCTGCGACATGGTCTTCCTCCATGGGCATGCCGCCGAAGGTGATGATCAGCTTTTCTTCGGAGGGAAGCTGCGCCTTCACCGCCGCGTACGTCCGGGCAATCTCCGATTCGCAGTTTTCCCGGCGCAGGGCGTCGGAAATGCCGGCGGCGAAAGAAACGTCGTCGCCGGTCATCAGCATGACGGAGATGCCGATGCTGCGGTATCCCTTGTTGGACATGAGCATGGCCATGGCCGTGCAGCCGAGGACGGGGAAATCCCACTGTTTTGACAGCAGGGCGTAAAGCGCTTTCAAATCGGTTTCCTCTTCCGCGTACAGGAGGGCGACGGAATTCTTTTTCAGCGGGAACGCTTTCGCCTGGTCGAAAAGCTCCTTGGCCGCTTCCTGCAGATCGTCGATTTCCTCCGTGTACAGCACGACAGAATCCATGACGGGATTCCTCCTTTCCTGTGCCGGGACGACAACGGGTTAATGTGATTCCATGATGCCGCGCAGGCTGTAGTTCGTATCCTCGTCGATCATCTGCAGCATGACGTCGGCGATCTTCGGGTCGAACTGGACGCCCTTGCCCTGCTCGATCTCTTCGCGGACGATGGCTTGCGGCAGCGCCTTGCGGTAGCTCCTGTCGGAAGACATGGCGTCGTACGCGTCGGCGATGCAGATGATCCGGGCGACCTCGGGAATGTCTTTGCCCGTTTTGCCGTCCGGATAGCCGGTGCCGTCGTACCGTTCGTGATGCCAGCGCGCGCCGATGGGGAGACCCGGTATTTCGGAAATGTTCTTGAGGATCTCGTATCCTTTTATGGTGTGGCTCTTGATGATCTCATACTCTTCGTCGTTGAGCCGGCTGGGCTTGCTGATGATGGCGTCCGAGATGCCGATCTTGCCGATGTCGTGCAGCAGGGCGATATTGTAGATCTCGTTGGTTTCCTTCGGGGACTTTCCGAGGCGGCGGGAGATTTCCCGCGCGTATTCCGCCACCCGCTCCGAATGGCCGTTGGTGTAACGGTCCTTGGTATCGACGGCGCTGGTCAGCGCGTGTATGATCTGGTCAGAGAGGGCCTTCAGCCGCTGGTTGCTGTCCAGGAGCTCCGACGTCTTCCGGTCCACCTCGTCCTGCAGGGAATCCTGCAGATGCTTGAGGTTCAGGATGCGGTGGATGCGCTGCATGGCCACCTGCATGACGAAGGGCTTGGCGATGAAGTCCATGGCGCCCGCTTCAAAGAGGACGGCTTCGGTATCGGCGCCGGTGTCCGCGGTCAGGAAGACTACGGGCAGGTTCTCGCAGCCGTCGATGTCCCGGATGTGCTGCAGGACCTCGATGCCGTCCATTTCCGGCATGTGGAAATCCAGCAGCACCAGATCGGGACGCTCCCGCTCGATTTCCCGAAGGGCTTCCGCGCCTGAGGCCGCACAGCGGACGTCGTAGCGGATGCCGAATATTTCCTGTATCGTGAACAGGTTCATCTCGTCGTCGTCCACGGCGAGGATCTTTTCCTTCACGGTCTTTTGCATTGCCTGCCGAACCGCGGCAAACAGCGATTCAGGCAGCACCGGCTTGGGAATGAAGTCGAGGACGCCGAGTCGGAGCGCTTCGCTCAAATCCATGCGCGGGGAGGACGCCGTCAGGAAGATGGTGTTTATGTCCCGGAGCCCCGGAATTTCGCGGATGCGCTCCAGTATTTCGATTCCGTTCATCGGCTGCATAATGACGTCGATGAGCAGAAGGTCGTGCCTGGACTCCGTCAGCAAACGGACGGCTTCCTCACCGTCAGTCGCCGTGCTCACTTCGTAGTCGAACTCGGACAGGATCATTTCCGTCATCGCCAAGTTGACTTCGTCCTGCCCCAACAGCAGGATTTTTCCTTTGCCCATGAAATCACCTCCCTATGCAGGGCAACACTTCCTATTTTACCCTATTTCTGAATTTTAACATAAATCAACGGGGTTGTTCAATGTGAAAGAGGGCCCTAAAAATGAAATAAGGGGCCAAAGGTCGCTGTTTCCTCCGAAAAACGCGGCAGGGAGAAAAAAGTTTTTCCGCCGTCAAAATTTTAAGGCGCGTTTAATTTGTTTCGGTTATACTGATACCAGAGCGAAATAATTTGCGTGCAGGCAAGGAGGTTTTACTGTGAACAGGAAATGTATTGCGGCCTTGATGGCCGGCGGTCTTTTGCTGGGGGCGGGCTTTTTCGGCGCCGCGGCGCAGGCGGCGCCGGCGGGCGGACACGGCGGCCCGCAGTCGGGACATCATCGCATGGGCCAGGCCCCGTGGCGCATGAACGACGAGGAGGCTGCGGCGCGGGCGGCGGAGATGTTCGGCGTGGACGAGGCGGAGGTCGCCGCGTATCTTGCGGAAAATCCGCGGGCGTTCCGCGAGGTGTTTCCCTGCTCCATGCTGGCGAGGACCAGCGGTCATACCTTTGCGGAGGTCATGGCAATCTATGAGGAGAAGGGCGACTGGCGCGCCGTCGGGGACTCGCTGGGCGTGACCCGGGAAATGATTCACGAAACGATGGGCGAGCTGATGGCGGCGCGCATCGCCGACGAAAAGACGAATTTGACGCCGGAGGAGGCGCGGACGTTGCTCCGGGAGGGCTACAACCCGAGAGACGTGCGCGCGGCGGGCGTGCTCGGCAAAGCTTCCGGGAAAAATGCCCGCGACATTCTCGCGATGAAAAGAATCAACAACGGCTGGGACGACGTGGCGAAGGAACTCGGCCTCGACGCTTCCGTCCTGCGGGAAGCCTTCCGTCACGGATGGATGATGGGCGGCCCCGGAATGGGACACGGTCCCCGCATGAGAGGCGGAGAAGAACCGATCCCGGTTCCGCCCCCGATGCCCCCGAAAGAAACGGAATGACAAAATAGAAAAAACGTCGGATTCCAATGTCGGAAACCGGCGTTTTTTTGTGAGCCAGATTGTTTTCATGTTTCTTAGGTTTTGTTCATCGTTTCATCAATATTTGTCGTGGTTGTAAACGTCCCAGTCCTTGAGCTTTTTCAGCTCTTCGATGCTGTAAGTGATGTCGCGGAGGAGCTGCTCCTTGTCCTCAGGCAGCGTCGCTTTCAGCGGCACATAGTTCGAGATGTGGTTGCTGCGGAACAGGCAGTGCTCGGTCGCGGGAAGGTCTACGTGCTCGATCATCAGCTTCAGTTCCTCCATCAGCCCCGCGGGGGAGAGGGGCTTGAATTCGCCGCGTTCGAATTCCGCTTTGAGCTCGCTGCCGCGGTACAGCATCAGGCAGATCGCGCCGAGCATCGTCGGACGGATGGCGTTGATGGCTTTCGCCGTCTCCAGCGCGTGGCGCTCCGAGCCCTCTTCGCCGGCGATGCCGAGGATGACCATCATCGAGAGCTTCATGCCCGCGGCGATGACCCGCTGGCCGACCTCGATAGATTCTATGTCGTCCACGCCCTTATTGATTTTCGCCAGCGTCACGCCGTCGCCGGACTCCATGCCGTAGTAGAGTAGCTCCAGTCCGGCCTCGCGAAGCTGCCGCAGCTCCTCCACGGATTTCCGCAGGATATCCTTCGGCGCGGCATAGGACGAAGCGCGCTCGAAATTCGGGAAAACTTCGTGCAGCGTCTTCAGCACGCGGAGCAGCCGCTCGGTGGAAAGCACCAGCGCGTCGCCGTCCGCGAAAAATACCCGGCGCACGGCTTTCGCGTTGTACGCCTGCGCCATGTCAATCTGGCGCATGATCTGTTCATCGGTCAGCACTTGGAACGGAACGCCGCGATACATATTGCAGTAGGTGCATTTGTTGTGCGCGCAGCCGCGCGTCAGTCGCAGGATAAAGCTCCGCGCCTCGCTGGGCGGGCGAAATACCGGGCTGTTGTAGTCGTCGAAATACATGCGATCATCTCCTTCTGTAAAATTTACGATAATAAAAATTTATATATAATTTTTTAACGATAGAAATTTTTTATTATCGTACAGGAAAAATATTTGCTTGTCAACAAAAAACGTCGATGCAGGAATATCCTGCATCGACGTTCTGAATGACAGTTCAGTTTTGTTTGCCCGACGAGCCGAGCCGAGGAGGCACGCTGCTGGGCGACGGCCTTGACGGCGTCGTCGGCGCAGCGGGAGGCGCCGGGG
The DNA here is from genome assembly GCA_900321035.1 of uncultured Selenomonadales bacterium. GTDB lineage: Bacteria > Bacillota > Negativicutes > Selenomonadales > Selenomonadaceae > RUG12372. Next base: position 36,370 of record ONUH01000003.1, on the reverse strand, counting down.
TTGTCGGCTTCGATACGGTTTCCTCACTGGAGGAGGGATTGCTTTCCGTCTCAGTCTCCGCAGGCTGTTTTGTTGACGCCGCTGTTTCGGGCTCCTCCGTGTTGGACTCCGTCGTCGGAGCCGTCGAAGGAACGGTTGACTGCGATGTGCCTTGTCTCGGCGGAAGAGAGGAAGGCCGTTCGTCCGAGCCCTTGCCGCTGCGCGGAGACGTCGGGCTCGTCACGCTGTCCCTGTCTCCGTCTCGGGGCGGTTTTGAGCCCTCGCGGATGAGACGTCCGATCGTCTTGTCGTCTTCCGGCACTTCCTTGGCGTTGGCAGGAATCGACGCCTGATACGCGGACGCGTCGCGATTCATTTCCGCTTTCGCGTTCTCGCTGATGGTGATGCCCAGCATGTCCGCCATGTCCTCGCGGGCGTCGTAGACGTCGGGAATCCAATAGCTGATTTCGTCGATATAGAGGGGACGGCCGGCGACCATTTTCGTCTTGAGGCCGTTGGACTGCGCTTCCTTCAAAGCGCCCGCCAGTTCCAGAAGCTGACGGAAGGAAAGGTCGGTCTGCACGGAGCCCATGACTTCACGGATAACGTCCGGCAGCCGCGGGAGAATGGAAGGCGACATGACCTGGTCGAGGACGGCTTTCATGAATTTCTGCTGCCGCTCGATGCGCCCGATGTCGCCGTCTTCGTCGCGGTAACGGACGTAGGTGATGGCGGTCTTGCCGTCCATGTGCTGCTTGCCCGGATACAGGTCGATGACGAGGCCCCCGTCGTCGTCCCATTCGTCCACGTAGTACATGCGCTTTTCCACGTCGATGTCCACGCCGCCGATGGCGTCGATGATGCGCTTGAAGGCGGGGACTTTGATGAGGACGTAATGCTCCACCGGCGTGTCGAGGAATTCCTCCACGGTGTCCTGCGTCAGTTCATGGCCGCCGAGGGAATAAGCGACGTTGATCTTGTCGTAGCCATAGCCGGGGATGTGGACGCGGGTATCCCGCGGAATCGAGAGCAGCGACGCGCTCTTTTTCTTCGGGTCCACAGTGGCCAGCATCAGAGTGTCGGAACGGCCCACGTCGTCTATGCGCTCGTCCACGCCCATGATCATGACGGTGGTCTTGTCCTTCGCCACCAGGAGCGTTTCCGTGGTCTGGTAGGGACGCGCGTCGGTGCGGGGCCGCCGGTGGGGCTTGTCGAAAAGGCTCGAAGAGGCGAAGTAAAATCCCAGGCCGATGCCCGCGCCGATGAGGACGGCGAAAAACACCCAAAGCAGATAGGAACGGTCGTTCTTCTTGCGGTGCGCCGGCTTATATTTCTTGTTCTTTTGTTTGCTCAATCCGGTTCTTCCTTATCTTAATCTTAGCGAAATTGCGGATCCGTCCGGCCCGTGCGATGCGCCGGCGTCCGCTTCGGCTGCAAAATTTGTTCCATTAAAACACGGATTCCTAAAAAAAGACTGAAAAGACGATGGGGAAACTCACGTTTGCGTCGGCGTCAGAGTTTTTCCGGTTCCCGCAGCGTGAACGCGGCGAGGCTGCCGAATACGCCCGCGATCCAAAGAATCTGCAGCGCCGTCACCATGCCCCAGCGGTCGGCGGCCCAGCCCACGACCGGGGCGAGGATGCCGCCGATGGTGGTGGAAAGCCCCAGCGTGACGCCGGAGGCGAAGCCCGCGTTTTTGCCGAGGTACGCCTGCCCAAGCACGACGATGGGGCTGTAGGGCAGGAAAATGGAAACGGCCACGGGCAGGAGCAGTAGCGACGAGAGCCATACGTTCCCGCTGTTCACGAAGCATGCCATCGCCGGAATCATGACGAGAAACGAGACGCGCAGTATGGGGACGAAGCCCGCGCGGTCGGCGGCGAGCCCGCCGATGTAGGTGACGACGGCGCCCATGACGAACAGCGCGGAGAGCGCGGTCGTGCCCTGCTCCGGCGAAGCGCCCAGCACGTTGACCCAGAAAAGGGGAATGAAGGTATTGCTGAGCGTGAAGCCCAGGGAGCGGGCGAGAATGGCGACGGAAAGCCGCCCGAAGGAACTCCAGTCGTTCGCCTTTTGCGGCGCGCTGCTTTTCGCGCCGGCATAAGCCTCGGCTTTCGCGCGTTCGAGGGCGGAGGGCAGGCGGCGCGCGATGAGCAGAACGGCACAGGCATTGACCGCGCCGAAGACGAGGAGCGATCGGATGCCCAGCGTGTAGGCGCAGAAGCCCGCCATGAGGGGGCCGACGGCGAAGCCCGCGTTCCCGCCTACGGAGAAGGTGGAAAGCGCCTGCCCTTTTTGCAGACCCGCAATCCGCCCCACCAGAAGCGCCGCCTCGGGATGGAACAGCGCGCTTCCAAGGCCGCATACCATGGCGGCGCAAAATACCGTCCAATAAGACGAGGAAAAGCCGATCAGCGAAATGGAGAGGCCGCAAAAAAGCGGGCCCAGCGGAATCAGCCACGGCAGTGAAATCTTGTCGGAGTAATAGCCGAAGACGGGCTGGAGCACCGAGGAAAGCAGGACGTTGGCGAAAATCAGCGACCCGGCCTCTTGATAGGAAAGCCCGTAATTCTGCACGAAGTAGGGAAGCAGCGCGGGAATCGCGCCCTGCGCCCAGTCCACGCAGAAATGGCCGAGGGCGAAAAGGTAGATCCCGGCGTCCAGTTTTTTCATGATTGCTCACCACAGCTTGCCAAAATTTTTCCGTTTGCGATGCGGATGCCTTCCAACGAGAGAAGCTTCGTTTTTTTGTCGAGGCCGCTTGCATATCCGGTGAGGCTGCCGTCCGTGCCGACGACGCGGTGGCAGGGAACGATCAGCGCTATGGGGTTGTGTCCCACTGCGCCGCCGACAGCCTGCGCCGACATGGGCGCGCCGCTCCGCCGTGCGGAAATCGTTTTCGCCAGCGCGCCGTAGGTCGTCGTCTCCCCGTAAGGGATATCGAGCAGCAGCCGCCAAACCGCCAGGCGGAATGGCGTCCCGCTAAGATGGAGCGGCGGCGTGAAGCCGGGGTCCCGTCCGGAGAAATAGACGTCGAGCCAGCGGCTTGCCGATCGGAGCGCGGCATTCGTCCCGGCAGGCAGCGAAGCGGGCGGCACTTTGAGGAAATTGAGGGCCGTCAGTCCTTCGCCGTCGGCGGCAAGAAGGAGTGCGCCCAGGGGAGAGGCGTATATCTTCGCGGCTGCGCGCGTCATGATTTCTTCCCCCGTTTCCGTTCCGCGGGGTCCGACACGCCGGGCAGCGCGCCGCCGGACACTGCCCAGAGGTAAAGGCTGGCGATGCTCCCATACGGGGAATAGCGGCGGCGATACCGCTCAAACTGCGCTCTCGTGATTTCCCGGTGGCGGTAGACCATGCGAAGGCCGCGCTGGATGGCGAGGTCGCCGAAGCTCAGCACGTCGGGGCGTTCCAGACAGAAGAGCAGGATCATTTCCGCCGTCCATACGCCAATGCCTTTCAGGGCGGAAAGAGCGGCAATCGCCGCCGCGTCGTCCATTTTTTTCAGCGCGGACAGGGAAAACTCCCCGTTCCCGACCTTGCGGGCGAAGTCCGAGATATACGCCGCTTTGCGATAGCTCATGCCGAAGCCGTGTAGCCGCTCCTCGCCCGCGTGCAGCACCGTGGCTGCGTCCACCGTTCCAAGGCCTTCCGTGAGGCGCCCCCAGACGGCGGCCAGCGCTTTGTTGGAAATCTGCTGCCCGATGATATGCCGGACTACGGAGGAGAAAAGGTCCCCGTCCGTTTCCCGGCGGATCGGCCCTACGGCGTCGATGACCGCGGCCAATTTTTTATCCTTCGATTTTAGATATGCGATTTCCTTTTCGCCGTAGCGAAAATATTTCGGCCTGCCCATGCGCGTCCCTCCCGTCGGGTTCATTATAGCATCATCCGCGCGGAAGGAGGGGAAATATTTTTGTTCATGGCTGAACGCCATTATTTCTTGCGAAAAGTTTTAGCTTTAGCTTATACGATTCACATATTCATCTTTGTGAAGATTTCATGCAGGGGCGCTGCCCCTGCAACCCTGCAAGGGGCGTTCCTCCCCTTGCACCCCTCCTTAGGGGCCTGCGGGCCCAGGATTCCGCGGTGAAAGGTTGAAATAACTTATCGGGCAGTTTATCCCGCGATAAAGCTCTTGATGACTTATGCTTTAGCCCATTTTTGCGGGGTTGGGTTTTCGCAGCGTAGACGCTTAATTCTGTAATATGGGCTAAAGTACAAGCCGTTGCGACCTTTATCGAGGGACAAATAATCGTTTGCGCTTTTTTATATTTCCGAACACCAAAAGTTTCTTGGCGATAACGCCGCGAAACTTGCCAGTACTTTTTGTCTGTGTCTGTACCATTTTCCATGGCCGCCGCAATCAGTGGAAATTCGTTGACCGTCCTTTCTCTTCGGTGATATACTGTTTACAATTTAGTGGTTTGAAAAGCCGCAAAAAGCGAAAACGGAGGGGACATGTATGCGGAAAAAGATTTCAATCGCGTTGGCAGCATGGTTTGTCATGGGTTCTGTGTTTGCCGCGCCGGTTGCGGCTCCTGTAGCAGAGGCGGCAAGCGAGAGTGTGAAGTTAAAAAGCACTGCGGAAACTTATGCGTCGCAGGGAGAAAAATTGCTAAATGAAGGAAAATATGAAGAAGCAGGAGAAGCATTTAGGAAAGCTGCGGAGGAAACAAACAACGATGAATTGTGGGCTATGTGTGGATTGTCATATATTAAGGCAGAAAACTATAAAAAGGCTTTAGATCCATGCAAAAAGGCTGTCAAATTAAAGCCCAACGAAGGGCTCTATAATTTCTATTATGGTTTTTCTTTATGGTGTTATGCAGGAGTAGTTCGTGCAGGCAAACCGTTGAGTTCGTTTAGCGGAACTGACGAGATGGATAGGGGCGACCAATATGTAAAACGTGCGGCAGAATTGCTGCCCAATGATGTGACTGTGCAAATGACCGCAGGAGCCATTGCGGAAAAATATGCAAATTACCTTACGAGTATCGGGGGATATCGTTCCTATATCGATGAGGAGTATCAAAGAGCCTATCAACATTTTCGCAGGGCGGTGGAAATTGACCCCAGCAAGACAGAAAATGTAGAACGCCTTAACCGTTTCGTCAACACACATTCGGAATATGGATTCCAACCATACAATCAAGCCTTGCAACCTGCGCAGCCAGCAGGGAACACAACGCAACCCTCGGCAGGCGGACAGCAAGAAACCGGATACGGCGTAAACTTTACCATCTTAGAATCCGGTGCGGTGGAGTTTGTTCCAAGGCGAGGAGTAGCCGTAACCGACCTACTAATACATGAGGGGGTTCCGTATTATGTATTTATCAAGCCTGAGAAGTGCAATGCTTGGCCCGGTAAATACGCATATGGGCGTATATACGTAAATGAGGAGACAGGTGATATAGGGTGCTCAATGCTAAACACATTTGATTACGATGCCCAAAATAATGTATTTCAGTTTTATTGGCTCTCTAGCGAAGACCCTTCAGCGTCCGGACATTGTATGCAGCTACAGGTAAAAGACAAAAACACTATACATGTGACGCTTTTAACGGGACCACTAACACGCCCGCCAATATTTACTCATCTTCGCTGGGACATATACAACGATGATGACTATAATCGCGTCGCTGAGATAACGAAAATGCTTCGAACCGATCCGCAGTCGATTGCAATACCTCAGAATTGTCGTGCACTGGCAGCAGCAGATGATTTAACGTTTTATTATAAACCTTACAGCGATTCCCCCGATGTCAACGGATGCCAATGGGTAGCTCGTTATTTCGATTACGAGGACAAACGATATAAAGATTGTGTTCTTTTCGGTCTCTGGAATCATTATCCAGAGATAAAAGTTGAAGCGGCAATGTGTTTTTTAAGCGTGAATGGCAATGTGGGCGAGTTAGCGGAAGATTACGAAATAGAGGTATATTCTGATCCTAATGGTTTATGAAAGAACAATAAAGGGCATGCTATATACTTCATCTTCGAGAATTAAAATATAAAGCGAATATCACTAAAAGAACCGCCCGACGGAATCGTCGGGCGGCCGGAGTAATAAATCCTCTGGCTCCGCGGAGCCCTTCCGGGGGATTCACAAGGGGCTCTCCCCTTGTGTGGGGAGGGTTGGATGGGCGAAGCCCCGCCAAGTCTATTTCATAAAGATGAATATAAATAATCGTATAATCCAACATCAAAACCTTTCGCGAAAGAAAAACAAAAAAATAAAACCGAAAAAATGTTGCACGTGAAACATTTGGAAATCATTTCCGATTTGCATGTGGTAAACGAATCAAACATAAAATGCTAAAAATCCCCGCGCTTTTTCCTCGGGGATTTTTCCTGTATAATATCCGCAGGGGGGAACAACATGGAAGATAAGCGTTATGAAAAACTCATCCAATCGTTTCACGAGACTTGGGAAAACTTTCCGGGGCAGGCGCGGCTGATCGACAAAAACCACCATGTGATCGCGGTCAACGCCTTCGCAAAAAAGAACGGGCGGACGCCGGGAGAAATCTGTGCGGCTTTCGGAGCGCCGGAAAGTCATCGTGGCTGCCGCAAGGCGGAGGCGCTGGCGACGGGCGAGGGAAAGCTGGACCGCCCCTTCGCCGAGCGGGTGCGCGGCTGGGTGCCGTTAAACGGCTGGCCGGACGTGGTCGTACATTTTTCGCTGGCCGTGCCGGAGGTAAATCCATAAATCGAATCATGCAGGTACAAATGTTTGTACACAAGCTGTGGATGAAATTGTGGACAAATCGGGAACAACTCCCGTTGTCATGCGTGCGTTTTTGCCGCGGCGGCAGCGATCGCCTTTGGCTGCGCGGGAACATGGACGCAAAGGGCCAAGGAGCGGACTTATTTTAAGGAAATTCTTATTTTATTGCCCTTGAATCTAAAAAAAGAGTTTGCTATAATGTCAGCGATGTAAAACAACCGTGTTTTCGCGGGAACAAGAAAAAGGAGACAGGAAAATGATTAAACTGGAAAAGAAGCACATCAAGATTTTTAGCGTCGTGATCGCGGCGGTCTTCGTCGGCAGCGTCGTTGCGCTGGCTCTCACGCAGATGGGCGGCCTGACGGGCGGCACCGCTTCGGCGGCGTCCTCCAGCATCGGCGTCGTCGATTTTCGCCAAATCATGAGTCAGTCCACGGACGTGCAGGATGCGAACACGAAGATGCAGCTGGCCATCGAGGAAGCGCGGCAGGATTTCGAGTCCAAGACCGCTGGGATGGGCGACGAGGAAAAGCAGAACTATTACCAGCAGTCCCAGGAAAAGCTGGCGCGCAAGCAGCAGGAGCTTTTCGACCCGATCCAGAAGAAGGTAGAGGCTGAGGTCAAGTCCGTCGCCGAGGCGAAGGGCCTTTCCGTGGTCATCGCCAAAGAAGCCGTCGTTTACGGCGGGCAGGACATCACGCAGGACGTGATCCGCAAGATGGCGAAGTAATTTCCAAGAGGATATGCACTTTTCGTACCGAGCGCGCATAAGCGGCTCGGTACTTTTCTAAGGAAGCAACGAATAAATTGAGTCGGGCCACGGCGAGGGATGATTCGGTCTGCAAGGGGGAAAGACGGCCATGGGAAGCAATGGGGAGAGCCGCCCGACGGGCGGCGGACGAAAAGCGGCGGTTGTCGGCTTTTTGACCCTTGCGATTTTGGTCGCCGTTTCCTTCGGCTGGCTTTGGCTGAGGCCGGAACCGGGCCCCGACGCCGTGCCTGCGGAGAAGAGCGAGCTGGAAGCGTCCGGGTTCGTTCGGCTCGGGGAGGCGGCAAGCAAGCATCCCGCATACGGCACGCTGCTGCGGCTCCGCGGCGAGCGGGCGCAGCTGGCGGACCTCTTGGCGGGGCAGGAGAAGCGGCTTCTGGCACTGACGGCGCCCGACGCGATCAAGAAGCCTTTCGACGATGCGGTGGACCAGAAGAAGAAACTGCAGCTCGCAAAGGAGAACCACGAGTTCCTGGAACGGCTGGCGGAAGAGGAGAAGGCGAAACGCGAGGAGACGCGGGCAGTTTACGAGGCGGCCCGGGACGAGATCAATGCCGCGTATTTCAACGAGATCTTCAATACGCAGCTGAAGCTGGACAATGCGGACATCATGCGGCTTTCCGAGGCGACCGTGGCGGATTTGAAGCGTCATTTGGACAATCTCCAGCGGGAGCGGGGCCGCCACCAGTTCGAGCTGTACCAGAAATACGAGGCGGAAATCCGCGCCTACAAAGAAGAGCTTGCCCGGCAGCATGGGATAGACCTCGCGGCGATCGAGCAGGCGACGGACGACCGGGTGCGCGCCGAGGAGATGCGGAAGCGCAGCGAGGCGCAGATGCGGAATTTGGACGCGATCCAGAAGAACATGCTGGACGCCACGGAGCTTCGAATGCGCATCCAGGATACGAAGAACGCGATTCGCGCCAAGGAAAAGGAACTTTTGGCCGTAGAGGGCGGCATGACGACGGATTTGGCGTCCATGGCGGCAAAGCTGGCCGTCCGTCATCATCTTTCCGTCGTTTACGCGTCGCCGGTGACGGCGGGGCTGCCTGCGGCGGGAAAGAATCCGGACCCGGCGGACGGGCTTTTCGTCGTCGGGGGGACGGCGAAGGATCTGACGGAGGAACTGGTCCGGGAGATTGCAAGGTCCGGCCGGCAAAAGAGCGCGGAGTGAAGAAGGAAAGCTACTTTAACGAGAAATGAGGAATCGACGGATGAAGTTCAACAAGATGGCGCGGGGGGTTGGCGCGGCGCTTTTGCTCGCGGTTTCCATAGGCGTTTCCGGCTGCTCGGAGAAGACCTCTCTCGTCGGCTATTACGATGCGGACCGCATCGAGACCGAGGCCGTGCAGATCAAGAAGCTGCAGGAGGAAGGCACGGCGAAGCTCCGGGAGAAGCAGACGGAGCTCGAGTCGAAGATGAAAGAGAAGCAGACGGCGATGGAGGCGAAGTTCAAGGAGAAGCAGGACGCCGTCATGGCGCGTCTCCAGGCCAAGGAAGACGAGTTCAACCAGAAGGTGCAGGCGAATCCGCCCAAGTCGCAGGAAGAAGCGGACAAGGTTCAGGCGGAAGCGGATGAGCTGGGCAAGACGCTGCAGCAGGAAGCGGAAACTGAGATGCAGAAGCTGCAGCAGGAGGCCTCGACGGAAGCCCAGAAGATACAGCAGGAGGCCAGCATGCAAATGCAGGGCATCCGAACGCAGTACCAGATGCAGATGCGCCAGAAGCTGGACAAGGCCGTGGACGAGATCGCGCGGGCGAAGAAGCTGGACGTGATCCTGGACAACAGCAGCATGCAGAAATCGGTGTTCTACGGCGGCGTGGACATTACGGAAGACGTGCTGGAAAAATTGAAGTGAGGCAAATCGTATGAAGATGACGCTGGGAGAGATCGCTGCGCTCGTGAGCGGGCGGCTGGAGGGGGACGCTTCCCTGATGGTGGAAGGGGCGGCGAATCTGGAAAATGCGCGGAAAACGGATGTGACGTTTGCCGTGGAGCCGCATATACAGGAAGCGAAAGCGGTAAAGGCAGGCGCGATTTTGCTGCCGGAAGGGACGGAATCGTTCCCGATACCCGCGATTTATGTTGAGGACCCGAGGGCGGCCTTTGCGAAGCTGTTGGAGGCGTTCACGCCGCCGCTGTCTTTCCCGGAGGGCGTCAGCAAGCTGGCCTATGTCGGCGAAGGGGCGAAAATCGCGGCGGACGCCGTGGTCATGCCTTTCGCCGTGGTGGACGCCCACGCCGTCGTGGAGAGCGGCGCGGTGATTTATCCCCACGTCTATATCGGCCAGTACGCGACCATCGGGGAGAAGACCGTCGTTTATTCCAACGCCACCGTGCGCGAGCATTGCCGGGTCGGGAAGCGCGCCGTCATCCACAGCTCGGCGGTCGTCGGCTCGGACGGGTTCGGTTTCACGACGAAGGACGGCGTGCATACGAAAGTGCCGCAGGTCGGCAACGTGGTCGTCGAGGACGACGTGGAGATCGGCGCCCACGTAGGCATCGACCGGGCGACGACGGGCTCCACCGTCATCGGACACGGCACGAAAATCGACAATCTTGTCCATATCGGGCACAACTGCCGCATCGGCGCGAACAATATCATCGTCGCCCAGACGGGTATCTCCGGCTCCACGGAGACGGGGCCGAATGTGACGTTCGGCGGACAGACGGGCACCGTCGGCCACATCAAGATCGGCGGCAATTCCCTTTACGCCGCGCGTAGCGGCATCATCGGGGATATGCCCGAGGGCTATATCGGCGCGGGCTTCCCGGTGCAGACCCATCAGGAATGGCTGCGCATGCAGTCGGCGCTCCGAAAGCTCCCCGCGTTGATGAAACGGGTCAAGCAGCTGGAGAAAAAAGCCGAGCAGCTGGAAACGCAGGCAAAAGCTGAAGAATAAGGCGCCATGCCATGATGATCTATTATTTGGAAAAATGCCTAAGCTTTTTCTGCTGTCTCCTGCCGGAGCGGGTGTGCGAGACGGTGGGCCGGGCGCTGGGGTCCCTGACGTGGCCGCTGGTTCCGGCGAAACGGCGAAAAATGGCGACGGACAATGTGGTGCAATGCCTCGGCGTTTCCGAGCAAGAAGCGGAGCGGATCGCGAAAGCGAGCTGGGTGCGGTTCGGTCCGATGGCGTTTGAGGTTCTGCGATTCCCGCGGTTCAAGGGCCGCCTGCACGAGCGGGTCGAGCTGGAAGGGCTCGACGAAGTGAAAAAGCTCCTTGCCCTCGGGCGCGGCGTGGTATTCGCCACTTCCCACTGCGGCAACTGGGAGCTCTTGGGCGGGGCGCTGGCCGAGGCTGGCGTGCCGCTGGTAGCGGTCGGCATGAAGCAGAAGGAGTCGGGTTCCGACCGCTTCATCACCGAGAACCGGAGCCTCGTCGGCATGCACGTCACTTATAAGAACGACGTGCGCGAGATGTTTCGGATGCTCAAGGAGGGCTGGGCCATCGGCCTCTTGATGGACCAGGACGTCAGCGCGCGGGACGGCATCGTCATCGACTGGTTCGGACGGCCGACGAATTTTGCCCAGGGGCCCGCCACGCTGGCGCGGCATCAAGGACTTCCGATTATCCCAATTTACATCACGCGGCTTCCCGACGGGAGGCACAGGGGCATCATCCATGCGCCGATCCCCGTGAGCAGGACGAAGGACAAGAAAGCCGACATCCTGGAGGCGACCCGTGCCGTGGGGCGCGTATTGGAGGAGCATATTCGCCTCCACCCGGAGGAATGGTTCTGGCTTCATGACCGCTGGAAATCCGTCAGGTACATCCAGCAGGAGGGCGATGAATGGTTCGCGGCGCATGACCGCTGGCACTCCACGGAAAAAATGACGCGGCGGGAGGAAACGAAATAAGGAACGAAAGAAAACAGCCTGTGCGGCGGTTGGATTGACGGGCGAACCGGATGGGCTGTTCTCGGAGGTTCCCGCAACGAATCGACGGCGGCGCGCAGATGCGCGCCGTATTTTTTCGCTTCTTTGCCATTTGCGCGAATTTCTGCTACAATGAAGTGTAATTTGTTTGCGATTTTGCAGGAAGGGCGGCAGGTGTCCGGGCGTGAAGATCACTTCTTATCCAATATACTGGGCGACGCTGGCGTTCGCCGAATTCTGCCGGATACTGCCCGAAAGCGGCGCGGCCTCTTTGGGACGGCTGATCGGTTCCGGCGTCTGGCATTTTCTGCCCGAGCACCGGAAAAATCGCGCGCGGCTGAGTCTGCGCGAATATTTCGGCGCGGATGAGAAGGAAACGGAGCGGATCCTCCGCGCCAGCCTTGAACGATACGGCCCGATGGGCGTCGAAGGGCTGCGCGCCCCGATTATCGCCAAAGACGTGGAAAAATATATCGGCTACACGGCGGACCCGGAAGCTGCGAAAGCATTTGAAAGCGGCAGGGGCGGCGTCCTCGCGACGCTGCACAGCGGCAACTGGGAGCTTTTCGGCCTGGGCATGGCGCACTATGTTCCCGCCCCTTTCGCGACGCTGGTCAAGCGCCAGCAGTTCGACGCGTGGGATAAATTGGCGCGCCAGCTCCGCACCGTACGCGTCATTTATCCTGACGAGACGCGGAAACTATACAAGAGCGTGCGCGAAGGTTATTTCGTCAATTTCCTGATGGATCAAGGCATCCATGACGCGAAGGACGCGATCCCCGCGGAATTCCTTGGCCACACAACGGGCTGGACGCCAGCCCCGGCTACCATCGCGCGTTTTTTCGGCGTTCCAATCCTGCCGATGTTCATCCATAAGGAACCGGGCGAACGCCATATCATCGAAATACAAGCACCAATCCATGTCAGGAAGACCGCCGACAAGGACGCCGACCTCGAGGAAGCGACACAGGCCGTCGTCACCGTATTCGAGGAACATATCCGGAAATACCCGGAGGACTGGAACTGGCTATACAGCAAATGGCGAGATGTAGTACCTGAAAGGAAAAATACGAACCGATGAAACAATATCTTCGGCTGTTGCAATATTTGAAGTCGTATCGGCTGCGGATCGCGCAGGCAGTCATCTGCATGATCGTCTCGGCGGCGGCGAACCTCTATATGCCGTGGATCATTAAGGACATGATCGACAAGGTGCTGGCTGAGAAAGACATGGAAACGCTGAACCTGATCTGCATCGGCGTGCTGGCGATTTTCTTTGTCCGCGGCTTTTTCTACTTTGGGCAAAGCTATCTGATCGCCCATGTCGGGCAGAGCGTCGTCCTCGATATCCGGAACGCCTTGTTCGCGAAATTCCAGCGGCTGCCCGTATCCTATTTCGACCGTCACCAGACCGGCGAAGTCATGAGCTATCTGACGAACGATGTGGCGACGGTACAAAACGCGCTGGCTGACAAGATCATCGACGTCGTAACCGAAGGCGCGATTCTCATCGGTTCTCTCGTGATGATGTTCCTGCTGGACTGGCAGCTTGCACTGATGACCTTGATTACCGTGCCTGTGGTCGCCCTGTCCATGCGAGTCTTTGGCAAGATGATCAAAAATTCCGGCGCGGAAATCCAGGCGAAGCTGTCCGATTTCACCGCCATGATGCAGGAGAGCATATCCGGCGAGCGTGTCGTCAAAGCTTTCGGGCGCGAACGGTACGAAATCGACCGTTACCGCGAGCAAAACGCAAAAACCTTCGAAGCGTCGATGCAAAACGTGAAGCTGACCAGTATGCTGACGCCGACCATCGAATTCATCGCCGCTGCGGCGGCTACGGCTCTGATCTGGTTCGGCGGCAAGGAGGTCGTGGACGGGCGTATCACGGCGGGTACGCTTGTTGCGTTCCTGACTTACGCGGTCAACATGTCGAATCCGTTGAAGCGTCTATCCCGCGCCTATGCGGGCATCCAACAGGCTTTGGCGGGGGCGGAGCGCGTCTTTGCCGTACTCGATATGGACGAACCTATCGCCGACAAACCGGACGCCATCGCGTTGCCGCCCGCCGAAGGCTCCGTCCGCGTCGAGGACGTCAGCTTCTCTTATACAGAAAACGTCCCTGCGCTGTCCCATGTCTCACTTTCCGCCGCGCCAGGCCAGATGATTGCTTTCGTCGGGCCGTCCGGCGCGGGCAAATCCACCATCGCGAATTTGATTCCCAGGTTTTACGACGTGGATTCCGGGTCCATATTGGTGGACGGCTGCGACGTCCGGGACGTGACGCTGGAGTCTCTTCGCGCGCAGATCGGCATCGTGCCGCAGGAAACGATGCTCTTTTCCACGACGGTGCGGGAAAATATCCGTTACGGCAGGCTGGACGCCACGGACGAGGAAATCGAGGCGGCGGCCAAGGACGCCAACGCCCATGAGTTCATCATGGAGCTGCCCGAGGGCTATGATACGCAAATCGGAGAGCGGGGGCTGATGCTTTCCGGCGGCCAGCGGCAGCGCATCGCCATCGCCCGGGCCATATTGAAGGACCCGCGCATCCTGATCCTGGACGAGGCCACCAGCGCCCTCGACACGGAGAGCGAAAAGATTGTGCAGGCGGCGCTCGACCGGCTGATGGTGGGCCGGACGTCGCTCGTCATCGCCCATCGGCTGTCCACGATCTTCGGCGCGGACCAAATCTATGTGATCGACCACGGCGCCGTCAGGGAACACGGCACCCACGAGGAACTGCTGGCCGCGAAGGGGTTATACGCGGAGCTTTACGCACTGCAATTCAAAAAATAATTAGATTTTATTTATTTTAGAAGGAAAAGGAAGCGATGAATAATTCCGTGCGTGGCATTGCCGTGGAATTTTTCCGTCAGGCAAGGAAAAACGCTCGAAGTCGTAGCCAGGGAGCTACGTCGAGAGCGCTTTGACGCAGCATGACGGGAAAAGACCCGGCAAGGGCGAGTACGGAATTGTTCAGCGATTCCGAAGAAAAGGAGGCGTTCCATTGGAGCATCAAACGACCCTGGCGTCGGAGATTTCATACTCCGGCGTCGGGCTTCATTCCGGCGCCGAGGTGCACATGAAGATCAAGCCTGCGCCGGCCGGAACCGGCGTCGTATTCGAGCGGTCCGATATCACGGGCAGGCCGCGGGTACGGGCGTCGGCGTCGAACGTAGCCGCCACCGTGCGCGCCACCACCATCGAGGAGAACGGCGCCCGGTTTTTCACCATCGAACACCTGATGTCCGCCATTGCGGCCTTTGGTCTCGACAACTGCGTCGTGGAGCTTGACAGCGAAGAGCCGCCGGTGGCGGACGGAGCGTCCCTCGCCTTCCTTGACCTCCTCGCAGGGGCGGGACTGAAACCGCTGGAAGAGGAGCGGGACGTCGTCGCAGTGGACCGGGTGCTGCGCGTGGACGACGGCGAACGCTTCGTCATGATCGTTCCCGGCGACGGGCTGCGGATCACGTTTACCTCGCTGAATCCACATCCCTTAGTGGGAACGCAGTATGTCGACGTCATGGTGGACTGGGATTCCTATCGGAAGGAAATCGCGCCCGCCCGGACGATCGCTTATGAGGGCGAGGTGGAGGCGCTGCGAAAAGCGGGGCTCGGCCTTGGCGGCACGTTGGAAACCGTGATCGTCTATAACGACGAGCGATGGCTCAATACGCTGCGCTTTCCCGACGAACTGGCGCGTCACAAGGTGCTCGACGTCATCGGGGACCTGCGGCTCGCCGGCGTCGTCCGGGGCCACGTCATCGCCGTCAAATCGGCGCACGCACTGAATACTGCGCTGGCGAGAAAAATATATGAAACCTACCGCGTGTGAAAGTCATCGGATAGAAAGATACAAAGGAGAGAGAAACATGATCCAGCTCAACACCGAGGAAATCAAACAAATCCTGCCGCACCGTCCGCCGATGCTCTTGGTGGATCGCATCATCGATCTGGTGCCGTTTGAGTCCGGCGTCGGCATCAAAAACGTCACGCTGAACGAGCCGTTCTTCCCCGGCCACTTCCCGGGCAATCCCATCATGCCCGGCGTGTTCATCCTCGAAGCCATGGCGCAGGTGGGAGGCATCGCCATGCTGTACCCGGAGGAGAACCGCGGCAAGATCGCGCTCTTCGGCGGCATGGAAAACGTCAAGTTCAAACGGCAGGTCATTCCGGGCGACCAGCTCATCATGAAAGCGCATATCGTCAATATCGTCAAGAAGAATTTCGGAAAGCTGCACGCGGATACCTATGTGGACGACAAGCTCGCCGCCACCGCCGATTTCATCTTTGCCCTGAAAAAACCGGAAAACGGCGCGTTTTAAGAGGAATCACAGAGGAAAATGAGCAAAAATCCCTGAATTTGGGATAAACGACGGATTTTCCGCCTATATCGTCCGCCAGTGTTTGCCTGTTGCGGACGATTGTAAAAGAAGCAGGGAAGCGGGAAAGGTTTGCATCGGATGCAAGCGGAGGAGCAAAAAGTCCAATGAGTGCTGCAAAGAATACATCGAAAATCCATGAGACCGCGATCATTTCTCCCGGCGCCCGCATCGGAAAGGATGTGCAGATCGGCGCATTTACTTACATCGGTCCCAATGTGGAAATCGGAGACCGCACCGTCATCGCGTCCCATGTGCTCGTCACCGGTTGGACGACCATTGGCGAGGACTGCAGAATATTTTCCTTCGCCTCCGTCGGCGAGGCGTCGCAGGATTTGAAGTCCAACGGAGAGAAAAGCTACGTCCGCATCGGCGACCGTACGAGGATTCGCGAATGCACGACGATTCATCGGGCCACCGGCGAGGGCCAGGAGACGCGCATTGGCAACGACTGCCTGCTGATGGCCACCGTCCATATCGCGCATAACTGCCTCGTAGGCAACCACGTCATCATGTCCAACGCGGCCATGCTGGCGGGCCACGTCGTCGTGGAGGACAACGCGGTCATCGGCGGCATGACCGGCGTGCATCAATTCGTGAAGATTGGCAGGAACGCCATGGTCGGCGGCATGTCCCGCCTCGTGCAGGACGTGGTGCCGTACACCATCGTCAATGGCCAGCCCGCGCAGGTTTACGGGCTGAACAACGTCGGCATCACCCGCGCCGGCATCTCGATGGAATCCCGCCGCGCGTTGAAAAAAGCGTACAAGCTGCTGTACCGTTCCGGCCTGACGCTGGCGAAGGCGATTACCGTCATCGAGCAGGAAGTGGAGTCCTGCGAGGAGGTCGAGCATTTCCTGCGGTTCCTGCGGGATGCCGAGCGCGGTATCTGCCGCAGCCACAAGGAAATGGACAAGGAATAATCGTTCATGGAAAAAATCGGATTATTGGCGGGCACGGGTCATCTGCCCATCGAATTTGCCCGCGCGGCGAAAGCTGCAGGCTATGAAGTCTGCGCAGTTGCGCTTCTGCCCGAGACGGACCCGGGCCTGGAAGCGGAGTGCGCGGACTTTCGTTATATTAACATCGCGAAGCTTGGCGGCATCCTCAAGCATCTGCAAAAGAGCGGCGTAAAAAAAGTGACCATGCTGGGCAAGGTCACAAAAGAGCTGCTGATGAACGGCAGGCACGAGCTGCCCGATTTCAAGATGGTCACGTTCCTTGCGACGCTGCCGAACCGCAAGGACGACACCATCATGCTGGGTTTCGTCCGCGAGCTGAACAAGGCGGGCATCGAGGTCCTGGACCAGACGGTGCTGATCCGTCTGCTGATGCCGGAAACCGGGTGTTTGACAAAGCGGAAGCCCACCGCCGACGAGGAAAAGGATATTGCCTTCGGGCTCCGTATGGCGAAGGAGCTTGGCCGCCTCGACGTCGGCCAGACCGTCGTCGTCAAGGGACTCGCGGTGATGGCGCTGGAAGCCATTGAAGGCACCGACGCCTGTATCGCCCGGGGCGGCGAATTGGCCCGGGGCGGCGCCGTGGTCGTGAAAACCGCGAAGCCGAAGCAGGACCAGCGCTTCGACGTGCCCGCCGTCGGTTTGAAAACCGTCGCGACAATGGTGAGCGTCGGCGCGAAAGTCCTCGCTATCGAAGCGGGGCGCACGCTCTTGGTGGACCGCGACGAGGTCGTCGCCCTCGCCGATCAAAACGGCATCGCCATCGTCGCGGCGGAAAGCGGCGAGGAATAATACGAAGGATAAAATAACGACCGCAGGCCTTTGGCCTGCGGTCGTTTTGTCGCTGCGGGGCTGTTTTCAATTTAGAAAATATCGTCCGCCAGGATGATCGTCTGGTCGCGGTTCGGGCCGACGGAGACGATGCCGAGAGCGATGCCCGCGACTTCCTCCAAACGTTCCAGATAGATGCGGGCTTCCTCGGGCAGATCTTTGTACTCGCGGATGCCGCTGATGGGCCGCTTCCAGCCTTTGAAGGTTTCGTAAATCGGCTCGACTTCGGCGAGCACCTTGAGGCTCGCGGGAATCTCGTTCAGCGTTTCGCCCTTGTACTTGTAGCCGACGCACATCTTGATCTCGTCGAAGCCGTCGAGGATGTCGAGGCGCGTGATCGCCATATAGTCGATGCCCGAAAGCAGTCCCGCATAGCGCACGACGAAGGCGTCGAGCCAGCCGGTGCGGCGCGGACGGCCCGTGACGGTGCCGTACTCGTGACCCGCCTCACGAAGCTGTTCGCCGATTTCGTTCAGCTGCTCCGTCGGGAACGGCCCTTCGCCGACGCGGGTGCAGTACGCCTTGACGACGCCCACGATGGTGTCGAGACGGTTCGGAGCGACGCCTGCGCCGATGCCGATGCCGCCGGAAACCGGGTGCGAAGAGGTGACGTACGGATAGGTGCCGTAGTCCACGTCCAGCATGGTCGCCTGCGCGCCCTCGAACAGGATTTTCTTGTCCGCCGCCAGTTCGTCGTTCAGGAACGCGATGGTGTCGCAGACATACGGGCGCAGACGGTCGGCGTATCCCTCATATTCCTTGAGGATTTCGTCGTAGTCAAGAGGCGCGTGCTTGTAAAGACGCTCCAGCTCGATATTCTTGATCTGCAGATTTTCCTTCAGGCGCTTGCGGAATTCCTCTTTGTCCATCAAGTCGCAGACGCGGATGCCGATGCGTTTCGCCTTATCCTGATAGCAGGGGCCGATGCCGCGCTTCGTGGTCCCAATCTTGCCTTTGCCCAGGAGCTCCTCGCTGAGGCCGTCCATTAGGCTGTGATAAGGCAGCACCACATGGGCGCGGTTCGACAGGCGGATGCCCGAAACGTCGATGCCGCGTTTTTCCATCGCGTCCATCTCCTCGAGCATGACCTTCGGATCGACGACGACGCCGTTGGCGACGACGCAATACGTCCCTTTGTAAAGGATGCCCGAAGGCAGGAGCCGAAGTTTGTACTCCTCGCCGTTCACCGAGACGGTATGTCCGGCGTTAGAGCCGCCCTGATAGCGGACGACGACGTCCGCCTGCTGCGCGAGATAATCGACGATCTTTCCCTTTCCCTCGTCGCCCCACTGGGTTCCCATGACTTCAACTGCTGGCATGACTTACATCTCCTCTTGCTTGCTTTCTTGCTTTGTGTCTAACCTGTATATTCAAAGGCCGAATCGTTCGAAGATCATATCGACGTTTCGGAGGAACCACTTGTAATCGAAGCATTCGTCGATTTCCTCTTTCGTCAGGTACTTCGTGATGTCGGCGTCCTTCTCCACGTTCGTCTTGAAGTCCTCTTTCTCGAGCCAGCGCTTCATGGCGTTGCGCTGCACCCATGCGTAGGCGTCCTCCCGGAGCACGCCCTTCGAGACGATGGCCAGCAGGATGCGCTGGCTGTAAATCAGGCCGCCGGTCTTTCCCATATTCGCGAGCATGGCGTCTGGGTAAACCAGGAGCTTGTCCATGATGTTCGTGAATTTCCGCACGCAGTAATCGACGTTGATGGTACTGTCCGGCAGGATCACGCGCTCCACGGACGAATGGGAAATGTCCCGCTCGTGCCAGAGCGTGATGTCCTCCATGGAAGCCAGCGCGTTGCCACGCACGAGACGCGCCATGCCCGCGACGCGCTCGCAGGTAATCGGGTTGCGCTTGTGGGGCATCGCCGACGAGCCCTTCTGTCCCGGGCTGAAATATTCCTCGGCTTCGCGGATGTCAGTGCGCTGGAGATTGCGGACTTCCGTGGCGAATTTCTCGAAGGAGCTGGCGACGATGGCCAGCGTCGTCATATACTCGGCGTGGCGGTCGCGCTGGATGACCTGTGTCGCGAGCTTCGCGGGGGTCAGTCCCAGTTTCTTGCAGACCATCTGCTCAATGCGCGGATCGATGTTGGAGTAAGTGCCCACCGCGCCGGACAGCTTGCCCACCGCGACAATCTTCTGCGCGTGCTCGACGCGCTCGATGTCCCGGTCCACCTCGTCCATCCAGAGGAGCAGCTTCAGACCGAAGGTCATCGGCTCGGCGTGGATGCCGTGGGTACGCCCGATGCAGGGCGTGTGCTTGAACTCCACCGCGCGCCGCGCCAGCACCGCGCGGAATTTTTTCAGGTCGTCGAGAATGATGTCCGCCGACTTCTTCATCATCACGCCGAGGGCAGTGTCCTTGACGTCGCTGGAGGTCAGGCCCTTGTGGATATATTTCGAATCGTCGCCCACGTATTCCGCCACGTTCGTCAAAAAGGCGATGATGTCGTGGTTCGTGACTTTCTCGATCTCATGGACGCGCTCGAGGTCGAAATCCGCCTTCTCGCGGATATTCTTCGCGGCTTCCTTCGGAATCTCGCCGAGCTCCGCCATCGCCTCGCAGGCGGCGATCTCCACGGCCAGGATTTCCTCGAATTCGTGTCTGAGCGACCAGAGCTTTCCCATCTCCGGATTCGTATAGCGTTCAATCATGTACGGTTTCCTCCTCTTCGGACATATCAAAAGCCCAAAGGGACGCTTTCCCTGCGATGGGCTTTTTCCTTCGTAATGATAACATTCGCCCTGCGGGGTGTCAATGCAAAGCGGCAAAGCGAAAATTTCCTTCTCCGGGCAATCGGCGGCAGGATTTTTGATGTTTTTGTCAAAATATATAACGAAAGTATACATAATATTTAAGGAATCAAAGAACAATTCAAACCTCGGTTCCTTATGAAGGAGGTGAGACGATGGGGCGGATCGTGCGCGAGGGAGAAAGGCTCCGGCTGCGGGTGGCCGAGGAAAGCGACCTGGATTTCATCCTTGCGTCGGAGGCGAAGCCGGAAAATGCCCGGTACATCATCGCGGATTCCCGCGCGTATCATTTGGACACGCTGGATTCGCCGGGCGGCGTCCATTTCATCGTCGAGCGGAAGGATACAGGGGCGGCGGTGGGCTTCCTGGTGGCGACGGGACTGAACAGTCCTCATCACGAGCAGTACTGGCGGCGCGTAATCATCAACGAGAGCGACAGAGGTTACGGCAAGGAAGCGATGCGGCTGCTGATGGCATGGGCTTTCGAGGACGCGGGCGCCCACCGGGGCTTCCTGGACTGCAAGGAATACAACGACCGGGCGCTGCATGTTTACGAATCGGTAGGACTGCGGCGGGAAGGCGTTTTGCGGGATACGATTTTCGTGGACGGAAAATATGAGAACTTGGTGGTGCTCGGTATTCTTGAGCATGAGTGGCGCGGGCGGAAGAACCGGGAGGGGTGAATATGACGGCGATCAAGCGAGTCTATCTTATCGTGCTGGACAGCTTCGGCGTCGGCGAACTGCCGGATGCGGCGGCTTTCGGAGATGCGGGCTGCCATACGCTACAAACGATACGGCGGTCGCCTGCGTATGACACGCCAAATTTGGCGGCGCTTGGGCTTTTTCATATCGAGGGCGTGGGCGGCGGCACGGGGACGCCGAAGGGCGCTTTCGGACGCTGTGCGGAACTTTCCAAGGGCAAGGACACGACCACCGGGCACTGGGAGATAGCGGGCGTCGTCTCGAAGCAGGGGATGCCGACGTTCCCCGACGGTTTTCCCCCGGAGCTGATGAAAAAGCTGGAAGAGACCTTCGGGCGGCCCGTGCTTTGCGGGAAGCCCTATTCCGGTACCGAGGTCATTCACGATTACGGGCAGGAACATGAGAAAACGGGGGCGCTGATCGTTTACACGTCGGCGGACAGCGTGCTCCAGATCGCCGCCCATGAGCGCATCGTTCCCCGCGAGCAGTTGTACGATTACTGTAAGAGGGCGCGGGCGTTGATGCGGGGCGTTTGGGGCGTGGGCCGCGTAATCGCGCGTCCATTTATCGGCGCCTATCCGAAGTATGAGCGCACGGCGGGACGGCACGATTATTCCCTCGACCCGCCGGGGACGACGCTCCTTGACGTGCTTTCGGCAGCGGGGCTGACCACCATCGGCGTCGGCAAGATATCGGATATTTTCGCGGCCCGGGGCGTCGGCCGCCATATCGCGATGGACGGCAACGACGACGGCATGGAAAAGACCATCGCGACGCAGGATGAGGATTTCAACGGGCTCTGTTTCGTCAATCTCGTGGATTTCGATATGCAGTACGGCCACCGGCGGGACGTCGAGGGCTATGCGAAGGCGGCGACAGCCTTTGACCGGCAGCTGGCACGGTTCATGGAGCGGATGCGCGCGGGCGACGCGCTGATCATCACGGCGGACCACGGCTGCGACCCCGGCTTTTCCGGCAGCGACCATACGCGGGAATATACGCCGCTGCTCGTTTACGGCGAGCCTATAAAAGCGGGCGTAAATCTCGGCACGCGGCGCACCTTTGCGGACATCGGGGCGACGGCGGCGGAAATGCTGGGCGAGAGGCTTCCCTGTGAAGGGACGAGCTTTTGGGACGAAATCCGCAGAAAGGGGTGAGCCGACGTGCGGATGTATGACCTGATTACGAAGAAGAAGCGCGGCGGCGAGCTGACGAAAGAGGAAATTGTTTATTTTATCACCGGCTGTGTCGAGAATACGATTCCGAACGAGCAGCAAGCCGCGCTGCTGATGGCGATTTGGGCGCAAGGCATGACGGACAGGGAAACGACGGAGATGACTCTTGCTATGGCGGAGTCCGGTGATATGATGGATCTTTCGTCATTGCCCGGCGTCAAGGTAGACAAGCATTCGACAGGCGGCGTGGGCGACAAGACGACGCTGGTGGTCGGTCCGCTGGCGTCGGCGACGGGGCTTACCGTGGCCAAAATGTCCGGGCGCGGTCTGGGACACACGGGCGGCACCATCGACAAGCTGGAATCGATTCCCGGCTTTCGCACGTCGCTGACGATGGAAGAGTTTTTCGACGGCGTCCGCAAGAACGGCCTTGCTCTGATGGGGCAGACGGGGGAGCTGGTTCCCGCCGACAAAAAGCTTTACGCGATGCGTGACATTATTTCGGCGGTGGACAGCATCCCGCTGATCGCGTCGTCGATCATGAGCAAGAAGCTGGCTGCCGGGACGGACGTAATCCTTTTGGACGTCAAAATGGGCAGCGGCGCTTTTATGAAGACGCTGGAGGACGCGGAGAAGCTGGCGCAGACCATGGTCGCTATCGGCGAAGCGGCAGGCAAGCGCACCGAAGCCCTGATCACCGACATGAACCAGCCGCTGGGGTTCGCTATCGGCAACGCGCTGGAGGTGGCGGAGGCTGCGGAGGTACTTCATGGGAACGGCCCCGAAGACGTGCGGGAGGAAAGCCTCATGCTCTCGGCGGAGCTCTTATATCTCGCGGGGCGCGGTCATCGGGACGAGTGCCGCCGGGTGGCAGAAGAAGCGCTGCGTTCGGGAAAAGCACTGGAAAAATTCTGCGCGATGGTTCGGACGCAGGGCGGCGACGACTCCGTGATCCGCGATCCGTCAAGATTCGCGCGGGCGCCTGTTGTCCATGAAGTGCTTGCGCCGAGGGACGGCTATATTGTCGGCATGGCCGCGGAATACATCGGCGGGGTGTCGGTCATGCTCGGCGCGGGGCGCGATGACTTGGGCGACGCGGTAGACCCGGTGGCGGGGATCTTGCTGAAAAAGAAGTATGGCGACGGGGTGGAACGGGGCGAAGCGATCGCGACGCTCCTGACCTCAAAGGAGGATGCCGTCGCCGAAGCCGAAAAGCGGTTTCTCTCCGCCGTAACCATCGGGGACAAGCCGCCTGCGCCGCGCCCCCTGATTTACGCGCGGGTGGGCAAAGACGGTGTCGTGCGGTTTGACGCATAGGCGATCAAAGGAGGAAAAGACATGACGGAGACAGACAAGAAATTACTGGCGGAGGCGAAGCGGGTGCGCGATTTTGCGTACTGCCCCTATTCCAAATTCGCGGTGGGCGCGGCAGTGTTGGGGGCGTCGGGTGAGATCTACGGCGGCTGCAATGTGGAAAACGCGGCTTATTCCGTGACGAACTGCGCCGAGCGCACGGCAATCTACAACGCGGTTTCCGCCGGGGAAGAGGATATCCTGGCGCTGGCGGTGGTTACTGAGAGTTCGCCTCCTGCAACGCCTTGCGGCGCCTGTCGCCAGGTAGTGGCCGAGTTCCGCATTCCCCGCATCCTGATTGCGAATCTTGCCGGCGAAGTGAAAGAGATGACGCTGTCGGAGCTTCTGCCCGATGCGTTTTCCGGGGAGGATACGATGGGATGAAGACAAAGAGCCGATTCTTTGCGCTTCGGCTGCTGGCGGTTTTGTTTTTGGCGTTGACGCTGCGGATTTCCGTGGGGGCGGCTGCGACCATGCCCGACGGGCGATGGCGGCTGGACGGTCCCGATACGGCTGAAGCGCCCCGAAGCTTTCGGTTGATGACCGACGTCTTTTCTGCCGCGGCGGGAACAGCTCCGGCGCGGGATGGACTGGACGCTCTCCGGGCTTCCGCCAGCGGCGAGCCTTCGTACATGGCTTTGCCCGCGCTTTACGCGCGGCTCCGCGAAGCGGCGGGGGCGGGCGCGCCCGTTTACCTTGTGGATTTGCGGCAGGAATCCCACGGCTATGTCAACAACGCCTATCCCGTGAGCTGGTACAAGGACCGGAATTGGGCGAACCGGGGCCGGACCGCGGAGCAGGTCGAGTGGGACGAGCAGGGACGGCTGGCGGCGCTGTTGGGCTCCCGGGTCGTCTTTACGCCGTTGGGGCGTTATGATGAGGAACATCTGGAAACTTTGACCATTGACGTCCATTCCGTGGCGACGGAGCGAACGGCGGCGGAACGGGCCGGCTTCCAATATTTTCGTATCGCCGCCACCGATCAGGCCGCGCCGAGCGACGCGGCCATCGACAGATTCGTGGCGTTCGCCGCCGCCCTGCCGGAAAACGCGTGGCTGCATTTCCATTGTCACGCGGGGCACGGCCGCACCACCACCTTTTTGGTCTTTTACGACATCATGAAAAATCCCGGTCTGCCGCTGGAAACGATTGCCGCGCGGCAATATGCGCTGGGCGGTTCCGACGTTTTGCATCCCTCGGGCGAGGGATGGCGCGGGGCAGAACAGGAAAAGCGCGCCGGTATCGTCCGGGCCTTTTACCAGTATGCGAAGGAAGCGGGGAAGGACGGCTTCCGCGTTTCATGGAGCCAATGGAAGAGGGGAAGGACTGCACTGTAAAAAACGGGATGCTTCGAAAAAGCCGAAGCATCCCGTTTTTGTATGGATTTTGCTAAATTGGTATTTTATTTGCTCAAAAGTTTGGCGGCGGCTTGTACGATTGTTTGCATTCATCGTTATGAAATTTAATTGGCGGGGCTTCGCCCCTCCAAGCCTCCCCACACAAGGGGAGGACCCCTTGTGAATCCCCCGAAAAGGCCCTGCGGGGCCGGGGATTCCGCGGTAAAAGGAAAGAATGGCTTTAGGATTTGTTCATCCCGCGAGATAGCTTTTGATAACTTTAACTTTAGCCCATTTTTGCGGGGTTAAGGCTACGGCGGAGCAAATATACTCCAGACTGTGTAAAATGGGCTGAAGTATAAGCTGTTCCAACCTTGATCGCGGGATAAACTGTCCAAGAAGCTGTTCTGAGCCTTCACCGCGGAATCTTGGCCCCGCAGGGCCTTTGGAGAGCCACGAGAGGCTTGCCTCTCGTGTGGGAGAGGATACAAAGGGGAGGGCGACGCCCTCCCCTTTGCGTCTTCTGTGACGATGAAATAATGTACAAGCCAATGCCAAAATCTTTTGCACAAAGAAACTTATTATATAGCTATAGCAAATGAAATGAGCCGCGATGCTTGCGGCTCTTTCGTTTACGGCTGATTCAGTTCCTTTGCCACGTCCTTGTCCCGTTTCCCCAGGATCCATCCCAACAGCTTCACCTCGTAAAACAGCATCATGCGCTGCTCACGGGGTGGGTTTTCGCTTTTGGAGAGCTGGCGGTATTGTTCCAGGGATTTGGCGTAGCGGGCGCGAATTTCCGATTGGCTTTTCATCCGCTCCTTGCTGGTGTCGTGCACCATGTCCTGCAATTCTTCCGGCAACATATTTATCACTCCTCACTGCTGTTTCAATTTGAACTGTTTGACCATCTGCTGCATTTCGGCGGAAAGCCGTGCCAGCGAGCGGCTGGAGCTCGCGATTTCGTCCATGCCCGCCGCCTGCTCCTCGGAAGAGGCAGAGACGCTTTGGGCTTCGTCGGCGACGGAACGCGCCTGACGGGATACGTCGTCTGCGTGGTCGGCGATCTCGGCGACGGGTCCCTGGAGATCCTCGATGGTTTTTAGGATATTTTCCGTGGAAACGCGGACGGCCTCGACCTGCTCGACGATGCGATGGAAGTATTCGCCGGTTCGGGTGACGTTTTCCTTGCCTTCCTGCACGGTGTCGCGGCCAAGCTCGATGGCGGTGACGGCCGATTCGGTGGATTGCTGGATGGCGCGGATGCGCTCGCCGATTTGTTCCGCCGCCGAGCGGGATTCCTCGGCCAACTTTCGGACTTCCTCGGCGACGACGGCAAAGCCGCGGCCGTGCTCTCCGGCCCGGGCCGCTTCGATGGCGGCGTTCAGCGCCAGAAGGTTCGTCTGGTCGGCGATGCCGGTGATGACTTCGACAATGGAATCGATCTCTTTGGAGCTTTCGCCCAACTTGGCGACGGTGCCCGCAGACTCTGCCACGGTGTCGGCGATGCGGTTCATCTGCTGGACGGTAGCGGCCGCCAGCGTGTTGCCCTCGTTCGCGTGCTCCACGGCGTCGTGGACGCTCTTCATACCGGAACGGACGACCTCGACGACGTTGTGCATGCCGTCCTTGAGGCGTTCGACGCGTTCGGTGGTTTCGGACAGCGCGTCCATCTGTACGGACGTCGAAGCGGAGACGTTGGTGACGGCTTCAGCCACGCTTTGGGTAGCCTGGGCTGACTGTTCCGCGTTTTCCGTCAGGCGCTCGGAGCTTTGCGCGACTTCTTCCGCCGTTCCCTGCATTCGCAGGAGAACGCTGCGGGTGGCGTCGAGCATGTCGTTGAAGTATTTCGCGATTTCCCCGAACTCGTCTTCCGTCTCCAGCTCGATGTTTTTGATGAGGTTGCCGTCGGCCGCTTTTTTTGCGGTAGTCGTAATGGTGGTGACGGAATTCTTGATGGTCTTCGTCAGGGCGATGAGGACGAGGACGGAAATGCAGAGGATCGCGACGCTGGCGATGATTGCCAGCCGGATGACGGTGCGGTAGGCCGCTTCGCCCGCTTCCAAGGCTTCCTCGGTGCCCTTGCGGCAGCTGTCGGCGTCCTCGGCCATGGCGTCGATCAATGCGGAGAATGCGGCGGCGACTTGCTTTTCCAGCAGGGCTTCCGCTTCCGCCCGGTGGTTGGCGTCCAGCAGGGAGTCCACCTTCTGCACTTCGGCGCGGTAAACATTCCAGAGCTTCTTTTCGTCGTTCAGCGTCTTGAAATCGCTTTCCTTTTCCGCCGGATCGTCGTATTCCGATTCGTTCAGCGTTTTCTCGTAATCGGCAAACGCCGCGTCCACGGTGGCGATCCGTTCCTTCTCGGCCTTTGCCCACTCTTTTTGTTCTTCCGGGTCCTCGATGGCGATGCGGTACATCAGCGCGCGATGCAGGCCCGCCGCCGTCTCGGAGATGACGGCTACGCGGTCGCGGGATTCCATCCAGTCGCCGATATTTCGGACCTCTTTGCCGATGTTTTCCGCCGAGCGCACGGCAAAATATCCGAAGCCTGCGAAAAGCAGGAACAGGATGCCGAAGGCGAGAGCCAATTTTTTTGAGACGGAAAGGTGGTTCATCAAAATCCGCTCCTTTGGTTTAGATATATTATGAGATTACGACGCAAAACCAAAAAATCCTGCTGAAATCGCAAAAAGGGAGGAAAAATTAAAATAGCCGCTAAGCCGGTGTGTGCCCGTCGGATCGACGCCTTCCTGTACAAAAAGGATGGCCCCTGCTTCTTTCCGAAAAAGAGTCCGATATATCCACCGATTTGTCCACAAAACACCCTTTCTGTGTGGAAAACTTTTCTCTTTTTTGTTTTCCTCCGGCTGTCTGTCCACAAAATATCCACCGTTTTTCCCTTGTTTTTGTGGTTGAAATCTATTATCATGAAAAAGGTTGGTTCGGAGCCTCCGGACAAGTCGGTTTGCGGCCGTGCCGGAAAAGGCTTGTTCAGGGTTTTCTTTAATTTTCAATGAAAAGGAAGGGGTCTTAATGAAGCAAAGAGTTCATCGGTTTTTCAGCCTTGTGCTGGCGGCTGTGTTCACGCTGGCGTTCTCGGCGAGCGCTTGGGCGGCGGACGTGGTCATCCTGCACACAAACGACATTCACTGCGGCGTGGAGGACAACGCGGGCGTCGCACGTCTCTCGCAGTACAAGAAGGATTTGAAGAAGCAAGGCTTCGCCGTGCTGCTGGTGGACGCGGGCGACGCGGTGCAGGGCGCGCCGATCGGCAAGCTCTCGAAAGGCGAGTCCCTCGTGAACATCATGAACGCCATCGGTTTTGATTTCCTGATTCCGGGCAATCATGAGTTTGACTATGGCATGGAGCAGTTCTTCAAGCTGAACGCGCTGCAGAAAACGCATTACAGTTCCTGCAATTTCACCGACCTGCGCACGGGCAAGCAGCCGCTCATGACCTTTAAGATTATTGAGGCAGGCGGCCATAAGCTGGGCTTTGTCGGCGTGACGACGCCGGAGACGCTGACCAGCTCGACGCCGAAATATTTCCAGGACGAAAAAGGGCAGTTCATTTACGGCTTCTCCGAGGACGAGACGGGAGAACGGCTCTATGCGGCCATACAGAAAGCTGTGGACGGAGCGAAAGCGCAGGGCGCGGAGTATGTAATCCTCGTCGGCCATCTGGGCATGGACGGCTCGGTGCAGCGCTGGTCCAGCACCACGGTGGCGGAAAACACTACGGGCATCTTGGCGATTATCGACGGCCATTCCCATGAGAAATATGAGAACCGCGCCGCGAAGAACAAAGACGGAAAGGACGTCCTGATTACGCAGACCGGCACGAAGATGCAGACTGTCGGAAAGCTGGTGCTCCATGACGACGGCACGTTGACTTCGACGCTGGAGACGAAGGAGACGCTGCCCGCGCCTGACAAGAAAATCCTGAAGGTTATCGAAAAGGAAAACAAGAAGTTCGAGCCGATCCTGAAGCAGCCGGTGGGCGAGTCGCTAGTCGACCTGCAGGAGAGAGATCCCGCTACGGGCCAGCGCCGCGTGCGCAGCCAGGAGACGAACATGGGCGACTTCGTGGCGGACGCGTTCCGCGCGGTGCTCAATACGGACGTTTCCGTCGTCAACGGCGGGTCGCTCCGCAACACGATCAAGAAGGGCGTGTTCACCTATCAGGACCTGTTGACCTCCTTCCCCTTCGGCAATATGAGCGCGGCGGTGGAAGTCACGGGACAGAAGCTGCTTGACGCTCTCGAGGTGGGCGCGAAGGACTATCCCGAGGAGAACGGCGGATTCCTGCAGGTCTCGGGCATGACTTACACCATTGACGCCACGATTCCTTCGACGGTGGAGATGGACGCGCAGGGCCGGTTCGTCGGCGTGAAGGGCGAATACCGCGTCAGGGACGTGATGATTGGCGGAAAGCCCATCGATCTCGCGAAGACTTACACTGTCGGCGGTACGACCTATGTCCTGAAGGACGGCGGCAACGGCATGGTGATGTTCAAGGGTGCGAAGCTGATCGACGACGGCTCCCTTACCGACGTGGACATGATCATGGAATTCGTGCAGAACCACAAGAACGCGAAGATCGGCGAGGAATACGCGGACTGGAAAGGCCAGGGGCGGATCACGATTATCGAGTAAATCTTATATTAGGGCTTAGAATGAAAACCGCTCGCGTGTCGGGCGGTTTTCGTTTTGCCGGAAGAGGAATTATGCTATAATAAAAACAGTAAAATATAGTACTGATTTTTGGCGCAAAGGGGCATCGTGAAATGAAAAAAGCGTTGATTACGGGAATCACGGGACAGGACGGCTCATATCTCGCGGAACTTTTGCTCGGCAAGGGCTATGAGGTGCACGGTATCGTCCGCAGACACAGCACGATCTGCACGGAGCGGATCGATCATCTGTATGACGACACATCTCTGAAAGACCGGTTTTTCCTGCACTATGGGGATTTGACGGATTCCTGCAATCTGACGGGCCTGATTCAGAAGGTGCAGCCCGACGAGGTCTATAACTTGGGCGCGCAATCCCATGTGGCGGTGTCCTTCGAGGTGCCGGAATATACGGCTGAGACAACGGGCGTCGGAACGATTCGTCTGCTTGACGCAATCTATCAGAGCGGCGTGAAAACGAAGTTCTATCAGGCGTCGACCTCGGAGCTTTTCGGCGGATTGCCGGAGACGGCGCCGCAAAACGAGAAGACGCCGTTTTACCCGAAAAGTCCTTACGGCGCGGCGAAACTGTACGGCTACTGGATTACGGTCAACTATCGCGAATCCTACGGCATGTTCGCGGCGAACGGGATCCTGTTCAATCATGAGTCGCCGCGGCGGGGCGAAACGTTCGTGACGCGCAAGATTACCATCGCGCTGGCGAAAATCCTCGCCGGAAAGCAGGAAAAACTGTTTTTGGGCAACCTTGACGCGAAGCGCGACTGGGGTTTTGCGGGCGATTATGTCGAAGGCATGTGGCGCATTCTCCAACAGGACAAAGCGGAGGACTTTGTGCTGGCGACGAACGAGACCCACTCGGTGCGGGAGTTTGTCGAGACGGCCTTCGCCGAGGGCGGCGTCGAGATCGCGTGGCGCGGCACGGGCGTCGATGAAAAGGGTTTCGATGTGAAGACGGGCAAGGTGCTGGTTGAGATCAACCCGCGGTATTTCCGTCCGGCGGAAGTCGATCTGCTTTGGGGCGATCCGTCCAAGGCGGAGCGGGTGCTCGGCTGGAAGCGCAAGGTGGACTTCAAGGGACTCGTGCGCATGATGGTGCGCGCGGATATGGAAAAATACGGGAATTGAGGCGCCGCAATGGAAAAGACTGCGAAGATTTATGTGGCCGGCCATCGGGGCATGGTGGGCTCGGCTATCCTTCGGGAGCTTCAGCGGCAAGGGTATGACAACCTTGTGCTCCGGACGCATCGGGAACTTGATCTGACGCGGCAGGCGGAAGTCGAGGCGTTTTTTGCGGCGGAAAAGCCGGAATATGTGTTCCTGGCGGCTGCGAAAGTCGGCGGCATCATGGCGAACGCGGGCGCGTTGGCCGATTTCATGTATGAGAACATGACGATGGAGATGAACGTGATTCACGCGGCGTGGAAAAACGGCTGCAGGCGGCTGGAATTTTTGGGTTCGTCCTGCATCTATCCGCGGCTCGCGCCTCAGCCGATGCCGGAAAGCTGCCTTTTGACCGGAGCGCTAGAAGAGACGAATGAGGCGTACGCGCTGGCGAAAATCTCCGGGCTCAAATACTGCGAATATCTGAACCGGCAGTACGGAACGGACTATCTTTCCGTAATGCCGACGAACCTTTACGGGCCGAATGACAATTATCATCCGGAGCACAGTCATGTGCTGCCAGCCCTGATTCGTCGGTTCCATGAGGCAAAGGAGACGGGCGCGCCGGAGGTCGTCTGTTGGGGCGACGGCAGCCCGCTCCGGGAGTTTTTGTATGTGGACGATCTGGCGGAGCTTTGCGTGTTCCTGATGGACTCGTATCACGGAAACGAGACGGTGAACGCGGGAACGGGAAAAGAAATCACGATCAAGGCGCTGGCGGAGCTTGTCTCGCGGATCGTGGGCTATGAGGGGCGGATTGCGTGGGATACGTCGAAGCCCAATGGGACGCCTCGCAAGCTGTTGGACGTGTCAAAGGCAACGGCTCTCGGCTGGCGCTATAAAACGGAGCTTGCCGACGGAATCCGCAGGGCGTACGATGATTTCTTGCGCGGAGGCAGAAGAACGAAAGACGACAGGGAGGCTTGACCGGATGCGCATTGTCTATGTGAACGGCGGACTGGGCAATCAGATTTTCCAATATGTGTTTTTTCGGTGGCTCGAAGTTGAGACCGGCGAAAGCTGCGTCATGGACGACGGCCTCTTTTTCGGCGGCAACGTCCCGCATAACGGTTACGAACTGGAGCGGATTTTCGGCGTCCGGAAAAAGCGATTGAGCCGGATGATTCCCGAGCCGATTTGGCAGGAGATGATAAAACGCAAGGAATCCGGCGTCGGCATAGCCCAGCAGCTTTTGGACGCAGGGAACGAGATCAAGGTCATTTGCGAGCAGAATATCAGCAATATTTCCTTTAACGGGGAAATGCTGCATGTGGAGGGAACGCCGGAGGCGGTGCGTTCTGCTGTACGGGATGACGCTTATTATCATGGGTATTGGCTCGGCTATGGCTTTTGGAAGGCCTTTGAAAACGTCATTCGGACGGAGCTGGTTTTCCCGGATATCCCAGACGGGAAAAATCAAAAAATCGCGCGCATGATGACTGATGAACAGCATTCGACGGCGGTGCATATCCGCCGCGGCGACATGGTAAAGCTGGGATGGGCTACGTCCATGGCATGGCACAGAGAGGCGGCAGCGGCGGCCAAAAGAGAGTGGAACCCCGAGCATTATTATTTGTTTTCCGACGATTTGCCCTGGTGCATGGAGCATCTGGATGAACTGGGCCTGGCGGGCGTGGCGGCGAAGCTTGTACCGGTTGACGGAAACACCGGTGAGAATGCATATATCGATATGCAGCTGATGTCGCTGTGCGCGCATCGGCTGATCCCGCGCAGTTCCTTCAGCCTGGCGGCGGGAATGTTCTGTTGCCGGAAGAATCGGTTGGATATGATCGGTTGGGGGCAGTAATTGCGTATGAAAGTTTTGGTGACCGGCGGGGCCGGATATATCGGCAGCCACGCGAATCGGTTTTTGGCGCGGCAGGGCGTCGGAACGGTGGCCTTGGACGATCTGTCCAACGGCCATCGGGAGGCGGTGACGGACGGGCGGCTTGTCGTTGGCGACATGGGCGACCGCGCGCTTTTGGACGATTTGATGACGGCGGAGCGGTTTGACGCGGTGATGGACTTCGCGGCGTTTATCGAGGTCGGGGAGTCGGTGGACAATCCGGCAAAGTATTATGAGAACAACGTGGTGAAGCTGAAAACGCTGCTCGACGCGGCGGTGGCGCACAAAATCCGCTATTTCGTGTTTTCTTCCACGGCGGCGGTCTTCGGCGAGCCGCGCTATGTGCCGATCGACGAGAATCATCCGAGGGACCCGATCAATCCTTACGGCATGACGAAACGTGTCGGAGAGGCGATGCTGGATGATTACGGCCGCGCTTACGGACTCGTTTCCTGTGCGTTCCGCTATTTCAATGCGGCGGGAGACGCGCCGGACGGCGTGATCGGAGAAGCGCACGAGCCGGAGTCTCATTTGATCCCGCGCGTGCTTCGGGCGGCAAAAAACGGCATTGCAATGAAGGTCTTCGGCACGGACTACGATACCCGGGACGGGAGCTGCGTCCGCGACTACGTACATGTGGAGGACCTGGCGGCGGCGCATTACCTGGGGCTTCGCCATATCATGGAAACGAACGAGAACGCGCAGTTCAACCTCGGCAGCAGCGAAGGCTTTACCGTGCTGGAGCTGATCCGGGAGGCGGAGGACGTTACGGGCGGGAAAATTCCCTATGAGATCGCGGGACGGCGGCCCGGCGACCCGGCGACGCTGATCGCGGCGAACGGCAAGGCGCGGGAAGTGCTCGGCTGGGAACCGAAACGGAGCGACCTTGCGACGATTTTGCGGGATGCCTGGAATTGGGAGCAGCATCGGAAATATTAGCGTGGAGGGATTACGGCATTTAACAGGCAGGATGCCTGACTGCTCGCTCCTTTTAGAGTTTTCTTGTTTGTGTCAGTGTATGACTGAGGGGTTTTTTGATGTGAGGAGGTTGTGTCATGGGAGTTGTCGGAGCCGTCGCTGTGCCGCATCCGCCGCTGATCATGCCGGAGGTTGGGCGCGGCGAGGAAAGAAAGATACAGGCGACCATCGACGCGTACCGGGAGGCGATGCGTCGGATGGCGGCATTGAAGCCCGATACCGTGCTGATTTCCAGCCCGCATGCGACGATGTACGCCGATTATTTTCATATCTCGCCGCGGGAGTACGCGGAAGGGGATTTCGGCGATTTCCACGCGCCGGGACTGAAGCTCTCGGCGGAATACGATACGGAACTGGTGAAAAACCTTTCGCGCCTTCTTGCGCAGGCGGGCGTGGACGGCGGCACGGGCGCGGAGCGCATGCCGAAGCTCGACCACGGCACGATGGTGCCGCTCCGCTTCGTCCAGGAAGTCATGCCTGACGTGAAAATCGTGCGCGCCGGCCTGTCGGGGCAGTCGCCGCGGGCCCATTACCGTTTCGGCGAGTGCGTGGCGCACGCGGCAGAACTGCTGGGCCGCCGCGTGGTCTATGTGGCTTCGGGCGATCTCTCGCACAAGCTGAAAGCGGATGGGCCTTACGGTTTCGCCGCCGAAGGCCCTGTTTTCGACAAGGAATGTATGGAGGCACTCGCGGCGGGTGATTTCCTGCGGCTCCTGTCCATCGACGCGGAGCTTTCCGAAGGGGCGGCGGAGTGCGGCATGCGTTCGTTCTGGATGATGGCGGGCGCTCTTGACCGTCGCCGCGTCGAGAGCGAGCAGCTTTCCTATGAAGGGACTTTCGGCGTCGGGTACGGCGTGGCGTCCTTTATCGCCGGAGCACGGGACGAGAGCCGCGCCTTCGGGGATTTGTTTGAGAAAGCGCAGACGGAACGGCTTGC
The DNA here is from genome assembly GCA_900321035.1 of uncultured Selenomonadales bacterium. Taxonomy (GTDB): domain Bacteria; phylum Bacillota; class Negativicutes; order Selenomonadales; family Selenomonadaceae; genus RUG12372. The sequence continues at coordinate 1,892 of ONUH01000003.1, read as the reverse complement.
TGCGCGCAAGGCAGCGGAGGACGAATATGTGAAGCTTGCGCGCATGAGCCTCGAGACCTTCGTGAAAACCGGGAAACGCGCCGACGTGCCGAAACATTTGCCGCCGGAACTCTCGAACAAAAAAGCGGGGGCCTTCGTCTCGCTGAAAAAGGACGGCATGCTGCGCGGCTGCATCGGGACTATCCTGCCCGTCACGGAAAGCCTCGGCGAGGAAATCGTGCGGAACGCGGTCTCTGCCTGCTCGGAGGATCCGCGCTTCAACCCTGTGACCGAAGACGAGCTGGACGCGCTCGTTTACAGCGTGGATGTGCTGACCGAGCCGGAACCGATCGCATCCGAGGAAATGCTCGACCCGAAGCGGTACGGCGTCATCGTCGAGAGCGGCGGGCGGCGCGGGCTTTTGCTCCCCGACCTCGCGGGGATCGACACCGTGGCGGAGCAGCTTTCCATCGCCTGCCGCAAGGGCGGCATCGACCCGAACGGGCCGGTGAAGCTTTGGAGGTTTGAAGTCGTGCGGCATCATTAAAAAAGGATGGGCGATATGACGGAAAAAGCGGTTTGCCCCGTTTGTTTTCACCACTGCGCTCTTGCCGAAGGGCAGACAGGCCGGTGCCGCGCGCGGATGAATCAAAATGGACGTGTGGTCAGTCTGTCTTACGGGCGCGTGACCTCGGTTGCACTGGACCCTGTGGAGAAGAAGCCGTTCGCCCGGTGGCAGTCCGGCAAATTCATCTTGTCGGTGGGAACCTTCGGCTGCAATCTTTCCTGCGCGTTCTGCCAAAACGCGTCGATTTCGCAGGTCGGCGCCGAAACGGAAACGGAAACGCTTCCCCCCGAGCGTCTCGCCGGGCTTGCGGAAGAGCTGACACCTCGGGGCAACGTCGGCGCGGCCTTCACCTATAACGAGCCGCTGGTCGGCTGGGAATACGTCTATGAAGCGGCGAAGCTCCTGCGCGAAAAGGGCCTCCTTGTGGCGCTGGTGACGAACGGAACGGCAGAGCCGGAAATCCTGGAAACGCTGCTGCCTTATGTGGACGCCATGAATATCGACCTCAAAACCTGGTCGGCGGAAGGGTACAGGAAACTCGGCGGCGACCTGGAAACAGTGAAGCATACGATCACGAGGGCGGCAGAGGCCTGCCATGTCGAGGTGACGACGCTGGCGGCGCCGGGATTCGGCGACGATGCGGGCGCGATGGACGAGGAAGCGGCTTGGCTCGCGTCGGTTTCGGCAGACATCCCGCTCCATATCAGCCGCTATTTTCCGCGATGGAAGATGGCGGAACCGCCGACGCCGCTGGCGGCGATGCGAAAGCTTTGCGAAACGGCGGAAAAACATTTGAAATACGTTTACGCGGGAAACTGCTGAAACGGGCGAAGACGGATGGCGTATATTTCACGCTGAGGGGAGTACGATATGCGGCGCGATTACAGTTTTGACTTTGACGACGAGGAGCGTCAGACTTCCTCGCTGCACAGGCTGAATATGCATCCGGTTGTCGAGCCGGAAAAGAAGGGGCGGATGTTCACGCGCGGGCAGGGGATGAGTATGGTCCTCGCCGTAGGGCTGCTCGTCTATGCGCTGGTCAACGGCGATGTGCCGCTGATATTCCTGCTGCTTTCGTTCCTCAGTTATCTTTTGCGGCCGCTGGCGGAAAAAATCGCCGGCGTTTGGCTCAGCAACGCCATGAAGGGATTTTCCTTTGCCCTCGGCTTGGGTGCGGTGGTGCTGGCGTTTTTGTAGGACATTTTTCTTGTAAAAATCGCCGGTTCCCGGAGACGGGAACCGGCGATTTTTTTGTATCTCGAAAACCCCCGGTTCGACCGGGGGTTCAGTTACCTTATAGGTATGAGTCTTCAAAGGAACGAAAAAGCCCTCCTGTGATAAGATG
>ONUH01000001.1 GCA_900321035.1 uncultured Selenomonadales bacterium | reverse complement strand
CATGATGGGCGCGCAGGCGTTCAATGGAGAGCGTTATGTTCCGGACGAAGGCATCAAGGAGATGTTCTTTCGTTATGACAATCGTTTGAACCGCAAGCGTTACATCATGCGCGGGTTGGCGCTTATCGTGGGCGTTACCCTGGCGGCGACCGTGCTCGGCATCGTCCTTGCCGTTGCAGGAATGAGCGAATCGACGATTGGAACCATGGGGACCCTGATCGGAATTGCGGGCGCGATTCCTGGGCTGATGCTGGCTGTTCGTCGTCTGCATGATCTCGACCGTCCCACCTGGTGGATCGTCGGAAATTTTGTTCCTCTCGTCAACGTGCTGTTCAGCTTATATTTGCTGCTCGCCAAAGGCACTACCGGCCCGAATCAGTATGGGCCCGACCCGCTGGAAGGGCAGCCGTGAAGCATTGCGAAGTAAAAACGTCGGCAAGCGTCCTGCTTGCCGGCGTTTTTGCGCGGGGAAAATTTTTTTGAAAATGTTTCGCGTGAAACATTTTTCGGTTTTATTTTTTCATTCGCTATATACTTTTTCAAAAAATAAAGTTATAGAAAGCCTGTCATCTCTGCGTTGAGATGAATTATGAAAAAGCTTTCAGGTTATGTTCGATTGTTTCACGTGAAACAATCGAACATAACCTGAAAAGACGATGAAAAAATATTGCGAGTGCGCTTCTGGTTGCAAAATCTTTTTGGGTATGCTAAAATACGCTACATTATAAAGACTGTCGGCGATGAGGAAGAGGAGTACGCGGCGGGCGGCGGTATAGAGAGAGGTTTCATTGGCTGGGAAAACCTTGCGTCGTGCCGGGGAAGGTCGCTTTTGAGCCGGATCGCGGAAACGGCGTTATGTTTTGAGCCGCGCTCGCATTTTTGCGGCGCGGGAAGTTAGGTGGTACCACGGAAGATCGCTCTTTCGTCCTTCGGGATGAAAGAGCTTTATTTGTTTTTGGGAGGGTTTCAGAATGTCGGAGAACATGATTCCGAAGGTGTACGATCCGAAGCTGTTTGAGAAGAAATGGTACGAGTTTTGGGAGACGAGCGGGTTTTTCCACGCGGAGGTGGAGAAGGACAAGAAGCCGTTCTCAATCGTGATTCCGCCGCCGAATGTGACGGGCCAGCTCCACATGGGGCACGCGATGGACAATACGCTGCAGGACATCCTGATCCGCTGGCGCCGGATGCAGGGCTACAATACGCTCTGGATGCCGGGCTGCGACCACGCGGGCATCGCGACGCAGGCGAAGGTGGAGGAGTCGCTGCGGGAGGAAGGGCTTTCCCGGTACGACCTCGGCCGTGAGAAATTCCTGGAGCGCGTCTGGGCATGGAAGGAAAAATACGGCAGCCGCATCATGTCGCAGCTCCGTTCCCTCGGCTCCTCCCTCGACTGGGACCGGGAGCGCTTCACGATGGACGAGGGCTGCTCGCGGGCGGTGCGCGAGGTGTTCGTCAGCCTTTACGAAGAGGGGCTGATCTATCAGGGCATGCGGATTACGAATTGGTGCCCGCGCTGCAATACGGCGCTGTCCGATCTCGAAGTCGAGCACGAGACGGAGCAGGGCCATCTTTGGCATCTCGTTTATCCGGTGGAAGGCTCGGACGAGAAGGTCGAGATCGCTACGACGCGCCCGGAGACGATGTTCGGCGATACGGGCGTGGCGGTGCATCCCGACGATGAGCGATACAAGCATCTGATCGGCAAGACGCTGATCCTGCCCGTGGTGGGGCGTCGGATTCCGCTGTTCGCCGACGAGTACGTCGATCCGAAGTTCGGCACCGGCGCGGTGAAGGTGACGCCGGCTCACGACCCGAACGACTTCGAGATGGGCAACCGGCATGACCTGGAGCAGGTCAAAGTCATCGAGAACGACGGCACCATGGGCGAGGGCGCGGGCAAATACGCGGGCCTCGACCGTTACGAGTGCCGCAAGCAGCTCGTGAAGGAACTGGAAGAGACGGGCGTCCTCGTGAAGACCGAGAACCACGAGCACGCGGTGGGTCATTGCTCCCGCTGCCATACGACGGTGGAGCCGCTGGTGTCGAAGCAGTGGTTTGTGAAGATGGAGTCGCTGGCGAAACCCGCCATCGAAGCGGTGAACGATGGGCGCATCAAGTTCGTGCCGGAACGCTTCGCGAAAATCTACACGGGCTGGCTCGAAAACATCCGCGACTGGTGTATTTCCTTCCCGCGAGGACATCTCGGTTTGCCCGAAGTGCGGCAGCAAGAATATCCGTCAGGATGAGGACGTGCTGGATACCTGGTTCAGCTCCGGGCTCTGGCCCTTTGAGACGATGGGTTGGCCCGAGGACACGGAGGAGCTCCGTCATTTCTACCCGACCAGCGTGCTGGTGACGGGCTACGATATCATCTTCTTCTGGGTGGCCCGCATGGTTATGCAGGGACTGAAATTCGGCAAGGATATCCCGTTCCGCCATGTGTTCATCCACGGCCTCGTCCGGGACAGTCAGGGACGGAAAATGTCGAAATCTCTCGGCAACGGCATCGACCCGGTGGAGGTCATCGACAAGTACGGCGCGGACACGCTGCGCTTCATGCTGGTGACGGGCAACACACCGGGCAACGACATGCGCTTCTATTGGGAACGGGTGGAGTCTGCGCGCAATTTCGCGAACAAGCTTTGGAACGCGTCGCGTTTCATGCTGATGAATCTTGAAGGATTCGACAAGAACTTTGTGCCGACGCAGGACGATTTCGAACTGTCCGACCGCTGGATCCTTTCGCGCTATGCGAAAACGGCGGCGGGCGTCACCGAGAATCTCGAGAAGTTCGAGCTGGGCGAAGCAGCCCGCGCGATTTATGAGTTCATTTGGAGCGAGCTTTGCGACTGGTATATCGAGTTGGCGAAGCCGCGCCTTTACGATAAGGAAACCGAGCGCCCGCGTCGGACGGCGCAGTATGTGCTGGGTTATGTGCTGGAGCATACCCTTCGTCTGCTGCACCCGTTCATGCCGTTCATCACCGAGGAAATCTGGCAGCGCGTGCCGCATGAGGGCAAGAGCGTGATGGTCACGGCGTGGCCGACGGGCGAGGAAGGAAAGCTCGACGAGAATGCCGAGACCGCGATGACGGCTATCATGGAAACGATCAAGGCCATCCGCAATATGCGCGCCGAGGCGGGCGCGCAGCCGGGCAAGAAGAGCGAGGCAATTCTCCATATCGCGGACGCGGGTCTCCGCAAGGTTTTTGCGGCGCATGCAGGATACCTCAGCGGGCTCGCGGATACGGAACCGCTGACGCTTTGCGACGCGGACGCGGCGAAACCGGAGAACGCCATGACGGCGGCCGTGGGCGGCGTCGGCGTCTATCTGCCTCTGAAGGGCCTGATCGACGTTGAAAAAGAAACCCAGCGTCTGACGAAGGAACTGGAAAACCTCGACCGGGAAATCGAGCGCGCGAAAAAGAAGCTGTCCAACGAGAGCTTCACGGCGAAAGCACCTGCCGAGGTCGTGGAAAAGGAGCGGGCGAAGCAGAAGGATTACGAGGAAAAGCGTGCGGTCATGGCCGAGCGTTTGCGTCATTTGGCGGCGCTGTGATGTGTTCCTTGCCTTCCATCGAGGGGAAGGCAAGTATGAGTGATGAGGTTTGCATGACATACCAACAATCATTGGATTATCTTGCGTCGCTGAACACCTTCGGCATGCGGCTGGGATTGTCCCGCATCTGTCGGCTGGCGGAGCTTTTGGGCAATCCGCAGGACGCATGCAAGACGGTCCATATAACCGGCACCAACGGCAAGGGCTCCGTTTCCGCGCTGGCGGCGGCGGCGCTCTCGGCGTCGGGGCTTCGGACCGGTCTTTTCACGTCGCCGCATCTTGTATTTTATAATGAAAGAATGTGTGTGGACGGCGCGAAGATTTCCGACGAAGATTTCGCTCGAATGCTGTCTCGGACACGGGACGCGGCGGAGCGAATGATTGCGGAAGGCGAGGAGAGCCCGACGCAGTTCGAGGTGCTGACGGCGGCGGCGTTCCTGTATTTCGCCAAGGAAAAAGTCGATTATGCGGTCATCGAGGTCGGTTTGGGCGGTCTTCTGGATTCTACGAATATCATCACGCCTGTGGCGACGGTGATCACGAACGTGACGCTGGAGCACGCCGACGTCTGCGGCGGAACGCTGGAAGGCGTCGCGGAGCACAAGGCGGGGATCATCAAGGAAAACGTGCCCGTGGTAACGGCGGCCAAGGGGACGCCGCTCGACGTGATTCGCCGGACGGCACGGGAGAAAAACGCGCCGCTTTATGTGATGGGCGAGGATTTTTATCTGCGGTCCTGTTCAAGAACGACGGAAGGACAAAAGCTCTCTCTCGACGCGCCGTCGCTTTCGCTTTCGGATTGGCGGTACGGGATTTCCTTTGCCGCGCCGTATCAGGCGGAAAACAGCGCGGCGGCGGCGGCGCTGATGGGCGTTTTGGCGCAAAAGGACGCGCGGATTTCGATGTCGAAGACTGCGGAAGCGTTTTCACGGACGGCGTGGCCGGGCCGTTTTGAGCGCATGGACGCAGACGGGCAGAAAATCGTCGTGGACGGCGCCCACAACCCGGCGGGCATGAAATCGCTCCGGGAGGCACTCGACGCGGTTTTCCCGACGGAGCCGCGCGTGTTCCTGCTCGGCATACTCCATGACAAGGCGATTGACGATATGCTCGATATACTGCTTCGACCGGAGGACGTCGTTTTCGTGACGCAGCCGGATTCGGGGCGGGCGGAAACAGCGGAGCGGCTCCTGCAGTCGGTGCGGAAGCGCGTGCGGCAGGCGGAGGCGGAACCGGATCGGGACCGTGCGCTGACACGTGCGAAACAGGCGGCGGAGGGAAAGCTCCTCTGCTGCACGGGATCGCTCTATCTGATCGGCGAGCTGCGGGCGCGGCTGCAAGCGGGAAAGGAGGCTTGAAGAAATGTCTTCGTCGGAAACGATGAGCAGCATTGAAAGGAAAAAACTGCACAGCCGTCAGCGGACGTTGGAAAACCGCTGCTATTTCGCGCTTCGGCTGGAAGCGTTCTTCATCGCGCTCAATCCGTGGATTGCTTCCGGCGCGCTGGCTCTCGGCGTCGCGTTTTTGTTCTGGCGCTGGATGCGCGACCCGGAATTTCATTTTCGCAGGCTGCCCTACGACGTGCCGGTCATCTTTTTCGTCGTGATCGGCGGCGCGTCCGTTCTCGTGGCGCCGGATCGGATGGCCAGTTTCTACAATTATTACGTCCTTGTCGGCTCCTATGTCTTCACCTATCTTTTGGCGGGGCAGACGCTCCGGACGGAAAAGCATCTGCGGGGCGTCCTGAAGGCGCTGGGGTATTCGGCGTTCTGCTGCGTGCTGTACGGTTTCTGCCAGCTGGCTTTCGGCTGGGACATGAACGCCGCCGACACGAAATGGGTGGACGGCGAGGCGTTCCCCGAGCTGAAAAAGCGGATATTCTCCACGTGGAAAAACCCGAATATTTTCGCCGGCTACTTAGGCGAAGTAATCGCCGTGGTCTTCGCCTTTTTCATGACGGAAGAGGACTCCGGCGGGCGGCGGAAATACGGCGTCGCCCTTTTGACGCTTTTGGGCTGCCTGGCGCTGACCTACGCGCGCGGCTCGTGCTTCGCGGTCATGCTGACGCTGGCATGTTACGGGGCGCTGAAAGACCGGCGCATCTTGCTGGTCTGTGCTGCCGTCGGCGCAGCACTGCTGGTCGCCGACCCCGTCCTGGCGGATCGGCTCATGTCCGTGTTCACCAAGATGGACACGTCCATGGAAATGAGGCTGGCGCTTTGGGAAAGCAGCGTCGCCATGATCATGGATCATCCGCTGCTGGGCATCGGATGGGGATCGTTCCTGAAAGTCTATCCGGAATACGATTTCTACATCAACAACGCTGCGACGGAGATGTTCCACGCGCATAATCTCTATCTGCACTATGCGGCGGAGATCGGCGTCATCGGCGCGGCCGCGTATTTTTGGTATTTCTTCGGCACGATGTTCACCGCCTTCCGCTCGTCGGGAACGGAAGAAAGCTTCCTCGTGCGCCGGTTCGAGTTGGGCTGTGGGCTGGCTCTTGTCACGGTGGCTTTGGGCGGCATTTCGGACAACGTCCTGTTCAATATTCCTTCTTCCATGCTCCTATGGATGGGCTGTGCGCTGGCTATGGCCGCGCGCGGAATCCTGCCGGAGAGTTCCAGAAAACATAAAACGGAGGAGTAAAGGCCTATAAGCAGCGGCGAAATGCTTGCATGTCAACGGGAAAACGAGGCAAAATTTGCTCGTTTTCCCGTTTTCTTGAATTTCGATATATTGTGCTTTTTCGTTCACAAAAAAATAAAAAATGTCCATATATGGGAGATAGACTTTCGGGAAAATACAGGTGTCCGCATTGCGGGAATTGTCAAAAAATACGAAGGAAAGTCGGCTGTTTTACTTGACTATGAGCCCCCGGAGTGTTACACTAATACACGGAAGAAATTGACGCCCGTGAGGGCTGGAACAACTTTTTCCGAAGCGGCCTGACGGATGCGAGTAATCGGGTCGCGGCGGAAAAAGTCAGCCATCCAGGCGTCAAAATAACGGCCATTTTAGGCCGTAAATTAAAGGAGGTTTTTTAATGGTTGGAAAGAACGACATTCTTGATCGCGTTCGGAACAAGGCTCTGCAGGATAAGATCGTAACGGCCGAAGAGGCCGCCGAGTTTATCAAGCCGGGAATGAGCATCGGTACGAGCGGCTTTACGCCGTCCGGTTATCCGAAGGCTGTACCGCACGCTTTGGCTGAGCGCATGAAGAAGACACCGTTCAAAATCAATCTTTGGACCGGCGCTTCTGTAGGCCCTGAGCTTGACGGCGAATTGGCAGCGGTCAAGGGCATCGATTTCCGTATGCCTTACCAGACGAACAAGGACATACAGAAGGCGATCAACACGGGCGAGATTTCGTACTGCGATCTCGATTTGAGCGCTTCGGCGCAGATGGCCCGCTATGGCTTCATGAAGGGTAACAAGATTGACGTTGCCATCGTCGAGGCCGCCGCGATTACGGAAGAGGGCAACATCATTCCGACGACTTCCGTCGGTAATGCTCCGTCCTATGTCCAGACTGCGGATGTTGTCATCGTTGAGGTCAATACCTCCCAGCCGTTGGCTCTTGAGGGAATGCACGATATCTACGTTCCTCTGGATCCTCCGTATCGTCTCCCGATCCCGGTGGTTCGGCCCGACACTCGCATCGGCACGCCGTTCATTCCGTGCGATCCGGCGAAAATCAAGTACATCGTTCCGTCGGACGTCACCGATAAGGTTCGTCCGCTGGCAGCGGTGGACGACGTCGCGAAGAAGATGGCGGGCAACCTCATCGACTTCCTGGATGGCGAGGTCAAGGCAGGCCGTATGCCTCAGAACCTGCTGCCGCTCCAGTCCGGCGTCGGCAACGTCGCGAACGCGGCTCTCTCCGGTTTCGTGAATTCGAAGTATGAGCACCTGACGGTTTACACCGAGGTTATCCAGGACGGCATCTTCGACATGATCGACGCCGGCAAGCTCGACTTCGCGTCCGGCACTTCCCTGACCCCGTCGCCGGAAGGACAGAAGCGCTTCTACGAGAACATCGAGAAGTACAAGAAAAAGATCATGCTTCGTCCGGAGGAAATCTCCAACAACCCGGAAGTCGTTCGTCGCCTTGGCGTCATCGCGATGAACACGGCGATCGAGGCCGACATTTACGGCAACATCAACTCGACTCTTGTCAACGGTACCCGTATGATGAACGGTATCGGCGGCTCGGGCGACTTTGCCCGCAACGGCTATCTGACGATTTTCCTGACCCAGTCCACGGCGAAGAACGGCGACATCTCCTCGATTGTCCCGATGGTCTCGCATGTCGACCATGGCCAGCAGGTTGTGGATGCCATTGTCACCGAGCAGGGCGTTGCGGATCTCCGCGGCGTTTGCCCGCGCGAGCGCGCGAAACTTATCATCAACAACTGCGCGAACCCCGAGTATCGTCCGCTTCTGCAGGACTACTACGATCGCGCACTCAAGGCGACCATGGAGAAAGGCGTCGCGCATACGCCGCATATTCTTAAGGAAGCCCTGTCGTTCCACGTAAGGCTCGCCGAGACCGGCTCGATGAAGGTTAAATAAGAGGCGCGGCCTCGTAGATAATTCATCAGACGTTATTGGCGAACAAATAAAAATAGGAGGGTAAACCCATTATGAGCAATGAAAAGATCAAAGCTGAACTCGAAAAGTACGAAGCTGCCGTAGCGAAAGCTATCGAGAAGACTCCGGAGCGCAAGCATCTGCCGGAGCAGCGCCTCTACACGCCGCTGGATGTCAAGGGTGTTGAGGCCTACACCGATGAGATCGGCTTCCCCGGCCAGTATCCGTTCACCCGCGGCGTTCAGCCGACCATGTATCGCGGCCGTTTCTGGACGATGCGTATGTATGCCGGCTTCTCGACGGCGAAAGCTTCCAACGAGCGTTATCGCTATCTGATTGCGAACGGCGGCACGGGTCTTTCCTGCGCTTTCGATCTTCCGACGCAGATTGGTTATGACTCCGATGATCCGATTTCCGAAGGCGAAGTCGGCAAGGTCGGCGTTGCCATCGACTCCCTCGCCGATATGGAAGTTCTGTTCGACCAGATCGACCTCGGCAAGGTTTCGACCTCGATGACGATCAACGCCCCGGCGTCCGTCCTGCTTGCCATGTACATCGCTGTCGCCGAGGAGCAGGGCGTTCCGGCTGACCAGCTGCGCGGCACGATTCAGAACGATATCCTGAAAGAGTATGCTGCCCGCGGCACGTACATCTTCCCGCCGAAGCCGTCCATGCGTATCATCACGAACATCTTTGAGTATTGCTCGAAGAACGTTCCGAAGTGGAATACGATTTCGATTTCCGGTTACCATATCCGTGAGGCTGGTTCCACCGCTTCGCAGGAAATCGCGTTCACGATCGCCGATGGTATCGCTTACGTTGATGCCGCCATCAAGGCCGGCATGGACGTCGACGATTTCGCGGGCCGTCTGTCCTTCTTCTGGAACGCGCATAACAACGTTCTCGAAGAGGTTGCGAAGTTCCGCGCTTCCCGCCGCGTCTGGGCGAAGGTCATGAAGGAACGCTTCGGTGCGAAGAAGCCGAAGTCCATGATGCTCCGCGTTCATACCCAGACTGCCGGCTCGATGCTGACGGCGCAGCAGCCGAACAACAATATCATCCGCGTTGCTCTCCAGACGGCAGCGGCTGTCATGGGCGGCACGCAGTCCCTCCACACGAATTCCCGTGACGAGGCGCTGGCTCTGCCGACGCAGGAATCCGTCACGATTGCTCTTCGTACGCAGCAGATTGTCGCGAACGAGAGCGGCTTGGCTGATGTTATCGATCCGCTGGCTGGCTCCTACTATGTAGAGGCTATGACCGACCGCATCGAGAAGGAAGCTTGGGATTACATCAAGAAGATCGACGAGCTCGGCGGTGCCGTTGCCGCTATCGAGAAGGGCTACATCCAGAAGGAAATCCAGGATTCGGCCTACAAGTGGCAGATGGATGTCGAGAACAAGCGCCGCATCATCGTTGGCGTCAACGAGTACACGATGGAAGAAGAGCCGCCGAAGGGCCTCTTGAAAGTCGATGCTTCCGTCGGCATTGAGCAGTGCAAGAAGCTGGCTGACCTGAAGGCCGGCAAGCCGATCAACAAGATGACCAAGGGCCGCGACAACGAGGCTGTCAAGGCTGCGCTTGCAGAGCTGAAGGAAGCTTGCAAGAAGGACGAGAGCGAGAACCTCATGCCGCATATCCTGAAGGCTGTCAAGACGTATGCTACGCTCGGCGAGATCTGCAACGTCATGCGCGAAGTCTTCGGTCTCTATGAGGCTCATGTCAGCCTGTAATTCACAGGCCGGTTTCTCGGAACTCGAGTTTTTGCAAATGCCGAGTGCGCGGAACGTTCGCGTACGAAGCTGAATCTAAGTTGGAGGGAATAAAATAATGGATAAAATCAGAGTTTTAGTTGCTAAGCCCGGTCTGGATGGTCATGATCGTGGTGCTAAGGTCGTTGCTCGCGCACTGCGCGATGCCGGTTTTGAGGTCATCTATACGGGCCTCCGCCAGACCCCGGAGCAGATCGCCCAGGCGGCTGCCGATGAGGACGTCAATGTTGTTGCGATGAGCATCCTTTCCGGTGCGCATCCGCATCTCTTCCCGAAGGTTGTCAACCTCGTTCGTGAGAAGGGCATGAAGGACACCCTGATCATCGGCGGCGGCGTTATTCCCGAAGGCGATATCCCGGCTCTGAAGCAGGCTGGCATCGCTGAGGTCTTCACACCGGGCACCCCGACGACGGCTATTGTCGACTTCATCAAGGCGAATGTAAAATAATTTGAGCTGTTAAGGATTGCCCTCTTTGAAAGTATTTTCATGGAGGGCAAACCTTTATACTGCCAAAGGTGGTGCAAATTATGGAGAACATAGCTGATGAAGTCCTGAAGGGTAACCGTCTTGCGCTTGCGAAGGCTATTACGGCTATCGAGAATGAGCGTGAGAATGCGACTGAAATCATGCAACAACTTTACCCGCATACGGGCAACGCGTATGTCCTTGGCATCACGGGGCCTCCGGGCGCGGGCAAGAGCACGCTTACCGATAAGCTAGCAAAGGAATTCCGTTCGCGCGGAAAGACTGTTGGCATTATAGCAATTGACCCGACCAGCCCGTTCTCCGGCGGTGCGATTCTCGGTGACCGCATTCGTATGAATGACCTGGCTATGGATGAAGGCGTTTTCATTCGCAGCATGGGTACCCGCGGCAGCCTTGGAGGACTTTCGCATAAGACGGCAGACGCCGTCAAGGTCATGGACGCTTTCGGCGTGGACGTTATTTTCGTTGAGACGGTCGGCGTAGGTCAGTCCGAAGTCGACATCGTAAAAGCGGCGGACACGACGATGGTTGTCTTGATTCCCGGAATGGGCGACGATATTCAGGCCATCAAGGCCGGTATTTTGGAAATCGGCGATATCTTCACGATCAACAAGGCCGACCACGACGGGGCTGACAAGCTTCAGACCGAGCTCAACATGATGCTTGATCTGGATGGCGTGATGAAGGATTGGCGTCCGCCGATTCTTAAAGCCGTTGCGAACCAGAATATCGGCATAACGGAAGTTGTCGATACGTTCCATAAACATCGGGAACACATCGAAGCAAACGGGCAGTTGACTGTGCGTCGCACGGAGCGTGCGAAAAATGAGATGCTGGATCTCTTGGATGCCAAGATTGGCCAGTATGTGCGCCATAAATTGGTGGACAGCGGCAAGATCGACAAGTTCGTCGAGGACATCAAGGCACGCAAGACGGATCCTTATACTGTAGTCAATGGTGTTATGGAGAGTATGCTGAAATGAGAAAACACCGTGGATGGAAAATGGCCATACAGCCTTGCGCTTGTGGCTGTTCCAAAAATAAAAACAAAATGGGAGGTTTTCACATGAGTAAGTTTCACGTTCTTGGCGTAGACCATCTTGGCGTGGCCTGTGCCGATCTCGATGAGGGCAGCAAGTTCTGGGCTGAGTGCATGGGCGTTCCCTGCAGCGGCAAAGAGACGGTTGCTGAGCAGAAGGTTACGACGGTGTTCCATCCGATGTGGAACGGCAGCCAGGTTGAGCTGCTCGTCGCGACGGCTCCGGACAGCCCGATTGCGAAGTGGATGGAAGGCAACGGCGGTAAGGGCGGCATTCAGCACGTCGCGCTGCGCGTTGACAACATCGACGCCGCTATCGAAGAGCTCCAGGAGAAGGGCGTTAAGATGATCGACAAGAAGGCTCGCCGCGGCGCCGGCGGAGCGGACATTGCGTTCATCCACCCGAAATCCACGGGTGGCATCCTGCTCGAAATCTGCGAACTCCGCGACAAGCGTGAGGCTTATTGAGGCGTTGCGCGATGAACGGCTTTGTCGGTAAAGAGCGGCAAGCTTTCAAAAACGCGCAATCCGTGACGAAAACTGCATAAAGCTCGATCATGCCCCATACCGGAAAACCGTTATGGGGTATGATTGGTTCTTGGAATTCATTTTTCTGTAAGTTTTTTCAAATCTTTTTCAGAAAATGCTTGCAAAAAATCGGATTATCGTGCAAAATAGAGCATGGGTAATCGAAATATCCAAATATAATACCCTTTAGGAGGTAGAATATGGCTACTGTTCAGGAAAGAATCAAACAGGCGAAGGAGAAAATCGAGCACGTCCGCATGGGCGGCGGCGAGAAGGCCATCGAGAAGCAGCACAGCAAAGGCAAGCTGACTGCTCACGAGCGTCTGGATCTGCTGTTTGACGAAGGTACCTTCGTTGAACTCGATGCTCTCGTTCACCACCGCTGCGTGAACTTCGGCCAGGACAAGAAAGAGCTCCCGGGCGAAGGCGTTGTCTGCGGCTACGGTACGGTCGACGGCCGTCTCGTTTACGCGTTCGCGCAGGACTTCACCGTTGAGGGCGGTTCCCTCGGTGAGAAGCACGCGCACAAGATTTGGAAAGTCCAGGATCTCGCCATGAAGATGGGCGCTCCGTGCATCGGTCTGAACGACTCCGGCGGAGCCCGTATCCAGGAAGCTGTTGACGCGCTGTCCGGCTACGGCGGAATCTTCTTCCGCAACACGGCTGCTTCGGGCGTTGTCCCGCAGATTTCGGCCATCATGGGCCCGTCGGCCGGCGGCGCGGTGTATTCCCCGGCGATCACCGACTTCATTTACATGGTCAAAAACACGAGCCAGATGTTCATCACCGGTCCGGCCGTTATCAAGACGGTTACGGGCGAGGAGATCACGGCTGAGCAGCTCGGCGGCGCTATGACGCACAACACGGTTTCCGGCGTTGCGCACTTCGCGGCTGAGAACGATGAGGACTGCATCAAGCAGATCCGTTATCTGCTTTCCTTCCTGCCGAGCAACAACATGGAGGAGACCCCGCTTGTTGAGACCGGCGACAGCCCGCTCCGTATGGACGAAGGCTTGAACACGATTATTCCGGACAACCCGAATGCTCCGTACAACATGAAGGACGTCATCAAGATGATCGCCGACAACGGCGAGTTCTACGAAGTGCATGAGCATTTCGCGAAGAACATCATCACCTGCTTTGCGCGCTTCGATGGCCGCACGGTCGGCATCATCGCGAACCAGCCGAACGTCATGGCGGGCTGCCTCGACGTCGACGCTTCCGACAAGAGCTCGCGCTTCATCCGCTTCTGCGACGCGTTCAACATTCCTCTGCTGAACCTCGTCGACGTCCCGGGCTTCCTGCCGGGCACGGATCAGGAGTACAAGGGCATTATCCGCCACGGCGCGAAGATGCTCTATGCGTATTCCGAGGCGACGGTTCCCAAGATCACGGTCATCCTTCGCAAGTCCTACGGCGGATCCTACATCGCCATGTGCTCCCGCGAAGTCGGCGCGGATCAGGTCATCGCTTGGCCGTCCTCCGAGATCGCGGTTATGGGCCCGGCGGGCGCTGCGAACATCATCTTCCGCAAGGATCCGGACAAGGAGCAGAAGACTGCGGACTATGTCGCCGAGTTTGCTACTCCGTACAAGGCTGCGGAGCGCGGCTATGTCGACTATGTCATCGAGCCGAAAGAGACTCGTCCGCGCATCATTCAGTCCCTGAATATGCTCGCTACGAAGCGCGAAGTCGGCCCGGCGAAGAAGCACGGCAACATTCCGCTTTAATCGGCGAACTTTTTCCGCGCGATGCGGAAGAGCAGTGTATCATTGTGGACGACGCAGCCTGACCGTGCCGAAAGGCTCGGTTAGGCCGGCGTTCAAATAAAAAATACAAATTTGGAGGGAATCCAAGTGGCAAAAAAATTCAACATTACTGTAAATGGAAGTTCCTATGCTGTTGAGGTCGAAGAGGTTGGCGGTTCCGCCGCTCCGGTAGCTGCCGCTCCGCGCGCTGCTGCTCCGGCTCCGGCCGCTGCTCCTGCCCCGGCTCCGGCTCCGGCCGCTGCTCCGGCTCCGGCTGCTAAGGCTGCTGGCGCTGGCGAGCATGCCATCAACGCTCCGATGCCTGGTAAGATCCTGAAGGTCCTCGTTAAAGAGGGTCAGCAGGTTAAGGCTGGCGAGAACATGATGATGCTCGAGGCTATGAAGATGCAGAACGAGATCCTTGCTGACGCTGATGCGACGGTTAAGGCTGTCAACGTTTCTGAGGGTCAGACGGTTAAGGCCGGCGACGCTCTCATCATCCTCGGCTAATTCAAGCCTAACAAAAAGCGCTCTCCTTTCGGAGGGCGCTTTTTCTATGCCTTTTTACGGAAACGTCGTTTCCTTATTTTTTCACTTTGACCATATAGGCAAGCGATATTTGCCGTATTATAATAAACAGAGAACATAGGGCAGGGGATTCGGTTCATCAAAGAGGTAAACGCGTATGAAAGATATTCATTTCGCAGCGGCAGTTTATTTGATTGTCGTCAATATTTCCGCTATCGCCGTTTACGGCTGGGACAAGTTCAGTGCGAAACAGGGCTGGCAGCGCGTGCCGGAGAAAATATTGCTGCTGTTGGCGCTTCTCGGCGGCAGTGTCGGCGCGATGGCGGCGATGACGTTCTTTCGGCAGAAGACGCGGCATTTGAAATTCATTTACGGCGTCCCGATGATTTTTGTATTGCAGATTGCGGCGCTTGTCTATCTGCACATGTAGGCGTGTGAAAGGTATATAGGGGAGGGTTTGGCCATGCCATTGGAAATCGTAAGAACCGACATTACGACCATGAAGGTGGACGTGATCGTCAACAGCGCGCACCCGACGCCCGAGGTGGGCGGCGGTGTGGACTATGCCATTCATCGGGCCGCAGGACCGGAACTGATTGCGGCGCGCCGGAAAATCGGGGACATCGCGACGGGAACGGCGTTCATCACGCCCGCTTTTCAGCTTCCGGCAAAGTACGTCGTCCATACGGTGGGACCGATCTGGCAGGACGGGAAAACCGGGCAGCGTAAGCAACTGGCGGATTGCTACACGAAATCCATGGAACTCGCTTTAGAGAATAAATGTACTTCGATTGCGTTCCCGCTGATCTCGGCGGGCGTTTTCGGCTGCCCGGCGGAGATTGCCATCGCCACGGCGGTGCAGGCCGTCAAGGAGTTTTTGGCAGAGCATGAAATGCAGGTGTATCTTGTGGTCTTTGACCGCAAGGCCTTCAAAATATCCAACACCCTCTTCGACGACGTGCAGGATTATTTGGATAAGAATTATTTAGAAGAGCTTTTCGACGAGGAAATCCGCGGTGAAGAACAGAGACGGCGCAGGAGAGCGATGGTGCTTCCCCCCTTGGGCGATGAGGGCGAGGAATGTGACGCCTTCGAGATGATGAAGTCGCTTCCTGTCGAGGCCGCGCCGGAACCGAAACGGGCCGCCAAACGCCGGCCCGCGGCAAAAGGGAAAAGCGCTCCTGACCTGCTGCAAGCCAAATCCGTTGCGTCGAAAAAACCGCGTGCCCTTTCCGATTTGGTGGAGGAAACGGACGATACCTTTTCCGAAGCGCTGTTGCGGCTTATTGACGCCAAAGGAAAGAAAGATCCGGAGATATACAAGCGAGCCAACGTTGACCGAAAGCATTTCGCAAAGATACGGAAAAATCCAAATTACCAGCCGAGCAAAGCCACCGCTTTGGCCTTGGCGATCGCGCTGGAGCTGAACCTCGATGAAACGAAGGATTTTATCGGCCGCGCGGGCTACGCCATTTCCCACAGCAACAAGACGGACATCATCGTTGAATATTTCATCGAACGCAAGGATTACGACATCTTCACCATCAATGAAACGCTGTTTGCCTTTGGGCAGGCCTGTCTCGGATAAAAGGACGATGAAAATGGAACGGAGGTGGAAAAATGACAGCGGAGTATAGACCGGGCGACAATGTGCCGTCCATCTATGACAAGATTCACGCGGCGATACAGCCGAACGGCGAATTGCCGTCGTCATTTTCCCTGCGAAGCCCTGATCCCGAGGGAATCGCATGGGCGGACGGCGCGTGGGACGGCGTCTGCATCTACCATAACCGACTGGAAACGCCCGATTTGTCGCCGCTGATATTGGTATTACGGCGAGCCTCCTCCCATGTCTTTGCCCACGCGAAGATGGCATTGCCCGAGGTGTTTCCCGACGCGGATCATTCCATGCTCGCCTATGTGGATGCCGCACAGAATTGGATTCTCGACCACAGCGAGGAGCTGGACGCCACAAATCTCTATCTGTTTGCCCGTCACCTGCTGTTTTACGCCCGCGAGACGGAAGAAGTAAAACTCGCCCTGTCGCTTTTGGAAATTATATGGAATGAGAAGGACGAAGCGGTCAGGCAGGCCGTCCGCGAATTGGCGGCGTCGGACGAATTCACGCTGTTTGCGACCTTCGCCGTCAGAAATTGGGAGAACAAAAACGAAGAAATTTTTCGTATGGCGCGAAAGGTTCACGGCTGGGGGCGGATTCATGCCGTGGCGTCACTGGAGCCGACGACGGCAGAAATCAGGCGTTGGCTGCTACGCGAAGGCGTCGACAACGACGTGATGCCCGAATATTCTGCGCTGACCGTTGCGGAAAAAATCGACTTGTTGAATGTCGTCCAGGCCGCTGACAGGAACGGCGAGGATTTTGTTGCGGCCGGCAGGATACTGGCTGCGCTTATCGAATCCGACGGCGGCCCCGTACTCGGAATCGGGGCATATGAGCAGGAAGAAGCGCTTATGCGGGCCTATATCGACAAGGCGCGCCTCGCCATGCCGAACGAGGAAATTTACTGCGTACTCCGCGCCATACAGCTTCATTATGCGGGAGAAGAGGATGAGGCGTTTCAGACGCTCGCAAAAGAGGCCGACGCCGTCCTTTCTTCGGATTCCTGCCTGAACTTCATGCGCTGCAAAGCGGAGCAGGGAGAAAATCTCCGGCTCGCGTCGCAGCTTGGCGTCGATTGCGCGAAGGAAATCAAGGCCGCGTTCCGAAGCGATTGGCGAAAGCACTACGCGATGCTCCAATTTCTGGATAATCAAGAAGACCTCATGGAAATGGCGGACTTCTTCCTCGCCAACGTCAAAAACGAGGACATGCTCGCGCCCCAAAACGTCCTCGTTGGGGGGACGGGAAACCATGCCTATGAAATCATGCTGGAAAAGTTGGCCGGCTATTCTCAGCAGGAGGCTCGCCTTTTGCGTCTCGGCCTTCGCACCCCGGTCATCCGAAGCCGTTTGATGACGCTGAAACGCCTGCGGGTATGGAAAGAAAACGGAAAAATCACCGAGGCTTTGCGACGCGCTGTCGACGAGTGGAAAAAGAACGAAACCGATCAAAAGATGAGGTTTGAATATCTTGATTTGTAAATGTCGCCCGTCAGGCGACCGCCTCACATTTCTATTGGGTAGAATAGAATCATCAAAACTATAAGGGGGATTGCCATTATGTTAGGGGCGATTGTTGGCGACATTGTAGGTTCTGTTTATGAATGGAACAATATCAAGACGAAAGATTTTCCGCTGTTCCGCGACGACTGCTTTTTCACGGACGATACCGTCATGACCTGCGCCGTTGCCGAGGCTGTCATGAACGGCGGGGAGCGGGACGATTTTATCGACGCCATGAAGAAATTCGGCAGGATGTACCCGAATGCCGGTTACGGCGGGCGATTTGGCGCATGGCTCTTTTCGAATAACCGCGAGCCGTATAACAGCTTTGGCAACGGCTCGGCTATGCGGGTCTCCCCATGCGCATGGACGATGGATTGCGGCTTTTGCGCCAGGACAGGCTTTTGGCCTTCCAACGCCAGAGACCGGGCACGCCTTTCCGCGGAGGTGACGCACAATCACCCGGAGGGCATCAAAGGCGCTATGGCTGTAACGGACGCGATTTTCATGAACCGGTTTAATTTTGGCGGTTATTGCTCGGATTACGGAACGCCTATCAATAATAAGCCGGAGGAATGCAAGAGAAAGGTCAAAGAGCATATCGAGAGAGAATACGGCTATGATTTATCCCGCACTTTGAATGAGATTCGTCCTTCTTATACCTTCAATGAAACCTGCCAGGAAACTGTTCCGCAGGCCATCATCGCTTTCCTGGAAAGTACGGATTTTGAGGACGCCATACGCAATGCGATTTCCCTTGGAGGCGACAGCGATACCTTGGCGGCCATCACCGGCAGCATCGCCGAAGCCGCCTACGGGATCCCGGATTGGATCAAAGACAAGGCAATTTCTTATTTGGATGAGCCATTAAAGAACGTACTCCGGCGGTGGAGGAAAACTTATTTTTCAAGAAACGAAAAAACCAAATCATTCCATGCGACGCTTACCGGAGTGAACGATTATTTGCAAAATCAACCATAAAGTTGGGGCGAGCAAAGCTACGATACCTGTTTGGCGAATTACTGCAAACATTGAATTGCGCGTCTATATCCTCCTCTATGGGGCGTGACAGTCCACTGGACTGTCACGGGAGCCGTCGTCGGCAGTGGGTGAGGTTTTTGATTTTACGTGTTTCCTCATTTTGACATTCTTGAATTGTGCATTGCAGTGGCAACAAATAAATGTGAGTTTTAGGAGGAATATGGAAATGGCAAATTTAAGCAGACTGGAAGAAATTAAAGATTTGCGAACAGTATGGCCGCATGAAGCTCTTGATTTTACTCCTTGGCTCTCGCAGGATGATAATATTACACTTCTTGCGGATGCGGTTGGTCTTGATATTACCATTGATGAAACCGAATCTTCCGTTGGGGATTTTCATGTTGATATATTCGCATCTGAAACGGATACAAATCGAAAAATCATTATTGAAAATCAGTTGGAAGACACTAATCATGATCATCTTGGCAAGTTGATTACCTATGCGTCTGGGAAATCAGCCGAAGTAATCATATGGGTCGTGAAACATGCACGTGAGGAACATAAAGCTGCTATTGAATGGCTGAATAATCATACCGATGAAAAAATAGGGTTCTTTCTATGCGAAATAAAACTGTATCGTATAGGTTCTTCTGAACCGGCAGTAAAATTTGAAGTAATTGAGAAGCCGAACGATTGGACTAAAGAAGTAAAGAAAAACGAATCGACAAATGAAACACAGCAACAAAGATATGATTATTGGGTTGCGTTTCAAGACTATGCCTTTCAAAATAAAAAGTTTGCAAAGGAATTTAACCGTAGAAAGCCATCCATACACCATTGGATGGACTTCGGGGTTGGTTCATCAGCTTGTCACATTGCTGTTTCTCAGATTCAAAAACATAATGAATTGGATGTAGAACTATATATCAGTGAAAATAAGGAATTGTTTCATGCCTTATTACAAAATAAGGAACTAATTGAAGCCGAAACAAATTTAACATTTGATTGGCGTGAATTACCTGAACGTAAAGCAAGCCGAATTATCATTAAAAAGGATGTTGATTATAGTGATAAAAAACAATGGAATGAGCAATTCGACTGGCTTATAGACGTTATGGTCAAGATGAAGACTGCGTTTAAGAAATATCTATAATTTTCGTTTTCAGATTAAGTTGTAGCGGTCAGTATTGTGGTATGGAAATCATTAAGAAGAATGGCGGAAGCAGGTCTTTCAATGCAAGGTGCCTTCTTTGTGAATGATAACAAAAATGTCGCCTGGCAGGCGACCATACGCCTCCCTGTATTTGGTACGATACAATCACCAAATACAAGGAGGCGTTTTCTCATGAAGAAAAATCTAACCGAAATCGTGTTCATCCTGGACCGAAGCGGGTCGATGGAAGGCTTGGAGGCGGATACCATCGGCGGGTTCAACTCGATGATGAAAAAGCAGAAGGAAGAGCAAGGCGAAGTGCTCGTCTCGACAGTGCTCTTCGACGATGAATGCGAGGTGATTCACGACCGCGTGCCGATGGACGAGGTGAAGAAGCTGACGAGAAAAGAATACTTTGTAAGGGGCTGCACGGCTCTGCTTGACGCTGTGGGCGGCGCCATCCACCACATCGGGAACATCCACAAATATGCCCGCGACGAGGACCGCCCGGAAAAGACGCTGTTCATCATCACGACGGACGGCATGGAGAATGCCAGCCATAGCTACACCTACGCGAAGGTCAAGAAGATGGTGGAGCGGCAGAAGGAAAAGTACGGCTGGGAGTTCCTTTTCCTCGGCGCGAATATGGACGCCATCGAAACGGCAGGGCATATCGGCATCCACGCCGACCGCGCCGTGACTTATGAATGCGACGAGGAGGACACGGCGCTCAATTTCGACGTGATGAGCGAAGCAGTCAGCCATGTGCGGTGCTGTAAGACCGCTCTCGGAGCGGGGTGGAAGAGCCGTATCGAGGAGGACGTGAAGCGGAGAGGAAAATCAAAATAATAACGCCGACAGAGAGGCATGCGCAATGAAAAACGACGCTTGGCATTATTGCCCGGCGTCGTTTTTGCAAAAAAGGGACTTGCGAAATGTCGAAATGTCAAATATAACGAGGCAAAAGATGTCCTACACCTATAGCGACGCAGGACATCTTCCGCCTCGTTGAAACGCTGAAATAGGATGTTTTTCCTACGGAAAAAACGGAACTAAGGCGTTATAATATATAAAAAGTCAAATGGTCAATCATGGGCTTGCGGAAAATAGTTTGAAGGTGATTGTTATGAGCAATATCGCGGACTTGATTGAAAATTACATCCTGCGGCAGTTGGCGGCGCAAGAAGACGGGCATGTGGAGCTTCGGCGGACGGAGATCGCGGACAAGATTTCCTGCGCGCCCTCGCAGATCAGCTATGTGCTGTCCACGCGGTTCACGCCGGCGAGGGGCTTTCGCGTGGAGTCACGGCGGGGGCTGGGCGGATTCATCCGCATCGCGCAGGTGCCGATGCGTCAGCTCGTCTATCAGGATATGCAGGAGAAAATCGACGAGGATACGGAGTTTTCCGTGGTGCAGTCGATGGTGGCATATCTTTTGAAGCATCAGATGATTACGAACCGAGAGGCGGCGCTTTTGCTTACGACGGCGCAGGCGGCGTATGAGACGATGGAGCCGGAGGACCGGGTGCGGCTGCTGCGGACGCTCCTGATGACGCTGGAACGGCTTTCATAAAAGTGAGGAGATAGGAGTTATTACGTAATTTCGTGCTGTAATAACTTCGCCTGCCGCTTTGATTTTTAAGGAGGATTTTATATGCTTTGCGACGATTGCCATCGGAACGAGGCGTGCATCCATTTCACGCAGATCAGTCCCGAGGGAAAGATAGACAAGAATCTTTGCGAGGCGTGCGCGGCGCGGTATCAGAATTTCGTACCGCCGGCGGACGCCCGGAATTTCACGGTCAACGATTTTCTGAAGGGGTTGTTTGGCAAGACGCCGGAGGAAAAGGAGGACAAGACGGGCGGCGGACAGGTCTGTCCGAATTGCGGCATGACGTATCGGGATTTTGCCCACACGGGAAAAATCGGCTGCTCTGTCTGCTATGATACGTTCCGCGCCCAGCTTGCTCCGCTTTTGAAGCGGATTCACGGGTCAAGCACGCACAGCGGGAAGATTCCGCGCCGGTCGGGCGGCGTGCTGGTGGTGCGCCATGAGATCGCGCTTTTGAAAGAGCAGTTGGCGGAGGCGGTACAGGGCGAGGCCTACGAGAAGGCCGCCGAGTACCGCGACAAGATTCGCGCGCTGGAAAAGCAGATTGCCGAGGAAGAGAAGGGGGGCGAAGCCCATGGCCGTGCGTGACCTGTATCGCGACTATCGCCTTCCGTGGTTCGGCGGTGAAGGCGAGGCTTCGGACGTGGTGCTTGCGAGCCGCGTGCGCCTCGCGAGGAATTTTGCCCGCCTGCCGTTCCCGAACCGCGCCGACCGGCAGCAGCTTGCGGAGGCGCAGAACCGCGCGGCGTCGGTGTTCAGCCGCATCGAGAAGACCACGGGGCAGGAATTCGACGCCGTGGGCATGGATGCGCTGACGCAGATGGAGCGCGAGGTGCTGGAGGAAAAGCAGCTCATCAGCAAAAATCTGACGCAGGAGCCCGCCTATCGCAGCGCGTTTATCAGCAACGACCGCAAGTGCAGCGTGCTGGTGAACGAGGACGACCATCTGCGGATTCATTGCATGGCGGCGGGGCTCGACCTTCGGACGCCTTTGGACGCGGCATTTCGTGTGGACGATGTGGTGGAGGAGACGCAGGACGTCGCCTTCGACGAGAAAATGGGCTACCTGACGAGCTGCCCGACGAATCTCGGCACGGGCCTTCGAGCGACGGTGCTGCTGCATTTGCCGGGGCTTGTCTATACACGGAATATCAACAATATCATCAACATTTCCCAGCAGCTCGGCCTTTCTGTGCGCGGGCTGTACGGCGAGGGCAGCGAGACCGTCGGCAATATTTTCGCCGTGTCCAATCAGCTAACGCTGGGATTCACCGAGCAGGCTATTATTGAAAACCTGATGAACGCGGCGACGCAGATTATCGACAATGAGCGTCGGGCGCGCAAGGCGCTCTCGATGACCTCGAAGGAGCGTTTGGAGGACGCGGTCTGGCGTTCTTACGGCGTTTTGAAATACGCGCGTTCCCTCGGGGAAAGCGAAGTGCTGGAGCTCATCAGCAAGGTGCGCCTCGGCCTCGACCTCGGCCTTCTGCATGAGGCGACGGCGGAGAGGTTCTCGGAGCTTTTGATTGCCAGCCGTCCGAGTTATTTGAAGAATTTAGCGGGCAACGACAACCTTTCGCAGACGGAAATCGACAGGAAGCGCGCCGCCGTCGTGCGGGAAATCCTTGCAGGCGGCGCGCCGGAACAGGAGAAATCACCATGAACAACAATCAATTCACGCCTCACGCCATCGCCGCGCTGAAATTTGCGCAGCACGAGGCTTTGGAACGGGGGAAAAGCCATATCGGGCCGGAGCATATCCTGCTGGGGCTCCTGCATGAGAGGGAATGCGTCGCGGCGCACGTCCTCTCGGAGCTTGGCGTCGAGTTTGAATCGGCGAGGCTTCGCGTCGGACGCATCGCGCCCGCGCCGGAAGGGACGCCGGACAATCCGTATTACACGCCGAGCGCGAAGCGCGTCATGCAGTTCTCCGTAGAGGAAGCACACCATCTTGAGCACGACTATATCGGTACCGAGCATATCTTGCTGGCGCTGACGCGGGAGAGCGGCAATACGGCGGCACGGGTGCTGGCGTCTCTGGGCGCCGACCTCGACCTCGTCCGGGAAGCCGTCTTTGAGATGGTGGACGATGATGACGAGGTCGACGAAGAGGAGCGCGGCGCGAGCGGAGCGGGAACGCCGCTGCTGGCCAAGTACGGGCGCTCGCTCAGCGAGCTTGCCGCGAAAAACAAGCTGGACCCCGTTATCGGGCGTGAGCGAGAGATTCGGCGCGTCGTTCAAATCCTTTCGCGGCGCAGGAAAAACAATCCGATTCTGATCGGAGAGCCGGGCGTCGGAAAGACCGCCGTCGTCGAAGGGCTGGCGCAGGCCATCGCGGCGGGAAACGTGCCTTTCAATCTGCGGGACAAGCGCGTCATTTCGCTGCCCATGTCCGCTGTGGTGGCGGGCTCCAAGTACCGGGGCGAATTTGAGGAGCGCCTGCGGAAAATCCTCGACGAAATCCGCAAAGCGGGCAATATTATTCTCTTCATTGACGAAATGCACACCCTGATCGGCGCCGGCGCGGCGGAGGGTTCCCTCGACGCGGCGAATATTCTGAAGCCCGCGTTGTCGCGCGGCGAGATTCGTGTCATCGGCGCGACCACGGTGAAGGAATACCGCAAGTATTTTGAGAAGGATGCGGCGCTCGTCCGGCGCTTCCAAACGGTTCTGGTTGAGGAGCCGGATGCGGACGAGGCGGTCGCCATCCTGCGCGGACTGCGGGAGACGTATGAGGACTTCCACCGGGCGCGGATTACCGACGAGGCCATTGACGCTGCCGTGCGCCTGTCGAAGCGGTACATCACCGACCGTTTCCTGCCGGACAAGGCCATCGACCTGATGGACGAGGCGGCTTCCAAGGTGCGCATGACCACCGTTGCGCAGCCGGACAGCGTACGCGAGGCGGAAAAGGAGCTCGACCGTCTGCGGGAGGAAAAGGAAAACGCCATCGAGTCGCAGGAATATGAGCGCGCGGCGCTGCTCCGCGACGAGGAAGGCGCGGTCAAGAAGCGTCTCGAAGCGGCACGGGATGAATGGAAGGAAAGCGGCAAGGAGCAGATCACCGTCACAGAGGACGACGTCGCCGAAGCCGTCGGCCTTTGGACCGGCATTCCCGTCCGCAAGATCGAGGCGAAAGAATCGGAGCGGCTGCTCCACATGGAAAAAATCCTGCAAAAGCGCGTCGTCGGGCAGACAGAGGCGGTCGTCGCCCTTTCGCGCGCCATCCGCCGCGCCCGCGCGGGGCTGAAAGACCCAAAGCGGCCCATTGGCTCCTTCCTTTTCCTGGGACCCACCGGCGTAGGCAAGACGGAGCTGGCGAAGGCGCTGGCGGAAGTCCTTTTCGACAGCGAGGACGCCATTATCCGCTTCGATATGTCCGAATACATGGAGAAATTCACGGTCTCGCGGCTCGTCGGCGCGCCTCCGGGCTACGTCGGCTACGAGGAGGGCGGCCAGCTCACCGACGCCGTGCGGAAAAAGCCGTATTCGATTATTTTGCTCGACGAAATCGAGAAGGCGCACCCCGACGTTTTCAATATCCTGCTGCAGGTAATGGAAGACGGGCGGCTGACCGACAGCCAGGGACGCACCGCCGACTTCAAGAACACGGTCGTCATCATGACTTCCAACGTCGGCGCCAGCTTCCTGAAGGACGAGGGCGCGCCGATGGGCTTCCTCGCCCGGGATACGGCGGCGGACAGCCACGAGCGCACGAAAAAGCGCGTGCTGGAGGAGACGAAAAAGGTCTTCAAGCCGGAGTTTTTGAACCGCCTCGACGAGACGCTGGTTTTCCACGCCCTCGGGAGGGAAGAGCTTTCCGCTATTGTCGATATCTTGCTTGGCGACGTGCGCGCGCGGCTCGCGGAAAAGGAAATGAAGCTTGCGCTTAGCCCCGCGGTCAAGGCCATGCTGGTCGAAAAGGGGACGGACTTCAAGTTCGGCGCGCGTCCGCTGAAGCGCGCCATCCGAAAGCTGATCGAGGACCCGCTGTCTGAAAAGCTGTTGGCGCATGCTTTCAGCGAGGGCGACACGATCAATGCGAAGAAGGCGGGCGACGGGCTGGAATTCGTGCGGAAGACGCCCGCAAAGCGCGCCAAGACAAGGAGCGGCGCTCATGCTCCGGCGGCAAAATAAGCTCGCCCCGGAGGGGCCGGCGGCGCAGGCGGGAAACTTCCTGCTGAATATCGTCGTCGCCGTCGGGTGGCTGCTGCGGCGAATTGCGGAAGCGCTGACCGGGAAGAAAAGAAAATAAGAAAAGCTCGCTGTTTCTATGGACAGCGAGCTTTTCTTATGAGAAAATAGAACGCGTATGAAAGGAGAATCCTTATATGGCGGGGAAGAAGCGGAAGACGGTGTTTGTTTGCCAGGACTGCGGCGCGGAGTCGGCGAAGTGGATGGGAAAGTGCCCGGGGTGCGGCGCTTGGAATACGTTGGTAGAGGAGATTGTACCAACGGAAGCGAAGGGCGCGGGAGGGCTTCGCTTGGGGCTTTCAGACACGGTGGCGCCGACGTTGATCGGCGAAGTGGAGACGGAGGACTTGCCGCGCTTCCCGACGGGCTCGGGTGAACTGGATCGGGTGCTGGGAGGCGGCGTGATTCCCGGTTCGATGGTGCTGATCGTCGGCGATCCCGGCGTGGGGAAGTCGAGCCTGACGCTGCGCGTGTCTGCCGAGGTGGCGCGGCTCGGACGGCGGGTGCTGTATGTGACGGGAGAGGAATCGACGCGGCAGATTCGGATGCGCGCCGACCGTCTCGACGCGATTGCCGACGGACTTTTCGTCGTCAGCGAAACGAATCTCGACACGATTGCGCTCCATATCGAGAAAATCAAGCCGGAGCTGCTCGTCATAGACTCCATACAGACCATTTTCCGCCCGGAGATCGAGAGCGCGCCGGGCAGCGTCAGCCAGGTACGGGAGTCCAGCGTGGAGCTCTTGCGCATCGCGAAGGCGGGCGGCATCGCGGCCTTCGTCATCGGTCACGTCACGAAGGACGGCAGCCTTGCCGGCCCCCGCGTCTTAGAACATATCGTGGACACGGTGCTTTTCTTCGAGGGGGAGAAAAACGCGGGCTATCGGGTACTCCGCGCCATCAAGAACCGCTTCGGCAGCACCAACGAGATCGGGCTGTTTGAGATGCGGGATACGGGGCTTTGCGACGTGCCGGATATCTCGAAATTCTTCCTGTCGGAGCGGGAGGCGGACTCCGGCACGACGGTCATTCCGACGGTGGAGGGGACGAGGCCGCTCCTCGTCGAGGTGCAGGCGCTGGTTGCGCAGACGCCTTATGTGCCGCCGCGGCGCACTTCCGACGCGGTGGACTTGAAGCGGCTCCAGCTTCTCTTAGCGGTGTTGGAAAAACGCGTGCGTCTGCCGCTTGGCAATTCCGACGTTTATGTAAAGGCGGCGGGCGGCATACGCATCGACGAGCCCGCCGCCGACCTCGGCCTTTGTGTGGCGATGGCGTCGAGCTTCGCGAACCGCCGCCCGAGAGACAAGACGGTGATTTTCGGCGAGGTCGGGCTGTCCGGCGAGGTGCGCGCGGTGGGGCAGGCGGAAACGCGGCTCCGCGAGGCGGCGCGGCTGGGCTTTACCGCCGCCGTGCTGCCGGAGAAAAACGCCCGCGCGCTGAAGGGGACGAAGACGGGCATCAAGCTGCTGCCCGCCGCGACCATCGGCGACGCGTTGAAACTGGCGCTGCCGAGAGAGGAGAAGAATTGACAAAACCTCTGCTTCATCGTAAAATTTCAATTTAAGAACGCCTCTTGTGGGCTTTAGGGGGGATTTGTTTTTATGGGCATGAATATGAGCGAGAAGATTTTGGCTCGCCACGCGGGGCTCGATTCCGTCGAGGCGGGGCAGCTCATCACCTGCAAGCTCGATATGGTGCTGGCGAACGACATTACCGCGCCGCCTGCCATCAAGGAGTTTGAGAAAATCGGCGGCAACGTGTTCGACCCGGCGAAAATCGCGCTGGTACCGGACCATTTCACGCCGAACAAGGATATGAAGACCGCCGAGCTGACGAAGATCGTGCGGGATTTCGCGCGGGAACAGAAAATCGTTCATTATTTCGAGGTCGGGCACGACGCGGGCATCGAGCACGTAATCCTGCCTGAGCAGGGTCTCGTCGGGCCGGGGATGCTGACCATCGGCGCGGACTCGCACACCTGCACCTACGGAGCGGTGAACGGCTTTTCCACGGGCGTCGGCACTACCGATTTGGCGGTGGCGCTGGCGACGGGCGAGGCGTGGTTCAAGGTGCCGTCGGCCATTCAGGTGGTGCTGCGCGGACAGAAGCCGAAGGATGTGGGCGGCAAGGACGTGATCCTGACGCTGATCGGCATGATCGGCGTGGACGGAGCGCTGTATCAGACGCTGGAGTTCACGGGCGAGGGCGTCGCGTCTCTCGGCATGGACGACCGCTTCACGATTGCAAATATGGCCATCGAGGCGGGGGCGAAGAATGGGATTTTCCCGTTTGACGACAAGACCCGCGTGTATTTGGAGGAGCGCATCAAGGACTACGAGCCGGTGTCTTCCGATGCGGATGCAAAGTACGCGCGCACGGTGGAGATCGACCTTTCCGCGTTGCGGCCGGTGGTCGCGTTCCCGCATCTGCCGGGGAACACGAAACGCGTCATGGATATCAAAGAGCCGATTCCAATCCAGCAAGTCGTTTTGGGTTCCTGCACCAACGGTCGTATCGAGGACCTCGCGGCGGCGGCGGAAATTTTCGCGAACCATAAAGTTCATCCCGACGTCCGCTGCATCGTGATTCCCGGAAGCCAGCGCGTCTATTTGGACGCGATGGCCCGGGGCTATATCCGCACGTTCGTCAAAGCGGGCTGCGCCGTCTCGACGCCGACCTGCGGGCCGTGCATGGGCGGACACATGGGCATACTGACGAAGGGCGAGCGCTGCGTTTCGACGACGAACCGCAATTTCGTCGGGCGCATGGGTCATATCGAGAGCGAGATTTATTTGGCGGGACCGCAGGTGGCGGCTGCCAGTGCAATCCTCGGGCGTATTGCCGAGCCGAAGGAGGTGGAGTGAATGAAGGCGGAAGGAAAAGTTTGGCGCTACGGCGACAACGTGGACACCGACGTCATCATTCCCGCGCGTTATCTGAACTCCTTTGACCCGAAGGAGCTGGCGTCGCATTGCATGGTGGACATCGACGAGACCTTCGCGAAGGAGGTCAAAGCGGGCGACATTATGGTCGGCGGGAAGAATTTCGGCTGCGGTTCGTCCCGCGAGCACGCGCCGATTGCCATCAAGGCGTCGGGGGTTCCGGTGGTGGTTGCGGCGAGCTTCGCGCGGATCTTCTATCGGAACGGCATCAACATCGGCCTGCCGCTCCTTGAGATCGGCGACGACGTGGAGAAAATCAAGGCAAACGACGTCCTGCGCATCGACACCTCGGAAGGGACGATCGAGGACCTGACGACGGGCGACACCTTCAAGGCGCATCCGCTTCCCGGCTTCGTGCAGGATATCGCGAAAGCGGGAGGCTTGATTCCGTATATCAAGGCGAAAAAGAAATAAAAACGCACGACGAAAAAAAGGCCCCGGATTTTCCGGGGCCTCGCGCGCTGTCAAAAAAGTTGAGGCAAGAAAGAAGTTCTTACCTCAACTTTTTTATTCGGCGTTTCCTTAAAAAATTCCGGTGAGCAAAGCCAAGATGGCCGGGAGAGTGAAGCATGGGCCGTAAGCGAATGCGTCCTTCCGCTTTTTTTGTCCCGTGAGAAGCAATAAGAGCGCGGCAAGCCCGCCAATAAAAAAGCCGACGCAGACCACGGCGGTCAATCGTTCAGGGCCGAGCCAAAGGCCGAGGGCGGCAATGAGCTTTACGTCCCCGCCGCCGACGCCTCCCCGTGTCAGATAAGCCAGCGCCAAAAAGATCAAGCCGCCGGCAACGGCGGCGAAAAGATTTTTCAAAAGCGGCGCATAGGAAGCCGCCGCGCAGGATAACGCGATGGACTGCGCCAACCCCAAAATGGCAAGGGGAAGGGTCGTATCGTCGAAAATGAGGCGTTGCTCAAAATCGGTGACAGTGATGACGAGCAGCAGGAAAACGCCCGGAATCAGAAGCCAAAAGGCGGCCTTGCCGGGAACGCCGGTCGTCACGGCGGGCAGAAGGAACGAACCTCCGGCCTTTGCCAAAAGCAGTTTCGCACAGAGGAAAAATCCAAGTGCGAGGAGCGGACGGCGAAAGATAGGGACTTGCGTCGGGACGGACGGCAGCAAGGCGATATTTCTCCGATAAAGGATGCAGATGCAACGTGAAGTTGCCTCTGCAAACAAAATCGAGAGCGCACAAAGAAATAAGAAAAAAGTACTATTGTTTGTCATGAAAAGCACCTGCAACCACAAAATGTTGTATATAAAGTGTTCGCACTATACAGCTTATCATATTTTCTTTGAAAATCAAAGGCTTGTCGAAGAAAAGAAAAAGTTTTCCCTATGGAACTGCGGGGAAGTTAGTGCTATAATATGTCAAAGGCAACAGTTCCGCCGTTTCGGATAGGAACCGAAGCCTATAGAGGTTTGTTTTCCGCTTTACGGGAACATAGAACACGGCTGCGTATTGGGCATATGGCAGTCCAAGGGGGAATCGTGGTGAAGTTTGGCGAGAAGATGTCTTCTCTGATGGAGGGTTTTACCCCCAAGCAACTTTTAATGATGGCCGGTGTGGCCGGGCTTTTGACGTTTGCGGTGCTGTACTGGGGCTTGTCACGTTTGGTGGGAAGCGAGGAAAAACAGGAGCAGACGCAGCAGCCGACAATGCAGATGGTCAAGGTTGTGCAGGCAAAGGCCGACATCAAGGCACGGGAACAGATTCGGGAAAGCATGCTGCAATTAGTCGAGGTTCCGTCGTCGATGGCGCCTGCAGGCGCGTTGACGGAAATCCAGGGGCTTGCGGGGCGGCCTACCCGTGTCGCCGTCATGGCGGGCGATATCCTCACGGAAAAGAAGCTCTATCAGAGCGTTAAGGATTCGGGGTTCACGGGCGTCATCCCGCCGGATCGCCGGGCCATGTCCGTGGCCGTCACCGATGTGACGGGCGTTTCCGGTTTCCTGAAGCCGGGCGACTATGTGGACGTGATGTTCATCACCGAGAAGATGGACAGCACGAGGATAACGGGCGAGGTCATCCTGCAGAACGTGCTGCTCCTGGGCGTCAACAATACGGCGGAGCGCACGGATGGGAATCAGCAGCAGGAAACGAAGAGCGGCAGCGACCTGAAAGGGAAACTGGACAACGCGTTTTCAGGCGAAAAGCCGATGACTGCTACGCTGGCCGTGCGGCCTGAAGAGGAGCTTCGCCTTGCCGTGGCGGCGCGGGCTGGACAGATTTATCTCGCGCTTCGGCCTTATAAGCCTGCCAATATGTATATGCTGGATACGGAATACAGCTTCTTCAAGGGCCGGGCGACGCAGACGGCGCCTCCGGCTGCAGCGCCTGCGCCTTCGGCGGCGCAGGGAGCGCGTCCTGCTGTGGCGTCGGATCCGTCCGACCCGGGCAGCCAGATGGAGATTATTCGCGGAACACAAGCGAGCAGGGGGAAATAAGGCATGAATCGATGGAAATATGGTGTTGCGGCGCTCGGCTTTGCGGGGACGGCTCTTGTTTCTCCGGCGGCGTATGCGGCGGAATATATTGATATTGACTTGAACGGCAGTTTCCATTTTCAGGGCGGCGACGTGATCACCAATATCGCCGTTGCGAATCCGGCAATCGCGGACGTGGTGCGGCCTTCGGGATTTGATTCCGAGGTACTGATCGTGGGCGTCGCGCCCGGCTCTACGAATTTGTTCGTATGGTACGCGAACGGCGCCGTGGAGGATTACGTCGTCACTGTTGGGATTGACGATATCGGGCAGGCGCGGGCCATCCAGCGGATGATCGGCTTGCCCAGGGTGCGGGTGCAGGTGGTGCCCACCGAGGGCGGCACGGGCCGACGGGTGCTTCTGCGCGGCACCGTCAAGAATCAGGCCGAGCATGACATGGCGCTGAAAGTGGCCAGCCTTTACACCGGCGACACGACGGAGAAGGACAGCACGGATTCCGGCACTTCGTCGGCGGCACGGGGCATATCTAACGGCAGTGATTTCGAGTACGACTTTGATTATCGCTCTAATCGGATTTATCCGAACGTCGTGGATCTACTGACCATCGAGCATCCGTCCCAGATTCGTTTGGAGGCCCAGCTCATCGAGATTGGCAGCAACGACGCGCAGAATCTCGGCTTCAAATGGGCCAGCACGGACGCGGCGGGCGGCATTACCTTTTCGACCATCGGACAGTTCTACGGCGGCGAATCTTTCGCGGAAAGCCATGATTCTAATTTCTGGCCATGGAATCATTTCTCGAAGATCAACGCTTCCCTGAATCTCCTGATTCAGCAAGGGAAGGCGAAAGTGCTTTCCCGCCCGAGCGTTTCCACGATGAGCGGGGCTAAGGCGAAGATCTTCATCGGCGGGCAGCTCCCGGTGCCGGTCGATCACCAGACCGGCGGTCAGACCATCGAGTGGAAGGATTACGGCATTCGGCTCCACATCCGGCCCACGGTGGATGAAGACGGCATGATTACGGCGGAAGTCCATGCGGGCGTCAGCCGTCTCGATTATTCCAACTCCGTGGTGACAAGTTCTACCACCGTGCCCGCCATCACGGCACGGGAGGCGCATTCCATCGTGCATCTGGACAACGGCTCCACCATGGTCGTAGGCGGCCTCCTGAATTCGGAGGACGTCAAGACCGTTGCCAAGGTGCCGCTGTTGGGCGACATCCCGATCATCGGCGAGTTCTTCAAGCATACGGAGACCTCCACCGAGCGGCGTGAGCTGATTATCCTGATTACGCCGGTCATCGTGGATGAGAATACGCCGGCCCGTATGTCGGAAAAGATGCAGAAGTATTACGATAAAGGCCGTGAGGAGGAGAAGGCGCGCAAGGACGTCGATCTCAACGCGGACCGCAACGCCGAGAGAGCGAAAGCGGAAGAGGAGCGCGCCCGCAAGGAGCGGGAAGAAGTGGAAGCGGCATGGCGCGCCCGCGAGAATTCCGTGCCCCGCGTGAAGCCGGGGAACGCATGGGCGAGGCCTAATGCTCCGGAATCCGAGGCGGCCGTAGAGGCGGCCCAGGCGCCGAATCCGGCGGACGCCAACCGCAGCGCCGGGAAGACGGCGGCGGAGATAGAGGAAGAGAACCGCGCCCGGGAAGCGCGGGAAGCTGCCGTCAACGAGTGGCGCGACAGCGGGGCATCCGGGTCCCGTGTTCGGCCGGGGAACGCCTGGGCTCGGGTAGAGTACCCCGCGGACGACGCCGCGGCGGCGAATGAAGCGGCTAAAGCCGCGCAGTAAAGCAAGGCAAAGAAACAGCATGGAAAGGAGGCCGCGCGCATGGAGGAGCAAGGGCGTCGTGGCAATGTCATCACGGTCTTCAGCACGGCGTCGGCCGTAGGAAAGACGCTGGTCGCTATCAATATGGCTGCCGAGCTGGCGCGGTTGGGCTATCGCGTCTGCCTTGTGGACCTTGATTTGCAGTTTGGCGACGTTTGCAATTATCTTCATCTTGTGCCGGAGCGGACGATTGCGGACGCGCAGCAAGCGGCGGCATCGAACGCGGAAGCTTTCGATGCGATGCAGTTCTTAGATGTTTACAAGTGCGACGAGATTTCATTTTCGGTGATGGCGGCGCCGCTCCGTATCGACGAGGCGTACAATATGTCGGCGTCGGCCGTGCAGCATATCCTGCAGCGGCTTCAGTTCCGGTTCGATTTCGTGGTGGCGGACACCACGTCGGCGTTCAGCGAAATGAACCTGATGATCATGGATATGAGCACCATCATCACGTTCCTTGGCATCGTGGATTTCATTCCCACCATCAAGAACATGAAAATCGGCTGCGATACGATCCGCAGTCTCGGCTATGAGAACGGCAAGATCCGACTCGTATTGAACCGCAGCAACTCCAAGACGAAGATTGATTTGGAGGACGTGGAAAATATTTTGGGAGAGCCGTTTTACCATGTTCTGCCCAACGATTTCGGGGCTGCATGGGACGCCACGATGGCGGGCGTTCCGTTGGTGCGCAACGCCGATACGGCGCTGGCGCGGGATTTGCGGGCGCTGGTGGCGCGCTATACGAATCTTGAAGTGGCGGATGAGTCGAGCCAAAATAACGGTATGTCATGGTTTAAACGCATCTTCAATTAAATAGGCAGGTGCTGGCAAGTGGATTATCAGGTGATTTTGGTTGAGAACAACCGGCTGATGCTGGAACGTTTGTCCAGCGTGATCCGGGGGACGTCCGGATTTTCGCTGGCGGCCCGGTATCAGCAGGCCGGGGACGCTTTGGGGCAGTCGGCGATGTTCAAGCCGAACATCATTCTTTTGGATATTGACGAAAAGGGAAATCTGGGCTTGGTTCCGGAATTTGCCTCCGCCTTTCCCGGCGCGGCGATTCTTTGCATCAGCAGTCATTGGGACGCGAAGGAGTCCGACCAGATCGCGCAGGCGGGCGCAAAAGGCTATTTGGTAAAGCCGTTTTCCAGCGAGGAATTGACGGAAGCCGTTCAAACCTTCAGCAAGAGCGGCATGGCGCAAGGCTCGGAAGTGCTGGCTTTTTTCAGCCCGAAGGGCAAGAGCGGCAAGACGACGCTCATCGCGAATCTGGCTATGAGTCTCGCCGCCCGAAGCGGCGAGCCCGTGGGCATCATCGACGCGGATCTGCAGTTCGGGGACATGGCCGTTTTTTTCAATCTGGAGCCGAAGAGCACCATCGTGGAGGCGACCCGCGACGTCAAATTCCTTTCGCCGATTACGTTGAATCCCTATTTTATGGCGGTGCCGGAAGCGGAGAATATCCGCGTACTCTGCGGAACGAAAAAGCCGGAATTCGCGGAGATGGTAGAGATTGCTCCTTTCGAGGATTTGGTGCGCATGGCGCAGAGTCTGTTCCGCTATGTGCTGATCGACCTGCCGCCTGGGTTCAATCCTATCTCTGTGGCGTCTGCGGAATTAGCCGACACCACTTATGTGGTGGCGATGGTAGGCGGCGGCTTTGAAGTCCTGCACATGAAGCGGGCGCTGGACGTATTCAAGGCATGGCCGGATTATGAGCAGCGCGTCAAGACGATTTTCACCCGCGTTTCGCCCTGTACGGAGAAAGAGCGGGAGCTTCTGGAGCAAGAGCTGGGATACCCGGTGAGCTCTATTATTCCCAATGAGTATCTGCTCGTTTCCGCGGCGGCAAACAGCGGGCGCATGGCGGTTGACGTCCAGCCGGATACGCCGCTCTCCAAGAATATCAATCGTTTATCCAAGGACATCATGGGCCGCCGGATTCAGTGGGGTGCGCCATGACAATTCTGATTTCCGTCGTCTGCGGCGTTCTCGTATTCCTGATGTTCGTATTCTTCATTGAGTACACGCGTCGGAACCGGTCGGTTCTTCGGCAGCGTATGCGGTATTACGCCGACGGCATGTATGGTCCGGCTCCGGCGTCCGAGCTTCCGCATCGGCAGAAAAAGTCGGACGAGAAGTTCATGGGCTTCGTCAAGGAAGCGGGAAAGCGTCTGGCAAAAATCCGGCGGGCGGAAAATCTCGACTTGAAGATGCAGCAGGCGGGCCTGCCGATTCTCGGTTCCGAATTTCTCGTCATCGCGGCTCTTGGCGGTCTGCTGGCGGGCGTGGTCGTCTTCCTTCTGACCATGAAGCCTTTGGTGGCCGTCATTGTGGCAATCGTGGCCGTGGTGGGAGAATGGGTGTATATCCTGTACCGCATTGACAAACGCCGCAAGGAGTTCGTCAATCAGCTCGGCGATTGCCTGACGACCGTGGCAAACGCCATGCGGGCCGGATTCAGTTTCTTGCAGGCGATGGAGCTGGTATCAAAAGAGATGGAGCCGCCTGTCAGCGAGGAATTTGCCCGCGCCATCCGGGACATGAACGTGGGCACCCGCTTGGAGAAAGCGTTGGAAGATA
The DNA here is from genome assembly GCA_900321035.1 of uncultured Selenomonadales bacterium. GTDB lineage: Bacteria > Bacillota > Negativicutes > Selenomonadales > Selenomonadaceae > RUG12372. The sequence continues at coordinate 373,981 of ONUH01000001.1, read as the reverse complement.
TGGACGTACGGGTGGGATGTTCTGAGTTTTCCCTCGTCGTCACCGCCGTATTGATCCAGCATCAGGTGGGCGGAAATCTGGCCCAGATTTTGGATTCCATCAGCAACACCATCAACGAGCGCATCCGTATGCGGCGGGAAGTGCTGGCGCTGACCGCGCAGGGGCGGGCGTCCGGCTGGGTGCTGGCGGTGCTGCCGCTGGCTTTGGCGGCGATCCTTTCCATTCTGAATCCGACGTATCTTACGCCGCTCTTGGAAGACCAGATCGGGCGCGTTGCCATCGGCGTGGCTCTCGTGCTGGAACTCATCGGATTCTTCGTCATCCATCGGATCGTGGATATCGAAGTGTGAGGTTATTTGAGGTTATTTGAGCTGTCAGCTTAAATATAAGGCCATTATATTTATATTTTCAAAAGGGGGAGAACAATATGGCTGTGAAAGCGATGTGGGAGTATGTCAAGGGGCGCTATCTGAGCCGTTATTTAGGGGAAAAAGGCCAGGGCATCGTGGAGTATGCGCTGATCTTGGCTTTCGTCGTGGTAATTGCGGTGGCGATTACGAACGCCGGCGGGCTGAAGGACAAGGTTTCCGAGGTCTTTTCCAACATTACCCAGTCCTTTGACAATATGAAGAAATAATCGGACGGGCACGCCCGCAATCCATCCGTGATTGGCGGGCTGTCCGGCTCATGTGGAAGACCGCCTGAAATCGGGAGGCAGTCCTCCCGTGAAGGAGGTGGAGCCATTGAGAAGGCAAAAAGGACAGGCCATAGTGGAATTCGCTCTGGTGCTGCCCCTGTTCTTCCTGTTTTTTTGGGGAATGATTTATATAGGGCTTCTGTATTCGGACTATCTGACGCTTTCCAACTGGGCTCGTGAGAGCGCGCGGTATGCTTCCATTGAAGGCGCCGGGGCGGCTGTAACGGAGTTTCAGAGAGAGGCGCGCAGTCCGGCGCTTTTGACGAATCTTTACCAATGGAAGGGCGCAAGCAGTTTTGCCATCGCTGGCGGCGATGACAGTTCCACGTCGGTGTCGGTGACCGTGACTGTGGATTTGAACCATGGTTTTCCGGGCGTGGGCGTCATGGATTTTGTGGGGGCGCCATTGCCGGAGCAATATAAAATTTTTTATTCCATGCACAAGGAGCCTTCCTCGTGACGGAGTCGCGAATGGGGATTGCCGCCGTGCGGCGGAAATGGAGTGGGGTATAGATGTCAGCATTGTTGGAACGGCTGGGGCGGCCTGCGGGTGAAAAGCCCCGGCAGAGGCCGATTTTTGCCGGGCGGCGCTCGGAGGCGACGGAAGACGCCTATCAGGAGATAAAGCTGGATATCCATCGGCGGATCGTGGACGAGATGAGCGCCGAGGAGCGGCAGCTGCTTTCCGGACGCGATAATTCCCGGGAACAGGTAGAGGCGCTGATTACGTCCTACTGTACCAAAGTGCTGGACGACAATCCTTTCGCCGTGCCGAGGGGCGACCGGGCGCGCATCGTGGCGGACATTTGCGACGAGATGCTGGGCTTGGGACCGATCGAGCCGCTCCTGAAAGACGACACCATCACCGAGGTCATGATCAACGGACCGAAGCAGATCTTCGTGGAGCGCGCGGGCAAGCTGTCCCTGACGAAAGTGCAGTTCCATGACGAAGCGCATTTGATGAACATCATCGAACGCATATTGAGCCCGCTGGGCCGTCGTGTGGACGAGGCGTCGCCTTTGGTGGACGCGCGCCTGGCCGACGGATCCCGCGTCAACATCATCATCCATCCCCTTTCGCTGGTGGGGCCCTGCGTGACCATCCGTAAATTCTCCAAGACGGCGCTGTCCGTGGATAATCTCATCGGATTCGGCTCCATGAGCGAAGACATGGCGGAATTCCTTCGCGCCTGCGTCAAGGCGCGGCTCAATATCCTCGTTTCCGGCGGCACCGGCTCCGGTAAGACGACGACGCTGAACGTGCTTTCGTCGTTCATCCCGGATGACGAACGCATTGTGACCATCGAGGACGCGGCGGAGCTTCGGCTCCAGCAGCAGCATGTGGTGACGCTGGAGGCGCGCCCGTCGAATATCGAAGGCAAGGGCGAGATTACCATTCGCGATTTGGTGCGGAACGCGCTTCGTATGCGTCCGGACCGCATCATCGTGGGCGAGGTTCGTTCCGGCGAAGCTCTCGATATGCTGCAGGCCATGAATACGGGCCATGACGGTTCCCTGACCACGGCTCATGCCAACAGCCCGAGAGACGCGCTGTCGCGTCTTGAGACGATGGTGCTGATGGCAGGTATGGATTTCCCTGTGCGGGCAATTCGCGAGCAGATTTCCTCGGCCATCGACCTCATCATCCAGCAGTCCCGCATCCAGGACGGCAGCCGGAAGATAACCTATATTACCGAGGTGCAGAAAATGGAGGGCGACACCATCGTCCTGCAGGATCTTTTCCGCTATGAGCAGTCCCATATCGACGAAAGCGGGAAATCGGTGGGGACTTTCGTATCCACAGGTTTGCAGCCCGGCTTCTTGGAAAAATTCCGGCTGCACGGCGTACAGGTTCCGAAGAGCTCCTTCGGCAATCCGGCGCAGGCCGATATGGATTCTATGTAAGGAGAGCAGATAGCGTATGTTGGTACTGGTGATTTCCGCAGCGGGCGCGCTCGCTATCTTTCTGCTGCTCTATTTCTTAATAAAGACGCAGATAGTGCCTGACACGCAAATGCACCAGCGATTGCGTAAACTCAAATACGGCTCGCAGGTGCAGGCGGAACGCGAGACAGCGAAAAACCTTGCGGACATTCCTTTTGTGGAGCGTACGATCACTCCCTTTTTCCGCTCGGTCACCGAAACGTTGACCTCGCTTGCTCCAAAGAGCATCCACGACCAGTTGGAGCGGCGCATCATGCTGGCCGGCAAGCAGGGCGTTTGGAGTGTCACCGCTTTTGTCTGCGGCTGGGTGCTGTCCGTAGCCGCGTGTTTGCTCATTGCGTTCTTCCTTTTATCGGATGCCGATTTGCCGTTTATCCAGCGGGCGGCTCTGCTGGTGTTGGGCGGCGTCGTGGGGGCGCTTCTCCCCTTTGCTCTTTTGAACTCGATCATCCGCGAGCGGCAGAAGCAGATTTTGCGCCAGCTCCCGGAGTTTCTTGATTTGCTTTGCGTCAGCGTGCAGGCAGGATTGTCCTTCGACAGCGGGATTGCGAAAATCGTGGACCGCATGAAAGGACCGTTCATTGAAGAATGTCAGCGCATGCAGCGCGACGTGCGCATGGGTATGATGCGGAAACGGTCGCTCCAGCAAATGGCGCGCCGATGCGACGTGCAGGAGGTCTATCTCTTTACGACGGCCATCATACAGGCGGAGCGCCTCGGCACCAGCATCGCCAACACGCTGGTTATTCAGGCGGATAATATGCGGGAGCGCCGCCGCCAATCCGCGAAAGCGGAGGCCCTGCGCGCTCCGGTCAAGATCGTGTTCCCGCTGGTGCTGTTCATTTTTCCGGCGCTGTTCGTCATCGTGCTTCTGCCGACGCTCCTGTTCCTGCTGAAGAATATGTGACAGGCGGGCATGCAGGGCGGAAAGGGGCGCTTCCTCGTGGAAAGACAGGCGGCAATATGGAAGGCGAGGGGAGCGTCGGAAGGCGCTCCCCTTTGGTATGTAGAGATTGCGGATACATTTGGGCGGCGACTTCTTGGCCTGATGGGACGAAAAAATATAGCGTCGTCCCACGCGCTGCTCCTTCGTCCTTGTTCCAGCGTGCATATGTGTTTCATGCGTTTCTCCATTGACGTCGCTTTTGTGAAGAGGCAGGAGGACGGCGAAGGCTGGCAGGTAGTCAAAGTTGCCCGCGGCCTTCGTCCGTGGACCGGTCTCGGCGTTTGCACAGAAGCGGATGCGGCGCTGGAAATGGGAATGGGCGAAGCGGAGCGTATGGGAATAGAGGTAGGGAGCATTTTAGAAGAAATACAGCGCGCGATATAAATCTGGAGGGGCGTCTCCCCTCCAGCCCTCCCCACAAAGGGAGCTACGCCCCCTTTTGAAACCCCTGAAAGGCTCTGCGGAGCCAAGATGCCGCGACGTGCGATTTGTGATTATGCAAATGGTAATTTATCCCGCGCTCAAGGCTAAGACAGTTTAAGCTTTAGCCCGTTTTCGCGGGTTAAGATTTGGCGAGATTTAAGCATATCTATATAGTACAGGCATATTTTTGGAGGCGAGTTCAATGAAGCTGCGATGGAAAAAAGGAACGGCAGGCGGGCAGCAAGGCGCGTTCATCGTGTTCACAGCGCTGACGCTGTGGTTTTTGATGATGTTCGTCGCGTTTTCCGTGGATTTCGGAAACTACTATCAGCACCGCTCCCGTCTCCAGAACGCCGCCGACGCCGCCGCGCTGGCAGGCGTTGCAAAATATACGGAGGAAGAGATTGCCGCGAACAGCGCCGGCGCCGTAGCCGCGCCGACGTTGAGCAAAGGGCGTCTCGTCACGCTTGTGGAGAACGACAAGGCGGTTTCTGCTTCCAGAACGGTACGCAGCCAGGCGCAGGATTATGTCACAAACAACTATGGCAATTTGGACATAAAAGACAACAAAGTGTGGAGCGAAGAGGTAACGGAAGAGAAAACGGAAAACGGCGTCACGCAGAGCACTACGACGACGCACCGTTATTGCCGGGTCGATTTGGAGGACACCATCCAGACGTTTTTCGCGCGCATTTTCGGGGTGGATTCGCTGACTGTGAAGGTGTCTGCGTTGGCGCTGATGGACGGGTCTGCGGAGAATGAAACCTGGGGGAAGCGGTTGGAAGGAGTCGGCGAGCGGCTGGCGATGCTTGCGCCCAATCAAATATGGGAAAGTCTTGTCAATACCAAACAAAGCAAGGCATTCACGATTACGGATTTGAAGGACAGCAGCAAGACGACGACGGGCAACGTAGGGTTTGGCGAAAAAGTGAACAGATATTATGTCACTACAGGTGTAGCGCCAAAGTTGCTGTATTTAGGAACAGACGAAACGCAGCGAGCGCACACCGATGAAAACGGATTCATTATCGGGTACAAGGAACCGACAGACGGCGGCATTTGCGCTGCTCCTATTTACGCCACGGGAGGCACAGAATCGAAGCTCAAAGAACGAGCGACGACAAAGGTTTTTGTGATACAAAATAATGAGGGCGTCACTTATACGGATGCAGGGGAGATATTCGCCCTTTATCTGAATCGGGATCATATTACTAATACCGGTAAAATCCCTGGAACTGATATTCAAAGAACTGGCGCAAGGGATAGATTCACCAAAATCATCGTCAATTATATGACGGGAACAAGCAGAAATACGGTAGATGAAAACTCGTTTACCGTTCCTCTTTATGCACGGCTGGAAAGCGAGCCTATCCGTATCGGGACACAGGGGCTCATGCCAGTGCATGGCGTCTTTATTGATGCAAAGGCGACGCGAAAAGAGCTTGGAGTGGGTATAAGTGATGGAAAAATCACGGTCAGCAATAAAGCTGCCAGACCGTTTGTGCTTGCCTATGACGGACCGGACCCGCTGCGCGGAAAACTGGCGCCGGGAAAAACGGATGTGGAAGACGCCCCGTGGATTGCGACGGAGAATACCACTTTGGAAAAGAGCATGTTTTCGGACAATTCGGAGTGGAAGATTGAGCCGGCACAAATTCAGGGCAACATTGAGCCGTTGCTTTTGGGCAATCCAAGTCGAAAGTATTTAGGCGACAGTGCATATCTTACAGCAAAGCATATGGTGAAATCTGCGCTTTGGACGTCGGGGCCAATCGAGGTGAATATCGACTCCGAGTGTGTGTTTTACGGCACCATTTTTGCTCCCCATAGCAAAGTTATCATTAAAGGAACGGGGATAATTTACGGCTTTATCGCCGCCCGGGAGATTGACGCCAGCGATTGGCATCCCTCCGGCGCGAAGAGCGTCCTTGAGACCGAAACGGTCTCGCTGCCTGCCATGAGTACCATTGTCAGGGACAGATCGAAAGATATTTACGATTACGAGAAAAGATATTATACGGACGAGTACATGGTAGCGTTTAATCGTTATGAGGATTTCACAGACGCGAAATATTATTCGTCGGTAATTCAATGATAAGACAATTTTGTAATTGGCTTCCGCACAGTAGAAATTGTGCGGAAGTTTTTCTTTGTGCGCACATGCAAAAAAGAGGGCAAGGGGGACGCGGGTTTGAAGGGGATGAAGAAAGCTGAGGCAATAAAGTAAGAATTTCTTACTTTCTTATCTCAGAAATTTTTGGGACTGAAATCCTTTGAAAAATACGGACGGGACTTCCAGATGCATTGACAAATGGGATTTGCAGTTTTATAGTAAATATAGATAAGTTCTATCATAGGAGAATTCTGTGCCTCGGATAGGCGGGAAAGGATTTTTGGATGTTTGGGATTGATATCGGCGTTGACTTGGGAACGGCCAACGTCCTTGTGTATGTGAAAAATAAAGGGATTGTACTTCGCGAGCCGTCGGTGGTGGCGGTCAATAACGATACGGGACAGATTTTAGCGGTGGGCGAGGAAGCAAAGCGTATGATCGGCCGGACGCCGGGCAATATTTCCGCGATTCGTCCCCTGCGGGACGGCGTAATCGCCAATTACAACATCACGGAGACGATGCTTCGGTATTTCATTGACAAGGTCATCGGACGCCGGCTGCTTTTCCGCCCGCGCATTATGATTTGTGTGCCGTCCGGGGTGACGTCGGTGGAACGGCGGGCGGTGCAGGAGGCGGCGGAGCAGGCCGGGGCTCGGCGCACGCAGCTCATCGAGGAGCCGATGGCGGCGGCCATAGGCGCGGGGCTGCCGATTGACGAAGCGACAGGTTCCATGGTTGTCGATATCGGAGGCGGTACGACGGACGTGGCAGTCATCAGTCTCGGCGGGATTGTGCTGTCGTCCAGCCTGCGCGTGGGAGGCGACAAGTTCGACGAGGCGATTATCCTTTATATCCGCAAGACGTTCAATATTTTGATTGGGGAACGCACGGCGGAGGAAGTCAAGATGGAGATTGGCGCGGCGTATCCGGCGGCACGAACGCTGCAGATGGAGGTCAAGGGCCGCGACCTTTATACGGGGCTGCCGAAGGGCGTCACGGTGACGACGGAGCAGATCGCGGAGGCGCTGAACGAACCGGTTTCGGCGATTGTGGACTGTGTGAAGAAGATACTGGAAGATACGCCGCCGGAGCTTTCGTCGGATATTATCGATCACGGGATTGTTTTGACGGGCGGCGGCGCGATGCTTTACGGTTTGGTCGGAAGGATTGCCAAGGAAACGGGGGTTCCCGTGGTGCTGGCTGATGATCCGATGTCCTGCGTGGCAATCGGCACCGGAAAGGCGCTGGATTTCGCCGATCATTTCGCGGACGGGCAGGATATGGACAGCGTTTTAGCAAGGGAAAAATAAAACGAGGTGAAACTGTATGTGGCGTGGGCTTTATACGGCGGCTGCCGGCATGATGACGCAGGAGAACCGTACGGGGGTCATTGCGAACAATCTGGCGAACGCGAATACGACCGGGTATAAACGCGACCGGGCGCTTGACGCGGAGTTTCGCCCGATGCTGATTCGGCGCATCAACGACGATATGCCGATCAAGGTAACGGATTTCAAGGGATTTTCCCTTGATCGGCGCCCGCCCGCGGTGGGGACGCTGGGGCTCGGTTCTTACACGGACGAGATCGCTGTCGATCATGCGCCGGGGAATTTCATGACGACGGGCAATCCCCTCGATTTGGCTATCAGCGGGAACGGTTTTTTTGTCATTGACACGCCGGAGGGGCCGCGCTATACGAGAAACGGGAATTTTTACCGCGCGGTGAACGGCGATCTTGTGAATTCCGATGGGCGGGCTGTTCTTTCCCGGCAGGGACGCCCGATCAATATTCCGGAGAACGCGGCGAATATCATGGTGACGGCGGAAGGCGGCGTTTACGCCGACGGCGCGCAGCTCGGCATGCTGGGCTTTGTGGAGTTCGACGGCGATCCGCGGGCGCTCCTGAAACAGGGCGACAGTCTCTTTTATCCGCAGGCAGGCGCGGAGCCGCAGCCGGCTACGGGGGCGATCCAGCAGGGCGTTTTGGAGCGCTCCAACGCGAACGTGGTCAACGAGATGGTGGATTTGATTACGAATTACCGCATTTACGAGGCAAATTCCAAGGCGGTCACGACGCAGGATACGATGCTCGACCATTCGGTGAACGAGGTCGGCAGGTTGTAATTGCATAAAGGATAGGGTTAAGTGGTGCCTTAGCCCTATTTTTTTATGAAAGGTTAAGTTTTTCAGATGTTTTTCCGATATACAGGACAGAGATGAGTTTGACCATTTTTATTTAGAGGAGCGGATGTACTATGATGCGAGCCCTTTGGTCGGCGGCATCAGGGATGAAGTCGCAGCAGGACAATATGGATGTGGTGGCGCACAATCTCGCGAACGTCAACACGTTTGGCGCGAAAAAAGTGCGTGCGGAATTTCATGATCTTTTGTATCAAACTTTGCGTCCGGCGGGCGCGGAGAGCGGCGCTGATTCCCAGTACCCGACGGGGCTGCAGATCGGTCTCGGCGACCGTTTGGCGGCGACCCAGCGTATTTTCTCTCAAGGAAATCTCCAGTCCACGGGAAATCCGACGGATATCGCCATTGAGGGCGACGGGTTTTTCCGGATTGAGATGCCGGACGGGACCATCGCGTATACGCGGGACGGTTCCTTCAAGCTCGATTCCGACCGCCGCATGGTGACGACGGACGGCTATCCTTTGGCGGACAATATCACGATCGAGCAGAACGCCGCCAGCGATTCCATCACGATTTCGCCGGATGGGCGCGTGTCGGATATCGTGGACGGGCAGCAGAATCAGGTCGGGCAGATACAGATTGCCCGGTTCGTCAACCCGGCGGGTCTTACGGTGCGCGGGCACAACCTGTTTTATGAGTCCGACGCTTCGGGTCCCCCTCTGGAAAGCAATCCGGGCGAGGACGGTTCCGGCACGCTGGTGCAGTCCGTCATCGAAATGTCGAATATCCAGGTCGTCGAGGAAATGGTCAATATGATCGTGGCGCAGCGCGCCTACGAGTCGGACGCGAAGGCGATCACGACTTCGGATTCCATGCTGGAAATCGCCAACGGTCTGAAGCGGTAATTATGCGGCGGTTTTGTTGTGTTTTTGCGGCGGTCTTGTTCTGGGCCTTTGCGGCGGTCGCCGGTGCCTATGGCTTGACGCCGGAGGACGTTTATCCGCAGGAGATTTCTCCGGAGGATATCCAGCGGGAGGCTATCGCCTATATTGACGAGACGATGGCGGCCTTGGGCGACACGCGGCGCTACACGATTGAGACGGTGCACATTCCCCGCGCGCTGCGCGCGCCGGAGGGCGAGATTACCTTTAAGGCGAAAACGCCCAACGGGCTCCGGTTTTGGGGCAACACGGCGGTCTATATGGACGTGCTGGTGGACGGCGCGCCGTTTCGGCAGGTCAAATGCCAGTTCAAGATGCATGTGTTCGACCGCGTTGCCGTTGCGGCCCGGCCGCTTACGCCGGGGCAGCCTTTGACGGCGGCGGATTACCGCTTCGAGGAGCAGGAGGTCGGGACGAAGGGCGCTAAATTCATGGGAGAGAACGACGTCCTTGTCGGGAAGGTGCTTTCCCGGTCTCTCAGCATAGGCATGCCGATTCTTCGGGCCATGCTCAAGCTGCCGGATATCGTGCAGCCGGGTTCCCCGGTGACGCTGATTTCCAAGCAGAACGGCGTCGCGGTCAAGATGGAAGGCGTCGCTTTGGAGGCGGGACACGAAGGGGAGGTCATCCGCGTCAGGAATACGGCTTCGCGAAAAATCCTGCGCGGGCGCATCCTTGACGAATTCACGGTAGAGATTGTACGGAAGTAAGATAAAGGAAAGGATAGGCGATGGCATGAGAAAGAATTGGCGGTTCCTTGCGGTCGCGGGCATCTCGGTGATGGTGCTGGCGACGGCCTTTCCCGTGTCGGCAAAGTCACTGTGGTCGAACGGCGACGGGCACACTGAGAATTTGTATTTTTCGGACAACAAGGCGCGGAATGTCGGCGATATTCTGACCATCATCATCAGCGAAACGGCGACCACGTCCGCGACGAGGTCGAGTTCCAATTCCAAGTCCGGCAACGTGAATATGCAGGCCGGTATCGGCGTCTTTGATTTTCTGAATTCCATTTTCCCGGCGTCCATCAGCGGCAGCGACAGTTTCAAGGCGGACGGGTCGTCGGCCAGCACGAACCGCGCCAACGGCCGCGTATCGGTCACGGTGGTCGAGGTGGAGCCGAACGGAAACATGATTGTCGAGGGAACGCAGTCGATATGGCAGAACAAGAACGAGCATAAGATTACGCTGCGCGGCGTGGTGCGCCGTGACGACGTGACGTATGCCAATACCGTGTCTTCCGCGCAGGTGGCGGACGCCACCATCCGATTCGACGGCAAGGGTCCGTTGAACTCGAAGCAGCGGCAGGGCATTTTGACGCAGATATTCAATATCCTGTTCTGACGGGGTGATTTGATGATGAAAAAATGGATCGCGCTCCTTACGGCGGTTCTTTGCCTGTCCGTTTCCGGGCTGGCTTTTGCGGAGTCCGCCGTTACGCGCATTAAAGACATCGCGAAGGTGCAGGGCGTGCGCTCGAACCAGCTCGTCGGCTACGGGCTTGTCATGGGCCTGAACGGCACCGGCGATTCGAACAAGACGCTGGAAGTGCTGCAGTCGGTGGCGAATATGCTGCGGAAGTTCGGCGTGACCATCGATCAGGCTTCGCTGAAGACGAAGAACGTGGCGGCTGTGGTCGTTACGGCAACGCTCCCCCCCTTTGTCCGCGAGGGTGACACCATCGACGTGACGGTCTCGTCCATGGGCGACGCGAAAAGCATACAGGGCGGCACCTTGATTCAGACGCCGCTGCAAGCCGGTAACGGCGAGGTGTACGCGGTGGCGCAGGGCGCGGTTTCGACCGGCGGCTTCACGGCGGGCAACAGCAGCAGCGGCAGCACGCGGCAGAAAAATTTCCCGACGGTGGGTTTGACGCCGAACGGGGCTATTGTCGAGCGCACGGTGGAGGATGACCTCGGACAGGACGGCACGTTGTCGCTGTCCCTCGCGAATCCCGATTTCACGACGGCTTCGCGGGTTGCCCAGGCAATCAATATGCGTTACGCGGGCGTGGCCACGGCGGCGAATCCGGGACGCGTGGATATCCGTATCCCGCCGTTTTTCAGGAATAACGTCGTCAGCTTTGTGGCGGGCATTGAAGAACTTCCGATCATGCCGGACAATATCGCGAAAGTGGTCGTAAACGAGCGGACCGGTACCATCGTCATGGGCGGCGACGTAGCGGTGGACAATATCGCCATTACGCAGGGCGGCATTTCCATCAGTATCGAGACGGAGCAGGACGTGAGCCAGCCGATGCCTTACAGTATGGGCAGCGGCGCGAAGACTGTCACGACGAAGAATGATAACGTCAGCGTGTCGGAGGAAAAGGCGAACACCATCGTCCTCGACGCCACGGCGAACGTCAACGACATCGTGGGCGCGCTGAACGCTGTAGGCGCGACGCCGCGCGACATCATCTCGATTTTGCAGGCGATGAAGGCTGCGGGCGCGTTGCACGCAGAACTGGAAATCATCTGACGGAGGGCATGACATGATAAACGGGCTTACGGGCATGGACGCGCTTCGCGGCGCGGCGACGTGGAACGGTCCGAACGCTTCGCAGGAGGCGCTGCAGGCGACGACGGACGCGGCGCGGTTTGAGGACGCGCTGAGCCGAGCGACGCAGGCGCTGGAAAACGCGAAAAAAACCGTCGATACGTCGGGTGTTGACGCCGAAGCGGAAGCGAAGCGTCTCCGGGAAGCTTGCCAAGGATTCGAGGCGATGTTCTTGGACATCGTTTTCAGATCCATGCGGAACACCGTCCCGGAAAATACGCTGTTTGGCGAGAGCAACGGCGAAAAGATTTGGCACTCGATGCTGGATACGGAACTGATGCAGAATGTGGCGAAGTCCGGCGGCGTCGGTATTGCGGATATGATGTACGACAACCTGATCGACCAGGTCACGTCGCAGACCTTGGCCGCGAAAGGGAAGATCGACGCACCGAAATAGGGAAATGACCATGAACGCTGCACGTTGAAAAGGCGTGCGGCGTTTTTTTGCGGTGTTTCCTAAAGGAAACACTGAATAAGTCCCGCCGGCCCCTGTTGGTTCTTTTTCCGCCATGCTGCGTCAGATGTCGTTTGACGTAGCGATGCTACGCCTTCGCACCATCTTTCTTGCCTGTCGTAAAAATCCCTCAACAGGACCGTGACTTGACTTAATCAGTGTTTCCATAAAAAACACAGGGAACTGCGCTAATATTTCTTTGTTTGTTGGTATATCTTGGATGTTGTTTTGGGAGGCTGCACATGATTTTTGCAAATCGTTGGATACGGCGCGTGGCGGGTTTTACGCTGGCGCTGTTTTTCTTTTTTTCTTCGGCCGCGCTGGCCGCTTCGCCGTCGATTACTGGCGTGCGCTTCGGCAAGGGCACGGACCATGACCGAATCGTCCTCGACGTCTCGGAGATTCCGAAGTACGCGACGAGGACGGAGAAGAACGGCATGCAGATTATTTTGGAGCTGCCGAATACAGGGGATTCCGTGAAGGTGAAGCCGGTCATCCACAGCGACGTGGTACATCGCGTGTATTTCACGAAGCTGAAAAACAGCGTGGTCTTGACCATCGACCTCACGGAGCCGGCGGAGTTCGTCGTCAAGACGCTGAAAAATCCGAACCGCATTTTTGTTGACATCCAAAAGGAATATGAGCATGAGCAGAAGTCGGAGCCGGCGCCGGGACTGGTGGAGACGGTTTACACGCGGAGGGACGGGCGCGGCCGTTTCCGGGCGTTTTTGCTGGACGTGGATTTGAAGAAATACGACCTCGTCCCGGTGTTGGCCAACGGCGAAGTGCTGGGGCGGACGACGGTTTCCCGGATGTCCGACGAGGTGAACGCGGTGGCGGCGATCAATTCCAATTATTTTGCGTCGTCCGGGGAGATCTTGGGCGTGCTTCGCATGGGCGGCACGGTAGTGGGGACGACGTATTTCACGCGCAGCGCGCTGGGCGTCCGGACGGATGGGACGCCGTTTGTGGATCAAGTGTATTACAGCGGGAAAATGACGATCGGAAAGAAGTCGGCCTATGTGTCCGGCGTGAACGCGGAACGGGGCGCGGACACACTGATTATTTACAACCGGGCGTATGACGTGCGCACGAACACGAATGAATACGGACGGGAGTTCGTGGTGCAGAACGGCAAGGTTGTTAAAATCAATCAGGGAAATTCCGCGATTCCCGAGGACGGCTACGTGGTTTCGGTGCACGGCAAGATGAAGAACCTGTTCGCGAAGGTGCGCGTCGGGGACGCGGCTACTTTGGAAGAGGATTTGGGGACGGCGTTCCAGAACGTGCCGCTCATCGTCGGGGCCGGTCCGATGCTGGTGAAAAAGGGAAAGCCGTTTGTGACGAAGACGGAGGAGGAGTTTCCGTCAGATATATCTCGGGGGCGCGCGCCGCGGACCGGCGTGGCGGTGCTCGCAAATCGCCATGCGCTGCTGGCCGTGGTGGACGGGCGCCAGGAGGCGAGTATCGGCGCGACGCTGGAAGAGTTCGCCGACCTCCTTGTGAAGTACGGGGCGCGGGAAGCCGTGAATTTTGACGGCGGCGGGTCCAGCGCGATGGTAATCGGCGGCGAGCTGGTCAATTCGCCTTCCGACGGCGAGGAGCGCCGCGTGGGAAGCGCGCTGGCGGTGATGCCGCGAAAGGCGGCGCCTGCGGGAAAGACGCCGAGAAAAAAATGAATCCGATACTTGCGGAGCGGTGCCTTGCCTCGTATAATAGTAATGATACGGGAGGAAGCGCGGCGTGAAAAGAAAATGGTTGGCGGCGGCGGCGTTTGCCGTGCTGGCGATAGGCATACTTTTCCTTCAGGACGCGGCAAGCGTTCAGCGGGCCGCTATCGGCGGCGAGGTCACGTGGGTCATCGAGCCGGGCGCGCATGTCGAAGAAGGCGACGCGCTGGTAAGGATTGCCGCGCTTTCCGGTGGGGAAGCGGTGGCGGCCCGGGCGAAAGACCGGGGCGTCGTTCGCAAGACGGTGACAATGGTCGGCGCGCATATACGAAAAGGCGACGCCGTTGCGAAAATCGGAAGAGAATAACGAGGTGGACGGATTGCGTAAGGTATGCAAAAGAATGCGGGCGATGCTCGCGGCTATGGCGGTGGGGGCGGCTGTTTGGAGCTGGTCTCCCGCGGCGATGGCGATGGACGAGATCATGCCGCTCGCTGAGGTGGAAGCGGGCATGACCGGGGAACTTTATACTGTGGCGGACGCGTCCGGGGATATACGGAGCTTTGAGGTGACGATTTTAGGCGTCATGCAGAACGGGAAATCCATGCCGTTCATCATCGCCCGCAGCGAAGGGGCGTTTGCCGATACGGACGGGGGCCTGATGCAGGGCATGAGCGGCAGTCCCGTTTATGTGGATGGCCGGTTGGTCGGCGCGGGCTCCGCGACGGTCAAGGAGATGGATCCCCATACCTTTTTGATTACGCCCATCGAGGAAATGCTCCCGATTTGGGATATGCCGGACACGAAAAATCAAAGCCGCCCGCAGCTTGTCGATTTGAAGAAGCCTGAGGAGAAAAAAGAGGAATCGGAGCAGGCGGGGAAAAAGAAAGACGACGGAACCATTTTGAAATTAGGACAGGGCGGCGCCGAAACGAAAAAGGACGGCAAGGAGCAGCCTGCCCCGGAGAAACCGGAAGCCGCCGCGAAGGAAGAGGGAAAGAAAGCGGCAGCCGAGGCCCCCAAGGAATCGGAACCGGCGGCAAAACGCGAGAGCGCGAAAGAAGAGAAGGCGCCTGAAGACGCAAAGGCCGGGGACGGCAAAGAAAAAGGAGCTTCGGCCGCAAAAGAAACCAAGCAAGAAAATAAACCAAACGAAACCCCTACGGCAAAAGAGGATAAGGATAAGGCGGCTCCTGTCGGGGAGCGGCAGGAGAAAACGCTGGTTTACGCGTCGGGATTCGGCGACGCGGGCATGCGATTCCTGCAAAAGCAGCTCGACCCGTTGGGATATCAGGCGACGAATTTTGGCGGCCTGTCCGGCAGCTCGAGTTATGCGACGGATTACGAAGCCGTGCTGTATCCGGGAAGCCCGGTGGGAGCGGCGCTCGCTTACGGCGATTTTTCCTTTGCGGCGACGGGAACGGTCACGGCGGTGGAGGAAGACGGGCGTGTCTTGGCCTTCGGTCATCCGTTCCTCCATCGGGGCAACGTCAATTACTTTATGACGGACGCCTCCGTTTTTGCGATGGTCAACGGCATGACCGACGGCATGAAGCTGGTGAACACCGGCAGCATCATCGGGCGCATCAACCAGGACCGCACGGCGGGCATCGCCGGCATTGTGGGCATGTTCCCGTCGGTAGTGCCTATTCGCCTGACGGTGGAGGACAAGACGCTGGGGCGTTCCAATTCTTACGCGGCGACGATGGCGTATGACGAGGCGTTCGTCCCGATCCTGACGCAGGCGATTTCTTACGCTGCACTGGGCCGGACGGTGGACAACATGAGCGAAAGCACGGTCAAGGTGAATTTCGCCATCCGGACCGACGCTGCGGAAAACGGCCTGTTCGAGCGGTCGAATCTCTTTTACGCGGCGGCGGACACGGGACAGATTGCCTTCGCGGAATTGGCGCAGGTCCTGGCGATTATTTCCAGTGATACGAAGGGCGAGGCGGATGTTTACGACGTCAAGGTCAATATCTCCGCCGAAGCCAAGCGGCGTACCGCGTCGCTCGTTTCGGCGACGCCGGACAAACCGAGAGTGAAGCCGGGGGAAACGGTGAATTTCAAGGTCACGCTGCAGCCGTACCGGGCCCCGAAAGTGACGGTGGATGTGCCGTTCACGGTGCCCAAGGGACGGCGTGAAGGCTCCATGCATTTGGACGTGCACGGCGGCGGGTTGGTTTCCCTTGAGAAGCTGCTGCAGGCGGCACAGGCGGAAGCCGGCATCGTGACGCCGGACACGCAGGACGGATCGAAGACGGTCAAGGAGAGCCTCCATGACTTCGGCGAAACGGATTCCAATAATGAGATCGTGATTGAGCCGGGCCCGGGCCCCGTGCTCAGCGAAAAGGAACAGAAGAAGGAAATCGAGGCGGCCATTCGGCGGCAGGAAGAGGAGCAGGCAAGCGGGAAGAAAGCGGAGCCGTCCGCACCGCCGAAAGCGAAGCTCGCTACGGACTATGTGATTGAAAACGTCATCCATACGGCGGTGGAGGTTTCCTTGAAGGAAGCGTGATTTTCTTTTTCTTTTCAGGAAACGGGAACTATGATATAATGATTCTGTATTGTAAGGGAAACGGAGGAAGTAAGCACTGTTTCCATGTGCGGGGAGGCATTCCAAAATGGAAGACAATAATGAAATGGAAAACATGCAGGAAAAATCCGGATTGGATGACAGACCTCTGCGGATATTGATAACGGACGATTCCAAGCTGCTCCGTAAGAAGCTGCGTTTGGAGCTGGAAAAGTTCGGCTGCGAAGTTTTGGAAGCGCAAAACGGAAAAGACGCGGTTATGTTGACCTTGCAGGAAAAGCCGGACGGTGTTTTCCTTGATATTGTCATGCCCGAGGTCGGCGGAATTGAAGCCTTGCGCGTGATGAAGGAGGTGTCTCCCGAGCTGCCGGTTATTATGCTGTCTTCAGCCGGCACGCCGCAAAAGCTGATGGAAACGCTGAAGCTCGGCGCCCTTGATTTTATCCAAAAGCCGTATACGAGTGCGCAGATTGCGAAGGCGATTGAAAGCATCCGAAAGAAGGCGGTTGGCGATGAATAGCCTGTATTTTGCCCAGTATCTTGTCAATGAGGGTGTAATCGCCGAACGGGAGGCAAAAGAGCTTTTAAAGGAAGCCGAAAAAACGACGCCGGGACTGGCTGTGGTCGCTTTGGCGGAAGGGGCGGTATCCGCGTCCAAGCTTGCGGAGCTGATGCCTTTTGAAAAAGACGCTTTTTCCAAATTGGCGGTGGCGGAAGGGTTATTGTTTGCTTCCCAAGTGGAAAAATTGCAGGAGGCCCGTTCGACGGACGGACTGAAAACGGCGCAGGCGCTTCTCGACGTCGGCAAGATGGACTTCATGGAATTGGGGCGGTGGATGGCCGCCTGCGGCAGCATGGAAGGGAGCCCGTTCAAAGAATCGGTGCGCCGGATCATCGCGGAGCAAAACGAGGAACTTGAAGCGGAGGAAGGTCTCTACGCCGATTTCACGGAGCTCTTCATGCGTTCTCTGATGCGGTTTATGGATACGCCGGCGATTGTGACCGAGTGCGCGCCGGACATTGAGGAAACCCTGTTTGCGACTCATACGGTTTCCCAGCGTCTGTCAGGCTCTGTGAGTTTTGTCTCGGGCCTGTATGCCAGCGACAAGGTCTTTATCGAAATGGCGCAGCGGTATAGCCACGAGCTGATTGACGAGGCGGACGAGATGGCGGAGGACTGCGTTTCGGAGTTCTTGAACGTCGTCAATGGTCTTTTCGTGGTGGATCTCGGCAAGCGGGATTTCGATCTCGATTTGGAAACGCCTCGCGTCGGAAAGAATACGAAGCCGATGGGCAGCCGCCAGCTGCAGCTTTGCGTTGATACCGGTTTCGGGGCCTTCACGTTGGTGCTGGCTTCGGATGAGGTCACCCTGTCGGACGCGCATCATTATTGATCGCGTGTGGGGTATTTACATAAAGGACAACAGGCAATAAAAAACTGCCGTGCGTTTATCGCACGGCAGTTTTTTATTGCCTGTCAATGAGCCTGGGAAGAAGCGTTTTTTTCCGGCCAAACGATGTGATAAAGCTCGTAAGGCGCCTGCTGGTCGGGTGGGTAATTGATGGCCGAGGTGGTAAAATAGATGCTGTTGTCGGCGGCCCGGGCGAAGCTGTCCGCCCAGCGGATGTCTATTCCGAAATTCAGGATGGAACCGGCCTCGGAGATGTTGGACTCGTCCAGCTTGAATTCCCAGATGCCCTCATTGGAAAGCGCGCCCATGTAAAGCGCGTTGCCGCGGAGCACCATGCCGTCCGTCGGCACGTTCTTCACGTTGACGGCCTTGATGAGCTGTTGCCGCTGCTGGACGGAAAGCGATTCGTCCAGCAGGGCGGCGGTGGGAACCGAATAGAGAATGTCGCTGCCGAGGGAGCTGAAATAGAGCAGCTTTTTATCATCGGAAAGCTCCAGCCCGTCGCTGTGCGCGAGTTTCGTGAAGAGCCCCGTGGGAAAATAAATAGCTTGCAGATTGGCTCGGACTTCGGGGATATCCGTCAGCGCGCGCCATGCATTATCCGTGTTCAGGTCGAGGACGACGATGCCGCCGTGGCCGGAATCGGTCAGGTAGGCGACGCCGCGCGCATTGTCCACGCGCACGTCGTTCATCACGCTGTCGGGAAGGACGACGTCGGAAGGCAGGGTATAGGTCCGGACGATCTGATTATTGGAGAGGTTGACCATGAAAAGTCGCGCGCCGACTTGGCTCACAGGTTGGCCCGCGCGTTTTCCGGTATCGAGGACCCAGAGGGTATTCGTGGCGTCCGCGTAGACGCTCTGCACGCAAACGAAGGACGCATGATCTTCCAGCTCATAATAGGGGTAAACGGTGCCGTTCAAAAGTTCTCCCACATGGAAGCTGGGGTGCTTGCCCCAAGAGGGGAAGCAGACGAAGAGCCGTCCGTACGGCGATGAGGCGACGCCGGTCCATTGGTATTCGGACTGGGCCACAATCTCCAGATGGGGCGGTTCTTCCTGCGAGACGCGTTCTGCTGCCGAGGACACGGCGGCCATGCCGAGCAGGGAAAGACCCGCCAAAGCGCCGCAAAGCCATTTCTTCAGTTGCATGGAATCATTCCTTTCATCTTGGTGTCGCTTAAATCATTATACCATAGAAAACGACTCCCCGTCACGCACACGGCGCAGCGGGGAGTCATCGTCTGCTTCGGGGTTATGCGTTCGCCTTGCGGAAAGATTCCATGAAGTCCGCGAGACGCTCGACGCCTTCGATGGGCATCGCGTTGTAAATCGAGGCGCGCATGCCGCCGACGGAGCGGTGACCCTTGACGCCGCAAAGGGACTTCGCCTTCGCCTCGTCCACGAATTTCTTTTCGAGGTCCTCGCTGGGCAGGCGGAAGGTGACGTTCATGAAGGAACGGCTGTCCTTCGCCGCGTGGCCCTTGTAGAAACCGTTGGAGTTGTCGATGGCGTCGTAAAGAATCTTCGCCTTTTTCGCGTTCTTTTCCGCCATCGCGGAAAGGCCGCCCTGGGCCTTGATCCAAGCCACGGTCTTGCCGACCATGTAAATGCAGAAAGCCGGGGGCGTGTTGTAGAGGGAGTTCTTTTCCAGATGAATGCCGTAACGGAGCATCGTAGGGATGTCTTTGTGCTTGACGTCGATGAAGGACTTCTTCGCGACGACGACTACGACGCCCGCCGGGCCGAGATTTTTCTGCGCGCCTGCGTAAATGAACGTGAACTTCGAGAAGTCCAGCGGACGGGACAGCATATCGCTGGACATGTCGGCGACGAGGGGAACGCCGTTCGTCTCAGGGATATAATGATATTCGGTGCCGTAAATCGTGTTGTTGTAGCAAAGGTGCAGGTACGCGGCGTTGTCCGCGATTTTGATCTCGTCCTGCGTCGGCACATGGCGGAAGTCGTCGTCCTTGCTCGTCGCGGCGATATGGCCGACGCCGAGGATTTCGGCTTCCTTGTAGGCTTTCTCAGCGAAGCTGCCGGACACGACGTAGCTGCCGACCTTGCCGTCCCGCGCGAAGTTCATCGGAATCATCGCGAACTGCGTGGACGCGCCGCCCTGCAAAAAGAGGACGTCGTAATCGTCTCCGAGGCCCATCAGCGAGAGGATGTCCGCCTTCGCCTGATCGAGCACCGCTTCGAACTCTTTGGCGCGGTGGCTGATCTCAATGATGGATTCGCCCGTGCCTTTGAAGTTCAAAAATTCGCCCTGCGCTTCCTTCAGCACTTCCAGCGGCTGGGTTGCGGGGCCGGGATTAAAATTGTAAACGCGATTTGCTTCCACAGAAAATTCCTCCTATACAATGTATTGTATACATTGTACCGCCCGCACGGGGAGCGGTCAAGGGGAAACCTTTTCCGCACTGAAAATTTTGTCGTAGCGTGGCTTTTCATTGGCAAGATGGAAGGACGTTTTCGCGGCATTGTCTCCGGCGGCGCACTTGGGAACGAAAAGTTGGTTTCCTTCCTATTGTCTTTAGAATGCATTTGTGCTATCGTCAAAAAGGCGATTCTTAAGGTACGGGAGAGTAAGACATAGAGGTGAGACTATGGGATATCGTGTAGAATATCGAACAAGCCAAATCGAGGCGCCGCGTTTCCGCCAGAAATACCAAGATCAGGAAAAGTTCATGGCTTAT
Organism: uncultured Selenomonadales bacterium; assembly: GCA_900321035.1. Classification (GTDB taxonomy): domain Bacteria; phylum Bacillota; class Negativicutes; order Selenomonadales; family Selenomonadaceae; genus RUG12372. The sequence goes on along the minus strand of ONUH01000001.1, from coordinate 353,448 downwards.
TGCCGGGAATGTCCGCGCTATAATACGCGATGGTCATGCCCGCCGCTGTCCTTCGACGTGTCGGAATTTTTGGAGCCCTATACGTCGGTCAATCTCCTCTGCGCCAAGATCGATCTGGACGACGAGACAATCTGGGCGGCGGATACGGATGAGAAGATTAAGACGGTGGGATGGGAGATCGTTTCGGCAGTCAAGCGCGACGCCGACGAGCGGCTGCGAAAATTGGAAGCGAGGATTCCAGAAAGTCTGTCGCTGTCCTCCGGCGGGTGCATCCTGTGCGAGAACTGCACACGGAAAGAAGGAAAGCCCTGCCGTCAGCCGGACAAGATGCGGTATTCGCTGGACGCCTTCGGCTTCGACCTCTCGGCTATTACGGAGGATATTTTCCATATAGAAATCTTGTGGTGCAAGGACAGCCTGCCGAGGTACTTCACGCTCATCCACGCACTGTTGGCAAAGGAGCCGGTTCCCGAGAAGTTCTTTGAAGCCGCCGGCCTGCATAGAGAGGACAGCTTACACTCGGAGCGAAAGGTATGACGCAAATGGAAAAGTTGGAACCGCTGCAAATAACCGATGAGATGAAGAACAGCCGCATCTGCCGTCTGCTGCAGAATGCGGAAACGGTGTGCTTCGTCGGGGATTCCCTGACGGAGGGAACCATAAACGGCGGCGTTCCTTGGTATGAGCCCATACGTTCTTCGATACGCGGAAAGATCGTCAATGTTTCCCAAGGCGGCGCCACTACGAAGATCCTGCTGGCCTATTTCCTGCCGGCGATTGTCCGCGCGGAGGCCAACCTCGTTGTCGTTGCCGCGGGAGCGAACGACATCCTTTTCCGTGACCCGATGTTTTGCGCGATGACGGCGGCGGACTACATTCAGAACCTGCAAAAGTTCCGCGACGCGGTTTGCGAACGCCGTCCCGACGCAAAGTTTGTCTTTATCGCCCCGTGGATTGCGACGGACGGGGACGCCGGCATCATCGGCGGCGTCGTGCCGCCAAATATAGATAAGACGTATGCGGATTACACGGCGGCGCTTCAAACGTGGTGCAGGGATACGGGGGACGTATTCATCGACGCCAGCGGATATATTGCCCGTGCGTTTGCGTCGTCTTCGCCGGAAAAATATCTGATAGACTTCATCCACCCAAATGCCGGCGCCGGCGTCCGGCTGTATGCGGAGGCGGTACTGAGGTGCGCCGATTAGAATAGAAGAAGGGAACTTCATGAAATATACGGCGAAGTCTAAAATCCGCGACGTCATCAGCGACCCCGCATTTGGAGATTTCGGGCGGCTGCTTTTTCCCGTGCAGCGGAATTACATGCAGGGCGCGTCGCTGGGGACCATGAACCTTTCCTGGTACGCCAATATTTGCCCCGAGGACACCGTGGCGGTCGTCAATGACCTTTGGGAGCGCGCCTCGGCGGGTGAATCCGTTTTTTATGACGTCTATACCGAGGCGGAAAAGACGGCTGACCCGGCGAAGCGGGATACCGGTTTGTTCTGTTTCCGGGGAAAGCCCGGCGGGAAAGTTGCCATCCTTTGCGCGGGCGGCGGTTTCCGTTACGTCGGCGCGATGCACGACAGTTTTCCCCATGCGCTGGCGCTTTCCAAGAAGGGTATCCATGCGTTCGCCCTGATTTACCGGCCCGGCGGCGATACAAGCTGCGAGGATTTGGCGCGGGCGATTGCTTTCGTTCATGATAATGAAGCGGCGCTGCAAGCGGATGTGAGCGGGTATTCCATTTGGGGCGGTTCGGCGGGCGCACGGGCGGCTGCCATCCTTGGCGCGTTGGGAACGGCACGCTTCGGCGAAAAGGAGTATCCGAAGCCGGCGGCCGTCATGATGCAATACACTGGATTCGCCGACATATACGGGAGCGAGCCGCCTACCTACGGATGCGCCGGAGCCGACGACGGCGCGGGCTTGCGTCGGGCGATGCAGGCACGGGCGGAAGCCATTCGAAAACGGGGCGTAGACGCGGAATTTGAGGTGTTCGATGGGGTGGCCCACGGTTTTGGATTAGGGACGGGAACCACTGCCGAGGGGTGGATTGACCGGGCGGTGCGATTTTGGGGACGGCAGACGGGCGCAATACCGGATTCCGCATAGCTCCCATGGAGACGCCGTAGCCATTGACGATTGCGGTTCCGTTTGCTATACTAAGCCGCGGAAGACGAGTTTTCAAACATCATGTTGCGAAGCCACGGGGCTATCCATAGTGAAAACGGCGGTGAATCAGAATGAATCCAACAGTTGTAATCGGTACCACGTTCGTGGATATCAAGGGTTATTCGAGAGACAGCTACGACCCTCAAGGGCGTAACTTAGGAGAAGTCAAATTCGTCCATGGCGGCGTCGGGCGCAATGTCGTCGAGAACTTCGCGAATGTGGGAATGCCCGTCGCTTATGTGGGGATGCTGGAAGATTCGACGATCGGCCGGGAGGTGGAGCTTCATCTGACGGAAATCGGCGTCGATCTTGGTTATATCGTCAAGGCGCCGGAACGTGGGATTGGCATGTGGCTGGTCATCCTTGATGAAAACGGGGATTTAGCCGGTTCCATTTCCAAGATGCCCGATATCTCTTATTTGGAAACCCATTTGAAGGCGCACGGGGAAGAGATTATCTCGCAGGCCGAGGCCGTCGTGCTGGAGGTGGACCTGAACGAGAGCATTGCCGAGATGGTTCTTCAGATGGCGAAGAACCATGGGAAGGACGTCTATTCCATCGTCGGCAATATGAGCGTCGTCTTGGCGCGGAAGGACTTGATCCGGCAGACAAAATGCTTCATCTGCAACGAGGTGGAGGCTGCGCAGTTCTTTGGCAAGGACTTTCCGGGACGTACTGTGGAGGAAGTGCAGGCGTTCCTTCCCGAAGCAGTGGAAAAAGCGGGATTGCAGTCTGTGGTCATCACGCTCGGTGCGCAGGGCGCGGTTTATTATGAGAAAGAAACGAAGCGCGTCGGCATTTGTCCTCCCTGCCCGACGAAGGTCGTCGATACGACCGGCGCGGGAGACGCGTTCTTTTCCGGGACGGTAATGGGTCTGATTCGGGGCGCTTCCCTGGCGGAGGCGACGGGATACGGCGCCCGGCTGGCGTCCGCGACGATCAGCCAGGAAGCCAACAGCTGCCCGGTGGACATGGACTTTTTTGAGCGACTGCGGGAAATATAAGGAATTGGAAAGCACCCGATACAAATATAAAATATGGCACAGGTAAAATTTTCGTGCGCGCATCCGCCGGGAAACCGGCGACAAGGGCGCGCAGGGGAATTGAGACAAGCCGGAAAGCAAGGGGAAGAAACATGCGGTACACAGGAGTAACTTCAAGAGGAATTATCATGCCGATCTTCAAGGAAGGCGACGATCTCGTTTCCCTGATTCGGGACGGCCTCTTGAAGGCGGTTGAAAAGGAAGGCTTTGCACTGCAGGACAGAGACGTTCTCGGCGTCACGGAGGCGGTCGTAGCCCGGACGCAGGGGAATTACGCGACCATCCAGCAGATTGCCAAGGACGTCAAGCAGAAGTTAGGCGGGGAGGATATGGGGATCGTTTTCCCGATTCTGAGCCGGAATCGTTTTGCGATCATGCTTCGGGCGCTCAGCATGTCCTGCAAGAAGCTCTATGTGCAGCTCTCTTATCCCTCGGATGAGGTGGGGAACCATCTGATCAGCGAGGACGACGTGGATGGGAAGAAGGTCAATCCTTATACGGACAGTTTTGACGAGAAGGGGTTCCGTGAGGCGTTCGGATTTGACACGGTCCATCCGTTCACGGGCGTGGACTATATCGAATATTACAAGAGCCTCGGGCAGAATATTGAGATCGTATTCTCCAACGACCCCTGTTATATTCTGCGATATACGAAAAACGTAATCAACTGCGACATCCATTCGAGGAAACGCACAAAGCGCATCCTGCAGGCGGGCGGCGCGGCGCGCGTTTACAGCCTGGACGATATCATGACCGCTTCGGTGGACGGCAGCGGCTATAATGAGAAATATGGCCTCCTGGGGGCAAACAAGGCGACGGAGGAAAAAGTGAAGCTGTTCCCGCGGGATTGCCAGAGCTTTGTAGACCGGCTGCAGAAGGAACTGACGAAGGCCACGGGCAAGAAGCTGGAAGTCATGATTTACGGAGACGGCGGCTTCAAGGATCCTGTCGGCGGCATTTGGGAACTGGCAGACCCGGTGGTGTCCCCCGCGTACACGGAGGGGCTCCGCGGCACCCCGAACGAACTGAAGATGAAATACTTCGCGGATAACGACTTGAAGGATCTCTCCGGGCAGGAGCTGGCGGAGGCCATGAAAGAAAAAATAAAGGCAAAGGATTCCAATCTTGTGGGAGACATGACGTCCCAGGGCACGACGCCGAGACAGCTCACGGACCTCTTGGGCAGCCTCTGCGACCTGACCAGCGGCAGCGGAGACCGGGGGACGCCGGTGGTCTTGATTCAAAACTACTTCACGAATTACGCGACGGAATAATCTTCCATTGCGGCGGTTGTCCTGCAGATTGCGCAAACGACAAAACAAACGGACCGTTCATGAAGGCAAACGCTTTCATGGACGGTCCGTTTTTTATGCGCCGCTGCATGCGTCCGATTCTGTCGCTGCGGACGTCTGCGGCGATTTTTATGCGGATTTTCGATTAAATGATTTCACAATACACGAGCGTTTGGTTTAGGAGCTGATAAGCGACTTCGCCGAACGTAACGGGTCCGACGTAGGGCGGCGTTTTTTTGCCCTCCAGATGGCCGTACAGATAGTTGAGGATGCAGTTGCAGGAGAATACGGGCGTGCCCGCTCCGGCCGCGCCGATTTTGTTCTTGAACTCCTCCGCGTAGTTGGCGACGTGCGTGGCAAAACGATATTCTATGCCTTTGAATACCGGCGCGTAAAGGCCGACTCTGCCGTTCTCGACCGCTTTGATGGAGGTGTTGATATATACGCCGTTGTAATCCGCCACCAACGGCATCTGTGTGTCGATGTGCTTCTTTTGGATGTATTCGGCGAAGTTGACTTCCTGCCCGTTTACTCGGCATTGGGAAACGTCCAGCGCGTTTTCGGGGAAAGCGATCGTCGGGTCGGTCTTGTCGTCCCCGAAGATGTTGACGATGTTGATCATCGCTGTCTTGTTCTTCGGCAGCTTGATGTACATGATAACCGCCTTGTCCGTGTAAGACTTGCCCGTTGTGCCGTCGTAAACCTTCGCCTCGCCGCCCGTGTTTAGGTCGAGGCCGGAGACCCAGCCGACGGTCGGGTGCATCAGGAGTTCTTCCACGTCGGGCGCGCCTTTCGCGTACTTCGCCGCCACAGCCGAGCCGAAGGGCAGGATGAGCATGGTCAGGCCGTTGTCGTAACATTCTTCGACAATCTGGAATATATTGTATTTGCCGTACACCGCGACTCTCGTTTCTTCCGCGAAGTCGATCTCATTGATAAAGAGCTTGTCTTTCGTGAGAATGCCGCCGCTCTCGGCGATGAAATAGGGGGTAGTGCCGCCGATCCATTTGCCCGCAGGCAGCTTGGCCAGCAGGGAATCGTCCGCCGCGATATGCAGCGTCTTGCCTTCTTGGATGAGGCTGGTCGCCGTGTCTAATGATACAAGCATGGTTCGTCCTCCTTTTCCCGATGAGCGGGTAAAATCTCAAAGCGCCGCAATCTTGTCAAACTCTTCGCCCATGACCGCCGCATATCTCGTCACGAATTCATCCAGTTCCCTGATATAGGCCGCCATATTCCTGGGATCGGCTATCGCCTTTCTTTGGAGCCTGCTGATAAGCATATTGAGCGCAAGGTTTGACGAAACGTATTTGAGGTTTCCTTTGAGGATTTCCTCGAATTTCGCCTGCAGAATCGGTGTCATGGATAGGCTCCTCCTCTCTGGGGTTCATCGGCTTTGCCGCTGGACTAACCGCTCCGACGTTTGCATAAGGGATTTTTCGTCGATAAAAAAGGTAAGATTAGTCAAAAAAATAGGAGTTCTTTTTTCTACTATATCATATCGGGACGGGAATAAGTCAAGTGCCGGAAAGCTTTTTTCCGCAAGCATGGATTTCCGCTCTTCAACATGATATAATAAAAACGGATTTCAGAAAGTATACAGAATTCAAAAAAGAAGGGGAGAATCGGCAAATGAAGGTATTGGCAGCAGACGGCGTCTCGGCGCGCGGTATTGAAATCCTGCGGGAGGCGGGCTTTGAGGTCGATGTCAAGGACAAAATCTCAGCAGACGAGCTGGTCGCGACAATCGGGAACTACGACGCGCTGATCGTGCGTTCGGCGTCGAAGGTGACGAAGGACGTATTGGCGGCGGCGAAAAATTTGAAGATCATCGGTCGCGCGGGCGTGGGCGTGGACAATATAGATGTGCCGGAAGCTACGAACCGGGGCATTATCGTCATCAATTCGCCGGGTGGGAACACGACGGCAGCCACTGAGCATACGATGGGCATGATGCTGGCGATGGCGCGTCATATTGCCGTGGCGAACGAGACGACCCAGAAGGGCGAATGGAACCGTAAGAAGTACACGGGCGTAGAACTGATGGGCAAGACTCTCGGCATCGTCGGCCTCGGACGTATCGGCAGCGGCATTGCGAAGCGCGCGGCGGCGTTCGGCATGACGGTCATCGGCTATGACCCCTATGTGAACGAGGAACGTGCGCAGGCCATGGGGCTCGAGCTCGTGGACCTCAACGGCATCATCGAGCGGTCTGATTTCGTGACGGTGCATATGCCGCTGACGAACGAGACCCGGGATATGTTCAACAAGGACAACATCGCAAAGATGAAGAAGGGCGTGCGCTTTGTGAACTGTGCGCGCGGCGGTATCATCAACGAGCAGGACCTTGCCGACGCGGTGAAGAGCGGTCAGGTCGCGGGGGCGGCCATCGACGTGTTCACGTCGGAGCCTTTGGCGGAGGACAATCCGCTGCGCGGCGTGCCGGGCATCACGCTGACACCGCACCTTGGCGCATCCACGGTGGAGGCGCAGATCGGCGTATCCATCGACGTGGCGGAAGGCATCGTCGCGGCGCTGAAAGGCGAGCCTGTGATGACGGCGGTGAATATGGCGCCGGTGTCCGCGCAGGCAATGAACGTCATCAAGCCGTTCTTCGACCTTGCGGAGCGCCTCGGCTGCATGGCGACGGCCCTCGCGGAAGGCGCGGTCACGGCGGTGGAAGTTGAGTACACGGGCGAGATTACCGACGTCAATACGAAGCTTTTGACGACGGCGGTGCTGAAGGGCATGCTGACGCCGATCCTCGAAACGAACGTGAATTTCGTCAACGCGCCGGGCCTGGCGAAAGAGCGCAATATCACCGTTCGTGAGATTAAGAGCAAGGAGACGGCGGATTACGCGAATACGGTCCGCGTCAAGGCGACGGCGGAGAAGAAGGGCGTCGTGCTGGCGGGCGCGCTCTTTGGCTCGGAAGGCCGCATCGTCGAGATCGACGGCTATCGCGTGGATCTCGATCCGCACAAGCATATCATGATTTGCCCGCATATCAACCGTCCCGGTGTTATCGGCAAGGTCGGTTCGATCATGGGCGCGGCGGACATCAACATCAGCGGCATGCAGGTCGGGCATACCGATAAAGAGGGCACGAACCTGATGGTGCTGACGGTGGACAGCGACGTCCCGGCAAACGTGCTGAAGGAAGTTACGGCGCTGGACGGCATCTTCGGCGCGAAGATGATCAACCTGAACGTTATCTGACGGAACCCTTTATAAGCGACAAGGCGGCTTTCCATTTTCGGAGGGCCGCTTTTTGATTTCCCGACTTTCTATATAGGAGAAAGGTCATGTATATTTCTTGACATATTACGAAAAAAATAGGATAATATTCAAAATTCTATTTTGGAGAGAAGGAGCGAGTGGGGAATGGGAGTCAGACAGAAGTTTTTCGCGCTTTCGGGTGTGGCAGGCGTAATCATGGCGATTGTGTCCATCGTCGGATATTTTACGGCGTCGGAGGCGGTCGAGAACACGACGGAGAAAGAGATTGTCGCCGTTATTACGGCGGCGGCGGACGAGGCTGAAGGCTGGATGCTGGAAAAGGCGCAGTACGGCGAGGCAACGGCCAGGATGCTCAGTTCGTTTTCCGCGCAGGACGAAGCGATCGTGCGCCGCAAGGAAATGACGGCGACGTACAAGGGCGACAAGGATATCATCGACATCACTCATGCGACGGACGACGGCTATTGTGTGTCCTATGCCGAGGGCGACATCACCAAAGAAGCGGATTGGACGAAACGCGACTGGTTCGTGGGCGCGAAGAAGGCGGGCAAGATGATTTTCACCGACCCGTACCGCGACTCCTCGACGAACAAGCTTTGCATTACGGTGGCCGTTCCGTATGCGCGGCAGGGAGCGAAAGGCGGCGTCATCTGCGAGGACATCAGCATGACTGCCATCGAGGAGATGGTCAAGCAAATCAAATATGAAGGCGAAGGAAAGGGAATGATTCTGAATCCCGCCAGCGGCATCATTATCGCGTCGGCGGACGAGGCGGAGGCGCTGAAGAAAATAGAGGACAACGCGGTGCTGAAGGATCATATCGCGGAAATGGTCCAGAAGAAAGAGGGATATTTCCTTTCTTCGGCGGGCGGCTCGGAGCGTGTCATCGGTTATAAAACGATGGCTTCGACGGGATGGATTGTGGCGGTCGGCGCGCCGTCGGATTTCGTTTTCGTGGAAATCTCGAAACTTCGCATGCTGTACAGCATCCTCACGGTCGTCGGCATCGTGTTGATTGTCGTCGCGCTGCTCTATGCGTCGAGCAATATCGTCAAAAATATTTTGGGATTGACGGGCCATATCAATGAAATGGCGAAGGGCAACCTGCGGCTTGAGCCGCTGGCCGTGACCTCGAATGACGAATTCGGCCAGATGGCGACTGGCTTCAACAATATGAACAAGAATATCCGTACCCTGATTCAGCAAATGATGAACAGCTCGGAGCAGGTGGCGGCAAGCTCTGAGGAGTTGACGGCCAGCTCCCAGCAGGCGGCGGAGGCGGCGACCCATGTTGCCCAGACGGTGGTCGAGGTCGCGGGAGGCATGGACAAGCAGCTCTCCAGCGTCGATCAGGCAAAGCAAAACATCGACGCGGCGTTCATCGACATCGAGGCGATGACAAAGAAGGCCGCGGAAGTCACGGAAAACACCGAGCAGATGGCGGGCGCGGCGGATCATGGCGCGGAGCTGATGAATAACGCCATGGACAAGATGAACGGCATTGAGCAGAGTGTCTCCAACTCGGCGCAGGTCGTCCGAAAGCTCGGCGAGAACTCGAAACAGATTGGGCAGATCGTCGAGAGCATATCGGCCATCGCCGACCAGACGAACCTCTTGGCGCTGAACGCGGCTATCGAGGCGGCGCGCGCCGGCGAAGCGGGACGCGGATTCTCCGTCGTCGCGGAGGAAGTCCGGAAGCTGGCCGAGCAGTCCCAGCAGTCGGCGGAGGAAATCAAGGAGCGCATCGCGGTCATCCAGGGAGACACGGAAGAAGCCGTCGTCGCTATGGAAGCGGGGACAAACGAAGTGGCTCTCGGCACGCAGGCGATCCGTGAAGTGGGCGAGCAGTTCCAGGATATCACGGCGCGAGTGTCCTCCATCAAGACAGAGATGGAAGAAATCAATCATGCGGTCAAGACGGTGGAAGACGGCATGAAGGGCGTCGTGGGCGCGATGGACACCATCGACGAAGTGAGCCGGGCGACGAGCGAAGAAACGCAGACCATATCGGCGGCGGCGGAAGAACAGTCGGCGTCGAGCCAGGAAATTGCGTCGGCGTCCCATTCGCTGGCGGATCTCGCCACGGACTTGCAGACGGCCACGGGCAAGTTCCAAGTGTAATTCTTATACGGCTGCAAACGATAGGCGGCGCCTTCGGGCGCCGCTTTTTCCATGAAAAGGGATGGTTTTTCCTTGACAGTAGCCTGTGTAGAGGTGATAATAAGCCTATATCTGAGGAGCGGCAAGACGAAAAGGGCCGTCTTGCGGAACCGTCCGCCGGAACGATCCGAGCGGGTTCATGCAGCGCTTCTTCAGGAAAAACTATGCGAAACGGATTGAGAGACAAGAGACATGTATTATTCTTCGATCGGCCTGCTCGCCGCTTTGGTTCTTTTGATTGAGAACCATGATATCCTTTTTGCGGGCGACGAAAGCAAGATTATTCCCGTCATCGGGATTTATAAAAAGTTCTTATACGCCGTATTGGCGTATTACACCACCGATATGCTGTGGGGCGTCCTCAACAGCCTGCATTTGGTTTCGTGGCTGTTCGCGGACACCGTGATTTATTATATCGCGATGGCTTCGGGCGTGCTGCTTTGGACGCAGTATGTCATCGGCTATTTTGCCGAGGAAAACGTGTTCAGCCGATTCCTGTACTACACGGGTCGGATTTTTTTCGGGGTCGTACTGACCGTAAGCGCCGTTAACTGTTTTGTGCCGGTGCTGTTTTGGTTTGATGCGAGCGGGACGTATCAGGCGCATATGATACGGCATGTGCTGCTGACGTTCCAGGTTTTTTTGTTCCTGTTGACGTCGATTTACGCGTTTCGCGTCATGAGACAGAGGAAGGGAGCGGTCAAAAAGCGGTATCGGACAATCTGCCTGTTCGGCCTGGCGATGGCGATACTCCTTTTCATCCAGCTGTATTATCCGCTGCTTCCGCTGTATTCCGTCGGGTACATGCTGGGAACCTGTTTGGTGCATACCTTCGTGGTTGAGGATGAAAAGGAAGAATACAAGAGCGAGCTGGAAGCGTCCTTTGCAAGGGAGAATTTGCAAAGCGAACGGTTGAAAGCCGTAAGGAAGCTGGCTTACTCAGACCCGATGACCGGGGCGAAAAGCAAGCTGGCGTATGTGGAAGAGGAAGTGAAGAAGAACAATCTTATCGCGGCGCAGTTAGCGCCGCAATTTGCGATTGCGGTCTTTGACCTAAACGATTTGAAGGTCATCAACGACCGATTGGGACATGAAGTGGGCAATCAATATATCGTTCGCGCTTCCCGCATGATTGGCGAGCATTTCAAGCACAGTCCCGTCTTCCGCATCGGCGGGGATGAATTTGCCGTGGTGTTGGAGGGACAGGATTTTCAGGAAAGGAATGTGCTTGGAAACGAATTCAACCGTAAGGTGGACGCGTTTGTGGCGGAGAATTCCGAAGAAGCGTACCAGCTGATTATTGCCATGGGCATGGCGGATTATGTGGCGGAACGGGACAGCGACTTCAACCAGGTCTTTGATCGTGCGGATCTGCAAATGTATCGGCGCAAGCGGGAATTGAAAGACCGGGTGAGAGCGGCCTCGAATTGAACCATGTGCGACAAAAGCCGGCGGTAGCTTTGGAGTGGGGCTGCCTGAAGCGGAAAGCGGCGCTTCGCGCGCCGTTTTTTTGCGCTTGAATTATTTTCTGAAAATATAAATATAAAGCCCTATAAAATTATTTTAAATTGACAATTACTCATATAAAGAAGATAATAAATCTATACAATCGGAATTCAATTTGGGAAGGGGAATGAAGAAAAATGAATGTGAAGCAAAAGTTTTTCGCGATTTCGGGCGTGGCCGGGCTCATCATGGCCATCGTTTCCGTTATCGGTTACTTCACGGCGTCGAGCGCAGTGTCGGAGACATTGGAGAAGGAAATCGTTTCTACTATCAAAGCTGAGTCTGAAGAGGCGGAGTCGTGGCTGCTTGGAAAAGGCCAGCTGGCACAGGGCGTCGCGTCGATTCTTGCGCATCTTCCCGCTTCACAGGAAGCACTTGCGCGCAGTCAGGCGCTGACGCAAGCCGTCGCCGACGACAAGGAAATGACGAATTTGATCAACGCGATGGACGACGGTTTCTGCATGGCGCTTCACGGCGGCGACCAGACCGGCAAGGCGGAGTGGACGAAGCGCGCCTGGTACGTGCAGGCGAAGGCGGCGGGCAAGGTGAATTTCACCGATCCCTATGTCTCCAAGACCACGGGCGATACAGTCTGCGCGGCGGGCGTTCCGTACGCGCGGCAGGGCGCTTCCAGCGGCGTTGTCGGCGTCATGTTCAAGACGGATACGCTTTCGCAGAAGGCAAAGAATATCAAATTTGACGGCCAGGGCAAAGGCATGATCCTGAACCCGAAGACGGGGCTGATTCTCGCGTCGGCAGATGAGAGTGAAAACCTGAAGCCGATTGCGGACAATCCCTTGCTGAAAGAGCACATTGACGAAATGGCGCAGAAGAAGGAAGGCTATTTCGTTGCGAACGGAACCGTAATCGCTTATGAAACGATGCCGTCGACGGGCTGGATGACGGTGGTCGGCGTGCCGGAGGATTTCGTGTTCGCCGAGACCGCGAAACTCCGCATGATTTACAGCGTGCTGACGATTGTCGGCGTCGTGCTGATCGTCGTTTCGCTTTTGTTCTTCGCGAACGCGATTGTCAAACAGATTTCGGGCCTTGTCGCTCATATGGGGGAAATGTCGCAGGGCAACTTGCGGCTGGAGCCGCTGCCGATTACGTCCAGCGATGAGTTCGGCCAGATGTCGGAGCAGTTCAACACGATGACGAAGAATATCCGCGGTTTGATTCAACAAATGACGCATACGGCGGAGCAGGTGGCGGCAAGCTCCGAGGAACTGACGGCCAGCTCCCAGCAGGCAGCGGAAGCGGCCACCCATGTCGCGCAGACGATTGTCGGAGTCTCGGACGGCATGGAGAAACAGCTCACCAGCGTGGACGGCGCGAAACAGCATATCGATGCAGCCTTCATCGATATCAATGCGATGACGGAAAAGACGGGGACTGTCACGGAAAATACCGAGCAGATGGCAGGTGCGGCGGATCACGGCGCGGAACTGATGAACAACGCCATGGAAAAGATGAACGGCATCGAGCAGAGCGTTTCGAACTCGGCGGAAGTCGTCAAGAAGCTCGGCGAAAACTCGAAGCAGATCGGGCAGATCGTTGAGAGCATCTCGGCCATTGCCGATCAGACGAACCTTCTTGCGCTGAATGCGGCCATCGAGGCGGCACGGGCCGGCGAGGCAGGCCGCGGCTTCTCCGTTGTCGCGGAGGAGGTCCGGAAGTTGGCTGAGCAGTCCCAGCAGTCGGCGGAGGAAATCAAGAACCGTATCGCAGTCATCCAGGGCGATACCGAGGAAGCGGTAGTCGCGATGGAGGCGGGAACCAACGAAGTCGCTCTCGGCACCCAGGCCATCCGCGAGGTGGGCGAGCAGTTCAAGGACATTACGGCACGGGTCGCATCTATCAAGTCGGAAATGGAAGAAATCAACGGCGCGGTGCAGACGGTGTCGAAAGGCATGCAGGGAATCGTGGGCGCCATGGACACCATCGACGAGGTCAGCCGCTCGACCAGCGAGGAGACGCAGACCATCTCGGCGGCGGCGGAAGAACAGTCGGCATCGAGCCAGGAAATCGCCTCGGCTTCCCATTCGCTGGCAGATCTTGCCACGGAGCTGCAGGCGGCTACGGGCAAGTTCAAGGTGTAAGCAAAAGAAAACAAAAATGGAACGGCGTATAAGTCTTAGGGCTTGGACGCCGTTTCTTTTTTCCTATAATTGAAGAAAAACAAGAGAAATTTTTCGGTTCCCCTTGTCATGACGCGCCGCAAATGGTACACTAAAAGATAATGCAAAGCTGTACCCATTTTTGTGAAAAACTTGTGGACAACGTGGATATTGCTGTGGATACACAGTGACTATACTTTGGCAGATTTTTTGGAGGGAATTTTCTTTTTATGGAGAAATTGGTCATCAACGGCGGCAAACGACTCGCGGGGCGCGTGAAAATCAGCGGCGCGAAAAATGCGGTGCTGCCGATTATCGCCGCGACGCTTTTGGGGCAAGAGACGAGGAGCCGCCTGGACGAAGTGCCGGCGCTGGAAGATGTGCATACCATCGCGGAGGTGCTGCGGGAACTGGGGGTCAAGGCCGATTACGACGCGGAAATGCATCAATTTTCCGTGGACAGCAGCAATATCGATTGCTGGGAGGCGCCCTATGATCTCGTGCGGAAAATGCGCGCGTCTTTCCTGATTATGGGACCGCTGTTGGCTCGCTGCGGGCGCGCGAAGATTTCCCTTCCGGGAGGCTGCGCCATTGGTACGCGGCCCATCGATCTTCACTTGAAGGGGTTCGAGGCGCTGGGGGCGGAAATCGAGATCGGCCACGGCTTCATTGACGCCAACGCGCCGAGAGGGCTGAAGGGTGCGCGTATTTATCTGGATTTTCCGAGCGTCGGCGCGACGGAGAATATTCTGATGGCGGCGTCCATGGCGGAAGGACAGACCATCCTTGAAAATCCTGCGCAGGAGCCGGAGATTATCGATCTTGCGAATTTCCTGAATGTGATGGGGGCGAAGATTCGCGGCGCGGGCACGAACGTCATCAAGGTCGAGGGGGTTCCGATGCTTCGCGGCGCGGCATATACCGTGATTCCCGACCGCATCGAGGCGGGAACGTATATGGTGGCGGCGGCGATGACGCGGGGCGACGTTTACATTGAAAATGCTATCAGCGAGCATTTGAAGCCCGTTATCGCGAAGCTGAAGGAAGCCGGCGTCGGCATTGAGGAGGACGTGGACGGCGTCCGCGTTTTCTGCGACGGCCCGACGAAAGCGGTGGATGTGAAGACGATGCCGTATCCGGGGTTCCCCACCGATATGCAGGCGCAGTTCATGGCGATGATTGCCACCTCTGAAGGTACGGGGATGGTAACGGAAACGGTTTTCGAGAATCGGTTTATGCATGTGGACGAGCTGAAGCGCATGGGTGCAAATATCAAGATCGACGGGCGCACGTCTGTCGTCGAGGGTGTGCCGAAGCTCACGGGCTGCCAGGTCAAGGCTACCGACCTTCGGGCGGGCGCGGCAATGGTGCTGGCAGGGCTGGTTGCCGACGGCGAAACGCAGGTCGGTTATATTCATCATATCGACCGCGGGTACGATCATCTTGTGGAAAAGCTTGTTGGACTTGGCGCGGACATTCGAAGGATTGACGGATAGGGAGGACGCATGGAGCAGGACAAACGGAATTTGATTTTTTTGACGTTGCTTGGCGTAGCGCTGTTCCTGTTCGCGAACGGGCATCTGGCGATTACCGATCCCGTCGAGTCGAATTATACGCAGACGGCGAAGGAAATGCTGCTTTCCGGTGATTATGTTTCACCGCGCATTTTCGGGAATTTTTGGTACGACAAGCCGGCGTTTTTTTATTGGGAACTGATTGCGGCTTTCAAAGTCTTCGGCGTGACGGATTTTGCCGCGCGCTTCTTTCCGGCGGTGTTCGGCGTGATCGGCCTTTGGCTGACTTATTTTTTTGCCCGCCGCCTGTACGACGGTACGACAGCCCTTTGGGCGGGCGTCATGCTGGCTACCTCGGTGGGATATTGGGTGATTTCGAAATCGGTCATTACCGACGCTACCCTGTTCGTGTTTTTCAACGCGGTGCTTGTCTTTTTTTATCTCGCCTATAAAGGAAATAACAAGAATCTTTATTACCTTTGCTACCTTTTCGCCGGTCTCGCGGTGCTGACGAAAGGTCCTATCGGCCTCCTGCTTCCCGGTCTGATCGTGACGGTTTTCATCGTCCTGCGTCGGGACTTTGGAGAAATCCCGCGCATGAAGCCGCTGGGGTTCGCGGTCTTCTTCGCGGTGGTCGCGCTCTGGTACGTGCCGATGTATCTTCTGCACGGTTCGGATTTTATCAATACGTTTCTTGGCGTGCATAATTATCTTCGTGCCACCGTTTCCGAGCATCCGATGTGGAATGTCTGGTGGTATTATTCGGTGCTGTTCTTCCTGATCTTCTTCCCGTGGGGTTTTGTGACGCTGCCGCCTAAGATTTACAGTATCATTCGCGAGCGCCGTTTGCCGCGCCTCGACACGGATGAGCAGTTCCTGTTGGTTTGGGCGCTGACCATCAATATTTTTTATCAGATGATGGCGACGAAATACACGACCTACACGATGCCGTCGCTGCTTCCAATCTCGATTCTCGCGGCGAAGTTTTTGCGAAACAGGACGACGTTGCTGCGCCGGATGTTTTTCGGCGAGATTGCGTTTCTCGTCATAGCTACGCTGCTGGTGCTGGTCCCGAATATCACGGCGAAAAATTATTCGGGCAAAGAAGTCGCGGCGACACTTAAGGAGACGGTACAGGACGGCGACTTGGTTTTGAATTACGGTGACTATAAAGTGTCCCATCCTTATTACAGCAATTTGGACATTTACAATGTCGACAATAAAAAATCTATCGAGGCGGACCGTCCTGACGGGAAGTCGTGGAACAGTAAAAATGTTTGGCCATATTGGGCGCTGGAGGAAATCCCGCAAGATCGGACTCTCGTTATGGTTGTCGGTAAGAAAAAAGACGGCGGATTTAATAAAGATTTTCGCCCAGAGGAATGGACGCTGGTCCGTGAGTTTGACCAGTGTCGCGTGCTTCGGAAAGAGGGACGAAAGTCATAAGACGATAAAAAGAAGGGCTTTGCCCTTCTTTTTTATTTGGCAAAGTGAAAAGGAAAGGCATTTATGATATAATTCCCTGTAAAGGATTGATTCGTTTTTTAGGGGTTTTTGGGAGGCCGCGACATGAAAGAAAAGAAGAAAAACCTGTCATCGCTGTTGGAGGGCATCCGGTTTTACTTCGATGTGCTGGAGGAATCCAGCGACGCGTATTATTTTGCCACCGATTTATTGGCGAATGTGACGCTGATCTCGAAGAAATGGGCGAAAGAGTTTGACATGAAGGGCGACGAGGGAAAGGTCGTCCAGTCGAAGTGGCTGTCGCTGATGCATCCCGATGATCTCGTTCGTATGAACGCACAGCTGGATGAGATGTTCAACCGGGGCGTCAGAAATGTGCTCAGCATTAACTACCGTGCGAGAGATCTGAACGGCGAATATGTTTGGCTCAGAAGCCGGGCGCGCGTGCTTCGGGATGAGACGGGAAAGCCCTATTTCTTGGGAGGCATCGTGAACCGCATGGATCATCTGAACCAGGCGGACAAGGTGACGGGGCTTTTGAACAAGGTGCAGTTTGAGATGGCGGTGAACCGTGCGCTGAAAGAGCATGCGCGCAACGGGATCAGCGGCCGGATCATGCTTTTGGGGCTTGATAATTTCCGTGCAATCAACGAGACAAATAACCGCTCTTTCGGCGATGCGGTGCTTCGTATGACGGCGCAGCAGCTGATGAATCTCCTGCCTCCGGGCGCGATGCTCTACAAGCTGGACAGCGACGAGTTCGGCATCATTCTGCCCGGCGCGAGGACGGCGCAGGTCGCGCAGATATTCAAGGCAATCCAGGCCTGCATGACGCGGCAGCAGTACATTGACGGCAAACCCTATTTTTGCACGGTCTCTTCGGGAACCGTCGCCTATCCGGAGGACGGCAAGGAGTATTTTAAACTGTTCAAGCATGCGGAAGCGGCGTTGGAGTTGGCAAAACGCGGCGGCAAAAACCAAAATGTCATCCTGACGCCCGAGCTTTACAGCCGGTATGTTCGTTCCTCGGCTATGCGCGACAAATTGAAGGCTTGCGTCGAAAACGGCTGCGAGGGATTCCAGCTTTTCTACCAGCCGCAGATTGAGGCGCGCACGAAACGGCTGATCGGTGCAGAGGCGCTGCTCCGATGGAAACAGCCGGAGGGCCGTATGGTTTCGCCTATGGAATTTGTTCCCATCCTGGAAGAGACGAAAATGATTCTGCCGGTGGGGAAATGGGTCATTGAAGAGGCGCTTCGGGTCTGCCAAAAGTGGCGCGACATCGTGCCGGATTTCAAAATGAGCATCAATATTTCTTCGGTGCAGATCCGGGATATGACGTTTTTCCCGTTTGTCCGCGAAGCGATTGGGCGTATCGGCGTTCCGCCCGAGGCGGTGACGCTGGAGTTGACGGAGAGCACCATCGTTTCCGACTGGACGTTTATCAACCAGCAATTCAATGAATTCCGTGACCAGGGCGTGCAGATTGCCATGGACGACTTCGGTACAGGCTATTCGTCGCTGGCGTATTTGAAAAATCTGTCCTGCGACATCGTGAAGGTGGATCGGGCGTTCGTCAAGAATATCCTGGACAACGATTTTGACACGAAACTTGTCGAGTACACCGTCACCCTTTGCCGCAGCGTCGGCATCCGCACCTGTATCGAAGGCGTGGAGGAAAACGAGGTCTATGAGATTGTGACGAATCGTTGCGGCGCGGACTATATCCAAGGTTATTTGTTCGGACGTCCCGTTTCGCAGAACGATTTTTATGAAACGTATTTGAAGGAGGGCGCGCATGACGCGGGCTAAAAAAGTAGACGGACTTTCGGTGCTCGGCACAAAAGTGGAAGGCCCTTCCGACTACGCGCCGGAAGTTTTGGAGACTTTTGAGAATCGTCATCAGGACAACGACTACTGGGTCAAGTTCAACTGCCCGGAATTTACGAGTCTCTGCCCAATCACGGGACAGCCGGATTTTGCGACGATCTACATCTCCTATGTGCCGGATGTCCGCATGGTGGAATCGAAGTCGTTGAAGCTGTATCTGTTCAGCTTTCGCAACCACGGTGATTTTCATGAAGATGTGGTCAATATCATTATGAAGGATTTAATCAAGCTCATGGATCCGCGTTATATTGAAGTTTGGGGGAAATTCTTGCCTCGGGGCGGCATATCGATCGATCCTTTCGCGAATTATGGCAGGCCCGGGACGAAGTATGAGCGGATGGCCGCGCAGCGGTTCCGCATGCATGACATGGCGGGTATGGATCAGGTGGACAACCGATGAGGGAGTGTACGGCATGAACAATATCCTTCGGAACGTCCTGATGCGCAGGAGCACGATGCAGTTTGAGCCGCGTCCTATACGCGACGAGGCGATGATGGAAATACTGGAAGAGGGGAAAGTGCTCTCCAACGCGCCCAACAATCAGGAATGGCATTTCACGGTTCTGCAGAATCGTGGGCTGGTTCGGCGATTTCATGAGCTTTACGCGCTGTTCGTGGAGGAAAAAGGCGGCGATGCGGCGCGGGTTGCCATGCGCCTCGTTTCCGAGATTCCGGTGGTGTTGATTATTTCCGGCCGCACGGAAGAAAAATTTGTGGAGGACGCCGCGCACATGGTATTCGGAAGTATGATGCTGGTGGCGGAAAAGTTTGGCGTTTCCTCCGGCTGGCTTTCCACGGCGGCATCCGTTTTCCATTCTGAAGAGGGAAAAAGTCTTTTGGACCAACTCGGCATACCGGCGGGTTATGTGCCCCTTTGCGTCGGCGCTTTCGGATATAAGCGCGCACCTGCGACGCCTCCGAGGGTATTGTCCTCGGAAGATCATATCGTAAATATCATAAAATAAAAACGGCGGCGGAGGTTTCCAGCCGCCGTTTTGTGATATACTGTACCTAATTGGATTTTGGAGGGAAAACCGGTGATACGAAAGGGCATTATTTTGGCGGGCGGTTCCGGCACGCGGCTTTATCCTTTAACGCGGGCCGTGTCGAAACAGTTGATGCCTGTCTACGACAAGCCGATGATTTACTATCCGCTTTCGGTGCTGATGCTGGCAGGGATCCGTGATATTCTTGTAATTACGACGCCGCAGGACGGCGGCAGTTTTCGATCCCTCTTGGAGGACGGCAGCCAATGGGGGATTTCCGTTTCTTATGCGGAGCAGCCCAGTCCCGACGGTTTGGCGCAGGCGTTCCTGATCGGCGAGGAATTTCTTTCGGGGGACGGGTGCGCGCTGATTTTGGGAGATAATATTTTTTACGGCGCCAATCTTGTCGTTTATCTTCACCGTGCAGTAAAACGGAAGGAAGGAGCGACGGTATTCGCTCACTATGTCAGCGATCCTGAGCGTTACGGTGTAGTGGAGTTCGACGCGAACGAAAAGGCAATCAGCTTAGAAGAAAAGCCGAAGCAACCGCGTTCGAATTATGTGGTGACGGGGTTATACTTCTATGATGCGAATGTCGTGGAAATTGCACGAGGCATTAGACCGTCGGCACGAGGAGAGCTGGAAATCACCGATGTGAATCGTGAATATCTCTTGCGAGGCAAACTTCATGTGGAGAAAATGCGTCGTGGTTTTGCGTGGCTCGACACGGGAACGCATGAAACGCTTTTACAGGCGGCGTCCTTTGTACAGACAATCCAGGCGAGGCAAGGACTCAAGATTTCCTGCGTGGAAGAAATCGCATATCGCATGGGATATATCGATGCGGAACAGGTGGAACGGCTGGCCCAGCCGTTGATGAAAAACGAGTATGGACAATACCTGATGCGGATTATTAAAGAGTGAAGAGTGGAAAGAACCTGAGATTTTTTATGCCGTATACTCATATGAGGTGAATATTGGTGTTGGAGATTCGGGAAACAAAATTGAAGGGCGTTTTCGAGATTTTTCCGAAGGTGTTTGGCGACGCCCGCGGTTGGTTTATGGAAACCTGGTCGGACCGCGAGCTGAAGGCGGCGGGGATTGCCGTTACGTTTATGCAGGATTGTCATTCGTTTTCGGCGAAAAAGGGAACGTTGCGTGGCCTTCATTACCAGCTGAACCCGATGGCGCAGGCGAAAATCCTGCGAGTGACGCGGGGTGAAATATTCGACGTGACGGTGGATATCCGCAGAGGGTCGCCGCAATATGCCCAGTGGGTCGGCGTGCGGCTTTCGGCGGAGAATAAGAAGCAGCTTTTCATTCCGAGGGGCTTCGCCCATGGATTTCTCACCCTGACTGACGACGTCGAGGTGCAGTACAAGGCCGACAATTACTATTCTCCCGAGCATGACGGCGGCGTTCGATGGGATGATCCGGTCATCGGCGTTGCGTGGCCGGCAGAGCCCGTGATTCTCTCCGATAAGGACAGAAACGCGCCGACGTTGGCGGAGCGTGCGGCTGCGGGATTGAATTTTGTTTACGGGGAGGTGGCGTCATGAAGATTGTTGTGACGGGCGGCGCGGGCTTTATCGGCTCAAATTTCGTATATTACGAATTGGCGCGTTATCCCGAGGACAGGATTATCTGCTACGACGCGCTGACCTACGCGGGGAATTTAGAAACGCTGGAGGAAGCAATGGAATCCCCCCAGTTTCGTTTCGTGAAGGGGGATATTACCGACGAGGCGGCGGTGGATTCTCTTTTTGCGGAAGAGCAACCGGATGTGGTGGTGAATTTTGCCGCGGAAAGTCATGTGGACCGCTCCATCGAAACGCCGGGGCTTTTTCTCCGTACAAATGTTCTGGGTACGCAGGTTTTGATGGATGCCTGCCGAAAGTATGGCGTGCGGCGATTTCATCAGGTTTCTACCGACGAGGTTTACGGCGATTTGCCGTTGGACAGGCCCGATCTGTTTTTTACGGAGACGACGCCGCTGCACGCGTCCAGTCCCTATTCCGCGTCGAAGGCGGCCGCCGACCTCCTCGTGCAGGCGTACCATCGTACTTACGGGCTGCCGGTGAGTATTTCGCGTTGTTCGAATAATTACGGCCCGTATCATTTCCCGGAAAAATTGATTCCGTTGATGATTTTGAACGCCTTGGCGGACAAGCCGCTGCCGGTGTACGGCACGGGAGAGAACGTGCGGGATTGGCTTTATGTGGAGGATCATTGCGCGGCTGTCGATTTGATTATAAGAAAAGGAAAAGCGGGCAGCCTGTACAATGTCGGCGGGCATAACGAGAAGCGAAACATCGATGTGGTGAAAATAATTTTGCGTGCCCTTGAAAAGCCGGAAAGCCTGATTCGTCACGTAGAGGATCGAAAAGGCCATGATTTGCGGTATGCTATCGATCCGACGAAGCTGAGGTCGGAATTGGGATGGTTCCCCGCGACGCGTTTTGAGGACGGCATACGCCGGACGATTGACTGGTATCTTGCGCATCGGTCTTGGTGGGAGCATGTGACTTCCGGCGTGTATGCCGCGTATTATGAAAAGCATTACGGAACCGCAAAATAAGGCAACGGTCGGCAGGCGGCGGGAGGGATTTACTTGCGTGACGAGGGAAAGGCATTGAGCCCGAGTATTCCAGGCAATACAAAGGCGGACGTTCTTTTTGTCACGATGCCCTTTTGCGACCAATATATGCCTTGCATCACACTGGCGCTCTTCAAGGCGGTTCTGACGCAGGCGGGGATCAAAAGCCGCGTCCAGCATGAATTCTTGTACTTTGCAAATCGTATCGGCGTGAAAAAGTATCAACAGGGCATTATGCACGTCTGTACTATAGGGTATGGGCACGACTATTTCGCCTGCGAAGCGATTTTTGCGGATGCGGCTCATGACGGCAAGCAGCTGCGCTCTTTTGACGAATATTTGCGCTGGATGCGGGAGAAGCATCTGCCAGGTAAAGTTTTCGCCGGCGATCAGAGAAATGAGACACTCGACAAGCTCGCGCTGTTTGAGGAAGCCCGGGATATGGCGGAAGATTATCTTGACGAGGCTGTCAGCCGCGTAAAAGAGAGCGGCGCGAAAATCGTTGCGTTCTTGTCCATGTATCAGCAACAGAATGCGACGATTGCACTGGCAAAGCGGCTGAAAAAAGAAAAAGACGCGCCGATCATCATGGCGGGCGGAGCGAATTGCGAGGGCGACGCGGGGCAGGCGATGATCGAGTTTTTCGAGCCGTTTGACTATATATTCACAGGAGAGGCGGACGAGATACTTGCGCCGATGTGCCATAGGCTTTTGAAGGACGGGAAAATACCGGACGAGGAACTTCCCGACGGCGTCGTATCCCGGACCCGGATGACGGCGCCCCCGGCGAAGATTACGAAAAATCTTGACGCGCTGCCGATTCCGGATTTCAGCGATTATTTCCGGGAGCGGGATGCGCTTCTGCCGGATCAGACGGACGTCAGGATTATCACGGCGGAAGACTCACGGGGCTGTTGGTGGGCGGCGAAGCATCCCTGTCGCTTCTGCGGGCTGAATGGCAGTACGGCGCACTTGTATCGTGAAAAATCCACGGAACGGCTGGCAGACGAGCTGGCGCAGCTTTCGAGGGATTACCCGGGCTTTCACTGCTATTTTACGGGCAATGTGATGAGCCTGCATCATCAAAAGGGACTGCCGGAGGCGCTGGCGGCTCGGGAACCGTATTGGAAGAAGGGGTGGAACGGGCAGCATGGGCTGCGGCTTTTTTCCGAGATCAAGTCGCCGGTGTCCGAGGAAGACGTGGTACGGCTGGCAGAGACGGGATTTTTCTGGGTGCAGGCGGGAATCGAGAGCTTTTCCGACGAACGGCTGCGGCTGATGGGCAAAGGCGTTTCGGCGATTCGTCAGGTGGAAACGCTTAAACATTGCTGCGCCCATGATATGAGGGTGCTTTGGTATATTCTGCTCGGTCTGCCGGGGGAAACGGACGAGATGATGGCGCAGGACGACGCGGTAATCCCCAAGATCATGCACCTTGAAACGCCGAATACGGTCGCTCATATGATGTATCTTCGTTACAATTATTACATGGAGCATCCGGAAGATCCTCTTGCGCCGAAGCTGCGTCCGGACCGCGGCTATGATTTCGTGTTTCCTGACAGAGAATACATTCGCCGCGCCGTTCACCTTTACGCGCCGGAGGACGAGGAAGAGCTGGCGAAGTATTATGATTACCGCCGCATCGGCCCGTCCTATGAGAAGCTCTACCGACTTTCCGAGGAATGGCGGAACGAGCAGCAGCTGCTTTTCATGAAGGACATTGGAGACGAAATCAAGGTGCTTGACACGAGAATGATTGCCCATGTCCCGATTCGCCATATCAAGGGAGCGGAGGCGGACGTGCTGCGTGCCTGCCGGAATACGATGAGGGAACGTGCGGTTTTTGAGCGGCTTTCGGGCCGTTACCCGGCGGAGGCGATACGGACGGCGTTAAATTGGCTGGAAGAGGAAAATATAGTGTTGCATATCGGCGATGAGTATTTGGCGCTCCCTGTGGATAGAGTGGGGAGTACGGGGGAGAAATGATGGAAAGCGCGGGAAAAGGAGAACGGGAAAAGCAAACGCAACCGCCGATAGACGGCTATATATCCGCTGCAGAGTATCTGCGGCATAGCTACAAGATTCCGGCGGAATTGCCGGAACGACCGCTTGCGGATGAATCGTTTGCCGCAACTTGGCGGGAGGCGTCCGGGGGAGCGGTTTTGGATTTTTTGGCGGATGAGTTCGGACTTCCGGCCTTTCGGTTCCCATGGGAAGACAGGAAGGCGCTGAAGATTTCTTTCGCGGAGACCTTGGGCGGACGGCTTCCGTCTGTCGCCACGGCGAGTCACAAAGATTTTCGGCAGATGGAAGCGCTGCTCAATGCAAGGACGGAGGCGCTGGAGCTGCCGCCGACGGTGAATGCGTTTACGCTCGAGGCGCGAGCGAAGGCTATTTTTCGTCACCGCGTGTTGTTGCTGAACAGCGCGCCTTACAGCAATATTCCCGCTGAGAAACTGGGACTTCCCAATCAGGAATGGCTGGAACGATCCCATCGGCTGCGTCTGCGTCATGAGTGCGTTCATTATGAAACGCTGCGGCTTTTTGGGGGTATGGAAAACCACGCGTTCGATGAAATCCTTGCCGACGGCATGGGGCAGATAGCCGCATTCGGTTCTTTTGACGCGGACCGGCAGCGGATCTTTTTCGGCCTGAAACGCGGCGGTGACGCCTGCACGGGGAGGCTCTCCTTTTATTGTCAAAACGTGCGGCCGGAAGAACGCGCCGCAATATACCGGGCCGTGGACACGGTGCTGGACGACGTAGCCGACGAGATGAACGGGCGGCTGGCAAGAAAGGAGAGCGACGCAAAGCTGCTTTTCGCCTTGGCGGGGACGAGCCTTGCGGAGCGTTTGAAAGCAAAAGGATGAAACAGGGCGGTCGAATATTCTTGGATTTCGCATGCGGCAGATTGTCGAGTGTAGATGCTTTTCTCGCCGCAGCGGAGGGGAAAGTATGACGGATGCGCTTCGAGGCGAAATTTTTCTTGGATAAGGCTTGCCAAACGAAAGGGTTTCGAGTATAATAGCAAAGTACGTTGAACGGGGGCGTAGCTCAGCTGGGAGAGCGCCTGCATGGCATGCAGGAGGTCAGGGGTTCGATCCCCCTCGTCTCCACCATCGAAAATTTGCGGAAGCTGACGGGAGTCCCGTTGGCTTCTGTTTTTTTTAATGCGGCGTTCAGATCGATTCTTTATGTTAGTTGGAAAGCCGCGTGCAAAATTTGTTCGACAGCTTTTATGCTTTTGCACGGCGTTTGATTTTAGGAGGGTTCGTTTTGCACTGGCGGGGAAACGCGTGCCTTTTGGCGGCTGCGTTTATTTGGGGCACGACGTTTGTGGCTCAGTCCGTGGGAATGGAGAATATCGGGCCTTTTACTTACGGCGCGGCACGGTTTTTTCTCGGTCTGTTGGCGCTTTTTGCGCTTTGGCTGATGGTGGGCGGCCATAGGCGAAAGGATGAGGCGGCGCGCAGTTTTCGCGTGGGCATGGGTGCAGGCTGCCTGATGTTTGCCGCTTCCGCTCTTCAGCAGTATGGCATGCTTTATACGACGGTGGGAAAGGCGTCGTTTTTGACCTGTCTCTATTTGATTTTCGTACCGCTCACCGGCGTTTTTTTGAAGCAGGGCATTCGCGCTGAACATTGGACAGGCGCGGTACTGGCTGTGACGGGCCTTTATTTCCTCTGTGTGACGGACGGATTGTCCTTGGGGCGGGGCGACGTGATGGAGCTTTGCGGTGCATTTTTTTGGACGGCGCATATTCTTTTTATCGGTCGATACGCGGCGAAAGCCGAAGTGATTGCCATGTCGCTGGCTCAGGTGGCCGTGGTGTTTTTGCTGAATGCGGCGACGGCTGTGACTTTTGAGACGGCGAGAGCGGCGGACGTGGCGTCGGCATGGTTTCCTCTCTTTTACGCGGGCGTGCTTTCAACGGGCGTGGCGTTTACTCTCCAGATTGTCGGCCAGCGGACGGCGGCTCCCGCTCCTGCAGCGGTGATTATGAGCTTGGAGTCGGTGTTCGGCGCGCTGGCGGGCTGGTTCGTGCTTGGCGAAACGCTTTCAGCGCGCGAGTTGGCGGGCTGCGCTTTGATGGGCACGGGGATGCTGGCGTCGCAGGCCGGTGGATACGTGTTCGTTTCATTGAAAAAAAGACGGCGGCGTCTTGCAGGAAATAGAGGATAAACGGCGAATAATAAAATTTTAGGATATTGTATGTAAAGAGTTCCGTGAGGGAGGCGTTTTACCCTATGGAGACTTTATCGGCGGGTATTACAAGAGCTGTCATACGGATTAAGGTTGTCGGCGTGGGCGGTGGCGGAAACAGCGTTCTGCTCAGACTGGCGGAAGACAGGATTCCCGGCATCGAACTGTTGGGAGTCAATACGGAGGCGAAGCAGCTTTCTCTGCTGAAAGACGCCGGGATCGAGGTCTTGCAGATCGGCGAACGCTTGACGAAGGGGCGCGGCACCGGCGGCGTGGCGGAGATTGGCGAGAAAGCGGCGGAAAACGATATAGCGCGGCTGGAACAAGTCTTGAAGGACGTGGATCTCGTGTTCATTACCGCCGGCATGGGAGGCGGGGTCGGCACAGGGGCGGCTCCGGTCATTGCGCGGCTTGTGAAAAAGTTAGGCATGCTCTCCATCGGCGTTGTGACGGTGCCGTTCTCCTTCGAAGGAAAACGAAAGCTGCGGGTCGCCGAGCAAGGCGTCGAGGCGATGCGGGAGCAGATGGATGCGCTTTTGGTCGTGCATAACGACAATCTGATGAATCTGCCGGGCAATAAGCGCATGACGCTGATGCAGTCTTTCAAAGAGGCGGACAGTATTTTGCGGCAGGCGATTCTCTGCATTTCGGAGGTCATCCTTGTCACCGGCGTCGTGAACGTGGATTTTGCGGACGTGGTTTCAATCTTCCGGCAAAGCGGCTCCAGCGACGCTTTATTGGGTATCGGCGAAAGCCGGAACGGAAGCGTGATCGAAGCGGTCCAGCACGCCATCGAAAGCCCGCTGGTGGAGCGGGCGCTGGACGGCGCCAGGGGCTTGATTCTAAATATCAGCGGTGATGAGACGCTGCCGCTGTTTGAAGTCAACGAAGCCATGGAGTACGTGACAGCCCATACGCATCCCGACCTTAACGTGGTTTTCGGGACTATCGTTGAGCCTACGCTCAGCGGAACGGTCAGGGCGACGTTGGTCGCTACGGATTTCGTGGACAGTGCTGACGCTTATCGGACGCCGAAAGTGAGAACGGGGCAGCCGGGCAATGCGCGCCGTTCGCAGTCGATGATGAAATCGGCGGCCGCGCAGCAGCAGACTCGAAGGATGGAAAGGGAAGCATCGAAACCTTCGGAGCCGCAGCCGCAGGCTAAAACGCCGGAGCTTACGCTGCCGGACTTTATCCAAAGACGGCGCACCGAGATTCCGCCCCTGACAATGCACATGGACGACGGTACTACGATTCCGCCGTTTCGGCCGAAGGGATAGGAAGAACAGAAAAAGCCGCTGCATGAAGCTGCAGAGCAGGAAACGGACTTCGTGCGGCGGTTTTTTGCATAATTTCGGATAGGGAAGGAGGAGAAGCCGAATGGAATATGTGGCGCTTTATCGAAAATGGCGGCCCAAAGGCTTTTCCGAGTTGGTGGGACAGGAGCATGTGAGCCGGACGCTGGCGCAGGCTGTCGTCGGCGGGCGCGTCGGGCATGCTTATCTTTTCTCTGGTCCAAGGGGAACTGGGAAGACCAGCACGGCGAAAATACTGGCAAAGGCATTGAACTGCGAGAAAGGGCCGACGGCGGAGCCTTGCAACGCATGTGAAAGCTGCCGTCGTATCAGCGACGGAACTTCTATGGACGTTATGGAAATCGATGCGGCTTCCAATCGCGGCATTGATGAAATCCGTGAGCTCAGGGAAACGGTGAAATTTGCGCCTACGACGGGACGATACAGGGTTTACATCATCGACGAAGTGCATATGCTGACCAGCGAAGCGTTCAATGCGCTCTTGAAGACGCTGGAAGAGCCGCCGCCGCAGGTCGTTTTTATTTTGGCGACGACGGAATTGCAAAAGGTTCCCGCCACCATCCAGTCCCGCTGCCAGCGGTATGATTTCAAGCGGATCGCGGCGAAGGATATTGAGGCGCGGCTGCAGGAGGTTACGGAAGCATCCGGCGTCACGGCGGACGGCGCGGCGCTTGCGCTTGTGGCGAGGGAGGCCGACGGGGGCCTTCGCGACGCGCTTTCGACTCTTGACCAATGTATATCGCTGGCTGAGGAGCGGGTGACTGAGCCTTTGGTGCGGGAGATTTTAGGGCTCGTGGGGCGCGAGAGCGTCCTTCGGATATTGCGGGCTCTCGCCGCCAAAGATGCGAAGGCCGCCCTTTCTGCGGTGGGGGATGTGCTTGCCGAGGGAAAAGACGCTAAACAGTTGGTGGCGGAGCTGATCGCGGAGCTCAGGGCGGCCATGGTATATCAGGCGGCGGGGGTGCCGGAAGGGACGGAGCTTTACGAGACGGATGAAGCCGCGCTGGAAGAGACGGCGGCGCTTTTTTCGCCCGAGGATTTTTTGCCGATGCTTCGCGCTTTGCATGATGCGCTTGTAGAGCTTCGTTGGACGACGGAGCCGCGCATCGCTGTGGAAACGGCGTTGCTTTCCGTTTGTCGTTCCGGCGGCATTCCGACGAAACGGGAGGAATCCATGGCATCGGCTGGAGCGCGTGATTCCGAAGCGGGGATGCGGGTGCTTGCCGCACGTATAGAGGCTTTGGAAAAGAAGCTGGCTGCGGGCGCAGCGGTTCCACTGAGGGAGGGGGCAGCGCCGCGCCGCGACACGCAAGGCGTCAAAAAAACTCCTTCGGCGGCTCGGACTAACGGCCGCTTGCCCGGAAAAGCAGGGGCAGCGTCAGGGGCGTCTCTTGTAAAAACGGAAGCGGGAGAGGCGTTGTGGAAGCAGTTGTTGGCTGCGCTGGAGGCAGACGGGGAAAAGGTCGTGCTTGCCTGTGCTGTCAACGGCATGTTTGGGGGCATGACGGATCAATATTTCTGCGTTCAGTTTACCAGCGCGTTTCTTGCGAATCGGCTGAAGAAGGACGATTTTCGGAAAGTGCTGGAAGCGTATCTTGAACGGCTTTCAGGCAGTCCGCTTCGGCTGACCGTTGAGGTGGAGGAGCTTTCCGAAGCGCCGAAAAAAACGAAAGAAGAAACGCTGAAGAGGGAAAAATCGGCGAAAGAAGCGGTGGAGGCGCTGCCTCCGGAGGCGCGGGCAGCGGTGGAGCCGTTGGTCGAGATATTCGGCGACGATATGAAGATTGTGCCGGCGGAAGAGATGAACGACGGTATCCAAAGGCAGGAGCCTCCGCCTGCGGACATGTAATACTTTTTGCGGCGGAAGATTGACGTATGGAGTCGTCTTTGTTATTCTTATAGATGGTTTTGACCGCGCAGGGGCGCGGAGGAGGGAGGATATTTGATGTTTGGCGGAATGGGCGGCAATATGGCCGGCATGATGAAGAAAGTGCAAAAAGTGCAGGCGCAGATGCAAAAAATGCAGGAGGAATTGAAAAAGCGCACGGTGGAAGTCTCGGTGGGTGGAGGCGTCGTCAAAGTCACGATGAACGGCGAAAAGCAGGTGGAGGCTCTTTCCATCGACAAAGCAGCGGTGGACCCCGAGGATGTGGAGATGCTCCAGGACTTGATCGTTTCGGCGGTCAACGAGTGCGGCAAAAAAGTGGACGACATGATGCAGAGCGAGATGGCGAAATTGACCAGCGGCCTCGGTCTGCCGCCGGGGATGATTTAAGTGCAATACATCGAACCTTTGGCGAAACTGATCGAGCATTTTCGCGCGCTGCCGGGCGTCGGGGCGAAGACTGCGGTACGGCTCGCCTACCATATTATAGATATGGATCCGGCGAAGGCGCGGGCGCTGGCCGGGGCCATTATCGAGGCGAAGGAAAAGATTGGTTTTTGCAGCGTATGCTGCAATCTGAGCGATAAGGATCCATGCGCAATCTGCAGCTCTGTAAAGCGGGATCATGAAACGGTTTGCGTCGTTGAACAGCCGCAGGACGTAGCCGCGGTGGAGCGGATGCACGATTATCATGGCGTGTACCATGTCCTGCATGGCGCGCTGTCGCCGCTGGAAGGAGTGGGGCCGGAAAATCTCCGCGTCAAAGAATTATTGGATCGTCTTTCGGACGGAACCGTGCGGGAAGTCATCATGGCCACGAACCCGAATGTGGAAGGGGAAGCGACGGCCATGTATATTGCGCGGCTGCTGAAGCCTATGGGGCTCAAAGTCACCCGAATCGCGCACGGGCTGCCCGTGGGCGGCGACCTTGAATATGCGGACGAAGTGACATTGGCCAAGGCTATGGAAAACCGGGTGGAATTGTAAGGAGGAGATTGCGTGGCGGAATCAAGCATCGTCGTTTCGTTTGCCGTCGGTCTTTTGGCTATATGCCTTTTGTTCAAGCTTTTGAAATGGCCGGTGGAGCTTTTGCTGAAATTTGTCTCGAACAGCGTTTGCGGCGCGATTTTGTTGTTCATTGTCGATTTGTTCGGCGCGGGCATCAAGATCACCGTCATAAACGCGCTGATTGCAGGCGTATTCGGAATACCGGGCGTTATCGGCATTTTTATTTGGTATAAATTTATCGTTGGATAAAGTATCGCGGAAAAAATGCACAATCCCTTCGCGGCTGAAGAAACGCAGCGGCGAAGGGATTTTTACGTTTTCTACAAAATCTGAAAAATTGTTTCACGTGAAACAATCGAACATAACCTGAAAATTTAATGAAATTCATAGGCGATTTGTCGATTTTTGGGTCTGTGCAAAATATCCGATGGAATTTTTCACAAGGGCTAATTTTTTCGTTTTCGCCCGTTGCATTCGATTGGCCTCTATGGTATAATCGCTTGCAGTGTGAAAACGCACGCGCGTCGAGCGCCGTGCTGTGCCTTGATTCTTCAAGGTGAAGCGGCGGATGAAACGCGCGGAGGAAAAAACAGGAGGGTTTACATCATGGCAGTTATTTCGATGAAGCAATTATTGGAGGCGGGCGTTCACTTCGGTCATCAGACGCGCCGCTGGAACCCGAAGATGGCGAAGTACATCTTCACGGAGCGGAACGGCATCTACATTATCGATCTGCAAAAGACGGTCCGTAAGGTCGACGAGGCGTTCAATTTTATTCGCAGCGTCGCGCAGGAAGGCAAGAAGGTCCTTTTCGTCGGCACGAAGAAGCAGGCGCAGGAAGCCGTGAAGGAAGAGGCGGTTCGCGCGGGCATGTTCTATGTCAACGAGCGTTGGCTCGGCGGCATGCTGACGAACTTCCAGACGATCCAAAAGCGCATCAAGCGTTTGAAGCAGTTGGAGCAGATGGAGCAGGACGGCACGTTTGAGGTGCTGACGAAGAAAGAAGTTTTGGCGCTTCGTCATGAGATGGAACGGCTGGAGAAATTCCTTGGCGGTATCAAGGAGATGAATCGTCTTCCGGGCGCGCTTTATGTGGTCGATCCGCGGAAGGAGCGCATCGCTGTCGCGGAGGCGCGTAAGCTGAACATCCCGATTGTCGCCATCGTTGATACGAACTGCGATCCGGATGAGATCGACTATGTGATTCCGGGCAACGACGATGCGATTCGTGCCGTACGCCTTTTGACCGGCCGCATGGCGGATGCCGTCATCGAGGGCAGCCACGGGCAGGACGAGCCGGAGGAAGCGGCGGACAAAGACGCCGAGTAATATCGAGATATGAGGGGTAAGGGACACGTTATCCCTTGCCCTTTTCTTTAGCGCAAAACCGAATTCATTTCATTATATGGGAAAGAGGGAAAAAATTTATGGCACAGATTACGGCGGCAATGGTAAAAGAACTTCGCGAGATGACGGGCGCGGGCATGATGGACTGCAAGAAGGCGCTGGCGGAGACGGACGGAGACAAGCAGAAGGCGATTGATTACCTGCGCGAGAAGGGCATCGCGAAAGCGGAGAAGAAAGCGGGCCGTATCGCGGCGGAGGGTGCGGTTGGCGCTTACGTCAGCGAGGACGCAAAGGTCGGCGCGGTGGTCGAGATCAACTGTGAGACGGATTTCGTCGCGAAGACGGACAAGTTCCACGCGATTGTAGATAAACTGGCGAAGCATATCGCCGACACGAATCCCTCCGACATGGACGCGCTGAACGAGAGCTCGCTGGATGGAAAGAAAGTTTCGGAGATTGTGCTGGAAGCCATTGCCGAGATCGGCGAGAAGGTTTCGATCCGCCGTTTCGCGCGGTACGCTTCCGAGGGCGGCCGCGTTACAAGCTATATTCACATGGGCGGCAAGATTGGCGTCTTGGTTGAGCTTACGGGCGGAAGCGCCGAGCTTGGCAAGGACATCGCCATGCAGATCGCGGCGGCGAACCCGTCCTGCGTCGACCGTTCGGGGCTCGATCCTGCGGCGCTTGAGCATGAGCGCGAAGTGCTTACGAAGCAGGCGATGGAAGAAAACAATGCGCTGCCCGAAGGCAAGCGTCGTCCTGAGGCGATTATCGCGAAGATGGTCGACGGGCGTCTCCAGAAGAATTTCTACAAGGAGGCCTGCCTCGTGGAGCAGCCTTTCGTCAAGGATCCGGAGCAGACGGTGGCGAAAGTGCTGGGCAGCGTTGCCGTGAAGCAGTTCACTCGCTTCCAGCTCGGCGAGGGCATCGAAAAGAAGCAGGAGGATTTCGCGGCGGAGGTTGCGGCGCAGATTAAGTAAGGAAAAGGAGAGGACACGAAAGTAAGCTTCGTGTCCTCTTTTTTGCGGCTGATTTCGGATTTGCCAATTTTTTGATTGATTTACCAATATTTTTATTGGAGATTTGCCAAAAAGGATATATAATATTAAAGAATGAGCAAGGGACAGGAGGGCTGCTGTTGAGTACGAAAAAGTATAAGCGAGTAGTCTTGAAGCTTTCGGGAGAGTCCTTGGCCGGAGAACAGGGATTTGGCATCAATCCGGCGGTGGTAGAGGATATTGCGGCACAGATCCAGGCGGTTCGCGAGGAAGGAATCGACTGTGCGGTGGTCGTCGGCGGCGGCAACATTTGGCGCGGCCTCGCCGGAAGCGCGAAGGGCATGGATCGTGCGACGGCGGATTATATGGGGATGCTGGCGACGGTGATGAATTGTCTGGCGCTTCAGGATGCGTTGGAAAAACGGGGCGTAGATTCCCGGGTGCAGAGCGCCATCGATATGCGACAGGTTGCAGAGCCGTATATCCGCCGCAAGGCAATCCGGCACATGGAAAAAGGCCGCGTGGTGATTTTTGCGGCCGGCACCGGGAACCCGTATTTCTCGACGGATACGACGGCGGCGCTTCGCGCGGCGGAGATCGAGGCCGACGTGATCCTGATGGGCAAGAAGAATACGGACGGCGTCTATGATTCTGACCCGAATAAAAACCCGAATGCAAAGAAATTCGATCGGCTGGCGTATATCGAGGTATTGCAGCGAGGGCTGCAAGTCATGGATTCTACGGCGACGAGCCTTTGCATGGACAACAATATTCCCATTGTGGTATTCAATATCGACGAACATGAAAACCTTGTTCGCGCGGCACGCGGCGAGGACATTGGTACGACGGTCGGAGGGAAACGCGAATGATTAAAGATATTTTGTCCTCCCGTGAGGAAAAGATGCAGAAAACCCTGGAGGCCCTGAAGAGAGAATTTGCTTCCCTGCGCGCGGGGCGTGCGACGCCGTCGCTGCTGGACAAGGTGATGGTCGATTATTACGGAACGCCGACGCCGGTAAACCAGGTAGCGAAAGTCTCCGTGCCGGAGCCGCGCATGATTGTGATCCAGCCTTGGGAAAAGACGCTCATGAAGGAACTGGAAAAGGCGATTTTGAAATCGGAACTTGGCTTGACGCCCAATTCTGACGGCAATGCCATTCGGCTGACCATTCCGCAGCTTACGAAGGAGCGTCGCGAGGAACTGAAGAAAACGGTCAACAAGAAAGCGGAAGAGGCGAAGGTCGCTCTTCGCAATCTGCGTCGGGACGCCAACGAGGCAATCAAGAAACTGGAGAAGAACAAAGAAATCGCCGAGGACGATTCCAAGAAGGGCCAGGAAGATATGCAGAAGCTCGTCGACAAATATGTGAAGATGGTTGATTCGGTCAAGGCGGGCAAGGAAAAGGAGATTATGGAGGTCTGATGGCGCCCGACGTTCTTGGACGCCCGGTTGAGGAAGCTGTAAAGCTCCTTTCGGACGCCGGCGTAAAGTATGTGACGGAGCTGACGCGCCCCACGAAGCATTTTTTTCCCGTGGACGACGCGAAGCTATATGTGGTTCGGGCCGTTACCTGCCCGGACGCTTCCTGCCGCCTGACGTTGGCGGCGAAGCAGAAAAAGCAGTGAAGGAGGTGTAAGACGACATGGCATACAAGATTGGAGACGATTGCATTTCCTGCGGTTCCTGTGCGGCGACATGCCCGGTGGGCGCGATTTCGGAGGGCGAGAAGCATTACGAGATCGATCCGGAGAAATGCGTGGAGTGCGGCGCCTGCGCGGCGGGCTGCCCGGTTTCGGCGATTGCCGCTCCTTGATGAGAAAAGCTCCATGATGGGAGAGAATGGGAGGTCCCTCTTGGATTTGCGAGAGGGACCTGTTTTTTCGCTTAACGGAAGGACAGCAGCGGGAGGATGGCATGTGGAAAAAAATATTTAAGGGTTCCTCGCCTTCCGAAGCGAAGGAGACATGGGAGAACCCCTTGTATCGAGGAATAGATCGAGCGCGCTTGCCGGTGCATACGGCCCTCATCATGGATGGGAATGGCCGTTGGGCCGAAGGCCGCGGACTTCTTCGGACGGCGGGCCATTCGGCAGGGGTGGACGCCCTGAAGCAGATTTTGAAAACCGCCATTGATCTTGAGCTTCCGGCGCTCACGGTATATGCTTTTTCGACGGAAAATTGGAAACGGCCGAGCGCGGAGGTCGATTTTCTCATGCGGCTTTTCGTCGATTATTTGACGAAAGAAATCGACGAGATGGATGAGGACAATATAAAGCTTCGATTCTTGGGTCGCATGGACGAGCTTTCCCCCGCATTGCAGGATTTGGCTCAGACGGCGGTGGATCGGATGGCGGATAATACCGGGCTTCGGTTTAACGTGGCGATGAATTACGGCGGCCAAGACGAGATCTTGCGCGCTGCGCGGGAGATTGCGCGCAGGGTGCAGGCGGGGGAGACGCAGTTGGACGCCGTGGACGGGGCGTTGTTTGAAAGCTGCCTTTATACGGACGGTCTGCCGCCGGTCGATCTCGTAATCCGAACCAGCGGCGATATGCGTCTCAGCAATTTTTTGCTGTGGCAGGCGGCGTATGCGGAATTCTGGTTTACGGACAAGAATTGGCCAGACTTTACGCCGGCGCTTTTTATAGAGGCGTTGAAGGATTTCGGAAAGCGCGGACGGCGCTTTGGGGGATTGGAAAACAAGTGAGGACGCGGAGCCTTTCGCGTGAAAGATAGAGGTGCTGTTTTGGCGGTTCGTATAGTTTCAGGAATCATCGGCATAGCCGTCGCCGCTTTCGTCATTCAAACGGGCGGCGCGGTTTTCTGCGCGGCGGTACTCCTGTTGGTGTTGACGGGGTGGCATGAGTACGCGCAGGCGTTCCGGCATAAGAATATTTCGCCCGCGTATTGGAGCGGCATGGCGGCGGCAGTTTGTTTTTTTGGCGCCGCCTATTTGAGAAGGGCTGACCTATTGGCAGCGGCGGTGACGGTGTTTTCTCTTTGGCTGATGCTTCAAGCGGTTCTGTTTCATCGTTCTTTTTCCGTGCCGCAGGCGCTGGTTTCGGTGGCGGGCGTCATGTATGTGGGTTTGCCTTTCGCATATTTGATTTTGCTGCGTTTTTGGCATGCGGGGGAAACGGTGCCGACGCCGATGGGAGAAATGGAAATCGGCTGCGCGTGGTTTTGGCTGGCGATGATTGGGACCTGGGCCAGCGACACCTTCGCCTATTTTTCCGGTTTCGCGTTCGGCAAGACGAAGCTTTGCGAGGAACTCAGTCCGAAAAAGACGAGAGAAGGCTTTTATGGCGGCGTCGTCGGGACGGCGGTTTCCGTTGCGGCAATCGGGCATTCCATGGGATACGCCGTTTTGCCGATGTTCGCTTTGGGCGTGGCAATCGCGCTTGTGGCGACGGTGGGCGATCTTGTGGAATCTGCGGTAAAACGCTATACGGGAATCAAGGATTCGGGAACGCTGATTCCCGGCCATGGCGGTGTGCTTGACCGCTTTGACAGCGCGATGTATGTAATTCCGTTTGTATATTATTTCTTGCGGCTTATGGAGGCGTGGGGATGACGATGAAGCGGCTGGCGATTTTAGGATCGACGGGTTCCATAGGGACGCAGGCTCTCGACGTGGCGCGAAGCCATCCCGAACTTTTCCGGGTGATCGTGCTGGCGGCGAATACCAGCGACGCTCTGATAGAAAAGCAGATTGAAGAATTCTGTCCGTTGGCAGCCGTTCTCGCGGATGCAGAAGCGGCCGAGCGGCTGCGCAGCCGGTACCGGGGCAAGACGGAAATCCGGGGCGGCGAAAAAGCGTTGCTCGACGCGGCGGCTTTGGACGAAGTCGATGTGGTCGTGACCTCTATGGTCGGTTTTGCGGGCCTTGCACCGACGCTGGCGGCGCTCAAAGCCGGAAAGAATATCGCGCTGGCAAACAAGGAAACATTAGTCGTAGCGGGCGAGCTTGTGACGGCGCTGGCGAAAGAAAAAGGCGTTTCCATCCTGCCGGTGGACAGCGAACACTGTGCGCTTTTTCAGTGCCTGCAGGGCGAGCGCCGCGACACGGTAGAGCGGCTGATCCTTACGGCTTCCGGCGGGCCGTTCCGGGGAAAGACTACGGAAGATTTGCGCTCGGTAACTGTGGCGGATTGTCTCAAGCATCCGACTTGGTCGATGGGCAGGAAGATTACTGTCGATTCGGCGACGCTGGTGAATAAGGGATTGGAAGTCATTGAGGCGCACTGGCTGTATGGCGTGCCTTATGAAAAAATAGACGTGGCGGTACATCCGCAGAGCATCGTTCATTCCATGGTGGAATTTCGCGACGGCGCGGTGATGGCGCAGCTCGGGCTTCCTGACATGCGCCTTCCCATTCAGTATGCGCTGACGTATCCGTCGCGTGAGCAGGCGGATTTCGGCCGCATGGATTTTCGGGCGGGGATGAATCTTTCTTTTGAGGCGCCGGACATGCTTACTTTCCGTGGCCTGCCTCTCGCGTATGAGGCGGGAAAGGCAGGCGGCACGATGCCTTGCGTGCTGAACGGGGCGAACGAGGAGGCGGTTGCGGCGTTTCTTGCCGGGCGCATCGGATTTTTGGATATTTATGACTGCATAGAGCGCGCCATGGACGCGCAGGAGAATTTCACGCATCCGTCCTTTGAGGCGCTTTGCGAGGCGGACGCGCGTGCGCGGGCGTTTGTGCGTGGGTTCTTGGACAGCAAAGAGGTGCAATGATGAGCGTAACGATACTTGCCTCTGTTTTCGTTTTTGGGCTGCTTGTGCTCTTTCATGAATTCGGGCATTTCATTATGGCGAAGGCGACGGGAATGCGCGTCGATGAGTTTGCCATCGGGTTCGGCCCCAAATTGGTGAGCAGGACGTTCGGAGAGACCGAATACTCGATTCGATGCGTGCCGCTGGGCGGCTTCAACGACATCGCAGGCATGGATCCGTCGGATAACGATGCGGGCGAGCGTGGCTACTGTGAAAAGCCGGTTTGGAAACGAATGATTGTCATTCTGGCCGGGCCGATTATGAATTTTTTGTTGCCGATTGCGATTTTTTTCCTGATTTTTATGACGGTGGGCGTCAGTTCTCCGTCGACGCGTCCGGAATTGGGTGAGGTGATGCCTGACCAGCCTGCGGCAATGGCGGGGCTGCAAAAGGGCGACCGTATTGAGGCCATCAACGGCGAAAAAGTCAATGCATGGGATGACATCGTGCGCATCGTGCGCAGTGCGGACGGGACGCCGATGAAGATTGCATACAGCCGGAACGGCGAGGCTCGGCAGGCGACGGTCATTCCTGTTCGCGATAAGCAGGAAAACCGTATGGTAATCGGCGTCATGGGGGCGCTGGATACGCGGCAGCCCGGCGTGATAGAAGCGGCGGGTACGGCGTTGGGGAAGACGGCGTATGTCATTTATCATATGGTCTTGGGGCTCGTGCAGATTTTTACGGGCGACGCGGCGGCGGAGCTTGCGGGGCCGTTGGGCGTCATGCAGATGACAGGCGCGGTGGCGAAGCTGGGATTTGCTGCGCTCATGAATTTCGCGGCGCTTTTGAGCTTGAATTTGGGTATTATCAACCTGCTGCCTGTGCCTGCGCTTGACGGCGGCCATTTTGTGACGCTTTTGATTGAGGCCGTGCGCGGAAAGCCGTTGGGTGAAAAAGCTTTACATTATACGCAAATGGCTGGTATTACGGTATTGGTGGCGTTGATGCTCTTTGCCACGAAAAACGACGTTGTCCGCATTTTCTTTGGAGGGTAAGACATGGAGCGAAAGCAAACGCGCCAAATCCATATCGGCCCGGTGGCTGTCGGCGGAGGCGCGCCCGTGTCCGTCCAGTCGATGACGAACACGAAGACGGCGGACGTTGCCGCGACGGTCGCGCAAATTCGCGCGCTGTCTGCGGCGGGTTGCGACATTGTGCGGCTGGCCGTGCCGGATATGGATGCGGCAAAAGCGTTGGGGGAGATTATCCGCGGTACGGATGTGCCGCTGGTAGCAGATATCCATTTTGACTATCGGTTGGCGCTGGAGGCAATCCGGCAAGGCGTCGCGGCGCTTCGGCTGAATCCCGGCAACATCGGCGGCGAGGAACGTGTCAAGGCTGTCGTGCGCGAGGCGAAAGCAGCGGGCATACCGATCCGCATCGGGGTCAACGGCGGCTCCCTCGATAAAAAGCTGCTCCAGAAATATGGCCGCGTTACGGCGGAGGCGCTTGTCGAATCAGCGATGGAGCATGTTCGTATTTTGGAAGCGCAGGATTTCTATGATATGAAAATATCGCTGAAAGCGCATGATGTTCCTTTGACAATCGCCGCCTATCGCTTGATGAGCCGGACTGTCGATTATCCGCTCCATCTCGGTGTAACCGAGGCGGGGACGCCGACTACGGGCATGATAAAGTCCGCCGTGGGCATCGGTTCTTTGCTCGCCGAGGGGATTGGCGACACTATCCGCGTTTCGCTGACGGGCGATCCTGTCGTTGAAGTGCGGGTGGCGAATGAGATTTTGAAATCGCTGAGGCTTCGTGAATATGGGCCGACGTTGATTTCCTGCCCGACCTGCGGGCGTACGGCTATCGACCTTCCGGCCATTGCCGCCGAAGTGGAAAAAAGGCTTGAGGGGATCAAGGCGCCGATCACGGTAGCGGTTATGGGCTGCGTGGTCAATGGTCCCGGCGAGGCGCGGGAGGCGGACGTCGGCATTGCGGGCGGTAAGGGCGAGGGACTCGTTTTCCGCAAGGGCGAGATTTTGCGGAAGGTGCCCGAGACGGAGCTCGTGAGCGAGCTTTTCAAGGAGATTGACGCGCTCCTGGTCGAAAAGGCGGCGGGCGCATGACGGGGGCCCTTGTAAACGCGGCGACGATTCTCGTCGGCGGTATGGCCGGCATGCTTTTGCGCGGCGGCATATCGGAAACGATGCGAAAGGGCGTCGTGCAGTCGATGGGATTGGCGGTCGTCGTAATTGCCATGAAAATGGCGTTCCAGAGTCAAAACAGCATGGTGCTGGTTGTCGCGTTGGCGGCGGGAACATCGCTTGGCGTGCTTTTTGATTTGGACGGACGCATGGAGCGATTTGCGGCGCGGATTACCGCGAGGACAGGCGAGCGGTTTGGCGACGTCGGCAAGGGATTCGTGTCGGCTTCGTTGATTTATTGCCTGGGTGCGATGGGGATTGTCGGGGCGCTTTCGGAAGGGCTTGCCGGAGACGCTTCGACGCTCTTTGCGAAAGCGATGATCGACGGCGTCATGGCGGTCGTGTTCGCCGCCTCTATGGGCTTAGGCGTGCTCTTTGCCGCCATCCCCGTGTTGCTTTATGAAGGGGCAATCACGCTCGGTGCGGCGAGCCTTTCCGCGTTCTTCACGGATGCGATGCTGGCAGAGACGAGCGGCGTGGGCGGCGTCCTTGTGCTTGCGATTGGGCTCAATATGCTGGAGATGACCGATATTCGCATCGCCAATCTCCTGCCTGCGATTTTCGTCGCATTCGGACTTGTATATTTGGGACTTTAATAAATAGACATACTTAGAAGCATAGGAGGAATTGCATTGCGTACATCACAGCTTTACGCGCCGACGCTTAGGGAAGTTCCGGCGGAGGCGGAAGTCATCAGCCACAAGCTCATGCTTCGGGCGGGCATGATCCGCAAAGCCGCGGGCGGGCTGTATACCTATCTTCCGCTGGCATGGCGCACAATCAAAAAAATCGAGCAGATTATCCGCGAGGAAATGGACTCGGCGGGCGGGCAGGAGATTGCAATGCCGATTGTTCAGCCGTCGGAGCTTTGGAAGGAAACGGGCCGCTGGGAGGTTTACGGCGATGAAATGTTTCGCGTCAACGATCGCCACGGCCGCGAGTTCTGCCTCGGGCCGACGCATGAGGAAATGGTCACTTCCATCGTGCGGGACGAGGTGCGCTCTTATAAGCAGCTTCCGTTGATGCTTTACCAAATCCAAAACAAGTACCGCGACGAGATCCGTCCGCGCTTCGGCTTGATGCGGGGACGCGAGTTCATAATGAAAGACCTGTATTCCTTCGATAAGGACGAAGAAGGCATGCGTGTTTCTTATAAAAAGATGTACGACGCCTACACGAATATTTTTACGCGCTGCGGCTTGACTTTCCGTCCTGTCGAGGCGGACAACGGAGCCATCGGAGGCGGCGGTTCCCATGAGTTCACCGTATTGGCGGACGCAGGGGAATCCAGCATCGCGTATTGTGAGAAATGCGATTATGCGGCCAGCGACGAAAAAGCGGAGCTGAAAGCCATCCATGCGGTGCAGGAAGAAGCGTTGCCTCTTGAAAAAGTCGCGACGCCGGGCACGAAGACCATCGCGCTTTTGGCCGATTACTTGAAAATCCCCGTGGAAAAAACAATCAAGGCGGTCGCTTATCAGACGGAAACGGATGAGGTGGTCTTGGCGTTTGTGCGCGGCGATCATGAAGTCAACGAAGTCAAGGTGCTGAATTCCGTCGGCGCGATCGCGCTCCGCATGGCGGATGAAGCGGCAATCCGGGCGGTGGGCGGCGAACCGGGCTTCATGAGTCCTGTCGGCATCAAGAAGGGGACGAAAATCGTGGCGGATGCGACGGTCATGGAGATGGTGAACGCTGTCGCGGGAGCCAACGAAGCCGACGCGCATTATAAAAATGTCACGCCGAAGCGCGACTTTGGCGAAGTGATTGTCACCGATATCCGATTAGTGCAGGAAGGCGATCCGTGTCCGCGCTGCGGCGCGCCGCTGAAAATGACGCGGGGCATCGAAGCGGGACAGGTATTCATGCTCGGTACGAAATACAGCGAGGCGCTGCATGCTACGTTCCTTGACGAGAGCGGCAAGGAAAAGCCGCTTGTCATGGGCTGCTACGGAATCGGCGTCGGCCGGACGATGGCGGCGGCCATCGAGCAGAACAACGACAAGGACGGCATTATCTGGCCGCGCGCCATAGCGCCTTTCGAGGTCGTGGTCGTACCGGTCAACGCGAAGGTGCCCGAGCAGCTGGAACTGGCGGAAAAGATTTACGGCGAACTGAAGGCGGCGGGCGTCGACGTGTTGCTTGACGACAGGAAAGAACGGGCGGGCGTGAAATTCAAGGATTGCGACTTGATCGGTTATCCGCTCCGCATCACTGTCGGTCCGAAAGCGGTCGAGGAAGGAACGATCGAACTGCGAGTCAGGAAAACCGGCGAGACGTTTAACGAAACGAAGGAGACGTATCTCGCAAAAGCACGGGAGATTTTGAAAACGCTATAAGTGACGGGAATGTAACCTCAAGCAGGCAAAACCTTTCGGAAACAGGATGTTTTCCGAAAGGTTTTTTATTTGCAAATTTTGCAGGAATCGTTTATATGCGGCAAACAAACCGGCAACGAACTCGTTTCGTGGATTCTATAAGGCGGAGGTCCTTCTTCTTTTCTTTTCGTTGCGTTTCCTCAATGATTGCGCTATAATTAAATGCAGAAGTTTTCCGATAAATGCGAATTCCCGAATGGGACAAAATTTATTTTAGGAGGCTGTGTCTTATGGCAGTAAAAGTAGCAATCAACGGGTTTGGACGTATCGGTCGTCTGGCGTTTCGTCAGATGTTTGCGGCCGAGGGGTATGAGATTGTCGCGATCAACGATCTTACGAGCCCGAAGATGCTCGCGCATCTTTTGAAGTATGACTCCACGCAGGGCCGTTACAATCATGATGTGAAGGCCGAGGAAGACGGCATCACGGTGGACGGCAAGACGATCAAGATCTTTAAGGAAGCGGACGCCGCGAATCTGCCCTGGGGCGACCTGAAAGTGGACGTGGTGCTGGAGTGCACGGGTTTCTATACCTCGAAAGAGAAAGCCTCCGCGCATATCAAGGCGGGCGCGAAGAAAGTCGTCATTTCCGCTCCGGCCGGCAACGACTTGCCGACTATCGTATACAACGTCAACCATAAGACGCTGAAGCCGGAGGATGATGTAATCTCGGCGGCATCCTGCACGACGAACTGCCTTGCACCGATGACGGCGGCTCTCCACAAGCTTGCTCCGATTCAGAGCGGCATCATGCAGACGATTCACGCTTATACCGGCGACCAGATGACGCTGGACGGCCCGCAGCGCAAGGGCGACCTTCGTCGTTCCCGCGCGGCCGCTATCAATATCGTTCCGAATTCCACGGGCGCGGCGAAGGCCATCGGCCTTGTCATTCCCGAACTGAAAGGCAAGCTCATTGGCGCGGCGCAGCGCGTACCGACTCCGACCGGTTCCACGACGATTCTGATTGCCGTCGTCAAGGGCAAAGTCACGGCGGATGAGGTCAACGCGGCCATGAAGGCGGCGGCCAACGAGTCCTTCGGTTACAACACGGACGAGATCGTTTCCAGCGATATCGTCGGCATGAC
The DNA here is from genome assembly GCA_900321035.1 of uncultured Selenomonadales bacterium. Lineage (GTDB taxonomy): Bacteria > Bacillota > Negativicutes > Selenomonadales > Selenomonadaceae > RUG12372. Next base: position 310,311 of record ONUH01000001.1, on the reverse strand, counting down.
TTACGGCTCGCTGTTTGACGCGACGCAGACGATGGTCAACCCGATCAACGACGAGTTGACGCAGGTTCAGGTCGTTTCGTGGTACGACAACGAGAACAGCTATACGAGCCAGATGGTTCGCACGATCAAGTATTTGGAGACGTTGGTACAGAAATAAGATTTCGGGTAAAAAGAGGCCCGGCCTTTCACGGGCCGGGTCTTTTTGGTTGAAAATGCAAGAAAAGGGAGGAACCTTCATGGCGAAGAAAACATTGGAAGATATTGACGTAAAAGGCAAAAAAGTTTTTGTGCGCGCGGATTTCAACGTACCTTTGGACGAGAACCAGAATATCACGAATGACAAGCGCATCCGTGCAACGCTGCCGACCATTGAATATTTGCTGAAGCAGGGCGCGGCAGTGATCCTTGCCAGTCATCTCGGACGCCCGAAAGGGAAAATTGTGCCGGAAATGTCCACGAAACCGGTGGCGGCGCGGCTTTCGGAATTGCTTGGAAAGCCTGTGGCTTTTGCGACGGACTGCGTCGGTGCGCCCGCAGTGGAGGCGGCGGCGAAGCTCCAGCCGGGCGAGGTGCTTTTGCTTGAAAACCTTCGTTTCCACCCGGAGGAGGAGAAGAACGATCCGGGCTTTGCGAAACAGCTTGCCGACCTCGCCGACGTGGTGGTGGACGACGCGTTTGGCTGCGCCCATCGCGGCCATGCGTCGAACGAGGGCATTACGAAGTACAAGGAGACTGTCGCGGGTTATCTGATCGGCAAGGAACTTGATTTCATCGGCAAGGCGCTCGAAGCGCCGGAGCGTCCGTTCGTGGCGATTCTCGGCGGCGCCAAGGTTTCGGATAAGATTGCCGTCATCGACAACATGATTGAGAAGGTCAATACGATTATCATTGGCGGCGGCATGGCGAATACGTTCCTCGCCGCACAGGGGCTGAATGTCGGCAAGTCGCTGACAGAACCGGACAAATACGAGCTCGCGCGCAAGCTGGCGGCGAAAGCCCATGCGAACAACGTGAAGCTGGTTCTGCCGGTAGATGTGGAGGTTGCCGACGATTTCAAGGCGGAAGCGAACCACAAGACGGTGAAGGTCGATCGCATCGAGGACGGCTGGCAGGCGCTCGACAGCGGCCCGGAGACGGCGAAACTCTATGCCGAGGCTTTGAAGGGCGCGAAAACTATCGTTTGGAATGGTCCGATGGGCGTCTTCGAGTTCGATGCTTTCGCGAAAGGCACCGAGGCGGTGGCTCATGCGGTGGCTGAGGCGACGGAAGCCGGAGCGGTCAGCATCGTCGGCGGCGGCGACTCGATTGCGGCGCTGAAAAAGACCGGGCTTTCGGACAAGATTTCCCATATTTCGACGGGCGGCGGCGCGACGCTGGAATACCTTGAAGGAAAGACGCTGCCAGGGCTTGCGGCGATTGCCGACAAATGAGGGGGTAATTTGCAATGATTGAAGAAATTATCAAGAAGTTTTCTTCCGACGAGGCGGAGCAGCCGTCGCCGTGGAAGCGCCAGCCCATCATCGCGGGCAACTGGAAAATGAACAAGACGAACACCGAGGCGGAGGCGCTTTTGAAGGAGCTTTTGCCGCTGGTGGAGGACGTGAAGGATAGGGCCGTTGTCATTTGTCCGCCTGCGACGGCGTTGACGCTTGCGGCCAAAAAAGTCGGACCGTCCGCAAATATCGGCGTGGGCGCCCAGAATGTCCATTGGGAAGAAAGCGGCGCTTATACGGGCGAGCTGTCCGCCGCCATGCTGAAGGACGCCGGCGTCAAGTACGTCATCGTCGGCCATTCCGAGCGGCGCGAGTATTTCGGCGATACGGACGAGACCGTCAACAAACGGGCCAAAGCGGCGGTCGCGGCAGGGCTGATTCCCATCATTTGCGTCGGGGAGTCGTTGGAAACGCGTGAGGCGAACGCTTACAAGGATTTTGTCACGGCGCAGGTCAAAAAGGCCTTTGCCGGCATGGGCGCGCTTTCCGCCGCAAAATGCGTCGTCGCGTACGAGCCGATTTGGGCCATCGGCACCGGCAAGACGGCGACTTTCGAGCAGGCGCAGGAGGTTTGTGAGCTGATTCGCGCTACGCTGGCGGATCTTTATGACGCCGAGGTGTCCGACGCAGTCCGTATCCTTTACGGCGGCAGCGTCAAGCCCGATACCATCGACGGCCTGATGGAAAAGCCCGACGTGGACGGCGCGCTGGTGGGCGGCGCTTCGTTGAAGGCGCAGGATTTCAGCCGGATCGTCAAGTTCGGCAAGAAGCAGGAAAAGCCGAAGGCAAAGGCTGAAGCTGAGAAAAAGGAAATCAGCAGGACGGATTGAATATCGAAAACAAAAAGGGGGCGGAGAGACGGGAATGGACTCCGCTCCTTCTTTATCGGAGGTAAATATGGCAAAATTGAAAAACGCGCCCGTGATGCTCGTAATCATGGACGGGTGGGGGAACGGCGATTTGGCGGCGAAGGACAACGCGGTCGCCGTCGGCAAGACGCCGGTGATTGACGGGATTTTGAAGTCCTGCCCGGTAACGGAGCTGCTTTGCTCCGGCGAGGCGGTCGGACTTCCCGACGGGCAGATGGGCAACTCCGAGGTCGGGCATACGAATATCGGCGCGGGACGCGTCGTGTATCAGGAGCTTACGCGCATCACCCGTGCGATTCGTGACGGTTCTTTTTTCAAGAACGAGGCGCTTTCCGGCGTCATGGGGACGGTGAAAAAAAGCGGCGGAGCGCTGCATCTGTTCGGGCTCGTTTCTCCTGGCGGCGTCCACAGCCACACCGATCATCTTTACGCGCTGGTTGAGATGGCGAAGCGAGAAGGCCTGAAAAAAATATGGGTTCACGCATTCCTTGACGGGCGCGATGTGGCGCCGAAAAGCGCGGACGGCTATCTTGCAGACCTCGAAAAAAAGCTGGCGGAGATCGGCGTGGGGAAAATCGCGACGATTTCGGGCCGCTTTTACGCCATGGACCGCGACAAGCGCTGGGGGCGTGTGACGAAGGCCTACGAGGCGATTGCCCATGCCGACGGCGTGAAGGAAAAAGATTCGGCTTCGGCGATTGCCGCTTCCTATGCGCAGGACGTAACCGACGAATTCGTGATTCCGGCAGTGATGGACGGCTACGACGGCATGAAGAAAGAGGACGGCGTGATTTTCTTCAATTTCCGTCCCGACCGCGCAAGGGAATTGACCCATGCGTTCACCGACGAGACGTTTGACGGTTTTGCGCGCGACGAGGCGCTTCGTCCGCCTTACGTCACGATGACGCAGTACGAGGCGGGGCTGAACGTCAAGATTGCCTATCCGCCGGAGGCGCTGACAAAGACGCTGGGCGAAGTGATCGAGTCGGCGGGGCTGACTCAGCTTCGTATCGCTGAAACGGAAAAGTACGCGCACGTCACCTTCTTCTTCAACGGCGGTCTTGAAAAGCCTTACGATCATGAGGACCGCATCCTCGTCCCGTCCCCGAAGGTCGCAACCTATGACTTACAGCCGGAAATGAGCGCGATTGAAGTTACGGATAAAGTGGTCGAGGCCATCGGTTCCGGAAAGTATGACTTTATCATCTTGAATTTCGCCAACGGAGACATGGTCGGCCATACGGGCGTGATGGAAGCGGCGGTCAAAGCGGTGGAAACTGTGGACGCCTGCGTCGGACGCGTGGTCGAGGCGATAAAAAAAGCGGGCGGAGTGCTCTGCATCACCGCCGATCACGGAAACTGCGAGCAGATGCTGGACAAAGAGACAGGCGCGCCCTTTACGCAGCACACGACGAATCCGGTGCCGTTCATTCTCGTGAATGCGCACCGTTTGCATAAACTTCGCAAGGGCAAGCTCTGCGACATTGCGCCGACGCTGCTGCAGCTTGCGGGGCTCAGCGCGCCGCAAGAAATGACGGGAGAATCCCTGATTTTGGGAGAGTAAAGGAGGCCGTTTTCATGAAACTGTGGCATAAATTTTTAATGGTCCCGCTGATGGCGGGCACGATTTTGGGCATGCAGCCGCAAGCGACGGAAGCAAGCTCTTTCGCGCTGATCAAATATCAGGCGAACCTGACCGCACAGATCAGCAAGACGCAGGCGTGGAAGGAGACTTTCACGACGCCGGACGGTAAAATCAGCGTGCAGATACGCAGCATGCTCGCCGCCGACGACAAGGGGCGCTACCATGTGATTATCTGGCGCGACAATGACCGCGTCCATGAGGAGTATCTGCCGGAGGTGACTTACGGCTATTGGTTCCGCGCCGTGCGCGACGAGGAAAACGACAAGACCTTCTTCGTCATTGCCAGCCGCGAGCAGGCGAAGCTGTATGGATATGACGCTGCGGCGGGAAAAATGCAGGTTTACGTCGACAGCAGGAATTTCCATTCCGGCGTTCCGCGCGGCGAGGCGAATATTACGCCGCTGACCGACGGATCGTTGGTGCTGTCCTTCGAGAATTTCGACAACGTGGAGCCTAAGTCGCATCGTTACGATTTGGAGTGGGATGCGGAATCGAACTGGGTGACGTACACCGACCTCGGTACAGGCTTTCAGCCGGTGATGAGGGAAATGCAGTATCCGTAAGAAATGAAAACGCGCGGAGCGGGAGATATTCCCGCTCCGTTTTCGTTTGCAAGGGAAAAAAGGCTTGCGGCGCGTGGTTTCTCTGTTATAATAGGAAAGTGTCAGGAATTTACGGAAGGAGGCGACGGCATGGGGGAGAGTTTCGCGCACTTGCATGTGCATACGGAGTACAGCCTGTTGGACGGCGCGAGCCGTGTGGGCGAATTGATAGACGAAGTGAAGAAGCTCGGCATGAACGCCGTCGCCATTACCGATCATGGGCAGATGTACGGCGTGATGGAGTTTTACAAGGCGGCGAAGAAGGCCGGCATCAAGCCGATCATAGGCTGCGAGGTTTACCTCGCGCCTGCGTCGCGCAAGGATATGTTCGAGGTCGGCGGCGTCCGTTACTATCATTTGATTTTACTGGCGGAAAACGAAACCGGATATCGGAATCTCGTAAAGCTGGTTTCCCTGGCGAACATTGAAGGGACGTATTACAAGCCCCGCGTGGACAAGGAGCTTTTACGGCAGTACCATGAAGGCATCATTTGTCTGTCCGCCTGTATCGCGGGCGAGATTCCCCGCGCTTTGATTCAGGACCAGCCGGACAAGGCGGACGCGCTGGTTGCCGAGTATATCGATATTTTCGGCAAAGAAAATTTTTTCATCGAGCTGCAAAAGCACGGCATTCCCGAAGAAGAGAAAGCGGCGCCGGGGCTGATCCGGCTCGCGCAAAAATACGGCGTCGGACTTGTAGTGACGAATGACGCGCATTACATCCACAAAGAAGACGCGGACTTCCATGACGTATTGCTCTGCATTCAGACGGGAAAGACGCTGGAGGATCCGGGACGCATGCGGTTCCAAAACGACGAGTTCTATATGAAATCGTCGGAGGAAATGGCGAAGCTGTTCCCTGAATATCCAGAGGCTATGGAAAATACCGTTCGAATCGCAGAACGGTGCAATGTGGAGTTTTCCTTCGGCGGGCATATCCTGCCGCGGTTCCCTCTGCCGGAAGGGCTGACGGACGAAGCGTATCTTCGCCGGCTTTGCGAGGAAAAAGTCGGGAAGCGGTATGATGCCGTTACACCGGAAATCAAAAAGCGCATGGAATACGAGCTGGGCGTCATTCATCAGATGGGATTCGACAGCTATTTCCTGATCGTTTGGGATTTTATCAATTACGCGCGGGAGCATGGGATTTCCGTCGGGCCGGGGCGGGGTTCGGCGGCGGGCAGTATTGTCGCCTATATTCTTGGCATCACGGACATCGACCCACTGAAATACGCATTGCTGTTTGAGCGTTTCCTGAACCCGGAGCGCGTGACGATGCCGGATATCGACGTGGACTTTTGCTATATCCGGCGCAAGGAAGTCATCGAGTATGTCAAGGAGCGTTACGGCTACGACCATGTGGCGCAGATCATCACCTTCGGCACGATGGCGGCGCGCGGTGCGGTGCGCGACGTCGGCCGCGTTTTAGGGCTGTCGTATGCCGATACCGATAAAGTGGCGAAATTGATTCCCACGGAACTCGGCATAACGCTTGACAAGGCGTTGAAGGATTCGGCGGACTTTCGAAAGCTGTATGAGGCGGATTCCGGCATCCGGCGCATGATTGATTATGCACGCAAGATTGAGGGACTGCCGCGACAGTCTTCCACCCACGCAGCGGGAGTCGTGATTGCTCGCGATCCCCTGACGAATTATATGCCGGTGCAGATGTCCGAGGGCACGTTGGTGACGGCCTTTGATAAAGATCTCGTCGAGGAACTCGGCCTTTTGAAGATGGATTTTCTCGGCCTTCGTACGCTGACGGTCATTGCCGACACGATCAAGAATATCGAGGAAGCCCGCGGTGAAAAAATAGACGTCCATGATATCCCCGCCGTGGACGAGGAGACGGCGCGGATGCTTTGCGAGGGCAAGACGGGCGCCGTATTCCAGATGGAATCGGCGGGCATGACGCAGCTTGTCAAGGATCTGGCACCTGCATGCTTTGAAGACCTGATTCCCACGGTGGCGCTGTATCGGCCGGGTCCTTTGGGGAGCGGCATGGTACAGGACTTTATCGACGGGCGCAAAGGGAAGAAAAAGGTTTCTTACCTCCACCCGCTTTTGGAGCCGATCCTGAAGGAGACTTTCGGGGTGGTGCTGTACCAGGAGCAGGTCATGCAGATCGTGCAGGTGCTGGCAGGTTTTTCTCTCGGCGAGGCGGATATCCTGCGCCGCGCTATGGGACATAAGCAGCCGGAACTGCTGATGCAGAAGAAGGAAACGTTTCTCGCCGGGACGAAGAAGAATGGAATCGACGACGGGCTGGCGGAAAAAATCTTTGAGCTGTTGACGCATTTCGCGAATTACGGCTTCAATAAATCGCACAGCGCCGCATACGCGCTTGTCGCATGGCAGACCGCGTATTTGAAGGTCCATTATCCGGCGGAATTCATGGCGGCTATGCTGACCAGCATCATGGACGCCAACGACAAGGTTTCTACTTACATTGAGCTGGCACGGCGCATGGGAATTCAAATCCTGCCGCCGGACGTCAATGCCAGCGCGGCGTCCTTCAGCGTGGACGGAAAGGCAATCCGCTTCGGGCTTGCCGCGGTTCGCAACGTGGGAGAGCAGGCAATCGGCGAAATGGAAAAGATACGTGCGAAAGACGGTCCGTTCCTTTCGCTGTATGATTTTTGCCGGCGGGTCGGCACGAAGCAGGTCAACAAACGGACGCTGGAAAGCCTGATCAAGTGCGGCGCCTTTGATTTTCTCGGCGCCAAGCGGGCGCAGCTTCTTGAAGTTGCGGCGTCGACGCTGGAAAAAGCGTCTCGGGCGCAGAAGGACGCGGACAGCGGACAGATGGGACTGTTTGCCGAAGAGGAATTGGGCGACGAGGAAATCATGCTTCCGGATATCCCGGAGGCGGAGCTTTCCCAAATATTGACATGGGAAAAGGAAAATACGGGTTTTTACATTACCGGTCATCCTTTGGACGTTTACAAAGACCTAATGGGGAAATTTGCGCCGATCTCACGGATTCTCGACGGCGAAGCGAAAGACAGGCAGCTGGTTCGGGTGGCAGGCTTGGCGGCGAAGGTGAAGAGGTCTGCGACGAAAAAAGGCGATACGATGGCGTATCTGACGATCGAAGATTATACGAGAGATATCGAGGCGGTGGTTTTCCCCCGTCAGTTTTATGATGCGGCGGATATCTTGACGGCAGACCGCCCGATTGTGGTGCAGGGGCGCGTGGATGTCTCGGACAAGGGCGTCAAGATTATCGCTGACAAGATTTGGCCGATGGAAGGCTATAAGACGGAATATTATATCGTGACAAAAAGCGCGCTGGCGACGTCGGAAAATCAGGAACGTCTGCGGGCGGCGGCGAAGGCCCACCACGGCGAACATGTGGTACACCTCTATTTGGCGGATCGACGGAATAATACGGATTTGGGACCGGAATTTTGGATGGACGGCTCCCCGGAGGCGGCTGCCGCAGTGGAAGAAATATTCGGCGCAGGCTCGGTACGCGAGCGTTAGCGTGGCATCGGGAGATTGAACGGATTCGGCAGGAGGAATAGAGTATGTGGAAGGCGATTCATATCGCCGCGAGCCGGGAACAGGCGGACAAGCTTTGCGAACGGCTGACGGAAGAAGGGTTTCTCACACGTGTGAAAGCAGTGTCCTGCGGAGAAGACGCGGCGTTTGAGATACAGGTTCCGGAAGCGGAATCGGAGGATGCGCAGGCGGTTATATGCGATATGGGCATAGGGCTGTGAGAGGAAAAGCGGCGCTTTTGTGTGCGGCGTTCCTGCTGGTTGTCGGCGTCGCACCTTCCTTTGCCGCGCCGGAAACGGAGGAGGAAGCGGAAAGCCGCGCGGAGAGAGAGTTTTTCAGTGCGGAAAGCGGAGAATTATTCGCCGATGAACGGCAAAAAGACTCGGCGACGGGCGGTGAGCCGGAGGCCCCTCCCGTATATATACCGCCCGACGACGCACTGCCCAAGGTGACGGCGCGGTCGGCGGTGGTCATGGACGCTTTGACCGGGGAAGTGCTGTACCAACGGGGGATGAACGATCGGCGGTATCCGGCCAGCACCACGAAAATCATGACTTTGATAACGGCGTTGGAAACGAAGGGAATAAGCTTTGACGACGCGGTGGCCGCCAGTCCGGCCGCCGCTGCGATGGAAGGCTCTACCATGTGGCTGGAGCAGGGCGATCGGTTTCGTTTGGAAGAACTATATTACGGTATGATGCTCGTATCGGGGAACGACGCCGCCGTCGCTGTGGCGGAACATGCCGCGGGCAGCGTCCCCGAGTTTGCCAGGCGCATGACGGAGAAAGCCCGCGCCATAGGAGCGGAACATACGCAATTCACCAACTCCTGCGGACTTCACGACCCGCGACATTTTACGACGGCGTATGACCTTGCTCTGATAACGGTTTACGGATATAAAAATCCTGCATTCCGGCAAATCGTTTCAACAAAAGAAAGACGCGTGCCGCTGATGAAGCCGCCGTTTTTTCAAAATCTTGAAAACGAGAATATGCTGCTCTGGATTTATCCCGGGGCGAACGGCGTCAAGACCGGTTACACGGACGCGGCGGGGCGATGCGTCGTGACGGCGGCGGAGCGGGACGGCGTACAGCTCGTTTCCGTGGTGCTGGACGCCGTCTATATGTGGAACGATTCCATCGCGATGCTCGATTATGGTTTTCGGAATGTCGAGGGACGGGACGTCGTAAAAAAAGGAGAGCATATAGCTTCCGTTCCCGTTGCGGGCGGCGACCGGGAAACCGTGGCACTGGCGGCGAAGGACACGCTGCGTCTTTCCGTGCCGCACGGCGATATGTCGGCGTATCGGCGGGAAATAAAGGCACCGCGCTCGGTGGAGGCTCCCGTGCGGCGCGGGGACAAACTCGGCGAAGCAGTATATTATTATCGGGGCAAAAAAGTCGCTTCCGTGGCTTTGACGGCTGACAGCGCTGTGGGGCGGGAAAATTCTTTTATAGCGGGATTGTCGCGGCTTTGGCATAAGATTGCCGCGTTGTTTGCATAGAGAGGGTTTCATGGAAAGACTGCAAAAAATCATCAGCCGCGCGGGGGCGGCTTCGCGGCGCGCGGCTGAACAAATGATTGCGGAAGGCCGCGTGACGGTGGACGGCGTCGTGGTGGAAATAGGCGCGCAGGCGGACGAGTCGCAGACGATCTGCATTGACGGAAAACCAATTCACGGTGCGGAGCCCCATGTCTATTTCCTGCTGAACAAGCCGAAAGGCTATATTTCGACGGCAAAGGATGATCGCGGACGGAAAACGGTGCTTGACCTCTTGCCGGAAGTCAAGGCGCGCATCTATCCGGTGGGGCGGCTTGACAACGGCACGGAGGGATTGCTGCTGCTCACGAACGACGGGGAGTTGATGAACGGCCTCCTGCATCCGGCACGTGAAGTGTGGAAGACCTATACGGCGCAGGTGGAGGGCAGTTTCACGAAGCAGGAACTGCAGACGCTGAAAAACGGCGTTTCTTTGGAGGACGGCGTTACGGCTCCTGCAAAAGTCCGCGTGCTTGACTGGGACGACAGAACCGGCAGAACGAAAGTGGAAATATCCATCCACGAAGGAAAAAACAGGCAGGTGCGGCGTATGTGCGAGGCGGTCTGTCATCCCGTGCGCGCTCTGAAACGTACGGAATTTGCGGGACTGAATCTTTCCGGCGTCAGGCGCGGCGAGCATCGAATATTGACGGCGGAGGAAATCGCGTATTTGTATGAGATTGCAGGAATTCTGGCGCCTAAAGGACATAGAAAGGGCTGAACGATGAGGAAGATCCTGATTGTCGGCGCGGGCCCGGCGGGTATGATGGCGGCGGTAAAGGCAGCGGAAACCGGCGGGACGGTCGTGTTGCTGGAAAAAATGGAACGCGTCGGCAAAAAGATGATGATTACGGGGAAAGGCCGCTGCAATATGACGAATGCGGCTCCGGTTCCGGACATCATAAAAAATATTCCGGGCAACGGCGTATTTCTCAACAGCGCGCTCCGGTTTTTTGACAACGAGGACGTGAAAGCGTTTTTTGAGGACGCGGGCGTTCCTACGGTTACAGAACGCGGCGGGCGCGTTTTTCCGGCCAGTTCCCGCGCTTCCGATGCAGTGGACGCGATGCTGCACCGCTTGCATTCGCTTGGCGTTGAAATCAGAACCCGGACGGAAGTTCGCGAACTCTTGGAAAAGGACGGAAAGATTTCGGGCGTGCGGCTTGCTTCGGGAGAAGAACTTTTTGCAGACGCGGTAATTGTCGCCACAGGCGGCGCGTCTTATCCGCGCACCGGATCGACGGGCGACGGATTCCGCATGGCGGTGTCGGTGGGGCATACGGTGGAGCCGCCGACTCCGGCATTGGTACCGCTGGAAACGGAAGAGGAATGGCCGAAGGAACTTTCGGGGCTTTCGTTGAAAAACGTCCGTGTTCGACTGTTTTCGGAAGACGAGCAGAGGGAAAAGCTCGGCGAGGCTTTCGGGGAAATGATGTTCACGCACTTCGGTGTGACGGGGCCGATCATCTTAACATTGTCGCGAACGGCGGCGATGTATCTGCGGAATCATGAGACCCTCGGCATGGAGCTGGACCTGAAGCCGGCGTTGGATGAGGTGACGCTGGAAAAACGCGTGCAGCGGGATTTTGAACAATACAGGAACAAGCACGCGAAAAATGCGATGGTCAATCTCTTGCCGGCACGGATGATTTCGCCCGTGCTCGATCTCGCCTATATAGACGAAGACAAGCCGGTGCATCAGATAGAGCGCGGAGAGCGCCTGCGGATTGTGGAAACGCTGAAGCGTTTGCCGCTGACGATTTCGGGCACGCGCCCCATTGACGAGGCGATTGTGACGGCGGGCGGCGTTTCCGTCAAAGAACTGAACCCCAAAACTATGGAATCAAAGCTCGTGAAGGGATTGTATTTCGTCGGCGAGGTCGCGGACGTGGACGGCTTTACGGGCGGATACAATCTGCAGGCCGCGTTTTCTATGGGCGCGGCGGCGGGAACTTGGAGTGCAAAAGGAACCTGATATTTTCAGAGGAGATGATTTCATGGAAATCTCATTGTCCTTCAACCATGACGACGCTCAACTGATTGAAAAGTGCGCGGCGGAACAGAAAACGAGCGTTCCTGATTTTATCAAGCGCGCCGTGATGAAAGCCTTGGCCGAGGAGAAAGAGCGCGCCGAACGAAACGCGGCTATACTTGCGATGGAAAAAAAGGAACCGGATATGGCGGGGGCAGGGCCGGCTCCTGACGGAATCCAGCCGCAGGGAGCGGTTGGCTTCCGTCCTGACGACGTCAAAAAAGAAGCAAGGAAAGAGCAGCAAGAGGGACAGGAATGCGTCCTCCATGATGCCTGGAAGAAATGGCTCATGAAAACATTTTGCATTGCCCCAAACAGTTCTTCCGGTGAAATGCTTTTAGACAAGGCTCATCAGGCATTCGACGCGTTCCTGGAATTGACGGCTGCGCGGCTCGGTTTTGACAAAAGCCGGAGTCGGTTCTTCTATCTTTGCGAAAACATTCCGGTGATTTCCAGAAAGCAGATATTGTCCACTGTCGATCCGTATCAGCTTGCCGCAATGCTTTCCGGTTTTTCCTCCGATACTTTCAATAAACAGTTTCAAGCAATGGCGTCTGCGTATAACGGAAAATCCGATGAGATTTCTGCCGGCCTAAGGGACTCCTGTATCGCTCTTTTCCCGTCCGCCGGGAATGGGGCCGGCGGGGTTCGGAAAGCCGCCGACGAGGCGCTGAATGCATTCGTCCTCATAACGGCGCCAATGATCGGAAAGACGAATGCTGTGAAGATTTTTATGCAGCTCGTTCAAATTATCTCAAAGTCGGAGCGGCAAAAGATACTCCTCGCCATGAGCCCGCAAGACTTCGCAGAAATGCTGTTCCATTTCCTTTTTTAGAACCGACACGATATACAAAAAAGCACGCCCGAAAAGGACGTGCTTTTTTGTGCAAAATAAAAAGCCGTCTGTAATGACGGCTTTTCTGTAATTTAGATTCACCTTCTTGTCAATGATACTGTGCATAAATGGCTCTCATTGTTTTATTGAATTCAGAACCCCCATTAAATTTTGTAAGCAAATACTCTAAATCTCCTTCGAACATACCAAATGCTACCTTCATTATGATTCCTCCGAACATTCCATCTTCAAGATCGTATGAATCAACGTTCCTTACTATGTTATTTTCAACATAACTTGGATGGTAAAATTGCCTTGAAAAAGGAGTATTCATCATGTCTGAGAAAATATCCATTAGTGAGTCTTGTATAGGAAAGAATTTTTTATAGCATTGTTCGAATTCTTTTTCTAATGCCATAGCAAAAGTACCTCCTTGTAATGAATGTATGAAACACATTCAAGAAATTATATGTTTTAAGATATTTACAGCTTTGGATTTAATCCAAATTTACGCATTAATCCTAATTGTAGATCACTATATTGTTGTATACTTTGGGCATTCCAAAAAATCGGAAAACTTCCAACATTAGAATCAATTATAGAAGTATTCGCTAAGGTACATTTTATTAATGGGTTATTATTATGTCGACGTGATAACGATTCCAAAAAACTACCGTATGTTTTTCCCCAATCTATTGATAATGTCTGGTAAAAATTTGAATGAAGCAAAGATTGTATATAGTTTTTGTCAGAGTGTTTTTCCCAAATATTGTTTAAAAAATGATGATTAAATTCTGCCATAAATTGAAAAGCAACGTCGGAATTTGCATATGGATAATTTAAGAACATAAAAATATCAGATGATTCGCTGGAAGCATTTTTTGCATCATTTATCCATTCAATCGAAATGAGATGTAAGTAACCATAGTCAAATGGAATTTCAAGACAATTTCTGCAATCTATTGACATATCAAGCATCTCCTTAATTTAATGGTGATTCGGGTAATATATCTGAATGTGGGTATTTATTCTGTACCTAGTTACAACAACACTTCCAAAGGCATACGAAATTATGATTTCATTGTCATGCCTCCTTAAAAGTCTGCTTCATTTTGCCATAAAGCATTATTCTTTTAAATTATACAATCCGTTTTGGTTTGTGTCAATGTGAAATATCCGATTCGGCTATTTCTCCGCTTATGGAAGTATAGTAGAAGTGGTGATTGCTATGGATAAGGAAAAGGCAACCGGAATTTTCGGTACTAAGTTGCGTAATCTCCGTGAGCATCAGGAATTTTCGCAGAAACAAGCAGCGGAAAAATTGAATATTATTCCTGCGACCTATAGCAGATATGAGCGAGGCATACGGGAACCGGATTTCAATACCTTAAAACAAATTGCTAATTTTTTCCATGTGTCCATTGATTACCTTTTGGACAATGAGGATGATTTTGCCTTAGAAACAACGCCTATTATGGAGTTCGATAAATTGGTGATGACCGGTCAATACACTATTAACCAACGATTTCCAAATGAATCTGAACGAAGAATGATACGCGATGTCGTACAAGCTATATACAAAAATAAAGAATGAAGAAGAGACTGCCATAAATGGGTAGCCTCTTCTTTGTTTTTGAGGAATGATCAAATTTCATTCAAATCTAAAGATGTCCCGCTGTCTTTATCTATTGCATTTCATGGGACTCTATGTAATAATTTTTAATCAGAAAATCAGAAATTCTGATTTTCTGATTAAAAATTATCGAATCGGGAGGTACACCATGAGCGTTGAGATGGTAACGGTGCAAGGTCGAGGGCAGATTGTGATACCTAAAGATGTAAGGGAGGCGCTTTCTATTTCCGACGGGGACGCGCTGGCGGTCTATGCTACGGACAATGTGATCGTGATGAAGCCGTTTAGGCGGCCGACGGAGGAGGAATTTTCCGAGTGGCTGGAGGAGGCGCAAGGGTGGGCAAAGGACGCCGGGATTCGGAAGAAGGACATCAGCGACGCCGTGCGTTCCGTTAGGAACAGGAAAGGAAAATGAACATCGTCATAGACACCGGCGTGGTCGTCTCGGCGTTCTTCCTCGGCGGACTGCCCCGGCGGATTATCAAGGCGGTGGTGCGGGGAACCCTTGAGGCCTATGCCACGCGGGAAATCGTGGGGGAATATGAGGCTGTTATCGCGGAGGTTGGGACGAAGAAGGGAGGCTCCCTTCGCGAAAACCTTGTGCTCCCGTTTACCTCGCACCTGCATATCGTTAAGCCGGAGCCCGATGAAGATAAGTTCATCGCTTGCGCTCTCACGGCGGGGGCGTTCTATGTTGTGGAGGGCGGAGCAGATTTGTCGGCCATAGGACAAGGGCGGCGCGTCAAAATCATAACCGTCGAAGGAATTTGTCAGCTTCTTGATTTATGCGCCTTGTAGAAAGGCTTTCGGAGTCGCCGCACAAAATCTCTGTTCCGCCTTTTCAATGCGAAATCGAAAGAAACATGGTATAATTAAAAATTAGTGACAAGTACGAAAATCAATGTGTTGATTTTGAAAGTGGAGTAAAAGAATGGAAAGTAAAAAAGAAATTTCGCGGGTTGTCGGAGGGCTTCGGGGCGAGATAGAGATTCCGGGCGACAAGTCCGTTTCCCATCGGAGCGTGATGCTGGCGGGACTTTGCGATACGCCCGTGCACATCACGAATTTTCTGCACGCGGCGGATTGTCTTTCGACGGCGGCGGCAATGGAAGCGTTGGGCGTTTCCGTGCGATGGTCGGATGATGCGACGCTGGACGTGACGGGGCGAGGATTCGACGGGCTGACCGAGCCGTCGGGAATCCTTGACGCGGGCGACTCGGGTACGATGCTTCGACTGATGATGGGACTCTTGGCGCCGCAGCCGTTTCTTTCGACATTCACCGGCGACGCGGCGCTTTATCGCCGCCCGATGGGCCGCGTGATTACGCCTCTTTCGCAAATGGGCGCGCGAATCGTCGGCAGGGCCGGAGGAAAATATTTGCCGATTACGGTTTTGCCCGCCGAAACGCCATTGCACGGCATCGAATATAAGATGCCGATGGCCAGCGCGCAGGTGAAATCGGCGATACTGCTCGCGGGGCTTCGAGCCGGGGGGGAGACGACGGTGATAGAGCCGTTCCCTTCCCGCGACCATACGGAGCGGATGCTTCGCGCGTTCGGCGCGGAGATACGGCAGGACGGCACGCGCGTTTCCTGCCGCGCGGTATCGAAACTTTCCGCGCCTGAAGCAATCGAAGTGCCGGGGGACATCAGTTCGGCGGCATTTTGGCTCGTGGCGGCGTCGATTATCGAAGGGAGCGACCTCTTGCTGAAAGGGGTCGGCGTCAATCCGACGCGCACCGGCGTTCTCGACGTTCTCTGCGATATGGGTGCGAATATCGAGCTTTTGAATGAGCGGGAGAGCGGCGGCGAGCCGATTGCGGACGTTCGCGTCCGTTCGGCGAAGCTTCGCGGCGTTTCCTTCGGCGGCGCAATCATTCCGCGGTTGATCGACGAAATCCCGATTCTCGCGGTGGCGGCGCTTTTCGCCGACGGCGACACGGTGATCTCGGATGCGGGGGAGCTTCGCGTCAAGGAGACCGACCGCCTGCACGCCGTCGCCGTCGAGTATAATAAGTTGGCGCCTTGCGTCGAGGAATCGGAGGACGGCCTTGTGATTCACGGCGGCGTGAAAAAGATTCGTCACGGGTCGTGTTTCTCTTACGACGATCACCGCATGGCGATGTCGCTGGCGGTCGCAGGCGCGGCGGGCGACGGCGTGACGATAGAAAATCCGGAGTGCGTGGATATTTCCTATCCGTCGTTTTATAAAACCTTGACGGATTTGCAATAATATTTTTGGGGGAGAGCGGCATGAAAAAGACGGTGGCCATCGACGGGCCTGCAGGCGCGGGCAAAAGTACGATAGCGAAATTGGTGGCAGAGAAACTCGGCTATATCTACATCGACACCGGCGCGATGTATCGCGCGGTCGCATGGAAAGTGCTGGACGCGGGCGTGGAACCGACAGACGGGAATATCGTTGGCATAGCGGAAAAACTCGACGTGCGGCTGCGGTTCATCGGAGACGTCGTACGCGTCTTTGCGGACGATACCGATGTTACGGACTCGATTCGTACGCCGCAGGTGACGGCGCTCGTATCGAAGGTTGCCCAGCTCGGGCCGGTGCGCGCAAAGATGGTGGAACTGCAGCGGAAAATGGCGGCGGACGGAGGCGTCGTCATGGACGGACGAGACATCGCATCCAACGTGCTGCCGAACGCCGACGTCAAGATATTCCTGACGGCGTCTATCGGGGAGCGGGCGCTTCGCCGCTGGAAAGAAATGAAGGCGAAGGGGTATGACGAGCCGATTGAAAAATTGGAGGCGGAAATCGCCGCTCGTGACAAGGCGGACAGCGAAAGGGAAATCTCGCCGCTGGTGCGCGTGCCGGAAGCTGTGCTGCTGGATACGACGGGAATGCCGATTGCGCGCGTCGTGGAGAAAGTCATGGAATTGTGCGGGTGACGGGCGATGATACTGTATCGGATACTTCACGTGATTTTTCCCGCTTTTTTTCGTTTGCTTGGCGCGAAGGACTACGGCGCGGAAAATATGCCGCAGGAGGGCGGCGTGATTGTCGCGGCGAACCACATGAGCAACTGGGACCCGCCGTTCCTCGCCAGCTTTTTGCAGCGCCCCGTCAGCTATATGGCGAAGCAGGAACTTTTTGAGATCCCGATTTTCGGCACGGTTATCCGGTGGCTGTTTGCGTTTCCCGTGCGGCGCGGCGCGGCTGACCGTTCGGCGGTCAAAGCTGCGGTGAAGGAGCTTCGCGCAGGCCGCTGCGTCGGCATTTTTCCTGAAGGGACGCGCAGCAAAGACGGAGAGGTCCATAAGTTCGGCGCGGGCGTCGCGCTTCTCGCCGCGATGAGCGGCGCGCCCGTGGTTCCGGCCGCCATTATGGGAACCGATAAAATGAAACTTTTGAAAGTCGCTTACGGCGAGCCGCTGCGATTTGAAGGAAAGGCGGATCGTGAGGCGCTGGATGCGTTCTCGCAAAAAATTCGCAAGGAAATCATTAAATTAAAAAATTTTCATAGCGAAAATCGGTAGATTTATGTTATACTCTAAATTAGCTTGTAAAAGGCTGGGTGATGTGGTAATCTTATGGAAGTGATTTTGGCGGAATATCTCGGCTTTTGTTACGGCGTCAAACGTGCAATCCGGCTTGCGCGCGACAGCGCGGAGAGCGGAAACGCTTCGACGCTGGGGCCGATTATCCACAATCCGCAAATGGTCGCCCGCCTGGAAGAAGAAGGCGTCGGTTCCGTGGATTCCGTCGACGAAGTGCCGGACGGAGGGACGGTTATCATCCGATCCCACGGCGTCGGGCCTGAAGTGTATGAAAAGGCGGAAAAACGTCCGATTCGGCTTGTAGACGCCACCTGCCCGCATGTGAAGAAGGCGCAGAAAGCGGCGTATCGGCTGGCTCAAGACGGCTACAGCGTCGTGATCATCGGCGAAAAGCAGCATCCGGAAGTCAAGAGCATCTTGGAATGGGCCGGCGGCCATGCGACCGTCGTTGAGACGGAGGAAGAAGCGGAAGGCCTTTCTCCTTTTGCGAAGCTCGGCATCGTAGCCCAGACGACTTGTTCCGGCGCGAACTTCCAGTCCATAGCGGCGCGGCTCATCGCGAAATCGAACGACGTCCGTATCCTCAGGACCATCTGTACGGCGACGGATCAGAGGCAGTCTGCGGCGCTTGCTCTCGCGGCGGAAGTGGACATGATGCTCGTCATCGGCGGGAAGAACAGTGCGAACACCACGCGTCTCGCGCAGCTTTGCGCGGAAAAGACCGTTGTTCATCATATTGAAACGGCGTCCGAACTTGAGGACGAATGGTTTCACGATATCAAGAAAATTGGGATCACAGCCGGGGCCTCGACTCCGGACTGGATCATCAGGGAGGTATATCAAAAGTGTCAGATGTGAACGAACAAAACATGGAAGCCCTGCTGGAGGATATGCAGGAGATCCAGGAGCGTACGGTCGTCCCGGCCACCGTGGTTTCGGTGTCCCACGCCGAGGCCTGGGTGTCCATCGACGCCAAGCAGGACGTTCCCATTCTTAAAAAGGAGCTTGCTTATCCGGAGCCGGATTCGGCGGAGGACGTCGTCAAGGTTGGCGACGAGATCAATGTTTATGTCGTTTCCAAAGGCGGCGAGCACGGCTATACGCTGTCCAAGCTCAAGGCCGATCAGGAAGAGTCCTGGAAAAAGCTGGACGGCTGCGTAGAGAAAAAGGAGCCGTTGGAGGTCACCGTTCTCAAAGCCATCAAGGGCGGTCTTTCCGTCAGCGTGCAAGGGCTGCGCGGCTTTATTCCCGCTTCTCATGTGGGGCTCCATTATGTGCAGGATCTTTCTTCCTATGAAGGAAAGGTTTTTGAGGCGCTTCCCATCGAGTTTGACGCCGGCAATCATAAGCTGGTCCTCTCCCGCAAGGAGC
Organism: uncultured Selenomonadales bacterium; assembly: GCA_900321035.1. Lineage (GTDB taxonomy): Bacteria > Bacillota > Negativicutes > Selenomonadales > Selenomonadaceae > RUG12372. The sequence continues at coordinate 291,271 of ONUH01000001.1, read as the reverse complement.
TTTTGTCGAAAGAGCGTGAAGAGGCGCAGGAGCGTGTGTTTTCCACGCTGGAGGCAGGACAGACGGTCAAGGGTACGGTCAAACGCATCCTGGATTACGGCGCGTTCATCGACATCGGCGGCGTAGATGGTCTTGCGCATATCTCCGATCTTGCCTGGGACCGTGTCAAGCATCCTTCGGATGTCCTGAAGGTGGGACAGGAACTCGACGTTTTCGTCAAGGAGATCGATCAGGAGCATCACAAGATTTCGCTCAGCGTCAAGGACACGCTGCCCGATCCGTGGTTTGACCGGGCGGCCCGCTATCAGGAAGGCCAGTTGATCGAAGGCAAGGTCATTAAGCTGACGGACTTCGGCGCGTTCATGGAAATCGAGCCGGGCTTCGACGGGCTGATTCCGATGGGCGAGCTTTCCGACAAGCGCATTGCTCGTGCGGATGAGGCTGTCCATACCGGGGATATGGTGACGGTCAAGGTGCTGCGCATCGACACCGCGCGCAAGCGCATCTCCCTCAGCATCACGAAAGCGGCGAAGGAAGCCGCGGGTGAAGCGGAGGAATAATACAAACAATGGGGTGAAGGAGTGATGGGGACATCACTCCTTTATTTTTGTAAGAGCACTTAACGTGCGCAAGCTTGTTGGTGAAACGCAGGTTTAGTGCGATACATGCCCCGCCGCTGTGTGCGCGCAAACACAGTGCGGCGCGAATATGGCAGGCATGTAGTTTTCGGAGAGAGGCGACAGCATGGAACTCACGCCGATGATGCGGCAGTATCAGGAGACCAAGGAGCAGCACCCGGACGAGATCCTTTTTTTCCGTCTGGGCGATTTTTATGAGATGTTTTTCGACGACGCGGTACTTGTGTCCAAAGAATTGGGCCTTACCCTGACAAGCCGCAGTGGGGATGCGGAAAAATCGCCGATGTGCGGCGTGCCGTATCATTCGGCGGAAAACTATATCACAAAGCTGATCCGCAAGGGCTATAAGGTGGCCATTGCCGAGCAGATCGGCGACCCGAAAGCGCCGGGCCTGACGAAGCGCGAGGTCATCAAGGTCGTCACGCCGGGAACGGTTCTTTCCGAGAATGCGCTGACCGCGACGCAGAATAATTATATCGTTCTTCTGTATGAAAACGGCGAGCGCGTCGTACTTGCCGGCGCGGATATTTCCACGGGAGAATGCTTTTACGGCGTGCATGAAGGGAAGAACAGGGTGCAGTCGACGCTGGACGAGCTTTATCGATTGTCGCCGGCGGAGCTTTTGTTTGCGGGACCGCTTTCTTTTCGGCAGGAGGTCGGGGATTTTACGGCCCAAAGGATGGAGGGCTGCGCGTTTACTGAGCTTTCGCCGATGGAACGTCCGGAAGAGATGATGCTGCGCCATTTCGGTGCGGAGAACAGGACGGGCGACGTGGATGCGGAGACGGCGCTGGCGACGCTCCTTGATTATTTGCATCAGACCGTTATGACCGATCTCAGCCATATCAGCCGGTTTACACGGGTGGAGGCTTCCGGGCGGCTTGTGCTTGACACGACGACGCTCCGCAATCTGGAGATTACGCGCAATCTGCGGGACGGCGGAAAGAAGAACACGCTTCTCGACGTGCTTGATTTCACAGGAACGGCGATGGGGGGACGGCTGCTGCGGAGATGGCTGGAGCAGCCGTTGACTTCCGTTTTGGACATCCGGGCGCGGCATGACGCCGTGGAAGAGCTGCTGCGGGATTATTCCATGCGTTCGGGGCTGCGGGAGCGCATGAAGGAGATATACGATTTTGAGCGTCTGCTGACGCGGGCGGAAGTCGGCGCGGCCAACGCCCGGGATCTTGTCGCGCTGAAGGTTTCCCTGTCGGCTTTGCCGGCCGTCAAAGCACTGATGGCGTCGGCGCGGTCCGATTTGCTCCGGCGCGGGCAGGAAAATATCGGCACGTATGACGAACTGGTCGATCTCTTGGATCGCGCTATCGTGGACGAACCGGGGCTTTCCGTTCGCGAAGGAGGAATCATCAAGCCCGGTTACGACGCGGAGCTTGACGAGTATCGGCGTATCGCGCACGACAGCAAAAAAATGCTGCAGGAAATCGAGGAGCGCGAACGGGAAAAGACGGGCATCAAGACGCTGAAGATCGGGTACAATAAGGTTTTCGGTTATTACATTGAGGTCAGGAACAGCGGGAAAGACCTTGTTCCCGCTCATTATGTGCGGAAACAGACGTTGGCTAATGCGGAACGTTTCATCACCGAAGAACTGAAAGCGTTTGAGACTAAAATCTTAGGCGCGCAGGAAAAAAGCGTTGCCATTGAATATGCGCTTTTCAACGCGGTGCGCGAACAAGTCGTCGCCGAGTTGGAAAGCATTCAGCGCACCGCGAGGGAATTGGCCGTCGCCGACGTGCTCGTTTCTTTGGCCGAGGCCGCCGACGCTTACGGATATGTCCGTCCCGCGCTGCGGGAGAACGGCGTCATCCATATCGTGGACGGCCGCCATCCGCTCGTCGAGCGAATCCTGACGCAGGATATTTTCGTGCCGAACGACGCCGAGCTGAACCATGAGGAAAGCGAAATCATGCTGATTACCGGTCCGAATATGGCCGGAAAATCCACGTATATGCGGCAGACGGCGCTTATCGTTCTGATGACGCAGGTCGGAAGTTTCGTGCCCGCGCGGGAGGCGGCGATCGCTCCTGTGGACCGTATTTTTACGCGCATCGGCGCCAGCGACGACTTGGTCAGCGGCCAAAGCACGTTCATGGTGGAGATGAACGAAGTCGCGCAGATATTGAAATACGCTACGCGGGACAGCCTCGTCATCCTCGATGAGATCGGGCGAGGGACCAGCACCTTCGACGGCATGAGCATCGCCAGGGCCGTTGTCGAGCATATCGAAGCCAATATCCATGCGAAGACGATGTTCGCCACGCATTATCATGAACTGACGGATATGGAGGATGAGCATATCCGGAATTGCTGCGTCGCGGTGAAGGAGCGCGGCAGCAAGGTGGTGTTCCTGCGGCGCATCGTTTCCGGCAGCGCGGATAAATCTTACGGCATCCACGTCGCGAGGCTGGCGGGGCTTCCGAAATCTGTCACTGACCGTGCGGAAGTCATTCTCGCGGGATTGGAAAAATGCGCGCCGGTTGCTGAACGCACGGAACGGAAGGACTCGTCGGAGCCGGAAACGGGAATGGCGTCGCTGTTCGCGTCTCCGCTGGCGGACGAGCTGTTGGCGCTCGACGTCATGGCCATGACGCCCATCGAAGCCATGAACGAGCTTTACAAGCTGCAGCAAGAAGCGCAAAAGGAGGCGGGCAGGTCATGAACACCGTTCATCTTTTGGACGACGATACCGTCAACAAAATCGCGGCGGGGGAAGTGGTCGAGCGTCCCGCCTCCGTCGTCAAGGAACTGATCGAGAACGCCGTGGATGCCGGGGCCACCGTTATTGAGACGGAAATCATGGCGGGCGGTACGAGCCTGATGCGCGTGACTGACAACGGCTGCGGCATGAGTCGGGAGGATGCGGAACTTGCCGTGAAACGACACGCGACGAGCAAGATCAAGAGCGGCGAGGATATTCTGACTGTGCCGACGCTGGGCTTTCGGGGCGAGGCGCTGCCGACGATAGCCGCTGTTTCGAGATTCTCTCTCGTTACGCGCCGCGCGGAGGACGAACTGGGCGTTTCTGTTCGCATCATGGGCGGCAAGAAGCCGGAAATTTCCGATGCGGGCGCGGCTCCCGGCACTACCGTTAAGGCCGAGGACCTTTTTTTCAATACCCCCGCGCGCAAGAAGTTCATGAAGACGACCCATACCGAAGGGATGAAAATCAACGACTGCGTCGTGAAGGCGGCGCTTGCCGAGCCGGGGATTTCCTTTCGGCTGATCAATAATAACAAAGTGAGCGTGAAGACGCCGGGCACGGGCTCGCTCCGCGACGCCATCGTAGCCGTTTACGGCGGCGCGGTGGGAGAGTCGCTGCTGCCGCTTTCTTTTGAAGACGAGGACGTGAAGATTACCGGCTTTTTGACGAAACCGTCCATGCTCCGCAGCAGCCGCGCGTGGCAGACGTTTATTGTCAACGGGCGCGTCGTCGAAAATAAAGCGATGGCCCGGGCCGTGGACAATGCGTACCATTCCTTGCTGCCGAAGGCTGGGTATCCGCTGGCGGTGCTTGTCGTGGAGGTACCGGCGCGGAGCGTTGACGTCAACGTCCATCCGCGCAAGGCGGAAATCAAGTTCGAAGACGAGGGGCGAATCTTCAAGGCCGTCTATAAGGCGGTGGTGGACGCTGTGCGGCCCGAGGGGCAAAGTCTGGAACAGGTAGCGGCGGTCGCGCGCGTTCCGATTCATCATGACGGAACGGGAGGTCCTTCGCTCTCGGTCGCTTCCTTCGATGCGGGGGACGGCGGGAGAGAGCCGGCCTCCCTGCCGCGGCCTTTCAGGCCGACGGTGCCTTTCGCGGGGAAAGAAGACGCGGCGAATTTCGCCGAGGTACAGCGGGAACTTTTGGAAGAAAAACGTTTTTCGACGGAACCCGCGCGTCCGGTGTATGAGCAGCAGCGGATAGAGCCTCTGGTAGCCGACGCGCCGGAAGATAAAGACGACTCGCCTATGGCGATGGTGCCCATCGGGCAGGTCGCGCTTTGCTTCATCATTGCGCAGGACGGTGATACCCTTTATATCGTCGATCAGCACGCCGCCCATGAGCGCATTTTGTACGACCGATTTTCTGCGTTGGCGGAAAATATGGCTTCCCAGCAGCTCTTGGTTCATCTGCTGCTGGATTTCAGCCCGAGAGAGTCGGAGCTTTTGGAAGAGCGGCAGGAGATTTTTCAAAAGTTGGGGTTTGACTTGGCAAAATGCGGGGAAAATCAGTTCCGGCTTTGCTCGCTGCCCGCGGATATCCCCGTCGGCGAGGCGGAGACGACGCTGCGGAAAATTCTCGGATGGTTAATGGAGATGCACGATCCGACGGCGGCGGAAATTCGTCACGCCTGTCTTGCCATGACCGCCTGCAAGGCGGCCATCAAGCGTGGCGACGAGCTGAACTTGCGGCAGATGCAGCTTCTTTTGGAGGAGCTTTCGCGCACCGCGCGTCCCTATACCTGCCCTCACGGCAGGCCGACGATTTTGCGGTTCACCGGCGGGGAGCTCGCGAAAATGTTCAAGAGGACGTGACAATGGAAAGCATGAAGCGCATTGTCGTGACGGTGGGGCACAAAGCGAAGCCGGAGCATTTCGCGCTGGCGCGGGACATGGCGGAGAAACTTCGCGTTCCCTTCGTCGAGCGGGGAAACACGTCGCTGGATGCGATTCGCGAAAAGTTTGATGTTCCCTGCGTGATGGTCGTGAAAGAGAGGCTCGTCGTCGATACGCCGGACGGCGAGCTCTATTTTCATCCGGGCATGGCGCACCTGCGGCTGAAAAATCTTCGGCGCGGCGAGGGCGATCATTTGCTGCACGCTCTTGGCGTCATAGAGGGGATGCGCATCCTCGACTGCACGTTAGGCATGGGAGCGGACGCTATCGTGGAAAGCTTCGGCGCGGGGGGAACGGGTGAGGTCATAGCCTTAGAAAAGAATCCCGTGGTCGCCGCGTTGATCGCCCATGGGATGAAAACCGACGAGGGCGAGCATCCGACCACGGTGGCGGCCATGCGGCGCGTTCGCGTCGTTTGCGCCGACTATCTCGATTTTTTGCGCGGGCAGCCGGACAATTCTTTCGACGCCGTTTATTTCGATCCGATGTTTCGCCATCCGTTCACGGAAAGCGCGGGCATTCATCCCTTGCGGTTCCTTGCCGATCCGCGCCCCGTTTCCGTGGAGGCGATTCACGAGGCGCGCCGCGTCGCAAGTCGCCGCGTCGTGCTGAAGGAGTCCAGCAAGAGCGGGGAGTTTGCGCGGCTCGGCTTTACGGAGTTTGAGGGCGGAAAATACAGCAACGTCCGTTATGGCGTGATGCGAGTGGAAAACGCAGCGGTTTTCTGAGCGGTTCGGAAGCCGCTCTTTTTTTATCGCGCTGATTTGAGTATAATGGATATAATTGATTTTTAGTTTTAGAAACGAGGAAGAAAACCCATGCAAACTTTTTCATGTACGGTCGTCACCCATGCGCCGGGGGAGACGGCGGCGCTGGCTGAACGGCTGGGCGCGGCGGCAGAGACGGGAACCGTGCTTTGCCTCGTCGGCGACCTTGGCGCGGGGAAGACGCTTTTCACGCAGGGCTTCGCAAGGGGGCTGGGCGTGACGGAAGAAGTGACGAGCCCGACCTTCGCGCTGATGAATCAATATTGTGGCCGCCTTCCTGTCACGCATTTTGATTTGTACCGTTTGGAGCGGGAAGAAGAGCTTGACGAGATCGGATTTTATGAATTCGCGGAGCCTTCCGGCGGCGTCGTGTTGATCGAATGGGCGGACAAGTTTCCTGACGCGCTGCCTAAGCCGCATATCCGGCTGGAAATCGAGCGGGGAGATACGGAAGACGAGCGGCGGCTCATGTTTTTCACGACGGAGGAGGACAGCGCGCTATGGCGGGCACTGATGGAAAAATGACGATTCTTGCGATGGACACGGCGACGATGGTGTCCAGCGTGGCGGCGGCGACCGAAGATCGCGTGCTGGCGGAGCTGACGGCGGAAACGCGGTTTACCCATTCGGAAACGCTGGTGGCGAATATCGAGGAAGTCCTGCGGTTAGCGGACGTGAAGCGCGAAGAGCTTTCCGCTGTGGCCGTGAGCCTCGGCCCGGGTTCGTTCACCGGGCTCCGTATCGGATTGGCGGCGGCGAAAGCGATTGCTTATGCGCTGTCGATCCCGTTGGTCGGCGTGCCGACGCTGGAAGTCTTGGCGGCGGCTTTTCCATCGCCGGGGGCGATTGTCGCTCCGCTGATCGACGCGCAAAAGGGCAACGGGTACTTTGCGCTTTACTGCTTTACAGAAAACGGCCTCGTTTGTGAAAAAGACGTTTGCGTCGCGTCGCCGGAGGAAATTGCCAATGCGATTGCTAATGAAGAAAGCCCGGTGACATTGGCCGGAGATTTTGCGAGAAAGCTCATGCAAAAAGGCGTGGAGCTTCCAAAGAACGCGAGTCTTGCGCCAATCACGCACATCATGCCGCACGCCGCGCTGGTCGCCGCCCGCGCTGTCGTCCGCCTGAAAAACGGCGAGGGGAAAAGTCCGATGGAGCTGGAGCCGATCTATGTTCGCCGCTCCGAGGCCGAAGTGCTTTGGGAGAAGCGGCACAAGGAGGATAAGCCGTGATTTCCTTTCGCGAGATGAAGCCGGAGGACGCGGACGCGGTGGAAGCAGTCGAAAAGGCGTCGTTTTCCATGCCGTGGTCGAGGAAATCATTTTGGGAGGAAGCGGCGAATGAGCGGACATATTATCTGCTGGCCCTTGACGATGACGAGGTAATTGGCTACGCGGGGACGTGGATTCTCGACGACGAGGCGCAGATCACGAATGTTGCCGTGGCGCCGGAGTATCGCGGGAAAAGAGTCGGCGCTGGATTGATGACGGAATTGATTGAAGAAGCAAAAAAGCGCGGTGCGACGCGTATGACGCTGGAAGTCCGTCCGTCCAATACGGCGGCCCTCGCGCTTTATCAAAAATTCGGATTCAAGGATTGCGGACATCGGCCGCATTATTATCTCGACAACGGCGAGGACGCGGTAATCATGTGGAACTTTCATCTGTGAATCTTGACACGGCGTGACGTCGCGCATATAATATTTTCGGAAACAGGCGATGAAGAAGACACGATGGCGGGGAATCATCCCACAGAGAGAGGCGTCAGGTGTACTGGCACGTTGTTTCTTGACTTAAAAACGATGCAGCAGATGTCGCCATATGCAAGGCGGAGGAGGGAGGCATAGCGGTGCTATGCCGACTGACGACAACGAAGCAGATGGCAACATATGCAGTATCGGTTGTCGAAAAACAACGTGTCAGTACACAAGGCTGGAAACGCTTTGGAAAAAGACCGTCACCACCGCTTTGGAGCTTTCGATGAGGAATCGGACGTGGGCCGCGCGTTAGGCGGCGAGAGTTGGCCGCATTTTTTGCGGCAAGCAGGGTGGAACCGCGAGCAGACGTCTCGTCCCGCATTGGGGATGAGGCGTTTTTTAGTTAGTTATTAAAGTTGAGTAAAGAATACTATTATGGAAACGCTGCATAAGCTTCTTGATGATATGAGTACAGTGAGAAATTATTATTTATGGATTCTGTAACAGTAGCGGAAGGAGTGTTTAAATGGAGTTTAATAAAATATTATTATTGGCGCAAAATGCTTTGGGGGATGTCATTTTGACGACGGGCTTTGCCAAGGCTGTTCGTGAGCAGTTTCCCTACAGTCGGTTAGCGTTTCTTTGCGCTCCGTTTGCCGCAGAGCTCTGTCATCTTTCATTTTTCGATGATATGATTCCGTATACCAAAGGGATGCCTCTTCTTCCGGTGATTCGACGGCTTTGGCGGTTTGATGTGGCACTGTGCTTGGATTTTAAGTACCGTAGCGCGGTCATTCCTTTTTTAGCTCGTGTTCCGGTTCGTGCGGGTATTGCGCATAAGCGCCGTTTGTTTATGACGCATTATGTCGATCGAAACCCAAATCATGAAAAGATGTATTTTGCCGAGCATCTTGCCGACATAGTGGAAAGAGCGATTGGCTTGAAAATAGAAGGTGATTTGTCACGGCTTTATGTAGCAGATGCTACACCACAAGATAAATTAGCAGTTGATAACAAGATGAAGAATTGTCGAGGAGAAGGGATTCGTGTCGCTGTAGCCCCGTTTAGTTCTTCTACAATGAAAGACTGGCCTATAGAGCGATATAAGGCATTTATGGAGACGTTAACGCAAAGGTATAAGATTCGTTTTTATTTGATAGGAGGGGCAACTGAAGCAAAGAAGTCGCTTCCTCCATTTGATGAAAATGTTGTAGATTTGCGTGGGTGTTTTAAAATTACTGAAACCGCTGAATTGCTGCGGCGTATGGATTATTTTGTTGGTAACTGCAGCGCACCGCTTCATATCGCTACGGCTGTCAATTTACCTTGCTTGGCTTTTTATGGTCCTGGATCGGTTGCGAAATGGGCGCCGCGCCATAAGTGTATTACATTATCACATCCACAATCGTGCACGCCTTGTGATGCGGTGGGCTATGGAAAACCATGTAATTTCAATAATGTTTGCATTCAAAGTATTACCATGAATGAAGCGCTTGATGGGTTTGAACAACTCGTTCGTCGATATCCGGCGGCGATTCGCAATGAATACTGACAAAATATTATTACGAATCGTCGAAATTATAGTAATGGCTGAAAAATGTAAATATGTCTATGGAGGTTATGGTTATGTTGAAAATCACGTTGAAGGACGGCAGCATCCGCGAAGTCGAAGAGGGGACGAAAATTCTTGATTTTGTCAAAACGGTCAGCAACAGCCTTGCGAAGAAGGTCTTGGCGGCGAAGATGGACGGAAAGACCGTAGATTTGACGACGCCGCTTACGAAGGACGGCGCGATAGAATTTTTGACCTTTGAGGACGCGGACGGGCGCTGGGCGTTCCGTCATACGGCTTCCCATATCATGGCGCAGGCCATCCAGCATCTATATGGCGAGAAGGTGCAGTTCGCCATCGGTCCCGCCATCGAGAACGGCTTCTACTATGATATCGACATGGAGAAGCGTTTGACTGACGATGATCTGCGCGATATCGAGAAGGAGATGGAGCGCATCGTCAAGCAGAATCTGCCGATGGTGCGCAAGGAGATCAGCCGCGCTGACGCGCTGAAGCTGTTCGAGGAAAAAGGGCAGAGCTATAAGGTCGAGCTGATCAACAATCTGCCGGAAGACGCTTTGATTTCCCTGTATGAGCAGGGGGATTTCGTGGATCTTTGCGCGGGGCCACACGTCGTTTCCACCGGCAAGGTCAAGGCGGTGAAGCTCCAGAGCGTAGCGGGCGCTTACTGGCGCGGCGACGAGCACAACAAGATGCTCCAGCGCGTTTACGGAACGGCCTTCGAGAAAAAAGAAGATTTGGCCGCGTATCTGACCATGCTGGAGGAGGCCGCGAAACGCGACCACCGCAAGCTGGGCAAAGAGCTTGACCTGTTCAGCCTTCACGAGGAGGGGCCGGGTTTCCCGTTCTTCCACCCGAACGGTATGGTCATCCGTAATGAGTTGATCAATTACTGGCGCGAGGTGCATCGCCGCTACGGGTATCAGGAAATCAAGACGCCGATGATCTTGAACCGCAAGCTTTGGGAGACCTCCGGCCATTGGGATCATTACAAGGAAAATATGTACTTCACGCAGATCGACGATCTTGACTACGCGATCAAGCCGATGAACTGCCCCGGCGGCATGCTTGTCTACGCGACGCAGCCGCGCAGCTACCGCGATCTGCCGCTCCGCCTCGGCGAGCTGGGCCTCGTCCATCGCCATGAGCTTTCCGGCGCGCTGCACGGCCTGTTCCGCGTGCGGAACTTCACGCAGGACGACGCGCACCTCTTCATGACGCTCGATCAGGTAGAGGGCGAGATTCAGACGACCATCGACCTGTTCGACGAGGTCTATTCGACCTTCGGGCTGACCTATACGGCGGAGCTTTCCACGCGGCCGGAGAACTCCATGGGTTCCGACGAGGTATGGGAAAAAGCCACGGCGGCGCTCCAAAACGCTCTGGAGCATCGCGGCCTGAAATACATCATCAACGAGGGCGACGGCGCTTTCTACGGGCCGAAGATCGACTTCCATATCAAGGACTCCATCGGGCGTACCTGGCAGTGCGGCACGATTCAGCTTGACATGATGCTGCCGGAGAAGTTCGATTTGACTTACGTCGGCGAGGACGGGCAGAAACACCGCCCGATCATGCTGCACCGCGTCGTTTACGGCAGCATAGAGCGTTTCATAGGAATCCTGATCGAGAACTACGCGGGCGCGTTCCCTGTTTGGCTCGCTCCGGTGCAGGTGAAGATTTTGCCGATTACGGACAAACACCACGATTACGCCTATGAATTGAAGAAAAAGTTCTTTGACGCGGGTATCCGCGTTGAGGTGGATGCGCGGAACGAGAAGATGGGCTACAAGATTCGCGAGGCGCAGGTCAAAAAGATTCCTTATGCGCTGGTGGTCGGCGATCAGGAAGTCGCCGACGGCACGGTGAACGTCAGGAAATACGGCGAGAAGGATTCCGCGACGATGAAGGCGGAAGAATTCCTCACGATGATTGAAGAGAAAATCGCGACGCGGGATGGGAAGTATTGAAGAGCGGAGGCGACATTATGAAAAAGATGCTTTGCGGCGCGCTTTTGGGCTGCGCGTTGGCGTTTTCGACTTTCGGCACGGCAAATGCGGATATTGGCGGCGAGATTGGCGTCTATGTGCCGGTGGGCGGCGGAGGAGGGTATTCACGGACCAGCGGTCCGGAGGAGAGCTTCGCGTCGTTTACCGTGGACAAGCTTGTCCATGAATTGACGGTGCAAAAGAAAAGCGGTCGGCTCTTGATGGAATTCCGTGTGTCCAACGGGTCCGACTCGCCGTATACCGTCGAGCATCAAAACGGACAAGTGTATGACTTCCTCGTGTTGGACAAACGTGGCAAGGTACTTTGGCGTTGGTCGGAGGGCATGGCTTTTACGCAGGCGCTGACGTCTTCCACGGTGGACGCGCACGGGGAAGCGGTTTACAAGGCGGAAATCAAACGGGCGGACTTCAAGAAATTCAAGGATGACGCTGTGGTGGTGATGGCGTACATTGTCGATACGCCGTATACGCTTTCGGCTGCGGTGCCGGAAACGGTGGAAACGTCGTCGAGCGGCGCGGCGGTCTTCGGCGCGATTGTCTTGGGGCGCGGGCCGATAGGCCGTTGGTAAAAAATCAAGGCCACCCGTGCACGGGTGGCCTTGATTGTCCTGACATATTCATTTGTCCAGCCATTGCTCCTTTGAATAAACGCCTTTCTTTATTTTTTGCAGCTTGACGTTTTTTCGGACGCGCCGGATGCTCGCCGCGATCTCGCCGGCGATTTTTTTGCCGCAGGCTTTGCAGTACCGTCCGCGGCTGATTTTTTTGCCGCAGGAGGCGCAGGGGTATTTGATGTTTATGTTCATCTCCTCAAGACGCCCGGATTGGAGCATGGAAAGCACCAGCGATTTCTTTACGTCGAGGGCGGCGCAGATTTCGTCCACGCTGGAACGCGGGTTGTCGCGCACATAGGAAGCGATCTCGTCCATTTGCTGCTCATGCTTTTGCAGGCATTCGGGGCAATACTTTCCCTCCCCCGGATTTAGGAAGAGCTTTCCGCAGTCCCGGCAATTTGTGGCTTTTGGAGTCATAGCGACCAACCTCCTTTGAGGGTGCTCTCCTTTAATTATACCGCTTCCCAAAAAAATGACAAGGCATCGTCGTTTCATGATACAATATATATCGAAGTTTTCTAAGAGAAAGGGGATAAAATGATGAAGGTGCTGATGGTCAACGGGTCGCCGCATCCGAATGGGAATACGGCGGCGGCGCTTGCGGAAATGCAGAAGGTATTTGAGGCGGAGGGCGTCGAGACGGCGCTTTTGCAGATCGGGAATAAGGCGATTCGCGGCTGCGTGGCCTGCGGTTCGTGTCGGCAAAAAGGGAAATGCGTATTCGACGACGCGGTGAACGAGGCCGCGCCGATTTTCGAGGCGGCGGACGGATTGGTAATCGGAACGCCGGTTTATTACGCTTCGGCCAATGCGACGGTGGCAGCGTTCCTTGACCGGCTGTTTTTCAGCGCGTCCTTCGACAAGACGATGAAGGTCGGCGCGTCTGTGGCCGTCGCGCGGCGCGGCGGCTGCTCGGCCACCTTCGACGAGCTGAACAAATATTTCACGATCAGCGGCATGCCCGTCGCATCCAGCCAGTATTGGAACAGCGTCCACGGCCTCGTGCCGGGGGAGGCGGCGCAGGACGCCGAGGGTCTGCAGACGATGCGGACGCTGGCGAAAAATATGACGTTCCTGATGAAGAGCATCGCCCTCGGCAAGGAGAAGTTCGGCCTGCCGAAAGCGGAAGAAAAAGTTGCGACGAATTTCATACGGTAAGGAAAAACGGAAGCGCAAAATCCGTTGGGAAAAGGCAGGAGCGGCTCGCAAACGGGCCGCTCTTTTGCGTTGGAAAAAATTTTAATTTTTCTCTTGACATATCAAATTAAATTGTGTACAATCAAATTACAAAATAAATTTTACACAATTTGATTTTGCGAAATGAGGTGAGGCAATGGCGAAGGAACACCGAAAAATGGACGTGGTCGTAATCGGCGCAGGTATGGCGGGACTGACGGCTGCTCTGTATGCGGGACGCAGCGGACGGTCCGTTCTGGTCCTGGAGTCCGAGCTTGTCGGCGGGCAAATCGCGAACGCGGCGGACATTGAGAATTATCCGGGCCTGCCGGGCGTCGACGGCGGCAAATTGATTTCCGCCGTTCAAACGCAGGCGGAGAACTTCGGCGCCGTCGTCGATGAATTCGATCCGATTGTGCGCGTGGTGCTTTCCGCGCAGCCAAAGATTGTGGAGACGGAAGGCGCCGTCTATGAAGCCGGCTCGGTAATCTTGGCGACGGGTATGACGCGGCGTAAGCTGCCGCTCAAGGAGGCCGGCCGTTACGAAGGGCGCGGCGTCCATTATTGCGAGCTTTGCGACGGGCAGGCTTACGCGGGGAAAACGGTGGCGGTTATCGGCGGCGGAAACGCGGCGGTGGACGCGGCGGAGTACCTTTCCAAGCTGGCGTCGAAGCTCTATCTGATTCAGCGCTCGGAGCTTCGGGCGGACGCCGCAGCCGTGAAGCGGCTTCGCGAGCACGAGAATGTGGAAATCCTGCTGCATACCGAGCCGCGTGCCTTGTCCGGAGACAAGCGGCTGACGACGGCGACGCTCTTTGACAGGAAGACGGAGGCGACGCGGGAGCTTCCAATCGACGCGGTGTTCGTCAATATCGGCGTCGAGCCGAATACGGCGCTGTTCGCTGGCCAGGTAGAGCTGGATGCGGCGGGGAACATCGTTGCGGGCGAGGATTGCCGTACGAATCTTGCCGGCGTGTTCGCGGCGGGGGACGTCCGCACAAAGGAGGTCCGCCAGCTTACCACGGCGGCTGCGGACGGCACGGCGGCTGCGCTGGGCGCAGTCAAATATTTGCGGTCGCAGAGTAAGTAAAATTTTTGAAGTAAGCAAAGTAAGAAAGTAAGAAAGTAAGAAAGTAAGAAAGTAAGAAAGTAAGAAAGTAAGAATTTCTTACCTCGCAATTTTTCATCGAAATTCTTGAAGGAGGATATGAAAATGGTAAAAGTGTATTCTATGACAAGCTGCCCTTGGTGCGTAAAGGCGAAGAAGTATTTGGAATCGAAAGGGATCGAGTATCAGAACCTCAATATCGAGGAAGACGAGGCGGCGCGCGTCGCCTGCCAGCAGCTTTCCGGCGATCTGATGGTGCCGGTCATCACGGCGAACGACAAAGACTATGTGCTGGGCTTTGACAAGGCGAAAATCGACACCCTGCTCGGAATCGCGGGATAAGGAGGAACGACAGACATGAGCGTATATGATTTTTCGGCGAAAAACGGCAAGGGCGAGGAAATTTCCCTCGCCGACTACAAAGGCAAGGTACTGGTTATCGTGAACACCGCCAGCAAGTGCGGGTTCACGCCCCAGTACGAAGAATTGGAGGAGCTTTACAAGACCTACGGCGAGCGCGGCTTCGTGATCCTTGGCTTCCCCTGCAACCAATTCGCGGCGCAGGAGCCGGGCACGGACGAGGAAGTGCAGACGTTCTGCCGCTTGAACTACGGCGTGACCTTCCCTGTCTTTGCGAAGGGCGACGTGCGCGGCGAGACGGCGCAGCCGCTTTTCAAATATCTGACGAAGGAAAAGGGCTTCAAGGGCTTCGATGAGAGCCATCCGGTGGCGAAGCCGCTGATGGAAGCGCTGCAAAAGAATTTCCCCGAATACCTCGAAGGCGACTCCATCAAATGGAACTTTACGAAATTCCTGATTGACCGCGAGGGCAACGTGGTGGAGCGCTTTGAGCCGACCACGACGCCGAAGGCGATGGCAAAGGCCATCGAGGCGCTGCTGTGAGCGGGAATTCCGCAAGCGGCGGCATGTGCGGCGAGCCGCTGCTTCTTAAAAACCAGCTTTGCTTTCCCATTTACGCCTGTGCGCGGGAAATCATAAAAGCGTACCATGAGCCGCTGTCCGCGCTGAATCTCACCTACACCCAGTATCTTGTGATGATGGTGCTTTGGGAGGAAAAGCAGAAAAGCGTCCGGGCATTGGGCGAGTGCCTCTATCTCGACTCCGGCACGCTGACGCCGCTGCTGAAAAAACTGGAGGCGAAGGGCTGCATCACCCGCGAGCGCTGCCCGGAGGACGAGCGCTGCGTAATCATCCGTTTGACGGCGGAAGGAGAGGCGCTCAGGGAAAAAGCGGAAAACGTGCCGCGCTGCATGGCGGAAAAATCGCCGCTGACGCAAGAAGAAGCGAAAATGCTTTACAGGACGCTGTACAAACTGCTGCACACATTGCACGACGAAGGATGAAATGACAACCGCCCTCAGCTTGAAATCAGAGCCGAAGGCGGTTCGTCATTTGCGGGCAAGCGGGCGTCGCTGAATTTCGATTTCTGCTTTGCCTTGCATTTTTTTGCCATACCCGCTAATATGAAGGAAAGGAATCGACAGGGAGGGTTCGGCATGAATCTGGAAGAGGAAATGCAGGCGAAATGGGAAGAGAAGAAGCGGGAGCTGGAGGAAGAGGTCCATATCGCGCTGGTAGGACAGCCGGGCGCAGGGAAGTCCAGCCTCATCAATAAATTGATCGGGCGAAAATTGTTTGAGACGGGCGTGCATACGGATACGACGGTGGACATGCAGGAGGCGGCATTCGGTACGCTCCGCATTCACGACCTGCCGGGATACGGGACGGTGCGTTTCCCAGTGGAGCGTTGGGTGGAGGAGTTCCATCCGGAACAGTACGACCTGTATCTCTTCGTATTCGAGGGAAAGCTCCATGATTCCGACGCGATTTTGTTCAACTATCTGAAACAGTGGCGCGACGAGCGCGAGCACCCGTTTTTCATCGTGCGGAACAAGAAAGACCAGATCTGGGACGAGGAGAAGCCGAAGGACGCGCTGATGGACGAGATTGCGCGGGATGTGCGGGATAAGTTGGGCGAGCCGGACGCGGCGGTGCAGTTCGTAAGCTGCCGGACGGGCGAGGGCATCGAAGAGCTGAAGCAGGCGATTTTTGCGGCGGATGTGCTCGGCGTGAAGGCGTCGAAGCTCCGCGCGGAGTTCCAGGCGACGTCGATGGAGGACCTCGCCTTCAAGAAGCAGCATTCGATGAAGGCGGTGAACACCTATGCGTGGCTGGGCGCGGCCAACGCGGTGAATCCGGTGCCGGGCCTCGATGTGACGCTCGACGTGGGTATGTTTTACAAGCTGCTGTCGGAGATACGGCGCATTTTCGGCATTACGGACGACCTCGCGCAGACGCTGGAAAAGTACAAGGTACTGGCGCCGATTGGGCAGCGCGTTTTCTCCTACGCGACGCAGGAGGGCGTCGTGATGATGGTGCAAAAACTCGCGGCGCAGTTCACGGGCAAGGAAATCTCGAAGTATATTCCCTTCGTGGGGCAGGCGGCGGCCGCCGCAACAGGCTACATGATGATTCAGAAAATCGGCGAGAAGTATGTGGACGACTGCCATACGATTGCGCAGGAGATATTGCGTGGCGTGTTGAAAAAATAGCGGGCATACGAAAACCCACCCGACGCGACGGTTTGCGCGGGTGGGTTTTGTGCGTCCGTTCACAGGAGAAATGACGAAAACGCTTGGTTGCCATATTTCATGCCGACGGGCGTCAGGCGGAAATGCGTGGGCGTTTCCTCTAAGAATTTTTTGGCTTTCAGGTCGTCGATAACTTTTTGATAGAGGCTTTCCATTTCGCAGCCGAAGGTCTCGGCGAATTTCTTTCGGTCGATGCCTTCCGCCGTGCGGAGAGAGAGAAAGCAAAATTCTTCGATGTGTTTTTCCCGCGTGACGGTTTCTTCGGTATGCGCGGGCGATTCGCCATGATTGACGGCTTTGATATATGCGCCGACGTCTTTCGTGTTCGCGGTGCGCCGTCCGTCGTGGTACGAGTGCGCCGCCGCGCCGAAGCCGAAATAGGGACGATCCTGCCAGTAGCCGAGATTGTGGCGGCAGATGAAATCGTGCCGCGCGTAGTTGGAAATCTCGTAGCGGCGGAAGCCGAATTTCGGCAGCGTTTCCGCGAGATAGTCGTACATTTCTTCTTCCGCCTCGTCGGAGGGAAGGTCCAGCGTGCCGTTTTCCTTTTCCCGTGCGAAGGGCGTGCCGTCCTCGACGGTCAGCCCGTAAACGGAGATATGGTTGACTGCGAGGTCCATGGACGAGCCGACGCTCCATTTCAGGACGTCCATGGTCTGCCCCGGCAGGCCGTACATCAGATCGACGCTGACGTTCACGATCAGCGCGGCCCGAGCCCAGCGCACAGCGTCGCGGATATCCTGCGAGGTGTGGATGCGCCCGATGCGTTTCAGAATCGCGTCGTCAAAGACCTGCGCGCCGATGCTGACGCGGTTCACGCCAAGCGTGGACAGCATGGTCATCGTTTCGAGGGTGACGGTGCCGGGATTCGCCTCGACGGTGAACTCCAAATCGTCTGTCGTAGGAATGGCCGCCTGTGCCGCTTGGATAATGCGGGCCAGCAACGGGACGGGCAGCGCGGTGGGCGTGCCGCCGCCGATGTAAATCGTCGACGCTTTGCCATGCGCCGAAAGCTCTTCGCCTTTTGCCGAGAGCTCTTTGCAGAGTGCGTCGGTATAGGCCTCCATGTCCGCCTCATGCCCCGCGACGGAAGGAAAATCGCAGTACGAGCATTTTCGGCGGCAGAACGGGATATGGATATAAACGCCGCAGTCCATCAGTGTATTTTCAAGACTGCCATGAAAGCTTCCTGCGGCACCTCGACGCTGCCGACGGCTTTCATGCGTTTCTTGCCTTCCTTTTGTTTTTCCAGCAGCTTGCGCTTTCTCGTGATGTCGCCGCCGTAGCATTTCGCGAGCACGTCCTTCCGATACGCGCGCACGTTCTCGCGGGCGACGATCTTTGAGCCGACGGCGGCCTGGATGGGAATCTCAAACATCTGCTTCGGAATCAGCTCGCGGAGTTTTTGCGCGAGCAGCCGCCCCCGATACGCAGCCTGCTCGGAGAATACGATAGTGGAAAGCGCGTCCACCGGCTCTCCGTTCAGCAGGATATCCAGCTTCACCAGCTTCGACGGCTGGTAATCGGCCAGTTCATAATCGAGCGACGCGTAGCCCCGCGTCGTCGATTTCAGCTGGTCGAAATAGTCGTAGATGATCTCGCTCAAAGGGATATGGTAGATCAGCATCACGCGGTTCGTGTCGAGATAGTCCATGCTCTTGTACTCGCCGCGCTTGTCCTGGGAGACCTGCATGACCGCGCCGACGTAATCGTTCGGCACGATGACCGTCGCTTTGACGAAAGGCTCCTCGATGAAGTCGATGTTCTGCGGCGGCGGCAGCTTTGCCGGATTGTCCACGGCAATCATTTCGCCCGCCGTCGTATGCACATGATAAATGACGCTGGGCGCTGTGGTAATCAGCTCCAAATGATACTCGCGCTCCAGGCGTTCCTGTATCACGTCCATGTGGAGAAGCCCGAGGAAGCCGCAGCGGTAACCGAAGCCGAGAGCGACGGAGGTTTCCGGCTCAAAGACGAGGGCCGCGTCGTTCAGCTGCAGTTTTTCCAGCGCGTCCTTCAGATTGTCGTAGTCCGCGCTGTCCACCGGGTACAGGCCGCAGTAGACCATCGGCGTCACGCCGCGATAGCCGGGCAGCGGTTCCGGCGCAGGATTTTCCGTCGTCGTCACCGTGTCGCCGACGCGCACGTCCCGGACGTTTTTCAAGCTGCCCGCGATGAAGCCCACGTCGCCCGCCGCAAGCTGCGGCACCTCCACCGGCGCTGGCTGGAAGCAGCCGACGTCCGTGACCTCGAAGACCTTGCCCGTGGCCATCATGCGAAGCTCCATGCCCTTTTTTATGAGGCCGTCCATCAGCCGGATATGGGCGATGACGCCTTTGTACGCGTCAAAATACGAGTCGAAAATCAGCGCGCGCAGCGGCTTTTTCTCGTCGCCGGAGGGCGGCGGGATCAGCTTCACGATCGCTTCCAATATATCGTCCACGCCGAGACCGGTCTTTGCCGACGTCAGCACCGCGTCCGACGCGTCGAGGCCGATGGCGTCCTCGATTTCTTTCTTCACTTTTTCCGGGTCGGCGCTGGGGAGGTCCACCTTGTTGATGACGGGAATAATCTCCAAATCGTGCTCCAGCGCCATATAGACGTTTGCCAGCGTCTGCGCCTCCACGCCCTGCGTCGCGTCCACAACGAGCAGCGCGCCCTCGCAGGCGGCGAGGCTCCGCGAAACCTCGTAGGTAAAATCGACGTGGCCCGGCGTGTCGATAAGGTTCAGTTCGTAAGTTTCGCCGTCTTTCGCTTTATAAGTCAGGCGCACCGTCTGCGCCTTGATGGTGATGCCGCGTTCGCGCTCCAGCTCCATCGAGTCGAGCACCTGCTCCTTCATCTCGCGCTCGGCCAGCGCACCCGTCCGCTCGATCAGCCGGTCGGCCAGCGTGGATTTTCCGTGGTCGATATGTGCGATGATGGAAAAATTGCGGATATGTGTCGTTTGCATGAAATCTTCCTTCCTAAGAAAATCGGCTTCATAATTATATCATCGCGTCCGCAGGCGGGCAATAAAAATAAAAGTTGCATTTTCAAAATTCACGTGATAAAATACATCGGTAACAAAAAAGGAAAGGGGGGTGAAAGTTTTGCCGAATATCAAATCTTCTATTTTGAGTGTTAAGACCGATGCGAAGCGTCATGCGAAGAACGTGGCTGAGAAGACGCGCGTGAAGAAAGCGTCCCGCAAGGTGATCGACGCCGTCGCCGCCGGCAACGCGGATGAAGCGAAGACCCTCCTTCATGCAGCCTACAAGACGATCGACCAGGCAGCCGCTAACCATGTCTATCACAAGAACAATGCGGCCCGTAAGAAGTCGAGGCTTGCGAAGAAAGTCGATGCGCTTGCGAAATAATCAGGAAACGCTTCGGTATCGCTGGAATAAACAGCCGTCACGGAATGTGGCGGCTTTTTTCATGGCATCACGCGCTTTGGCGGCTCGCTTCGGCGAGCCGTTTGCGTTGCGGCGGAAGTTCTTTTTTGCTATACTTATCTTTATTGGACAAAGACGGGCAAGATGTTTAAATGACATGCAATCGGAAAGAGGGAATCGCGGATGCGGAGAAAGCGCAGGCAAAGGAAACGGAAGCAGCGGCTTCTTGTTTTGGCCTCCATAATTCTGCTGGCAGTTGGGATTTGCGCGGGCGCGTGGTGGGCGATAGCGCGCCGGGAAAGTGGAAACGGCGCCGAAGCGCCCGATGTACTGACGTCTCCCTATACGAAGGAAATCATGGTGATGGGCGTCGATCCGCGTACGGACGATACGGGGCGCAGCGATACGCTGTTCCTCGTGTCGCTGGACGAGGAGGCGAAGCGCGCGTCTATTCTGTCCATTCCTCGGGACACGCGGGTGGAGATGGAACAGGGCGCCTACGAGAAAATCAATCATGCGTATGCGTACGGCGGCCATGAATATGCCCAGAAGGTTTTGGAACGGCTGCTGGCGGCGAAGATCGACGGCTATGTGATCGTCAATATCCGCGCTTTCGAGAAGATGATCGACACGGTGGGCGGCGTGGATATCGACGTGGAAAAGCGGATGTATTATGAGGACCCGTGGGATGAGGACGGCGGCCTCGTCATTGACCTGTATCCCGGCGAGCAGCATTTGGACGGAAAACAGGCGATGGAATATGTGCGGTTCCGCGATGAGGAAGGCGACATCGGGCGTATTGCGCGGCAGCAGAAATTTTTGAAAGCCTTGCTGGCGCGGGTGACGTCGCCCGAAGTCGTTCCGCATTTGGCGCAGATTGTCCGCGAGCTCGGCTCGGTCATCGAGACGGACATGGAGCTCGGCGATATGGCGCGTTTCGCTTCGCTGCTCCCGGACATCAAGGGGAACGGCGTCGAGTCCGTATTGCTTCCGGGACGACCGGCATGGTGGCAGGAGACCAGCTATTGGCTGCCGGATATCAAAGAGGCGCGGCGGCTGCTGGCGTCGCAAATGAGCGCGGCGATGACGCCGCCCATAAAGGAACGGGCAGAACGGGATGCGGCGTTCTATGAGGAAAATCTGCCGCCGGGATTGGCGGACGTCGGCGGAACGATGAGAATCGCGGCGCCGGGCGTCGTTTCCGGCGAGCCGGGCGCCGCGTCGCAGAACGCGGTCAAGCCTGCGGATATCCGGGTGAAGGTTTTGAACTGCTGCGGTATCAAAGGAGCCGCAGCAGCGGCTGCCGAAGTGCTTCGCGAACGGGGGTTTGTCATCGACAACGAAGACGTGGGGAACGGGAGCACCAGAGATCTTCAGGAGACTACGTTTACCGTTCCGAAGGGGACGGAGCCTCTTTTCGGCGACCTTCCGTTTCCCTGTGTGATTCGGACGGGCGACGACGATACGGCGGTTTTGGAAATAGGAAAGGATTACGGCAATGCGTGAGCTGCTGGTCAGCGGTCTCTCGAAGTCCTTCGGTACGACAGAGCTTTTTCATGACGTGAGTTTTCGCGTGGCGCGGGGCGAGCGCGCGGGCCTTGTGGGGGCCAACGGCGCGGGCAAGACGACGCTGATGCGCTGCCTGCTCGGCGAGGAGGAACCGGACGGCGGGACGGTCCGCCTTGAAGCCTCAGAGACCATCGGCTATGTAGAGCAGCAGGCTTCCCTCGGAACGGGGACGCTGCATGAGGAATTCCTCGGCGCGTTTTCGGACGTCCTGCGTCTCGGCGAGAAGAAACAGGCGATGGAAAAGGCCATCGGACACGGCGGCGCGGACGAGGAACGGCTTGCCGAGTATGGGCGCATCGTGGAGCGTTTCGAGCAGATGGAAGGCTATGACGTCGAAAGCCGCATTCGTCGAGTGGCTTTCGGCCTCGGCTTTTCGGACGCGGACTTGGCGGGCGGGATCGCGCACCTGTCCGGCGGGCAGAAAACGCGCGTCTGTCTCGCGAAGGCTCTTTTGCGCGAGCCGGATTTTCTGTTTCTCGACGAGCCGACGAACCATTTGGACATTCGTATGATCGAGTGGCTGGAGGAATTTTTGCGCGGCTATCGGGGCGGCGTGCTCCTGATTTCCCACGACCGTTTTTTCCTTGACCGGGTGGCGACGAAGATTATCGGGCTCGAGCATCGGACGGCGACGGTCTATGCGGGCAACTACAGTTATTACCAGAAAGTGCGCGACGAGCGGCGTGCGGCCCTCGAATCCGCCTATGAGAAACAGCAGGAAAAAATCCGCGAGACGGAAGAATATATCCGCCGCTACCGCGCGGGCATCAAGGCGAAGCAGGCGCGGGGCCGGCAAAGCCAGCTCGACCGCATGGAACGCATCGTCCTGCCGCCGGAAAAAGCGCGGTTCAATTATTTTGCATTTCACCCGCCGGGGGAGTGCGCGGAGCGCGTCGTCGAGGCGGAGGATCTGGCGGCGGTTTTCGGGGAACATACGGTGTTTTCCCATGTGTCGCTCTTGGTGCGCCGCGGCGACGGCGCGGCCATCGTCGGAGCCAACGGCGAAGGCAAGACGACGCTGCTGCGCATGATTGTCGGAGAATTGACTCCCTCGGCGGGCGGCGTGAAATTAGGCAGCCGCGTAAAGATCGGGTATTTCTCCCAGCAGCATGAAGGACTGCACAAAGAGCGGACGGTGCTCGAGGAAATCCTCTACGAGTTCGGTACGGACGAGGAAACGGCGCGGGGGTATCTCGGCGCGTTCCTGTTCCGCGGCGACGAGGTGGAGCGCGTGATCGGCGACCTTTCCGGCGGCGAGCAGTCGCGGCTGGCATTTTTGAAGCTGATGCTGACCGGCGCGAATTTTCTCGTGCTGGATGAGCCGACAAATCATTTGGACATCCCCGCAAAGGAAGCCGTCGAGGAAGCGCTGATGGCGTTTCCCGGTACCTTCGTCGTCGTGTCTCACGACCGTTATTTTCTGAACCGCGTGGCGAACGTGACGCTTGAGCTGGCGCAGGGCCGGTTGACGCGTTACGACGGCGGCTATGATTATTATAAGGAAAAGAAAGCGGAGCGGGAGGCAGCGAAAGTCCCCGAGCCGGTGAAAAAAGAGCCGGAAAAACCGGCCGCGCCCAAGCGGAAAGAAAAGGCGGCGGAAGCTGAAAAGAGCGTTTCCGTTCCGGGCGTCAGCGAGGAAAAGAGGCAGGAGCTTTTGCTGCGCGCCGAGGCCGAGCTCGCCATGGCGGAGGCGGAGCTGAAAATGCTCGAGCGGGAGATGAACGATTCGGCGATTCAGGCCGACCCGGAGGAAAGCCGGCGTATCGCCGAGGAATATGCGGCAAAACAGGCGGAAATCGAGCGCCGCTATGAGAAATGGGGCGCATTGATGGAACCTTCCCCATAGGGGAAGGCAAGATAGGAAAGGGGGCGGAAGCATGGAAGAAATGACGGGCGTTGTGGACAGCGTGGTTTTCGACAGCGGCGACGGTCGTTTTTCCGTGTTTCGCCTCGTGCCCGACGGGCAATCGAGCCGCGTTTCCGTGACGATTCCTTCCGCCGCTCCCCTCGTGGGGCAGGAGGTTTCTTTGCAGGGCGAATGGGTCGAGCATCCGCGGTTCGGTTCGCAGTTTCAGGCGGCGCATATTCGAGTCGCCGCTCCGACGAGTACGCAGGGGATTCTGCGCTTTTTGGCCTCCGGTGCGGTGCAGGGCATCGGTCCCGCTATGGCCCAGCGTATTGTGGCGAGGTTCGGCGAGGAAACGCTGGACGTCATTGAAAATGCCCCGAGCCGGCTGCAGGAAGTATCGGGCATCGGGAAAAAGACGGCGCAGAAGATTTACGCGTCCTATCATGAGCAGTCGGAACTGAAGGAGATCATGCTCTGGCTGGAGATGCGCGGCGTTTCCGGAACTTATGGGGCAAGGATATATAAGCAGTACGGCTCCTTTGCACTGGACGTTTTGGAACGGGACCCGTACCGCATAGCGCGGGAAGTGTCCGGCGTCGGTTTCCGCACGGCGGATATGATTGCCATGGCGGAGGGCGGAGAGACGGACAGTCCGCAGCGGATCGCGGCGGGGCTTCGCTTCGTCCTGGAAGGCGTGGCTTCCTCCGGGCATTGCTGCCTGCCGGAGATGCGGCTTGTGCGGGGCGCGGCGGAAATGCTCGGCGTGGATGGAAGGCTGGTTCGGGAAACGCTTCGGGACGAAATCGACGCGGAGCGGCTTTTTTTCGAAACGGAGGGCGGCGAAACGCTGATTTATCCGTCTTCTCTTTATACGGCGGAACAGGAGACGGCCTCGGCGCTTTTGTATTTGGCTGCCCATGCGGACGTCTTCCCGGTGGAAGATCCGGAGGCGTTCGCCAGAGAATGGGAACACGCCGACGGCATCACACTGGCGGACGGGCAGCGCGAAGCGGTGACGGCGGCGCTTCGTCACGGCGTTTTCATTTTAACCGGCGGCCCCGGTACGGGCAAAACTACCGTGGTGCGCGGCATGATCGGCGTCCTTGAAAAACTTGGACTCTCCGTGCGGCTTGGCGCGCCGACGGGACGGGCGGCGAAACGCCTGGGGGAGGCGACAGGCCGGAAAGCCGTGACGGTTCATCGTATGCTGGAAGCGCAGACGGAATCTGACGGAGCCGCCGTATTCATGCGGGACGCGGAAACGCCCATCGAGGCGGACGTCATCATCCTTGACGAAGTTTCCATGATGGATATCGTGCTGATGCAGCATTTCTTGGCCGCCGTCCCCAAGGGATGCCATCTGATATTGGTGGGCGACGTGGATCAGCTTCCGTCGGTGGGACCGGGTACCGTGCTGGCGGATATCCTGCGGGCAAAAGTTTTTCCCAGCGTACGGCTCACTGACATTTTCCGTCAGGCGGGAGAAAGCCTGATCGTCCGCAATGCCCACGCCGTCAACGCGGGACGGATGCCGGACTGCGCGCCGGGAAGCACTTTTGAGTTCCGCAGTTTCTTTTCGGAGGAGGAAACGGCGGAGGCCGTCGTCGCCCTGTGCCGCGACGAGCTGCCCGCCCTCGGCGTCGATCCGCTGCGGGACGTGCAGGTATTGTCCCCGATGCACCGATTGGCCTGCGGCATCGACCGGCTGAACCGTCTCTTGCAGGCGGCGCTGAATCCAGCCTCGCGATACGAGCCGGAAATTGCGGCGGGCGGTTTTTCCTTCCGCGTCGGGGATAAGGTCATGCAGATACGGAACAATTACGAGAAAAATGTTTTCAACGGCGACGTGGGTTTCGTCGAATCCATCGGGGAAAAGCGGCTCGTCGTGCGCTACGGCGAAGACCATACGGCGGAATATAAGCGGGAGGAGATGAGCGAGCTTCAGCCCGCCTACGCGATGAGCGTCCATAAAAGCCAGGGCAGCGAATATCCGATTGTCGTCCTGCCCGTCGTCATGGGGCATCGCGCGATGCTCCAGAGAAATCTTCTCTATACCGCCGTCACGCGGGCGAGAGAACGGGTCATTCTTTTAGGAAGCGAGCGAGCGCTGCGGGTCGCGGTGGAAAACGACAGGACGAGGCGGCGGTTTACCATGCTCGCCTCCCGGCTTGCGGGAGCCATGGAATGAATAGGGAACGTCGTGAAGAGGGATTCTTCCGTTTTATAAAGCGGCTTTCGGCTCCGTTTTTGGAACTGCTTTTTCCGTCCCGGTGCCCGGCCTGCGGAGCTTATGTGGAGAACCGGGGGGACTGGTGTCCGGCCTGCCTTTCGAATGCGGTTCGTGTGCGCAGATTGCCTCTCGGCGAAGAGCATCGGAAAGACCTCGAGGAAGCGTGGGCGTTCGGCCTTTATCGCGGAACGCTGCGGGAATTGTTGATTCCGCTGAAATTCAAACGGAGACGGGACGGGCTTCCCGCAATTCGTTCTTTTTTGACGGAAGCGGGCGGAGCGCTGCGACGGGAGGACTGGATGCCGGGCGTCGTCGTTCCGGTGCCGCTGTTCGCGGAGAAGGAACGGGAGCGCGGCGGCAACCAGACCGAGATGATTTTTCGCGAATGGCTGGAAGCGCAGGGCTGGACGTGGCGGCGCGCGTTGGTTCGCACGAGAGCCACGGAGCCGCAGTTCGGGCTTTCTGCGCCTATGCGTGCACTGAATATCAAGGGCGCGTTCGCTCTTTCGGGGGACGAACGCCCCGAGGCAATCGCCGGGAAAAATATCCTGCTCGTCGATGATATTATGACGACGGGCGCGACGCTTGCCGAATGTGCGCGTACACTTCGCCTGGCGGGGGCTGCGTCGGTCTCGGCATGGGTCTTGGCAAGTGACCGCGCGTAATGCGGGACATGATGAAATGCGCACTTGCCGATACATTTTTTTTGGTATAGAATATAAACAAGTCCAATTTATTTTGGACGATTCCTTATGTTTGGCACAAATTACACGGGAGTGAGACAAAATGGCAGGCAAACTGAAAAATTGCCCGGAATGCGGGAAATTGTTTATGGATACGGGAGTGCGAATCTGTCGTGACTGCATGGACAAAGAAGAGGAAATGATGCTGAAAATATCTTCTTTCGTGCGTGACAATCCGCATTCTACGATCAAGGAAATCGTCGAGGGCGTCGAAGGCGCCAAGGAGCGGCTCATTCGCCGCATGATCAAGGAAGGCCGGTTCGTGCAGGACGGTATGGACGTTTCATATCCCTGCGAAAAATGCGGCAAGCTGATCAACAACGGACGATTCTGTCCGAAATGCGATGAAGAACTGAAAAAGGAAGTCATCAAGGCGCAGAAGAAAGCCGTAGAGCGGGCTGTGCAGGCGGTCAAGGAAAAACGGCCGATGGGCACGGGCTTCCGTTCGAAGGATATGGGCATGAAAAAGAATTAAGAAAGAATCGTTGCGGGCCGGAGAATTTCTCCGGCCTTTTCTGTTGCGAGAAAAAAGGAAGTTAAATTCCTGAGGTAAGAAAATCAGAAAATCGGAAAATCAGAATTTCTGATTTATAATTTTTCGATAGGCGTCTTTGTTTAAGAAATCTTTAATAAATCTCAACATAGGTGCTAACGTGCGAAAATGAGAGAAAATAAGAGTATTTTTATAATAAATGCGAATAATTGACGAAAAGCAGGGGTTAAGAAACCTCGTTTTTTTTTCGATTTATGGGCAGAAACAAGGAAAGGAATCTTATGGAGCACGGACGCGCCAAACAGAGGACGGTGAACTATCATGATTATCAACCACATCCAGGCTGCGTTCGGGCTTTATGCCGGGCAACAGCAGAACGCGTCCGTCAAGAACGTGAAGCGTACGGAAGCGCCGAAGGCGGGCGAATTCGTCATGTCCAGCGAAGCGAAGAGCTTCAGCCAGACGCTCGCGCAGCTCCGGAGCGGGGCGGACAACGCCCGCACGGATCGTGTGGAAGCGCTTCGGCAGCAATTCGCCAGCGGCTCCTACAATGTCGACGCGCAGACGCTGGCGGCGGATATGCTCGCCATGCGTTACTGAGGCGGCGTTATGTGGAAGAATCTGATTCAGGCTCTGAAAGATCTCTCCGACGCGTATGCGGCTCTTCTTGAAATTGCGGGAAGAAAACGGGCCGTGCTTGTTGCCGTTGACCTCAAAGGGCTGGAGCCCATAGTGGCGGAAGAAGAACAGCAGCTTGAGCGCATCCGCGCGGCAGAAAAACGCCGACAGGATGCGCTTTTGGCGTTATCCAAGGAAATTCCTTCCATCCATCCCGAAATGGCGATGACGGAAGTGGAAGCTGCGTGCCCGGGAGACCTTCGGGCGGCGCTCCGCGCGGTTCACTCCCAGTTGGGGAAGCGCGTGGAGAAAGCAAAGGAGTCGAGCGAGATGAACGAGTTCCTCATTCGTCACGCGCTCGGCGCCGTCGAGTATCACCTGAACCGCATCTCGAATTCCTCCGTTGACCCGACGTACGGGCAAAAAGGAGCGGAAAGCGTGTCGCGGGAAAAGAAATTCGATTTCAAGGCGTGAGGAATCTGACGGTGGATAATGAAAGCATGAAAACGACGCTGGACAAGATCCTGGAGTTGCTGAAAAAGGAACTTTCCCTGATGCTCCGCCTGTACGAGCATGCGGAAGCGCAGCGCAAGGCGCTGAAGGAAAACCTGAATGCCAAGGCTGTGGCGGACGCGACGGAAGCCGCAGATGCCGCGCTTCTCGAGATGGAAGCCTGTGAAAAAGGCAAAGTGGCCCTCCTCGCGGAAGTCGAGGCGGCAACTCTTGGCGACGCTTTGGGCAGGCTGCCGTACTCGAAGGAAAAGATGCGGGCGCGGCAGTATATGAAACGATTGGAAGAACTCACGGAAAAACTGAAAGCCGTCATCGATACGAATCAGCGCCTGCTGGCGCATGATATGAGCTATCTGACGTTCAGCCTGAACGTCATGACGGCGGCTTCCGCCGCGCCGGGCTACGGGACGCCGGACGCGCCCGAACAGGCGACGCAGGGGCGGAAATTGTTCGATCAGAGTATATAAGGATTTTAAACTCCCTCCGTCACGCCTGCGGCGTGCCACCTCCCTCGAGGAGGGAGGCATTGAGAGGCGTCACAACAAG
Organism: uncultured Selenomonadales bacterium; assembly: GCA_900321035.1. Lineage (GTDB taxonomy): Bacteria > Bacillota > Negativicutes > Selenomonadales > Selenomonadaceae > RUG12372. Next base: position 262,520 of record ONUH01000001.1, on the reverse strand, counting down.
CCCCCCCTCTCGGAGGGGGATGTCAGCGAAGCTGACGGGGGGAGTACAGGAATAACCAGTAAGGATACGGAAATAATTACAAGGAAGGTTGGAAAGGACAGGACATCATGGCAGTACGTTCTACCTTTGCAGGGCTCAATACGATGTATCGCGGCGTCAGCACGAACCGGCTGGCACTGGACACGACGGGTCATAATATGACGAATTCCAGCGTGACGGGATATTCCCGTCAGAGCGTGAATCAGGCGGCGACGTCGCCCGATTCGCTCTATGCCAGCGGCACGCAGCAGTTCGTCGGCTCCGGCGTCGATTCGCTGTCGATTACCCGCGCCCGCGACGTTTACGCGGACAAGCAGTATTGGCGCGAATTCTCCGATCAGGAATACGCGAAGACGCGGCAGACGAATTACCAAAAACTGGAAGCGATTTTCAACGATGCCGACGATACGGGGCTGCAAAACGCGGTCTTGAGTTTTTACCAGTCGTGGGTCGATATGTCGAAGGAAGCCAGCAACACCAGCGAGCGCGTAGCCGTGCTGGAGCAGAGCGGCATCCTCATCGACCGCGTCGTCTCGTCGGGCAAGCAGCTCCAAAACCAGATCATTTCCGAGTACGAAGACATCAAGATCAACGTCCAGAAGGTCAATACTCTTTCCGACCAGATCGTTCAGCTCAATAAGACGATCATGGCGGCGGAGTCGGCGGGCGGCAGCGCCAACGACCTCCGGGACGAGCGGGACAACCTCGTCGACCAGCTTTCTGGCTTCATGAGCATCTCTGTTTCCGAGAACCCGGAAAACTCCATGTACACCATCGTCTCCAACGGCGCCTCCATCGTCAACGGCATCACGAAGCTGAATCTGACCGTGGGTCCCGTTTACGACGACGGCAGACAGCCGGGCATCCCGAACGAGGATTACGGCCTCACCGATTACAATATCGAGATCGGCGACACCGGCGTCATCTTCGACCCGCTGACGGGGATATTGAAGGCGGAAGTGGACGCCATTCAGGAGGACAAGGACTATATCGACAAGCTGGCCGATATGGCGGCGTTCCTGTTGACCGACTTCAACGCCCAGCATAAGGCGGGCTCCGGTATAGACGCCTCCGACCTTGAAGTGGCGGATGGGACGAAGTTCCCGACCACGGGCATCAACTTCTTCGGCGAAGACGGGGGCGACTACGTTTATGATGCCGAAAATAAGATTTGGACAAAAACGGACGGAGTCGCTTATATTTGGGATGAAGCGACGAAAAGCGTAAAGCTTTATGATCAGACAGTCGTTATTCATAAGCCTGGTGATCCTGAGACCGACCCGTGGACAATCGACGTGACCACCGACGCGACAGAGAAAGAGTCGCTCAAGGGTATTCGCATTATCAACGCGTTGAAGGTTAATACGGCGCTTAACGACACCGACGGCGAGCGCAAAATCGCGGCGCGTACGATTTCATCGGAAGACAATTTGATGGAAAAATATCAGAAATTGTCTACGACGGCCGAGCCGAAACAAACGATTATTGTGGACAAACCGATGAACGGTACGGCGGACGGTTCAAACGCGGTTAAGCTCAGTACATTGCTGAATCAGGGGGACGACACCCGAATCAACGGCAAAGCTTCTATCGGTGCGGCTTCATTGCAGGAATATTACAACAAGGCTATGACCGACCTCGGCGTCAATTCCTCGCAGACGAACAACAAGGTCGTCTCCCAGGAGGATATCGTCGAGCAGGTCCGCCAGTGGCGCACCTCGGTTTCCGGCGTGAACTGGGACGAGGAACTGACGAATATGATTATGTTCCAGCAGGGCTACAGCGCATGCTCGCGCTGTCTGACGACGATGGACGAGATGCTCGACCGGCTGATCAATTCGACCGGCGTAGTGGGAAGGTAAGGTGAAATAAGATGCGCGTAGGAAGTCTTCAAATGACGACGCGGTACTTGAACCAGCTGAACCGCACCTATGAGAATCAGACGAAGCTGATGGAGCAGAGCGACGGCGCGAAGCTGCACCGCCCCTCCGACGATCCCATCGGCTACTCGAAATATCTGCGCTACAGCACTTCATACGGCGAGAACAACCAATACCAGACGAACGTCAAGACGGCGATCTCGTGGATGAAGAACAGCGACTCCTCGCTGGTGGATATCACGAACTGCTTCAAGACCGTCGTGACCAAGGCGAATCAAGCGCAGGGCACGAATACGGACAGCGACATGAAAGCCATCGCGCAGGAAATGCTGGTACAGGTCCAGCAGTCCGTGGCCGACGCGAATATCCAGATCAACGGGCGCTATCTGTTTTCCGGTCAGCGCGACCTCGTACAGCCTTATAATATTTCTTATGACAAGAAAGAATGGCGTGGCATGACAAAGACCCTCGACGACAAACAGGAGGATTTTTTCGTCGACGCTGCAAGATCAGGTGATCTTGTGCAAATGCTGACGTTGAAGGACAAAGATACCGGGGACAAATATTTCTTGAATACCAAAACCGGAAAAGTGTATACGGAGGAATTCGTCGAGGAAGGCTACAAGGAAAAAATCTCGGCGGGACAGATGACGGTTGTGGACGGTGACGCGGTGGGGACGGTTTCCGATTTTGCGTCCGGCGCTGTGACAGTATCTAAATATTTTAACGGGTATGGCATAATTACACAGGATGGCGAAAGCTTTTCCGCAGACATCACGGTGGGTGGCCGGACTGCCACTCTGAAATTTGAAACCATAGAGCAGTATGTTGTAACTTACCAAGGCGACAAGAAGCAGTTCTCGATGGTCAAGGAAAACGGCGAGGTGCAGCCGGCCACCGATACGGTCAACGCAAGCGGCGTCGATATTGCGGGAAGCAGCATTTTCGACAATGCGGACTCTGGCAACCCGTATTCCGGCGCCAACGCATTCAACGATATGCTCACTGTCGTCGCCAAGTGCGAGGCGAGCGACAGCAGATGGATGTCCTCGGACGGCAAGACGCTGGCGAATAATTCCTTCAATACGGTGTTGAACGCGGAATCGAAGCTGGCGGCCCGGCAGCAGGTGTACTCCGACTGCTCGGATATGCTCGTCACGCAGAACGAGACGATTTTGGGCGACATCACCGACGTCCATTCCACCGACGTGGCGAAGCTGGCCGTCGAGATGATGACCGCGCAGACGATTTATCAGCTTTCCCTCTCCGTCGGCTCGCGCATTCTCCCGCCGACGTTGGCGGATTACTTGTAATGCGAGCCCCCCTCCGGGAGGGGGGACGTCAGCGAAGCTGACAGGGGGGAGTAAATTTCCCCGCATATATGCTTGTCGACTACTTGTAATTTTCTGTGAAATAGGGTAGAATAGAAGCGGAGTATAAGGAGTTTTTCTGCCAAGGAAGGAGCTGGCCATGATGCTCTATTTGAATACGCGTCATACGCTTCCGCGCGTCGGCATTGATATGGCGGCTTCGACGCTTTCGAGCCGCATCCAAAGACCGACGGCGAAGGGCACGTATCATGCGCCGCGTTCGAATACCGGCATAGGAAGGATCACGCTGGATATCAATTCGTATCCGAGCCGTCATTCCTACGGTGCGCGAACGATGGGCGATTTTACGGGGGAGAATGGCCGGCAGGGCATTTCCGACGTCCAGTCGGCGACGTCAAGTCACACCCAAAATGCGTGGGCGATGATTGAGAACGCCGCGAGGAAGGGACACAACGAGATCGCGAGCCAGGCGAAGAGCCGCCTTTCCGGCGAAATCAGCAGGCAGCGTTATCTCGAAGCCCAGGCAATCCCCGATCCTGAGATTCATATCGAGCCGGCGCACGAGCCGGGAGATATCGATCCGGGAAGCTGGGATTACCAGATCCAGGTGGCGGGCAAGGCGGACGTTACCTTCAACGAGGGACATATCGACATATTCCTCGAGGAACAGGGCTCCATCCACAGCTGGGTATCGGAAGGCCACTATGACATTTATGCGTGATCCCAAAATAAGCAAAATGAAGTAGGAGGCAGAGAGCATGAAAAAGATTAACACGTTACGGTTTGGCGAGTTGGAAATCGAAGAGGATAAGATCGTCCAGTTTGACGAAGGAATCCCCGCTTTTGAGGACGAGCATGAGTTCGTGCTCCTTCCGTATGAGAGCGACAGTCCGTACACGTTCCTTCAGTCCGTGAAGTCGCCGGAGCTTGCTTTCATGATGGGCGTGCCGTTCGTGTTTTTCCCCGATTATGAATTCCAGCTTGAGGATGAGATTGCGCAGAAGCTTGGCATCAAGACGCCGGAAGACATTCTGATTTATACGCTCATTACGATTCCCGGCGGGGAAATCAAGAACATGACGGCGAATCTCGTGGCGCCGATTGTTATCAGTAAACGCACATTCCTTGCGAAGCAGGTGGTGCTCGAAAAGAGCAAATATACGACAAAGCACCGTCTCTTCAAGGAGGAGAAGGAGGAAAAATAAATGCTCGTACTCACGCGCAAACCGCGCCAGCAGATCATGATCGGGGACGACATCGTCATCAACGTCGTGGATGTGCAGGGCGACAATGTACGAATCGCCATCGAGGCGCCGCGCGAGGTCAAGATATATCGCGGAGAGATTTACCGCGCGATACAGGAAGAGAACAAGCAGGCCGCGATGCCCGAGGGAGTGGACATCAACAGCCTGCCGAAGGATTTAGGATAATGATTTACCCTCCCCGCAAGGGGAGGGTAAGGGTATTAAAGCCTTCCCCTTGCGGGCGGGCAAGGTGTTGGATTAGCTTCAGGAGCCGATTATCCGTGACGCGTCACGGGTTCAGGGAAAGATTTAAGTATTATGTCTATGGAGGGATGAACGATGATTGGAAAAACGCAAGACCTTATGTCTGCCGCTGTGGTGTTCAGCGCGGTAGACTCGGCGAGCCGTGGCGCGACGGAAGCAAAGCAGCAGCAAGTGTCGTCGGATGTTGCAAGCAGCCAGCAGGCCACTCCGCCGCCGACGATGGACGCGCCGGTGAAGGCCGGAGGCGAGGGCCAAAAGCTCGGCGCCGACAATCAGGGCGAGGACGTCCGTCGGGCGCAGCAGCAGGCGCAGGAACAGGCAAAGATGGACGAGAAGTCTGTCGACTTGATGACCAAAGAGCTCAACGAGCTGATGGACAAGATTGACTGCAATCTGGCGTTCAAGTACAACAAGGACGTCGACGTCATGACGGTCAAGATGATCGACAAGGAGACGAAGGAAGTCATCAAGGAATTTCCGCCGGAGGAAATGGTCAAGAGCATGGTCAAGACCAAGGAATGGATCGGCGCGTTCCTCGACGAGCACGCGTAAGAGCGGCAAAAGAGGAATGTAAAGGAATAAGCTTCGCAGATCGCGAAGTTCGGTTTGTACAAGGAGGTTCAGCATCATGGGTGTGAACGGTCTTTACGGGCTTTCGGGCTCTGGGCTTGACATCGAGTCGATGGTCAAGGCTGGAATGCTTTCCAAGCAGAACCAGTACGACAAGATGTACAAGAAGGAAGTCAAGAACGAGTGGCTGAAGCAGGGCTTCAACGAGATTTATACGAGCCTAAATACGTTCAAGTATTCGACGCTGTCCGATTACAAGATGTCGTCGAAGATGAACGCCATGGGCGCAGAGGTTGCCGATGCGACAGTGCTCAAAGCAACGGCAAACGGCGACGCGGTGGGAATGACGCATACCGTAACGGTCAACAGTCTGTCTCAGAATGCGTATCTATTGACCAAGGATAAAATTGTGCGGAATGCCGATTATGTTTATGATGGTAAGACATACGCAAATGAGGAAAAGCAGTCTGATGGTTCGTATGTATTGTGGAATACTGACGATGACAAAATAACGGTTTCCAAAACAGACGCTGACAAGATTACGGACAAGAAGAGTTCCATCTATCTCAAAGATATTATCTTCAAGAACATTGAGCAGGTTACCAAGGATGGAGAAGGACACGAGTACACGGACGGTCATACTCATTATCGGATTACGAAAGATGATGGTACGTATGATTATGTTCGGGACGATCAGACGGCGATTTCTTTCTCAGTGCAGGACGACGATACTGATATTCAAACCTTAGTAGATGCGGAGAAAACGAAGAAGACTGTCCATTATTCGTATGGTGACATCTTTGAGAGCAAGACGTTGAACGACCTTGCCGCCGACATCAAGAATTTGAACACGAACGTCACAGCAAGCTACGACGCGACGAACGACGCTTTCACTTTGTATAACAAGGAGAGCGGCAAGGATGCGAAAATCAATTTGATGATGGGAAGTTCGATTTCCACATACAGTAGCGGTGGAGATGGAGCGGCGAAGCTTTTCAGTGCGCTTCATTTAGCGCAATCCACGACGGATGCAAGCGGCGCACATCTCGGAGATATCGAGACTTTTGCGAACGACGGAACTCCGAAATCTTTTAAAGGCACTGAAGGTAACGTCACGATTGACGGGCGTACATATGATAACGTCAAGGACAGCCGCATCACCGTTTCCGGCGTCACTTATTCATTGTCGAAAGTCGGTTCGACTACGGTTTCCGTAACGCAGGACACCACGGCCATTGTTGACAACGTCAAGAAGTTTGTCGAGGATTACAACAAGATTCTCGACGATCTTGTCACGAAGTACAACACGAAGCCGGACGGCGATTACGAGCCGTTGTCGAAGACGCAGGAAGCCTCGATGACGCAGGAGCAGATCGACAAGTGGACAGAAAAGGCGAAATCGGGCCTGTTCTACCACAACGAGATTTTGCGTGATATGATTTACGCTATGCGAGACGCCGTCTCGACGCCGGTGCTGAGCGTAGGCAGCAACTACAATTCCGCTTCGGCGATCGGCATCACGTCGTCGAACAACCAGGGGCATTTGCAGCTTGACGAAGACAAGCTGAAGAAAGCCCTTGCCGCCGACCCGGACTGCGTGTATCAGATTTTCGCGTCCGATCAGGATACTTTTACCAGCGTAGATCCGAAGAACCGCACCAACGCTATGGCGACGGACGATTACAACCATCGCGGCATCGCGAACCGGCTGTACTTCAACGCGGTGACGGACGGCATCAAGAACGTCGAGGACTATGCAGGCGTATTGGCCGACCCGGAAGACCAGAGTACGCTGGGCTTGCTGATTACGCAGCTGAAGACCAAGATGGACAACTTCAAGGCGCTGATGGACGATTTCCAGACGCAGCTTTACAAGAAGTACGACGCGTTGGAAGTGATGATTTCCCAAATGAACGCGCAGTATAATACAATATTTGGCGGTCAACAGTAAATAAGGGGAGCGGGGGCAGCTCCGCTCCTTTTCTTTCACTTCCAATGCTGAGCGGGAGGTACACACATGGTAAATGCAGCCGAGGCATATAAGCGACAGCAGGTATTGACGGCGACGCCGGAGGCCCTGACGCTGATGCTTTACAACGGCGCGCTTCGCTTCATGACCGAGGGCAGGGAAGCCATCGAGAAGAAAGATTATGAGGAAGCGAACAACTCCTTGCAGAAAGCGCAGAACATCATTACGGAATTTCGCGTGACGCTCAATATGGAATATGAGATCTCGCATCAGCTCTTGCCTCTGTATAATTACGTTTACGACCGTTTGGTCGAGGCGAATATGAAGAGCGACCTCGCGCAGCTTGACGAGGCGAAGAATATCATCACCGAGCTTCGCGACGCGTGGGCGCAGGCGATGAAGAAGGCGCGCGCGGAGAAAGGGGCGGCGTCCTGATGGCCGGGGATGCGAAGGAATTGTGGGAAAAGTATTATATTCTCACGATGGAAATGCAGAAATTCCTGAACCGCGAGAATATCGATGAGTTTTTGAATATCGCGGAGCAGCGGAACGTCATCTTTGACCGGATGCAGGCGGCGATTACGCCGGAGGACAAAGAGACGGAGGAGTACAAGGCTTTTTTGGCGAAGCTCCAGCCGATTGCAAAGGACGTATTGGATCGGTCGAAGGTATGGCTCGCCCGCTCCAAGCAGCGCAATGTCAAGGTGCGCTCCTATACCGCCGTTCCCGGTTTCCAGCCGAACGGCCACATGGTCAATACGAAGTTTTAGAATACGGAAAAGAAGCTCCCTGTCAGGGAGCTTTTTTGGTATAATAAAAAGAGCCCGTCCCTTGAGGGGCGTAATGTGCTGGTGGTACGTTACGAGCGCGTGAAGCGCGACGGATGGGGTATTTGGATAAAGGAGCGATGGGGATGCGGATTTCTGCCTGCTATATCGTGCGGAATGAAGCGGCGAAGCTGGAGCGGTCGCTGGCAAGCCTCGAAGGCGCGGTCGACGAGATCATCGTCGTGGACACGGGGTCTTCCGACGATACGGTGAAAATAGCGGAAGCGCACGGCGCGCAGGTTTTCCATTTTCCATGGCAGGACGATTTTTCCGCGGCCCGGAACGTGTCGCTCTCTAAGGCGGCGGGAGACTGGATTCTCGTCGTAGACGCGGACGAATATTTTCCTGAGGGGATGGCGAAGAATATCCGGCCGGCGGTGGAGCGATATGGCGCCGACGCCGATCTTTTGCTTTTCATGCGCCGGGAGTTGGACGCCGACAATGGAAAGCTGCTGTTGGAATTATACGTGCCGAGGATTCTCCGACGCGTGGAGGGCTTAGCTTATGAGGGCATTATTCATGAAGAACCGTGTCATCAAGGTGCTGATATTGAGCGTATAGCAGTGATTCCGCCGGATGCGCTACTGATGCTTCACACGGGGTATTCTGTATCATTGTCGCGAGCCAAAGGCGAGAGGAATTTGGCTTTGCTGCAAAAAGAATTGGCAAGCGGACGTCCGAGAGATTCGATTTATATGTATTTGGCAGAAACTTACGACGGCCTGGATGATGAGGAAAATGCACTGAAATACGCGTGGTTCGATGTGAACGGTGGAAGGAAAAATCTTGTGTTTGCAAGCCGATCTTATCGTATCTTGCTTCGCATATTGGCAAACCGTCCGGAAGCATATCATGAGCGCCGGAAAGCGGCGAGCCTTGCCGTGCGCGATTTCCCAGAATTGCCGGAGTTTCATGCGGAATATGCGGAATGTCTTAGCTTGGGGGGGGACTATCGGGGAGCGGTTCGTGAAGGGAACAAGGCCCTTGCGTTGGCAAAGACCGGAGCCGGGACCGGCATGGAGCCGTCAAGATTTGATGAAGCTGCGAAGACAATACTTGCCGAACGGTTGGAGAGGTGGATTCATTTGTTGCACATCGAGGCTGATGAGGTGCGGTTACAACAGACAGCCAAAGCGGGAAAATGGCAGGAGTTGTTGCAACAATCAGAGCAGACGGTTTGGAAGCAAGGGGGGCGCCTATTTGCGCTGTTATTCTTGATGGAGGGTGACGACGCGGCGAAGGAAGCGTCGGCATTGGCCGAAAGTTTGCTCCCGCCGGAGATGGCTGCAATTTGGAAAGTCTATAATAAATCGATTCCTGTGGATGAGCACGTGGAAAAAGTTTACGGTCGTCTGATAGGCGACGTGGTGCGGTTGGTCGGCATACAGAAAGCTGAGCCCCTGGCGGCGGCCGCCCGTGCTTTTTCCGAAGAGGGAAAATATATGACGGCTCGTGTTTTCATGCAAGAGGAAGCATGGGAACTTGCTCTTTCTTTGTTGGAGAAACTTCCGGAAAGTGCCAGCGGAGAAGCCTTTGCAATGAAGGGGATTTGTTTTTATCATTTGGGTGCATGGAATGACGCGAAGCGTTTCCTTTTGCGGGCCCAGGATTTATCGCCGTCGGCGGAAACTTCGTCATATCTTCGGTGGATAGAGGAGGCGGCGGAAAATGCTTAAAATTTCGGCGTGCGCGATTGTGAAAAATGAGGAGGTAAATCTTCCGCGTTGGTTGGAATGCGTAAAAGCGCTTGCGGACGAAATCGTCGTGGTGGATACTGGATCGACGGATCGAACGGTGGATTTGGCCCAAGCGGCGGGCGCGCGTGTGTATTCGTTTGCGTGGCGTCAAGATTTTTCGGCGGCGAAGAATTTTGCGTTGCAAAAGGCGAAAGGGGATTGGATTGTTTTTTTGGACGCCGACGAATATTTCCGGGAAGAGGATATTTCGCAAGTCAAGGCGCATATTGAGCAATTTGACCGGGAGGAAAGGGCGGCGGGTTTTCTCTGCCCGATAGTTGATATAGACGTTGACCGCGGCGATGCGATAATGCTTGAAACGGTTGCGCTTCGTGTGTTTCGCCGTCATCCCGATATTCGGTATCACGGCAAGATCCACGAGATGCTTAAGGCGCAGGGCGGCAAATGGCAAGTGGCTTCTGTGGATGATGTGAGGATTTGGCATACAGGGTATTCTTCCAGCGTATTACGCAGGAAGATGGAACGGAACTTGGCGATTTTGCTGAAAGAGCAGGAACGACGAGGGGAGTCATGGTCGGACGCCTATTATCTGGCAGATTGTTATCATGGATTGGGGCGTTATGAGGAGGCAATCGAATGGGCAAAAAAGGCAATTGCATCCAGGGAGGTTCTTGTCGGCCTTGAAAAGCGTCCGTATGACGTATTGTTAGACTCTATGATCAAGCTGGAGTATTCGTCCGCTGAAATCTGTAAATCAGCGCAACAGGCGTTGGAAAAATTTCCTGACTCACCGGATTATAAGGCTGACGAAGGTACTGCATTTTGGAAGGAGAAAAATTACGCGGAGGCGGAAGTGCGATTCAACGAAGCTCTGGATATGACTTCCGCAGGCATAGGGCATGTACGTGCCGTTATTTTGACGTATTTGGCGGATATCGCGCATCGAAGAGGACAGGAAACAAAGGCGCTGGATTATGTGACGGAGGCATTGAAAGAAGTGCGCTTTGCCGAGTTCGCTTTTTCGCTGCTTTGCAGGATTTTCAAGTCTTTGCCGGCTGCGGATGTGATTCAGTTCCTGAATACGATTTATGATCCGTCGGCAGACGCCGCCTTTTTAGTCCGCGCACTTGCGCAAAACGGGCTTCATGAGGTATGCTTATATTATGATAAAAAATCGGAAGGCCGTTTTTTGTCCGAATGGGAACGCCTCTTTTTTGCCGGAGCGTATCAAGCGGCGGTTTATGAGGCGGCTTATGGGGAGATTTGACGCGGATATGTATGGGAACAGCTGACGAATGCGTCTGATTAAATGGTGTTACAGAATGAGCAAGCGGTAGGAGGAGCAATCGATGGGAAAAGCGAGCAGAAAGATGAAGAAAAAACAGCAGCAGGAGGCGGAGGCCGGGCTGCAGGCGGAAGTCAAGACGACGGAGCAGAAGCTCTTCCGGCAGATCGAGGAAGAGGCGTATTCGGAAGCATTGGATACGCTGGTGGAATTGGTGCAAAAGAAGTCCGTATCCCCGCAGGCGATGTATGCGGGCGCGTATGCGTATTTCATGATGGGGGATTACGACAGAGCGGCAAATTGGATTGATAACACGCTGCGGTATGCGCCGAATCATGTGGCGGCCCGGATTTTGCTCGCACGACTGTGCATCCTGCAGGACAAGGCGGATGCGGGGCTCGCCATTTTTGATCTTTTGACGGATAAATTCCTGCCGGCTATGAAGGAGGAAGAGCGGGACGAGATTGAGTCTTTGGCCGGGTTTTACGGGCGCAACGAGTCGGATAAGATAAAGCGTGAATATCCGCATCTTGCGGCGTTCTTGCAGATTGACAAGGAGAACCATGAAGCCGAAGAGAAGGCGAAGGTTCGCGAAAACGCTGCGGAAAGCCGCGTGGAATCGGTCGGCGGGCTGAAATTGCCGTCGATTTCCAAAGAAGCGGCGCCGAATGGGAATGGAGCCGCCGACGCGCCAAAATCACAGGCGCAGCCGTCGGGTAAGAGCGCGCTGGACGTCCTTCGCACGCTGAAAGCAAAAATTGACGCCCGGGCGCATGGGAACGAAGCCGTGAAACCTTCCGAACCGGAAACGACGAGCGGCGGGGAAGCCGACCGTACGGCGCCGCAGGCAGAGAGCGTCGGCACGTCTGAGGAAGCGCGGAGGAAGATTGACGAGATCTGCGGGGGGAAATATACCGTCGCGGAAAAGGTGCGGCTCTTGAATTCCTTTGCGGGCGGATATTACGCGCAGGGGGATTTGGACGGCGCGGAGCTTTGCCTGAAAGAAGCGCTGCGTTTCGACGAGAAAGACGGGAGCCTGCTCCGGAATATTGCCGTCTTGCTGGCGGAAAAGGGCGAAAAAGATAAGGCGCTGCAGGCGGCTGCGCAAATGCAGCCTGCGGATTTCCTGCTTCTGCGTGCCATTCGCGAGATGTAAAACCGATGGGGAATAATGGCGATCTGCCGCTGCTTGATTTCGTGGATTCGGACACGAGAGCGTCGGCAGTGCTGGTGATAGAAAGCACAGGTTATCTTCCGGCGCTTCGGAAAATTTTTCCCGAGGCGGAACTTTTCGCAGTCGCTGCGGACGAAGAGGCCGCTTGCCGTCCGGAACTGGAAGGGCTCGGCGTGCGTTGGGAGATACTGGATTATCGGGAGACGGTGCTTCCGTTTCCCCGACGTTCCTTCGATATTGTGATTTCGGAGCGTATGCTGGAGAACGTGACGAATCCGCAGGACATCGCTTCGGGCATCGGCACGTTCATCAAGGATACGGGATTTTTGCTGACGAGCTTTGAGAACATCCGTTATTGGCGCGTCCTGCAGGAATTGATGGACGGGCATTTCTACGCCATCGTGCACAGACGTTATGCGAAGCCGGAATTTGAGCGGCTTCTGTACGCGTCGTTTTATAAGGACATATTTTTTGCCCCTGTGCGGAAACCGGGGGCGGACGGCGTGATTGAGAAGCTTGTTGCGGCGGGCTTCGAGAATCGTCTGGGAGATCTTGACACGGAAGTTTGGCTGGTGCAGGCGCTGCGTTCTTCGGCAGACGTGTCCTCGCTGAAGGCGGAGTACACTCCGGAAGAGAGGAAACGCCTGGCGACGCTCATGCGCCGCATTGAGTACGACATAGACGCGGAGGAAAATGTATCTGCGTTTTGGCGTTTGGCGGACGAAGCGGGCTTTCCTGCGGACTATCTGGCTCGTTTCGCTGTGGAGATCGTCGTGCATCGAAAGGCATTCCTGCAGAATCTTGCGGCCTTTCCCTCCGAGGGGCGGCGGGCGTTTGTGGACGTCGTGGCAGAAGCCTTGAATGGGGAGCGATGAAATGACGGATGCGTCAAAGATCGCATTTATCACATGCGTCAACGATGAGGAAAAATACGAGGAATGTTTGCTGTATTTGCGCCATCTTCGTCTCCCCGGAGGGATGACGGCGGAGTATATCCCGATGCGCGGCGCGGCCTCGATGGCGGCGGGATATAATGCGGCCATGCGGTCGTCGGACGCGCGGCTCAAGGTTTATCTGCATCAGGACGTCCTGGTTGTGAATAAGGACTTCGTGCGTGACATACAGGAGATATTTGCGGACGGGTCCATCGGCATGATCGGCGTGGTCGGATGCCGTTCTCTTCCCGCTAGCGGCATCTGGTGGGACGGCATGCGCTGCTATGGCCGCGTGCTGCATGCCTGCGAGCCGGAATCGGTGGTGGATTCCGAGATGCAGGAGCCGGAGGGCCCGTATGTGGAAGTCGAAGCGGCGGACGGACTCTTTTTGGCGACGCAGTACGATATTCCGTGGCGCGAGGAGCTTTTCGGCGGCTGGCATTTTTACGATACGTCCCAATGTATGGAGTTCGCCCGCAGAGGGAAAAAAGTCGTCGTGCCGAATCAGACGGCGGATTTTTGGTGCATCCATTGCCCGCGAGAAAAGCCGTTGGCGCCGGAGTATAAAGAGTGGCAAAAGGTTTTTTTGCAGGAATACGGCGCGGAGCTTTCGCCGGAGATATGACCTGTGGCGACCGTAGGGGAAAGAAGGCAGATAGTGAAGGAAAATCATTTGGCGGCGCGCGGCGCGCGGACAATATTCGCGTTTGATCTGGACGGAACGGTGACGCGGGAGGAAACGCTGCCTATCCTGGCGGGCGAGCTGGGGCTTTCCGAGGAAATGGCCCGCCTTACAAGGCTCACGATGGACGGGCATATTGCTTTTTCCGAGTCCTTTCGTTTGCGGTTCCACATTTTGAAGGAAATCCCTCTCGCGACGATACAAGGCATCATGGATACCGTTGCGCTGGACCCGGTGATTGCCGGTTTTATCCGTTCGAGAGCGGAAGATTGCGCCATCGTCACGGGGAATCTTGACCTGTGGGTGGAGCCGATTATAAAAAAACTCGGATGCCGCGCGTTTACCTCCGTGAGCGCGTGGGATGATCGGGAGGGCTTGATGCTCGCATCGATTCTCGACAAGGGGGCGGCGGTGAGAACCCTTAGTGAAGAAGCCGGGCGGGTAATCGCCGTGGGCGAGGGCGCGAACGATATTCCGATGTTTGAGGCGGCGGATATTGCCGTATCCTACGGAGGCGTCCATCGACCGGTGGAGGCGGCCATCGCGGCTTCCGATTACATGGCGAAGGACGCGGAGTCGCTTTGCAAGCTCCTTCGGATGCTTTGAATATCAATCAGAAAGATAGGGGAGAAGACGTATGCAGGCATATCGTATTCATGTGAAAAACGGCGTGCAGTTTGAGGACACCGAGCCGCAGGAGACCTGTACTTATGACATCGTGGATTTGAAGCTGCCGGAGGGCGCGAACATCATGTCCGTCGGCGGAGCGCGGGACACGCTTCGCCGCGTCAAGCTCAAGGACAACGAATATACGCATCTTGAGACGCTGGACGATAAGCCGATTCTTCGCGTCGAAGCGCAGCGCGAGTATCTTGCGGCGGGGACGAATAATTTTGTGGAGCTTGAATTTGTCGTCGTGGAGGAAAATCTCCACTGCGATTTTGATACGATTTGCAGGTACGAAGCGCCGGACAATATCTATCGGGTCAATTATATCAACGGCCGCTATCAGCTTACGGACCTTTACGGCAGCCAGCGGATTTCCAAGCAGGAGGCCATGAAATACAAAGCGCAATGGGGCTGATAGGGATTGCGCGCCGGGGAAGGATTTGTTATAATACATTTCGTGTAATTGCGGTTGTAGCTCACTTGGATAGAGCGATCGCCTCCTAAGCGATAGGTAGTGGGTTCGACTCCCACCAATCGCACCAGAAGAATTACGGTGCATGGGGATTGTTTTCCCGTGCGCCGTTTTTTTGTGGCGTCGTTGGTATTTTTTTTGTATAATAAAAAGATATTAAGACAACAAGTTGGTGGGCAGTTTGCAGTTGAAACGATTGGAAGCTTACGGCTTCAAATCATTTGCGGATAAAATCGAGATCGAGTTTGACCACGGCGTGACGGCTATCGTTGGACCGAACGGCAGCGGCAAGAGCAATATCACGGACGCGATCCGTTGGGTGCTCGGCGAGCGGAACGTGCGGAATCTTCGCGGCACGAAGACCGAGGACATCATTTTCGCGGGCAGCTCGGAGCGGCGTTCCCTCGGGGCGGCGGAGGTTTCCCTGACGCTTTTGAACCAGGGCGATCTGCCCGGAAATTTCGATGAGATTGTCATTACGCGGCGGATTTTCCGTTCGGGTGACAGCGAGTTCCTTTTGAACAATACCCGCTGCCATTTGAAGGACATCTATGAGATGCTGGCCGATACGGGGCTTGGGCGCGACGGTCTCAGCGTCATCAGTCAGAACAAGATGGATTCGGTGCTGAACAGCCGTCCCGAGGAGCGGCGGCTGTTTTTCGAGGAGACGGCGGGGATAACGAAATTCCGGGACCGTAAGTATTCTGCGGTGCGAAAGCTGGAGGAGGCGGAGAAGAATCTCGTCCGGCTGGGAGATATCCGGCAGGGGCTGGAGGATCAGCTTGCGCCTATGGCCGAGGCTGCCGAGCGCACGAAGAAGTTCAACGTATGGAACGGCGAGTTGCGGCGGTGCAAAATCACGGAGCTTTTCCGGGCACAGCAGGAGATGGGAGAGAAGGAGCAGGCAAGCAGGGAGCGGTTTGCTGCGTGCCAGCAGGAGGAAGCGGAAACGGCCTCCAATCTTATATCGCTGGAGGCGGAAAAAGAGGCGCTGGCGAAGACGCTGATTGATTTGCAGCAGGAGGGACAGCGGAAATTCGAGGCGCGCAACGCGCAGCAGGAAAAAATCAGCGGCAAGGAAACGGAGATCCGGGTATTGGAGGAGCGCCGCCAAAACAGCGACGAAACACAGCGGGCGCTGAAAGAAAAGCGGGAAGCGCTGCAAACGGGACTTGCCGAAGCGAAGGAAGCGGTAACCGGTCTCCGGGAAGGGGAACAGGAAGCCCTGCAGGCCCAGCAGGACGCGGAACAAAAGCTGGCGGAGGCGCAGGAGAACGTCAATCGGATTTTCGAGGAGCTGAAGACGCGGAGGCAAACGAGAGACGAGCTTTCAATCCGGTTTTCGGAAACGCAGAAAGATTATCTGACGAAGCAGGGGGAGCTCGGCTCGCTGGAGCAGAATCTGATTACGAGCAAGGAAGCGCGGCAGCGGCAGGAACAGGAAATCCGGGAAGGGGAAAAACGTCTTGGCGAAAACCGGGAAAAGTTGGACGCGCTTTCCCGTCGGATAAGCGAATTGGAGGAAGAAGAGCAGGGACTGCTGGCGGCGCAGAAAAAAGCGGAAACGACGCGCCGGAGAATCGAGAAACTGCAAAAAGAACGGCGGCAGACGATTTCCATTGCCAGGACATACATCGATCAAACCGAAGGAAAGCGGGAAATCCTGCAGAGAGCCTTGGAATCCTATGAGGGGTTCGGCAACGCCGCGAAAGCGGTGCTCACGGCAACCGAGCCGTGGAAAAAGGGGATATGCGGAGCGGTTGCCGAGCTGATTGAAGTGCCGAAGAAATATCTGACGGCGGCGGAAGCGGCTCTTGGAGGCGCGCTGCAGAATATCGTGACGCGGGACACGGAGGCCGCGAAAGGCGCGATTGAATATCTGAAACGGCGGAAAGCCGGGCGGGCGACGTTTTTGCCCCTTTCTACGCTGACGATACGGAACGGGCAGGAAGAAGCGGCTAGAAAACTGCCGGGCATACTCGGTTATATGAACGAAGTCATCGGCGCGGCAGAGGAATATCGAAAAGCCGTCGATTTCCTGCTGGCGCGGACGCTCCTGGCGGATACGATGGAGCACGCGCTCTCCGCGGCGAAAAAGTTGGGATATCGTGCGCGAATCGTTACGCTGACGGGCGAGCTCCTGAATCCGGGCGGGTCGATTTCCGGAGGCAGCCTTAGGAGCAGCGAGACGGGCTTTTTGAACCGTAAGGAAGAACTGGAAGCGCTGGCGCGCGAGCTGACGGAAAAGGAAGTGGCCATCAAGACGGCGGAAAGCGAATGCGCAGCGGCCGAGGAAGAACTGCGGGAGATGGAACGACAGTCCGAGGCTGACAAGAAGCGTTTGGAGGACGTGCGCGTCGAGATGAGCGGAAAAAGCGCCGAGAGGAAGTCTTTATCGGAGCAGATGGAGGCGGACGTTCTTCGGCTGGACGGGCTGAAGGAATTGGTGAAGCACGCGGCGGCCACTTTCGCCGAGGCGCAGGAGAACCGGACGAAAATGGTGCAGGCTGTCCGCGCGCTCGGAAACGAAGTGGAGGAGCTCCGGCGGCAGACGGACAGCGTTCGCGATACCGTCGCCGATCTGGAACAGGATTTTGAGGATTATGGGCAGATTCGCGACCGGCTGCATCAGGAGATGGACGGACTGAAAACGGAGGCGTTCAAGCGGCACGGCGCAGTCCTGATGAAAGAACGGGAGATCGGCGGGATCGAGGAAAATCTCGCGGCCAATCGGGAAGAAGCGGCGCGTCTCTTGGAGGGCCTGACGGACGGCGCGGAGCAGATGCAAAGACTTGTCGAAGAAAAGAAAGCGCTGCTTGCGGATTTTGAAGAAATCGACAGGGAATACAAGGCCGTCGATGAAAAGCGGACGGAATGCATGGCGGAGGAGAACGCCACAGAGGGAAAACTGAAGGAACTCCGCCGAAAGCAGGGGGATTTGCAGGAACGGCTGCACGCCATCGACAAGGACACGGAAAAGTTCCGGCTGCAACGGGAACAGAGCCTTCTGAAACTGGACGAGGATTTCTCGCTGCAAGTGGACGAAGCGGCGGAGCAGACCGTGGACATGCCGCCCGGAGAGCTGAAATCCCGGGTGCGCGGCCTGGAGCGGAATATTGCGGAGCTCGGTCCCGTGAACCCGAACGCGGTGGAGGAATACCAGAAGCTCTCGGAGCAGTATGAGAAATACCAAAAGCAGATGCAGGACATCGAAGGCGCAAAAAAGAACTTCCAGCGGCTGATCCAGGAGCTGGACGCCGATATGACAAAGACCTTCAAGGCGGCTTTCGCGGAGATACAGAAAGCGTTCCACGACATCTTTATCGACCTGTTCGGGGGGCAGGCGGGCGGAGACGCGCAGCTCCTGCTGACGGACGAGCAAAACGTCCTCGAATCGGGCGTGGAGATCGTGGTGCAGATTCCCGGAAAGAAGCAGCAGAATCTTTCGGTGCTTTCCGGCGGCGAGCGGGCACTGACGGTTATCGCGCTCCTGTTCGCGTTTTTACGGGTGCGGCCTGCGCCGTTTTCCGTGCTGGATGAGATCGACGCGCCTCTGGATGAGACGAATATTGCGAATTTCGGGCGTTTCCTGCACAAATTCTCGGAGAAGACGCAGTTTGTGGTGGTCACCCACCGCAAGGGAACGATGGAGTCCGCGGATACCATGTACGGCGTCACGTTGGAGGACGCCGGCGTGTCGAAAATCATCTCGGTGAAATTGGAAGACGTTCCGGCGTGAGGGCGCGTCGGGCTGGACGAACTTTAGGATTTGCGGTTGTATGTATTGAAAAGCGGGGAAGAGAAGCATGGGATTTTTTGACCGATTGAAAAAAGGATTGACGCGGACGAGGGAGAGCTTTACCGAAAAAATCGAGAAGGCTATCATCGGATACGCGGATATTGACGACGACCTCCTGGACGAATTGGAGGAAATCCTCATCATGGCGGACGTCGGCGTGATGACGACGGAAAAACTGATGGCGGACGTGCGGAAAGGCATCAAGAAAAAAGAAATCAAGACGCCGGAGGATTTGAAGCCGTTTTTGGAGGCGCGGATTACCGAAATACTGCTGGAGGGCGGCGCAGGGATACGAATGGCCGCCAACGGGCCGACGGTCATTCTCGTCATCGGCGTCAACGGCGCGGGAAAGACGACAACCATCGGCAAGCTCAGCGCGTTTTATCATTATTACGGCAAGTCGGTGATGATGGCGGCGGCCGACACTTTCCGTGCGGCTGCTATTGAACAGCTTGAAGTTTGGGCGCAAAGGAGCGAAGCGGAATTTATCCGTCACGAGGAGGGCTCCGATCCCGCCGCCGTCGTCTATGACGCGGTGAAGGCGGCAAAGGCGAGGAATATCGACATCTTGCTGGTCGATACGGCGGGGCGGCTTCAGACGAAATCGAACCTGATGGCGGAGCTGGAAAAAATCAATCGTGTGATCCAGAGAGAGATTCCCGGCGCGCCGCATGAAACGCTGCTCGTTTTGGACGCGACCACCGGGCAGAACGCCGTCAGCCAGGCGAAGTTGTTTACCCAGGCCGCGCCGATTACCGGCGTCGTGCTGACGAAGCTCGACGGCACGGCAAAGGGCGGCGTCGTCATCGGCATCAAGGCGGAGCTTAATATGCCCATCAAATGGATCGGCGTCGGCGAGGGCGTCGCCGACCTGCGTCCCTTCGTCGCCGAGGATTTCTCGAAAGCGCTGTTCGGCGAAGGGCAGGAAGCGGAATAATTATTATCGGAGGTTCTGCATGAAGAAAACGACAAAGGAAGCTTTGCGGCGCGAGATACGGGAAGCAGTGCGCCTTGCGCGGGAAAAGAACCCCTTGGCGCCTTCCATCACCAACACGGTGACGATCAATTTGGTGGCGAACGCGCAGCTTGCGGTGGGCGGCTCGGCGGCGATGGTTTACCTGGCGGACGAGGGCGAGGCTATGGCGTCGGTTGGCGGCGCCATGTATATCAATATGGGGACGATGCTTCCCGTGTATGCGGAAACGTTGCCGCGTACGGCGAAAGCGCTGGCAGAGCAGGGGAAGCCGTGGGTAATCGATCCGGTGGGCATCGGTATCGGCGGTCTTCGAACCAGCCTCTTGCTGGGGTTTCGGTCGGACAAGCCGACCATTATCCGGGGCAACGCTTCGGAGATTATTGCATTGGCGGAGCTCTGGGAACTGGAAAGCGGGAAAAAATCCGGCGGCGTTCGCGGCGTCGATTCGACGGACTCCGTGGAAGCGGCGCGCACGGCGGCGATTTCTCTCGCGCGTCATACGGGCGGCGCGGTGGCGGTATCCGGTCCGACGGACCTCGTGACGGATGGGAAAAGCGTTGCGCTGGCCGAGGGCGGCTCGAAGTTTCTGCCGATGATTACGGGAGCCGGCTGCTCTCTCGGCGGCGTGGCGGCGGTCTACGCCTGCGTGGCGACGCCTTTTGTCGCGGCGCTCACCGCGACGGCGATCTACAATTTTGCCGGAGCAAAAGCGGAAAGCCGCGCAGAGGGACCGGCGAGCTTCCAGACCGCGTTCCTTGACGCACTTTATCAGGCGACTCCGGAAGACGTGGGCGCGCAGCCGTTCACGATCGAAACGGTTGGAAAGTGAGAGGAATGACAGTATGAACGTATTGGTTGCTTTGGCAGTCGCGCCCTGCGGAACGGGAGAGGAACTTTCGGCGGAAGTGGCGGAAGTCATTCGCGTGATTCGCGCGTCAGGACTTCCCAACCGCACGAATTCCATGTTCACGGAAATCGAAGGCGAGTGGGACGATGTGATGCAGGTGGTCAAGGATGCGACTTTCGTGCTGGCGGAAAAAGGGATTCGCACGGAAGTCGTCCTGAAAGCGGACGTGCGGCCCGGTCATGCCGACATGATGCATAAAAAGACCGAAATCGTTGAGAAAATTTTGGAAGGCGGCAAATGATGGGAAAGACGATGCGCGAAGTTCTCGACATCTCGGCCTATCTTGTCGTCGGGCCGGAAAATACCGGGGGGCGTCCCGTGCGCGAAATCATCCGGGCGGCGCTGCATGCGGGATTTACCTGCGTGCAGATTCGCTCGAAAGAAGCGAGCGCCCGGGAACTGATCGAACTGCTTCGGGAGGCGGCGGAGGAAATCGCGGCGGCGGGCGCGTCGGAGCGCGTGGCGCTTTTGGCGGACGATCGTCTCGACGTAGTGCTGGCGGCGCGAAAAATGGGAATCAAGGCGGACGGCGTTCACGTCGGGCAGTCGGACGTCCCGCCGGAAATCTGCCGCGCTTATCTGGGCGAGGAGGCCGTCGTCGGTCTTTCCGCGAGAACCGATGAACTCATCGCCTATGTTCGGGAAGCCGACGTCAGCGCCGTCGATTATTTCGGCGCGGGGCCGCTCCATGAAACGGCGACGAAGCCCGACTGCGGACTTGACTCCGAGGGAAATATCATCACGCGGAGTTTTGCGGAGATTAGGGAACTGGCGCAGGCGAGCAAGATTCCCGTCGTCGTCGGGGGCGGCGTGAAGCTGACGGATATCCCTCCGCTGGCGCAGACGGGCGTGGACGGTTTCTTCGTCGTCAGCGCCGTAGCGGGCGCTCCCGATCCGGGAAAAGCAGCGGCAGAGCTTGTGAAAGCCTGGCGGGAGAACGCGCGGAAATCATAATGATACAGACAAGAAAACAGGGACGGAAGATAAGATTGACGCTTATCATTCCGTCCCTGTTTTTGCGTTGTTTGTTATTCGTTATTTAATGAACACGACCGCGCAATTATCGAGGAAGTGGGTATAACCGTTTTCTTCAAGGATAATTTTCGCGTCGGCTACGTTGACGACCGGGTTGAAATAGTGGTCCACGCCGACGGCTTTTACTACGAGCGGATTGGAGCCCGCGCGGCTGACATTTCCGCCGAAGCCGTTCGAGTAGCCGGCCATGCCGTTCTTGATGACTTTTTTCGAGTCAAGGTTTTTGTAGCCGTAAATCGGCTCGCCGGCCGTGGTCTTGATGACCGGAGACATGGCGGAGCGAAGGCCGAGCCCGGTGCAGTCGATGATGACGCCTGTGTAGGTGCCGCTCTGACGGTTCGTGATGGTCGTGGTGCGGGTCGTCGTGGTCGTGACCGTAGTGGTTTCCGGCTGCGTCGGAGTGTAAAGCGGTTCGTCCGGTTCCGGCGCGATGGTTGCCGGGAAGGATTCACGGCGCGAAATTTGCGGAAGCACGGCCGAGGCGAGGGAGTTGTTCACGCCGTACAGCGGGAGCGCCATGACGACATGATACGCGCCGTCCTCAGCAGATTCGGAGATGATCTTCGCGCCTTTTATAAGCGCGGAGACGCGGGTCTTTACGACGTCGCTGGAAACCTGCAGATTCTGTACGGTGGTTTCGGAATCGACCTGCACGCCCGCGATTTGTTCGGCAAGGTTTCGCTGGGCGTCGGCGATGGCCGCGCGCCGCGCCATGAGGCGGGCTTGCGCCTCGCTGACCGCGTATGCGGGGGGAAGCCCGAAGCCGTCGGCCTCGACGCGGTTCATCTCGAAGTCCGCGCCCGCCGCCATTGCGACGCTGCACATCAGAAGCAGGCACGCCGTCAGCAATCCTAAAATCGTTCGTTTCATGATGATTTCCTCCTCAATATAGTTTCATTATTCCATGAACGCCAATGGCGCTTATGACAACTTTTGTTCAGATGCGGATGTATTCGGACGTCATTTCGCGGATGGCGATTCCGTCACGTTCCAAGGCCTGCGCCAAATCGTGCGCCGTGCCGTGGTAATCGACGTCGATCTGCATGACGCCGCCTTGTTTCATCCGCGTGTAAACGCCGGACACGCCGGGAATACTGCTGATGCGCTCGAAGGCGTCGCTCATGGAACCGAGCCTGTTCCCCGTGACGAGGATCGTCACGTGCTGCTCGGGATTCGCGGCTTTTTGGAGCGCCGATTTCGAAAGTTCCTTGATGATGGGAGCCGTCGCCTTTTTCAGCGCTTCCTGCAGGGCCCTCGCGCCGAGATTGAAAGACTGGCCGTTCGCCGAGCCGGCATAGAGGATTTCGCCGGTGTTGGCGTTCAGCATCCGCACCGAGAGATTCACGACGACGTTGTTCAGTGAGCCGACGAAGGGGTAATCCTCAATCAGGGGGATGCCGTTGTCGGTCAGGTCGAGATAGCCGGTGACGAGGTAATCTACGCTGAAATGGGAGCCGAGAGCTTCCAACCCGTAATCGCCGTCGAAAACGGCGTTCGCGATGCGCTGCTTGACCGAGGCGTCAATCTGCGCCAGATCGACGATACGGGAAAAACCGTTTTTTTGCAGGCCGGTGATGAGGGCGTTTTCGACGGAAGGATATTCGTCGCCGTTTTGGTCCACGATGATGACGCCGATGCGCGGGTCCTGCATGTTGGCGCGGACGACGGCCTTCTTTTGCAGATACGACATCAGGTCGGCGTTCAAGAGTTCCTCGCGGACGTCGGCGCGAATCGTGATTTCATAGTAGCCGTTCTTATATTCGGATTTCAGCACCTCGTATCCGGTGATGTATCCTTCGGAATGCGTATAAATGCGGTCGTGGATGACGCGGTAGTTTTCCACGTACGTCCGGCTGTCAACGAGGACGCCGATTTTTTGTTCAATGGCTTCCCGCATCGCCGCGTGCAGCGCGTCGCGTTCCGTTGCCCCCTGTCCGGTGGCGGTCACGGAGGCCGCCAGCGCCGTCGCCGCCCAAACAAGGCACAGGACGAGCGCCGTCAGCGCGATACCGATTTTTTTCATTGCATTCTCTCCTTTGCGCCGCATTTCGCCGTGCAATTATTTATATACCCTATTTTCGAGAAAAAAACTTAAAACCCTTTTGGAAAATCATGAAACGAATATTAAAATTTTTTGAAAATCTGCCAAGGCTGAAAGAATATGCTTTGAGGGTTGCATTCTCCCTTATAAAGTTGTATACTATTTTCTATCAACTTCGATGAGGTGCTTGTTTTGCGAAAGAGAAAGAGGCCCTTTGGGGCTATGAGACGGCGGTTATCGTGTGTAAAACACTGATAGCCGCTGTTTTTGTTCCGTGTTTTTTGTATACAGGATAGGAAGGAAGGAAGAGTATGGGCGAGTATGGCGGGCTGGGATTGTTTTTCTTGGTAGCTCTAATTTTTCCGGTGTCGGCGTTGATTCCGGCGTTTTTGCTGCAGCCGAGGCAGCCGACGAAGGAGAAGCGGATTCCTTATGAGTGCGGCGTCGATACGGTGGGCAAGACGTATGTGCAGTATCGTGTCGGATATTTCCTGTACGCGCTGGTCTTTATCGTGTTCGACGTGGAGACGGTCTTCCTTTATCCGTGGGCGGTGCGTTTCGGGCATTTAGGCCTTTTCGCTTTGATCGAGATGTTCATATTTATCGCAATATTGGCCGTCGGGCTGGGATATGCCTGGAAGAAAGGAGCATTGTCGTGGAAGTAATCGATATTGTACCGCCGATACTGAAAAATAACGTAATCGTCGTGAAGGTCGACCAGCTTTTCAAATGGGCGCACGCGAATTCTATTTGGCCGCTGTCCTCCGGTCTTGCCTGCTGCGCCATTGAGATGATGAGCTGCGCGGCGGCGCGTTTCGATCTTTCCCGGTTCGGCTACGAAGTGTTCCGTCCGTGCCCGCGTCAGGCCGATCTTTTGATCGTGGCGGGAACGCTGACCTGGAAGATGACGCCGCCGCTCGTCCGTCTTTACGAAGAAATGCCGGAGCCGAAGTATGTGATTGCGATGGGAAGCTGCGCTATCGGCGGCGGCCCGTTTGCCGATTCCTATTCGGTGGTGCCGGGGATTCATGAGGTTTTGCCGGTGGACGTGTACATTCCCGGCTGCCCGCCGAGGCCGGAGGCGCTGATCGACGGGATGCTGAAGCTCCGTGAGAAGATCATGCACCCGGAGCGGGTGGAAGAAGACCGGAAGGCGAGGTTGATGGAGGCATGAAGGCTTATATCGACGCGTCGCTTTTGGCGATTTTGAAGCAGAAATTTCCTTCCGTAGAATATGACGGCGAGGCAGCGCAGCCTGCGGTTTACGTACCCGCGGCGGAGCTCGTCGCGGTACTTTCATTTCTGCGGGACGATGAACGGTTCGCGTTCGCCCGTCTCGAAAACCTGACGTCGGTGGACTATCAGACGTATTTCGAGATGGTCTATCATCTTTTCAACTGGAATACGGGCGCGTGGATTACGGTGAAAGTGAAGCTGGACCACGAGCAGCCGGCGGTCCCGTCCGTGACGGGCGTTTTCCCCGGCGTGGAATTCGAGGAGCGCGAGGTTTACGACCTGATGGGGATTGGCTTCACCGGGCATCCTGATTTGCGGCGCATATTGATGGCCGACGATTTCGAGGGCCATCCGCTCCGCAAGGATTATAAGCAGATCATGCCGCCGCATGTGCCGCGGATACGGAAGGAGGGGCGGTAGTATGCCGAAAACGGAAACCTATACGCTGAGCATGGGACCGCAGCATCCTTCGACCCACGGCGTGCTGCAGGTGCGCCTCGACCTCGACGGCGAAAACATTTTGAAGGCGACGCCGTACATGGGATATCTGCATCGCGGCATCGAGAAGCTGTTGGAGTCCCGCACCTATATCCAGGGCGTTCCTTACACGGACCGGCTCGACTACGTTTCCTCGATGAACAATAATCTTGGGTACTGCCGCGCGGTGGAAGAACTGGCGCAGATCGAGGTGCCGGAGCGCGCCGAGTACATCCGCGTGATTGTCGCCGAGTTGAACCGCATCGCCAGCCATCTTGTCTTCATCGGGTCGCTGGCAAACGATTTAGGCGCGGTCACGGGCATGATTTATGCGTTCCGCGACCGGGAAAAAATCCTCGATCTCTTCGATCTCGTTTGTGGCGCACGCATGACGTTCCACTATATCCGCGTCGGCGGCGTCAGCGCCGATTTGCCGCCGGAGTTCGCGGCGAAGTGCGACGAGTTCCTGAAGATCGTGCCGGAATTCATGCAGGAATATGAAGATATCCTGACGGGGAACGAGATCCTCCAGCACCGGCTGCACGGGACTTCCCCCATGACGAAAGAGCAGGCGCTCAGCCACAACATGACGGGGCCGAATATCCGCGCGGTGGGCATACCTTTTGACATCCGCAAGGTGGACGGGTACGGCCTCTATCCGAAATTCGAGTTTGACGTTCCAGTCGGGGAAAACGGGGACAACTGGGACCGGTACCGGGTGCGCTATCAGGAGATTTACGAGAGCGCGAAAATTATCCGGCAGGCGCTCGACGGATTGCCGGAGGGCGATATCATGGCGAAGTTCCCGAAGGTGCTGCGTCCTCCGAAGGGCGAGGTGTTCAGCCGGACGGAGGGAACGCGGGGCGAGCTGGGATTCTATATCGTCAGCGACGGCTCGACGAAGCCGTACCGCGTGCATATCCGCCGTCCGTCCTTCATAAATCTGCAAGGCCTTGACGATATGTGCCGGGGAATGTTGATCGGCGACTCGGTCGCCGCGTTCTCCGCCATTGATCCTCTGATGGGGGAGGTGGACTGCTGATGGATATTTTGAATATGATGATGGGGCAGGGCGTGGTTTCCACGCTGGCCGACCAGCTGCACAACTTGTTCATGCTGTTGTTCGACAACGCGGTCGTTGCGGGCTTCCTGATGAAATGCGTCGGCATCGGCGCAATCCTCGGCATCATCTCGGTGGCGGCCATCGTTTTCACCTATGGGGAACGAAAGGTTTGCGCATTCATGCAGGTGCGCATCGGGCCGAACCGCGTCGGCGGACGATTCGGTCTGCTGCAGCCCATCGCGGATATGCTGAAGCTGATGAGCAAAGAGGATATCATCCCGCAAGGGTGCGACCGGGTCGTATGGGCGCTTGGCCCGATGCTGCTCTTTGTGCCCACGGCGCTCATTTACGCCTTTTTCCCGTTTGACAACGGCGTGGCGCTGGCCGACGTGAATGTGGGGATTTTTCTGATGCTGGCCATCTCTTCGCAGGCAGTGCTGCCGTTCCTGATCAGCGGCTACGCATCCAACAGCAAATATGCGTTCATCGGCGGTATGCGGACCGTGGCGCAGATGCTTTCTTATGAGGCACCGATGGTCTTCTCGCTCCTCGGCGTCGTGATGCTGTCCGGCTCCATGCGGATGTCCGACATCGTGAACGCGCAGTCCGAGCAGCTCTGGTTCATCCTGATGCAGCCTATCGCCTTTGTGGTGTTCGTGATTTCCGCTACGGCGGAGACGAACCGCGTGCCGTTCGATCTCGTGGAAGGCGAGGCGGAAATCGTCGCCGGGCCGTTCGCCGAATACAGCGGCATGCGCTGGGCGCTGTTCTTCCTCGCGGAATATGCGAATCTCCTGTCCGTCTCGATTCTGACGACGGTATTCTTCCTCGGCGGCTGGAACGGGCCGTTTTTGCCGGGCGTCGTATGGTTCGGCCTGAAGGTGCTGGCGATGGTGTTCGTGTTCATGTGGTTCCGCTGGACGTTCCCGCGCACGCGTATCGACCAGATGCTGGCCTTTAGCTGGAAGATTCTGCTGCCGCTGGCGCTGGTCAACGTGCTGTTCACCGGCGTGGGCATTTACGCCCGGCAGTGGATGTAAGGAGGGACGCTGAATGTTTGGGGAAGGTTTGCTCACGGGCATGGGCGTCACCTGGAAACACTTCTGGGGCAAGAAGGAGACGTTCTGTTATCCGGAGGAAAAGCTGCCGATGACGGAGCGGTTTCGCGGCGGCCATCTCGTGCTCGATCATAAAAAATGCATCGCCTGCTCGCTGTGCTCGCTGGCGTGCCCGAATCAGGCGATCAAGCTGAAGATCGTGCCTGACGCGAAAAAGAAAAGGCACATGCAGAGCTACGTCCACCTTGTCGGGCGGTGCCTGTACTGCAATCTCTGCGTGGAGGCGTGCAACATGCACGCGCTTTCCTGGGACAAGAACTACGCGATTTCATCATGGCACAAAGAGGAAATGGAAGATGAGCTTGTGACCGCCGAAGGGCTTGCGTATTTCCATGAAGTGATGGAAAAGGCGAAAGCTGAGGCCGAGGCGGAAGCCAAAGTTGCGGCGGAGAAAGCAGAAGCCGAAAAGACGGGAGGGGACGCTTGATGAACGAGGCTTTGGGATATGTGCATGGCCTTGTGGGATGGGCGTTTTCCCTGGCCGAGGCATACGACGTGCCGAGCCTGATCGGCGCCGGCGTGTTCTTTTTGTTCGCAGGGCTCGCGCTGCTTTTCGCCTGCGGCGTCGTATTTTTGCGAAATGTGGTGCACAGCGCCCTTTCGCTGACGGCGACCTTCATCTGCGTTGCCTGCCTGTATCTTTCCATTGACGCGGATTTCATGGGAGCCGTCCAGATCCTTGTGTACGGCGGCGCGGTTGCCGTATTGATCGTCATGGCCATCATGCTGACGCGGCGCGACGACATGGCGCACTCGAATCCGTCGCGGGGGCTTTGGCAGCATGCGGGCGCGGCTGTCGTGTCCGGGCTGTTCCTTTTGGGAATGGCGGCAGTGGCGGTGCTTTCTCCGTTCCAGTCTGCGCCGCAGCCTTTGGGAGACGCTGCGCCGGGCTTGGCGGATCTGATGCTTTCCCATTATGTGCTGCCCTTTGAAGTGGCGGCCGTCCTGCTCCTCATTGCTATGATCGGGGCGATCCTTTTGGCGAAGGGGGCGGAGGAATCATGATGAATCTCATGGATTTCGTGCGGTTGGCGACGCACGTCGGGCTGCATCATTTCCTGCTCTTTTCGGCGCTGCTTTTCGCTATCGGGCTTTTCGGCCTGCTGACGAAGAAAGGATTGATTCCGCTGTTGATGTGCGTTGAGCTGATGCTGAACGCGGTCAATATCAACCTGGTGGCGTTCAATCACTATATGCCGGTCTCGGATTATTCGGGACAGCTGATGGCGATATTCGCCGTCGCAGTGGCGGCGTCCGAGGTGGCTGTGGGCGTCGCGCTGGCGTTCCGCATCTATCGCGATCACGGCACGGTCGACGTCGATGAATTGAGAGAAATGAAGGGATAAGGAGGGAGCTTACGGATGTTTTTTGATTTTGCGCTGTATCACGCATGGCTGATCCCGCTCCTTCCGGCGCTGGCCTTTCTTATCATCGGGCTCGGGACGCGGCAGAACAAAAAGACGTCGGCGATCATCGGCATCACGGCCATCGGCGCCAGCTTCCTGCTCTCGCTCGGCGTCGTCGGCGCGGTGTTGACGAAACGCCTCGTCATGGCGGCTCCCTTCGTGATGAAGACGGTCTGGGCACATATCGGGAATATGGATCTCGGCATGGGCGTGCTGATCGATCCTCTGACGGCCATGATGCTCGTCGTGGTCACGACGGTGGCTCTGATGGTCAATATTTACTCCGTCGGCTACATGGCGCACGATCCGGGCATGGGGCGGTTCTTCGCCTTCCTGTCGTTGTTCGCGGCGTCGATGCTCGGCCTCGTCATTTCCCTGAACTTTTTGCAGATGTATATCTTCTGGGAAGGCGTTGGGCTTTGCTCGTACCTCCTGATCGGATTTTATTACTATAAGATTTCGGCGCGGGAGGCCGCGAAAAAAGCGTTCATTACGACGCGTATCGGCGATTTCGGTATGCTTCTCGGCATCCTGCTTTTGCAGATTACCTTCGGCACGGTGGACTTCATCGAGCTGAAAACGCTGGTGCCCAATTATATTTGGGTGTCGGGCACGAGCTTCCTGACGGTCATCGGACTCTTGCTCTTTATCGGCCCTATCGGCAAATCGGGCCAGTTCCCGCTCCACGTCTGGCTGCCGGACGCCATGGAAGGCCCTACGCCGGTTTCGGCTCTGATTCACGCGGCTACGATGGTCGTCGCCGGCGTTTATCTGATCGGGCGCGCCTATTTCATCTTCGCGGAGCTTCCGGTTGTCTTGCATGTGATTGCCTGGCTGGGCGGTTTCACCGCGTTTTTCGCGGCGACGATTGCGATCACCCAGCGGCCCTTTAAGCGCATCCTCGCGTATTCGACCATCAGCCAGCTCGGCTATATGATGCTGGCGCTGGGCGTCGGATCGCTGACGGCTTCCATGTTCCACCTGATGACCCATGCGTTCTTCAAGGCGTTGATGTTCCTGTGCGCAGGCGCGGTCATCGAGGCGATGCACGAGGAAGCGGACATTTTCAAGATGGGCGGTCTTCGCCATCGGATGCCTGTGACCTTCAAGTGCATGGCTATCGGCGTGGTGGCCATTGCGGGACTGCCTCCCTTCGCAGGCTTTTTCTCGAAGGATGCGATCCTCGCCGCAGCCGCGGAGGTCAGCTTCCCGCTGTATCTGTTGGCTTCGGTCACGGCGTTCATGACGGCGTTCTATATGTCGCGGCTGCTGTTTGTGGCGTTCTTCGGCGAAGTCAGGGACGATTGCCCCGCGCAGGAGACGAACGCGTTCATGCGCTGGCCGCTGGTCGTGCTCGCGGTGCTTTCCGTCGTCAGCGGCGCCTGGGGCCATTTTGCCGGCTTCAGCGATTGGGTCTTTTATGGCGTGCGTGAGGAAGAAGCAATCAACTGGACGATTGCGGGCAGTTCCATCGTCCTCTCCCTGTTCGCGATGTGGCTGGCCTATCAGATTTACGTGGAAAAGCGCTGGTCGTCGCACCAGATCGCGAAGCGGCTCGGCGTGATCTACGATTTGAGCTTCCATGCCTATTACATCGACGAGATTTATGCGTTCATCCGCGAATTGACGGTTGATAAGATCGGACAGCTTGCCCTTTGGGTCGACACCCATATCGTCGACGGCGTCGTTCATGGGCTCGGCCGTCTGACGAAGGGCCTCAGCGTCTTGCTGGCGCTGCCGCAGAACGGCGACACGCAGCGGTACGTCGCATTCTTTTATACCGGCGTCATCGCTCTTGTGGCGTACAGCCTGTTTTTTGCGGTGAAGATTCTTGCCGTGACGGGAGGTGCTTTCTGATGGATTTCCCTGTGCTTTCCACAGTCCTGTTGGCGCCTTTGATTGCGGCTTTTGCTCTGTGCTTCGTCGACAAAGAGAATCGGGATTTGATCCGCAAGGTGGCGGCGGGCGCCATGATTTTTGCCCTCTGCTTCACGCTCTACGCGTTCTTCAATTTTGATACGGCGGTGGGCGGCGTGCAGTTCGCCGAAAAAATCCCGTGGGTGGAAGACCTGGGCGTCTGCTATTCGGTGGGCGTGGACGGCATCTCCATGCCGCTGCTCCTGCTGTCCGACGTCATCGGCGTTTCCGCCGTTTACACGTCGTGGAATACGGAAAAACGCGCCAAGGAATTCTTCATCCTGCTTCTGCTCCTGATCGCGGGCGTTACCGGCACGTTCATCGCGCGGGATCTCTTCATCTTCCTGCTGTCCTATGAGCTGTTCGTGATTCCCGTATTCGTCATGGTGCTGGTTTGGGGTTCCACAAAGCGGCTGCCGAAAGAGTTCGTGGCGATGAAGTTCATCGTGTTCCTGCTCATGGGCTCCGCTTTCATGCTGGTGGGCGTCGTGCTGCTCTATGTGACGGCGTACCCGGCGGGAGAGCGAACTTTCGACTTTGAGGCGCTGCGTCTGGCGGAGGAGATGGGGCACTTCAGCGAAGATTTCCAGATATTCGCGTTCCCGCTCCTGCTTTTGGGATTCGGCTCCCTGCTCTCAATGTTCCCGTTCCACAGCTGGTCTCCGGACGGCCATGCCGCCGCGCCTACGGCGGTGTCGATGATCCACGCGGGCATCTTGAAGAAACTCGGCGCTTACGGTCTCATTCGCGTCGGCGTACTTCTTTTGCCGCTGGGCGCGAAATACTGGTCTCCGCTGATTGTCACCACGGCGGTGATGGGCGTGCTGTACGCGGCCTATATCGTCATGGCGCAAAAGGACCTCAAATACATCATCGGCTATTCGTCGGTGTCGCACATGGGCTATATCCTGCTCGGCATTATGACGCTGAACGCGATCAGCGTTTCCGGCGCCGTGGCGAACATGGTGGCCCACGGCATGATGACGGCGCTGTTCTTCTCACAGATCGGCTACATCTATGAAAGAACGCATCTGCGGAGCATTCCGGAGCTGCGCGGTCTCGCACATTATATGCCGCATCTGACCATCGGCTTCATGCTCGCCGGTATGACTTCGCTGGGCCTGCCGGGGCTGATCGAGTTCCTGCCGGAATTCACGATTTTCGTCGGCACCTTTGGCGTATATCCGGTGCAGGCGCTGATTGCGATCTTCGTGATCGTGTTCACCGCGCTTTACGTTTTGCGCCTGCTTGCGACGTTGCTTTTCGGGCCGAAGGACGAAAAATTCGCCGTCGTTCCCGACGAACAGGGCGTATCGCTTGTGCCGCTGCTTCTATTGGGACTGTTCATCGTCGGCTTCGGCTTATTCCCGAGCCTGTTGATGAACGTCGTCAACTGCGGCATCGAGCCGCTGGCGCCGCTCTTTGAAAAGATCGCGGCTGCGCCGACGCTGATGGGAGGTGTCCGATAATGGATTTTTGGGCAATCAGCATTGAAATCGCGGTCACCGTCCTGATGCTCGTGACGCTCATAGCCGACCTCCTGCTCCCGAAAGAGACGGACAGACGGGCGATAGCGTTCCTGACGGTCATCGGGCTCATCTCCGTATTCGTGTTTTCACTGGGACAATATCATCTGTCTTCCAGCGCCACGTTTTTCATGGGGCTCTTCATTGCCGATAATTATTCGCTGTTCTTCAAGCAGCTGTTCATCCTGGGCATGATTTTCGTTGTGCTGTTTTCCCTGGATTACGCCCAGAAATTCCTGCGGTACCGGGGAGAGTTTTATACCATCCTGCTGTCGGCCTTGCTCGGAATGTGCGTGATGGCCTCGGCCAACGACTTTATCACGCTCTTCGTCGGCCTCGAGCTGATGACGATCTCGTTTTACATTCTCGTCGGCTTCCGTATGGACAAGACGGCATCCGGCGAGGCGGCGGTCAAGTATCTTTTGGTCGGCTCCGCTTCCACGGCGGTGATGCTCTATGGCATCAGCCTGATCTATGGCGCGACCGGCAGCTTTGAGTTCATGATCATTTGCCGCAATCTCCACCTTTTCTATGCGGCGGGATTGGCGGGCGTCGTGCTGATCATGGCGGGCTTCTTCTTCAAGCTTTCCGCGATTCCGTTCCATATGTGGGCGCCCGACGTCTATCAGGGAGCGCCGACGCCCGTGACCGCCCTGCTCGCTATGAGCTCGAAGGCGGCGGGACTTGCGGTTTTCATGCGCGTGCTCTATGTGGCGTTCCCAATCTTAGGCACGTACTGGATGCATATCTTGGCGGCAGTCTCCGCGCTCTGCATGATCGGAGGCAATATCCTGGCAATCAAGCAGAAGGACGTCAAGCGTATGCTGGCGTATTCGTCCATAGCCCAGGCAGGGTACATGATGGTCGGCATGGCTTCGGCGGATTATGCGGGCATAAAGGCCGTGATGTTCTACGCGACGCTCTATCTTTTCGCGAATGTCGGCGCCTTTGCCGTGCTCTCCGTAGTGGAGGAGGAGCGGGGCGGAACGACGCACGCGCATCTGACGGGGCTTTCGGAAGCGTCTCCGATGCTGGCGGCGGTCATGACCATCTCGCTGGTTTCCATGGCGGGCGTTCCGCCGACGGCGGGCTTCGCCGGAAAGATTTACATCTTCACGGCGGCGGTGGATTACGGTTATATCTGGCTGGCCTTCGTCGGCTTCGTCATGTCGATGATGTCCATTTACTATTATCTGCTTGTCGTCCGTGCCATGTATCGTGACTTGACGGAACAGGAAGCGGATTACGCCGCTCCGGTGAAATATCCTTTCGCCGTCCGGCTGACTGCGATCTTAGCTGCGGTTGCTACCCTCGGCGTGGGCGTCTATCCGGACCTTTTGGCGAAGGTGACGAATCTGGCATCGCAGACGTTCATGCGGTAATCGCTCGTCGCATCTAAATTGTTTTCAAATTTTATACAAATTGTTTCACGTGAAACAATCGAACATAACCTGAAAAGCGGCTGAAAAATATTTCCCTTTGTTTTGCATGTTTCCCTCTGCGGACAGACGAAAGAGAATGTTGCTGCCAGCACGTTTTTCGTTGCTTTTTTAGGAAATGTTTAGTATAATGTCCATGTAATAACAAATTGTGCCATAGCGAGGTAAAATAGGTTATTACAATAAGGTCCGGCTGCGAGGCCGGAACCGCAAAGCTCTGACGGCCTGCCTTTGGTGGGCCGTCATCTTTATATACGGGTAAAGCAAGAAGGAGGTGCTTTATGAATTACATTTTAGGTCTCGACATCGGCATCGCGTCCGTCGGCTGGGCGGCGGTGGCTCTCGACGCGAACGACGAGCCGTGCAAAATCCTCGACCTGAACGCGCGCATCTTCGAGGCGGCGGAACAGCCGAAAACAGGCGCTTCGCTTGCCGCGCCCCGACGCGAGGCGCGCGGCTCCCGCCGCAGGACGCGCCGACGCCGTCACCGCATGGAACGGCTGCGCCACCTTTTTGCCCGCGAGGAATTGATTTCCGCCGAGAACATCGCCGCGCTTTTTGAAGCGCCCGCCGACGTTTACCGTCTGCGCGCCGAGGGGCTTTCCCGTCGCCTCGACGAGGGAGAGTGGGCGCGAGTCCTCTACCATATCGCAAAGCGCCGCGGCTTCAAATCCAATCGCAAGGGCGCGGCCTCCGACGCCGACGAGGGCAAAGTCCTCGAAGCCGTCAAAGAAAATGAAGCGCTGCTCAAAAACTATAAGACCGTCGGCGAAATGATGTTCCGCGATGAAAAATTCCAAACCGCGAAGCGCAACAAAGGCGGATCATATACCTTCTGCGTCAGCCGCGGCATGCTCGCCGAGGAGATCGGCGAGCTTTTCGCCGCCCAGCGTGAACAGGGGAATCCGCATGCCTCCGAAACCTTCGAGACCGCTTACAGCAAGATATTCGCCGACCAGCGGAGCTTTGACGACGGGCCGGATGCGAACAGCAGGAGTCCCTACGCGGGCAACCAGATCGAAAAGATGATCGGGACCTGCTCCCTCGAAACAGATCCGCCGGAAAAGCGCGCGGCGAAGGCAAGCTATTCCTTCATGCGGTTCAGCCTGCTGCAAAAAATCAACCATCTGCGGCTGAAGGACGCGAAGGGCGAGGAGCGCCCCCTTACCGACGAGGAACGCGCCGCCGTGGAAGCCCTTGCGTGGAAATCCCCGAGCCTGACCTACGGCGCAATCCGCAAAGCGCTGCCCCTGCCCGATGAATTGCGCTTCACCGACCTTTACTATCGCTGGGACAAGAAACCGGAAGAAATCGAAAAGAAAAAACTGCCCTTTGCAGCGCCCTACCATGAAATCCGGAAAGCCCTCGACAAGCGGGAAAAGGGGCGTATCCAAAGCCTCACGCCCGACGCTCTCGACGCTGTCGGCTACGCTTTCACCGTGTTCAAGAACGACGCGAAAATCGAGGCGGCGCTCTCGGCGGCGGGAATCGACGGGGAGGACGCCGTCGCGTTGATGGCGGCGGGGCTGACTTTCCGGGGCTTCGGACATATCTCCGTCAAAGCCTGCCGGAAGCTCATCCCGCATCTTGAAAAGGGGATGACCTACGACAAGGCCTGCAAAGAAGCGGGCTATGACTTACAGAAAACGGGTGGCGAAAAGACGAAGCTCCTGTCCGGCAATCTCGATGAGATCCGGGAAATCCCGAATCCCGTCGTCCGCCGCGCCATCGCCCAGACCGTCAAGGTCGTCAACGCCGTCATCCGCCGCTACGGCAGCCCCGTCGCCGTCAACGTGGAGCTGGCCCGCGAAATGGGGCGCACCTTCCAGGAACGGCGCGATATGATGAAAAGCATGGAGGACAACAACGCCGAGAACGAAAAACGGAAGGAAGAACTCAAAGGGTACGGCGTCGTCCATCCGAGCGGGCTGGACATCGTAAAGCTGAAACTCTACAAGGAACAGGGCGGCGTCTGCGCCTATTCTCTCGCCGCCATGCCCATCGAGAAAGTCCTGAAAGACCACGACTATGCCGAAGTCGATCATATCCTGCCATACAGCCGTTCCTTCGACGACAGCTATGCGAACAAGGTCCTCGTCCTTTCGAAGGAAAACAGGGACAAGGGCAACCGCACGCCGATGGAGTACATGGCGAATATGCCGGGACGCAGGCATGACTTTATCACATGGGTGAAGTCCGCCGTCCGAAATCCGAGGAAGCGGGACAACCTGCTGCTGGAAAAATTCGGCGAGGATAAAGAAGCCGCCTGGAAGGAGCGCCACCTGACCGACACGAAATATATCGGCAGCTTTATCGCGAATCTTTTGCGCGACCATCTGGAATTCGCTCCGTGGCTGAACGGAAAGAAGAAGCAGCACGTTCTTGCGGTGAACGGCGCCGTCACCGACTACACGCGCAAGCGTCTCGGCATCCGAAAAATACGCGAGGACGGCGACCTGCACCATGCCGTGGACGCCGCCGTCATCGCCACCGTCACCCAGGGCAATATCCAAAAGCTCACGGACTACAGCAAACAGATCGAGCGCGCCTTCGTCAAAAACAGGGACGGCAGATACGTCAATCCTGACACAGGGGAAGTCCTTAAAAAAGACGAGTGGATCGTGCAAAGGTCCAGGCATTTCCCGGAGCCGTGGCCGGGCTTCCGTCACGAGCTGGAGGCGCGCGTAAGCGACCACCCGAAAGAAATGATAGAATCGCTCAGGCTTCCGACCTACACGCCGGAAGAAATCGACGGGCTGAAGCCGCCCTTCGTCTCCCGTATGCCCACGCGCAAGGTGCGCGGCGCGGCACACCTTGAAACCGTCGTCAGTCCGCGACTGAAAGACGAGGGTATGATTGTCAAGAAAGTATCGCTGGACGCGCTGAAGCTGACGAAGGACAAAGACGCCATCGAAAACTACTACGCGCCGGAAAGCGATCATCTGCTGTACGAGGCGCTGCTCCATCGTCTGCAAGCCTTTGGCGGCGACGGGGAAAAGGCATTTGCCGAGTCGTTCCATAAGCCGAAAGCCGACGGTACGCCCGGCCCCGTCGTCAAGAAGGTCAAGATTGCCGAGAAAAGCACGCTGTCCGTTCCCGTACACCACGGCAGGGGACTTGCGGCCAACGGCGGCATGGTGCGCGTGGACGTGTTCTTCATTCCCGAGGGCAAAGATCGCGGCTATTACCTTGTGCCTGTCTATACCTCCGACGTGGTGCGCGGGGAATTGCCCATGCGGGCGGTGGTACAGGGGAAATCGTATGCAGAATGGAAACTCATGAGGGAAGAGGACTTTATCTTTTCGCTTTATCCGAATGACCTTGTTTATATCGAGCATGAAAAAGGCGTCAAGGTGAAGATACAAAAGAAATTACGGGAAATCAGCACACTTCCGCGGGAAAAGACAATGACAAGCGGATTGTTCTATTATCGTACAATGGGTATTGCTGTTGCCTCAATTCACATTTATGCGCCTGATGGCGTCTATGTGCAGGAAAGTCTTGGCGTCAAGACCTTAAAGGAGTTCAAGAAATGGACGATTGATATACTTGGCGGCGAGCCGCACCCGGTACAGAAGGAAAAAAGGCAGGACTTTGCGTCTGTAAAGCGCGATCCCCATGCGGCAAAAAGCACGAGCAGCGGCTGAAGAACAATCTGCCGGAGAATGGTTCCGTGCGTCTCTTGCGAATCACCGAACGACAATATACCGCCATGCGGATTCTCTGCGGCAATCCGTCCCCCGACCTCGATATCGACCATGAAAAAACGACGGTCCTCACGCTTTAGAAGACCGCCGTTTTTCGTTTTTGAGAAAACAAAACTCAGCCGACGCCTTACGGCGTCAGCGGTAAAGAGGATATAGATTGTACCATAGCGAGTTAAATTAGGGAATTACAACACCGACGATATAGACCCGTCTGCACTGTTGATTGTACCATAGCGAGTTAAATTAGGGAATTACAACATGGTTTTTATTTTGTGTCAACTGCCAAAGATTGTACCATAGCGAGTTAAATTAGGGAATTACAACTTCTGGATCGCCGTCAACGTGATGACCGTCATTGTACCATAGCGAGTTAAATTAGGGAATTACAACATTCCGAAAGAGGTGATCTTTTCTGTCGCCATTGTACCATAGCGAGATAAATTAGGGAACTACAACTGACGGCAAGACAATATTTCAAGCAAATTGATTGTACCATAGCGAGATAAATCAAGAGACTACCACCGATTCGCCGCGCGCCTTTTTAGGATAACGGAATAGTCTAAAACACTGTCCATAAAATTATTAAACCGATCCGCGAACATGATAATCAAGTCGACGGATACGCCAACAAAAATACAGAAAAGGTAGGTTGCAAGAGCGAAAAAGAACAAAGCAATGACAGCAAATACCAACACGGCGAGCGACACGACCATCAACTCCTTTCCTTTAAGTGTGCCTGTTTGCGTCGTATATCGGTTCTCCGGGTTGTAACCCAAAGAATTTGATTTTTTCGCCGGAAAAAAGCTGGAGCAGGAACATCGGCAATCCTACAAGTATGGATAGCAGAAGGACGAGGAAAATCAAGCCGAAGAACCCCGGATCACCCAAAAAAAACAACAATCCAGACATGATGAGCACCGCCTTTCTGTAGTCCATTAAAAGAATCCCCAAAATCAGTTGCGAGTGACTAAGCCAATCTGGGCCAATGATTTACAACTTCTGATTAGGAATGAAAGTACAGATTTTATGAGTTGAAATGCAAACATGAAAACTTGTAAGACAAAACCGAGAACATTTAGCAAGGCCCAAAGAAAACCGAGCCCCAAAACCAATAAAATAAGAATGTCATGATTTTAGCATTCTCTTTCCTTTTATAATTATATCAGAAAAGAGGGGGCTATAGTATGCGTTGGGAAAATTTTCTATTACGAAAATGTTACAGGCTTCGTTTGCATAAGAAATGCTAAAAGCTAACGCGTTCAAGCGTTCCTAATTATGTGAAACAAGCGAACGTAATCTGAAAACTTTTTGCACTGTTTAAAACCGTGAAATCAAAAACGTTTCACGGTTTTTCTTTGGAATGTTTCGCGATTGCAGACAATGATTAAAGCATCATCTTATGATATAATCCTGCTTAAAGGATAATTTAGGGATTGGCTACTGCCTATGCTAATGGATGGACAGGTAGGATTTAAGGGGGGAAGTGTGATATATATATGAGTTTATCTAAGAAAACTTACAAATTCATAAAAAAATACATAGAACCTATTGCCGCTCTTTGTATTGTAGTAGGATTCTTTTCCCCGTTTGCGTTTCGCTATCTTGAAGGAGGAACGACTGCAAAATATGAGGTCCTTGCTACTGCCGGCGATTGGCTCGCAGGAACATCTGCTCCGTTCTTTTCAGTTGCAGTTTCTCTTCTAATGTATGGCGCATATAAAATACAGAAAAAGGAATTGCGACTAACAAGGAAAGAGATGAAGCAAACTCGCAAAGAGTTTAAAACACAAAATGAAACATTGAAACGGCAAGAATTTGAATCCACGTTCTTTCACTTGTTAGAGTTGCATCATCAGATTGTGAATAGTATTTTTTTTCAAAGTGATGATGATAATTCATATCATGGACGGCATTATTTTTCATGGGCCTTTCAAAAAATGAACCACTCTTACAAAGAGAAGCGAGGTCTCTATGAAATGTATCCTTCCATGAACAATTTATCGCCAAAACAAATTGATGTTAAGTGCGTACAAGAAAGCCTAAATGATAACTTTCAGGAGATAGAAGTAAATATAGGCCACTATTTCAAAAATATCTTTCAAACTTTACGGCTTCTTGATAAATCCATATTGTGCGCCGAGGAGAAAAAGGACTTTGCAAAGCTATTATCTGCTCAATTATCAAATGACGAATTGAATTTATTGCTTTATTATTGTATCAATAATGTTGAAGATAAAGAGTTGCGAGAGTTAGCCTTTCGATATGGGATTTTTGACACGATCAATCCGAATACGCTTCTTAACGAGGCGCATTATATTTGGTTTGATAAAGACTAAAAATACGGGACGTCCGAAAAATCGCGGACGTCCCGTAGGATTCTTTATGTACAATCAGTTTAATCCTCAAAATTCCCTTTTGTCAGCAACTTTTCCATAGTCTCCCGAAACGCTGGTATATCTTGCGTCAAGGTGTCCCATATACTTTCAAAATCCACGCTATCAAATTTGTGCGCATGATTATTGCGCATTGCTTTCATTGATCACCATGGAATTTTGGATACTGCGTCGGGAAGGCCGGGAAGAAAAACAAGGCAGCCCATGAAAGAAGGATTTTCATGGACTGCCTTTTGTCGTTATTGTTTTTCGGTTTTATGCTTTGCCGTTGCAGCCGAGCACATGGACCAGTTTGTGCTTGACGATCTCTTTGATGTTCTCGCGCGCAGGGCCAAGATATTCGCGCGGATCGAAGGCCGCCGGATGCGCCGCCATGTATTCGCGGATGCCCGCAGTCAGGCCGAGACGCAGATCGGAGTCGATGTTGATCTTGCAGACCGCCGATTTCGCCGCGCGGCGGAGCTGGTCCTCAGGGATGCCGATGGCGTCGTCCAAAGCGCCGCCGTTGTCGTTGATAATCTTGACGAATTTCGGAACGACGGAGGAAGCGCCGTGCAGTACGATCGGGAATTTCGGCAGGCGCTTCTCGATTTCCGCGAGGATGTCGAAACGGAGCTCGGGCGGTACGAGTACGCCTTCCGCGTTGCGCGTGCACTGGGACGGCTTGAATTTGAAAGCGCCGTGACTGGTGCCGATGGCGATAGCGAGGGAGTCGACGCCGGTTTTTTCGACGAATTCCTGAACTTCCTCGGGACGCGTATAGGAAGCGTCTTCGGCTTTGACGTTGACGTCGTCCTCGATGCCGGCCAGTTTTCCGAGCTCGCCTTCCACGACGACGCCTTTTGAGTGCGCATACTCGACAACCTTTTTCGTCACCGCGATATTATCTTCAAAGCTGAGCTTGGAGCCGTCGATCATGACGGAGGTAAAGCCGTCGTCAACGCAGGATTTGCAAATGTCAAAGTCAGCGCCGTGGTCCAGATGCAGGCAAATCGGCAAATCCGTGTCTTCGAGAGCCGCTTTGACAAGATGGACGAGGTAGGCGGGCTTTGCATATTTGCGCGCGCCTGCGGAAACCTGCAGGATGAGAGGCGCGTTTTCTTCTTTGGCAGCCTCGGTGATGCCCTGGATGATTTCCATGTTGTTGACGTTGAAAGCGCCGATGGCATAGCCGCCTTCATAGGCTTTTTTGAACATTTCCGTCGATGTGACTAATGGCATTTAAATACCCCCTTCATATTGATGAATGAATTCTATGCTCATATTATATCATTTTCCGAAGGTTCGGTCTATGCGGAATGTAAAAATGTAAAATTTGTCGGCGGTTGTCTTTAATAGGAAATTGACAATATCCCTGCTTTGATTTACAATCAATACAAGAGATTTAATAAGAATCGTTCAGCCGTTTCCTATTACGGAACGGCTGAGATACATATATGTTTTTGAGCGTCGCCATTTTGCGGCGTTGTTTGTGTGCAATGATTGGAGGAAGCATCGTCATGATGGGGGCTGAACTTAGGGCCGAAAGAGAACGACAAGGATTGACGATACAGGACGTCGAACGTGAGACGAGTATTCGTGCGGCTTATTTGCAGGCGTTGGAACGAGAGGATTACAGCGCGCTGCCGAACGAAGTTTATGTGAAGGGATTTATACGGAATTACGCGGCGTTTCTTCATATGGATCCGGAAAAGCTGGTGCAGGAATATCGTGAAACGATTCATGGCGCCGATGTGGGACCGATTCCGAAGGCGAATCCGGAAACGACGTCCCTTGTCAATGAGAGCGCGCCTTTCTCTTCCGGTTCGGATTTCCATGAGCGGGTGGAAAAATCCGCTAAGAAGCAGATGATATTCCTTGCCGTGGCGTCCGTGGCGATTGCATTTATCGGCAGCATCTATTACTTTTTCGGGGATGACCCGGCCGCGGTAAAACCGGTGCAGACGGCGCAGCAGACGCCCGCGGCGCAAACGCCTGCTGCGGGGCAGAATTCGCAGACGCCGAACGCTCCCGCCGCCGCGCAGAATGCGCAGCCTGCGGCTCCCGTCCAGACCATCGGCAATACGGCGAATGCCGCTGCGGGGCAGGCGGACGTGACGGCGAAATTCACGGGGCGCTGCTGGATACAGGCGATTGCCGACGGCAAGGTCGTTTATGAAGGCACTGTGGAAGCGAACCAGACGAAGCGCTGGACCGGAAAGAAAGAGGTCATCGTCACGGCGGGCAACGCCGGGGCCATTGACGTCACGTACAACGGGCAACATGTCGGAAAGCTTGGCAAGGAAGGCATTGTCGTCGAAAAGAAATTTTCCAACGGAAAAGTCGAGGACGTCAAATAACCTTTTTCCTCACGGGAGCAACGCATGAATGCTTTTTTGCCGATGACAAAACAGGATATGGCGGAGCGGGGCTGGGACGCGCTTGATTTTATCTTCGTGTCCGGAGACGCTTATGTGGATCATCCGAGTTTCGGACCGGCCATCCTCTGCCGTCTTCTTGAGAAGCACGGATACCGGGTTGGGATTATCGCACAACCGGACTGGCGCGGAAGGGAAGATTTCTGCCAGCTGGGCCGCCCCCGGCTGGCTTTTTTCGTTTCAAGCGGAAACATGGATTCCCTGCTCAACAAGTTTACGGCGGCAAGAAAGAAGCGGAGCGAGGACGCGTATTCGCCGGGGGGACGGACGGATTGCCGGCCGGCGCGCGCCGTCACGGTCTATGCGAACCGGCTGCGGGAGATATGGCCCGGCGTCCCGGTCATCATCGGCGGCATCGAGGCGAGCCTTCGGCGTCTGGCGCATTACGATTACTGGACGGACAGCGTGCGCCGTTCCGTCTTGATGGACAGCGGCGCCGACCTTTTGGTTTATGGCATGGGGGAGCGTCAGATCCTGGAAATCGCGGCGGAGCTGCATCGGGGCGTCGGCATAGACGCGATCCAGGACGTCCGCGGCACTTGCTATCGCGTGCCGGATTTCGATTGCGTTTATGATTATTTGACGCTTCCGTCCTTCGACGAGGCGAGGGAAAGCAAGAGCGCCTTTGCCGAGGCGTTCAAGCTGGAATATCTGGAGCAGGACGCGATTCGCGGCAGAAAGCTCGTCCAGCGGAACGGAGAGGTCTGCGTGGTGCAGAATCCGCCGGCGCTTCCGCTGTCCGAGGAGGAAATGGACGAGATCTACGACCTGCCGTATCTGCGGACGTACCATCCCCGCTATGAGGCGGAGGGGGGCGTCCCCGCTCTGCGTGAAGTGCAGTTCAGCATCGTCAGTCATCGCGGCTGCTTCGGCGGCTGCCATTTTTGCGCGATCGTGTCCCATCAAGGCAGGATCATCCAGCGCAGAAGCCATGCCTCGATTCTTCGGGAGGCGGAGATTTTAACGAAGCTTCCCGGATTCAAAGGATATATTCACGACGTGGGCGGCCCCACGGCGAATTTTCGCAGGCCGTCCTGCGACGGGCAGCTTGCGCGCGGCACTTGCCGGGGGAAGGAGTGTCTTTCTCCGAAACCGTGCCGCAGCCTGATCGCCGACCACAGCGATTATTTGGATTTGCTGAAGGAATTGCGGGCGGTGCCGGGCGTCAAGAAGGTGTTTATACGTTCGGGCATCCGCTTCGATTATTTGATGCTCGCAAAGGACGATTTCCTTGAAACGGTCTGCCGCCATCATATCAGCGGACAGATGAAGATCGCGCCGGAGCACGTAAGCGGCCGGGTGACGCGGCTGATGGGGAAATCGGGGCGCGAGGTCTATATGCGTTTTGCCGAGCGCTTCCGGAAAATAAATATGCGGCTCGGCAAGAAGCAGTATCTGGTCCCGTATTTCATGTCGAGCCATCCGGGAGCGACGCTGGCCGACGCGGTGGAGCTGGCGGAGTTTATCCGCGACCTCGGTTATCGGCCGGAGCAGGTGCAGGACTTCATTCCGACGCCGGGAACGCTTTCGACGGCCATGTATTATTCGGGGATGCATCCGCTGACGGGCGAAGCGGTTTACACGGCGAAAGGACCGAAGGAAAAGCGGCGTCAGCGCGCGCTGATGCAATACTGGCTGCCGGGAAACCAGCCCGTTGTCCGCGAAGCCCTTCGGCTGGCGCATCGCGAGGATTTGATCGGATATGGGAAGCAATGCCTTGTACGTCCGGAAACGGACGCCGGCTTTCCCCGGGGCGGAAAAGAGGGGCGGGCGCCCGGGCAAAAAACGGGCGGCAGGAAAGCGTCTGCGCTGCCGCGGGGCAGACGGCGGAAACACATGAGGAATGAGGGGGCGGGAAAATGAGATGTCCTTATTGCAAAGAGCTCGACAGCCGCGTCATTGATTCGCGGGCGGCAGACGACGGGAACTCCATCCGCAGGCGACGTGAATGCACTTCCTGCGGTCGCCGGTTCACGACCTATGAAGTCGTGGAGAAAATGCCGCTGATGGTCATCAAGAACGACGGCCGGCGTGTGGTCTTTGACAAGAACAAGATCCTGAACGGTCTGATTCGTTCCTGTGAGAAGCGGAATATCCCTACGGAGCAGGTTGTGGCGCTGGCAGACGAGATAGAGCGGGAACTTCGGAATACGATGGAGCGTGAGATCACGACAAAGGCCATCGGCGAACTCGTCATGGAGAAGCTGAAGAATTTCGATGAAGTGGCCTATATCCGGTTTGCTTCCGTGTATCGGAAATTTGCGGACATCAGCATGTTCAAGGAAGAACTGGAAGAGTTGCTGCGCTCGAAGACGGAAAAGGCTTGACGCGGGGGGAACGGTTTGAACTGGAAGCTGAAGGAGAAAATAGCGGCGCG
This sequence comes from uncultured Selenomonadales bacterium, assembly GCA_900321035.1. GTDB lineage: Bacteria > Bacillota > Negativicutes > Selenomonadales > Selenomonadaceae > RUG12372. The sequence continues at coordinate 217,648 of ONUH01000001.1, read as the reverse complement.
CCTCGCGCGGGAGCAGGGATATTATCTCTATCCCGCGGGAGGCAGAGCCCGGTTTGCCTTGGCCTATCCGAATTCGTATTTCGTCGGGATGTCGAATCTCGGTTTTCATATTATTTATGACATTTTGAATCGCAGGCCGGATACCGCGTGCGAGCGTTTTTTTTTGCCCGACGGGCGGGAGCTTGACGAATACCGGCGGACGCGGACGCCGCTTCTGAGCATGGAGACGCAGTCTTCGCTGGCGGATTTTGACGTGGTCGGTTTTGCCGTTTCCTTTGAGATGGATTATTTCCATTTGCTTGATATGTTGGAGGCCGGGCGTGTGCCCGTGCTGGCGGCGGAGCGCGACGAGCGGTCGCCGCTGGTGATTGCGGGCGGGCCCTGTGCGACGTTCAATCCCGAGCCGCTTTCGCTGTTCGTCGACGCTTTTATCATCGGGGAAGGCGAAGAGACCGTCGGTCGTTTCATGGACGCTTACCAGGTGGGGAAGACCGGCGGTGCGGACAGAGCTGAGACGCTGCGCCGCCTTTCGCGCGTGCCGGGCGTCTATGTGCCGTCCCTTTATGAACATACCTATAAAATTTCGGACGAGCTGGACGATATCCGTCCCCTCGGGGACGCGCCAGCACGCGTCGAGCGGCAGTGGGTGAAAAATCTTGACGACTATCCGGCCCATACGGTGGTCGTGACCGACGAGACGGAATTCAATCTGTATCTGATCGAGACGGCAAGGGGCTGCGGGCGGCATTGCCGTTTCTGCATGGCGGGTTATTGCTTCCGCCGTCCGCGCAATCGTTCCCTTGACGTTTTGAAGGGCGCAGTGAAAGACGCGAAGGCATACGGGAAACGGATCGGGCTGATGGGCGCGGCGATTTCCGATTATCCCGAGATCGACGCGCTTTCCGAATATATCCTTTCCGAGGGACTGACGATGTCGGTGGCGTCGTTTCGCGCCGACTCCGTGACGGAGACGATGATCCGTTCCCTCGCCGAGAGCGGCATGAAGACCATCACCCTCGCGCCGGAGGCGGGCAGCGCGAAAATGCGCGCCGTCGTCAACAAGGGCATCGACGAGGAGCATCTTTTCCGTGCGATGGAGCTCGGCATGGCTGCGGGGATTCGTCATTACCGCCTTTATATTATGATCGGGCTTCCATACGAAACCGAGGAAGACGTGGACGCGGTGGCGGATTTGGCGGGGCGGCTCAAGGATCATCTGGAAGCGAACGAAAGCCGCGGCACGCTGACGCTCAGCGTCAATCCGTTTATCCCGAAACCGTTTACGCCGTTCCAATGGGCGCCCATGGCGGACAAGAAATATATCGAGGCGGCTTTGAAGCGGCTGAAAAAGACTTTGTCGGGGAGAAAGGGCGTCGAGCTGATTGCCGAGCCGGTGAAGTCCGCCTATATCCAAGGCGTCCTTGCGCGGGGCGACCGCCGCGTTTCCCGTGCGCTTTACTGCGCGCATCAAATGGGCGGCGCGAAAGCGTTTCACCGCGCCATGAAAGAGGAAGGTCTGGAAGAAGCGTTTTACCTGCATCGGGAATCCGGAAGGCAGGATTTGCTGCCGTGGGACGCTCTCGATATGGGGATGAGAAAAGAGTATCTTTATGAGGAATGGGAACGCGCCGGACGGTTGGAGGCGACGGTTCCGTGTTTTGACGGGTGCCGGCGCTGCGGCGTCTGCAAGGGGTGAGGTGACGCATGGCTTTTGTTTTGCATAAAGACGATACCGGCGCGGAGCGATACGGGACGTTTTCGATATTTCCCGGGGCGGCGGTCGTTCACGCCGTGTCCGCCCGGTCCGGCGGCGTGAGCGCGGCGCCGTATGATTCGATGAATTTAGCGCTGCACGTCGGGGACGATGCGGCGGACGTGGTGGAAAACCGCCGCCGGTTTTTGGGAATGCTCGGGCTGGATTTCGAGCGGCTGACGACGCCGGAGCAGATTCACGGAGACCATATCGTACGCGTCGGCGAAGCCGAAGCGGGGCGCGGGCGGCTTTCTTATGCGGATGCAATTCCGGCGACGGACGCGCTGATGACGGACGTGCCGGGCGTTCCTTTGATGCTCTGCTTCGCGGACTGCACGCCGGTTTTGCTTTTCGATCCCGTGCATCGTGCGGCGGCAATCGCTCACGGCGGCTGGAAGGGAACGGTGCGTTCCATTGCGGCGAAAACGGTGCGCGCCATGGCCGAGGCTTTCGGCACGCGCCCGGAGGATTGCCTTGCGGGTATCGGTCCCGCCATCGGTCCGTGTTGTTACGCGGTCGGCGGCGAAGTGGCGGAAGAATTCCGCAGCGCGTTTCCGCAATTCGCGGAGCAGATCCTGTCGGAGGAAAACGGAACCATCCGCCTCGATTTGTGGAAGGCGAACCGGCTGCAATTAGAGGATGCGGGGCTCTTGGCGGAGCATATCGACGTGGCGGGCGCCTGTACCTCGTGCCATGCGCGGACGTTTTTTTCCTATCGGGCGGAAGGCCCAACGACCGGGCGTATCGCGGCGGTCATGGCGATTCGATGACGTGAAAGGGGAAAGAAAAATGAGTGATATTGCGGAACAGCTTCATGCGGTGGAGCGGGAGATAGAGGCGGCAAAAGAGAATCGTCGTGCGGGAAAGGACGAGCCGGTCAGCCTCATTGCCGTGACGAAGAATCACGGCGTCGAGGCGATGCGCGAGGCCATCGACGCGGGTGCGGCCATCATCGGCGAGAACCGCGTGCAGGAGGCGGCGCAAAAAAAAGAGACGCTGGAGCGGAGCGTCTCGTGGCATTTGATCGGGCATCTGCAGACGAACAAGGCGAAGCAGGCGGTCCGGCTTTTCGACCTGATTCATTCCGTGGACAGCGAACACCTTTTGACGGCGGTGAACGACGCCGCGCAGAAAATCCATAAAGTGCAGGATATTCTGATCCAGGTCAATCTGGCGCAGGAGGACAGCAAATTCGGAATCTACAAGGAGGATCTGCCGATCCTCGTGCAAAAGGCGGATATGATGAAAAACGTGCATCTGACGGGTCTCATGTGCATCGCGCCGAATTATGAGGACGTGGAGGACTGCCGTCCGCTGTTCCGCGAGATGCGGGAGATTTTCGACCGTCTGAAGGATTTTCCGTTGTTCTCGTCTGAAATGAAATACCTGTCGATGGGCATGACCCACGACTACAAGATTGCCGTCGAGGAAGGCGCGAACCTCGTCCGCGTCGGCACGGCGATTTTCGGGGCAAGGCATTATTGAATATGGAAAAAAGACTGCCGCGAGGCAGTCTTTTTTGACGTTTGGGTTTCGATTTTACAAATAATGTTTCCGGAAATCCTCGACCATTTTCGGCAGATTGCTCGGCAATATCCGCATGTCGTAGCCGATCAGAAGGGGAGATGTGGGGAAGCGCGGCATGATTTTTGCCGCGATCTTTTCTCCCGCATGGTAGAAAAAGATGTTGTAGCTGTCCTGGCTTCTTTTGAACCGGTCGCGGACGTAGGCGACCGTTTTTTGCAGCAGGTCGGCGAAAAGGTCCGGTACGTCGGGCACGGAGAGGAGGTTGAATTCTCCGAAACCGATACGGGGATAGGTGGCGGCGTTCAGAAGGACGCCGTCTTTCTCGACGATGGGAAGACCGTCGAAATCTTCATGGCCGTTGGGAAAGAGGGACGGATCGGCGTCATAGAAGCCCACGAGCTGCATGTGGGCGTGGCGCATGGTGCCGCCGGACAGATGCCCGTGGTTCCGGAAAAAAATCACGGCGGTGTATTTGCCACTTTCCTCAAATTCACGCCATGTATTGACGCCGAAACGGACGACGCGGCGCATGTGTTCCGGCGTATAGTCGGGCATATCGACGCCGCAGCGGTCGGTCTCGATGAGGACGAACTGGTCGGCGTCGGTGAGGACGTTGTATTTATTTTTGAGCAGGATGATGCCGCCTTCGCCGGTGGAGAGGATGTCGGTCAATCCTTCCGGATGGCAGAAAGGACAGGCGTTTTCCTTGTTCAGGATGTTTTCCGGTTTGTTGCGCCCGACGGAAATGTCGAATCGAACCCGATTGATTTTCATTGAAATCCCTCAAATTTCTTGATTTGACTGGAAACAACGGCGGATAAATGGTATAATTCTCTTTATGTATGGAGTAAGAGAAAAGGAAAATTATTTTTCCGTGTTTATTATATAGTAAACGGGCTTTTTTGCAAAGAGAAGGGTGGTGACGGCAATGGAGGAAGAAAATAAGTCCACGAAGGGAGAATCCCTGATGAAGGGCACGTTTATCCTTACGATTGCCGGCATCGTCGTAAAGATTATCGGCTCGCTGAACTGGATCTTCGTTTCGCGGGTTTTGGGCGGCGAGGGCATCGGCCTGTATCAGATGGCGTTCCCGATTTACTTTTTCGCGCTTTCCGTTTCGACGGCCGGCGTGCCGGTGGCCATCTCGATCATCACGGCGGAACGCGTGGCGGTCAAGGATATCTGGGGCGCGCGGCGCGTGTTCCGCATTTCCATGGCGCTGATGCTGGTGACGGGCGTCCTGTTTTCCCTGCTCACGTATTTTGGCGCGGGCTGGCTGATCGAGTACCAGTTCATTCGCGATCCCCGCGCGTATTATTCCGTCGTCGTACTGGCGCCGGCCATTTTCTTCGTAACGCTGCTGGCGAGTTCCCGCGGGTATTTGCAGGGCTGGCAGCGCATGACGCCGACGGCGGTGTCCCAGATCGTCGAGCAGATTTTCCGCGTGATCACGATGGTGCTTTTGGCGCGGCTGTTCCTGCCGCAGGGCCTCGAATACGCGGCGGCCGGCGCCAGCTTCGGCGCCTGCGCGGGTGCGGTGACGGGGCTGATCGTGCTGGTCTGGTATCACTGGCAGCTCGACCGCGACATCAGCCGCGACTATACGCCGGAGGAGCTTCTGCCGCAGCCGGGGATGGAGCAGGAATCCTGCTGGAAGATTCTCCATCGTTTGTTCAAGCTGGCGCTTCCCGTCTCGGCGGCGAGCATCATGCTTCCCGTGGTGTCGAACCTCGATCTCGCCATCGTGCCGCAGCGTCTCGAGGTGGCGGGCTATACGGTCAACCAGGCGACGGAGCTTTTCGGTTATCTGACGGGTATGGCGGTGCCGCTGGTAAATCTTTCCACGATTATTACGGCGTCGCTGGCGGTCAGCATCATTCCCGCGCTGTCAGAGGCCCGGGCGGTGGGGGACAAGGCGCGGATTTACGAGCAGTCCGCCGCGGGCATCCGCATTTCCCATTTCGTTTGTTTCCCGGCGTTCATTATCGTGCTGATGCTGGCGACGCCGATCTCGAGCTTGATATACAGCGCTCCGGGCGCGGGCCCTGCGGTTTGGGCCTGCTCGTTCAGCATCGTATTGCTCGGCCTGCATCAGGTTTCGACGGGCATCCTGCAGGGGCTAGGCCATCCGACGATTCCGATGGTCAATATGATTTTGGCGGCGGTGGCGAAGGTCGTTTTGAACTGGACGCTGACGGCGATCCCGACCCTCGGCATCCTCGGCGCGGCGTTTGCCACGGCGGCGGATATGGGCGTCGCGGCGTTCATCAATATGTTTTTCATCTATAAATATGTCGGCTGCTCGATGGAGTGGAAGCACCTGTTCAAGGCGTGCTGCGCTTCCGTCGTCATGGCGGTTGCCGTGAAGCTTTTCTATGACGCGACTTTCGCGGCGTGGGGAATCAACGCGGTGTCCACCTTCGGCGCGACCTTCGTTGGCTGCGCGGTCTATATCGCGGCGATGCTCGTCATCGGCGGCATCGGCGAAGAGGATATGGCGCGGGTGCCAATCGTCGGCCATACGTTTATTCGTTTCCTGCGAAAAATCGGCGTATTCAAGACGCCGGAGGAAGCGGCGGAGAAATAGAGTATGAAACGATATGTTCTTGTTTATAATCCCGTGTCGGGCCATGCGACGTTTCGTCAGCGGCTGGACGGAATCATCGAGGCGTTCCAGCGTCGGCGGACTATGTTGATTCCCTATCGGACGAGTCTCGGCGACACGGAGATGGGAAATTTTATCCGGGAGGCGGCGCCAGAGGGAGTATTGGCCGCGGGCGGCGACGGGACGCTGCATGAAGTGGTCAACGTGCTGATGCGGGAGAAGCTTTCCCTGCCGATCGGCATCATCGGCAGCGGCACGTCCAACGACTTCGCCACGTATCTCGGCGTCAACCAGGATCTTGAAGCGTATTTCGACTGCATCGTGGACGATATTTCCCGTCCTGCGGACGTGGGCTGCGCGAACGGGGAATACTTCATCAATGTCGCCAGCGCGGGGGCGCTGACCTCCGTTGCGCACGAAGTCAATGTGCGGCTGAAGCATGCGATGGGGAAGATGGCTTACTATCTGCGGGGTATCGGAGAGATACCGAAGCTGCACAAGCTGCATCTTCATATCAAGGCCGACGGCGAGGAATATGAGACGGGCGCCTATCTTTTCGTCATCGTCAACAGTTCCGTGGCGGGCAGCATGCAGAATGTGGCGGCGCGGGCGGAAATCGACGACGGGAAATTGGATCTGCTCGTGGTGAAGGACACCGGCATTACGGAATTCATGGCATTGGCGAAAGACGTCGTTTCGGGGACGATCAAACCGGACGAGAAGAATATTCTGTATATACAGGCAAAGTCTTTCACCGTGGAATCGGACGCGCCGACGGAGAGCGATCTCGACGGCGAACGCGGGCCGGCGCTGCCGCTTTCCGTCGAGACGGTGAGACGCGCCCTTCGTATCTATACGATGGCGGAGCAGGGGAGAAACACGGCGAGGCCGTGAAAGGAGGCGCCCATGATGGATGAAAACAAGCTTGGCTTTGAGACGGCAGCCTTGGACGACGAAGCTTCGGCGCTGGTCATTATCGATCAGACGCGTTTGCCCAACGAGCGGCGCATCCTGCGGCTGACGGCGCAGAAGGAGATCTGGGACGCGATTTACCTGCTGCAGGTGCGCGGCGCTCCCGCCATCGGTGTGGCGGCGGCGTACGGGATTTATCTCGCGGCCAAGGGAATCGATACGACGGATTATGACGTGTTCGCGAAAAAATTTGCCGAGGCGCGGGCCTATCTGAATTCCGCGCGGCCCACGGCGGTCAATCTCTCCTGGGCGCTTTCCCGTATGGGAAAAATCGTCGAGGCGGGACGCGGAACCGGCGTCGCGGAAATAAAAAAACGCCTGCTGGCGGAGGCGCGCGCCATACAGGACGAAGATATAGAGATGTGCCGCAAAATCGGCGAGCACGGGCTTTCGCTCCTGAAGCCCGGCATGGGCCTCTTGACGCACTGCAACGCTGGGCAGCTTGCGACGAGCCGCTACGGTACGGCGACGGCGCCGATGTATCTCGGCCATGCGCGCGGCTATGGGTTTCGGATTTTCTGCGACGAGACGCGCCCGCTTTTACAGGGTGCACGGCTGACCGCCTATGAGCTGTCCGAAGCGGGTATGGACGTGACGCTGCTCTGCGACGGCATGGCGGCGTCGGCCATGAGAAACGGCTGGGTGGACGCGGTCTTCACCGGCGCCGACCGCGTGGCGGCGAACGGCGACGCGGCCAACAAGATCGGCACGTTTCCGCTGGCGATTGCGGCGAAACGTCTCGGCGTTCCGTTTTACATCTGCGCGCCGTCCTCGACCATCGACATGAACACGCCGACGGGGAAGGACATCAAGATCGAGCAGCGTCCGGCGGAGGAAGTCACGACCATGTGGTATGCGGAGCGCATGGCGCCCGAGGGCGTCAAGGTTTTCAATCCCGCCTTCGACGTGACCGACGCCGATTTGATTACCGCCATCATCACGGAGAAAGGCGTGCATTATCCGCCGTTTGCCGAGTCGCTTTCCGTGCTTCGGTAAAACGGGCCGGCCTGTGCATTTCGGAATTTCTTTCTTGGGACGTAAAAATACCCCCTGCCTTTGATTTAGGCAGGGGGTATTTCTGTCTTCTTTTTAATGTCTGACCGGTTTCGGCGCAGCCGTTGCCACATCGACCCCGTCCGGCACATAGAGCATCAGATTGGGTGAAACACGGCTGGCGGCGCAATTCAGCACATAAGAAACGCCGTTGATGAAATCAAAGATGCGCTGCTGTTCGTTGCCCGCTACGCGTTCAAAGTTCACGATTGCCGCATGGTTCGCCAACAGGTCGTCCGCGATGCGGGCTACCTGCTCGTAATTCGACGGCACGTGAATCTCCATGGCCAATTCCGAAACCTTGGTGGTATGCACGGTGAGTTTCGGACGCTGTGACGCAGCGGCTCCCTGTGAAACTGTCGAAGCAGGCTTGGCTGCAATCGACGCGGCGGCCGCGGAAGTTCCGACGGCAACTGTCTGTGCCTTTGCCGTCAATTCTTCTTCGGCGTCCTCAAACTCTTCATCCTCGTAGTCATAGTCTTCGCCGATGTCAATCAATTCTTTGATCTTGTCTACGATCCCCATAATAACTCCGCCTCCACTGCCTGTTGTCCCCTTTTGAAACTTCCCCTCGATATTGTCGCCCCATGGATTCCCCAATCCTGAAAACCCGAGATTGCCCGGTTTTCGCGAGGCCTGCATCTGAATCCCCATTCAAATGCCGCTGACAATACCCTTTGCCATTTGTGGCAATTTACACTATACTCTATTTTTCGCTTAGTTGCAAGAAAAAATTTTAATTTTCAACAAATTTTTCATTGAAATTTCACAAAGGCATCTGTATCCGTGCCGATGGGGGAATGCAAATTCCCCTACGCCCGCGCGGCTTTGACGGCGTTCTTTCTCGTCCTTCCGCGCGTCGTGTGATCGAGGACGGCTTTGCGGAGACGGACGTTTTGCGGCGTGACTTCGACGAGCTCGTCTTCCTTGATGTATTCCAAGGCCTGCTCAAGGCTCAAAATGCGCGGCGGCGTCAGCCGGATCGCCTCGTCGGAAGAAGAGGTCCGCATGTTCGAGACGTGCTTCTGCTTGCAGGGGTTGATGTCGATGTCCAGCTCGCGGGAGTTCTCGCCGACGATCATGCCCTCATAGACCATCTGGCCCGGCGAGATGAACATCGTGCCGCGATCCTGCAGCGTATAGATGCCGTAGCCCGTCGTCTCTCCCTGTTCGAAAGCGACCAGGGAGCCATGCTCGCGGCCTTCCATGTCGCCTTTGTACGGCGCGTAGCCATGGAAAATGTGGCTCATGATGCCGTTGCCTTTCGTGCTGGTCAAAAGCTCCGAACGGAAGCCGATGAGGCCGCGCGCCGGAATGATGAATTCCATGCGCATATAGCCGTTGCCCTCGTTCATGTTGGAAAGCTCCGCCTTGCGCTTGCCCAAAAGCTCCATGACAGTGCCCATGTATTCCTGCGGCACTTCGACGGTCAGGTTTTCCATCGGCTCGCACTTCTGCCCGTTGATGGTTTTGTAGATAACTTCCGGCTTGCCGACTTGCAGCTCATAGCCTTCGCGGCGCATGGTCTCGATCAGGATGGAAAGATGCAGCTCGCCTCGGCCCGAGACCTTGAAGGTGTCCGCCGAGTCCGTTTCCTCGACGCGGAGCGCGACGTTCGTTTCAACTTCTTTGAAAAGCCGGTCGCGGATGTGGCGCGAGGTCACGAATTGACCTTCGCGGCCCGCGAAGGGGCTGGTGTTGACGCCGAAGGTCATGGAGAGCGTCGGCTCGTCGATATTGATGGTCGGCAGCGCTTCCGGGTTTTCCGCATCCGCTACCGTCTGGCCGATGCGAACGTCGCCGAGTCCCGTCAGTGCGACGATCTCGCCGATGCCCGCACTTTCGGTTTCCACGCGCTTGAGTCCCTGATAGACGAAAACCTTTGCGATTTTCGCTTTCGTCTCGCCGTCGCCGCCCAGGAGCACCACGTTCTGGTTCGGCTTCGCCGCGCCGCGCATCACGCGGCCGATGGCGACCTTGCCTACGTACTCGTCGGCGTCGAGCGTCGTCACCATCAGCTGCAGCGGCCCGTCCTCGTTGCCTTTCGGCGCGGGGATTTCCTTTATGATCGTATCCATCAGCGGCGTCAAATTGTCGCTGGCGTCGCTCATGTCCAACTTCGCGATGCCGTCCCGCGCCGCGCAGTACACGACGGGGAACTCAAGCTGGTCGTCGTCGGCGCCCAGTTCCATGAAAAGCTCCAGCACTTCGTCGTAAACGTCGTCCACGCGCTGGTCGGGGCGGTCGATCTTGTTGATGACCACGATCGGTTTCAGTTTTTGCTCCAGCGCCTTGCGCAGCACGTATTTCGTCTGCGGCATCGGCCCTTCGAAAGCGTCCACCAGGAGCAGCACGCCGTCGACGAGGTTCAGCACGCGCTCCACCTCGCCGCCGAAATCCGCGTGGCCTGGCGTATCGACAATATTGATCTTTATATCCTGATACATGATTGCCGTATGCTTCGAGAGAATCGTGATGCCGCGCTCGCGCTCGATGTCTCCCGAATCCATCACGCGCTCCGCCACCTGCTCGTTGGCGCGGAACACATGGCTCTGTTTCAGCATCGCGTCCACCAGCGTCGTCTTGCCGTGGTCAACGTGCGCAATGATCGCAACATTTCTCAGTTTTTCGTTCGTGCTCATGCTTTTTTGATTGCCTCCTGTGTTTCTTTCCAAATATAACGGTAAAATTCAGCCTTATCATATTAGTATAATCATTCGCGCCTGTCAAGAAATCGGATGAAGGCAGAAAAACGCGTGCGGAAGGCGGCTGGAAATCGTAAAAAATATGTTTTTTTATCAAAAATCCTATCATTTCGGCAAAAAAAATTGAAAAAATCGTAAGAAAGCTATAGGCAGAGCGAAAATCGTATGCTATAATACACGCAGTAAGGCATTTTGCCGTAATTGTAATTTTATAGAAAGAGGGTATATTCTTGAAGAAAGCAGATTTCATCAAAGCGACCGCCGCGAAGGCAAAGGTTTCCCAGAAAGAGGCGCAGGCCGTAGTTGCGGCTGCCCACGAAGTTATCAAGGAAGCTCTGAAGAAGGGCGACACGGTTCCGTTCCTCGGCTTCGGTACGTTCAAGGTTTCGAACCGTGCGGCTCGCATGGGCCGTAACCCGCAGACGGGCGCGGCGATCAAGATTGCTGCGGCGAAGCTCCCGACCTTCAAGGCCAGCCCGGCGTTCAAAGAGTTCGTCAACAACATCAAGAAGGCTGTTGCTGCGAAGAAGGCTGCTGCCAAGAAAAAGAAATAAGATTCCGAAAAGATCTTTCCACCGCCCGGCGACCATTGGGCGGTGGTTTTCTTTTGCCGCCCTTTTCTCCGTGCTTTTTTTCTGCTATACTTATCAAGTAATACTTTATTATGATAAAGGAAACGATGGATACGTCGGCTGAAAGCAGGCGAGGATATTTGTCACGCGGCGTCCGCCGCGGCCGGTTCGCGTGCGAATCGCTGATGCAAGCGACTGGCTCAGCCGGCGAAGCGAGTGTGTCCTGCGTTTCCAAAAGGAAGAAGAGTTCATGGATAAACTGACGGAAACCGTGCTTTCTATACTGGCGGGCTCGAAGGTCACGCTGGAGATTTTTATTTTTACGCTGGCCATGTCGCTGCCGCTGGGATTCTTTGTCGCGTTGCTGCGCCTGTCCGGCATCCGGCCTTTGGCGATTTTGATGGACGTCTATATCTGGATCATGCGCGGTTCTCCGCTGATGCTCCAGCTTCTTTTCGTGTATTTCGCGCTGCCGATGATCGGGGTGCGTTTCTCGGATATAGCGGCGGCGCTGCTCGCGTTTACGCTGAATTACGCCGCCTATTTTGCGGAGATATTCCGGGCGGGCATACAGTCGATTCCCCGGGGCCAGTATGAGGCGGCAAAGACGTTGGGGCTGACCTACTCGCAGACGATGCGGCGGATTATCCTGCCGCAGATGATCCATCGTACGCTGCCGCCGATCAGCAACGAGACGATCAACCTCGTCAAGGATACGTCGCTGATTTACATCCTGGCGATGAACGATCTTTTGCGCGTTGCGCGCACTATCGTGCAGCGGGATTTTGACATGACCGCGTTTTTTATCGCGGGCGCGTTTTATTTGGTCATGACTGCGGTGCTGACGGCAATCTTCAAGCGGATGGAGGCGCATTATGGAAAATACGACGAATAATGCGGCGTATATGCTGCGCGTCCGTGACATACACAAATCCTTCCAGGACAATGAGGTGCTGAAAGGGATTTCCCTCGACGTCTGCCGGGGAGAGGTGCTTTCCATCATCGGGCCGTCCGGTTCGGGGAAGAGCACGCTGCTTCGCTGCCTGAACCGTTTGGAGACCATCGACAAGGGCTCCATTGAGGTGAAGGGCGAATTCTTGGTGGAAAACGACGATTCCGGCTGCGCGGCATACGCGCCGACCGAAAAAGCGCGGGCGCTGCTCGGATGCATGGGCATGGTGTTCCAGCAGTTCAATCTCTTCCCGCACATGACGGTTTTGGAAAATCTGATGGAAGCGCCGATGCAGGTCAAGAAGCAGACCCGCGAGGAGATTCAGCCCGCCGCGGAGGAGCTTTTGCGAAAAGTCGGTCTGTATGAAAAGCGCGACGCGTATCCGTCACGGCTTTCCGGCGGACAGCAGCAGCGTGTGGCCATTGCGCGGGCATTGGCGATGCGGCCGGACATCATGCTTTTCGACGAGCCGACGTCGGCGCTCGATCCGGAGCTGACGGTCGAAGTGTTGAAAACGATGCGCGAACTTGCGGCGGAGCATATGACGATGGTGGTCGTCACCCATGAAATGACATTCGCCCGGGATGTGTCGAATCATGTCATTTTCATGGCGGACGGCGTCATCGTCGAGCAGGGGAGACCTTCGGATTTATTCGGAAATCCGAAGGAGGAGCGCACGCGGATGTTTTTGGGAAATATGGTGAAATGATTTCTCAAAATGTTTCACGTGAAACAATCGAACATAACCTGAAAATTTGCTGAATAAAAATGGAGTTCATCTTTATAAAGCAACTTGTCGACGGAGATGAGTTGCTGTGAATAAATAGTTGTATTTTATTGGCACATATTGGAAAAAGATAATTTAGGAGGCGTGGAGATAAAGCAATATCTCCGCGCCTCACACTTTTTTGCGATTTGCGTTTTTTCCGGGTTCGTAATAAAATATAATAGTATGCGAAATTTTGAAAATCATTTCGGAAACATGGTTTCCGTTTAGGAGGCAGTTATGGAGGAAAAAATCGCACAACTGAAGCGACTCGCGGTGGAAAAGATTCGGCAGCATGCGGATACGATGGCTTCGCTGAATGAAGTTCGCGTGGAGTTTTTGGGAAAGAAGGGCGAGTTCACGACGCTTCTGCGCGGGCTGAAAGAGCTGGCGCAGGAGGAGCGGCCCCGCATCGGGCAGATTGTCAACGAGGCCCGCGGTCAGATCGAATCGCTGCTGGAGGAGAAAAGGGAAGAGCTTCGCATCCGCGATATGGAGGAAAAGCTCGCGAACGAAAAGCTCGACGTGACGCTGCCGGGCCGTCATAAATGGCGCGGCCACCTGCATCCGCTGACGCTGACGCTCGACCGCATCAAGGCGATTTTCATGGATATGGGTTTTACCGTCGAGGAAGGTCCGGAGATTGAGCGCGACTATTTCAATTTCGAAGCGCTGAATTTACCGAAGGATCATCCGGCGCGGGATATGCAGGATTCCTTCTATATTACTGAGGAAATCTTGATGCGCACGCAGACGTCGCCGGTGCAGGCGCGCACGATGCAGGCGCACGAGCCGAATTCACCGATTCGCATGATCGCTCCGGGCCGCGTTTATCGCCGCGACGATTACGACGCGACTCATTCGCCGATGTTCACGCAGGTGGAAGGCCTCGTGATTGACAAAGGCGTGCGTTTTTCCGACTTGAAGGGGACGCTGGAGCTGTTCCTGCATCGTATTTTCAATGAGAACATCGGCGTGCGTTTCCGTCCGAGTTTCTTCCCGTTCACGGAGCCCAGCGCGGAAGTTGATATTTCCTGCGTAATGTGCCACGGCAAAGGCTGCCGCGTCTGCAAGGGGACGGGCTGGCTGGAAATCCTCGGCGCGGGCATGGTGCATCCGCATGTGCTGGAAATGAGCGGCTACGCCCCGAAACGGGTTTCTGGCTTCGCGTTCGGCCTCGGCGTCGAGCGCATTGCGATGCTGTCGTACGGTATCGACGATTTGCGTCTGTTCTATGATAACGATCTGCGCTTCCTGCGCCAGTTTGAGTAAGGAGAAAAATATATGCAGGTATCGATAAAGTGGCTGAAAGACTATATTGATTTTGACGAGACGCCGGAACAGCTTGCCGACCTCCTGACGATGGCGGGCGTTCCGGTGGAGAATGTCCTCCGTGCCGACGAGGGACTGGACAAGGTCGTGACGGGAAAGCTTGCAGCGGTTGCGCCGCATCCGGATTCCGACCATTTGCAGGTCTGCACGGTGGACGTGGGCGGCAAAGAGCCGTTGACGATCGTGACGGGCGCGCCGAACGTCAAGGAGGGGCAGGTAGTTCCCGTGGCGCTTGTTGGCGCGCATCTGCCGAACGGACAGAAAATCTCGAAGGGCAAGCTGCGCGGCGTCGTGTCGATGGGCATGCTCTGCTCGGCGGACGAGCTGAAAATGGAGACGGAGAACTTGCCGGAGGAGCAGAAAACCGGCATTTATATCCTGCCCGACGATACGGAGGTCGGCCAGCCGGCGGCGAAAGCGCTCGGGCTGGACGACTGCGTTTTGGAGTTCGAGCTGACCGCGAACCGCGGCGACTGCTTCAGCGTGTTCGGCATCGTGCGGGAAATCGCCGTATTGACCGGTAAAACGCCGCATTGGCCGGAAATCGCCGCGAAAGAGGATGACGAGGCAAAGACGGAGGATATGGTGAAAATCGCCATTGACGCGCCGGATCTTTGCTCGCGTTTTTCCGCGCGGGTTTTGAAAAATGTGAAGATCGGTCCGTCCCCGGAGTGGATGCAGAAACGGCTGGAAGGCGCGGGCATTCGGTCCATCAACAACGTGGTCGATGTGACGAATTTTGTCATGGTGGAATTGGGGCAGCCGATGCACGCCTACGATTACGATGAGGTGAAAGGACATTCGCTGACGGCGCGCCGCGCCGACGCGGGCGAGAACGTCCACACCCTCGACGATTCCTCGCGGCTTGCGAAAGGCGGCGAGCTGGTCATCGCCGACGCGGAGAAGCCGGCGGGGCTTGCGGGCGTCATGGGCGGTCTGGAGACGGAAATCACGGAAAAGACGACGACGGTAGTACTGGAGGCGGCGTCCTTCAACGGGCCGTCCATTCGCCGTACCTCCCGCGCCATCGGCCTTCATTCCGAGGCGTCGGGGCGTTTCGAGCGCGGCGTGGATACGACCGGGACGGTGCGCGCCCTCGACCGGGCGGCGCAGCTTCTTTCGGATATGGGCGCCTGCACGGTGACAAAGGGCGTCGTAGACGTTTATCCGGTGAAAAAGGAGGAGGCTTCGGTTTCCTTCACGGAGGCGGAAATCAACGGGCGGCTCGGTACGGATATTTCCGGCTCGAAGATGAAAGAAATCCTTGAAAACCTCGGTTTCATTGTCGAAGAGACGGGGGCGGGCGCGTATCGCGCCGCCGTCCCGAGCTGGCGCGGCGACGTGTCCTGCATGGAGGACATCTCCGAGGAGGTCGCGCGCATTTACGGCTTCGACCATATTCCTTCCACGACGCCGCATGGCGCAGTCATGGAAGCGCGGCAGAGCGAAAGGCAGGCGTTTGCGGAAAAGATTCGGCGCGTTTTGGCGACCCTCGGCCTGGACGAGGCCCGGTCCTTTGCCTTTACCCATCCGCAGATGTTCGATAAGCTGAACGTGCCGGAGGACAGTCCGCTCCGCCGCGCGATTCCGATCATGAATCCGCTGACGGACGAGTACCCGCTGGTTCGTACCACGCTCCTGACGAATCTCTTTGAGAACGCGGTGCGCAATCTTTCGCGCAAGAACGAGGATATCCGGCTCTTTGAGATTGCTCCTGTTTTCTTGCCGAAGGCGCTTCCCCTGACGGAGCTGCCCGACGAGAGCTTGAAGCTGGCGGGCATCCTGATTGGACGCCGGGAGCCTGTTGGTTGGAGCCAGGACGGCGCGGCCATCGACTTTTACGACGCGAAGGGCGTCGTCGAGCAGCTTTTCGAGGCGCTTTCGATTTCCCGCTACACCGTCGAGCCGGGCGAGCATTTCGCGCTGCATCCGGGAAAGACGGCGGTGTTCAAGAAGGGCAAGGACGTGCTCGCGGTGGTCGGCGAGGTGCATCCGGCGGTGCAGGAAGCTTTCGGCGTCGCAAAAAAGGCCTATATTTTCGAGATGGACGTGGCGACGCTGCTCGCGAACGCGGCGAAGAATTTCACGTCCCAATCGCTGCCGAAATACCCGGGCGTTTCCCGCGACTTGGCGCTGATTGTCCCGCAGGAGACGAATGCGGCGGACGTGGAGCGCACGATCAAGAAGAACGCCGGACCGTATTTCAAGGACGTCACGCTGTTTGACCTCTATACGGGCAAACCCATCGACGAGGGCAATAAGAGCCTCGCCTTTGCGCTTCGCTTCCAGTCCGGCGAGAAGACGCTGACGGACGAGGAGGTCGACGCGGCCGTAGAGAAGATCGTAGAGGCGGCGGGGAAGGAATTCGGAGCGGAGCTTCGGATGTGATATTCTGATACGAGGAGAGGTACTATGGATCAAAAAATTGTCGTTGAGATTTTCGGCGAGTCGTATCCGCTGAAAACGGATCGTGACCCCGAGTACCTCAAGAAACTTGCGTCTTTTGTTGACCGGGAAATGCGGGCCACCGCGCAGCGGGGCAATTTTTCCGGCGTTCGGGTAGGGGCGCTGACCGCTTTGAAGCTCGCCGACGAATACTTTCAGATCAAGAAGGATTTTGAAGAGCTGGCGGAACTGGTGAGAAAAAAATAGCGCGCCTGTGCGGTTATGGACAGGATATTGCTGAACAGGGGATTTCATGTTATAGTGTAGGCGGCTTCTTTTCTTTGACGAGGTGTCTACAGCCATGTGCGGGGGGATCGCATGTTCAATTTTCAGCACAAGAATACGGAGTTTTTCGATCATTTTGTTGAGAGCGCCAGATGCTTTTACCGGGGGGCGCTGATGCTTGACGAGGTCATGCTTGACTATACGCAGGCGGCAGACAAGATGAAATCAATCATTGATCTGGAGCACGAGGCGGACGCCATCAACGACCAGATCATCGACGAGCTGAACCAGACCTTCATCACGCCTATTGACCGTGAGGATATTTTCGCGTTGGCGAACGGCCTCGACGACGGCGTGGATTATTTGCAGACGACGCTGCAGCGGCTCGTCATCTATCGGACGGGGCAAGCGAAGGCGGGCGTCGTTTCCATGACGAAGCTGCTTTTGGAATCCACGGAGGAAATCATCCGGGCCTTTGAGCTGCTCAAAGACATCAAGAAGAACCGTGAGCTCATCCTGGAGTGCACGCACAAGATCGGCAAGCTGGAAAGCGAGGGCGACCGCGTATACCGGCAGGAGATCGCGTTCCTTTTCGACAACGTGAAGGACCCCATTGAGCTCATCAAGTGGAAAGATATTCTGGAATATCTGGAGGACACGCTCGATCATTGCGAGGACGTTTCGGACATGATTCGCGGCGTGGTCATGAAATATGCCTGAGCTTCAGTACATGATTTTTACGGTCATCGGTCTCGCGCTGCTGTTTGATTTCATCAACGGCTTCCATGACACGGCGAACGCAATCGCGACTTCCGTTTCGACACGGGCGATTGCGCCGAGGAACGCGATCCTGATGGCGGCGGTTCTCAATTTCCTTGGCGCGATGTATTCCACGGGCGTGGCGAAAACCATCGGCGGCGATATTGTCAGCTCGGCGATGCACGTGGATGAGCACGTCCTGATTGCCGCGCTGGTCAGCGCGGTCTTTTGGAATCTTTTTACCTGGAAGCTGGCGCTGCCGTCCAGCTCGTCCCACGCGATGGTGGGCGGCGTTATCGGCGCGGTTCTTGTTTCCACCGGCGTCGTGGGGCTGAATCTCAACGGTATCGGGAAAATCATTCTTTCGTTGATTCTCTCGCCGCTGATTGCCATTATCACGGGCTATTTTGTGATGCATCTGCTTTATTTCCTGTTCGGAAGTTCGTCGCCGTACATTGTCAACGGCCGCTTCAAGCGGATGCAGATCGTTTCGGCGGCGATGATGGCGTTTTCCCACGGTTCGAACGACGCGCAGAAATCCATGGGCATTATCACGCTGGCGCTCCTTTCCGGCGGCTACATCAGCGAATTCGAGGTGCCGACGATTGTGAAACTGTTGGCGGCGACGGCTATGGCCATCGGTACGGCGATGGGCGGCTGGAGCATCATCAAGACCATCGGCGGCAAGATTTTCAAGTTGGAGCCGATCAGCGGCTTCGCGGCGGATCTCAATTCGTCCATCGTCATTTTTACGGCGACCATGCTGCATCTTCCGGTCAGCACGACGCACGTCGTTTCCGGTTCCATCATGGGCGTCGGTACGGCGAAACGGCTTCGCGCGGTGCGCTGGGGCGTCGCGCAGCAGATGCTTGTGGCATGGGTGCTGACGATTCCCTGCACGGCATTGATTGGGTCGCTGGTGTATCAGATCGCGCTTTGGATTTTTTGATTTTGAATGAGGTGGTTATGCTTGGAAGGGCGAAGGCTTTTCTGAGCTTTTTTTGTTTAGGGGAGGAATTTCGGATATGAGCGAAAAGGAAGCGGCGAAAAAAACTTTGCGGGCGTTGGCTGCGGGCAAAGGAAAAGACAACGACCCCATCGTTGCCGCTCGTGTCGGCGGAGAGCTTCTTGGACTGGGCGAAATGGTAGACGAGCGGGCAAATCCCCTTTGGGTCGCTTTGTCGAGTCCTTTGGGAGAGCGCATTTACCGACGCTCCGTATTGTTCCTCGTCATTGTCGCCATGCGTGAGCTTTACGGCGCGGCAGATACTGAGCTGATTGTACGAGCGTCATTGAACGACGGCCTCTATTGCGATTTGGAGGTGCCGGGCGGCGTGACGGACGGGATCGTTTCGGCCATCGAGGTGCAAATGCGCGCCATCATTGCAGAAGACCGGGAGATTGGCCATCGCGTCGTTCCGAAAGAGGAGGCCGTGCGAATCTTCAAGGCGGAGAGGCAGATCCCGAAGGCGAATCTTTTGAATGCGCTGCCGGAAGAGGAGGTCGTCCTCTGTACCTGCGGAGAGCAATGCGACGATCTTTACGGCGTCATGCTGGACAGAACGGGAAGTCTGGGTTGCTTCGACCTGGTGCGCGTCGGGAACGGGGTCCTGCTCCGGACGCCGCGGGACGGTATGGGACTTGCGCTGAAGGAAACGGTACGGCAGCCGAAATTCACCCAGACACTGAAGGACTCCAAGCGGTGGGCGAAAGTTCTGCACTGTGAATATTTACCCGATCTCAACCGGAGCATTCAGCTCGGCAGGACCGGCGATCTAATCCGCGTTTCCGAAGCGCTGCATGAGAAAAAGATTGCCGAGATTGCCGACAGGATTGCGGCCGGCATAAAAAAAGCCCGGCTCGTTATGATTGCCGGGCCGTCCTCTTCGGGAAAGACCTCTTTCGCCCAGCGGCTCAAGGTGCAGCTGCGGGTGAACGGCCTTACGCCCATCTCGATTTCCTTGGACGACTACTTTGTGAACCGCGAAGAAACGCCGTTGACGCCGGAAGGCCTTTATGATTACGAATCGCTGCACGCGCTGAATCTGGACCTTTTCAACGAAGACCTTGTCGCGCTGATGCAGGGAAAGGAAATCGTGCTGCCGCGCTACGATTTCGTCACCGGCCTGCGGAACGACGGGGCCGGCCCGCGTCTTTCCATCGCGCCGGAGCAGCCCATTATCGTCGAGGGGATTCATGGATTGAACGAGGAACTGACCCATGCCGTGCCCCGCGATGAGAAATTCAAGATTTACGTCAGCGCGTTGACGCAGCTCAATATCGACATGCACAATCGCATTCCGACCACCGACGCGCGTTTTGTCCGCCGTCTCGTACGCGATTACCAGTTCCGCGGCTCCAGTGCGCTGAAGACGCTTCGCCAGTGGCCGGACGTCAGGAGAGGCGAGGATAAGAATATATTCCCTTATCAGGAGGACGCCGACGCCGTGTTCAATTCCGCGCTGATTTACGAGTTGGCCGTACTGAAAAAATACGCGCTGCCGCTGCTTTCGGCGGTGAAGCCGGAAGACGACGGCTACGCCGAGGCGCGCGGCATTCTGAGAGTCATCTCCGAGTTCGGCAGCATCGACGACGAGAGCGATATCCCGAACAATTCCATCCTGCGCGAGTTTATAGGAAAGTCCTGCTTTTTCATGAGCAACGGCGATTTGAAGGAATGACGCCATGAAAAAAGTGCGAATCACCGTGATGCGGAAGGTGTTCCATCAGGACCTGATGGAAAAATACGAAAATCCCATCGGGGACGCCTGCGGCATGGAAGAAGGGCGCGTCTTCATCGCGGACGGCTGGCGGCGGCCCGAGGGGCTTTGCGAAAGCGCTTGGGACACCATGTCGCCCTTCGTAATGGCGCTTGCCCACGGCGCGGAAGATTTTTACGGCGGCTGGATGAAAAACAAAAGATCGGCGATGCTTTCCTGCAACGACGGTTTTCGTCCCGTGAGCTTCCTCGTGGAAGCGATGGATGAAGACGCGGAAGAATAAGCGAAAAAAAGCTCCCTGTATGCCGAACCGACGGCGTACAGGGAGCTTCTCTATATCTCGGTATTACATTTTCCCTTTGCTTTTGAAGAATTCCTCCGCGACTTGCGGGAACAGGGCGTAGGAAAGTACGTCTTCCTCTGGGGCGTTGGCATATCCCTTTTTCGCCAGCTCCTCCTGGAACTGGGCGACGGTGTTCTCCTTCGCGTCCTCTTTCGCGCAGTCGTCGATGATCTGGTCTGCGGGGATGTGCAGCGTGTTGATGAGGAAATCCCGGTCGATGGGCTTCGGCGTGCGGCCAAACTTGCCGCGGGCGAGGTCCTTGACTTCCTTCGGGACGCTCTTGTAACGCTGGCCCATCATCACGTTCATCGTGGCCATCGAGCCGACGATCTGGCTGGACGGCGTCACGAGCGGCGGATAGCCGAGGTCGGCGCGGACGCGCGGCATCTCGTCCAAGAGGTCCTGATACTTGTCCTCCATGCCCATCTCTTTCAGCTGGTTCGTCAGGTTCGACAGCATGCCACCCGGAATCTGGAAGTCGAGCACGTTCGGGTTCACGTCGAAGTAGCCCTTCAGGTCGAATTCCTTGATCAAATCCTGCTTCACTTTCGTGAAGTGCTTGGAAATCGGAATCAGTTTCTGGCGGTCAAGGCCGGTGTCGCGCTCCGTACCGACGAGAGTTTCCACCATCGTCTCGGTGCAGGGCTGGGATGTGTCGCAGGAGAACGGCGCCAGCGCGCAGTCGATGATGTCCACGCCCGCCTCGATTGCTTTCAAATACGCCATGGAGCCGAAGCCGCTGGTGTAGTGCGTGTGCAGCTCGATGGGAACAGAAACGGCGGCCTTCAGTTTTTTCACAAGGTCCTCCGCGACATAAGGCTTCAGCAGACCGGACATATCCTTGATGCAGACGGAATGGCAGCCCATTTTCTGCAACTTTTTCGCCAGCTCCACGAACGTTTCATTTGTATGGTACGGGCTGACCGTATAGACAAGGCAGCCCTGGACGTGCGGCTTTTCCGGGCATTTCAAGGCCTCGTCGATGGCGGTGGTCAGATTGCGGATATCGTTCAGCGCGTCGAAAATACGGAACACCGCGACGCCGTGCTTCGACGCCTGCCGTACGAAAGCGCGCACCACGTCGTCGGAGTAATGGTTATAGCCCAAGAGGTTTTGCCCGCGCAGCAGCATTTGGATCGGCGTCTTTTTCAAATGCTGCTTCAGTGTGTCGAGACGCTCCCACGGATCCTCGCCCAAAAATCGCAGGCACGAATCAAACGTCGCGCCGCCCCATGCTTCGAGTGCGTTGAAGCCGATAGCGTCGAGCGCCTCCAGTTGGGGAACCATCTGCCCGATGCGCATACGGGTTGCGCAAAGGGACTGGTGTGCGTCGCGCAGGATTGTTTCCGTGATTTTTACGGGATTGTTTGCCATTGTTTTCGCTCCTTCACCTTTTGTTATTCGCTTGCGGAAGGAAAAGGCGGCGACCATGCGTCGTCCCCGCAGGCATTTTGATTGGGATGCTTCTGTATATAGTATAGGAAAACGCGCCGCTATTGTCAATCGCGCAGCAAGTCTTCCAATGGTTTCGCCAATTCTTCTTTCACGTATTCCTTGTATGCGGCGAGAAGTTTCCTGGTAATTTCACCGGGGGCGCCGTCGGCGATTGGGTCGCGGTCGAGCATCGTCACCGGGACGATTTCGTCGGCGGTATTCGTGAAGAAAGCTTCCGACGTACTCTTGACGAAGTCGGGCGTCAGCGTTTTTTCCACGACGGTAATGCCGAGGGAGGGGGCGAGCTTTTCCTTGATGATCGAGCGGGTCACGCCGGAGAGGATCATTTCGTTCGCCGGGTGGGTCCAGAGCACCTCGTCCTTCACGACGAAGAAGTTCGCGTCTTCGCCTTCGGTGACGGTATTTTTCTCTTTGCGGAAGAACAGGGCTTTCTGCGCGTTCTTTTTCCGCGCTTCCTCGGCGGCGAGGACGCTGCCCAAAAGATTCAGCGAGGCGATGTCGCAGCGCAGCCAGCGGATATCCTCGACGAGGGCGGCGCGGATGCCGTTTTCCTGCCAGTCCGTATGGATCGGGACGTCGCGGATGACGACGCTCAGATGCGGAAGGTTGATTTTCGGCGGCAGGTAGGCGCGAGGCGATGTGCCGCGCGTGAGCTGGAAGTAGATGATTCCTTCCCGGATTTCCGTTTTTTCAATCAGTTCGCCGAAGACGCCGACAAGCTCTTCGTCGGAGTCCGTGATGGGGATGGACAGCTCGCGCATCGAGCGGCGGTAGCGTTCCAGGTGTTCCTTCAGCGCGAAGCATTTGCCGTCGTAAACGCGGATTGTCTCAAACACGCCGTCGCCGAACTGAAAGCCGCGGTCCTCCACATGGACGGCGTAGGTGTCCAGCGGCAGAAAAGCGCCGTCATAGTAAGCAAGTTGTTTCAATTTGCAAGACCTCCTATTCGATTTTTCTATTATAGAGGAATTTTCCATCGAACGAAAGGGGCGGAAAGGAAAAACTTTCTTTGACAAGCGGGGATTTTTCGGGATATAATATTCTTTAACGAAAACAGAACGGTCAATTCTTTTTGGTCTGCTTTAGATGTTGAACGGTTCGGATTTCATTATGGATTCCCTTTTCAGTCAATGAAAAATGGAGGTGTTGTTTTTTTGTCGAAGGGACAACAAAAGTTGCAGGTCATTCCTCTGGGCGGCTTGGGGGAGATCGGCAAAAATATGACGGTCATCCGCGTGGACGACGAGATCCTGCTGATAGACGCAGGCTTGATGTTCCCCGAGGACGACATGCTTGGCATTGACCTCGTGATTCCCGACATCACGTATCTGATCGAGAATCGCGAAAAAGTCAAGGCCATTGTTCTCACGCACGGGCATGAGGACCATATCGGCGCGCTTCCGTATGTGCTGCAGCAGATTGACGTGCCGGTCTATGGCACGCGTCTGACGCTCGGCATTCTGTCAGGGCGGCTGAAGGAGCACAGCGTGAGCTGCGAGAAGCTCCGTCCCGTCGCGGCGGGAGACGTGATCAATATCGGCTGCTTCAGCGTCGGTTTTATTCGCGTCAATCACAGCATACCCGACGCGGTGGGACTTTCCATCCGCACGCCGGTGGGCATGATCGTTCATACCGGCGACTACAAGCTGGATTATACGCCGATTGACGGGGAAATGACGGATTTTCGCCGCTTTTCCGATCTCGGAAACCGGGGCGTGCTTTTAATGCTGGCGGACAGTACCAACGCGGAGCGCGAGGGGCATACGCCCAGCGAGCGCACGGTCGGCGCGGCGTTTGACAAAGCGTTTCACAACGCGAAACAGCGCATCATCGTCGCCACGTTTTCCTCGAACGTCCACCGCATCCAGCAGGTCATCGACACGGCGGTGCGCTACAAGCGAAAAGTCGCCGTGCTGGGCCGCAGCATGGTGAACGTGGTCACGATCTCCCTTGAGATGGGGTATATTACCGCGCCGGAAGGCACGATTATCGACATCGACGAGATCAATTTCTATTCGGCGAATCAGGTTGTCATCATCACGACGGGCAGTCAGGGCGAGCCGATGTCTGCGCTGACGCGCATGGCTGTGGGCGAGCACCGCAAAGTGACAATCGTTCCCGGCGATACGATCATCATTTCGGCGACGCCGATTCCCGGCAACGAGAAGCTGGTGTCGAAGACCATCGACCATCTGTTGAAGTTAGGCGCGAACGTCGTCTATGGGCGGAGCGAGGGCATCCACGTTTCCGGTCACGCGAGCCAGGAAGAGATCAAGCTGATGCACAATCTGGTGCGTCCGAAGTTCTTCATTCCGGTACACGGCGAGTATCGCCATCTGATCAAGCATGCGAAGCTGGCCCGGGATTTAGGCATGCCGAAGGAAAATATTTTTATCGGCGAGAACGGGCAGATCTTTGAGTTCACGCGCGATACGGGGACAGTGGCCGGAAAGGTTACGGCGGGCCGCGTGCTGGTGGACGGTCTTGGCGTCGGCGACGTGGGCAATATCGTGCTGCGCGACCGGCGGCAGCTTTCGCAGGACGGCATCCTGATCATTGTTTTGACGATGAACAAGGAAACGGGCGAAGTCGTTTCCGGGCCTGATATCGTTTCCCGCGGATTCGTCTATGTGCGCGAATCCGAGGAATTGATGGACGAGGCGCGGGAGCGCGTCGAGCAGGCGCTCGACCGTTGCCGTGACGAGCGTGTGCTCGAGTGGGGCTCTATCAAGTCGAATATCCGCGACGCCCTCGGGCGCTACCTGTTTGACAAGACGCGCCGCCGCCCGATGATTCTTCCTATCATCATGGAAATATAAGAAAAAGAAAAAAGCTCGCAGGGAAATATTCGAATTCCTTGCGAGCTTTTCTTTCTATGTTTTTATATCACGTCAATCTGGCACATCTTCATCGCTTCCAGCGCGCGCAGATGGCTTTCCGGCGTGACGCCGGCGCAGCAGTTGCTGTCCACGCAGATTTTTGCTTCCGGCAGGAACGCTTTCAGCAACATGGCGTTGGAAATGACGCAGATGTCGGTGCAGAGGCCGATGACGGTGATTTCATCAAAACCGGCGACGTGCTGCGGCAGTCCCGTTGCGCCAAAGGTCGGCTTTTCCAGCACGACGGCGTCCTTCGCATAGGGAATCAGCGAGGAGGTCAGCGCCCAGCCGTGGGCCGGCTTGATGCAGTGCTCGACGGGCAGTTTTTTTCCTTCGGCTGTTTGGAGATAATTTTTCGGGTGCGTGTCCTGCGTGAAAATCAGTTTTTCTCCGTCCTGGACGGCGGCCTTGACACGTTCGGAGACGTTGAGGACGATGGCCTGCGCTTCGGGCGTGCCCAGGGAACCGTCGATGAAGTCGTTCTGCATATCAATGACGACGAGAGCTTTTTTCATGGAATCCAATCTTCCTTTCCTATGGAAATACTGAACCGTATTTCCTGATGTGATTTCTTTATTGTACGCGATTCGGCGCAAATGTCAAATGGAAGAAACATGGAAAGTCTTGACTATCGCGCGGCGTTCCAGTAGAATAGGGGCGGCAAAGGGGCAAGGCTTCTTTGCCGTGTTTCTGTTTGACAGTTATGCCGAAAGGTATGGAGGGAATTTACTTATGTGCGGTATTGTTGGCTATGTCGGCGACGGCGAAGCGGCGAGGTTTCTTTTGGAGGGGCTGACGAAACTCGAATATCGGGGCTATGACTCGGCGGGCATCGCGGTCTTCGACGGGGATAAGATTCGCGTGGAAAAAAGCGTCGGAAGGCTTTCTGAATTGAAAGATAAGCTTGGGGACGATATTCCTGTCGGCACGATGGGGATTGGTCATACGCGCTGGGCGACCCACGGGCGTCCGTCCGACTTGAATTCGCATCCGCATTCGGACTGCGCGGGAGATTTCGCCGTCGTGCACAACGGCATCATCGAGAATTATTTGGCGCTGAAAGAAGAGTTGATTTCCAAGGGGCATAAATTCCTTTCGGAAACGGATACGGAAGTGCTGCCGCATCTGTTGGAGGAAGTTTACGACGGAGATTTCGAGGCCGCCGTTCGCGAGGTCCTGCGCCGCATCGAGGGCTCGTATTCCATCGTCTTTATGTCTCGGCGCGATCCCGGAAAGCTGATTTGCTCGAAGCAGGACAATCCTCTCGTCATCGGATTGGGCAAAGGGGAAAATTTCATCGCGTCGGATATTCCCGCTATTATCAAGCATACGAGGCGGACCTATATTTTAAGCGACGGCGAGATGGCGGTGGTGACGAGGGTCGGCGTCTCCATCATGAATTACGCGGGCGTACCCATCCGCAAAAAAGTCTTTGAAGTGAACTGGAATGCGGAAGCTGCGGAAAAAGGCGGTTTCGAGCATTTCATGCTGAAGGAGATCCACGAGCAGCCGAAAGCCGTCCGCGCGACGCTTGCCTCTCGTATTGCGAAGGACGAAAGCTCGGTGGTTTTGGAGGAGCTTAGCTGGGACAACGCGTTTTTGGACGACGTCCACAAGGTCTTCATCGTCGCTTGCGGCACCGCTTACCATGCGGGTCTTGTAGGCAAGTATTACATCGAAAATATGGCGCGCATTCCCGTGGAGTGCGATATCGCCTCGGAGTTCCGTTATCGTTCGCCGATTGTTGACGAGCATACCCTGACCATCGTCGTCAGTCAGTCCGGCGAGACCATCGACACGCTGGCCGCTTTGAAAGAGGCGAAGCGCCTCGGCTCGAAGACGCTGGCGGTCACGAACGTGGTCGGTTCCTCCATCGCACGGGAGGCCGATCAGGTCGTCTATACCTGGGCGGGGCCGGAGATTGCCGTCGCGTCCACGAAGGCCTACACGACGCAGCTTATCGTGATGCTGCTCCTCGGTCTTTACATGGCGGACATTCGCGGTTCGATGCCTAAGGAGCGCATCTCGGAACTTGTTCGCGGCCTGAAAGATATTCCTACGCAAATCAGCCGTACGCTGGAGGATGTGGACCCGATCAAGACCTTCGCTCGGCAGTACGGTTTCAACGAAAACGTATTTTTCATCGGCCGATCCCTGGACTACGACGTGGCTTTGGAAGGTTCCTTGAAGCTCAAAGAAATCAGCTATATCCACGCGGAGGCCTATGCTGCGGGCGAGCTGAAGCACGGAACGCTGGCGCTGATCGTGGATGGCGTGCCGGTCATCGCCATCGCGACGCAAAAGAGCGTTTACGAAAAAACACTTTCTAATATTAAGGAAGTCAAGGCCCGTGACGCCGTGGTCATCGGCATCGCGTCCGACGCCGACACGGAGCTGGAAAAATACGTGGATCACGTCATCAAGGTGCCGGAGACGGACGAAATGCTGATTCCGCTCCTCGCGGTGGTGCCGCTCCAGCTTTTGGCGTATTACGCCGCCATCACGCGCGGCCATGACGTGGACAAACCGAGAAACTTGGCAAAGTCGGTAACGGTGGAATAAAAAGACGAAGATTCGCAATAAAAAAGTTGAGGTAAGGAATGCTCTTACCTCAACTTTTTTATTTCCTGTTTCAGCTTTTGAAGAGGGTTCCGAAAATGCCGCGGGCAAGGCTGGCGCCGAGATTTCCGCCGAGAGTCTTGCCGAAAGAGCCGCCGGCGCTGCCGCCGATGCTCTTGCCGACGGCGCGGCCTACAGTGCCGAGGACGCTGTTGCCGACGGATTTGATTGCCTGATTCTTCGCGCGCTCCGCAGCCGCAGCCTGTTTTTCCGCTTCTTTCGCAAGTCTGGCTTCCTCTTTTGCCTGCTCGCGGGCGATGCGGGCTTCTTCCTTCGCCTGTTCCTTGGCGAGCCGTGCGTTTTCTTTCGCCTGCTCTTTCGCGAGGCGGGCGTCCTCTTTCGCCTGTTCCGCTTCCGCAGCGGCGCGCTGACGGGCGGCGGCTTCCTCCTGCCCGTGGCGCATCAAAAATTCATAGGCGGAATCAGAGTCGAAGCTGGACGCGTATTTGCCGTAGAGCATGCTGCCCTTGATGGCCTGGTCGCGTTGGTTTTCGGTGATGCCCGCCATGCTGCACTGAGGCGGCAGGATAGAGACTTTTTGCGCCATGCCGGGTACGCCGTCTTCGCCGAGGAAAGAAACGAGCGCCTTGCCGGTGCCGAGGGATTGGATAACTTCCACTGCGTCGAAGGCGGGATTTTCGCGGAAGGAGGCCGCCGCCGCCTTGACCGATTTCTGCTCGGCGGGGGTATAGGCGCGAAGACCGTGCTGGACTTTGTTTCCGAGTTGGGCGAGGACGCCGTCGGGAATGTCGCGCGGGTTTTGGGTGCAGAAATACACGCCGACGCCTTTCGAGCGAATCAGTTTCACGACCTGCTCGATCTTGTCCAAGAGCGCTTTTGACGCGCCGTCAAAGAGGAGATGCGCTTCGTCGAAGAAGAAGACCATCTTCGGTTTCGGCATGTCGCCGACTTCGGGCAGCGTCTCGAAGAGTTCGGACAGCATCCAGAGCAGGAAGGTCGAGTAGAGCTTTCCGTTGCTGATGAGGCTTTCACTGTCAAGGATATTGATCATGCCCTTGCCCATGTCCTGCGTCATCCAGTCATGGATATTCAGCGCAGGCTCGCCGAAGAATACGTCGCCGCCCGCCAGCTCCAGCGAGACGATGGAACGTTGGATGGCCGAAAGCGAAGCGGCGCTCATCTTGCCGTAATCCGGTTCGAAATCGGCGCGATGATCCTGTATGTAATTGACGCAGGCCTTGATGTCTTTCGTATCAATCAAAAGAAGGTTGTTGTCGTCGGCAATCTTGAAGATGATGCTCAAAAGCGCGCTCTGCAGGTCGTTCAGTTCCAAGATGCGCGCCAGGAGCAGCGGCCCGATTTCCGAGACTGTGGTACGGAGAGGAATGCCGTTCTTGCCGAAAATGTCCCAAAGGGTCACGGGGCAGCCCTTATAGCTGAACCCGGCTTCCGCAAGACCGAATTTCGCGATGCGTTTCTGCATATCTTCGGTATCCGTGCCGGGGCAGAGCATACCGGCGATGTCGCCTTTGACGTCGGCCATGAACACGGGAACGCCCATATCGCTGAACGTCTCCGCCATCACTTTCAGGGTGACGGTCTTGCCTGTGCCAGTAGCTCCGGCGACGAGGCCGTGGCGGTTTGCCATTTTCGGCAAAATAAAAATGTTCTCGCCGTTGTCGTTTTGCGCGATCCAAACTTTTCCGTCCTTTAACATATAGAGCCTCCTTCAACTTACGACGTCGTCCCGGCAGGGTCTCTTCCCGTCAAGCCGTGCCAAAGCGCTCTCGACGTAGTGCAATACTGCGGCTTCAAGCACCATGACATGCCACTGGCATGTCACGCCTTGTCTGACGAAATAATTCCCCGCAGGGTTCGAACATGCGTATTTATCGTTTATTATTATATCAAATGGAAAGAAAATAAGAAACTGCCCGATTATAACTTTCTTTTTCGGGGAAAAGCGTATTTGTTTTTGGTTTGTGAAAAATTTTTCTTTAAACATTTTCTTCAAGCTCAAGGTGTGGTACAATACTATAGCTTGAAAATGGCAAAGTATGGGAACATTGTTTCTATAATAGGTATATTGTGTTGTTGAGGAAGGAGCTTATAAAAGAAATGTGGAGCATATTTGGCGGTTTTTCGCGTGACATGGGAATCGATCTTGGAACGGCGAATACGTTGGTGCATGTGAAGGGACGGGGCATCGTCCTTCGTGAGCCGTCCGTGGTGGCGATAAAGAGCGATACCGGCGAGGTGCTGGCGGTCGGCGAGGAAGCAAAGCGCATGATCGGCCGCACGCCGGGAAATATTGTGGCGATTCGCCCGATGAAGGACGGCGTGATCGCCGATTTTGACGTGACGCAGGCGATGCTCAAGTATTTCATTCGCAAGGCGATGAATACGAAATCGTTTGTCCGGCCCCGTGTAGTTGTCGGCGTGCCGTCGGGCGTCACGGAAGTGGAGAAGCGCGCGGTCATCGACGCGGCGCAGCAGGCCGGCGCACGGGAAGCGTACCTGATTGAGGAGCCGATGGCTGCGGCAATCGGGGCAGGGCTTCCGGTGGAAGAGGCGACGGGCAGTATGGTCGTCGATATCGGCGGCGGCACGACGGAGATTGCCGTCATTTCTTTGGGCGGTATCGTGACGAGCCGTTCCATCCGCATCGGCGGCGACGAATTGGATTCGGCTATCGTCCAGTATGTCAAGCGCATGTATAATCTGTTGATTGGCGAGAGAACTGCGGAAGAGGTCAAGATGGCGATCGGAACGGCTATCGTAGATCCGGCGACGGAGAAGGCGATGGATATCCGCGGGCGCGATTTGGTCAGCGGTCTTCCGCAGACGGTGCATCTCAAAGCGCGCGAAGTCCGCGAGGCGCTGAATGAGCCGATTTACAAAATCATTGACGCGGTCAAGGGCACTTTGGAAAAAACGCCGCCGGAATTGGCTTCCGACGTGATGGATCATGGAATCATGATGACCGGCGGCGGCGCTTTGCTGACGAATTTGGACAAGCTGCTTTCCAAGGAAACGGGGATGCCGGTTTTGGTGGCGGAGGACGCTCTTTCCTGCGTGGGAGAAGGTACAGGACGTTCGCTGGAGAACATCGAGCTTTTGCAGCGCGTGGTTATGACGACGAAGAAGCTGAAATAAATGAGCAAGGTAAAGCGGGAAGGCGAGACGGGCCGCACTGCGTGGCTGTTGATATTTATTACCGTCAGCGTTTTCTGCATCGTTTTTTTTGCGGCGAGGGGCCGGTTCGTGACGCCCTTTTCAAGCCCCGCGGTCATTACGCTTTTGGCTCCATTCCAACGGGCTGCGGCTTGGGCGGGAGCGCAGGTACAGGGCGTGGTGGCAAATGTCCAGGATATACTGACCGTCCATCAGCAAAATCAGTTGCTCCGCAGCGAGGTGGAGCAGCTCCGCGTGCAGAACGTGCAGGCAAACGAATACGCGGCAGAGAATATCCGTCTTCGCGAGCTCTTGGGATATACGCAGTCTGCGAGGCAGTTCGATTTGGTCATGGCGCGTGTCATCGGCCGTGAGCCGACGACGTGGACGCGCATGATTGTCATTGACCGAGGCACGCAGCACGGCGTCCAGAAAAATATGGCGGTGATTACGGCTCGCGGTCTTGTGGGAACCGTGACGGACGCCGGACCGATTTCGTCCAAGGTGCAGTTGATCTTGGACCCGCGGTCAGCGGCTGGCGCACTGGTGCAGCGGTCCCGTGTGGCCGGCGTCGTCAAGGGTACGCCGGACGACGCGATGCATCCGCGTATGGTCAATGTACCCAAGAGCCAGGATATGGCAGTGGGCGATATCGTTGTCACGTCGGGATTCGGCGGAATTTATCCAAAGGGAATTATGGTCGGCACCGTGTCCGCCGTCAAGAATGACAGCGGCGGACTTCTTCATTATGCGGTGATTGAGCCTGCGACCGATTTTCAGCGGTTGGAGGACGTGGCGGTCATCGTGGCGTCCCGAGAGGCGCCGCCCGAGCCGTTGAAGCCGCCGCAGCAGACGCCGGGCACGGAAACGGATCCGTGGGCGGCGGTGGCCGCGATGGAAGCGGCAAAAAAGGCGGCGCAGCAACCGGCTCCGCCCACAGCGCCGCCTCCTGCGGCACAACAGCCCGCACAGGGCTTGCCGCAGTCCAATGAAGTACAGCCGGCACAGCCGTCGGCTGCCGAGTCGGGGAATGCGCCCGCACAGCCGGCTCCCGCTCCGGCAAAACCGCAGGCGGAGCAGCGGCAGCCCGTGG
The DNA here is from genome assembly GCA_900321035.1 of uncultured Selenomonadales bacterium. Taxonomy (GTDB): domain Bacteria; phylum Bacillota; class Negativicutes; order Selenomonadales; family Selenomonadaceae; genus RUG12372. Next base: position 185,738 of record ONUH01000001.1, on the reverse strand, counting down.
CCCCCTCAACGCCGGCGGCGGGTGGGAAACGATGAAAAAATATGGCGCTTGGGCGCTGTTCACAGTTGTCCTGTACGTGATGCAATCGTCGATCCTTCCGCTGATTTCGTGGCATGAAATCAGCGCGGATTTACTGCTCGTCGCCGTCGTTTCCGTTTCCATTCTGCGGGGAAGCCAGGAAGGCGTTACGTTCGGCTTTTTTGCCGGATTGTTGCAGGATTTGGCCACGGGGACTTTTTTCGGCGTGGACATTTTCAGCAAAATGGTGATTGGGTATGCATGCGGGGCGTTTTCCCGGCATTTTGTGAAAGAGCAGTTTTTTCTGCCGTTGTTTGCCGTCGTTGCGGCGAGCGTGGCGAATTATTTCATTCTCTTGCTGTTTATGATTCTTCTGGGATATCGATTTGACTGGATGGAGCAGTTTTCCGGCCTGCTCCTTCCTATGACGGCTTATAATGCCGCTTTTGCATTTCCCGTGCATTTCTGGGCGAGGAAAATGTCTGAGCGGTTCCTTTCCAAGCAGTGACGCCGGAAAGCTTCCGAGGCAGGGTAGCGGCGGATTATGATGAGTGACTATGAAAATCGTTTAAAGATTTTGAGCGGCCTGATTGTTTGCGCCGTTATGCTTTTGATTGCCCGGGCGGGTTATCTTCAAGTCTATCAGGGCGACGAATATGTCCGGCGGGCCGACGGCAATCGGACGCGCCTTATCCCGACGATGGCTCCGCGCGGGACGTTTTTTGACAGGAACGGCCTGAGCATCGTGGAGAACCGTCCCGGATTTACGGTATCGCTGCTGCCGTTGACGGCTCCCATCAAGCCGGAAGTCGTGGATCGGGTTTCCAAGCTCTTGAACGTGCCGAAAGAAGAGATCGAGGCAAAAATAAAGGCCCATACGGGATACGAACCGATCCGCATCAAAACCGATGTGGGCCCCGAGGCGCTGACGGTGATTGAAGAGCAGAGCGCGCTGTATCCCGGTGTTATTATTGAGGTGCAGGCAGTTCGGGATTATCTGTACAAAGAGCAGGGCGCGCATATTTTGGGCTATGTCAGCGAGATCAGCGATATGGAGCTGGAAGAGCGCAAGAACGAAGGATACAAGACCGGCGACATCATCGGGCAGTTCGGGCTGGAGCGCGTCTATGACAAAGAGCTTCGCGGTAAGAACGGCGGCGAATTGGTGGAAGTGGACGTCACCGGCAAGCCCGTGCAGATTTTGGGGCAGAAAGAGCCGATGTCGGGTTACGATTTCCATTTGACGATTGACTGGCGGCTGCAGGCCGCGACAGAAAAAGCCGTGGACGACCAACTGAACCTGATCGGGGCGAAGGCGGCCGCCGCGGTGGTGATGAATCCGCAGACCGGCGAGGTTTTGGCTTTGGTCAGCCGTCCCGCGTTCGACCCGAATCTTTTCGTGCACGGCATCTCGGAAAAGAACTGGAAGCTCATCAACGAAAATCCGTATGACCCTTTGGGCAATAAAGCGATCATGGGCGAATACCCGCCCGGCTCCACGTTCAAAATCGTCACCGGTACGGCGGCGCTTTCCGAAGAAGTAGTGACGCCGACGGAACAGATTCTGGATACGGGCGTTTATTGGCTCGGAGAAAAAGGGAATGCGGGCGGCGAGGTCTTAGGCTGGCTGGATTTTACCAGCGCGTTGGCGCATTCGGACAATTACTATTTTTATGAGATGGGATACCGTCTCGGCGTGGACAGACTGGAAAAGTATGCCCGAATGTTCGGGCTCGGGGAAAAGACGGGCATCAATCTGCCTTATGAGGGCGAGGGACTAGCCCCCAGCCGCACGTATAAGGAGAAGTATCTCGAAGAAGAGTGGTACGATTCCGAAACATTGGACGCCGCGATTGGGCAGGGGTTCAATCTGGTGACGCCTTTGCAGGCGGCGATGGTCATGGGAGAAATCGCCGCCAACGGACAGCGGTATAAGCCGTATTTGGTGAGCAAGATTGTCGATTCCGAAGGGAAGATTATCAAGGAATACAAGCCGACGCTGCTTTCCACGCTGGATGTTCCGGATTCTGTCATCCAATTGGTGCAGCAGGGGCTTCGCGACGTTACGAAGGAAGGAACGGCGGCGGGGGTGTTCGGCGCGTATTTTCCGGTGGATATCGCCGGAAAGACGGGGACGGCGGAAAATCCCCAGGGCGCGGATCACGGCTGGTTCGTGGCTTACGGACCTTTCAATAATCCCAATATCGTCGTTTCGGTTATTGTGGAGAACGGCGGCTTCGGGTCGCAGTCGGCGGTGCCTATCGGGAAAAAAATTCTTGAGGCCGCTTTCAGCATTGCGGGGTTGATGCCGGGCGGCAGATAATAAGCGATAAAACGTTCAGCAGGATTTTTTGCCATGTGCATCAAATTATATTATAATATATATGTTTTTTGCTTTATGGGTGAAGTGGGGTAGCCATGAGTGGGGAAATCGTAAAACTGAAAGGAAGCAAACAAGGGCTTCAGCTCGTGTTTGCGCCCGACGCCGAGTTTGACGCAATCAAAGCCGATATTCAGAACAAGCTGGAAGAAGGTTCCCGTTTCTTTCGCAGGGGAACGGTAATCCAAATTGCTCCGGGGACTTTGTCTGCGAAAAATGAAGCCGCTTTGCGAAAACTCTTTCATCAGCACGGCGTTTTGTTTCGGGTAGAAGATTTGTCGGAAGTGACGCCGAAGTCCGCGCCAAAAAAAGCGGCGCCGCCGCCTCCTTCGCAGGAGGAGCCAAAGGCGGAAACGCCGACCATTGCTCCGGCTGTTGCGCCGGCTGTTGCCGTGCCGCCGGAAGAAAAAAGGATGCTTGTCATCAACAGGACGGTACGGGGCGGACAAGAGATACAGTCGCAGGGTTCCATAATGATTTGCGGAAACGTGAACCCCGGCGCGCAGATTATTGCGGGCGGCAGTATTGATATTCGGGGGACATGCAAAGGCATGGTGCATGCAGGCGCATACGGGGACGCCACGGCGTTCATCGTGGCGGATCGTCTGATGCCGACGCAGATTCGGATAGCGGATCGGATTGCCCAGCCTCCGGAGCAGATGGAGACGCCGACGGTGGCTGAAAGAGCATCAATCATTGACGGTAAAATTGTGATTGAACCGATAGAAAGGTAGGAAATTGAGGTATGAGCGAAGTCATTGTAATCACGTCGGGCAAGGGCGGCGTCGGAAAAACGACGACTACGGCGAACTTGGGAGTCGGATTGGCGATTCGGGGCAAGAAGGTTGTCCTGATTGATACGGATACCGGGCTGCGGAATCTTGATCTGCTTCTGGGACTGGAGCGCCGTATTGTCTATACTTTGGTGGATGTAGTGCAGAAACGCGTCAATTACGGGCAGGCTTTGGTTCGTCATAAAAAATATACGAACCTGTTCCTGCTTCCGACTTCGCAGGTTGCGGACAAGACGGCGATTGAGCCGGAACAGATGCTGGAGCTTGTCGAGGCAATGAAGAGCGAGTTTGACTATATTTTGATTGACTGCCCGGCAGGTATTGAGCAGGGGTATGAGACGGCAGTCATCGGCGCGGATTGGGCCATTGTGGTCACTAATCCGGAGATTTCTGCCGTGCGTGACGCTGACAAGATTATCGGGCGGCTGCAGGCGGCGAATAAGGAGATCAAGCTGATCGTGAACCGTATTCGGCCCCAGATGGTCAAGGACGGCACGATGCTCGACATGACCGCCATCGACGATATCCTTTCCTTGGAGTGCATCGGACAGGTGCCGGACGACGACAAAGTCGTGGATTCTGCAAACCGGGGCGTGCCCGTGGTTGAATCGAAGGATTCTGCGGCAGGGGATGCATACCGCGATATTGTCGGGCGCGTCTGTGGAGAGGATATTCCCTTCAAGGAACTGGCGCCGGAATCTTTTTGGCAACGTCTGAAGCACGTGTTTAAGCGTTAAGGAGGGGATATTTATGTTTGATTCGCTTTTGAAGCTTTTCGGAGGCAAATCCGAAAGCTCCTCCGAAAAAGCGCATAAACGATTGAAATTTGTATTGATTCACGATCGGGCGAATGTTTCCCCCGAGGTTATGGAACATATCAAGAACGACATTATCAAGGTCATTTCCAATTATATGGAAATAGATAAGCAGGCGATGGAAATCTCTTTGGAGAACGACGCGGATGCTGTCGCACTGGTGGCCAATATTCCTGTAAACCGTATGCGGCCGGTTTCCGGGAGGAAGCATTAAAGAAACGCTGGATACGCCGATTTATGGCTTTGCCGAAAAGGCTTTGTTCAGTGATTCCTTAACTGCAGGATGAAAATGCCGGCGCTGGTTGCGTCGGCGTTTTTTGGCGCTATTTGCCCTACGTCTTTTGAGAGGAAAGTATACATGAATAAGCGATGGCTTCGGCGTATGGATTTTACGCTGATTTTTGCCACGGCGGCAATTATATTGATGAGCCTCGTCATCATAGGCAGCGCGACGCATATCAACACGGCGGCGGGCGGGAGTTTTGTGCAGAGGCAGGGCTTGTTCGCTTTGGTGAATATTGCGCTGGCTGTCTTTTTTATGAATTTCGATTATAAGATGCTCCAGCGGTACGGGATGACGCTCTATTGGATTAACTTGGCCCTGCTTGTAGCCGTCATGCTGTTCGGACACAGCGCGCTCGGCGCACAGAGATGGATACAGATCGGTCCCATCAGTCTCCAGCCGTCGGAGTTTTCCAAAATAATAATGATTATTTCGTTGGCGGCGCTTTTGGAGGATAAGGTAGGCAAATTGAACACCCTGCACGACTTATTGCCGATTGCCGCGTTTGTCGGGGTTCCATTCCTGTTGGTATTGAAGCAGCCGGACCTCGGCACGTCTCTGGTGTTCATCGCGATTTTTCTTGGCATGATATTTGCCGCAGGAGTCAATCTGAAATTGCTGGGCGCGATTTTCGGGGCGGGGCTTTTGGCGAGCCCGATTCTTTGGCATTTTTTGAAGGATTATCAAAAAATGCGTATTCTCGTGTTTCTCGACCCGAATGTAGACCCGCTCGGGTCGGGGTATCATATTATCCAATCGGAAATCGCCATCGGCTCGGGACAACTTTTTGGCAAAGGGCTGTTTGAAGGTACGCAGAGCCAGCTCGATTTTTTGCCGGAGAATCACACCGATTTCATTTTTGCAGTGGTTGGCGAAGAATTGGGATTTGTCGGCGCGGCGTTTCTGTTGATTATGTATTTGATCCTGCTGTGGCGCGGCATAAAGATTGCGCGGGACGCCAGCGACACGTTTGGGATGCTCTTGGCGGTGGGCATCACGTCAATGCTGGTATTCCATGTGCTGGTCAATATCGGTATGACGATGGGAATCATGCCGGTCACGGGCATTCCGCTGCCGCTGATGAGTTACGGCATTAGTTCGCTGACGACGAATATTATGTCGATCGCTATACTATTGAATGTGTACATGAAGAAACAGCGGCTTGTTTTTTGAGACGGATTACTATCTGAATATGAACTATGCAGAAAACGAATGACACAACGAGGACGGGAGAAATAATGGTTCCTTTGACGCCCGATCTTTTGCAGGCGGTGACGAAACCTGCCCGATATACGGGAAACGAATGGAATATGAGCAGGAAGCGCCATGAGGACGTGGCGTGTACGTTTGCGCTCTCCATGCCTGACGTCTATGAAGTCGGCATGTCGAATTTGGGCTTGAAGATACTCTACGAGATACTGAATCGCAGGGAAGATACGGCAGCAGAGCGTGTCTATGCGCCGTGGATTGATATGGAAGCGGAAATGCGGAAACGGAGGTTGCCGTTGTTTTCGCTGGAAACCCGTACGCCGATTCGCGAGTTCGATTTTTTAGGGTTTTCGCTGCAATACGAGATGATTTATACGAATGTCCTGAATATGCTCGATTTGGCGGAAATTCCTGCGTATGCCGTGGAACGGGACGAGGATGCGCCGTTTGTAGTCGGCGGCGGTCCGTGCGTGTATAATGTGGAGCCGGTCGCCGATTTCTTTGATCTTTTTGTAATCGGCGAAGGGGAAGAGGTTTTAGGCGAGCTCGTCGCGGCGTTCGTACGTTGGAAAAATGAAGGACGGCCCAAGGGCAGGGCGGGATTTTTGCGTCGTGCCGCCGGGATTTCGGGCGTTTACGTGCCTTCTTTTTATACGCCGCGTTACATTGACGGGGATTTTGCAGGGATGGAGCCGCTTGGCGAGGATGTGCCCACTGTCGTTTACAAACGCGTGGTGCGTGACATGGACGAAGCGGAGACAATGGAAAATCCGGTAGTGCCGTATATCGGCATCGTTCACGACCGCATTATGCTGGAACTGTTCAGGGGTTGTTCACGGGGCTGCCGCTTTTGTCAAGCAGGCATGGCATACCGGCCTGTGCGGGAGCGGAGCACGAAAAGATTGCGCGCGTTGGCTCGAGAAATGGCCGACGCCACCGGATACGACGAAATGTCGCTGACTTCATTGAGCTCGGCGGACTATTCGTGCTTGGACGGGCTGGTGGACAATCTGATGGAAGATTTTGCGGAGGATAAGGTAAGCTTTTCCTTGCCGTCTCTTCGTATCGACAGTTTCTCCATCGGCTTGGCCGACAGAATGCAGCAGGTTCGTAAAAGCGGCCTGACTTTTGCGCCGGAGGCCGGCACGCAGCGGATGCGCGACGTCATCAATAAAGGCGTCACGGAAGAGGATTTGATGAATGCAGTTTCGGCGGCGTTTCGCAAAGGCTGGAAATCCGTAAAGCTTTATTTTATGCTCGGTCTGCCTACGGAAACGGACGAGGATATTATAGGCGTCGCACGGCTGGCGAAGAAGGTTGTGGACCGGTATCAGGAAATTACGGGAAAACGCGGCGCGAAGGTGACGATCAGCGTCTCCTGTTTTGTGCCGAAAGCGTTTACGCCGTTTCAGTGGTCGGCGCAGAATACGCTGGAGGAATTCGAGAGGAAGCAGCGTTTGCTGAAGGAAAATATCCATGACCGGTCTATCCAGTTCAATTATCACGACGCCAGGGTGAGCCGGCTGGAAGGCGTGCTGGCTCGCGGTGACCGTCGTCTTTCGACGGTCATTTACGAAGCGTGGAAACGAGGCGCACGTTTTGACGGCTGGACCGATCAATTTCATGAGGAATATTGGCTGGGCGCTTTCGAGGCTCTGGGCGTGGATCGGGCATATTATAATGAACGGGAAAGGCGTCGGGACGAAGCGTTTCCTTGGGAGCACACCTCGCCGGGCGTCTCCCGCGCTTTCCTCCGTACGGAGTGGGACCGCGCCGTGAAGGGAGAATTGACGCCGGATTGTCGTCGGGGACGCTGCACGGGCTGCGCTGTCTGCCCGACGATAGGCGCCCGCGTTATCGACGGGGGGGCGAGGACATGAGCGGCGGCACGCCAAAAACTGTGGGCGGTTATTGCCGCGCGCGAATCACAAAGGATGAAGCGCTTCGGTATATTTCCCATTTGGATTATGCTTCTTTGATGCAGCGCGCGATCCGGCGTGCGAAACTTCCTGCGGCCTACTCGGAAGGATTCAATCCGCACATGAAACTCAGCTTTGCGTCGGCTCTCTCCGTGGGCGTGACCAGCGAAGCCGAATATATGGATTTGGAATTGGCGGAGGTTCTGCCGGAACAGGAAATCGCCGACAGACTGCACCCTGTTTTGCCTGACGGCGTGCGTTTGATCGGGCTGAAAGTGCTCGACGACAAGCCAAAGGCGTTGATGGCGCTGGTTGATGAAGCAAAGTATGAAGTCACGGTTCCGCTGTGCGGTTCGTTCGATGGCGTACAGGCGGCGTTGGCGTCTTTCAACGCTGCGAAAGAATGTGTGTATATTCGAAAAACGCCGAAAAAAACGCGGGAGATTGAGATTCGTCAGTATATGCACGGCGACGTCTGTGCGAAAGAGGAACAAGGCGGGTTGCTCCGGATGACGATGGCAATTCGTATTACGCCTGGCGGGAGCGTCAAGCCGCAGGAAGTACTGGCGCTTCTTTGCGAGCGATATGCGCTTCCCGTGCAGCCGGACTGTGCTTCTGTGCATCGTCTTGCGCTGTTCGGCGGCGGAAAGGCGCTTCTTTCGGAATGTGCGGGAGAGGTGAGGACGTGAAAACGATTCTGCTCAATGTAACGCCGGAAGAGACGCGCATGGTAATGACCGAGGACGGCAGACTGACGGAAATGGAAGTCGAGCGTCCCGCACATTCGCATCTTGTCGGGAACATCTACAAAGGCTGGGTGCAGAATGTACTGCCCGGGATGCAGGCGGCTTTTGTCGATATCGGGCAAAAGAAAAACGCCTTTCTCTATCTTGGAGACGGCGTTTCTTCCGACGGAAGGCGATCCGGCGGCGCGGAAAAATTTTCTGTTGGCCAGTCGGTGATGGTACAGGTGGTCAAAGACGCCGTCGGAACAAAAGGGCCGCGAGTGACTACGCGTATTTCGCTGCCGGGCCGCAATATCGTTCTGATGCCGACGGCGGATTACATCGGAATGTCGCGGCGTATCACGGAAGAGGAAGAACGGGAACGTCTGCATGGAGTGGCGCAGGAAATCTGCCCCGCAGGTATGGGATTGATTATAAGGACGTTGGCTGCAGGGCAGGACAGAGACTCCCTTGAGGCTGACGTGAGTTATCTTCTGCGGCTTTGGGAGTCGTTATGCGCGCGGGAGAGGGTCCTTGCGGCTCCGGCGCTGCTTTATCGGGCTGCGGATATGGCGATTCGCGTAGCGCGGGATTTGATGACGGAAGAAGTCGAGCGGTTGATCGTGGACGACGCCGATACATACCGGCGTGTCGGAGAATTGGTGAGTTACATCTCTCCCGCGCTGGAGAAACGCGTTGTGCTTTATGAGGGGAATACGCCGCTGTTTCGTGAATACGGAGCGGCGGAAGAAGTGGACGCCTTGACCGACAGGGAGGTGGATCTTCCGTCCGGGAGCTTCCTCGTTATTGACCGTACGGAAGCGTTGACGGTTATTGATGTCAATACGGGGAAATTTGTCGGAGACGCCAATCTGTCCGATACGGTATATCGGGCGAATATGGAGGCTGCGGAAGAGATATTGCGCCAGCTGCGCCTTCGGGATATAGGCGGCATCATCATCGTAGACTTCATTGATATGGAAACGGAGGAGCAAAAGGAAGGGCTTCTTGCTTTTTTACGGGAACGCGCAAAAACAGACCGGACCAAGACGAACATTGTCGGCATCACGCCTCTCGGGCTGGTGGAGATTACACGCAAGAAATCCCGGCGGAATTTTGAGAGTCTGCTTTACAGTGATTGCCCATACTGTCATGGCAGCGGGCGTGTGGAATCGCCGGAAACGGTAGCGATTCGTATTTGCCGTGATATTCGTCGTATCGAAGAGCGTTCCCATGCGGCCTTCGGATATGAAGTCGAGGTGCATGAAACGGTGGCGTACGCACTGATGGATTCCTCGCTGGTGGAACGGCTGTCGGCGGAACTCGGCGTAAAGGTAGGATTTGTCATAAAGCCCGGCATGCATCCCGAGAGTTACGCTATCCTGCAGCGGGGAAACGGGCACTGATTTTGCAGGGATGGGAAAGGATTTTGGCGACTGTCTGAAATCATGGCTTGCATTATCCGTTGGCTTATGATATAGTAACGAAATGTACGGGCGGTCCTCTGGACAGAATGCATTCTGCCACGAACGTCACGAAATAGGAGGAACAGAAATGAATATCATTGAAGCGTTGGAAAAGGAACAGCTCCGCTCGGACATTCCGGAATTTCGTCCCGGCGACACGGTTCGTGTCCATGCGAAGATTGTCGAAGGTACGCGCGAGCGTATTCAGGTGTTTGAGGGCGTCGTTATCGGACGACAGGGCTCGGGCGTTCGGGAAATGTTTAGGGTTCGTCGTATCTCGTACGGTATCGGCGTAGAGCGCACGTTCTTGGTTCATTCTCCGCGAATCGATAAGATTGAGGTCGTGCGGCGGGGCGTTGTCCGTCGTGCCAAGCTCTATTATCTGCGTGGGCTCACGGGCAAGGCGGCTCGTATCAAGGAAAGACGCTGACGGAATGGGGACTGGCAAAGACCGGTCCCCTTTTTGTTGTATCGGAGGGGCGATATGAGTTCTTTGGGAGAAGAAGCGAAAGATTGGATTGTTTCCATTGCGACGGCTGTTGTTCTGGCGCTGATCATCCGCACGTTTATTGTGGAGCTGTATTTGGTGGACGGCCCGTCCATGCGGCCGACATTGCAAAGTGCGGAGCGGCTTGTGGTAAACAAGTTTATCTATCGGTTTCGCGAGCCGGAGCGCGGAGAGATTCTTGTGTTTCAGTATCCGCGCGATCCGAGGCGCGATTTTATCAAGCGCGTCATCGCGGTACCGGGAGATACCATTGAAATCAGGGACGGACAAGTTTATGTGAACAGCCAGCTGATGAACGAGCCGTATATCCTGAGCAGGACAAGGGGCGACTATCCGCTGTCCGAAGTGCCGGCAGGACATATTTTCGTGATGGGCGACAATCGGAATAATTCAGAGGACAGTCGGTTTGCGGACGTTGGATTTGTTCCGTATGACCTGATTAAAGGAAAGGCGATTTTAGTTTTTTGGCCGTTCAATCAGTTCAAGACCTTGCCGTAAAGAGCGGCTTGTGGTAGGATAAGAAAAAGACATATCGGATAATCTTTGGGGCAGGGTGACGGAGTTCTGATAATTTATTCTTATCGGAATTGCGGATTCCCGACCGGCGGTATTGATGAAGCCCGCGAGCTTTGCGGAGTGCAAAGCATGATCCGGTGAGATTCCGGAGCCGACAGTATAGTCTGGATGAGAAAAGATGATAATTGTTGTTTGTGTTTTTGCGCCCCGAAGGAATTTGCCTTCGGGGTTTTGTTTTTGCGAGGTGAAGTCTTTGGACGAGGAACGATATATGTGCGAAGCGCTTAGGCTGGCTGCGCTCGGGCGCGGACGAACGTCGCCGAATCCGATGGTCGGCGCGGTCCTTGTCAAGGACGGGCGTATTGTCGGCGCGGGCTGGCACCGAAAGGCAGGAACGGAACACGCAGAGATTCATGCGCTCCGTATGGCGGGCGATTTGGCGCGAGGAGCGACGCTTTATGTAACATTGGAGCCGTGTTCTCATACGGGACGAACCGGTCCTTGCGCTCGGGCCGTAATCGAAGCCGGTGTGCGGCGTGTGGTTGCGGCTATGGAAGATCCGAATCCGCTTGTGCATGGGAACGGGCTTCAGATGCTTCAGGAAGGAGGCGTTGAGGTTTCCTGCGGCCTCATGGAAGAGGACGCTCGGCGGCTGAATGAAGCTTTCGTCGTGTGGGTGACGGAAAAACGCCCGTTTGTTACGTTGAAAATGGCTATGACGCTGGACGGGAAGACGGCAACGGCAGGCGGCGAATCGAAATGGATTACGGGGGAGGCTTCACGGCTCCGCGGTCATGTCCTGCGCGATGAGAGCGACGCGATTCTGGTGGGAATCGGAACGGTACTTGCAGATCATCCTTCTTTGACGACGAGGCTTCCTGACGGAAACGGGAAAAATCCGCTGCGGGTGGTTCTCGACAGCAAAGCGCGGATGCCGTTCGACGAGCCGATGCTTAGGGACGGAGCGGCGCCCGTATTGATTGCGACAACGGAGAGCGCGCCGGAGGAAAATCTTCGGCGGCTTCGCGAGGCAGGGGCGGAGATATTGATGGCGGGGGAAGGTCCGTCTGTCGATTTGTCGATTCTTTTGAGGCAATTGGGCGAGAGAAGTATATGCTCTTTGCTTGTCGAAGGCGGTTCTACGGTGCACTTTTCATTTTTGTCGGCAGGGCTTGCCGACAAGATGTGCGCATTCATTGCGCCGAAGCTGTTCGGCGGGAAAGAAGCGACGCCCGCCGTTGGAGGGGCAGGTTTTTGGCATCTTGCCGACGCGGCGCGGTTGACGGATATTAAGACAGAGATACTGGACGACGATTTTTGTGTCAGCGGCTATTTGTTAAGGGAGTGAGCGCGTGTTTACGGGAATTGTAGAGGAAGTCGGGCGCGTTCGCTCGGTCGGGAACGGATGCATAGAAATTGCCGCTGCGAAGGTGACGGAAGGTACGGCTGTCGGCGACAGCATCGCAGTGAACGGCGTTTGCCTGACGGTCGTTGCGTTTACACGGGACGGCTTTACGGCGGACATGATGCCGGTGACGCTTGAAAGGACTGCGCTTGGAAAGCTTCGGGCGGGAGACGGCGTTAATTTGGAAAGGGCACTGACGCTTTCTTCTCGGCTCGGCGGTCATATCGTCAGCGGTCACATCGACGGCGTGGGGCGTGTGAAAAGTGTCGAAGCAAAAGATAACGCGCGGATTCTTCGCGTTGAAGCTGCGTCGACGATTTTGCGGTACATTGTGCCGCGGGGTTCGGTGGCGCTGGACGGCGTAAGCCTGACTGTGGCGGAGATCGGCGGCAAAGCTTTTTCCGTGTCGCTGATACCGCATACCCGGGAGGCTACTGCGTTGGACGGGAAACAGGTAGGAGATTCCGTTAATATAGAGAACGACGTTATCGGGAAATATGTAGAAAAATTGCTCCGAACTCCGGAGAAATCGGAGGCTGTTCCCTCGGGGGGATTGACGATGGAGCTCTTGGAAAAATGCGGATATTGACGGAGGGTTGCAAGATGGATTTTGCAAAGATTGAGGACGCCATCGAGGACATACGGCAAGGAAAAATGCTGGTGGTGGTCGACGACGAGGACAGGGAGAACGAGGGCGACCTGATTGTCGCGGCGGATAAGACGACGCCGGAGACCATAAATTTCATGGCGACATACGCAAAAGGATTAATTTGTACGCCGATGGAAGGGGCGCGTCTCGACGCCCTTGACATTGCGCCGATGGTAGCAAATAATACGGATAATCACGAAACGGCCTTTACCGTTTCCGTGGACGCCGTAACGACGGATACGGGCATTTCGGCTTTTGAGCGGTGCCAGACGGTACGGCTATTGATCGATCCGTCGGCAAAGCCGTCGAGTTTTCGGCGCCCCGGCCATGTGTTCCCGCTTCGGGCGGTACCGGGCGGTGTGCTTCGGCGCGCCGGGCACACGGAGGCTACCGTTGACCTCGCAAGATTGGCGGGGCTTTATCCGGCGGGGCTTTGCTGTGAAATCATGGCCGAAGACGGTCACATGATGCGAACGCCGCAGCTTTTGGAATTTGCTAAGGCGCATGATTTGAAAATAATTACGGTGCGGGAACTGATCGCGTATCGGAAACGAACGGAAACATTTATACGCCAGATTTCGGATGTGGATTTTCCGAGCAAATACGGTCATTTTCGTATCAAGGCATATGAGAGCACGCTGGACGGGAAATGCCATCTTGCGATTGTGAAGGGCGACGTCCGTGGCAAAAAGAATGTGATGGTTCGCGTTCACTCTGAGTGCCTGACGGGAGACGCTCTCGGCTCTATGCGCTGCGACTGCGGCGAGCAGCTTGAAGTGGCAATGCGCCGCGTCGAAGCGGAGGGAACGGGGGTCGTGCTCTATATGAGGCAGGAGGGGCGCGGCATCGGGCTGGCGAACAAGATGCGCGCTTATGCATTGCAGGATCAAGGCAAGGACACGGTGGAAGCGAACGCGTTGCTCGGCTTTGCGCCGGATCTTAGGGATTACGGCATTGGCGCACAGATTTTGGCCGATCTCGGGCTCACCAGTATCCGCCTTTTGACGAATAATCCGGCAAAACGCGCGGGATTGGAGGGATATGGCCTCTCCATCGTGGAAAGATTGCCGTTGGAGATACATTCTAATCCGTATAATCATCATTATCTTGAAGTGAAGAAGAATAAGATGGGACATATTTTAGAGGAGGAATAAGAAAATGGCGAACATCATCGAAGGAAACATTACGGCAAAGGGGCTGCGCTTTGCCATCGTCGCGTCACGGTTCAACGAATTCATCACGTCGAAACTGCTGGAAGGGGCGCTGGATATGCTGCGTCGCCACGGCGCGGCGGAGAACGCGGTGGACGTCGTCTGGGTGCCGGGGGCTTTCGAGATTCCTTTGGCGGCGAAAAAACTTGCGTCCTGTGGGAAATATGACGCTGTCATTTGCGTCGGCGCGGTCATTCGTGGCGCAACTTCGCATTATGATTACGTATGCAGCGAGGTTTCCAAGGGCGTCGCGCAGGCGGCTCTCGCGACGGGCGTTCCGGTGATTTTCAGCGTTGTCACTACGGAAAATATCGAGCAGGCTGTCGAGCGCGCCGGAACGAAGGCGGGGAACAAAGGCGCGGACGGCGCGATGGCGGCGATGGAAATGGCCAACCTTTTGAAGAAAATCGGCTGAGGGGGAAACGGTTCCATGAAAATCGGGATTATCAGCGATACCCACGGTTCGGTGGAATGCTGGCGCATGGCTTTTGAAAAATTCTTCAGTGAGACCGATTTGATTTTTCATGCCGGGGACGTGTTGTATCACGGCCCCAGAAACCGTATGGCGGACAGCTATAGCCCGCCGAAGCTCGTTGAAGCGATAGCGCAGTGCCCGGTGCCGATTATCGCGTCGCGGGGAAACTGCGATTCCGAAGTGGACGCGGCGGTGCTCAGTATGCCCCTGGCTTCTCCGTATGCCTTTGCCTTTGTCAACGGAAAACGGATAGTGATTACGCACGGACATTTTACGGAGACGCAGGAAGAAAAAGCCGAGATGGCCGCTCGGTGCAAGGCCGACATCTTTATCAGCGGTCATACGCATGTTTCTCTGTTGCAGCGCATTGGCAGGACGATTTTCTTGAATCCCGGATCGCCGGCCCTCTCTAAACGGGAGGACGGTCGATCGACTGTTGCGTTGATGGATGAGAAACAAATCTCCGTCCGCGATTTGTATACCGGTGAAATCTTGGACAGTCTTTCGCTGGAGTAATTATATGATGGATTGTTTGTGCAAAGCGACTGCAGAGGACGTTCGCGTTTATGCGGCGGTGACAACGGAATTGACGCGGGAAGCGGCGAATAGACATTCCTGCGGCGTACTGGCCACGGCGGCGTTGGGGCGCGTCATGACGGGGGCGCTTTTGATGGCGGCCAATTTGAAAAACCGCGAATGCCTGACGGTGAAATTCCAAGGCGACGGCCCCTTGGGGCAGATCGTAGCGGATGCTTCCGCCGACGGCGCAGTGCGGGGATATGTCGCGCATCCCGAAGTCGAGCTGCCGTTGACGAACGGAAAATTATCCGTTGGGCAGGGCGTCGGGCGTGGTTTGCTTTCTATCACACGATTTACGGGTCTCAAGGAGCCGGTCACGGGAACCTGTGAGATTTTTTCCGGCGAGATTGCCGAAGATTTGACGCGCTATCTGTTTCAGTCGGAGCAAACGCCGTCCAGCGTCGGGCTCGGCGTACTTGTCGGCAGGGCCGGTAAAACGGAGGCGGCGGGCGGTTTTATCATACAACCGCTTCCGGACGCTTCGGAAGAAACCTTGTCGCGGCTTGAACAAACCATCGCGACGCTTCGGCCTGTGTCCGCGATGGTCAAAGACGGTCTTTCCGCGTCGGAAACGATTTCCGAAATTATGCGCGGCTTTTCAAACGTCCATATCCTTTCGGAAACAGAGCTTGCCTTTCGTTGTCAATGCTCGCGCAGCCGCACTGAGGAAATCCTATCGACGCTTCGCGATGAAGAACTGGCGCAGCTTGTCGAGGATGGGCAGGCGGAAGTTTGCTGCGATTTCTGCGGGGAAAAATATCATTTCACGAAAGAAGAATTGCTGGCGATACGACAAGCGGCAACGGAAAATATAAAAGGATAACGGCAGGACAGAAACGCCGACGACGGTTCAAAGCTCCGAATCGTCGTCGACGTTTTTTTATGGATTTAACGCTTGCCAAGATAAACTTTATACTTCATACTGGGAATGTATGGATTGGTTTGCGTTTTCGTAGGAGGTTTTTGTATGAAATTGCGCAAAATGATTCGGCGCCAGGATCTGTATGGATGCGTTCTTTGCGGGGATGCGCCCTGCGATGCGGCTTGTCCTCGGGGCATCGAACCAGCCAGGCTCTTGCGGAGCACTTGGCTTGACAATGAATCGTTTGCCGCCGCCTCGCTCCCCGAAGGAAATCCCTGCGCCGGTTGTGATGCGCCTTGCCAACGCGCCTGCGTGAAGGAGGAAAAGGTGCCGATCCGGCGGTTGATCTCGAAACTGGCGGAAGAAGTGAAGCCCTGCCTCGATCCGGTACTGCTCGAGGATGAGACTGCGCTGGAAACCGATATTTGCGGCGTCCGGTTGGAAAACCCGTTTTTGCTGTCGTCTTCCGTGGTTGCCAGCACTTACGATAAGTGTGTGAGAGCCTTTGAAGCGGGTTGGGCGGGCGCAACGTTCAAGACAATCTGCGCATTCGAGATTCATGAAGCGTCGCCGCGCTATTCCGCCATCAAGGGCGAAGGCGGCGCGATTATCGGCTTCAAGAACATTGAGCAGCTTTCGGTTCACAGCGTGTCGGAGAATCTGGCGACGTTTCGCAGGCTGAAAAAGGCGTACCCGAACAAGGTGATCGTCGCCTCATTGATGGGGCGGGATGATCCGGAATGGGAGGATTTGGCGCGGCAGTGCGAGGAAAACGGCGCTGACGTCATCGAGCTAAATTTTTCCTGCCCGAATATGATGGACGAGGTGTTGGGCTCGGCCATCGGCCAGAATCCCGAGCTTGTGGAGCGATTCACCGCCGCGGCGCGTCGCGGTGCGAAGATTCCGATCCTGGCAAAGCTGACGCCGAACGTGGATGCCATGAGCCCGGCTGCGGAGGCGGCAATGCGCGGCGGTGCGAGCGGCGTCTCCGCCATCAATACAATCAAGAGCGTCATGGAAATCAATCCGCATACCTATATTTCCTCTCCGGCGGTGCATGGCATGTCCGCCGTGGGCGGGTACAGCGGCAATGTTGTCCGCCCAATCGCGCTGCGGTTTATCTCCGAAATGGGGCGCAATCCTGCGCTGTCCGGCATGTATATCAGCGGCATGGGTGGAGTGGAGACATGGGTGGACGCGCTGGAGTTCCTTTTGATGGGAGCCCAATCCATACAGATTACCACGGCGGTGATGCAGTACGGATATCGGATTATCGACGATCTGAAATCGGGGCTGAATTATTATCTGAAGGAAAAGGGAATCAAAAACGTGCGGGAAATCGTCGGCGAGGGACTGGAATTCGTCAGCGAATCGACGGACGCGCTGGAGCGGGACACGATCGTCTATCCGAAATTTGATCGAAAGGCCTGTATCGGCTGCGGGCGGTGTGAAATTTCCTGCGCAGACGGCGGGCATCAGGCAATCCGTTTGGATGGGAAGCGGAATCCGATGCTTGCCCCGAAAAAATGCGTCGGCTGTCATCTCTGCATTTTGGTTTGTCCGACCGGGGCGATCCTTTCGTCGGGAAAACGTGTGGCGAAAGTGATTGAGGGGCAAAAGTGATATAGAGATTTGGGAATAAAAATAAGCGTCGTGAAGTAAGTGATCTTCACGACGCTTATTTTTAGCTTCTAAATATACGAATTAAATGGCGCGCTGGACTTTCCCGGAGCGCAGGCAACGCGTGCAGACATTGACGCGCTTCACCTCGCCGTCCACAATGGCGCGTACGCGCTGGATGTTCGGATACCAGCGACGCTTCGTCTTCAAGTGGGAATGGCTGACATTCATGCCGCTCATCGGCCCCTTGTTGCAAATCTCACAAACATGTGCCATCTATGATACACCTCCTTGCACGCAGATGAATTACTTTCAAAATAACACAGCTATCTTATCACAGCAGTGCGACGATTGCAAGCTTTTTCCGCAAAATGCTTCCGAGCTTTGGGAGAGGATTGTCCGGCTTTTCCTTTACGGCTGACGGAACAGGTCGCGGTGTTCGTTGATCAGCTCCGCCATCAGCATTTTGCCGTAAATGTCGGGATGCAGGCCGTCGATGGCGAGCGTCTCGTCAAGCTTCGTCTTCGTATTGTCGTAAAAATACGGCTCCAAATCAACGTAATATTCCTGCTGTCGGATAAAAGCGTTGATCTTTGCGAGCTTGGGGCGCCAGCCATCGCTCGTTTCCGTATGGAATGCCGTATAGATGTTTTGCGGGTGGATGGGCATCAGCGTCAGGAAAATCGGGCGGATGTCGTTGGCGATACATTTATCCCGAATCGCCGCCAGATCGCTGATGATTTCCTCCGCCGGACGGTCGGAACGCAAGTCGTTGGAGCCTGTCATAACGATCAGGTTATACGGATGATAAGGGAGAACGTCTTCTTCAAAACGAAGAGCCGTTTCTCTCGATCTGTCGCCGCTCTGTCCGAGATTCATCGCCGGAAAATCGAGGTATGTCATGTAGTCATATTCTCGATTCGCGGGCGAGTAAGAAATCGCGCCGCCGCCGTGAGTGATGCTGTCGCCAAAGGCCGCCGCGTAAGGACGTTCTTTCGTTTCCGGTACATAGAACGAAGCCGTCTCCGAATAACGTCCGATGGTTTTTCCGCCTTCGTCCACTGCACGAACGCGCCAATAATACATCCCCGGATCGTCCCGCTTGTATTCGTCGTAGCAGCTGAAGGAGTCGTTGGCAATACGATACCAGGCGCGGTCGGGAACCGGCGTTTTTTCATATTTTTCTTCTGGCGGCGAGTACAAAAGCTCGACTTCATACCTAAGGACGCCGTTCATTGGTATCCATTGATAGACGGGGTATAAAAGCGGATAATCGTCCGGCATTTGCATAAAGGTATTGACGAGCGGCGCGTCGGGAATCGGAGCCGAAGCGCTGACGACGATTTTTTCTGCCTGGGAGAATTCCCCGATGGGTTTCTTTTCCAAAGTCAGGGCTCGAACGCGCCAATAGAGCTCCCGACGGTCTTTCCAGTCCGTGAGGTCGGCTTGCCATCCGTTTGTATAAACGCGTTGGGTGCTGAACAGATGATTTTTGTCTGAGAGCGCGGTGCCGCCTTCCTTTTCCGGCGGCGCGGAGAGGATTTCCACTTCATAGCAGACGGCTCCCGGAACCGGATGCCAGGCGAAAAAGGGCTTGACGCTGGCCGGGGCGTCTTCCGGGTATTTCAGAATGATATCGGGTTTATACGGTTGAGCATAAGCCGGGTGGACGGCGGGCGCAAGAGTACCGGTAAGCTTTCCGAATATACCGTAAGCCGACACCCGATAAAACATCGGAACGGAAGTGGGGGGGACCTGAAAGGCCGCCTCCTTGGTCGAACTCGAGGAGACGCGGCGCAACTGCGGAACGCCGTTCGTCAACCGACCGGTGGTTTTAAAATAGCATTCGACTTCGTAGCGGCAGGGATAGGGCAACGGGTTCCAGCGCATTGTCACGGCGCCTTTGGGGTCTTCCGTGAAATACACGTCAAGGTTGGCGTTGGCCAGCGGAAGCAGCCCTGTGCGCTCCGTCAGGTACAGCCAAATCGTTGAGAATCCCCCAATCAAAAGTACGAAAAGAACAAATTTCTTCATAGCTGCTCCAAAGAAAACTTTGTAATTCAAAGCGGGATAAATACGTACAATAAATAATAGTACACATCGCAGGGAATGTAAAGGATGCGACGATCAGCCGCGTCGGTTTGAAAAATCAGCTTTTTTGTCAGCATTTGTCGGGGGAACCCAAAAGCTTTGCTTTCAGGACTTTGTATTTTTTCGTGTAATATGGGCCGTTTTGCGATTCCCGATGGTCGAAGCCAAAAGCGCGGCGGCTGATTGCGAGAATCGGTGGAGCCTGGATGCGCTTCGCAACGGCGAGGCCGGAAAACTGGTTCCACCAGCGTTCGAGGTCGTCGATGAAGTCTTTCGGCGTCGGAAAGATTTTTGCGACGAGGTCCGGCTCGCATCCGATTTCTTTTTCCAGCGTTCCTGCGGCGTACCATTCAAGGACGTCCTGCGGCGTCGTTTTTTGCCAGCGCTCGACGAAGGAGCGGAACAGATAGTCGTGGTAGGGGTAGCGCAACGGGTCGCCTTGTCCTTTGTCCACGTTTTGCTGGTCGGAAAGCTCGGCGCTTGGTACGATATCGATGGTTTCCTGCGGGATCACTTCCCGTTTGTAAACGGATTCGTTCAGATATCGGGCGAGGTCGTAGACCTGATATTTCCAAAGGTCTGCCAAAGCGGAGAAAAAGCCGCTTTGGTCGCCGTATAACGTCGAATAGCCGACGGCGGTTTCCGCTTTATTTGCGTTGCAGGTAAAGCCGCCGCCGAAGGCTGCCGCCAGTCCGGCAAGGACGCGGGCGGAACGGTCGCGCGCCTGTATGTTTTCCGCCATGAAAGAGGTAACGGCAAGACTGTCGGTCGTGCCGTCATAAAAATTTTCAATCGTGGCCGTTTCTATTTGATGAATCGTATGCTCGACAGATTGCTGGATTGGAATCGTCGCGTAACGGCATCCCAGATTTTCGGCAAGACGGCGGGCGAGCGTTTTCGTCGTTTCGGAGTTGTAAACGCTGGGCATATTGACGAGCATAAGATTTTCGGGCGGCAGTACTAACGCGTAAAGCGCGGCGGCCACGGCGGAATCTATGCCGCCGGACGCGCCGACGACGACGCGCTTCATGCCGATGGTCTCGAGGAACAGGCGCACGCCATAGGACAGCGCGCGGAAAATTTGCGCGGCTTCCGGTTCGTGGGGAATCGCAACAGGATTTCGCTCGGAAAGCGTTTCAAGGTCGAAAATCTGTGTGGCTTCCTCATAAGGTTCGCCGGAGAGTCGCAGGACTCCATGCGCGTCGTAGGCGGCGTTCGATCCGTCAAAGGTATAGACGGTCTTGCCATTGTTTTGGATGCCGACGTTGTTCACATAGAGGAGCGGCGCGCCAGATTCAGCGGCGAGACGGGAAAAGATGCGGCGCCGCTTGTCGTCCTTGCCGAGGGTGTACGGAGACGAGGAGATATTGACGAAAAAGTCAGGATGTCCCTTTTCGCAAAGGATTTTCACCGGCGAAAGCCCATAGTCGTCGCTCCAGCCGTCTTCGCAAAGCAGGCAGCCGACTGCGTATTCCCTGTCGTGCATGGAAAAGCGCACGGGAGAAATCAGGTCCTTCGTTGTGACGCCTAACTCCCGTGCCAGCTTTTGCAGGCTGAAAAAATGGCGCGTGTCGTCGAATTCGCGGTAATTAGGAAGCAGCGTTTTGACGACGAAGGGGTAGGGCGTCGTTTCCGGCGCAATCAGTCGCCCGTCCTGCGCAGTAAAAAACGCATTGTATTTCCGGACGCGTCCGTCGTTGTTCGTTTTTGTCCAATCGACGGCGACGTTGCCGAACATCACTGTGAGGCCATTCGACGCCGCAATGATTTCTTTGCCGCATGCCTCGCATTCTTCAAGGAACGACGTCTGTTCCCACGCATCGCCTAAAAGATAGCCGGGAATCGCCATCTCGGGAAAGATGACGAGATTGGCGGTTTGTTCGCGGGCGTCGGCGATGCAGCGAAGCATCGTTTCCGTGTTGCGGTCTGGATGACCGGGAATGACGCGTATCGGGGCAAGGGCAATCCGAAGCATGGCAAAGCCTTCTTTCATAAAGATATCGTTTTGTGATATAATACAATATTGTGAAATGACAATAGAAAAGAGTATGTGGTATGGCGAAAAAGAAAAACGGCGCAAAAACCAACGCGGCGCGTATCCTTGACGGGCTCGGCATTTCCTATGAATTAAAGGAATATCCCGTCGATTTGGACGACTTGAGCGCGGTACACGTTGCGGAAATGGTCGGCATGCCGATCGAGAAAGTTTTTAAGACGCTGGTGGCGCGCGGTGACAAGACCGGCGTGCTGATGGCGTGTATTCCCGGCGACGGAGAACTCGATTTGAAAGAACTCGCGGCAGTCTCCGGCAACAAGCGTGTTGAAATGGTGCATCTGAACGAGGTGCTGGGATTGACCGGTTATGTGCGCGGCGGCTGCTCGCCGCTGGGCGCGAAAAAAACCTATCCCGTTTATCTCGACGCCAGCGCGGAAACGCAATCGAAAATCTCAATCAGCGCGGGAAAACGCGGGGAGCAGATAATACTCGCGCCCGCTGATTTGATTCGCGCGGCGAATGCCGCCGTGGCGAATTTGAATCGCCATGCGTAGCTATTTTATTGTAGCATACTTCTTTGAAGAACGGAAAACAATCATTTGATATAGAGTAAGAAAGGAAGATGGAAATGGAATATGTGAGCACGCGGGGGAAGGCTGAGAAGGTTTCCTCGGCGCAGGCGGTCCTGCAGGGAATTGCGGAGGACGGGGGGCTTTTCGTGCCGACGGAGATTCCAAAGGCCGACGCTGCTTTTTTGGAATCTCTGACGGGGCTTTCCTATGCGGAGAGGGCGAAGAAAGTTCTCAGCCTGTTTTTGACCGACTATACGGAGGAGGAAATTGCCCGCTCAATCGAGGGCGCTTATGGCGGCGGAAAATTCGACGACGCGGCGGTGGCTCCGGTCAAAAGTGTGGGGGAACTCTCGGTGCTGGAGCTTTGGCACGGCCCCACCAGCGC
The DNA here is from genome assembly GCA_900321035.1 of uncultured Selenomonadales bacterium. Classification (GTDB taxonomy): domain Bacteria; phylum Bacillota; class Negativicutes; order Selenomonadales; family Selenomonadaceae; genus RUG12372. Next base: position 163,260 of record ONUH01000001.1, on the reverse strand, counting down.
GTTCAAGGACATGGCGCTCCAGCTTTTGCCGCGTCTTTTGTCTGAGGCGCTGCAAAAGACGGGGGAGACGAAGGAGACGCTGATCCTTGTCGCCACCTCCGGAGATACGGGCAAGGCTGCGTTGGCAGGCTTTGCCGATGTGCCGCAGACGAAAATCATGGTTTTTTATCCCGACGGCGGCGTCAGCGATATGCAGCGGCTGCAGATGGTCACGCAGGAAGGCGGGAACGTCTGCGTCGAGGCGGTGAAGGGGAATTTCGACGATGCGCAGACCGGCGTCAAGGAAATCTTTGGGGACGGTGCCTTTGCGGCAAAGCTTGATGGGGAAGGTGTGCGCCTTTCTTCGGCGAACTCGATCAACTGGGGGCGTCTTGCGCCTCAGATCGTCTACTATTTTGGCGCGTATGCCGACCTTGTGAAGGCAGGGACGATCAAGAACGGCGATCCCGTCAATTTCACGGTGCCGACGGGAAACTTCGGCAATATTCTCGCGGGCTTCTACGCGCGGCAGATGGGGCTTCCAATAGGGAAGCTTGTCTGCGCGTCGAACCAGAACAACGTGCTGACGGACTTCCTGCAAACGGGTTACTACGACAAGAACCGCGAGTTCTTCAAGACGATCTCGCCGTCGATGGATATTCTCGTGTCCAGCAATGTGGAGCGTATGCTTTATCACATGACCGGCGACCCCAGCGGCGTGCGGGGCTGGATGGAAGCTTTGGCGACGGAAGGACGCTATGACGCGGGCGTCGGCATGATCCAGCGATTCCAGAATTATTTCTGGGCGGGCTGGGCCGACGACGTTAAGACGAAAGAAACCATTCGCGAAGTGTTCGAGGCCGAGCAGTATGTTCTCGATACGCATACGGCGGTGGCATGGGCGGTCGCCAATGAGTATCGGCGGCGTACCCATGACGAGCGACCGATGGTGGTCGTTTCCACTGCGAGCCCCTATAAATTTCCGGGCAGCGTTCTCGAGGCGCTGGGCGAGGATGCGACGGGCGATCCGTTCGCACTGCTGGACCGGCTTGAAAAAAAGAGCGGCACGAACGCGCCGAAAGGCTTGGCTTCGTTAAAAGGCGCGAAGGAAATCCATGAGGGCAGCTGCGAAAAGGACAAGATGAGGGACGCGGTGTTGGCGTTTGCAAAAAAATAAAAGTTGGCTTTCTTCATATTTTGGCAGGATTTTTCTTTTTGATATAGAAAAGAATAAATATTAAGGATTTTCCCTTCGGGGCGCTGAATTTATTAAAAAAGGAGAGGTAGAGAGCATGGCTGACATTGATTTAAGCAAGTACGGCATTACCGGGGCGAAGGAGATCGTTCACAATCCTTCCTATGAGTATTTGTTTGACGAGGAAATGAAGTCGGAACTGACGGGTTACGATAAAGGACAGCTTACGGAACTGGATGCGGTCAACGTCATGACGGGCGAGTTTACGGGCCGTTCGCCGAAGGATAAATTCATCGTTGAGGACGAAAACTCCAAAGATACGGTCTGGTGGACCTCGGAGGGATATCCGAACGATAATCACCGCGCTTCGAAGGCGACTTGGGATGCGGTCAAGAAGCTGGCGCAGGAGGAACTCTCCAATAAGAAACTTTACGTCGTGGACGCATTCTGCGGCGCGAACAAGGATACGCGCATGGCGGTCCGCTTCATCATGGAAGTGGCATGGCAGGCGCATTTCATCCGCAATATGTTCATCAAGCCGACGGATGAGGAGCTGAAAAACTTCCAGCCGGATTTCGTCGTTTACAATGCGTCGAAGGCGAAGGTCAAGAACTTCAAGGAGTTAGGGCTGAACTCTGAGACGGCGGTGGTCTTCAACATCACGAGCCGCGAGCAGGTCATCATCAATACCTGGTACGGCGGCGAGATGAAGAAGGGTATGTTCTCGATGATGAACTACTATCTGCCGCTGAAGGGAATCGCCGCCATGCACTGCTCGGCGAATACCGACATGAACGGCGAGAACACGGCCATTTTCTTTGGCCTTTCCGGCACGGGCAAGACGACGCTGTCCACCGATCCGAAGCGCCTCCTGATCGGCGACGACGAGCACGGCTGGGACGACAAGGGCGTGTTCAATTTCGAAGGCGGCTGCTACGCGAAGGTCATCAATCTCGACAAGGAGTCGGAGCCTGACATTTACAACGCGATCAAACGCAACGCGCTTCTTGAGAACGTCACCGTTGACAAGAACGGCAAGATCGACTTCGCCGACAAGAGCGTGACGGAAAATACCCGCGTTTCCTATCCAATCGACCACATCAAGAACATCGTGAAGCCGATTTCCGCAGCGCCCGCTGCGAAGAGCGTCATCTTCCTTTCGGCGGACGCTTTCGGCGTATTGCCTCCGGTTTCGATTTTGACGCCGGAACAGACGAAGTATTACTTCCTGTCTGGCTTCACGGCGAAGCTGGCTGGTACCGAGCGCGGCATCACCGAGCCGACGCCGACCTTCTCGGCGTGCTTCGGGCAGGCTTTCCTTGAGCTGCATCCGACGAAGTACGGCGAAGAACTGGTGAAGAAGATGGAAAAGAGCGGCGCGAAGGCGTATCTCGTCAACACGGGCTGGAACGGCTCCGGCAAGCGCATTTCCATCAAGGACACCCGCGGCATCATCGACGCGATTCTCGGCGGCGCGATCAAGAAGGCGCCCACGAAGAAAATCCCGATGTTCAATCTCGAAGTGCCGACGGAACTCGAAGGCGTCGATCCGAAGATTCTCGATCCGCGCGACACCTACAAGGACGTTTCCGAGTGGGAGAAGAAGGCAAAAGATCTTGCCCAGCGCTTTGTCAAGAATTTCAAGAAGTACGAAACGAACGACGAGGGCAAGGCGCTTGTCGCGGCCGGTCCGCAGCTGTAATATAAGACAGGGCGATCAAATACGGGAAAGGCAGATGTGCGCATCTGCCTTTTTCTTATGGTAGCATTTATGGGCAGTCTGTGATAAAATATTAAACGTATGTGCATATCGTTACTTTTTTGTGAAGATACGGAGGGGATACGGATTGCGAATCGGTAAGGGCACGAATCTTTTTTGCGTGTTGCTTTTGACAGGCGCGTGCGTCCTCCCGCTTTCGGGAAAGGCGGACGCGGGAAAACGGCTTCACGACCAGATAACGAATGGGAACGCGGTGCAGACGCACAATGAACACGCAGCGAAAGGCGAGATGGGCGGAATCAAAGCGCGGATTGACGCGCTGCTGCATCCAAAGGCGGAGCAGCAACAGCGTCATGAAAAAGTCGACTACAAGCTTCTGCCCATAGATCTGAGCAACGAGGATATTCTTGGCGGACCGATGGCGACGGAAGCGCAGTGTGTCAATTATCTTTTGAAGATCAATCCCGCGCCGAATATTTCGGTGACGCCGGAGGAGCTTGTTTCTTATTATTACGAGGAAGCGACCAGGGAAGGGGTTCGCCCCGACGTGGCTTTCGCGCAGGCGCTCCATGAAACGGGGAATTTCAGCTACGGCGGTACGGTAACGCCGGATCAAAATAATTATTGCGGGTTGGGGACGACCAGCGATTATGTGCAGGGCGGCTATTTCCCGTCGGCGCAGATTGGCGTGCGGGCGCATATCCAGCACCTGTTGGCCTATGCGACGACGCGGACGCCTTCGGAGGAGATAGTCGATCCGCGGTATACGATGGTGCGCGACATATACGGCAGCATGACGCTTCCCCATTGGCTGGACCTAAACGGTCGTTGGGCAGTGCCGGGAACATACTACGGGCAGCGTATCATGGATATTTTCCAGCAGATTTTGCAGGAGCCGGTCAAAGGGTAAATTCATTTTGTGAGGCGGGGTGTCGTTATGCTGGAAAGCCTGATGACACAATCGAATAGAGAACAAACGGAAAAGCTGCCCGCGCGGCGGTTCCGTGAGATGATACACGTCCTTCGAAAACGGGAACTGATGCGGGGCGTTACGCCGGAGAAGATACGGCAGATATTGGAAGACTTGGGGCCGACCTTTGTAAAGCTGGGCCAGATCATGAGCATGCGTCCCGATTTTTTGCCGCAGGAATATTGCGACGCGCTGACGACGCTGCAGGCGGACGTCCGGCCCATGCCCTTTGAGGCCGTTATTTCCGTTTTGGAGCGGGAATACAAGGCGCCATGGCAAAAGTTTTTTGCTTCGATATCCAAGGAAGTTTTAGGCTCGGCCTCCATCGCGCAGGTGCATCGCGCCGTCTTGACGACGGGCGAGGATGTGGTCGTAAAAGTTCAGCGGCCCGACATTTACGATGTGATGGAGCAGGATATTATCCTTTTGAAGCGTGCGGCGGCTTTGATGCAGGTCGTCGGCGCAGAGCGGGGCGTTCTCGACGTTTCGACGATTCTCGACGAAATGTGGAGGATTGCCAAACAGGAAATGGATTTTCTGATGGAAGCCGACCATATCGGCGAGTTTCGTCAGCTCAATGCGAGCGAGGAGTATGTGGAATGCCCGAAGGTTTATCATCATTTGACGACCTCGCGGGTCCTTGTGATGGAGTACGTGGACGGGATACGTTTCGACGACGCCAAGACGCTCCGCGAAAAGGGATTCGATATGAACCAGTTGGGGCGGCGTTTGGGAGAGAATTACGTCAAGCAGATTATTGAAGACGGCTATTTTCATGCCGATCCGCACCCCGGGAATATCCGGGTGCGCGACGGCAAAATCGTTTGGCTTGATCTTGGCATGATGGGAAGGATTTCCAACGGCGACCGCAGGGCAATCCGGAAGGCTCTTTTTGCACTGGCGAATCATGATACGCTGGACATGAAAGCCGCTGTGCTGGCGTTGGGGCTTCCTCATGGCCGGGTCGATCATACGCGATTGTATGAAGATATTGACGCCATGATGACGACGTACGACGCTCTTGATTTTGGCGCATTGCAGATGGGCGTGCTGACGAGGCAGATTATGAATGTGCTTCGCACGCATCATATCGGGATCAAGCCGGGGCTCAGCATGTTTGCCCGGGGCGTTTTGACGATAGAGGGCGTCATGCGGCAGCATTGTCCCGGCGTGAGTTTTGTAGAGATCTTTACCCGGAGTATTCAGCTCAATATGCAGAAGGATTTCAACTGGCGCATGGAGCTGGACCGCTTGAAACAGGAAGGGTACGTTTTTTTCAAGAAGACGATGCGCCTGCCGGAGCAGCTTTCCGATATCCTGCAAATGACGATGCGCGGGCAGACGAAAGTGAACCTCGATCTGACTGGTTCCGAAGAGCCTCTCCAGCGGATTGACGGCATGATGAACAAGCTGATTCTCGGCATGATCAGTTCTGCGCTGCTTTTGGGCTCCAGCGTTATCTGCACGACGCAGATGACGCCGAAGATTATGGAGATACCGCTTTTAGGCGTTTTTGGATACTTGGCGGCTCTCGTGCTTTGCGGATGGCTGCTTTGGAATATTTTGCGGAAATCATAGGAATGTTTCAATATAAAGGGAGGGCTTCTCTATGCGGGGAATCCGCGGGGCAATAACGATCAAGAATGACACCGAGTCCGAGATTGTCGCGGCGGTGCGCTGGATGGTGACGGAAATGATCCGTCACAACGGTGTGAAGCCGGAAGATATCGGCGCGGTGATTTTTAGTGCGACGGAGGATATTACAGCGTCTTTTCCGGCGGCAGGGGCTCGGCAGATTCCGGGGTTCGCTACGGTGCCGCTTTTTGACGCGCGCCAGATGGCGGTGAAGGACAGCCTGCCGCTTTGCATCCGCGCGCTGGTGCTCGCCGATACGGATAAGCCGCAGAAGGATATACGTCACGTCTATCTCGGCGAGGCGGCGCTTCTCAGGCAGGACCTTGTCATGAAAAGACCGGATGAACCGGAAGAAGAATAAGGAAGGAAGTTTTTATCCATGAAAAAAGTCATTTCCACGGCGGAGGCGCCGCAGGCAATCGGGCCGTATTCTCAAGCGATTGAAGCGGGCGGGTTTGTTTTCGTTTCCGGGCAGATTCCGCTGATTCCTGCAACGGGAGAGCTCGTTGAGGGCAGCGTCGAGGTGCAGACGGCGCGTGTGCTGGAAAACCTCAAAGCGATTCTTGAAGCGGCGGGTTCGTCGCTGGAGAGCGTCGTCAAGACGACGGTTTATATTACGAATATGGACGATTTCGCAAAGGTAAACGGCATTTACGGGCAGTATTTCCAGGAAAATCCGCCTGCGCGGGTCTGCGTCGAGGTCAGCAAGCTGCCTAAGGGCGCGCTGGTCGAGATTGACGTAATCGCAGCACGGTGAAAATCAAGATATTGTTTATAGAAGGGCGATGAAGGAATGTCGATAGACTCGACGAGCGTGAACGCGATCCGGGTGCTTTCCGCGGACGCGATACAAAAGGCGAATTCCGGGCATCCGGGATTGCCGTTGGGCGCGGCGCCGGCGGCTTACGAGCTTTGGGCGCGGCACATGAAGCACAATGCGAAAAATCCCAAATGGGCGAACCGCGATCGTTTTGTCCTTTCCGGCGGGCACGGTTCGATGCTGCTGTACTCGCTGCTCCACCTTTTCGGGTATGGGCTTACGCTGGACGATTTGAAGAATTTTCGGCAGGATGGTTCGCTGACGCCGGGACACCCGGAATACGGTCATACCGTCGGCGTCGAGGCCACGACGGGACCGCTGGGCGCGGGCATGGGCATGGCTGTCGGCATGGCGATGGCGGAGGCGCACCTTGCGGCGATGTTCAACAAGCCGGGGTATCCTGTTGTCGATCATTATACCTTCGCGTTGGGCGGCGACGGCTGCATGATGGAAGGCATTTCCTCGGAGGCGTTTTCGCTGGCGGGCACCCTCGGTCTTTCGAAGCTGATTGTGCTTTATGACAGCAATTCGATTACGATTGAGGGCAGTACCGACCTCGCGTTCACGGAAAACGTTGAGAAGCGTATGGAGGCGTTCGGTTTCCAGACGCTGACGGTGGAGGACGGCAACGACCTCGCGGCGATTGGCAAGGCTATCGAGGAAGCGAAAGCGGATGTGACGCGTCCTTCTTTTATCACGATCAAGACGCAGATTGGATATGGCTGCCCGGCAAAGCAGGGAAAGGCAAGCGCGCATGGCGAGCCGCTCGGCGAGGAAAATGTTGCGGAGCTCCGCAAGACGCTGGGATGGCGGTCGCAGGAGCCTTTTGACGTGCCGGAGGAGATTTACGCGCATTACGCGAAGCTGGCCGAAGCGGGCGAAAAAGCGGAAGCAGACTGGAACGCGCTGTTTGCCGAGTATCAGAAAAAATTCCCGGAAATGAAGCAGCTTTGGACGAAGTGTCATGAAGCCGTTGACAAAAACGCGCTGCTGAACGATGAAGCGTATTGGGCTTACGAAGATAAGGCACAGGCGACGCGCAGCCTTTCGGGGAAATACATCAATCGCCTGAAGGATAAATTGCCGCAGCTTTTTGGCGGCAGCGCCGACCTTGGTCCGTCCAACAAGACGGTCATGGATGGAGAGGGAGATTTCTCGAAGGAGAATTATGCGGGGCGCAATATCCATTTCGGCGTCCGCGAACTGGCGATGGCGGCCATCGCAAATGGTCTCGCATTGCACGGCGGTCTTCGTCCTTATGTGGCGACGTTCTTCGTGTTCAGCGATTATACGAAACCGATGCTGAGGCTCGCTTCCCTGATGAAATTGCCTGTGACTTACGTATTTACCCATGACAGCATCGGTGTCGGTGAAGACGGACCGACCCACGAACCCATCGAGCAGCTCGCGATGCTTCGCGCGCAGCCGAACGTCAATGTGTTCCGTCCGGCGGATGCTACGGAAACGGCGGCGGGTTGGCTCGTTGCCGCGACAAGTGAAGAAACGCCTACCGCGCTGGCGCTGAGCCGACAGAATCTCCCGCAGCTTCCCGGCAGCGGCAAAGACGCGCTGAAAGGCGCCTATGTGGTTTCGCCTTCCGAGAAGGAAACGCCGGATGCAATCCTGATTGCCAGCGGTTCCGAAGTTTCTCTGGCGATCGACGCACAGGCGCTCTTGAAGGCGGACGGCGTAGACGCACGGGTCGTCAGCATGCCCTGCATGGAACTGTTCGAGGCGCAGGATACGGCCTATCGGGAAAAAATCCTGCCGAAAAAAGTCCGTGCCCGGGTGGCGGTGGAGGCGCTTTCGTCTTTCGGCTGGGAGCGCTACGTCGGCCTCGACGGCAAGACGGTGGCTATGGAAAGCTTTGGCGCGTCCGCGCCGGGCAGCACGCTGTTCAAGAATTTCGGTTTTACAAAAGAGCGCGTGGCACAGACGGTGAAAGAAGTTTTGCAAAATCTTTCCTAATATAATATGGACGGCGACAAAAGACCGCGTCTTAGGATGACGCGGTCTTTTCGTATAGTCGGAAGGAAAAGATGCGCAAGTGAATCGCTTTTAGTTTTTTGCCAATTACTTTGATTTATAAAGGTCACACCTCCAACGGTTTTTCTTGACAAGTCGTGTTCTCGCTGTTACCATAAGCGCAGAAACCGACTTGTTACAACGTATCCTTAAAAGGAGATAGTGGCTATGGTTCATTCGAGTATGTTTGCGGTGAGCATGCGCCAAGACAGGCAAAGGGTTATATCTTTGCGTCATTTGGGGTCTGCGCGGTTCTTTTTTACGCGCCCAAAAGTATTTTAAGCACAAGGCGTTATCATGCCCTTGTGCGTTTTTTATTTTCTCAAAGCTCAGTGCATCTGATATCCTGATTATTCCGCTTGAAGTCAAATAGGTATGATAGGAGAGAAAGATTATGAAAAAAATGCTTACGGTACTTTTCTGCTTGTTTGCTGCATTTTGTTTATTGACAGGTTGCGGCGGGAAAACGAACGACCCCAAAAGCGATAATTCCTTGCAGAAGGTGCTTGAAGCCAAGCGCTTTGTTCTCGGTCTTGACGTCGGCTTCCCGCCTATGGGCTTTGTTGATGAAAAAGGAACAATTACGGGGTTTGATATTGATGTGGCGCAGGAGGTCTGTAACAGGATCGGCGTTACACTCGTCAAACAGGGCATCGACTGGGACACAAAAGAAGATAAGCTGAACGATGGGACGATTGACTGTATCTGGAACGGCCTGTCGATAACTCCCGAACGTTCCAAGACGATGAACTTCTCAGAACCGTATATGAAAAATGAGCTGATTTTTGTGGTTTCAGCCGAGAGCGGCGCAAAAGGAATATATGACCTTGCTGGCAAGACGGTCGGCGTCCAGTCCGGCGCAACGGCGCAGGACGCGCTCAAATCTTCCGATATTTTTTCCAAGATATCCGTCAAGACGTTTGAAGACAATCTGACGCTTTTGCGGCAACTGGAACAAAAAACTGTGGACGCTGCTCTCATGGACTCGGTGGTTGCGTATTACTATATCTTTTCCAACGATAAGCAGTTCTTTGTCCTTCCCAGCAGCCTTGGCGAGGAGAAATACGCTATCGGTTTCCGGAAAGGCGATCGAAAGCTGCGGGACAAAGTGCAGACAGTCATCAGCGAAATGAAAGCGGATGGGACGCTCGGGAAAATATCAAAAAAATGGTTTGGCAGCGATATCACGATTGTGAAGTGAAGTTTGGTGCGGGAGAAACATAAATGCAGAGAAATAATTCATTCTCTTTGCGAGGCATAGCTGTATCGGGACTCGTGATTCTTTTTTTCGTCGGTATAATCCTTTCCTATTATTTTATGTTGCTTTCTGAGACACGCGAACGAATAACAAAGACCGGCGAACTGAATGCAATGACGTCGGCGGAGCAGATTGACCAATATCTCTCCCAGGGCATCGTGACTATAAATTTAGCGTGCTATACTCTCGACAGTATGATCCGGTCCGAAAAATCGCAGGCGGAAATACGCGGCTTCCTTGTGGATCAGTCCAACGCTGTCCTGAACAGCGCTTTGAAGACAACAGGAATGTATGGCTATATCAAAGGCGATTATCTCGATGGCACCGAATGGGTACCGGATGCCGATTTCATTCCGACAGAGCGCCCGTGGTATATTGACGCCAGAGCAAACGTAGGGCGCGTAGCTGTGGTCGATCCATATATCGATATGCAGACGCATACAACCATGATTACATTTGCCAAAACGCTTTGCGATGCAAAAAGCGTTGCTGCTATAGACGTTTCCATGGATCGCCTGCAGGAAATCACCGAGAAGAGTTCGTCGCAGGAACACACGGGGATGACCATCGTTCTTGACAGGAAATACCGGGTTATCGCACATTCCGACCGGACGGAAGTCGGGAAAAATTATCTTTCGGAAAACGGAACACTTGGGAACGCTTTGGTAAATAAATTGCGCTCATCCGACGAAAAGTACTTTTCGATTCAGCATGGCGGCGCGGATTATATTGTTTACGCGGGGACGGTGTCAAATGACTGGCTCTGCCTGTCCGTATTTGACACGACGGTAGAGTTCGGACAGTTGCGGAATATGATGCTGTTCACGGTTTTCGTAGTGATTTTAGTCGTTTCCATTCTGCTCTTTATGTTGCTCCAACTGAACAGGAAATATGAGCAGATTGCCCAGTTGAGCGTTCACGCGGTCGAGGCGATCGCCGAGGCTATCGACGCCAAGGATTCCTATACAAAAGGCCATTCTGATCGGGTAGCTCATTATGCCAAGGAAATCGGCAGGCGGTATGGGTATTCCGAAAAGCAGCAGGACGAGCTTTATATGATGGGGCTTTTGCATGACGTGGGGAAAATCGGCATACCGGACGCCGTGATCAACAAGCCGGGAAAACTGACGGAAGAGGAATTTTCTTCTATCAAAACGCATCCGGATATCGGCTGGCACATACTCTGCAAAACTACGGAACTGGCCAGGCTTGCTATGGGAGCCCGCTGGCACCATGAACAATTTAACGGCGGCGGTTATCCGGACAGAATTGCGGGAAACGATATTCCTGAAGAGGCGAGAATCATCGCGGTGGCGGACGCCTACGACGCCATGACCAGCCGTCGCAGTTACAGAGACGCGCTTCCGCAGGATGTCGTCAGGCAGGAAATCGAAAACGGAAAAGGTACGCAGTTTGATCCGACGTTTGCGAATATCATGTTGAAAATGATCGACGAGGATCATGACTATCAGATGCGCGACCAGTAAATAATGGGATATAAGCGTGGTTAAGAGAAAGGCCGTGTCCGGGAAGGATGCGGTCTTTTCGTTTTTGCGGCTGATAAGAGTATCAAAAATTTATTGTCGATTTTTCTGCTATGTCCTTCTGATAAGGACTTTATTTGTTTGTGACACACACGGGCGCGTGTGCATGAAAAAACCAATAAAAATAAGGGTTGACATTTATTTTTTCGGATGATATTATATGTACTGCTTGGTCACAAACAGGGGCAGAAGGCTTAGGGAGCGTGGCGCGAATGACATTGGAGACATTGGCGGCGATGCCGCATGTGACGGGCGTGAAGCAGGTCACGAAAGCCGTGGGAAAAGGAAAAGCGGCGTGCGTTTTCATCGCGAGCGACGCAGATGAGCGCGTGACAAGAGCTTTGAAGGAGCTGTGCGCCGAAGTTGGCGTAGAGCTTGTTGAGAGCGCGACGATGGCGGAGCTGGGAAAAGCCTGCTCCATCGAGGTTGGCTCCGCGGCGGCGGCGGCTCTCGAGGAAAAACGTTAAAAACTCGATTCATTTCGGGTTTTGATACATTAAATTTTCAATATGAAGGAAGGAGGTGCATGTATGCCTACAATTAATCAGTTGGTCCGCAAAAGCAGACAGAGCATGCAGGAGAAATCCACAGCACCGGCACTCAAGAATTGCCCGCAGAAGCGCGGAGTTTGCACGCGCGTCTACACGACGACGCCGAAAAAGCCGAACTCGGCTCTGCGAAAGGTCGCTCGTGTTCGTTTGACGAACAGCATCGAGGTTACCGCGTATATTCCCGGTATCGGCCACAATCTTCAGGAGCACAGCGTTGTTTTGATCCGCGGCGGGCGCGTGAAGGATCTTCCGGGCGTCCGTTACCATGTGATTCGCGGTTCGCTGGATACGGCGGGCGTTCAGGATCGCAATCAGGGTCGCTCGAAATACGGAGCGAAGCGTGCTAAAAAGAAATAAAATATGAAGATTGATGGGCAGGAGGGATTTTGATGCCAAGAAAAGGCTCAGTACCGAAGCGCGATGTGCTGCCGGATCCCGTGTATCACGATAAAACAGTTACAAAGTTTATCAATAAAGTGATGCTTTCCGGTAAGAAGAGCGTCGCGCAGCGCGTCGTTTATGACGCTTTCGAGACAATTCGCGCCAAGACGGGCAAGGATCCGCTGGAAGTCTTCCAGACGGCTCTGAAGAATGTTATGCCGGTTTTGGAGGTTCGCGCGCGGCGGGTCGGCGGCGCCAATTATCAGGTGCCGGTGGAGGTTCGTCCGGATCGCCGTATGACGCTCGGCATTCGCTGGATTGTCAATTACGCGCGGCTTCGCGGGGAAAAGACAATGAACGAGCGTCTTTCCGCCGAGCTGATGGACGCTGCCAACAATACGGGAGCGGCGGTCAAGAAGAAAGAAGACACGCATAAGATGGCCGAGGCAAACAAGGCGTTTGCGCATTACCGCTGGTAATCGGCTGATCGCAATGGTTTTAAGGAGAGATAAATAGTGGGAAGAGAGTTTTCGCTTGAAAAAACTCGCAATATCGGCATCATGGCGCACATCGACGCCGGAAAAACGACGACCACGGAGCGCATTCTCTTCTACACGGGCGTAAATCACAAGATCGGCGAGGTACATGATGGTGCTGCGACGATGGACTGGATGGATCAGGAGCAGGAACGCGGTATTACGATTACCTCGGCTGCAACGACGTGCCACTGGAAAAATCATCGTATCAATATCATTGACACGCCAGGCCACGTGGACTTTACGGTCGAGGTAGAACGTTCGCTTCGCGTCCTTGACGGTGCGATTGCGGTGCTGACGGCGCGCGGCGGCGTTGAGCCGCAGACGGAAACCGTCTGGCGGCAGGCAGAGAAGTACAGTGTCCCGCGTATGGCATACGTCAACAAGATGGATACGACGGGTGCGGATTTCTTCAACGTTATCAAAATGATGCAGGAGCGTCTGCATGCGAATCCGGTAGCGATTCAGATCCCTATCGGAGTCGAGGATACGTTCCGGGGCATGGTCGATCTCGTGAAGATGGACGCGATTATTTATGAAGACGACCTCGGAAAGGTCAGCTCGGAAGGCGCGATTCCTGACGATTTGAAGGAAATGGCCGAGGAATATCGGGAAAAGATGCTGGAGGCTGTCGCCGAAACCGACGACGAGCTGATGGAGAAGTACCTCGGCGGCGAAGAACTGACGGAGGCAGAAATTAAAGCTGCCATCCGTAAGGCGACAATTGCTTGCAAACTTTGCCCGGTTACCTGCGGCACGTCGTACCGCAATAAGGGCGTTCAGCCGATGCTGGACGCAGTCATCGATTATATGCCGGCTCCGACGGACATTCCGCCGATTGGCGGTGTGAACCCGGATACGGGTGAGGCGGACAGCCGTCCTTCGAGTGATGATGAACCGTTTGCGGCGTTGGCCTTCAAGATCATGGCTGACCCGTACGTCGGAAAGCTCGCGTTTTTCCGCGTATATTCCGGTGTTTGCGAGAGCGGTTCTTATGTCTATAATTCGACGAAAGGCAAGAAGGAGCGCCTCGGGCGAATCCTTCAGATGCATGCGAATCACCGCAAAGAGCTCGATCGGGTGTACAGCGGCGATATCGCTGCTGCGGTCGGCTTGAAGGATACGACGACAGGCGACACGCTTTGCGACGAGGACAAGCCGATTATCCTTGAGTCGATGGTTTTCCCCGACCCGGTTATTTCGGTGGCGGTGGAGCCGAAGACGAAGGACGATCAGGAGAAGATGGGCATCGCGCTTCAGCGCCTTGCCGAGGAAGATCCGACGTTCCGTGTTCATACGGATGCCGAGACGGGTCAGACCATCATCTCCGGCATGGGCGAGCTTCATTTGGAAATCATCGTCGACCGTATGCTCCGCGAGTTTAAAGTAGACTGCACGGTTGGTAATCCGCAGGTCGCTTATCGTGAGACAATCAGGAAGACGGTCAAAGCGGAAGGCCGCTTCGTTCGCCAGTCCGGTGGTCACGGTCAATACGGTCACTGCTGGCTCGAGTTGGAGCCCCGCCAGCCGGGCGAAGGTTTCGCTTTCGAGAACAAGATTGTGGGCGGCGTGATTCCGAAGGAATTCATCAACCCGATCGAAGCGGGCGTCAAGGAAGCCATGGAGAACGGCGTTATCGCCGGGTATCCGATGGTGGACATCAAGGCGACGGTTTACGACGGTTCGTTCCACGAAGTCGACTCGTCGGAAATGGCGTTCAAGATTGCCGGTTCGATGGCGTTCAAGAACGGCGCGGAGAAAGCAAACCCGGTTCTTTTGGAGCCGTATGTAAAGGTCGAGGTTATCGTCCCCGAGGAATACATGGGCGACGTTATCGGCGACTTGAATTCGCGGCGCGGACGAATTGAGGGCATGGAGCCGAGAAACGGCGCTCAGGTCATTAATGCGATGGTACCGCTGGCGGAGATGTTCGGTTATTCGACCGACCTTCGCTCCAAGACTCAGGGCCGAGGGAACTATTCGATGGAGGTTTCCTTCTACGATGAGGTTCCTAAAAATATATCCGATGCAATAGTATCCAAGAACAAAGGTGAATAAGGGAGGAAATTAAGGAAATGGCAAAGCAGAAGTTTGACAGAAGCAAACCGCACGTTAACATTGGTACGATTGGTCACGTCGACCACGGTAAGACGACGCTGACGGCTGCAATCACGAAGGTTCTCGCTGAAAAGGGCGGCGCGGACTTCATGGATTACAACATGATTGATAAGGCTCCGGAGGAGCGCGAGCGCGGCATCACGATTAACACGGCGCACGTTGAGTATCAGACGGAAAAGCGTCATTATGCGCACGTTGACTGCCCGGGCCACGCCGACTACGTCAAGAACATGATTACCGGCGCCGCTCAGATGGACGGTGCTATCCTCGTTGTCAGCGCGGCTGACGGCCCGATGCCGCAGACCCGTGAGCACATCCTGCTCGCCCGTCAGGTCGGCGTTCCGGCTATCGTTGTCTTCCTGAACAAAGTCGACCAGGTTGACGATCCTGAGCTTCTCGAGCTCGTCGAGATGGAAGTCCGTGACCTCCTGACCGAGTATGAGTTCCCCGGCGATGAGATTCCGGTGGTTGCCGGCTCCGCGCTGAAGGCTCTCGAGGGCGATGCTGAGCAGCAGGCGAACATCATGAAGCTGATGGACGCCGTTGACGAGTACATTCCGACTCCGCAGCGCGACACGGAGAAGCCGTTCCTGATGCCGGTTGAGGACGTCATGACGATTACGGGCCGCGGCACGGTTGCTACGGGTCGTGTCGAGCGCGGCGAGCTGAAGCTTGGCGAGGAAGTCCACATTGTCGGTATGCAGGATGAGCCGAAGAAGACGACGGTTACGGGTATTGAGATGTTCCGTAAGACGTTGGATTCTGCAGTTGCCGGCGACAACATCGGCGCTCTGCTCCGCGGTATCGACCGCACCGAGATCGAGCGCGGCCAGGTTCTCGCGAAGCCGGGTTCCATTCATCCGCACACGAAGTTCAAGGCGCAGGTTTATGTTCTGACGAAGGACGAAGGCGGCCGCCATACGCCGTTCTTCTCCAACTATCGCCCGCAGTTCTATGTCCGCACGACGGACGTGACGGGCGTCATCAAGCTCCCCGAGGGCACTGAGATGGTTATGCCCGGTGACAACATCGAGATGGACGTTGAGCTTATCACTCCGATCGCGATCGAGAAGGGGCTCCGTTTCGCTATCCGTGAGGGCGGCCGTACGGTCGGCGCTGGCAGCGTTACGGAAATCGAAGAGTAATCAATTGGATAACGGCCTTTGCAATAAGGGCGGCGTTTGCGCCGCCCTTATCTAAGGCTTTGCATAAGGCTTTGGTTTTCATGCGATGATGCGGCAGATTGCCCGCTCTGGCATGCTGACAAATTGGTTTTTCACTGAAGAATCAATTTGTCAGCATGTTAACGGGGTAACTGGCGCAGAGAACTGTCCGGGTCTCGAATCCGGGCGATAAGGAGGAAAAGGTTTTGTCTAAGCAACAGAAGATCAGAATTCGTTTGAAGGCTTACGACCACAAAGCACTGGATCAGAGTGCGATTAAGATTGTCGAGACCGCAAAGCGGACGGGAGCTATGGTTTCCGGCCCGATTCCGCTTCCCACGGAGAAGAACGTCTACACGATTCTTCGTTCCCCGCATGTCAACAAGGATTCGCGTGAACAGTTTGAGATGCGTACGCATAAGCGTCTCATTGATATCCTTGAGGCGTCTCCCAAGACCGTCGATGCTTTGACGCATCTCGATCTGCCGGCTGGCGTTGACATCGAGATCAAGCTGTAAGAGGGGGTGGGATAATGTCTAAAGCGATTTTAGGTAGAAAACTCGGTATGACGCAGATTTTCACCGAGGAAGGACAAGTTGTTCCGGTGACGGTCATCGAATCCGGCAACAATGTCGTGATTCAGAGCAAGACGGTAGAGAGCGACGGCTATAATGCGGTGCAGCTCGGCTTCGGTGAAATCAAGGAAAAACATCTTACGAAACCACTGAAGGGGCGTTTTGGCAAGGCTGGAGTCGATC
This sequence comes from uncultured Selenomonadales bacterium, assembly GCA_900321035.1. Taxonomy (GTDB): domain Bacteria; phylum Bacillota; class Negativicutes; order Selenomonadales; family Selenomonadaceae; genus RUG12372. The sequence goes on along the minus strand of ONUH01000001.1, from coordinate 146,607 downwards.
CGGTCAAGTTCATCCGCGAAATGCGTCTCGCGGCTCCTTCTGAATATAAAGTCGGCGACAAGATTGGCGTCGATATTTTCGAGGCGGGTCAGCTGGTGGACGTTACGGGCGTTTCCAAGGGCAAAGGGTTTGCCGGTACGGTCAAGCGTCACGGCTTCGCGCGCGGTCCCATGGGGCACGGTTCAAAATCCCATCGTGAGCCGGGTTCTACGGGCGCGATGATCAGCGGCCACGGCGGACGCGTTTTGAAAGGAAAGAAGCTCCCAGGTCATATGGGTCATGAGCGCGTCACGGTACAGCGTCTTACGTTGGTCAAGGTGGACGCGGATCGCAATCTGCTTCTTATCAAGGGAGCGGTTCCGGGGCCGAAGAAAGGGCTCCTTATTATAAAAGAAACGGTTAAACCGAATAAATAATCATCGGAAGGAGGATATGCTCAGTTATGCCTAAGGTAGCAGTTTACAATATTGACCGCCAGCAGGTCGGCGATATTGAGTTAAATGATAATGTTTTCGGCGTGGAAGTCAACGGCGGACTCCTGCATCAGGCGGTCGTCATGCAGCTCGCGTCTCAGCGGCTCGGCACCCATGCCACGAAAACCCGTGCGTTCGTCCGCGGCGGCGGGCGCAAGCCTTGGAAGCAGAAAGGCACTGGTCGCGCACGCAGCGGTTCGCGTCGTTCCCCTCTGTGGGTCGGCGGCGGCACGGTCTTCGGACCGCATCCGCGTTCCTATGCTTTCAGCATGCCGCGCAAGCAGCGTCGTCTTGCCATCAAGTGTGCGCTTTCGGATAAAGTCCAGGAAGACAGCCTTTTCGTTTTGGATGCTCTCGATTTCGAGGCGCCGAAGACGAAGCAGGTCGTAAAACTTCTTCAAACTTTTGAAATCGACAACAAGGCATTGATCATTACGGCGGAAGAGGCCGAGAATGTGGAGCGCTCTTCCCGCAATATTCCGGGCGTCAAAGCCATCAATACGACGGGCCTGAACGTCTATGACATCCTGAATCATGACAAGCTGTTCGTCACGAAGGACGCCGTTGCCCGGATTGAGGAGGTGCTCGCATAATGGAAGCACGCGATATCCTGCTCCGCCCGCTCGTTACGGAGAGATCCACCGAGATGATGGAGGAAGGCAAGTATGTGTTCGCGGTTGACAAGAGGGCGAACAAGATACAGGTTGCCCAAGCAGTTGCCGAAATTTTTAACGTCAAGGTCGTTTCCGTCAACACGATGAACGTCATGGGCAAGAAGAAGCGCGTCGGTCGCAGCGTCGGCCGTCGTCCGAGCTACAAGAAAGCAATCGTGAAGCTTGCGCCCGGCGAGACGATCCAGTTCTTTGAGGCGTAACTTTCGGCAAAGGAGGGAAATTTAGTGGCAATCAAGAGTTTCAAGCCTTATTCGGCAGGCAGAAGATTCATGACCGTGGCCTCGTTCGACGAGATCACGACAGATAAGCCGGAAAAGTCGCTGGTTACGCGTCTGAAACAGCATGGCGGCCGCAACCAGCAGGGTAAATTGACCGTCCGTCATCAAGGCGGCGGACACAAGCGCCGGTATCGTATCATCGACTTCAAGCGTACGAAGGATGGGATTCCCGCCGTCGTCGCGACCATCGAATACGATCCGAACCGCAGCGCGCGTATCGCGCTCCTCAATTATGTAGACGGCGAGAAACGGTACATCATCGCTCCGAACGGGCTTAAGGTCGGCGACAAAGTTGTTTCCGGACCCGATGCGGACATCAAGCCGGGCAACGCTCTTCCGTTGAAGAATATTCCGGTAGGCACCACGATCCACAACATCGAGATGAAGATCGGCAAGGGCGCGCAGCTCGCCCGCTCCGCCGGAACGAGTGCCCAGCTTATGGCGAAGGAAGGCGATTATGCGCTTCTCCGTATGCCTTCCGGCGAACTCCGCAAGGTGCACATCAATTGCCGCGCTACTATCGGAACGGTCGGAAATCTTGAGCATGAGAACATCACGATCGGCAAGGCCGGACGTTCTCGGTGGCTCGGTATTCGCCCGTCCAACCGCGGCGTCGCTATGAACCCGAACGACCATCCGCACGGTGGTGGTGAGGGCCGCAGCCCGGTCGGCCGCAAGCATCCGGTCACGAAATGGGGCAAATGCGCGATGGGTGCGAAGACCCGCCGCAAGAAGCCTTCGGATAAATTTATCGTCAAGAGGCGTAAGTAATGCCGGGTCGCGCTTTCAGGGCGTCGGCTTGAAGGGAGGATACACACTTTGTCAAGATCGGTTAAGAAGGGGCCTTTTGTGGAAGAGCGCCTGTTTAAGAGAATTACGGCTCTGAACGATGCAAACGAGAAAAAAGTTCTCAAGACGTGGTCGCGCAGCTCGACGATTCTTCCCGAATTCGTCAGCCACACGATTGCGGTGCATGATGGGCGCAAGCACGTTCCTGTTTATATCACTGAGGACATGGTCGGCCATAAGCTCGGCGAGTTTGCGCCGACGCGCACTTACAAAGGCCATGCCGGCTCGGAGAAAAAGACAGATCTGAAATAATCCAGGAAAGGAGAAGCCTTCATGGAAGCAAAAGCAGTAGCAAAATATATTCGCATTGCTCCGCGCAAGGTTCGTGTCGTGATGAACCTGATTCGCGGAAAGAATGTGGCTGACGCGTTCGCAATCCTGAAGTTTACGCCGAAGGCCGGTGCGGACGTCATAGAAAAAGTCTTGAAATCGGCGGTCGCGAATGCGGAAAACAATTTCGATATGAATGTGGACAAGCTTTACATTTCGTCGGCTTATGTGGATCAGGGGCCGACGCTGAAGCGGATTCACCCGCGTTCCCGCGGGCAGGCGTTCAGCATCCTGAAGCGGACTTCGCATGTCACGGTTGTCGTTGCAGAAAGGTAAGAAGGAGGGGAAACGTATTGGGGCAGAAAGTTAATCCGCATGGCATGCGTCTTGGTATTGTAAAGACTTGGGACGCCAAGTGGTTTGCCGGCAAGGATTATGCAGAAAATCTGCATGAAGATATTCGCATCCGTACGGAGCTGATGAAGAGCCTGAAAGATGCGGGCATTGCAAGAGTTGAGACAGAGCGCCTGAAGAATCGTCTCCGCCTTACGATTCACACGGCGAAGCCGGGCATGGTCATTGGCCGTCAAGGGTCCGGGATTGAGAAAATCAAGGGCGAATTGAAGAAACTGACGAACAAGCGCGTCGATATTGATATCGCCGAAGTCAAGTCTCCGGATTTGTCCTCGAAGCTTGTTGCGGAGAATGTCGCGAGCCAGTTGGAGCGCCGTATTGCGTTCCGCCGTGCGATGAAGTCTTGTGTCGGCCGCACGATGCGTGCGGGTGCGAAGGGCGTCAAAATCATGGTCAGCGGCCGTCTCGGCGGCGCGGAAATTGCGCGTACTGAGTCTTATCGCGAAGGGAGCATTCCTTTGCATACGCTTCGCGCGGATATTGATTATGGAACGGCGGAAGCCGCCACGACTTACGGCCGTATCGGCGTCAAGGTTTGGATTTTCAAGGGCGAAGTCCTTCCAGAGAAGAAGCAGGCCGTTCCGGCTGCTCAGGCTGAAAGGAGCGAGGCATAAAATGTTATTGCCGAAAAGAGTAAAATACCGCAAGCAGTTCCGTGGCCGTATGAAAGGCCGCGCACATCGCGGCAATACGGTGGCGCATGGCCAGTTCGGTCTGATGGCGCTGGAGCCCGCTTGGGTGACGAACCGCCAGATTGAGGCGGCGCGTATTGCTATGACGCGCTATATCAAGCGCGGAGGTCAGGTATGGATCAAGATTTTTCCGGACAAGCCGGTCACGGCGAAGCCTGCAGAGACGCGCATGGGCAGCGGCAAGGGTTCGCCGGAATACTGGGTGGCCGTCGTCAAACCGGGACGCATCCTGTTCGAGATGGACGGCATCACCGAAGAGGTGGCGAAGGAAGCCATGCGTCTTGCCGGTCATAAGCTCCCCATCAAGACTAAGTTTGTCAAGCGTGGGGAAGAGCAGCAAGAGGGCGGTGAAGTAAATGAAGGTTAAAGAGATACGTGATATGAGCGCCAGTGAGCTTAACCAAAAAGTTGCTTCCCTGAAAGAAGAGCTGTTCAATCTTCGGTTCCAGCATGCTACGGGTCAGCTTGAAAACCCGATGCGGATTCGTGAGGTCAAGAAATCCATCGCACGCATCAAGACGATTCAGCGCGAGCAGGAACTCAAGGCTTGATGGACAGATAGGGAAGGAGGCTTTCTAAGATGAGCGAGGAAAGAAATACTCGTAAGACGCGCGTCGGCAAGGTCGTCAGCGATAAGATGGAAAAGACGGTCGTCGTCGCCGTTGAGGACATCGAGCGTCACGCGCTTTATAAAAAGGCAGTTAAGAAAACGGCGCGCTTTAAAGTGCACGATGAGAATAACGACGCCCACGTCGGCGACGTCGTCCAGATTATGGAGACGCGCCCGCTCTCCAAAGATAAGCGTTGGAGAATTGTAAAAATCGTAGAGCGCGCGAAATAAGCCGTTTTGCGATATCCAAGAAGGAGGCAGAAACATGATTCAGCAGCAAACCATGCTGAATGTCGGAGATAACACCGGAGCAAAAGAAATTATGTGCATCCGTGTTATGGGCGGCTCGTACCGCAAGTATGCCAATATTGGCGACATCATTGTGGCTGCGGTCAAGTCGGCTGCGCCCGGCGGTATGGTAAAGAAAGGCGAAGTCGTCAAGGCTGTCGTCGTTCGCAGTGTTAAGGGACTGCGCCGTCCGGACGGCTCCTACATCCGTTTTGATGAAAATGCGGCTGTTATCATTAAAGATGATAATACGCCGCGCGGCACGCGTATTTTTGGTCCGGTGGCCCGTGAACTCCGCGAGAAGGATTTCATGAAAATCGTTTCGTTGGCGCCGGAAGTGCTTTAAAAGCGAGGAGGTGCTATTTTGTCGCTGAACAATCATTTGCATGTCAAGAAGGGCGATACGGTCGTTGTATTGTCCGGCAAGGATAAAGGGCAGCAGGGAAAGATCATCGAGGCGCAGCCGAAAAAAGGCAAGGTCATCGTCGAGGGCGTCAATAAGGTCAAGCGCCATACGAAACCGAGCCAAAAGGCTCCGCAGGGCGGCATCCTGACGAAGGAAGCTCCGCTCAACGTTTCCAAGGTCATGGTGATTTGCCCGGCCTGCAAGAAGCCGACCCGCACGGGCAAGAAGCTCGTGGACGGAAGATATGTTCGTGCCTGCAAGAAATGCGGCGAACTTATCGACGAGGCGAAATAATCAAGGAAAGGAGGAGCATAAGTGGATAGATTGAAGGAAAAGTACACGAAAGAAGTCGTTCCCGAGTTGACGAAGAAGTTCGGTTATACGAACGTCATGCAGCTGCCGAAGCTGGAAAAAGTCATTATCAATATGGGGGTCGGCGAGGCCGTCGGCAATCCGAAGGCGCTTGAGGCGGCTGTCAGCGATTTGACCATCATTTCCGGTCAGAAGCCGATCGTGACCCGGGCGAAAAAGTCCATCGCTACTTGGAAAATCCGTGAGGGAATGGCGATTGGTGCGAAGGTTACGCTTCGCGGTTCGCGTATGTACCAGTTCCTGGATAAATTCATGAACGTCGCGCTTCCGCGTGTTCGCGATTTCCATGGCGTCAGCCCGAAAGCTTTCGACGGCCGCGGCAATTATTCGGTTGGTCTCAAGGAACAGCTGATTTTCCCGGAAATCGATTACGACAAGATCGACAAGATTCGCGGAATGAACGTTGTCATCGTAACGACGGCGAAAACGGACGAAGAAGCTCGCGAACTGCTGCAGTTGATGGGAATGCCGTTCGGCGCCTGATTCGTTCATAGAAGTGTGAAAAGACGTTCCGAAAACGGAATGTGTTATCTGGGTACGAAGGAGGTATTTGGTTGTGGCCAAAAAGGCTATGATTGAAAAGTGGAGCCGTGAGCCGAAGTTCAAGGTTCGTAAATATAACAGATGCAAGATTTGCGGTCGTCCGCACGGTTATATTCGCAAGTTTGAAATGTGCCGCATCTGCTTCAGAGAGCAGAGTTATGCCGGCGCGATTCCCGGAGTTACAAAAGCCAGCTGGTAATATTGAACTCGAAAGAAAGGAGGATATCGATTTATGACAATGACTGATCCTATTGCAGATATGCTTACGCGTTTGCGCAACGCAAACTCGGTTTTGCACGATAAAGTTGAAATTCCCGGTTCAAAAATCAAGAAGGCGATTGCTTCCGTCCTGAAAGAGGAAGGCTTCATCAAAGATTTCACCTTTACCGAGAATAACAAGCAGGGCATCCTGACGCTGACGCTGAAGTACGGCCCGCAGCGTGAAAAGGTGATTTCCGGCATCAAGCGCATCTCGAAGCCGGGGCTTCGCATGTACGCAAAGCATGCGGAACTCCCGAAGGTGCTGGGGGGCCTTGGAATCGCCATTATTTCCACGTCTAAGGGCATCATGAGCGATAAGCAGGCCCGCAAGGTCGGACTCGGCGGCGAGGTCATCGCTTACGTTTGGTAATATAAAGAAGAACTGGGAGGTGTACAGATGTCTCGAATTGGTAGAACACCGATTGTGATTCCGTCGAACGTCAATGTGACGATTGGCGATGACAATAAAGTTACGGTCAAGGGACCGAAGGGCGAACTGAGCCGCACACTCCACAAGGATATGAAGGTTACGATGGAGGACGGGCAGATCAAAATTGAGCGCCCCTCGGAAGAAAAGAAGCATAAGTCGCTGCATGGTCTCACGCGTACGTTGATCAACAACATGGTGATCGGCGTTACGACGGGCTTTACGAAGAGCTTGGAGATCAACGGCGTCGGTTACAGAGCGGTCAAGCAGGGCAACAACCTGAATCTTTCGCTGGGTTTTTCGCATCCTGTTATCGTTGAGCCGCCGAAAGGCATTACGCTGGACGCTCCGGCCGCGAATAAGATTGTTGTTACAGGAGCCAATAAGGAAGCCGTCGGCACGATGGCAGCGAAGATTCGGTCCTTGCGCGCACCGGAGCCTTATAAGGGCAAAGGTATCAAGTATGAAGGCGAGCATATTCGCCGCAAGGTCGGCAAGGCCGGCGCAAAGGGCAAGAAATAATTGCGATTTATGATAGAAAGGAGTGCTTCGTATGCTGCATAAGGCAGATAAGAATAAGCTTCGCAAGAAGCGCCATCTCCGCGTGCGTAATCGCATATCGGGAACGCCGGAATGCCCGCGCCTGAATGTGTTTCGCAGTCTGAGCAACATCTACGCTCAGGTCATCGATGATGTGCATGGCGTTACCTTGGTAGCCGCAAGCTCCAAGGATAAGGATTTCAACGGCTACGGCGGAAACGTCGAAGCGGCGAAGGCGGTGGGTACCGCAGTTGCGAAAAAAGCGCTGGGCAAGGGGATAGAGAACGTCGTGTTCGACCGCGGCGGTTACATCTATCATGGCCGTGTTGCCGCCCTCGCTGAGGCTGCCCGTGAAGCGGGTCTGAAATTCTAATCTTGCAAAGGAGGTAAATGAATGGCTAGGATGGACAACGAAACTCCGGAGTTCCAGGAGAAGGTTGTATATATAAACCGTGTTGCAAAGGTCGTCAAGGGCGGACGCCGTTTTTCCTTCAGCGCGCTCGTCGTCGTCGGCAATGAGAAAGGCAAAGTCGGCGTCGGCCTTGGTAAGGCGGGCGAGGTTCCCGAGGCAATCCGCAAAGGCGTGGAGGATGCGAAAAAGCATTTGATCGACGTTGCGCTTCGCGACCATACGATTCCCCATGAAGTTATCGGCATTTTCGGTGCAGGCCGGGTGCTTTTGAAGCCGGCTGCGAAAGGTACCGGCGTCATCGCCGGCGGCCCCGCGCGTGCGGTGCTTGAATTGGCCGGTATCCGCGATATTTTGACGAAATCGCTTGGCTCGTCCAATCCGAATAATATGGTTCGGGCTACGCTGACAGGTCTCAGCCAGCTGAAGCGGGCAGAAGATGTCGCCGTGCTTCGCGGAAAGACTGTCAAGGAACTTTTGGGTTAAGGAGGAAATTTCAATGGCAAAGCTGAAAGTTACCCTTACCCGCAGCGTAATCGGACGGCCCGAGACCCAAAGAAAGACCGTGAAGTCCCTGGGCTTGGGCAAGATGCATTCTTCTTCCGTTCTGCCGGACAATGAGGCTATCCGCGGACAGCTTCACAAGGTCAGGCATCTGGTGACGGTCGAAGAGGTTGACGAGTGAGGAGCGGGAGGTACAACTGATGAAATTACATGAACTGAGCCCTGCGCCGGGCTCGAGAAAGACGCGCATCCGCAGGGGGCGCGGCCTTGGAAGCGGCCTTGGCAAGACGGCCGGCCGCGGACAGAAGGGACAGAATTCCCGCTCCGGCGGCGGCGTACGCACCGGTTTTGAAGGTGGACAGATGCCTCTGTATCGTCGCCTTCCGAAGCGCGGCTTCAAGAATATTTTCGCGAAGGAATATGCCGAGGTCAATGTTTCCTCTCTGAATCGTTTTGACGACGGCGCGGTGGTTGATCCGGTCGCTTTGATTGAGGAAGGGATTTTGAAGAATGTCCGCGACGGCGTCCGCATCCTCGGCAATGGAGAATTGACGAAGAAGTTGACGGTAAAAGCCAATGGCTTTACGAAAACGGCGGAGAATAAGATTAAAGCGGCAGGTGGGGAAGTAGAGGTGATCTGAGGTGCTTTCAGCCCTCTCGAACATCTACAGGATTCCCGAGCTTAGGCAGAAGATCACGTTCACTCTGATTATGTTTGCCATATTCAGGATGGGAACCCATATTCCGGTTCCCGGCGTGAATCCCGCCGTTATTGAGCAGCTTTTCAGCAGCGGCAACTTGTTTGGCTTGTTGGATTTGTTCTCCGGCGGAGCCTTGAGCAAGTTTTCGATTTTTGCGATGAGCATCACGCCCTATATCAACGCCTCCATTATCATACAGCTCCTTACGGTTGTAATACCGACTTTGGAGCAATGGTCGAAGGAAGGGCAGGAAGGGCATAAAAAGACTACCCAAGTTACTCGTTATCTGACTGTCGCTTTGGCGTTTCTGCAGGCAATCGGTATGTCTATCGGCTTGCGCGACGCTATATTGAATCCTGGGATTCCCTCGATTCTTGTAATTGCGATTACGTTAACCGCAGGAACGGTGTTCCTGATGTGGGTCGGCGAGCAGATGACCGCCCAAGGCGTCGGCAACGGTATTTCTCTGATAATCTTTGCCGGCATTGTTGCGGCATTGCCCAAGAACCTTGAGCGGATTTACAGGTATTTGCAGGCGGGGACAATCAGCGCGCTGAATGTGATTTTCTTTGTGCTGATTGCAGTCGCGATGGTAGTTTTCGTTATTTTGATCCATGAGGCGCATCGGAGAATTCCGATCTCTTATGCGAAAAGGGTCGTCGGCTCGAGAGCCTACGGTGGTCATTCGAGTCACATACCGTTGAAGGTCAATCAGGCTGGCGTCATACCGATTATCTTTGCGTCGTCGGTACTGATGTTTCCGGTGACGGTCGCGCAGTTTATCGATGTTCCTTGGGTAAAGACAGTAGCAAGCTATTTCGCTTGGGGAACGCCGCTGCAGACGACGCTGTACGCGTTGCTTATCTTGTTCTTCACTTATTTCTATACCGCAGTGACGGTAAAGATACCGGACATGGCGGAAAATCTGAAGAAATACGGCGGGTTTATTCCGGGCGTCAGGCCGGGCAAGCCTACCGAGGATTATTTGGATCGTGTTTTGACCCGCATTACGCTTGCGGGAGCATTCTTCTTGGCCTTCATCGCCATTTTGCCGAATATGGTCGCAGGCGCGACGCATATCGAAGGCGTTTACTTCGGTGGAACGGCGCTTCTGATTGTCGTCGGCGTCGCTCTCGACACGATGAAGCAAATCGAGGCCATGGTAGTGATGCGTCATTATCAAGGCTTTATGAAATGAGGTGAGGGAGGATGAATATGTATATCCTGTTAATGGGACCGCCGGGAGCCGGCAAAGGCACGCAGGCGGCCAAGCTGGTCAAGAAATATGGCATTCCGCATATTTCCACCGGCGATATGTTTCGTGCGGCAGTCAAGGAAGGCACGGAACTTGGTAAGAAAGCGAAAGCATGTATGGATGCCGGGCAGCTTGTTCCTGACGAGATTACAATCGGCATTGTTCGGGAACGGCTCCAAAAGCCAGACTGTACGAAAGGTTTCATTCTCGACGGCTTTCCGCGGACAGTGGAGCAGGCGGATGCGTTGGACGGGATTTTGAAATCGCTTTCGATTCATCTGACCCGAGCCGTGGACATCAGCGTCCCTTCAAGCTCGCTTATTGAGCGTGCGGTTGGACGGCGCGTCTGCAAAAAATGCGGCGCAGCCTACCATATCCGTTTCAACCCGTCGAAAAAAGACGGGGTGTGCGACGAGTGCGGGGGAGAGACGTATCAGCGCGCGGACGACAGCGAGGAGACGATGAAGAGCCGTCTCTCGGTGTACGACGCGCAGACAAAACCGCTTATCCGCTATTATCAACAGGCAGGGCTTTACAGCGAGATTGATGGGAGCCAAGAGATGAGCAAGGTTTTTGCCGATATAACTGCGTGCCTTGAGAAATGACGGCTCCAGAAACCGAGAGGCAGACCGTCATGCAGGGCTTTGACAAATATAAGGAGCAGAACTGATGTCCAAGCAAGATGTTATTGAAGTGGAAGGGAAAGTACTTGAGGCATTGCCCAATGCGATGTTTCAGGTCGAACTCGAAAACGGCCATGTCGTTTTGGCGCATGTTTCAGGTAAGATCCGCATGAATTTCATTCGCATCCTGCCTGGAGATAAGGTCACGATTGAGCTTACACCGTACGACTTGACCCGTGGCCGAATAACTTATCGTTTCAAATAAGGGGAAAGGCGTACAGGAAAGAAAAGGAGGAAAAACACAATGAAAGTGAAGCCTTCCGTAAAGCCAATTTGTGAAAAATGCAAAGTCATCAAGCGCAAGGGCCGCGTCATGGTCATTTGCGAAAATCCGAAGCATAAGCAGAGACAAGGTTAAGAAAAGGAGGTGCTCGTTTTATGGCACGAATTGCCGGCGTCGATTTGCCGCGTGACAAACGAATTGAAATTGCTTTGACATACATTTATGGAATCGGCCTGACGACTTCCAAGAAGCTTCTTGCGGAGGGCGGAATCAATCCCGATACCCGTACGCGCGACCTGACAGAGGACGAGGTCGTTAAGCTTCGCGAGTTGATTGACCGCGACGTCATGGTGGAGGGCGATCTCCGTCGCGAGACTTCGCTTAATATCAAGCGTCTCGTTGAAATTGGCTGCTACCGTGGTCGTCGTCATCGTCTCGGCCTTCCGGTCCGCGGGCAGAACACGAAGAACAACGCCCGTACCCGTAAGGGACCGAGGAAGACGATTGCAGGAAAGAAAAAGGATTAAGGGAGGGATAGGCTTTGGCAGTTAAGAAAGCTGTTCGCACGAAGAAGAAAGACCGTAAGAATATAGAATACGGCGTAGCGCACATCAGCTCTACTTTCAACAACACGATCGTGACCTTGACGGATAAGAACGGAAACGCGCTTTCCTGGGCCAGCGCCGGCGGACTTGGTTTCCGCGGGTCGCGCAAGTCTACGCCTTTTGCCGCGCAGATGGCGGCGGAGACGGCGGCGAAGGCTGCGATGGAACATGGTCTGAAGCAGGTCGAGGTTTATGTTAAGGGACCGGGTGCGGGACGCGAGGCCGCTATCCGTTCCTTGCAGGCGACGGGCCTTGAGGTCAACATGATTAAAGACGTTACGCCGATTCCGCACAACGGGTGCCGCCCGCCGAAGCGGAGAAGGGTATAATAGGGGGTGCAGAAATAGATGGCAATTGACAGAGTGGCAAGCCTCAAACGGTGCCGCGCGCTCGGCATCGAGCCGGCAGTCCTCGGGCTTTCAAAGAAATCGAAGCGTCAGCCGAAGCGTACGAATCGCAAGGTCAGCGAGTACGGACTTCAGCTGAAAGAGAAGCAGAAAGCGAAATTCATTTACGGCGTCATGGAAAAGCAATTCCGCGGCTATTATGACAAGGCCAAGAAGATGCAGGGCGTTACCGGTGAAAACTTGCTGAAGCTTTTGGAACGTCGTATTGACAACGTGGTATTCCGGCTTGGTCTTGCGGCTACGCGCCGTCAGGCTCGTCAGATTGTCCGCCATGGTCATATCACCGTCAACGGCAAGCGCCTTGATATTCCGTCCGCGCTTGTTTATGAAGGCGACGCTGTGGCCGTTTCGGAGAAAAGCCGTTCCAACGCGTTTTTTAAGACGCTGGCGGAGAATTACAACGCTTTGAGCGTTCCGGCTTGGCTGGAGGCCGATGCGTCCAATCTTGCCGGCAAGGTAACTCGGTTCCCGAAGCGGGAGGAGATTGATGTGCCGGTCAGCGAACAGGCAATCGTCGAGCTCTACTCCAAATAATTTCATTGTATTAGAGGTTGCTTTTTTTCCAAGTGCATTGAATTATTGGGGAGGGTATTCCAGATGGTCGAAATTGAAAAGCCTAAAATCGAGATCGTGGAAATCAGCGAAGACAGTCGCTATGGAAAATTCGTCTGCGAACCGCTGGAGCGTGGATACGGTACGACGTTTGGCAACAGCCTGCGCCGCATCCTCCTTTCCTCTTTGCAGGGAGCGGCCATTACTGCTATCAGCATTGACGGTGTGCTTCACGAATTTTCGACGATTCCGGGCGTTCGTGACGATGTCACGAATATTATCCTGAATCTGAAATCCTTGTGCCTCAAGATGTATTCCGACGAGCCGAAGACAATCCGTCTTGACGTAGACGGGGCGAAAGAGGTCACGGCTGCCGATATTACTGTGGACTCGGATGTTGAGATACTGAATCCGGAACTTCATATTGCGACGCTCAACGAGGACGGCTCGCTTCATATGGAAATGACGGTGGAGCGCGGTCGTGGCTACGTTCCGGCTGAAAAGAATAAAAAGCCGGATCATGTAATCGGCGTCATTCCCATTGATTCTATCTTTTCTCCGATTCTTCGCGTCAATTATACCGTCACTGATACGCGCGTCGGCAATGTCACCGACTATGACAAGCTGACGCTGGAGGTTTGGACGAACGGTTCCATTCGTCCGGAGGAAGCGATCAGCAAGGCGGCCAGCATATTGATTATGCATCTGAAGCTCTTCCAGAATATGGCGGGGCTGACCGAGGAAGAGGAAGAAGAGGAAGGGACATTCCTCGAGACGCAGGAAAACGATACGGCGAAAGTCCTCGAAATGACGATTGAAGATCTTGATCTGTCTGTCCGTTCCTATAACTGCCTGAAACGCGCCAACATTAATACGGTTGCGGATCTGACGGAGAAGACGGAAGAAGATATGATGAAGGTGCGCAATCTTGGGCGCAAGTCGCTTGAGGAAGTCAAGAAGAAGCTGCAGGAGCTGAACTTGGCTCTTTCGCAAGGGGAATAATTAACGAAAGGAAAGAGGGAAATCCATGTACAGAAAATTGGGACGCGATTCCAGCGCGCGCAAAGCGCTCTTCCGCAGCGTTCTGACCTCCTTCTTCCGGCACGGCCGGATCGAGACGACGGAGGCCAAGGCGAAAGAAGTGAGCGGCCTCGCAGATCAGCTTATCACGCTGGCGAAACGCGGCGATCTCGCTGCGCGCCGTACGGCAATCTCTCGCCTTTATGACGAGGAAGTAGTTAGAAAGCTGTTCGATGAAATCGCAGAAAAATACAAAGATCGTCAGGGCGGTTACACGCGTATCCTGAAGCTCGGCCCCCGTCGCGGAGACGCGGCGCCGATGGCTGTCTTGGAACTCGTGTGATTCTCTGGGCGGTCAAATTTTGGTCGCGAAGGGCGATTAACCCCGCCGCCTCGATATGAAGGCGGCGGGGTTTGTTTATTTTATTGTGTCTGCGAAGGGAGATTCGGAATATGGAGCGGCAGGGGCTTGTCATCGTGCATACGGGAGACGGAAAAGGAAAGACGACCGCCGCACTGGGGCTTGCGCTCCGTGCGTGGGGCAGCGGGCTGCATGTCCTTATCCTGCAATTTATCAAAGGCGGGCAGAAGTATGGCGAGCTTGCCGCTGTTGAAGCCTTAAAAGGGGTGCGCGACACGATTGAGGTGCGTCAGTGCGGGCTTGGTTTCACGCGACGGGACGAAGCGAGAAAAGCGGAACACATTGCGGCGGCAAAAGACGCGGTTTGCGCTGCGGAACAGGAAATCGTTTCCGGCGCGTGGGATTTGATTATCCTGGACGAAATCAACTATGCGGTGAAATTCGGTTTGCTTGAAACGGAAGACGTGCTGCGTCTCGTTGAGAAGAAGCCGCAGGAACTTCATCTTGTGCTGACCGGTCGCGACGCGTCGCCGGAACTGGTTGCCGCCGCCGATCTTGTGACAGAAATGAAGCTCGTCAAGCATCCGTTCCAGGAGGGAATCAAGGCGCAAAAGGGAATCGAGTTTTAATGGACTTGCGGCGTTCGCAGGAAAAAATGCGGACGCCGTTTTTGTGTGGGGGAAAACAGAATTCTTTTTCCCAGGCGTGCGATATATTGCAAATCGCCGCCTTATGCAGTAAAATATACCTTATATGAAATTTCAATCTTTACCGCAAGGGGGTCATTCGATGTCGGAGAAATTGACGATGGACGTGCTCAAGCAGCGCTTGCAGGCGAACAAGCATAAGCTGACGACGCAGCGGCGCACCGTCCTCAATGTGTTTATCGAGCATCCGGGTGAGCATTTGAGCGCAGAAGACGTGTACGGGCTTTTGCGCGAGCAGTCGCAGGACATTGGATTGGCGACGGTGTACCGCAGCCTTGACCTTTTGGCGGAGCTGGGCATTCTGCAAAAGATGGAGTTCGGCGACGGATGCAGCCGTTACGAGGTTGGAACGATGGCGCCGGACGAGCACCAGCATCATCATATGATTTGCTTGAAATGCAAGAAAGTGTTCGAGTTCCAGGATGATCTTTTGGATAAGCTGGAAAAGGATATTTTCAAGAAGTCCGGGTTTCGGATTGTCGATCACCAGGCCATATTCTACGGCTATTGCAAGAAGTGCCAGTAAGACGTGAATATCCGGAAATTCTCTGTTGACAGCGACGAGCAGGTTGTCGTCAAGGTCCTGCGGGAAGTGCTTGACCTCTATCGTATCGCGGTTGCGGATGAAGGCGCATCTTTTGACGAGATTGCCGTGCGGAACGAGACGACGGAGGGGAATCCGCTTCACGTCCGGACGGAGGCGGTTTTCGTCGCGGCAGACGGAAGGGTACGGCGCCGCTCTATGGGAAATTCGGCTCGTTTCGGTGAGAATCCTCGCTCGGAGCGGCACCGTCTGATCAAGTGGAATTTTTACGAACTGCTTCGTGAGGAGCTTTCCTTGCCGGAGGCGCCCTGGGGCATTCTTTACGGCGTGCGGCCCTCGAAGATTGTCCATCGTTGGTTGGACGGCGGCGCGTCCCGGACGGAGGTTATAGCGCGGCTGCGTGCGGAATACGGCGTCGGAGAGGACAAGGCCGCGCTCTTGGTGGACAGTTCTCTTTACCAGCGGCCTTTTTTGCAGCGGAGCGATTCCAAGACAGTCAGCATTTACGCGGGCGTTCCGTTTTGCCCGTCGCGCTGCCTGTATTGCTCCTTTCCCGCCTTTGTGCTGCCGGGAGAGAAGATGCTCCGGCGGTTCACGGAGGTTTTTTTTCGCGATTTAGCCGCCGTGCGGGAGGCGGTGGCGCGATACGGGTTCCGCGTGCAGAATATCTACGTCGGAGGCGGGACGCCGACGAGCCTTCCCGACGAAGTGTTTGACGAGTTATTGCAGGTTCTTTCCGACGCGTTCGTTTCGGATTCTTTGGTGGAGTTCTGCGTGGAAGCGGGGCGGCCGGACAGCATGACGCCCGCGAAGCTTCAAAGTATGGTGCGCTGTCAGGTCAACCGCGTCAGCGCCAATCCGCAGACGATGCAGGCGCGGACGCTCCGGCGTATCGGGCGGAGGCACGAGCCGGAGGATATTATCCGCATGGTTCGGGATTTGCGCGGAGCGAGGATTCCCTGCGTCAATATGGACGTGATTGTCGGGCTGCCGGGAGAGGACGCCCGGGACGTCGAGGACACGATGAAGAAGATCGCGGACCTCGCGCCGGACGATGTGACGCTTCACGCGTTGGCGCTGAAGAAAGGTTCGCGGCTTAAAGAAAACCTTGCCGAGACGGAGTTGCCCGACGACGAGACGGCGCGGGAAATGTTCGCGGCGGCGATGGACGCCACGAAACGAATGGGGCTTACGCCGTATTATCTGTATCGGCAGGGTTACCAGAGCGGGCAGCTGGAGAACGTCGGCTGCTGCCGTCCGGGCGCGGAAAGTATGTATAATATCCAAATCATGGGCGAGCGTCAGACGATTTTGGGCATCGGCGGCGCGGCGACCTCGAAAATCGTCAGCCCGACGCAGAAATATTTAAAAACCTCGTTTCATCCGAAAGAGATTACGGTCTATTTGGATAAAATCGATGATTATATAGAAAAAAGAAACCGCCTTTTGCATGAGGTGTATGGCGGACAGGAGGATTGAAGCATGCTGACACAGGCCCCGCGGGGCACGAAGGATATTTTGCCGGACGGTGTAGAACGCTGGCGGTATGTCGAGGGAAAAATCCGTGATCTTTGCGATCGTTTCGGATACCGCGAGATACGGACGCCGCTTTTCGAGCATACCGAGCTGTTTCAGCGAGGCATCGGCGACACGACGGACGTGGTCGAGAAAGAGATGTACACGTTTTTGGACCGTGGCGGGCGCAGCATCACGCTCCGGCCGGAAAACACGGCGGCGGCGGTGCGCGCGTATTTGGAGCATAAGCTTTACGCGGAGGACGCGCTTACAAAGCTGTTTTACATCGGCTCGATGTTCCGCTTTGACCGGCCACAGAAAGGGCGGTTCCGTGAGTTTCATCAGTTCGGCGTAGAGGCGCTGGGCGAAGCAAGTCCGGCGGTGGATGCGGAGATTATCCTGCTGGCCGTGCGGTTCTTGGAGTCCTTGGGATTGAAGGAACTGTCGCTTTCCATCAATTCCGTCGGCGATCCGGCCTGTCGTCCCGTCTATCGGCAGAAGCTGAAGGACTTTTTCAAGGAAAAGCTGGACGGGCTTTGCGACGATTGCCGTTCGCGTTATGACAGGAACCCGATGCGGATTTTGGATTGTAAGAACGAACGCTGTCATTCCCTTTCCGTCGGCGCGCCGGAAATTACGGACTGCCTCTGCGACGAGTGCGCCGAGCATTTCGAGAAGGTTAAATCGTACCTGACGGCGGCGGGCGTTCCCTTTATCTGTGATCCACGTCTGGTGCGCGGTCTCGATTACTACACGAAGACCGCTTTCGAGATCAAGTACGAGCCGCTGGGCGCTCAGAGCGCCGTGGCGGGCGGCGGACGCTACGACGGACTGGTGGAGGAAATTGGCGGCGCGCCGACGCCGGCGGTGGGCTTTGCCGTCGGTCTGGAGCGTGTGATGCTGGCGATGGAGATGCAAAACCTGTTCCCCGAAATGGAGGAGGGCGCGGACGCATTTGTCGTCGCCATGGGTGATGAGGCAAAAGGCGCGGCGTTTTGCCTGTTGGCGGAGCTTCGCGACGCGGGGCTTTCGGCGCGCATGGACTACGCCGGACGCAGCATGAAGTCGCAGATGAAGCAGGCCGACAAGGCGAACGCGCGATACGCGCTGATTTTGGGAGAGGACGAACTCGCGAAGGGCGTCGTGACCTTGAGGGACATGGAATCCAGCGGACAGGAGCAAGTCGCGAGAGAAGAGATTGTCAATAAATTGTTGGGGTGAAAAGTAATGGAAACTTTGGAAGGCATGAAACGGACCCATCACTGCGGGGAGCTTCGGGATAGCGAGGTCGGGCAGGAAGTCACGGTTTGCGGCTGGGTGTCGCGCCGTCGTGATCACGGCGGATTGATTTTCGTCGATTTGCGCGACCGTTCCGGTTATGTCCAGGTGGTATACGACGAGGCGAAAATGGGCGAGGGCACGTTCCATAAGGCGGAGTCGCTGCGCTCGGAATTCGTCATCGCGGTGCGCGGCAACGTGCGCGCGCGCTCCGAGGATACCGTGAACCCGAAAATGGAGACGGGCACGATCGAGATTGTTTGCAGCGAACTTCGGATATTGAACAAGGCGAAGACGCCGCCGTTTTACATTCAGGACGACCTCGACGTAGACGAGATGCTCCGGCTTAAATACCGCTATCTTGACCTGCGCCGTCCCGAGATGCAGAAAAATATCATGCTGCGCCACCGCGTGGCGAAAATCATGCGCGACTATTTCGACCGTCTCGGTTTCCTCGAAATCGAGACACCGATGCTCTGCAAGAGCACGCCGGAGGGCGCCCGCGATTTCCTCGTGCCGAGCCGTCTGAACCCCGGCAATTTCTACGCGCTGCCGCAGTCGCCGCAGATTTACAAGCAGATTTTGATGGTGGCGGGCTTCGAGAAGTATTTCCAGATTGTCCGCTGCTTCCGCGACGAGGATTTGCGTGCCGACTGGCAGCCGGAATTCACCCAGCTCGATATCGAGATGTCTTTCGTCGATCAGGATACGATCCTGACGATGATGGAAGGGTTGATGACGGAGCTGTTCGACAAGGCGCTCGGCACGAAGCTGGAAACGCCGTTCCTGCGTATGACGTGGGACGAGGCGATGGAGCGCTTTGGCTCGGACAAGCCGGATATGCGATTCGGCATGGAGCTGCTTGATATTTCCGAAGAGGTCAAGGGCTCGACCTTCAAGGTGTTCTCCTCCGTCCTCGAATCGGGCGGCAAGGTCAAGGCCATCAAGGTGGACGATTACGCCGACATTCCGCGCCGCGAGCTCGACGGCCTTGTCGAGTATGTGCAGGGCTACGGTGCAAAGGGCATGGCGTGGATCCAGTATTCGACGGAAGGCGTCAAGTCGCCCTTCAAGAAGTTCTATTCCGACGAGGTCTTTGAGAAAATCAAGGAAAAATGCGGCGCGAAGACCGGCGACCTCCTGCTGATCGTTGCGGACAAGCCGCTGGTGCTGGCGCAGGCGCTGGGTGCGCTGCGTCTTGAGATGGGCCGTCGCCGGAACCTGATCGATCCGGACAAGCTTTGCTTCCTCTGGGTCGTGGACTTCCCGATGTTCGAGTACAGCGACGAGGAAAAACGCTGGAAGGCGATGCACCATCCGTTTACCGCGCCGCGCGACGAGGACGTGCAGTATCTCGCCTCCGACCCGGGTCGCGTCAAGGCCATCGCTTACGATATGGTGCTGAACGGCGTCGAGATCGGCGGCGGCAGCTTGCGTATCTACAACAGCGAATTGCAGGAAAAGGTCTTCGAGGCCATCGGCCTGACGCTGGAAGAGGCGCGGCAGAAGTTCGGCTTCATGCTCGACGCGTTCCAGTACGGTACGCCGCCCCACGGAGGACTCGCCTTCGGTCTTGACCGTCTCGTGATGCTGATGGCGAAGCGCCCGTCCATCCGCGACGTCATCCCGTTCCCGAAGACCCAGAGCGCGTCCGACGTCATGGCGCAGGCGCCGTCCGAGGTGGAGGAAAAGCAGCTCCGCGAGCTGTCCATCCGCACGGCAGTGAAGAAAAAAGCGGAAGCGGATGCCAAAGCATAAAGAGTGATAAGGAAAACGGCGCGTTATCCAAAACGATAGCGCGTCGTTTTTTCATGTGCAACAAATTAGGGATGATACATATTATCCACAAAAATATTCACATTGCTGTGGATATCTTATGGTCGTCCTGCATCGCTTGGGAAGAACCCCTTGATATTGTGAAAAGAATGTATATAAGGTCGTCCACAGCAATACGCACAGCTTTTCCACGGGCACCTGAAATCGGCGCAGTGTGTGTTTTTCCGGCTGTGGATTCTTTTTGCAATGTAGCGTGAAGACGGTTTTTGTAGTATGATATATATAATGAAAGATTTATGCATGAGAAAAGAGGAACGGGACGTGTCTTTTCCTATCGTAGAGATACTTGGCGTGCCGGTAGCGGCTTTGACAATGGCCGAGGCGGTAAGCCAAGCCGAGCAGTGGATGGATGAACGGCGCGGCGCGCTGATTGCCACGGCAAATGCTGAGATGATCATGAACGCAACGCGGGACGAAGAGCTTTTTGATATTTTGCGTTCTGCCGATTTGGTGGTGCCGGACGGCGCAGGAACTGTGTGGGCGGCGCATCATCTGGGTCATGAGATGCCGGAACGCGTCGCGGGTTATGATTTGGCGCAGGAACTTTTGCGCCGGGCTCCGAACAAGGACCGCCGCGTGTTCTTTTTCGGTTCTGCTCCGGGCGTAGCCGAAAAAGCGAAACAGAAAGCGGAAGAAATCTATCCGGGCATCCAGGTGGTCGGCGTGCGGAACGGATATTTCACGGAGGCGGAGGAGTCGGAAATCATCCGTGAGATTCGAGAGGCGAAGCCGGATCTTCTGTTGGCGGCGCTGGGCGTGCCGAAGCAGGAGAAATGGCTGAAAAAGCATCAGGCGGAATTAGAGGTCCCGGTGTCCATCGGCGTCGGCGGCACGCTGGACGTGATGGCGGGGACGGCAAAACGGGCGCCGCTTTGGGTGCAGAAGGCAAAGTTGGAATGGCTGTTTCGGGGGCTTTTGCAGCCGAAACGTGCGGGGCGTCTCTTGGCGCTGCCGAAATTCGTTTTCCGCGTCCATGCTTCGAAGAATCACTGAACAAGGTATTCAGTTTAGGCTTTTCCGTCGCGTCAAAGTGCTCTTGACGCAGCGATGATGATACGTTTTAAGCTTTTGCCTGCCTGACGAAAAATCTCTCGACAGGAAACACGGGAGTTCTTGTCCATTGATTCTCCTAAAAAGTAGTGGACAAAGAGCAGGGGGCGGGATATAATAAAATGATGAAGCGCGGATGCGCTGTTTTTGCATGCGCGAATGCGGAATACAGGAAAGCGGGAGGTGTAAGCGATGATTTTGAAAGACGGATACACGTATATTTTCTCGGCGCTTGCAGCTGCCGTCTTTTTGGGATTGGTATTCCATCCCTATGCGGCTGTTCCGTTTGTCGTTTTGGCCATGTATTTTGCCTATTTTTTCCGCAATCCGGAGCGATCCATTCCGCAGGACAATTCGCTTTTGGTTTCTCCGGCGGATGGGAAAGTCATGGAGGTTGTTTCGCTGGACGACGACGATTTTGTCAAGGAACCCTGCAATAAAGTCGTAATCTTTCTTTCGATTTTTGACGTGCATATCAACCGCAGCCCGATGGAGGGCGAGATCAAGTGCCAGCAGTATATTTGCGGCCGTTTTAAGCCTGCTTACAAGGATTCGGTGGGATTTGAAAACGAGCGGCATATGATTGGCATTGAGAACGACAAATTGCGGATTACGGTGACGCAGATCGCCGGAATTCTTGCGCGGCGGATCGTTTCCTGGGTCACGCTGGATGATGTACTAGAAAAAGGCGAACGGTATGGCTTGATTCGCTTTGGGTCCTGCACGGAGGTCGTCATGCCGAAGTCCGTGGAGGTCGTGGTGAAAAAAGGAGACCGCGTAAAAGGCGGCGAAACCATCATCGGGAGGGTAAAGTCGGATGACGTATAGGGCTTTGATACCGAATATGCTCACTTCGTCGAATCTCGTGTTCGGGGTTTGTTCCATTTTTTCAACGATGAAAGGGGACCTCTTCTGGGGTTCGCTTTTCATTTTGATAGCTTTGGTGGCGGATGGCCTGGATGGTCGCGCCGCCCGTTTTTTTGGCACCAGCAGCGAGATCGGAAAGGAAATGGATTCGCTTTGCGATCTTGTTTCTTTCGGCGTGGCTCCCGGTATTTTAGCTTATGTTTTCTGTCTGCATGCATTTTCGTGGTTTGGATGCGCCGTGGCAATCTGCTTTGCGCTTTGCGGGGCATGGCGGCTGGCGCGGTTCAATGTGAATGTGGACGTCGTTCATGGGTATTTCATGGGCTTGGCGATTCCGGCGGGAGGATGCTTTGTGGCGACCTCGACGTTGCTGTTACAGGCGGAAGGCGTCAATCCTCACGTTTTCGGGTGGATGTATCCGCTCGTCATGCTGGCGGTGGCTCTGCTGATGGTCAGCGAGGTACATTATCCTGATTTCAAGGGACAGGGAGAAAAGATATATCTGGTTTCCAAAGTCGCTTTTCTCGTGATTTTTGCCGGTATCCTGTACGCAGGCCGCGCTTCGTTGCCTTTCGCGGTGCTGTTCGCGATTTTCGCTACGTATACCGCTTTCGGCATTATCAATACGGTCGTTTTCAAACTGGCGGGCAAATAGCTGAGGGGTTTATTCATGGAACATTGGTTTGACCTCATCATGGTTCCGATGCAGGTCTTTATTTTTCTGTTTACGATTTATTATTTCATCATCGGCTTCTGCGGTATGTGGCGGCGCAAAGAGGACAAGATTCTTGTCCCGGAGAAAACTTTTGCGGTGATTGTCGCGGCGCACAACGAAAGCGCCGTTATCGGGCAGTTGCTTGATAATTTGCATACGCTGGACTATCCGAAAGAGCTTTACGACATCTTTGTCATCGCGGACAACTGTGTCGACAACACGGCGGAAATCGCGCGCAATTCCGGCGCCATCGTTTGCGAACGCTTCAGCGAGACGGGGAAAGGCAAAGGGTTCGCGTTGGAGTGGATGTTTGACCGGCTGTTCAAGATGGAGCGGAAGTACGACGCGATTGTAGTGTTTGACGCGGACAATTTAGTGCATCCCCGGTTCCTGTTGGAGATGAACAACCGCCTGTTGAAAGGCGACAAGGTCATCCAGGGCTTCTTGGATGCGAAAAATCCGTATGACACTTGGGTTTCCGGCACATTCGCCATTGCGTTTTGGGTGATTGACTACATTTGGCATCTGGCGAAGACGAATATCGGCCTGTCCTCCGTGTTGGGCGGAACGGGCATGTGCATTGCCACCGACGTATTGAAGCGGCACGGATGGGGCGCTACCTGTCTGACCGAGGATATGGAGTTCACGATGAAATCCCTGGTGGAAGGCATCAAGACGACTTGGGCGCACGACGCTATCGTTTACGACGAGAAGCCGTTGACCTTCATGCAGTCGTGGAATCAAAGAAAACGATGGGCCCAGGGGCAGTTCGATGTGGCGCATCGGTTTATCCCGAAAATGCTCAAGGCGGGCATTGAGCGCCGGGATATTCGAATCCTCGACGGTTGCCTGCATTTGATCCAGCCGCATTTTTTGCTGATATCGACGCTCTTCATCATTTTGAGCTATGTGCAGCTGGCAGTTCCTCCGTTTTATACGAATATTTATCGTTTCATGCCCTCGGAGCTGATGACGTTCATCATGGTGGGGCAGTATCTTCTTCCGGTCATCATCTTGCTGAAGGTGCATGTCAAATGGAAGGCCTGGCTTTATTTGCTGCTGTATCCGTTTTTCATCTATTCGTGGATTCCCATCGTGTTCATAGGGTTCCTGCACAGGAACGAACATGAATGGAGCCATACGCAGCATACGCGGGCGCTTTCTTACGACGAGCTGATGGGCAAAGAAAACAAGGCATAAAAGCAGAGCGGCTCTTCTCCATAGAGAGGAGCCGCTCTGCTTTTACATCGGGCCGCTTATGTAAATCGGCGATACGATAAAATCAGCGTTTGCCGAAGGAGAACCGACGGGGGTGGAGGTCAGGGAGGCAAGGGCCGTCGCGCGAAGGTCGAAGGTAAGCATCTTCTGCGCGGGGGTCAGACTTCCCGATTCCAAGGCGCGCATGGGGAGGAAACGAGCCGTTTTGGCAACGGCCGGAATCTCCGCGCGTTTTTTTATTTTCCGAAGCAATCGGCGGCCGTCGTCGTTAAAGGCAAGTATGCGCGCGTACAGAGGTCCTTGCTCGTCAAAAATTTTAGCGTCGTCTGCGGACAGGCGCAACAGGAGATGCAGGAGCAGGCGGCGGATGCGTGCGCGAGGATACCGCTTGGAGCGGACGGATTCGACGAGTTCGTCAAATGAGCGGGCGGAAAGCGCAGCGCGGCGCAGGCGATGTTCGAGCCCTTCGGAAACGCCGGCGACGGAACGAAGACCGTCCGGTTCATCGGCTAATATGAGGGAGAGGATGGGTCGAAACAGCAGGGACGAGTCATTGAAACAGTGCTTTTTTGCCTGCAGGAGCATGTCCTTTACGGCGGCTGGGACGGCGTGAAGCGCGGCGGCAAGCGTGTCGCCGTCTTCTGCCGACGGATCTGTGAGAGCGGTTCGTATGGCCGACGCGCTGGCAACGGAGTTTTCCTCGCCTTCGGCAGGGAGCGCACGCTCATGATGCCCTGCGGAAAAACGAGGCAGGGGCAGGGGCTCGATATGCGAGTCGGTTTTGGAAAGTGCGCGCAGATATTCAAGCGCCAGAATGACGTTCGGCTGCCGCATGAGGTCGTCGGGGGCGGCGGCTTCTGTAAGGGCGGAGGCATAAGAACCGCCTGCCCGAAGCCGGTTCTTTAAGCCGCCGTTTTCGGCGGCCTCTATTTTTTTGCGCATGGATTGCAGTCTTGCAAGGCTGCTGCATTCCGAGCCAAAGGCGAGGCAATCGACGACGCCGAGACGGGCGAAAAGGCGGACACCGCCGGATGCAAAATATTGCGCGCTGCGCGTGGAAAAAACGGCGGGCAGTTCCAGTACGAGAGACGCGCCGGAACGGACGGCGGCTTCCGCCCGCTGCCATTTGTCAAGGATGGCGACAGTTCCGCGTTGCGTAAAGCTTCCGCTCATGGCGACGATAATATCGGCGCGAGGGAAGAGGCGGCGGATCTCGCGAAGCTGCAGAAGATGACCGTTATGGAAGGGATTGTATTCCGCGATGACGCCGACGGTTTCCATGTTCATGCTCCTCTTTTCCGGCTTTTTATTTGCCTTCATCAACTGATAACAGTGTTAGTGTAACAAAAAACCGCGGGATTGAGAAGATAGGAGGGACTTATTTAGCGTATTCCTTAGGACTTTTTTTAGGATTTTTTACGAAAAGTATTGAAATTATTGCATTTTCCGCAGGAAGATTATATAATTGCCATATAAAATAATGGGCTAACTATGTAAAAAAGAGAAAACGAGCCAGCCTAAGGGCTTTGGAAACGTTCTCTATCGCGGAATCCCGGTTCTTTCTTCAGCAGGGGAGCGAACGGAAAGCGTTTTCCCTGTCATGGAAGAATGTTTAAGGCGGGGATTACGTGATGATCCATACGGCAAGGAATAAGGAAGAATCTTGTCCTGATACTGAAAAAAGGAGGTGCGGCGTATGGCGGTTCCGGCAGGTATACCTTTAATGCTCGTTTTTACGGGAATCTTTGTTTTTCTCGTATTATTCATAGCCTGCATTGTTTTGAGCATTATCGTAGAAGATACAATGGTTCGTGCGGGACTCGTCATGGGCGCACTTATGCTGGTTTTGGTCATGGGCGGAGGCGCGTTCATGACGATGACGGACGTCGAAGAGCCGGCGAAGCAGGCGGAAGCGACGGTCGAGAAGCCGAAGCAGGAAGAAAAAAAGCCGAAGCAATCGAATGCCGTCGCCGCGCCGGAAGCAAAGCAGAAACCGCGCGAAGTGGTAGTGGTGGTGGACGAGAAGACGATCAAGGAAGATTACGACCCGTTGAAGACGGACCGGTTATCGGTGGAAGATCCCCCGAAGGGAACGCGGTTTGCCGGGAACGCCCGACAGGAAAGAACGCAGGTCGGTCAAAAAATCACGGCCATCGAGACCGACTTGAACAAACAGCTGTTGGCGTTGGATACGCAGGTGCAGGAAGTGCTGCGGCGGTTTGACGCGCAGGAAATGGAAAACTACGACATGATCTTTTGGCAGGCCAAGCTGAAAAAGCAGCAATACGGCTATATCGTCCGCGCGATGGACGAGAAACAGAAGATTATGGAAAAAGCGGCGTCGCTTTCCGAGGAGGAAAAGGCGGCGGACTTGGCCCGCATTGACAAACGGCGGCAAAAGGCGCTGGAAAAGTGGAAGGAATACCACGGCGTCTTGGAAGAATTGATGACAAATCAGGACGTGTTCCGCACGTTATGACGAAGAAGCCTCTTGGCCTTGACTGGTCGGCCTGCGGTTTCTTCGGGGAAGGATGAACCGGATGAGTTTCAGCAGCAAATGGAAAGTTTTTTCCGTCGTTCTCTTGGCGATTGTCGTAATAGTCGGCGGAGGAACCCTTTGGTACAAAGGTTATTATACGAAAACGCCCGAATATGCGGTGCGCATGATTGAGGAAGCCGTGGCTTCGCACGACGAGGTGAAGTTTGACCGTTACGTCGATATGCGTAAATTGACGGAAACTGCGGGCAACGAGTTTTTGGAAGCCGTCATGGACGCGGACAGCACGATGACGGAGGAGGCTCGCAGCGCGGTATCGGGTTTCGCGCAGATTTTCAAGGCGTCGGTTTCCAAGAGCTTCGAAAACGCGATTCACGAATATGTGCGGACGGGAGAATGGGGCAACGTCAGTCCCGACGTGCAGCTGATTCTTGACAAAGCCGGTTTTTATCAAATGGAATACCGCAGCGTGGAAGGATTGGAAAAGAACGCGGATGACGGCAGGGCGACGTTGGGACTGCGGGTATTCCAAAAGGAAGCTGCGGAAGAGTTTGTGCTGCAGATTCGTTTTGAAAAGGGACAGGACGGCGTCTGGAAGGCGTCGGAGATTGCAAATTTCCGCGATTTCGTCGCTTTCGTTGCGAAAGCGAGAAAAGAGCAGTTCCGTGCGTACCTGAAGAAGACGGAGGATATTATTCGGATTCATGAAGACAAGGTCGGCGCGGCTGATAAAAAATTGGTGGACATCCTGCACAGCGGCAGCATGGGAGATATGAACGTGCGCCGGCAGATGCGGGCGGTCATGGCAGACGAGATCCTGCCGGATTGGCAGCATCGTCGTGCGGAGCTGGAGGCGTTGGAACCTCCGACGGCGGCGCAGACGTTACATCGTTTGCGGCTTCGCATCTGCGATATGAGAATCGCATACGCAATCAGCTATGCGGAATGGTTGGAGAGCAAAAAGGCCGGGGATATCCAGAAGGCGAACGAGATATTGAAAGAAGCGCGGACGCTGGAACAGGAAGCGGAAACGATGTCGCGGCGCATGACGCGCGGGACGATGTGACGCGCCGGAACGGGAGATAAACGGAGATGGTATATCGGGCTGCGGTGTTCGATCTTGACGGAACTCTTTTGAATACTTTGGCGGATTTGGCGGACAGCGGGAACGAACTGTTGGCGTCTTACGGTATGGCGCCGCATCCGGAGCCGGCCTTTCGGTACTTTGTCGGGAACGGCTCGCGGAAGCTGATGGAGCGTATCCTGCCGGGAAAATCGCCGGAGCAGATTGATGAAGCGCTGGGTCGATACAAAGCCATATACGAAAAACACCTGACGGCAAAGACGACGCCTTATGAAGGGATATCTGAGACGCTTTCGGCTCTAAAGGTGCGGGGCGTGCGGATGGCGGTCTGCACGAACAAGCATATCTCGGCGGCGGAGGCTTTGATTCGCAAATATTTTCCCGCCGATACTTTTGATACGTTCGAGGGCGACCGGCCGGGCGTGCCGCGGAAACCCGATCCGGCTCATGTGCGGATCGTATTGGAGAAAATGGGCGTCAGACCGGAAGAAACAGTTTATTTGGGGGACTCCGGCGTGGACATGCAAACGGCGGTGAATGCGGGAGCGCTTCCTGTGGGCGTGCTTTGGGGATTCAGGGAAAAGGACGAGCTTATGGAGAATGGGGCGCAGATTTTGCTGTCGAAGCCGTCCGAACTGTTGGAAAAAGTAGATTTTGTGAAAAACGAAAGATGAAAGACATGCGGGGCTGTCCTGTGCGGCGGCCCCGTATTGCTTAGGACAGCGCTGGGCGATAAAAGACGGAGGCGACGGAATGACGAATGGGGTTCCCGTGCGTGCAGGCGAAATGCGCGAGCTTTTGATTGAGCGGCTGGGAAGCCATGCCGAGGGCGTCGCCCGTGCGGAAGGGTTCACCGTGTTCGTGCCGGGCGCGCTGCCGGGCGAAACAGTGCTGGCGCGGGTGGATACGGTGAAAAAAAATTACGCGGCGGCGACCTTGACGGAAATCCGGCAGGCGAGCCCCGACCGGACGGAACCGGTTTGCCCCGTGTACGACGTTTGCGGCGGATGTCAGCTTCAGCATTTGTCCTATGAAGCGCAGCTTCGGGAAAAAAAGCGCCAGGTGGAAGACGCCGTGCGACATATCGGAAAGCTGGACGGCGTCAAAGTGTTTGCGACCATCGGCGGCGAGCCGTGGGGCTATCGGAACAAAATGCAGTTCCCGGTGGGTCGGGTCAAAGGGAAACCCATGATTGGCTGTTTTTCGCAGGGAAGTCACAGCATCGTCGATACGGAAAAGTGTTATATCCAGCATCAGGCGAATAACGATTTGATGAACGCCATGCGGGAAGCCGTGCAGCGGTTCGGAGTCTCGGTGTATGACGAAGACCGCCATACGGGCATGCTTCGTCATATCGTCGGCCGCGTGGGCGCCAACGGAGACGTCATGGCGGTGTTGGTGACGGCGAAAAAAGAGCTGGCGAAGGCAAAGGAAATCGTGAAATTCCTGCGGATGCGGGTGCCAAAGCTGGCCAGCGTGCACCAGAATATCCAGACCTATCGCAACAATGTGATCCTGGGGCGGGAGACAACGCTTTTGTGGGGCAAAAGCGCGATTCGCGACAAGATCGGCCCGCTTTCCTTCCAGGTTTCTCCCCGATCATTTTTTCAGGTCAATACGGCGCAGGCGGCGGTGCTGTATGGAAAAGCGTTGGAATTCGCAAACCTCGGAGGCGGGGAAATTGTCGTTGACGCTTACTGCGGAACGGGGACGATCACGCTGTTTTTAGCGCGGAAAGCGCGCAAGGCTTATGGTATAGAGGTGGTATCCCCGGCCATCCGCGACGCGAGAAACAATGCAAAAGCGAATCGGATTCAAAATGCGGAATTCATCGTCGGGGATGCGGCGGAGGCGATGCCCCGTCTTTACCGCAGCGGCGTACGTCCGGACGTCATCGTCACCGACCCGCCGAGAGCGGGCTGCACTCCTGTCGTATTGGAGACTTTTGCCCGCATGCAGCCGCAGCGCATCGTTTATGTTTCCTGCAACCCGGCCACGCTGGCCCGGGATTTGGCGATACTCGACGGTCTCGGCTATGGGACGGAAAAAATCCAGCCGGTGGATATGTTTCCGATGACTTCGCATGTGGAAAGCGTCGCGCTGGTGACGAGAAAGGCCGTTTGATGCGCAGGGAATACAGGATGATTTCGCCTTGGGCAAAAGCAGGAGGTTTGGCGGGATGAAAGCGGTTGTCTTATTGAGCGGGGGCGTCGATTCCACGACGTGCCTTGCGTTGGCGATAAAAAAATACGGAGCGGATCAAGTGCTCGCGCTGACCTCCTATTATGGACAGAAGCACGACAGGGAAATCGAAGCGGCGAGAAAAGTGGCCGATTTTTACGGCGTCCGGCATATAGAGCAGGACTTGTCGGCGGCGTTTGCGTTCAGCGACTCGTCCCTTTTGGCGGCCAGCGACAAATCCATTCCGCTGCAATCCTATGCCGAGCAGCTGGCCGAGCGGGGCGGTTCGGGAACCGTCGATACCTATGTCCCGTTCCGCAACGGAGTGTTTCTTTCCTTTGCGGCGGCAACGGCAATCAGCGTCGGCGCGGAAACGGTTCTTTACGGGGCGCATGCCGACGACGCGGCGGGCAGCGCATATCCGGACTGCACGCCGGAATTTTACGCGGCGATGCGGGCGGCGGTCTATGAAGGAAGCGGTCACACCTGCACGATTGAGGCGCCGTTCATTCAGAAGACAAAGACGGACGTAGTGTCCGTCGGGTTGAAGCTGCACGTGCCATATCACCTTACATGGAGCTGCTACGAAGGAAAAGAGAAGCCGTGTGGAAAATGCGGGACCTGTATTGATCGGGCGAAGGCCTTCGCGGCGAACGGCGTGCAAGATCCGGCGACGGAGGGATAAAATGTTTACATTGACAAAGCGGATAGAAATTTCGGGCGCGCACCGGCTGTCGCTGCCGTATCCGAGCAAATGCCAAAATTTGCATGGGCATAATTGGATCGTCATCATCAAATGCCAGTCCGAGACGTTGGACGAAAACGGCATGGTCGTGGATTTCACGAAGATAAAGGAAGTAGTGAAACTATTGGATCATGCCAATGTAAATGACGTCATCAATGAAGGACGCGAGGGAAAACCGCTCAACCCGACGGCGGAGAACATCGCTTATTGGCTGTGCCACAAGATTCCGAACTGTGTGGAGGTCTCCGTGCAGGAGAGCGAAGGGAACGTTGCCGTCTATGCAAAATGAATGGCCGGTGAACGAAATTTTTTACAGCATCGACGGCGAAGGGAAACGCGCAGGGAGCCTTGCGGCGTTTATTCGCCTTGCCGGCTGCAATCTTCGCTGCTCTTACTGCGATACGGCGTATGCGTTTACCGAAGGAACGCCTATGCGTGCGGAAGAGATTGCCGAGGCGGTGGAGGGCTGGAAAAATGTTACCGTTACGGGCGGGGAGCCGCTGTGCCAGGACATTCATGCGATTCTGCAGCGGCTGCGGGAGCACGAGGTCAATATCGAGACGAACGGCAGCGTGGACGTCACGCCGTACCATGCGTATCCGTGGGTGTTTTTTACGCTGGACTATAAATGCCCGTCCTCGGGCATGGAATCGTCCATGCTGGAGAAGAATTTTCAAACGCTGCGGCCGCAAGACGTACTGAAATTCGTCGTCGGTGACATAGAGGATTTGCGGACGGCGCAGCAGTTCTGCGAGAAGTACGAGCCGTGCTGCCTGGTCTATCTTTCCCCCGTCTTCGGAAAAATCGAGGCGAAGGAGATCGTCGAATACATGAAAAGCGCACGGTATAAAAACTGGCGCCTGCAGCTTCAGCTGCATAAATATATTTGGCCGCCGGATGCAAGAGGCGTATGAACCGTATAAAGTAAACGAGACGAAAGAAACCCGCTGCCTCCCGGCTTGGGAAGCAGCGGGTTTTGTGTATTTTGTCTTACCGCGACGAGAATTTGTCGCGCAGGATGACGTCATGCGAGCCGCCCTCGACGATACTGACCGAGGAGACGAGGGTGAGCTTGGCACGTTCTTGCAGCTCTTTGATGCTGAGCGCGCCGCAGTTGCACATGGTGGAGCGCACTTTCGACAGCGTGATGCCCACGTTGTCGTGCAGCGGGCCGGCGTAAGGAACGTAGGAATCGACGCCTTCCTCGAAGGAGAGCTTGCGGTCGCCGCCGAGGTCGTAGCGCTGCCAGTTGCGGGCGCGGTTCGAGCCTTCGCCCCAGTATTCCTTGTAGAATGTGCCGTTGATCTTGACTTTATCCGTGGGGCTCTCGTCAAAGCGTGAGAAGTAGCGGCCGAGCATCAGGAAGTCCGCGCCCATGGCCAGCGCCAGTGTAATGTGATAGTCGTGGACGATGCCGCCGTCGGAGCAGACCGGAACGTAAATGCCCGTTTCCTTGAAGTATTCGTCCCGCGCCTTGCAGACGTCGATGAGCGCCGTCGCCTGGCCGCGTCCGATGCCTTTCGTTTCGCGGGTGATGCAGATGGAGCCGCCGCCGATGCCGACTTTTACGAAGTCCGCGCCGGCTTCGGCCAGGAAGCGGAACCCCTCGGCGTCGACGACGTTGCCGGCGCCCACTTTGACTTCCGGCCCGTATTTCTTATGGATGTAATCGAGCGTGATGCGCTGCCATTCGGAGTAGCCTTCTGAGGAGTCGATGCAGAGCGCGTCCGCGCCCGCGTCAATCAGCAGAGGAACGCGCTCGGCGTAGTCGCGGGTATTTATGCCTGCGCCGACGCGGTAGCGCTTGTGCGCGTCAGTGATTTCCAGTTCGTGTTCTTTGTTGTCCGTGTAGTCCTTGCGGAAGACCATATAACGCAGGCGCTGGTTTTTGTCCACCAGCGGCAGCATGTTCAGTTTCGATTCCCAAATGATGTCGTTGGCCTCGGAAAGGGTGAGGTCGGCGTCCGCGTAAACGAGGCGGTCGAAGGGCGTCATGAATTCCGAGACAGGCGTGTCCATCGTCATGCGCGTGATACGATAGTCGCGGCTCGTGACGATGCCGAGGAGCTTGCCCGTCGGCTCGCCGTCTTCGGTTACGGCCATCGTGGAGTGGCCCGTCTGCGCTTTGAGCTTCAGCACTTCACCGAGGGTCGTCGTCGGCTTGATATTGGAATCGCTGGAGACGAAGCCGGATTTATAGCTTTTGACACGGCGCACCATCTGCGCTTCCTGCTCCGGCGTTTGGGAGCCGTAGATGAAGGACATGCCGCCTTCCTTTGCAAGAGCGATGGCCATGGTGTCGTTGGAAACGGCCTGCATGATGGCCGAGACCATCGGGATATTTAGGCTGAGCGCGGGGGCTTCGCCTTTTTTATATTTTACCAAAGGCGTCCGAAGAGAGACGTTTGCCGGAACGCAGTGCTCGGAGGAGTATCCCGGTACCAAGAGGTACTCGCCAAACGTATGCGACGGTTCATCGTAGTAAAATGCCACTTTAATTCCTTCTTTCCTTCAAGGTTTTTAGCCGCGTGCTCCTGTGATGTGCATCCGCGCCCGAATATTTTTACTATCATAATACTTTCTCCGTCGTTTGACAACTGTTTTCAGGGAGAAATCGCGGTCCTTACTTGGAAAATTTACGGAAGGCGGAGCGACTCCCGAAACGCCTTTGCGCGAGAGGGAGGAAAATG
Source organism: uncultured Selenomonadales bacterium (assembly GCA_900321035.1). Classification (GTDB taxonomy): domain Bacteria; phylum Bacillota; class Negativicutes; order Selenomonadales; family Selenomonadaceae; genus RUG12372. The sequence goes on along the minus strand of ONUH01000001.1, from coordinate 113,863 downwards.
GAGCCGGGGGCTTGACGGGAAAAGTTTTTTTTTGGATAATACGGGTGAATATTGGCAAACAGCAGGACTGTCGGGCGGCCGACGGTCCTCTTTTGGCGTGGCGGGAGCGAACCTATGAAGGCGTTATTTGAAGCGATGATGCAGGACGAAAGCATTCGGCGCACGGCGGAATGTTTTCAAAAAGAACAAGGGCAAAGTTTGATATATGGCGTTTCTGGCGCGCAGAAGCACGCTGTTTTCGCGGCGGCATATGAAAGGGCGCCGCGTCCGTTCGTGATCCTTGCCCACGACAAAGAGGCCTTGGAGGCGTGGCGGGAAAATCTTTCGGTCCTGCTTCCGGGGCGAAGCATTGTCGAGCTTCCCGCGGCAGATATGGTGACGTTTCAGACGGCGGCGAAAAGTTTGGAACTGGCGGCGAAGCGGATGGACATTTTGGGGCGTCTGATCAGCCGGGACCCGATGATCGTATTGGCGCTTCCGATGGCGGCGGCGCAGAAGGGCATGTCAAAGCGGGCGTTTGCGCGGCTGAGCCTGCGCCTTTCCGTGGGGGAAGAAATCGGGCGGGAGACGCTGCTGCGCCGGCTGACTGAACTTGGGTATTCGCATACGCCGGAAGTGGAGTGCGTCGGGGAGTTCAGCGTTCGCGGCGGTATCGTCGATGTGTTTCCCGTGAATGCGGCTCTGCCGGCACGCATTGAGTTTTTCGGCGACGAGGTGGATTCCCTGCGGGATTTTGAGCCGGAAACGAAACGGTCCGTGCGAAACCTGACGCAGATCAGCGTGCTGCCGATTGTCGGCGCGGATACGTCGGAGTCGTCGTCTGCGTTCTTTTCGTATATCGAGGACGAGGGGACGGTGCTTTTCGACGAGCCGACGCGTTTTCGAGAGACGCTGCTGCGCATGGGGAAGGAAGATTCCGAGGCGAAAAAGCATATATTCCCATGGGAGGAATTATTGAAAGAAGCCGGCGCATGCAATGTGATGTACGCCGCACTCATGCTCCAGAAGATACACGGGGCGGAGCCGTCGGAGATTGTCAGCGTGACGGCAAAAGCCGTGTCCCCCTACCGGCGGCAGATGGATCTTTTCGCGTCGGACGTCAGGGACTGGCTGCATGACGGCCAGCATGTACTGATTTTGATGGGCGACGCTGCGAAGTCCTCGTCGATGCGGGAGCTTTTGGCGCGCTATCGTGTTCCGGCTTTTGTTCTGCCGAATCCCGACGTCCTTGCTTCGGATACGGCGACGGTAGCGGAAGGGACGCTGACGGAAGGATTTGAATTTCCGGGGGCGAAGGTCGTCGTCCTGTCGGAGCGGGATGTTTTCGGACGGCAAAAGAAAAAGCTCCGCACGCCCAAAGCGGCGGAAGGGACGAAGATTTCCCATTTCCGGGAAATACGGGCCGGGGATTATGTGGTCCACGTCGTTCACGGCATCGGCAAATATCTTGGGGTCGAAACCATAGAGTCGGGCGGCGTCAAGAGGGATTACCTTCATATTAAATATGGCGGCGATGATAAGCTGTTTGTTCCGACGGATCAGGTGCAGCTTTTGCAGAAATATATCGGCGCGGAAGGCGAGGCGCCGCGCCTTTCCCGCATGGGCGGCGCGGAATGGAATCGGGCGAAGGCGCGGGCCAAGGCGGCCGTACAGGATATTGCGGAGGATCTCATCAAGCTTTACGCGAAACGGCGCAGCACGCCGGGTATTGCGTTTGCCGAGGATACGCCGTGGCAGCGGGAATTTGAAGAGGCGTTCCCTTTTGAGGAGACGCCCGATCAGCTGGCCGCTGTGCGGGAAATCAAGGCGGATATGGAAAAACCGACGCCGATGGATCGACTGCTTTGCGGGGACGTGGGCTTCGGAAAAACGGAAGTCGCCGTTCGGGCCGCCTTCAAGGCGGTCATGGGAGGAAAACAGGTGGCGGTACTGGTGCCGACTACCGTTTTAGCGCAGCAGCATTATCAAACGTTCACAGAGCGATTCTTGAATTTCGGGCCCACGGTGGACGTGGTCTGCCGTTTTCGGACGCCGAAAGAGCAGCGGGCCTCGCTGGAGAGGGTGCGGGACGGGCGAACTGACATCCTGATCGGCACCCATGCAATCCTAAATCAAAAACGCGTAATCTTCAAAGATTTAGGGCTTTTGATCGTGGATGAGGAGCAGCGTTTCGGCGTCAAGCAGAAGGAACGCATCAAGGAGATCGCGGCGGGGATTGACGTCCTGACGCTCTCGGCCACGCCGATTCCGAGGACGCTGCACATGTCCCTCGTGGGTGTGCGGGATATGAGCGTCATTGAAACGCCGCCCGCCGAGCGGTACCCGATACAAACGTATGTCATCGAATCCAACGACGCGATTCTGGCGGGAGCGATCCGCCGCGAACTGAAGCGGGGCGGGCAGATTTATTTTATATACAACCGTATCGAGACTATCGAGCGGATGCGGCTCCGCCTCGAAGCGCTCGTGCCGGAGGCGCGGATCAGGACGGCGCACGGGCAAATGACGGAAGCGGCCTTGGAACGCGTGATGATGGAGTTTTACGAGGGAGAATACGATATACTCCTTTCCACGAGCATTGTGGAAAACGGTTTGGACGTGGCAAACGCTAATACGATTATTGTTTACAACGCCGACCGGTTCGGCCTTTCCCAGCTTTATCAGATGCGCGGGCGCGTTGGACGTTCGCATCGAATGGCGTATGCGTATTTCGTATATCAGCCGGATAAAGTGCTGACGGAGGCGGCAGAGAAGCGGCTGCACGCCATGAAGGAATTTGCGGAGCTGGGCGCGGGCTTCAAGATTGCCATGCGTGATCTTGAGATCCGGGGAGCGGGAGACCTCTTGGGCGCGCAGCAGCACGGACATATTGCCAGCGTCGGATTTGAAATGTATTGCCGCCTCTTGGATGAGGCTGTACGTTCTTTGGAAACCGGAAAGCCGATAGAGGAACCACAGGAGCCCGTCATCGAGATCGAGGTGGAGGCTTATCTGGACGGCGCATTTATAGACGACGCCATGCACAAGATAGAAATTTATCAGCGAATCGCGGCGGTACGGACGGAGCAGCATATCGCTGCGCTCTTGGACGAGCTGATCGATCGGTTCGGCGAGCCGACGGAATCCGTGCTTCGTCTGTTGAAAGTGGCGAGGATTAAAAATTATTTGCGAAATTTAGGCGTCAAGAGCGTTGTAGAGAAAGAGAGCTATGTGGAGTTCACGCTGGCGGAAAAGCATAAGGTCGAGCCGGAGCGTGTGATCGCACTGCGGAAAGAGTTGGGGAAGGCGCTGATGCTGCTGCCGTCCCAGCAGATATTCCGCGTGCGTTTCAAGACGAAACCGGAGCAGGACAAGCTGCTGGACCTTCTGCTGAACGTATGTAAGGTGCTGGCAGGGGAACCGGCGGAGAAGAAAGGAGATAACAGCTGATGGGAACGATAAAGGTGGTCGGGCTCGGGCCGGGGGATTTCGGAAGCATGACTGTCGAGGCATGGGAGACGATACAAAACGCGTCGTCGCTGATTCTGCGAACGGCGGTGCATCCGACGGTCGAGACGCTGTCGCGCTGCGGAATCGTTTTTTCCTCATACGATGAGCGTTATGAAGAAGCGGAGAATTTTGAGGCGCTGTATGATTCTATCGCCAATGATCTTGTCAGCCGTGCCAAAGCGGGAGAAGACGTCGTCTATGCGGTTCCCGGAAGTCCTCTGGTGGCGGAGAGGACGGTGGTGCTCCTGCGGGAACTGGCGCAGCGGGAGAATGTGCCGCTGACGATTCTTCCAGGCATGAGCTTTACGGAAGTGCTTTGCGCTCGTCTCGGCGTCGATCCGGTGAACGGGCTGTTGATCATGGACGCCGCCGACCTTGACCGTTTGCCGATGGACTGGCCCACGGGATTGATCGTGACGCAGGTATATAGCCGGGCGGTGGCGTCCGAGGCGAAGCTGGCACTGATGGAATTCCTGCCCGACGAATATGAGATTGTGCTCGCGTGCCGGATAGGGCTTCCCGACGAGAGCGTGCGGCGAATCCCGCTGTACAGCCTTGACCGGCAGTCGGGCATCGACCATCTGACGAGCCTTTATGTGCCGCCGTTGCCGCAGGCGGCCCGTTTCGATTTCTCGCCGCTCACGGACATTATGCGGCAGCTTCGCGAGCCGGGCGGATGCCCGTGGGATCGGGTGCAGACGCCCGAGAGCCTCAGGAAACATGTTTTGGAAGAAGCTTACGAGGTAGTGGAGGCTATCGACGCAAAGGACGCTGATCTTTTGGCGGAAGAATTGGGCGACCTGCTGCTCCAAATCGTCTTTCAGGCGCGCATCGCCGAGGAGGCCGGCGTTTTCTCCATGCAGGATGTGGTAGACGGCATCACGGAAAAATTGGTGCGCCGCCATCCCCATATTTTCGGTGATGTGCAGGCGGAAGACGCCGCGGCAGTCTTGGCAAACTGGGAAGCAATCAAACGGAAGGAGAAGCCCGAGCGCAAGTCGCGCCTTGATGGCGTGCCAAAGGACTTGCCCGCGCTCATGGCGGCGGCGAAGATTCAGGGAAAAGCGGCCGACGCGGGTTTTGACTGGGACGACGTCGCGCCTGTGTTCGAGAAATGCCGCGAGGAATGGCATGAGCTTCGGGAAGCGGTCGGGCAGAAGGATGCGGCGCATATCGAGGAGGAACTGGGCGATCTTCTTTTTGCGGTCGTCAATCTCTCGCGTTTTTTGAAAGTCAACGCCGAGCTGGCGCTTTTGGCGGCAAATCGGAAATTCAAGAGACGGTTCCGCAGGGTGGAAGAGCGGGTCGAGGCTACCGGCGGCGATTGGAAACAATTTACATTACAGGAATTGGACAAGTTTTGGGAAGATGCAAAGCAGGCGGAAGCAAATGCGGATGCGGAAAGCTGATGAGCACATCTGACACGTTCTCGGATAGGGGCCTTCGGACGAATCGCAGAATTGGCCGCAGCGGGTGAAGCGCGCGGTTTTCCGTTTGAATCGTTCAATTTACGGGAAGAATGGGCGTTGCTTTTGTGACATATTACCTATTTATTAAATTTTTCTTTATTTTAGAGCTGGAAAAGAAGGATTTTTCTACGAAACGGCGAAATCTCTTTTTCGGTAAATCCGTAATCATTTTATTTATTGGGAGGTTGTGTACATGAATAAAGCACAATTGGTCGGGAAAATTGCTGGAAAATCGGGTCTGACGAAGAAGGATGCGGAGAAGGCGCTTAACGCGTTCGTCGCCAGCGTGCAGGAAGCTCTCGTCAAGAAGGAAAAGGTTCAGCTGATTGGTTTCGGCACCTTTGAGGTCAAGGAGCGCGCCGCTCGCATGGGCCGCAACCCGCAGACTGGTGCGGCAATCAAGATCGCTGCTTCGAAAGCGCCGGTTTTCAAAGTTGGCAAGGCTCTGAAGGACGCTGTCAACAAAAAGAAAAAATAAGACACGGAAGGCAAAGGGCTGCTGGACGAGGGGAATCTTTCGTTCGGCAGCCCTTTTCTCACGGATACGGCAGTCATTTGGCAAGGCCCGTCGTTTTACGCAATAGGAGGAAGGAGTATCGTCAAGGGAAAAGAGACTTGTTCGGCGATTCCTTGATTGTATGATTGACGGTTTGATGATATAATAGTCAAGACGTTTTAATCGATTTCTCCCCGGCAGGGGAAGGAGGATATGTTTGTTGAATCGGTTTATGAGAAATATAGGCTTTTATTTGCTGATTATTTTTATCGCCATTACGTTCATTGACTATTTTTCCGTCAAGACCACCACGAAGCAGGAGATGGGTTATTCCGCATTCTTGCAGGAAGTGGATAAAGGCGAAGTGGCAAAAGTCACTATGATGAACAATGTCATCGAGGGCGTTCTGACGGACGGAACGGAGTTTACAACCGTGACGCCGGTCGCGCCGAACGATGACACTACGCTTGTGAAACGGCTGCAGGAGAAAAAAGTCGAGATTCGGGCGAAAAATCCGCCGGAGCCGCCTTGGTGGACGGCTGTTATTTCTTCAGTGCTTCCCATTTTGCTCTTAGTGGGCGTATGGTTCTTCATCATGCAGCAGACCCAGGGCGGAGGCGGCCGCATGATGTCGTTTGGACGCAGTCATGCGCGCATGAGCGGCGCGGATAAAGTCAAAGTGAATTTCGGAGACGTCGCCGGCGCCGATGAAGCGAAACAGGAATTGGAAGAAGTCGTGGAGTTCCTGCGGCAGCCGAAAAAATTCAATGATCTCGGCGCGCGGATTCCGAAAGGCGTGCTCCTATTTGGTCCTCCGGGCACGGGCAAAACATTGTTGGCACGTGCCGTGGCTGGCGAAGCGGGCGTCCCGTTTTTCAGCATCAGCGGTTCGGATTTTGTTGAGATGTTTGTCGGCGTGGGCGCGTCCCGCGTGCGCGACCTTTTTGATCAGGCGAAACGGAACGCGCCGTGCATTGTTTTCATTGATGAGATCGACGCGGTGGGACGCCAGCGCGGAGCCGGCGTCGGCGGCGGCCATGACGAGCGCGAGCAAACGTTGAACCAATTGCTTGTGGAAATGGATGGCTTTGCAGCAAACGAAGGCATCATCATCATCGCGGCGACGAACCGTCCCGATATTCTCGATCCGGCGCTGCTCCGTCCGGGGCGGTTTGACCGCCAGATCGTTGTCGATAAGCCGGATGTGCGCGGACGCCTTGCTATTTTGCAGGTGCATACCAAGGGAAAGCCGGTGGATGAAGACGCCGACCTTGATGTTTTGGCGCGACGCACGCCCGGATTTACGGGAGCGGATTTGTCCAACCTCGTGAATGAGGCCGCGCTCCTTTCTGCACGGCGCAATCGGAAGACAATCAATATGGATGCGCTGGAGGAATCCATCGAGCGCGTCATGGCCGGGCCCGAGCGCAAGTCCCACGTCATGAGCGACAAAGAAAAACGTTTGACCGCGTATCATGAGGGCGGGCATACGTTGATTGGCATGATGCTTCCGAATGCCGATCCTGTGCACAAGGTTACAATCATTCCGAGAGGCCGCGCAGGCGGATATACGCTCATGCTTCCGAAAGAGGATCGTTCCTATGAGACGAGGGGTGAGCTTCTTGACCGTTTGAAAACGCTTCTTGGCGGCCGTGTCGCTGAGGAAGTGGTGCTGGGCGAGATCAGCACCGGCGCCTCCAGTGATATTCAGCGTGCGACGCAGATTGTCCGCAGCATGATCACGCAGTACGGCATGAGCAATGTCCTCGGCCCTGTGACGTATGGGGAAGGCCGTGATCATCAGGTATTCCTTGGCCGTGATTTGAATAATCAGCGCAACTATTCGGAAGAGGTTGCCGCGGAAATCGACAAGGAAGTCCGTCGGTATGTGGAAGACGCCTATGAGGAATGCCGCAAGATTATCACCGACAATATCGATAAGCTGCATTTGATTGCGGAAGCATTGATGGAACGTGAGACTCTTGACGCATCTGAATTGGAAGAACTGATGACGACGGGGAAGATTTCCGAAAAGCCGAAGGAAGATGAAGAACCGCCCCAGGACGATGGGAATACGCCGTTGATGACGCCGATTCCAACGACTCCTGCGGTGTCCGTAGAGGTTTCGGGGCTTTCGGAGGAGCCGAAGGGAACGCCGGTCACGACGCCGGAACCTAAATTCAATATTACGGATCATCACCATAGTTCATAAAATTAGTAATTAAAGAGCGCCGCCTGCGGATTCGCAGCGCGGCGCTTTTGTCTGATTGGAGCTTATCTCCGCAAGAATATTATATATGGAAAGTTTGGTTTGCAGTCACTATATGAAAAGGCCCCGCGGATTCCGCGGGGCCTTTTCGTCTGCGATTACTGTACGACGGCGCCGGTGCTGGCAGAGGTCGTCATTTTTGCGTAGCGGGCCAGATAGCCGGTCTTGATTTTCGGTTCGGGCTTTTTCCATTCCGCTTTGCGTTTTGCAAGTTCTGCGTCGTCCACTTTAAGTTCCAGCTTGCGGTTCGGAATATCGATGGAGATGACGTCGCCGTCTTTGATGAGGGCGATAGGACCGCCTTCCATAGCTTCCGGGGAAATGTGGCCGATGCATGCGCCCTGGCTTGCGCCGCTGAAGCGTCCGTCGGTAATCAGTCCGACTTTCAGCCCCGCGCCGGTGATAGCTGCCGTCGGATTCAGCATTTCCTGCATTCCGGGTCCGCCCTTCGGCCCTTCGTAGCGGATGACGACGACGTCGCCGTCATGGATGTCTCCCGCCATGATAGCGTCGATTGCCGCCGTCTCGGAATCGTAGCATTTCGCAGTGCCTTGATAAACCAACATATCTTCGCTGACTGCCGAGGCTTTGACGACCGCGTAATCGGGGCAGATGTTGCCGCGCAAGATGGCGATGCCGCCTTCCTTGCGGTAGGGATCGTCCACGCTGCGGATTACGTCCGGACGGAGAATTTTGGCGTCCTTGATGCGGTCGCCCAATTTTCCTGTAATGGTCAACGCGTCAAGGTGCAAAAGATTTTTCTTTGAAAGCTCGTTCATGACTGCGGAAATACCGCCGGCTTCATCCAAATCCTGCATGTGGTGTTTTCCTGCCGGGCTGAGTTTGGTGATATACGGCGTGCGGCGGCTGATTTCGTCGAAAAGAGGAGCGGGGATTTCGATTCCCGCTTCGTGGGCGATGGCGGTCAGGTGTAGCACCGTATTGGACGAGCCGCCGATGCCCATGTCTGTCGTAATCGCGTTTTCGAACGCTTCACGCGTCATGATATCGCGCGGGCAAATATTCTTTTTGACGAGGTCCATGACCACGGCGCCCGCACGCTTTGCAAGCAATCGCCGTGCGCCCGTGTGGGCGGCGGGAATCGTACCGTTGCCGGGGAGTCCCATGCCGAGGGCTTCCGTCAAGGAGTTCATCGTGTTCGCTGTGAACAGTCCAGCGCAGGAGCCGCAGCTTGGGCAAGCGTGGGCTTCCAGTTCCGCCATTTCGTCGGCGTCAATTTTGCCCGCCGCGAACTTGCCTGCCGCCTCAAAGCACTGGCTGACGCTGACGTCTTGTCCGCGAAAACGTCCGGCCAGCATGGCGCCGCCGCTGACGACTACGGACGGGATATTGAGCCGGGCCGAGGCCATCAGCATGCCCGGCACGACTTTGTCGCAGTTCGGAATCAGAACGAGGCCGTCGAATCCGCTTGCAGTTGCCACTGCTTCGATGGAGTCGGCAATCAGCTCGCGGCTGGCCAATGAAAACTTCATGCCCGTATGCCCCATGGCGATGCCGTCGCAGACGCCGATGGCTGGGAACTCCATTGGCGTGCCGCCTGCGGCTGCCACGCCTAATTTTGCGGCTTCTGCGATTTCCCGAAGGTGCATATGGCCGGGAATCACTTCATTGAAGGAGTTGCAAATACCGATCAAGGGTTTTTCCAAATCTTCCGGTCCGAAGCCCAAAGCGTAGAACAGGGAACGGTGGGCGCAACGGGTTGGCCCTTTTTTGACAGCATCACTTTTCATTTTTCTCTCTCCCTAAAAATAAAATGTAAGCGGAAGCACAGAAAACTGTACTCCGCTTATTTGTAAAAACAGGATATTGAACGGTTAATTGAAAGAGCCGAACGGCGTGGTGAAACGGACAAAAGAACGTCCGCAGGAGCAAGGCTCATTCAGCCGCATGACCGTCTGTCCCGTCCGATAACGGATCAGCGGCAGCGCTTCCGCCGTCAAGGAAGTCAAAATCAATTCGCCCATGCAGGACGGGTCGTTGATGGTGTTGTCTTCGCCAAAGGCAGCCACTTCAGGATAGAAATAATCTTCCTGTAAATGATGTCCCACGTGTTCTTTGCATTGGTAGAACATGCCGCCGGTGCCGAAGGAAGAAGACGCAAAGAAATTGTAAACCTGCGTTCCCATGCGGTTGCGCATATGAATCTTCAATGGGTTTTGAAGATTTTCGTTGAAACAGAGTATGGTCGTCAGGTTGAAATCTTTGATGTCGCGTCCCATGGCCTGTGCTTGGATGACGAGGCGCAGGACACGGCGTGCGGAACCGATGATAATGCTCAGATAGGTGGCGTCCAAAAGCTTGATGGCGCGCTCATATTCCGTGCCCAACGGAACGACCGTGGTTCCCAGCACTTCCAGCGCATATTGCGTGTCCATCAGGCTGCTGTCCGCCAAATCCCCCAAGACGCCAACGACAGAAGCCCGGGTGATATCCGCCGCAACCAGCGACCGCGTCATCATTTCCACGTTGCAGGCAATGTCGCGGGCCGTGTACATTCGGATTATCGGCGTAGGATGTTCCCAAAGGCTGATTCTGGAAATAGCGCTGAAAGGCAATGTGAGAAATTCATGCGGTGAATGTTCCTGAAGCTCCCGTTCGGTAGTGAAAGGGAACTTCGAGATGTCGTCCAGCGTGCGGAGGTCGTCCGGCGTCACGCCGGCAGCATCGAATTTTCTTTTGTAGATGCCGCTCTTTTCATAAGCCCACGCGATTGTCTTTTTGAGACGCTGTAATTGAAGCGCGCGCAGTTCGTCGTGCGTCATCTGTTCAAGCTGCGGGTTTGCAAACATTCAACCACCGCCTTTGTCCCATACCGGGTCTTTTTCCGACTGCCGTTGCCAAATCACCCGATATGGACGCAACGTACCCATTCTTTTCTGTTTGCATCACAATGGTTTTTGATAGAAGAACGGCTGATAGTTGACATAGCCCATATTGCGTGCATTCAGGATTGCCTCGGTAGCGCCGACGAACAGGATTCCTCCCGGTTTCAGCGATGCGAAGAAATTCCGATACAGTTTGTCCTTCGCTTCTTCGGTGAAGTAAATGACGACATTGCGGCAAAGGATGAGATCGAAACCTTTCTCGAACGGATCCTTCAGCAGATTGTGCCGTTTGAACTCGACGCACTGCTTGATTTCATCTTTGATTGCGTATTTGCCGTCCGATGTTTTGGTGAAATATTTATCCTTGCGTTTCGGGTCCAAGGCCTTCAGCTCGTTGTCGGAGTAAACGCCCTTTTTCGCCTTTGCGATAATCTCAATATCAAGGTCGGTAGCGAGGAGACGATGTTTCTTGCCGGGAGTCAAATCCTTCAGAATCATCGTGAGGGAATAGACTTCTGCGCCGATGGAGCATCCTGCGCTCCAAATGTTGAGCGTCGGCGACCGTTTCAAAAGATCGGGAATGACGTCCGTTTCCAATTTGCCGAATTTATCCGGCGTACGGAAAAATTCGGACACGTTGATGGTGAGATATTCAATGAAAGCAGCGAACTCGTCTTTGTCTTTGGAGACGTGGTCGAAATAGGTGACGAATGAGTCCATGCCGGCGCGCGTAACAAGATTGCCGATCCGGCGCTTCATTTGGGCTTCTTTGTAAAGATCAAGATCGATTTCTGTCTTTGCCTTCAGCTTCTGCTTAAATGCGCCCCAATCTTTTTCGTCCATCATAAGAATTCTCTCCTTTTTGGGTCAGGAATGTTTGAATAAGGAAAAACTTCCATTATTGGTAGATTCTACCTAAATTCTAAAAATCCTCTTTTCAACGTATTTTTTTTACGATTTATTTTGCATTATTGTGCAGATTTTTTCATGGGTTCTTTACAAAATGACTGAAGCTCCCGATGACCATTTTTGGGAAAGCTGTACGCAGCGATTGAAAAAAGGCCGTTGGACCTAATATTTTACCCAGATTTTTTGGCATGGCGGAGAGAAAGGCGTCCGGGTCAATGTTCAGATTGCGGATTTGAATCATCTGAACGGGCAGCTCGCGGAAAAAATCCAGCCAGGCGGACAGTTCTTCTTCACGGTCGTTGAAGCCGGGAAAATAAAGAAGGTTCAGCGATACGTAAACATTGTGCTTCAGCGCGTAACGGACGGAAGCTTTGACGTTCTCCAAAGGATATCCTGCCCGGTAATAGGCGTTATAGCTTTCTTCCCGTGCGCTGATGATGCTGACGCGCATTGTGTCGAGGCCTGCGTCTACAATCTTTTTTATGCCCTCGGTGAACCCGGCGTTCGTGTTGATGTTGATTTGTCCGCGATTGGTCTCGGCGCGGACGGCGCGGATGCTCTCCGCAATCGTGTCCGCCGCCAGCGACGGTTCCCCTTCGCATCCCTGCCCGAAGCTGACGATGGCGTCGGGGGCTTCCGACAGATGATAGACGATAAGCTCAGATATTTCTTTCGTTGTCGGGGAGAAGGTGATACGGCTTTGGGGCGACGGACAGCACTCGGCGGGCTGGAGAGAAATACAGCCGAGGCAGTTCGCGTTGCAGACGGGAGAAACGGGAATTCCCGCTTCCCATCGATGGTAAAAAAGATTCTGGGCGGTGTAGCAGTGCCACTCCAGCGAGCAGTTCGCCAAATGGGCGACGAGACGGTTGTTCGGAAACTTTTGCTTCAAATCCCGGACAAGCCGTTTTAACGCTCGGGTGTTATATCTCAAAGGATCCCACTTATCGTTCTTGTCGGTGTAAAGCGCCGCCGCATAAAGTTTTCCCTTGCGGAGCGCCACAGCCGTATAGCCGAAGAGAGGGAGCATGGAAGCGCCGTTTTCTTTTCGGAAGGCGGGCATCAGCAAACGCGTATAGCCCGCGGGCAGAATCGCAGACACAGCGCGCCCCGGCAATGTCGACAGTTTCCCTTTTTTGTCATAGCCGACGGCGAGCCGTTCCGGCAGGAACATCAGGTCGGCGGAATCCGGCAGCGGAATCAACATATCCTCGGTCAGCCGGACGATATCGTCGCCGAGTCTGGCAGCACCGGACATACCCGCCGCAAAGAAAATCTCTCCGTTTTCGTCCGCGTAAAGCGCTGTGATTTTAGCCATTGAGGTTCCTCCCTGTTTCCGGCTGTCCCGTATTTTCACGCGGCTCGTTGGATTCGGCTTCTTTGCTCCGCAGGTTTTGGTCCACGTCATTTTTAGGCGGTTTCGGTTTTTTCTCTTTTTTGGGATTGTATTTGTTCATCGCAAGGTCGATTCCCTCCGTTACGATGGATTCGACGGCGGGCAGGAGATAGTCTATCGCCTCCTGGATTTTTAGCGCGTCTTCGCCGGAGAACGGCGACAGCACATGCCGGATGACCTGGTCGTGCTCATGGGCAGGGTGTCCAACGCCGATACGTACGCGGGGGAAGTTTTCGTCTTTCACATGATAGAGAATCGACTTCATGCCGTTGTGTCCGCCTGCGCTGCCTTTTTTTCGCAGACGGATCGTACCGACGGGTAAATCTATGTCGTCGTGGGCGACAATCAAATCGCTGGCGCCGAGCTTGTACCACGACAGCAGCGGTCCCACTGCGCGTCCGCTTTCATTCATATAAGTCAGCGGCTTTACCAGCAATATTTTTTCAGCGCCGAGCTGCGCTTCCGCTACCAGTGCGTCCTGTTTCGTGCGCCAAGCCGTTGCGTCCCATCGCGCCGCCAATGCGTCCGCCAGCATAAAGCCGACGTTGTGCCGCGTCGCCGCATATTCCGCGCCCGGATTTCCGAGCCCGGCAAACATCTTCATAGCCTCAACCTCCTAATTTTATTGTAGCATGAAGTTAAATGGGAGCTTGCAATATTTGTGAATCGGCAAGCCGATTTCAGGTGCAGAACGAGCGTACAGATGTACGGTGAGAGTATCTGTAACGGCGACTCGCTTTCGGAACTACGTTATCCTTTTGATTCTTTTATTTTGTTCCTACCGGATCGCCAATCAAAAAGAGATAGGCGAGTACGATGAGGCCGAGACCGATGCGGTACCAGCCGAAGGCCTTGAAATCGTTTTTCTTGATGTAACGCAGGAGCAGCTTGATGGAGATGATGGAAACGATAAATGCGGTCGCCATGCCGACGGAGAGTATCAAGATTTCTCCGCCGGTGTAATGCCAGCCGAATTTGACAAGTTTCAAAAGGCTTGCCCCGAACATGATGGGAATCGCGAGGAAAAAGGTGAATTCTGTAGCGACGAAGCGGGACGTGCCAAATAAGATTCCTCCAAGAATGGTGGAGCCGGAGCGCGATGTGCCGGGTACGAGAGACAATACTTGGAAACACCCTATGATCAGAGCCGTTTTATAGTCCATTTGCGCAAGGCTCTTGATGCGGGGCGTCCGGTTGGCGTTCGTGTTTTCGACGATGATGAACAGGACGCCGTAAATAATCAGTGTGGATGCAACGACCAGCGCAGTCATGAAATGCTGCTCCATATATTTATTGAAAGCGAGTCCGATGACGCCCGCAGGCACGCAGGCGACGATGACTTTTTTCCAAAGTTCGATGGTTTCGTTTTTTTCCGTTCGCGTTTTCCAGGAGAAGAACGGATTCAGCCTGTCAAAGTTCAGCACGACGACGGACAGGATGGCGCCGAGCTGGATGACGACGAGAAACATATCCATGAAGGCTTTGGAAACGTCCAATTTGATGAATTCGTCCACAAGTATCATGTGGCCGGTGCTGCTTATGGGCAGCCATTCGGTGATTCCTTCTACGATTCCGATGACGATCGCTTTGATGAGTTCCGCAAAATTCAAGTCCACGTTGATTCCTCCAATAAATTTATCGCTTCATTATAGATGTTCTTTTTCAAAGATTCAATAGGCGGCGCTGATTTTCCCGTTGCAGTTTTTCGCTCAAGCATATAAAATAATGTTATTGTGAAGGAGCGTGAAAGTATGGCATTTGCTTTTACGAAATGGCAAGGGTGCGGCAATGATTTCGTTTTGGTCGACGCCCGAAAGAGCGGATTATTCGCAAACGTCGCGGCACTTTCCAAGCAGGTTTGCGATCGTCATTATGGCATTGGCGCGGACGGGTTGATTTTTGTTTTGTCCTCGTCTGTCGCGGATTTTTGCATGAGAATATTCAATGCGGACGGCAGCGAGGCGGAGATGTGCGGCAACGGCATTCGCTGTTTTGCACGGTTCGTATATGACGAAGGGATGACCGGGAAGGAAAGTTTCAGCGTGGAAACGGGAGCGGGGATTCTTGTTCCGCGGATCGTAAAAGAGGACGGCAAACAGCCCTGCGTTGAAGTGGATATGGGCGAGCCCGTTCTGGAAGCAAAGCGTATCCCTGTGGAGGGATTCGGCGAGGAGCGCGTGATCGCGAAAGAAATCGAAGTTCTTGGGAAAACATACCAGGCAACTTGTGTTTCCATGGGAAATCCGCATTGCGTCGTATTTGTCGGCGATGTGGACGACGTGGCCATGGAAACTGTCGGACCGGCTTTTGAACGGCATGCATGGTTTCCTAAGAGGACGAATACGGAGTTTGTCGCGGTACAGGATCGTACGCATCTTAGGATGCGTGTTTGGGAGCGGGGCGCCGCGGTGACGCTGGCCTGCGGAACGGGTGCGTGCGCGTCTTTGGTGGCGGCGGTTTTGAATGGCCTCGCGGAACGGAGCGCGGAAGTTGAGCTTGACGGCGGTCGATTGCAGATTGCTTGGAACGATAATAATCACATTTATATGACGGGACCGGCAGAGCGGGTCTTTTCTGGCGTCTATGAGGGGGAATCAGAGTGCTGAGAAGCATGACCGGATTTGGAGCCGGCCTTTCCGAAACGGAGGAATACCGTGTTGCGGTTGAGGTGAAGGCGGTCAACCAGCGGTACCTTGATCTGGATATTCGTGCGCCCCATGTGCTTGATGCATTTGTGGAATCGATCAAGGCAAAAGTCAAAGAGTACGCGTCGCGGGGAAAATTGACGATCAGCGTGCAATTTATGGATAAGCGGGAGCGGGTTCAGGAGATACGGCTTGACAAACCTTTGGCGATTGCTTACCATAAGGCACTGAATGAGATAAGTGATCTCCTGCGTTTGACGAGACCGGATGACGTGCATACGATTGCAACGTATCCGGGGGTTTTGACGACGATGGAGATGCAGGACGGCCTTGAAGGGGCGGAGCCTGTGATCATGGAGGCGCTGGATGAGGCGATGCGTCGTTTCACCGCGATGCGCGAGAAAGAAGGAGAAAATCTCAAAGAGGATTTCCTGAAACGGGTGGATATCCTCTCCGGTCAAGTGGAAGACGTCGCGGCGTTGGGGCCGGAGATTGTCAGTCAATACCGCGAGCGTTTGGAGGCGACCGTCAAGGAAGCGTTGGCCGGAGCGGAGATCGACGAGGCGCGGATCATACAGGAAGTAGCCATTTATTCGGATCGGGTGAATTTCACCGAGGAAATCGTGCGTCTGCAAAGTCATTTTGAGCAGTTCAGGTCCATCTTGGAGCATGCGGAAGAGCCTGTCGGGCGTAAGCTGGACTTTCTGATTCAGGAAATGAACCGCGAAGTCAACACGACGGCTTCTAAAGCGAACAATGTGCGAGCGGCGCGGCTCGCGGTGGATATGAAAAGCGAGATTGAAAAATTGCGGGAGCAGGTACAGAATATAGAGTAAGGAGACGGCGCTGTGGAAATGAAATTTATCAATATCGGTTTTGGCAATGTCGTTTCGGCGCATCGTGTCATTTCCATTGTGGCTCCGGAGTCGGCGCCGATCAAGCGTATCGTGCAGGAGGCGCGGGACGCCGGCGATTTAATTGATGCGACGTATGGACGCCGCACACGGTCGGTGCTGGTCATGGACAGCGGCCATGTGGTTCTTTCCGCCGTACAGCCCGAGACTATCGTGAATCGTATTGCGGACAAAGAGGAATCGGCGGCCAAAGCGGAGGATGAGGAGTCATGAGAAAAGGCTTCCTGATTGTAGTATCCGGTCCGTCCGGGGCGGGCAAGGGCACAGTGTGCACGGCTTTTCTAAAAGAGCATGAGGATGTAGCGTATTCCGTATCGGCAACGACGCGTGCGCCTCGATCCGGAGAACAGGAAGGCGTCAATTATTATTTCCTTTCCCGCGGCGAATTTGAAAGTATGATCGCAAATGGGGAACTGTTGGAATGGGCGGAGGTTTACGGCAATTATTACGGAACGCCTTTGAAAAAGATAGAGGAAAAGCTGGCCCGGGGACAGGATATCCTGTTGGAAATTGACACGCAGGGCGCTCTGAATGTGCAAAAAAAATTCCCGGACGGGATTTACGTCTTTATTCTGCCTCCTTCCATCCAGGAATTGGAAAAGCGGCTTCGGGGGCGCGGTACGGATTCGGAGGAGGCTGTTGCGCGCCGGCTTTCTGCTGCGGCGGGAGAGATTGCCGTCGCGAAGGAATACGCTTATACTATTGTAAACGATACGATAAAAGATTCTGTGCAAACGCTTGCGGCTATTGTTTCTGCCGAGCATGCGCGCACATGCAATAATTTGGGAAAAATTGACGAAATTATAAAGGGAGCGTGAGCAGTATGCAGATGGATATCGTACATCCGCCGATGAAAGAGCTTTTAACGAAGGTGGACAGCCGCTATACACTGGCAGTATTGGCGGCGAAACGTGCGCGTCAGCTTTTGGACGGCGCACAGGTCAAAGTCAAAGTACCGTCCAATAAAAATGTGACGCGCGCGTTGGCTGAGGTTGTGGAGGACAAAATCGGTTACGAGCGCACCAAGCTCGGAATCAAATAATACGGGAGCGGTAAGAATGCTTCAGGGCAAAAAGATACTTCTTGGCGTCACGGGCGGAATCGCCGCCTACAAGGCGGTGGAGGTCGTAAGCCGGCTCCGAAAAGCGGGCGCGGAGGTTCGTGTCGTTATGACGCGGGAAGCGACTGAGTTCGTGACGAAACTGACTTTTCGTGAGATCAGCGGGAATCCTGTGGCGGTCGATATGTGGGCGCCGGTGCAGCATTGGAATGTCGCGCATATCGCGCTTGCCGAATGGGCGGATGCGGTGCTTGTCGCGCCTGCCACAGCGAATATTATAGCGAAGGCTGCGCTGGGCGTTGCCGATGACATGCTGTCGACGACGTTGCTGGCGGTGACAGCCCCGGTATTTTTTGCTCCTGCAATGAACAGCAATATGTATGCACATCCCGCTACGCAGAAAAATCTGGATATTCTTGTAAAACGCGGACTGCATATTATTCCGCCGGGGACGGGGAAGCTCGCCTGCGGCGCGGAAGGGCCGGGACGTTTAGCCGAGCCGGCGGATATCGTTGCGGCATTGGAAGCGTTTTTTATCGAAGGCGCACAGCTTTCCGGCATCAAGGTCCTTGTGACGGCGGCGGGCACGATCGAGCCCATCGATCCCGTACGGTATATTGGAAATCGTTCCAGCGGACGGATGGGATACGCGCTGGCGGAGGAAGCTGTGGCGCGGGGCGCGGAGGTCGTATTGGTTTCAGGGCCTTCGGCGCTGAAGCCGCCTTCGGGATTGAAACAGTTTGTTTCCGTCGAGACTGCGGCAGAAATGCGGGAAGTCGTGCTCAGAGAAGCGGAGACGAGCCGCATTGTTATCAAGGCGGCTGCTGTCGCCGATTATCATCCGAAACATGTTTCCGAGCAAAAAATCAAAAAGAATGACGAGGAATTGTCTATCCGATTGGAAAAGAATCCCGACATTTTGAAAGAACTCGGGCAAAGAAAGCGCCCGGAGCAAATATTGGTCGGGTTCGCGGCGGAAACGCAAAATTTGTTGCAATACGCGCGGGAAAAAATCGAAAAGAAAAATCTCGACTTTATCGTCGCCAACGACGTTACGAAGCCGGGGGCCGGTTTCAATACCACGACGAATACTGTCAAGATTATTGCGCGGGACGGCAGTATCGAGGAAGTTCCCTTAATGACGAAGCGGGAAATCGCAAAGCGCATTTTTGACTATGTGCTGCAAAAAGGTGAAAATAGGATATGAGTAGGGCGGCTTCGCGGCTTGTTTGCGAAGCCGCTTTATCTGTCTATATATAATGGAAAGAGAGCACGGCATTTTGTCTTGGCTGCTATAACGGATATCGAAGGCGACAGAAAGAAACTGGAAAACAAAAACCACTCTTTTTAGATTTTACGTAAATTCCCCCTTTACAAACATTTCAGCTTATGGTATTATTTCTATCTGTTAGCCGATGATTACGGCAGAACATCGCGGGATGGAGCAGTTGGTAGCTCGTCGGGCTCATAACCCGGAGGTCAGAGGTTCAAGTCCTCTTCCCGCAACCAAATGGGTAGGTGCCCGAGTGGTTAAAGGGAACAGACTGTAAATCTGTCGCTTAACGGCTACGTTGGTTCGAATCCAACCCTGCCCACCATTTATATCGCGGGATAGAGCAGTTGGTAGCTCGTCGGGCTCATAACCCGGAGGTCAGAGGTTCAAGTCCTCTTCCCGCAACCAAGTGTTTAGCGCTGATGTAGCTCAGTCGGCAGAGCGTATCCTTGGTAAGGATAAGGTCACCGGTTCAATCCCGGTCATCAGCTCCATTGATATATTGATACGGCGGAATAGCTCAGTTGGCTAGAGCATGCGGTTCATACCCGCAGTGTCGAGAGTTCAAATCTCCCTTCCGCCACCAAGAGAGGTTGTCCCCGCCGCGTGCGGGGATTTTTTGTGTTCACAGCATATTTTTATTGACACGGGATGGCAAGTGTGCTAAATTATATCAGCGACGTTTTGTGCGCGTTTTATTTTTGTGTATTGAGTGAGGAGTGCATACGATGGCCAAGAGTGCGAATCGCAACGCGATTACGTTGGCCTGTACGGTTTGCAAGAACCGCAATTACAGGACCAACAAGAACAAGAAAAACGATCCCGACCGGATTGAGATCAACAAGTATTGCAAATTCTGCAAGAAGCACACGCCGCATAAGGAAACAAAATAATATCCTGCCGGCGGCCTGAGGATGTGAAAGTTTTGGCAGAAGAGAAAGCATTGACGGCCTCGTCGGAGTCCGGATTCAATCTCATAAAATTCCTCGGCGAGGTTAAGGCCGAGATGGGGAAGGTATCGTGGACGACGAAACGGGAACTCATGACGGATACTGCCGTCGTTGCCGTTGCGGTCGTGATTGTTTGCGCGCTGATTTGGATCTGCGATACGTTCTTTTCCAGATTGTTTACGCTCATTTTACGATAAGGCGGAGTCGGACGATGGAAGAAGAAAGACAAGAAACGGAAGAGAAACAGAATCCGGAAAAGCATTGGTATGTCATTCATACTTATTCGGGTTATGAGAATAAGGTCAAGGCAAATTTAGAGCGCAAGGTTCGTTCGATGGGGCTTGACAATAAGATTTTTAACGTCATCGTCCCTTTAGAAGACGATGTGGAGATGCAGAACGGCCGCAAGAAAATCGTCAAACGCAAGGTGTTTCCGGGCTATGTGCTGGTACAGATGATTGTGGACGATCAGTCTTGGTATGTCGTTCGCAATACGCCGGGCGTTACCGGTTTTGTCGGGTCTGTTTCGACACAGCCGATTCCGTTGACTGAGGAAGAAGTCAATCATATATTGCGGCCTGAGGGCGAGAGTATAAGACGGCGGCCGATGCTTGACGTTCAGCCGGGACAGCAGGTGCTGATTAATTCCGGGGCGTTTGAGAGCCTGCCGGCGACAGTTGCCGAGGTCGATCGCGAACGCGGCAAACTCAAGGCCGTAGTCGAGATGTTTGGTCGAGAGACGGTTGCGGAATTGGATTTTGAGCAGGTAGAAAAGATTTAAGATATAAACAGACAGTTACTGTAAGGAGGTGTAAGCATACATGGCAAAGAAAGTTTCAAAGCTCGTCAAGTTGCAGGTTTTGGCAGGGAAGGCTACGCCGGCTCCTCCGGTAGGCCCGGCTCTTGGTCAGGCCGGCGTGAATATCATGGCGTTTGTCAAGGAGTTCAATGAGCGAACGGCGAAGCAGGCGGGACTTATCATTCCGGTAGAAATTACTGTTTTTGAGGACCGTTCCTTTACGTTCATTACGAAGACGCCGCCGGCGGCGGTGCTGCTGAAAAAGGCGGCAAACCTTGAGAAGGCGTCTGGTGAGCCGAACAAGACGAAGGTTGCAAAGCTTCCGCGAGCGAAAGCGCAGGAAATTGCACAACTTAAAATGCAGGATTTGAACGCTGCCGACCTCGAAGCGGCTACCCGTATGATCGAGGGAACGGCGCGCAGCATGGGCATCGAGATTGTCTGACAATCTGTCCATGGAGACGTGGGAGGTACTACCGTTTGTACCACGAAAGGAGTATGTTAAATGGCAAAAGCAGGCAAGAAGTATCAGGAAGCCGCTAAACTCATTGAGGAAGGGAAGTTCTACGGACTTTCCGAGGCGGTAGAAATTGTCAAGAAGACCGCCACGGCGAAATTTGATGAGACGATTGAGCTCCATGTCCGTCTTGGCGTGGATCCGAAGTATGCCGACCAGCAGGTTCGCGGCGCTGTTGTACTTCCTCATGGAACGGGCAAAACAAAGAAAGTGCTCGTTTTTGCGAAAGGCGACAAGGTTGCGGAAGCGGAAGCGGCGGGCGCCGATTTTGTCGGTTCCGACGAGCTTGTGACGAAAATCCAGGGCGGCTGGTGCGAGTTTGACGTCGCCGTTGCTACGCCGAATATGATGGGCGTCGTCGGAAAGCTCGGTAAGATTCTCGGTCCCCGCGGCTTAATGCCGAACCCGAAATTGGGGACGGTCACGATGGATTTGGACAAGGCCATCAAGGCGATCAAGGCCGGTCAGGTTGAGTATCGCACGGACAAGGCCGGAAATGTTCATTGCCCTATCGGCAAAGCGTCCTTCGATTCTCAGAAGCTTGTCGAGAATTATCGTATGCTTGTCGATACGCTGATTAAGGCGAAACCGGCGGGCGCGAAGGGACAGTACATCAAGTCCTTGACTTTGGCGGCCACGATGGGCCCTGGCGTTCCGGTTCAGCTTGCATCGAAGCCGGAGTAAGCTTATTTCCTTAACTGCATATAAATAAGGCCGAAGACAGCAGGCGGGAACAATCCGTAAGTCCAGCCGAGGCCGGAAACGCTGCATTTTCCTGCGGCTTCCGGAGTCTTTGGCCGGAAGCCGCAGTTTTGATTTATGCGAGTTTTTATGAAGATTTATCCGAAAGGAGGTGTGTTTGATGTCTGCTATTCATGACAAGCAGGTTTCCCAGGAAAAGAAAGAAATCGTTGCTTCCCTCAAAGAGGAACTGACGTCTGCGAAGGGCGCCGTTTTGACGTCGTATAAGGGCCTTACGGTCGCACAGGATACACAGCTTCGCAGAGCGCTTCGTGAAGCGGGGGTTTCGTATCATGTTGTCAAGAATACGTTGACCACGATTGCCGCGAAAGAAGCCGGTATGGAAGCGCTCGTTTCCCACTTGGCAGGGACTACTGCCTTGGCGTCGTCGAAAGAGGATGCGGTTGCTCCGGCGAAGGTCATCAGCGAATTCATCAAAAAGAACAAATTGGCTGATGCGGGAATTCTTACTGTAAAGGCTGGCTTGGTCGAGGGTAAGGTTATCGACGCGAAGGAAGTTGAGGCGCTCGCTTCGCTGCCTTCTCGCGAAGTTCTTATCGCGAAACTGCTCGGCAGCATGCAGTCTCCGATCAGCGGCACTGTGGGCGTGCTTCAGGGCGTTATCCGCAACGCTGTCTATGTGCTTGACGCAATCCGTCAGCAGAAGGAATCAGCGTAAAGCGTGTTAATTTTAATGATGGTTAATCAATTATGAAATGAAAACGGAGGTTTTTACAAATGACGAAAGAAGAAATTATGCAGGCTATTGAGAGCATGACGGTGCTCGAGCTCTCTGAACTGGTCAAGGCGATGGAAGAGAAGTTTGGCGTTTCGGCTGCGGCTCCGGTCGCTGTCGCTGCTGCGGCTCCGGCTGCTGCCGGCGGTGCTGCTGGTGAGGAGCAGTCCGAGTTCGATGTTATTCTGAAGTCTGCCGGCGATAAGAAGATCGGCGTTATCAAAGTTGTTCGCGAGGTCACTGGACTTGGCCTGAAAGAGGCGAAGGCTCTCGTTGACGAGGCTCCGAAGCCGGTCAAGGAGAAGGTCGCGAAGGCTGAGGCTGAGGAACTCAAGGCGAAACTTGAGGAAGCCGGCGCGCAGGTCGAGCTGAAGTAATCTAATTTGAATATAAAAATCGGGGGACGATTTCGTCCTCCGATTTTTTTGTGTACTTTTGATTGACATGATTTTTTTTGTATGATAATATACATGATTGCAGAAAGTGAAGCATGACACAGTTCCTGCCATCCGAAAAATGATCGCGTGGGTCAGCGGAATATGAAAAATAACGGACAAAAGCGGAATAAGGAAAAGATGACGACAAGGTTTTAAGTGAGAAAAGAGCCTTGTCTTTTCGTGTTTTTCCGTTCCATTTTTGTGCGGTTCTTTTTGTGTTGTTTTGACCACAAATTTGGAGAAACGGACGGGTGACGTTTCCCGGCTAAGGAGTGAAGGATTTCATGTTTAATCCTGTACCGGTAGGCAAAAGAACCAGGTATAGCTACGCCAGAATCAAAGAAGTCATGGAGATGCCGCATCTTCTTGACATTCAACGCAATTCTTACA
Organism: uncultured Selenomonadales bacterium; assembly: GCA_900321035.1. Classification (GTDB taxonomy): domain Bacteria; phylum Bacillota; class Negativicutes; order Selenomonadales; family Selenomonadaceae; genus RUG12372. Next base: position 90,527 of record ONUH01000001.1, on the reverse strand, counting down.
AATGGTTCATGAAGGAGGGAATGCGCGAAATATTCCGCGATATTTCCCCGATTCAGGATTTTACAGAAAATCTGGTGCTTTCGTTTGAAGATTTCTTTCTTGGAAAGCCGAAATATGAGTTGGATGAATGCAAAGAGCGCGATGTAACCTACGCCGCGCCTCTTCGTGTTGTCGTTCGTCTGGCGAATAAAGAGACCGGAGAAATCAAGGAACAGGAAGTTTTCATGGGGGACTTCCCGTTGATGACCGATACGGGAACCTTCATCATCAACGGTGCGGAACGAGTCATCGTCAGCCAGCTCGTTCGTTCGCCGGGTGCGTATTATAATGAAACAATTGATTCTTCCGGGAAAAAATTATATGCGGCTACGGTGATTCCGAATCGTGGTGCTTGGATTGAATTGGAAACCGACGTCAACGATGTTCTTTCCGTGCGTATCGATAGAACGCGTAAATTGCCGGTGACTGTGCTCGTCCGTGCTCTTGGCTATTCGACGGATGAGGAGATCCTTGAGCTTTTTGACCATCATCCCTTGATTTGCACGACTTTGGAGCGCGAAGGCGATCGGGACAAGGATAAAGTGCCGACTCGTGAAGATGCTTTGCGTGAGATTTATCACCGGCTTCGCCCCGGCGAATTGGCGACGGCAGATAATGCGCAGCAGCTTTTGAAGGCGTTGTTCTTCGATCCGAAGAGATACGATTTGGCCATGGTCGGCCGTTATAAATTAACAAAGAAGCTGGGCTGGAAGCGTCGTTTGCTCGGTCACGTTTTGGCGGAGCCGTTGATCGACCGTGAGACCGGCGAGGTCGTTGTTCCGGCTGACGTTGTCGTCGAAGAATCTATGCTGGAAGGCATCGACGCGGAAAAAGAACATGCGATTTTCGGGGATGGCGGGGATATTTCGCTGTTCATCCGTACCGGTTCCGAAGAGCGTCCGCGGATGAAGATGATTTGCTCCCCGACTTTGGAGCATCATTATCGGACGATTACCAAGGGCGACATCATGGCGTCCATCAATTATCTTTTGAATCTTGTGGATGGCGTCGGCACTACCGATGATATCGATCATCTTGGGAATCGCCGTGTCCGTTCGGTAGGCGAACTGCTGCAGAACCAGTTCCGTATCGGTCTTTCCCGTATGGAACGTGTGGTTCGTGAACGTATGACGATTCAGGATGTAGATGTGATTACGCCTCAGGCGCTGATCAATATCCGTCCTGTGGTAGCCGCGATCAAAGAGTTCTTCGGTTCTTCGCAGCTTTCCCAGTTTATGGATCAGCATAATCCTTTGTCGGAGCTGACGCATAAGCGCCGCCTTTCCGCACTGGGCCCGGGCGGTCTTTCCCGTGAGCGTGCAGGATTTGAGGTTCGCGACGTACACAATTCTCATTACGGACGTATGTGCCCGATTGAGACTCCGGAAGGTCCGAACATCGGCCTGATTGGTTCTTTGTCCAATTATGCCCGTATCAATCAGTTCGGTTTTATGGAGACGCCTTATCGGAAAGTGGATAAGGTGAAGAAGTGCGTGACGGATGAGGTTCGTTATCTGACTGCAGATGAAGAGGACAACATCACCATCGCACAGGCCAACGAGCCGCTGGATGAGAAGAATTGGTTCAAGAACGAGCGCGTAACGGCGCGTCATCATGAGGAAACCGTGTTGGCGCGGCGCGATCGTGTCGATTATATGGACGTTTCGCCGAAGCAGGTGGTATCTATCGCAACGGCGATGATTCCGTTCCTGGAAAACGATGACGCCAACCGTGCGCTGATGGGCGCGAACATGCAGCGACAGGCGGTGCCTCTGCTGAAGACGCAGGCTCCGTTGGTGGGCACCGGTATGGAGTACAAGGCGGCTTGCGACTCCGGCGTTATGGTGCTCGCGCATCGTGCGGGTACGGTAGAGTATGTTTCCGCAGACAGGATTGACGTTCGGACGGAAGACGGAGAGCTTGACACTTACAAACTTCAGAAATATCTTCGTTCCAATCAGGGCACTTGCATAAATCAAGTACCGATTGTGTACGAGGGCGACGAGGTTTTTGAGAATCAGCCGATTGCCGACGGTCCGGCAACCGATCACGGCGAATTGGCGTTGGGATACAACATCATTGTTGCCTATATGCCGTGGGAAGGCTACAACTACGAAGACGCTGTGCTTCTGAGTGAAAACCTCGTAAAGCGCGACCTGTATACGTCTATCCATATTGAAGAATATGAGTGCGATGCCCGGGATACGAAGCTTGGTCCCGAGGAGATTACCCGCGATATTCCGAATGTAGCGGAAGATGCTCTCCGCGATCTTGATGAAGAGGGCATTATCCGTATCGGCGCCGAGGTTCGCCCCGGCGATATCCTTGTAGGTAAAGTCACACCGAAAGGCGAGACGGAACTGACGGCGGAAGAAAGATTGCTTCGTGCAATCTTTGGTGAAAAAGCGCGCGAGGTCCGCGATACTTCGTTGCGCGTTCCTCATGGAGAGGCCGGTAAGATCGTTGATGTCAAGGTGTTCAGCCGGGAGAATAACGACGAGCTTTCGCCGGGCATCAATCGCCTCGTGCGCGTCTATATCGCGCAAAAACGTAAGATATCTGTCGGCGACAAGATGTCCGGTCGTCATGGAAACAAAGGCGTCGTATCCCGCATCATGCGTCAGGAAGATATGCCGTTCCTGCCGGATGGTACTCCGGTGGATATCGTATTGAATCCGTTGGGCGTTCCGTCCCGTATGAACATCGGGCAGATTCTTGAGACGCATTTAGGCATGGCTGTGCGTGAGCTTGGAAATCAGATTCGCGAGGGCGATCCGACGGTGGAAAAGCGGCTCCGCGCCATTGGCTACGATTTTGATGCCTACGGAATGCCGAAACCCGATGTGGCGGGAATTCATATTGCTACGCCGGTATTTGACGGCGCAAAAGAATCCGAGGTATTCGATACAATACGGGCAGCCGGTCTCAGCGAAGACGGGAAGACGGTTTTGTACGATGGCCGTACAGGCGAACCCTTTGAGAATCGCGTCACGGTCGGCTGCGTGTACATGCTGAAACTCCACCATCTGGTGGATGACAAGATTCATGCGCGTTCCACCGGACCGTACTCCCTCGTTACACAACAACCGTTGGGCGGCAAGGCGCAGTTTGGCGGCCAGCGCTTTGGTGAAATGGAAGTATGGGCGTTGGAAGCTTACGGCGCTGCGTACACCCTGCAAGAGATACTGACGGTTAAGTCGGATGACGTTGTGGGGCGTGTGAAGACTTACGAGGCTATCGTCAAGGGAGAAAATATTCCCGAGCCTGGCGTTCCCGAATCGTTCAAGGTGCTCATCAAGGAACTGCAGAGTATCGGTCTCGATATCAAAGTCCTTTCGGAAGACGCGCAAGAGATAGTTATCCAGGATGATGAAGAGGATATCAACGAAACGGCTCGCGAATTGGATATCGACGTCGAAGGCGTAGATCCGACGCAGGGTACGGCTGTTGATAAAGGGGCGCAGGCAGAAGGCTCCTATGATGAAACCGACGGCGCTGAGGATTCCGTCTTGGACGACGAAAACATCATTGCCGATCTTGGCGGAGATGATGGGAAGGACGAAGATTTAGACGGGTTTACGGAGATGGACGATAACTCGGAAGAATAAAGAAGGGAGTGCAGCCCTTTGTTGGATGTAAATAATTTTGATTCGATGCGGATTGGCCTCGCGTCGCCGGAAAAGATTCGTGAATGGTCTTACGGAGAGGTCAAAAAGCCGGAGACAATCAATTATCGTACTCTGAAGCCGGAGCGCGACGGCCTGTTTTGCGAGCGGATTTTTGGTCCGACTCGCGATTGGGAGTGCCATTGCGGAAAATACAAGCGCATTCGTTACAAGGGTATTGTCTGCGATCGCTGCGGCGTTGAGGTTACGCGGTCTAAGGTCCGTCGCGAGCGTATGGGACATATCGAGCTGGCTGCGCCGGTTTCGCATATTTGGTATTTCAAGGGGATTCCTAGCCGTATGGGGCTGATTCTTGATATTTCTCCCCGGGCGCTTGAGAAAGTGCTGTATTTTGCCTCCTATATCGTTCTCGATCCGGGCGATACCACGCTGAAGAAGAAAGAGATGCTGACGGAGGACGAATACCAAAAGTTTTGCGAGGCGAACGGTTCTAATTTCCGTGTCGGCATGGGCGCGGAGGCTATTAAGGAACTTTTGGAGGAGATCGACCTCGAACAGCTGAATGAGGAGCTTCGCAACGAATTGGCGGGCGTCAGCGGACAGAAAAAAGTCCGTGCGATTCGGCGTTTGGAGGTTGTGGAGGCATTCCGCAAATCCGGAAACAAACCGTCGTGGATGATTTTGGACGTCGTTCCGGTTATTCCGCCGGAGCTTCGCCCGATGGTGCAGCTCGACGGTGGTCGTTTTGCGACTTCCGATCTGAATGACCTTTATCGTCGCGTCATCAATCGAAACAACCGGCTGAAGCGGTTGCTTGATTTGGATGCGCCGGATATCATTGTCAGAAATGAGAAGCGTATGCTGCAGGAGGCTGTGGATGCGCTGATTGACAACGGCCGCCGCGGTCGTCCCGTTACCGGGCCGGGCAATCGTCCTTTAAAGTCCTTGTCCGATATGCTGAAGGGCAAGCAGGGGCGTTTCCGTCAAAATTTGCTTGGAAAACGCGTCGATTATTCCGGCCGTTCGGTTATCGTCGTAGGACCGGAGCTGAAGCTTCATCAGTGCGGCCTGCCGAAGGAAATGGCACTGGAGCTTTTCAAGCCCTTCGTTATGAAGAAGTTGGTCAACAGCGGGGCGGCTACGAATATCAAAGCAGCTAAGCGTGCCGTAGAGCGCGTGCGCCCGGAGGTTTGGGATGTCCTTGAGGACGTCATCAAAGAGCATCCGGTGCTTTTGAACCGTGCGCCGACGCTGCATCGTCTCGGCATCCAGGCCTTTGAGCCTGTGCTGACGGAAGGCCGTGCATTGAAACTGCATCCGTTGGCTTGTACTGCGTACAATGCCGACTTTGATGGCGACCAGATGGCGATTCATCTTCCGCTTTCCGCAGAGGCACAGGCAGAGGCGCGTATCCTGATGCTTGCGGCGCATCATATTTTGGCGCCGAAGGATGGCAATCCGATCATCGTTCCGACGCAGGATATGGTTCTCGGTTCTTATTATTTGACGATTTTGCGCCCGGGAGCAAAGGGCGAAGGAAGATTCGTTACCGGCATTGAGGAAGCGCTCTTGGCGCATCAGCATGAGGCATTGGATCTTCAGGCGTCCATCACGACGCGCATTGAAGGCTACGGTCTTGTGAAGACCTCATTGGGCCGCATGATTTTCAATGAGATACTGCCTGAGGAAATTCGTTACTATGTAAAGGATAAGAAAACAGGCGAGTGGGAATACGGCATCCAGATGAACAAGAAGGAGCTGGAACGCCTCGTTGCAAAATGTTTCAAGCATTTTGGCGCGGGTAAGACCGCCGTCGTCATTGATAACGTAAAGAATCTCGGGTATCATTATGCCTGCCTTGCGGGCATGACGGTCGCTATCTCGGATGTCATCGTTCCGCCGGAAAAGCAGTCGATGATTGATGCGACGACAGAAGCGGTCAACAAGATTGAGCAGCAGTTTGGCCGTGGTCTCATCACAGAGGAAGAACGATACAACAAAGTCGTTGCCCTTTGGCAGCAAACGACCAACGACGTCGGCGAGGCCATGATGCACAACATGGACTCCTTTAATCCAATCTTTATGATGGCGGATTCCGGCGCTCGAGGCAATGCGCAGCAGATGCGTCAGCTTGCCGGTATGCGCGGTTTGATGTCCGATCCTTCAGGAAAAATCATTGCGTTGCCGATTACGGCTAACTTCCGCGAAGGTCTGACGGTTTCCGATTACTTCATTTCTTCTCATGGCGCGCGCAAAGGTCTTGCCGATACGGCTCTTCGTACGGCGGACTCTGGTTATCTGACGCGCCGTTTGGTGGACGTCGCGCAGGACGTCATTGTGCGGGAAGACGATTGCGATATCATGAGCATCGATCTTCAGCGGGAACGGGCACGGCTTGCCTCTTCTACGGCGGAAGCCTTGGATATTTTGGGCGACGTTTTGGTCGGTCGGGTTTTGGGAGCGACGATTGCCGATCCCGAGACCGGCGAGATGCTCTTGCCGCAGGATACTGTGCTGACGGAAGGCGATCTTTCGGTCATTGGCGAGAATAAAGTTTCCGAGATTGTGATTCGCGGTTCACTGGCGGCGTCTGAGGCCGTCATCAGCAACGCTATGGTTTCCGAGACCGTGGTGTTGGGAACGCCGGACGCTAAAGTTCGGAAAAAAGAACTGCATGCCTTTATGCATGAAATCGCCGGCAAGAAAGCGACAGAGGACGTCGTTTCCGGAGACGGTGAGGTCTTGATTCCCGCCGATACGGAGATCACGGAAGAAGACGTTGAGAAAGCGCTGGAAAGCGATGCACAGGAAATCCGTGTTCGCAACAACAATGTTCGCGGTATCGAGGTCGAGGCCATAAAAGAAGGCAACGGTATTATCGAACCGCTTTCGGAGCGTATCATTGGCCGAGTACTGGCAGAAGATATTATCGATCCGAAGTCGGGCGAGAAGATTGCTTCGTTGAACCAGACGGTAGACGAAGAACTGGCGGAGAAAATCTGTAAGATTCGGGATAAGGTATCTATTCGAAGCGTACTTACCTGTAAATCCCAGTATGGCGTCTGCATTAAATGCTACGGGCGCGATTTGGCGAATGCGGCTGAAGTCGATGTCGGCGAAGCGGTCGGCATTATCGCGGCGCAGTCTATCGGCGAGCCGGGCACTCAGCTCACCATGCGTACGTTCCATTCCGGCGGCGTTGCCGGCGATGATATCACGCAGGGTCTTCCTCGCGTCGAGGAACTTTTCGAGGCACGCAAGCCGAAGCATCATGCGATTATCGCTGAAAACGAAGGCACGGTGGAAGTGCAGGACGATCTGCGAAAGGTCACGATTACTTCGGACGATGGAGAGCCGCATGAGTATGAAATACCGTACGGCGCTCGTATGGTCGCGCAGACCGGCATGAAGATGAAGCTCGGCGACAAGATTACCGAAGGCTCCATCAATCCTCATGACATCCTCCGCGTCTGCGGTCTCAAGGAGACACAGCGCTACCTTGTGTATGAGGTGCAGAAAGTCTATAAATCCCAAGGTGTCGGCATCAATGATAAGCATATTGAAGTCATGGTGCGGCAGATGCTTCATAAAGTCAAGATCGAGGATTCGGGCGATACATATTTCTTGCCCGGAGAGTATATCGACATCAATTCCTTTGAGGCTGTCAATGCCCGCGTGATTGAAAACGGCGGTGAGCCTGCTGTGGCAAAGCCGATTTTGCTCGGTATCACGAAGGCGTCTTTGGCTACGGATTCGTTCCTGTCTGCGGCGTCCTTCCAGGAAACGACGCGCGTGCTGACGGATGCTGCCATCAAGGGTAAGGTCGATCCGCTGATCGGACTGAAGGAAAATGTTATCATCGGCAAGCTGATTCCTGCCGGGACGGGAATGGGACGCTATCGGAATATTGGCGTCGTGGATCCTGACGCGGCGGAGGTAGTTGATGGTGAGACGTTGGCGGAAGGCGAAACGGTTATGGAGAACGCGGAAAGCGTTCCCGCAGAAACCGGTGATGTTTCGGAAGGCACAGAGGCTTTAGAAACACCCGAGGCCGAGCCGACGGCATAAACACAAAAAAAGAAACGGTTCGTGCGCGTCCTTCGCCGCGAGCCGTTTTTTTGACAGAGAGATAGGAGGCGGCATCTTGAGTACATTGACATTGGAGAAGGCAAAGGAGATTTTGGCAAAACATACTACGGAAGCGCATCTGTTCACACATGCGGCTGCGGTTAGCGCGGCGATGGGCGCATTGGCCGGACATTTTGGCGCGGATGAGGAGCATTGGGCGGCTATCGGCTGGCTTCATGATGTGGATTATGAAAAATTTCCGGATGAACATTGCCGCCATGTGCGGGAACTTTTGGAACCGGAAGGCGTAGATGAGGAAGATATCCGGTCGATTATTTCACACGGTTATGGTCTTGTCACCGATGAGAAGCCGCCGGAAACAGATATGGAAAAAAGTCTGTTTGCCGTCGATGAGCTGACAGGAATTGTTCATGCTTATGCTTTGATGCGGCCTGAAGGCATGGCCGGCATGGAAGTCAAAAGTCTGAAAAAGAAATTCAAGGACAAGCGCTTTGCAGCCAAATGCGACCGCGACCTGATCAAAGACGGCGTTGAAAAGCTCGGGCTTGATATCGGCGTCGTGATGGAATATTGCATTAAGGGAATGCAGGCGCATGAGGCGGAATTGGATTTAAATAAATAAGAAAGTTGGAGATGGAACAATGAGCATCAGAATCGGGATTTTGGGGTATGGAAATCTTGGACGCGGCGTTGAGTATGCGACGGAAGCGTGCGAGGATATGGAGCTTGCCGCGGTTTTTACGCGTCGGAATCCGTCCTCGTTAAATATTCGCAGAAAAGACGTTCCTGTCGTGTCGGTCAATGACATCGAAACATGGAAAGATAAGATTGACGTATTGATTTTATGCGGCGGCAGCGCAACGGATTTGCCGGTGCAGACGCCGCAGTACGCAAAGATTTTTAATGTCATCGACAGCTTTGACACGCACGCGCGGATTCCCGAGCATTTTGCGGCGGTGGATGCGGCGGCAAAGACGGGAGGTAAGGTAGCGGTTATTTCCGTGGGCTGGGATCCGGGGCTTTTTTCACTGAACCGCGCTTACGCCAGCGCGATTTTGCCTGACGGCAAGGATTACACTTTTTGGGGACGCGGCGTCAGCCAGGGGCATTCCGACGCCGTTCGCCGCATTGAAGGCGTGAAAAACGCAAAGCAGTACACGGTTCCGGTAGAGAGCGCGTTGGATGCGGTGCGTTCGGGAAAGAACCCGTCGCTAACGACAAGAGAAAAGCACACGAGAGAGTGTTTCGTCGTAGCGGAGGAGGGCGCAGACAAAGCGCGCATCGAGCGGGAGATTGTGACGATGCCGAATTACTTCGCGGATTACGACACGACGGTGCATTTTATCGATGAAAAGGAATTCAATGAAAAACATGGCGGCCTTGCCCACGGCGGATTTGTGATTCGCTCCGGCTCCACGGGAGACAAGGGAACGCATAAGCATGTGATGGAGTTCAGCCTTAAGCTCGACTCCAATCCGGAATTCACGGCCAGCGTTCTCGTCGCCTATGCGCGGGCTGCATATCGTATGGCGGCGGAGGGGCAGAAGGGCGCGAAGACCGTCCTGGATATTCCGCTAGCATATCTTTCGCCGAAAACGGCAGAGGAATTGCGTGCGTCGTTGTTGTAAGAATAGCGCCTTTTCGTTTGGAGGGTATGCGGCGGCTGCGTCTGCAGCTTACGTGACGCTTGCATAATCAGCGAATATAGCGAGTCGTTGTAACAGCGTTTGGTATAAATATTCGGATAACGAGACAAAAACGGCATGGGAAATCGAAAATCCCACGCCGTTTTTGTTTTGCGCAATTTGACAGAAAAGGGAATAAGGCTTAGAATCTTTATTATGGATTTTTATGTCACTGGTTTGAAATCGCAAGTATCTTGCCCGCATCGGGCAGAGGAGGTTTTTCATGGCAAAGCAACCGGCGAAGACGGCGAATAGCAGAAGATCCCGTTCGTCGAAGAAGAGCGGCGGTACTTTTTGGCGGATTCTCGGCGGCTTCCTTCTTGTGGTTTTGGTGATGCTCACCGGCATCGGCTGCGGGTTTTTGACGGCAAGCATGAATACAAGGCCGAATTTGGCGGAGGATCTTACGCCTTCCGCGTCGTCGCAAATATATGACATCAACGGCAATGAGATTGCGAATATACATGCGACGGAAAATCGCATGCCCGTCAAGATTTCCCAAATTCCGAAGGATCTTCAGAACGCGTTTATCGCGGTGGAGGACGCGCGTTTTTACGAACATTCGGGGATTGATCCACGCGGCATCATGCGCGCGTTGTGGGCCAATATTTCCGGCGGCGGCGTATCCGAGGGCGGATCGACAATCACGCAGCAGCTGGCGAAGAACGCTTACCTGACGCCCGAACGTACCATAAAACGCAAGATACAGGAGATGTTTCTTGCGCTGCAATTAGAGCGCGAATACACGAAACAGGAAATTTTAGAGTTTTATCTGAACCAGATTTATTTCGGGCAGGGCGCTTACGGAGTCGAGGCCGCGGCAAAAACGTATTTCGGCAAGGACGTCAGCGCGTTGACTTTGAACGAATGCGCGATGCTGGCAGGCATCCCCAAGAGCCCGAATTATTATTCGCCTTTCAACAATTTGGAGGCTGCGCGGGCGCGGCGCGCAACGGTGCTGGAGCAAATGGCGAAATACCATTATATCAGCGATTCTGAAGCCAGCCGCTTAAAAAAGGAAGATTTGAAGCTTGCCCGGCCGCAAGCGGGCGAAGTGACGGAGGCCGCGTATTTCATCGATTATGTCGTGCAGGGGCTGATCGACAAGTACGGCGCAGACGCCGTCTATAAGAGCGGGCTCAAGATTTATACGACCATCGACATGGATATGCAGCGGGCGGCGGAGGCGGCTATGAAGATGCTTCCGACGTTCGAGACCGACAAAAACGGATTGGCGCAGCCGCAGGGCGCGTTGGTGGCTATCGATCCGCATACCGGCCAGATTAAAGCGATGGTAGGCGGCCGCGGTACGGATCAGTTCAACCGCGCGACTATGGCGGAACGTCAGCCGGGATCGGCGTTTAAGCCGTTTGTGTTCGTAGCGGCGTTGGAAAATCGATTTACGCCGAATACGATTATCGAAGACAGCCCTGTTATGGTTGGGGATTGGGAACCGCTGAACTACAACCGGAATTTCAACGGCAAGGTGACGCTGCGGTATGTGGCGGAGCAGTCATTGAATGTGCCGACGGTAAAAATCGCGCAAAAAATCGGCATGGACAAGCCAATCTATTATGCGCAGGAAATGGGAATTTCGACTTTCGTTTTGGACGGACCGACGAACGACCGCGGGCTTGCCACGTCTCTTGGCGGCCTGACGCGGGGCGTGACGCCTCTGGAATTGACCAGCGCTTACGGAACGTTTGCGAATCAGGGGATTCATGTCGATCCGACGGCAATCCTTAAAGTGCTCGATCGAAACGGTAAAGTATTGGAGCAGGCTAAGCCGAAGCAGAAAAACGTAATCAGCGAGGCCAGCGCTAACGATTTGACATCCATGCTGCAGGGGGTTATTACACGCGGTACCGGTACGGGAGCAGCGCTTGACCGTCCTGCGGCGGGCAAGACGGGAACGACCAGCGATTATTGCGACGCTTGGTTTGTCGGCTACACGACGGACCTTGTGGCGGGCGTTTGGATTGGCTGCGATGATAACAGCGATCTTGACGGCATGACCGGCGGAAATTTGCCGGCTTCCGTCTGGCAGGCGTTTATGGAAAAAGCGACGGCAAATATGCCCGTTCGCTATTTTGAGAGCGGTCCGGGTTATCGGAGCGATTCCGTGGACGAACTGAAGGACGACGGTCATACGACCCGTGCGGGACAGAAAAAGGACCAAAAGCAGGATAATCAAAGGAATACGGCGCCGCAGCATCGGCAGCAGACGCCGTCCGGCGGCAAGAATGAAGAACAGCCGAAACGCGGCGAGACGCCGCAACAGCCGTCGACGCCGACGCGTCCTGCGGCAGGAGGGAAAGCAGAGAATCCCGAGCCAGAGCCGGAACCGGCGCCGACGCAGCCGCCGACAAGCCCGACGGTGGGCGGTCCGTCCACCGCGCCGAGTATGACGGGCGGCATGGGCAAGGGGCGTTAAATAAGTTTTGCCTTTGCCAAAAGATTTATCTGTAGTCCCTTTGGAACCATGTATTATGAAAAACGCTCCGTGCAGCGGGGCGGAAGGAGTTATTTGGATGCCGTTAAACGTATGGGATGAATTGAAAGAACGCGGCTATATTGCGCAATGTACGAATGAGGAGGAAGTCAGGAAACTCCTTGCCGAAGAGAAGATCACTTTTTATATCGGATTTGACCCGACGGCGGACAGTTTGCACGTCGGACATTTCCTTGCACTGATGGCGATGGCTCGGCTCCAGCGTGCTGGTCATCGTCCGATTTGCCTCGTCGGCGGCGGAACCGGTACGGTCGGTGATCCGTCGGGGCGTACCGATATGCGCAGAGTGATGACCGACGACGAAATTGAGGCAAACTGCGAGCGGTTCAAGGCACAGATGGCGCGTTTCCTCGACTTTTCTGACGGCAAGGCGCTGATGGTCAATAACGGCGAATGGCTGAGAAAGCTTAATCATATTGAATTTTTGCGGGACGTGGGCGCTTGTTTTTCCGTCAACCGCATGCTGGCGGCGGAATGCTACAAGAATCGCATGGAGCAGGGGCTGACGTTCCTTGAATTCAATTACATGACGATGCAGGCTTATGATTTCATGGAGTTGAACCGTCGTTACGGTTGTGTGCTCCAGATGGGTGGGGATGACCAATGGTCGAACATCATCGCAGGCGTGGAGCTGATTCGCCGCCGTGAGGGAAACGCCGCCTACGGATTGACGCTTTCGCTTTTGACGAAGAGCGATGGAAAGAAAATGGGAAAGACTGCGTCGGGCGCGCTTTGGCTCGATGCGGAAAAGACGTCGCCTTATGATTTTTATCAATACTGGCGGAATATTGACGACGGCGATGTGGAAAAATGTCTTTCGCAGCTGACGTTCCTGCCGATGGATGAGGTGCGTCGCCTTACCGAACACCGCGATGAACGCATGAATGACGCGAAAAAGATTCTCGCTTACGAGGTTACGCGTCTTGTTCATGGCGAAGCCGAAGCCGAAAAGGCGAAAAAAGCTGCGGAAGCTCTTTTCGGAGGCACCGGTGACGCGGACGCGATGCCGACGTCGGAGGTTACGGCCTCGGATTTGGGATCGCGGTTGCTTGACGTGCTGGCACAAAAAGGCGTCGTCGCCTCTAAAGGTGAGGGTAAGCGCCTCGTCCAGCAGAACGGTCTTACGCTGAACGACGAGCGCGTCACGGATATTGAGCGCAAATTGACCGAGGAGGATTTCAAGGATGGTTCCGCCATCGTGCGGAAAGGGAAAAAGACCTATGTCCGGTTGACGCTTGTACAATAAAAGAACGCCTCTCCCAAAATCCGAATGGATTTCGCGGGGAGGCGTTCTTTTATCGTTTATTCCATGGAAGACGGCGGTTGCTCTGATTTTTCTGCGTCATGGTAAATATCCTCGATAACGATGCGGATAATGACCATCAGCGGCACGGCGAGAAACATGCCCGGCGCGTCGAGAAGGCATCCGCCGAGGAGCAGGCCGAGAAGGATGGCGATTGGGTGCAGGTTTAAAGATTTCCCGACGAGAGTGGGATAAATAAAATTGTGATTGGTCTGCGTTATCAGCAGATAAAAGAAAAGCGTTTGCGCCGCCATCCACAGTGAGATCGTGGCGGCTATGGACACGCCGAACAAGGCGGCGACGGTCGGCCCGATGACGGGAATGAATTCGCTGATGCCGGAGAGCACGGCGAAGACCACTGCGTAGGGGATATCGCGGGCAGTGAAGTAAAGAAATACGACGATGCCCATCAAAAGGCAGATGGCGAGCTGGCTGCAAATGTATTTGTGCAGTGCCAGCAGGATTCGGTCGAAAAGTTTGAAAACGCGCATATGATCCTTTTTCGGAAAGAGGCGCGTAATCCATTCCTCAATTTCTCGGCCGTCTTTGAGCAGATAAAACGCGGAGAAGAGGATAATGACGACGTCGAAAATTTTAGAGAAAAAGGAGAGCAGCATGTCCAAGGAGGATCGAAGAGCGTCGATTCCGACGGTGGCAATTTCCCTCCAGAATTTGTCGACCTCCTTTGCAATTGCCGGATAAGAGGCGAACAGGTCGCGCATGCTCTCGGTCAGCGCCGGAAGGTCCTGCGAGAATTTCTGCGCGGAGCGCGCCAGCGGCGTTGAGAGAACGGTGAAGAGAATCGTGACGCCGACGAGGAACAATATGAGCGTCAGCGCGGCGGCAATGCCGCGGGGGAATTTGCGAAACCGGTGCAGATAATCCACCATTGGGCAAAGCAGAAGGTGAAGGAGCAACGCGATGAACACGACAAAGGCAAGCTGCGGGAGCAGCCAAAACGAACCCAGCAATAGGAGAAAACTGATGCCGAGCAGTATAGAAGTTTTGTGGGTCGCCCACATAAATAAAAGCCTCCTTTGAATTCGTGCTCTCTTATTATAGACGCGCGTATTGGGATTTGTCCATAGGTGCAGGATTGTGTTTTGCCTGTGGAAAGGTGTTGCCGTTCGGCGGTTCCTTTGTTATGATACAAATAACCAGTACTTTAAAAAGGTGTGTGTATATTGTCGGTTGCAAAAGATATTTTGACTTTGGGCATTGAGTCGAGTTGTGACGAAACGGCGGCGGCGGTGCTGCGCGGCGGGCGGGAACTTTTGTCGAATGTGATATCGACGCAGATCCCGCTGCACAGGAAATATGGCGGCGTGGTGCCGGAGATCGCATCCAGGCGCCATATTGTGAATGTAATGCCTGTAATCGATGAGGCGCTTCGGAATGCGGAGGTTGCTTTGCCGGACATTGATCAGATTGCCGTGACCTACGGTCCCGGCCTCGTTGGGGCGCTCCTGGTTGGTGTTTCTGCGGCGAAAGCGTTGGCGTTTGCGCGCAACGTGCCGTTGATTGGCGTCAATCATTTGGAAGGTCATATCTTTGCAAATTTTTTGAGCCATACGGAGCTGAAGCCTCCTTTCATGGCGTTGGTGGTTTCGGGCGGACACACGGCGTTGATTCATGTTATCGGATACAATCATTTTGCCCTGATGGGGCAGACGCGGGACGATGCCGCCGGGGAAGCGTTCGACAAGATTGCCCGCGTCATGGGACTTCCTTATCCCGGCGGGCCGGAGATTGATAAATTGGCGGCCGCGGGCGATGAGGACGCTGTGGATTTTCCGCGGGCGCTTCGGGAAAAAGGTAATTACGAATTCAGTTTCAGCGGGCTGAAATCCGCTGTGCTGAATTATTTGAACGAGATGAAGATGAAAAACACGGAGGCAAACAGGGCGGACGTGGCCGCTTCGTTCCAGAAGGCGGTCATTGAAGTGTTGGTGCAAAAGTCGTTGGAGGCTCTTTCAGAGACGAATTTGGATACGCTGGTATTGGCGGGAGGCGTAGCGGCGAATAGTGCTTTAGAGCGGAGATTGCGCGAGGCTTCTGCGGAGCATGGAATCCATTTTTATTATCCCGACAAGATCCTTTGTACGGACAATGCGGCAATGATTGCCTGCCGCGGGTATTACCAGTCACGGGCAGGGCTTTTTTCCGATCTTCGGCTGAACGCCGTGCCGGGGCTTTCGCTTCAAAATGTGGAAGCATAATTAATAGGGAGGGACGGATATGCCGGACGAGCTTCAAAAATTGGTGGAAATTTTACGGGAGAGCGAAAAAATCGTATTTTTCGGGGGTGCAGGTGTTTCGACGGAATCGGGGATTCCAGATTTTCGCAGCGCAAACGGGCTTTGGAACGAAAAGCTTCAAGTGGAGCTCTCTCCGGAGCAGCTTGTATCGCATACTTATTTTGAGCGATTCCCAAAAGAGTTTTTTGATTTTTACCGGGAGAAGTTGGTGTATCCGGACGCTGAACCGAACGGCTGCCATAAGGCGCTGGCCCGATTGGAGGAGATGGGAAAACTCCTCGCGGTTGTTACGCAAAATATCGACGGCCTGCATCAGGCGGCAGGCTCAAAGACCGTATATGAGCTTCACGGTTCTGTGCTTCGCAATTACTGCATGGATTGCCATTCGTTTTATGACGCCGATTATGTCATGAAGACTGCGCCGGAGCCGCCAAAATGCGAAGCTTGCGGAGGTATTGTGAAACCGGACGTCGTTCTGTACGAGGAAGCTTTGGACGGCGAAACTATGCAAAAGGCGGCGGAGGCCATCGCACGCGCCGATACTTTGATCATCGGCGGCACTTCATTGGTCGTTTATCCGGCGGCAGGTTTTATCCGATATTTTCACGGTAAGCATCTTGTCGTTATCAACAAGACGGAGACCAAAGCAGACCGTTCGGCAGAATTGGTGCTTCGGACGCCGATTGGGGAAACGATGGAGGCTGCGATGAAAGCTCTTGGCGAATGATCTGAAATTTGCATTGGCCATGTGCAAAAACGAGTTCAAGGAATTGTTCCGCGATTCCTAAGGAAAAGGCGGTCTGCAGCCATGGAAAAATATCAATATCCTGTCCATTATTTTCAATGCTCAACGGCGATTTCACCTGAAAAAGCTGCGCGTCAAATCATGCTGTTCATCGATCAGGTGAAACCGCCCCCGAAGATTGCGGGGGAAACGGGCGTTCCCGGACTGAAGCTCGACTTTAACTACGGGCTCAGGCTTCAAGTCCCGGAAGGCAACTGGCGCGTCGTAATAGGAAACGCAATAAACGGGCAGATCTATTTCGACGAGGGCGTTTCGGAAAAAGTTGTCGTCTCCTTTGAAAAATTCTATATCCCTTGGCAAATAGATGTGTTCCGAGATGGGAAAAAGGTATTCTCGCACGATTTTGACCCTGAGAGTCAGCCGGTGATGTTCTATTTCCCGAATCGTGCGATGGGCGATTCTATTGCGCTTTTGCCCTATGTCGCGGCTTTTGTGCGGGAGCGTCGCTGCAAGGCGTATATATATATTGCGCCCTATCTTCGCGAAATTGTGGAGCGCTATTATCCGGAACTTCAGATATCGACGACGGGGACTGAGGAGACATACGCTACATATTATGTGGGAATGTATATTGATTTTTATTGCGGCTCGCCGGAAGACTGCAGATACAGTCCCATGGAATATGCGGGGAAATATATCCTGGGCATTCAGGATTTGCAGAAGACGAGGAAGTTTTATCCGTCTGCCGGCCGGAAAATCAAGGAGCGCTATGTTTGCATTGGGGCGCAGGCGTCGTGGGCATGGAAAGGATGGCATTATCCGCACGGCTGGGATGAGGTTGTGGAGGCGCTGAAAGAAAGCGGGTACAGAGTTTTGTGCATAGACAGGGACAAGGAGGTCGAGGACGACGGCATAAAAGTTGTAATGCCTGAAGGTGCGGAAGATTTTACGGGGGAGCTTCCTTTATCGGAACGGATCGAATTGCTTGCATATGCTGATTTCTATATCGGTCTTAGCAGCGGGCTGGCTTGGCTGGCCTATGCCGTCGGGTGTCCCGTCGTTATGATTTGCGGCTTTTCCGCTTCATGGTATGAATTTTTTACGCCGTATCGCGTATATAACGACATGAAATGTCATGGGTGCTATAATGACGCGCGTATACCGTATAATATCATTATGAAGTGTCCTCGGCACCAGGGAACGCCTCGGGCGTTTGAGTGTTCGTCGGGAGCAACTTCAAAACAAGTGCTGCAAACGATTGTCAGATTGATTGACGATCTGGATAAGAAATAAAAACGTCAAGCCGACCGATTATTATCGGAAAGCTTGACGTTTTTTCGCTTTTGTCATGTTCATCCGGCTAAACGAGATTTCCTTCCCGCTGTGTCAAAGAGCCGGGCGAAGAATGAATCCGTGAGGCGGACTTCTACATAATCAACTGAATTTTCGATGGGGAATAAATGAGTTTCGGAAATGGGGGCGGTTGATCTTTTTAGAGAAATGGAAACCGCTCGGAGGGCTTCTTCGCCGACAGAAATCTTATGGCCGTCGTTTGCGTATGCGCAAACAGCCAATGGGCGATTCTTGGGAAGTACAAGAAGAATATCAGCGCCCACGCCGTCGCGGGCGGAAAGCAAAAGCTTTATGCCGGAGGCATCTGGGCAGATGCCGTGTGATTCGTCCCATATCATATAGCGAACGCCGCTGATCGTGATTTTTTCCAGTTCCCGCATTGCAATCGCCTCCTTTGAAACCATTCCGAACCGAAGGATTTCGGTTCTTTTTTATCGCATACAAAGTATAACAGGCAGGATTTGTTTAGTACATGGAGATTTTTGCGATTTATATTGCAAAACGTGCTATAATGAAAATGGCGAGGTGAATGAAATGGCGGAATATGAGAAAAAAGGGTATTTAGTTCAGGATTTTAAGGTTTTCCGCTTACAAAGCCCGATGTCGATTCCCGTCCCGTTTCACTATCATGATTTTCATAAGATTATTCTTTTCCTCGCGGTACGGGGAGACTATATTATTGAGGGGACGTCGTACCCTTTGGGACCTCGGGATATCGCCTTTGTGAGGGCGGGGGAAATCCATCGGCCCGTCATTGACGTTCGCGGACCGTATGAAAGAATTGTCATCTATGTGGCGCCAAGTTTCCTGTCCCGCGTATCCCGCCCGGGCGCCGATCTGTCCGCCTGCTTTCGGCGTGCGCCGGGCGAAGCCGGCGTAATGCGTCTCGCTTCGGGAGATACGCACGAACTGTTGTCGCAGATGGAAAAGCTAGAACGGACGGCGCACGGAGATGGATTTGCGAACGGGCTTTATACGGAGGCGCTTTTTGTCGAATTTATGATTCTCCTGCATCGTGCGCTTTTTTCCCACGAGCTTGGCACCGTAAAAGAAGCAGCGGCAGATGAAAAAATCCAGCCGCTGCTCGGATACATAGAAACCCATATTTCGGAAGATTTGTCCGCGGACATATTGGCAAAAGAGGCGTATCTCAGTAAATATTATTTGATGCGCCGTTTCAAGGCGGCGACAGGCTACAGCCTGCATCGCTACGTCACGATGAAGCGGCTTTTGCACGCGAGGGCAATGCTTTCGCAGCCGTCGGAGAAGACGATTACGGAGATCAGCGCCGCCTCTGGCTTTTCGGATTACACGGCCTTCTTCCGTGCGTTCAAGTCGCAGTTTTCCGTTACGCCGCAGGCATGGAGGAAAATGCGTACGGAAGGCAAATGAAACGCTGTTTACTTGTTCAGCGCTTTCATCGTTTCGGCGGCGCGGTCGAGCCAATGGCTTTCGAAGGTTTCGATTTGTCCGGCGTCACACGCGGCGGCGAGTCTCGGGTCGATGGGGATGTGGCCGAGCACGGGAAGATCGTATTTCGCGGCGACTGCAGGAAGATGGCTTTCGCCGAAAATCCGGTGTTCTTTTCCGCAGTCCGGGCAGCGGAAGAATGCCATGTTTTCCAACAATCCTAAAATGGGAATGTTCATCATATTTGCCATATTGACGGCTTTTTCCACAATCATCAGCGCCAAATCCTGCGGGGACGTTACTACGATAATTCCGTCCACGGGAAGCGACTGAAAAACAGTCAGGGGGACGTCGCCCGTTCCCGGCGGCATATCGACAAACAGATAATCAATATTGTCCCAAATGATGTCCTGCCAAAACTGTTTGACGATGCTGGCAATGATTGGGCCGCGCCAGAGAACGGGATCGGTGGAATTTTGCAGGAGCAGGTTCATCGACATGAGCTGGATGCCGCCGTCGCTGACGAGAGGATAGGCGCCGGACTCGGAGCCGCGGATACTGCCGCTGACGCCGAACAGCTTCGGAATCGACGGGCCTGTTATATCAGCGTCGAGAACGCCGACGGAAAACCCGAGCCGGCTCATGGCAACCGCGGAGAGGGACGTGACCAAGGATTTTCCTACGCCGCCCTTGCCGCTCACGACGGCAATGACGTGTTTGACGCTGCTGAGTTCATGGGGTTTCACTTGAAGATTTTGCGGTTCCTGGCGCTGGTCGCAGTCGCTGCCGCAAGTCCCGCAGTTATGGTCGCAATTCGTTTCGCTCATGGTGAGATACCTCCTGGAAATATGAAAAGATGAAATAATCATATCATAAAATAAGAGAAAGACAAACCGGAACCTTTCAAATTGACAAACGGGAAGTTGTGCTTTACTATTTTGAATATATATTCGGCGTGGAGGCTTTTTGTGGCGACGGACAACGTCTATCGAAAGATAGAACTTTTTTATCAAAAGAAAAAACAACTGAACAGGATTGTCGGCAAAGCGCAAATGGAACGATACTTTCGTGAAATGGCGTGGAAGGGAAAAAGCGACGCGCTGCTTCGGCGCATTTTCGGCGTCATATCTACGATGCTCGCGTATATGAATCATCGAAAACTGGGGAGTTTTCACCTTTTGACGCGATATGACTTTGTCGAGATTTTCTATTTGTATGCGGATACCCGGCCGAATTTACGGCTGATAGAGCAAAATGTCGAAATGTTTTTTTCGTATTTGGAGGAATTCATTGAAGCGACGGTTAGCGAGAACGGGGAGATTCTGAGCGCATTGCGGGAAGGCCGTCATTTGTTTTATGCAGGGGACGTCTTTTCTTTGCCTGACAGGCAGGAATACGACGCTTTTTGCGATGCCTTGGAGCATACGGAAGAAATCAGTGAAGACGAGCTGGAGCATCTCAACAGTTTATTGGACGTTCTTGTATCGGGCATGATCGCTTATTTCCAGCGGGATGAGCTGCGGCCTGATTTTTCACGCGCGGTTATGCTGTACGCGGGGCCGTTTGTAGAGCCGGAGAAGGCCGATGAAAGTTGGTGGAGAGGGTTTTGGGATTATTTCTTCTTCGACTATCATTGCAAAGCCGACGACATGTCCCCCGTCCATTATTATCTGGAACATGAAAAGGACAACCTTTCCACGGAAGAGCAATATGTTTTAAGAGATCTCATGCAGGCCAAATTGACGTTTTTCACCGTCAAATATCTGGATGATGATATCGCGGTGTGTTCCGAGTTGTTTTCAGGGGAAGAATTGGAGCTTCCCTGCCCGGACGCGACCTTTTACGAATTCAAGAATATGATCTTTTTCGGGCATTTGCAGCGGCGCGGCGTTATGCTGCTGAATTACATCACGGGGCTTTCGGCAAGCAGGCGGCTGCAGCGGCGGATTCGCGACGAAATCAATAAACAATACGAACGATTTCGGACGTATCAGATGCCGCAGGCTACATTGGGCGACTTTTTTATGCGTCATGCGGCGGCGGTACGCCATACCGTGCAGATTTTGTCCGGATTCGCGCAGCTTCGTGTCGTTCCCGATTTGGAAGGGGAGATTTCGGAGCGGGAAGTTGTCAGCGCCGCTCTTTTGGAGCCGGAGGAAACCCGTTTGGAAACAACGGCGCGGCTGCTTCACTTCAGCGCGTATTCCATCTTTTTTGTCAAAAGATTGTATGAAGACTACGTGGCAAAAACGAAACGGCGCGGCACGAAGGCCGTGCAGGCGGCGGTACTGATTCTGATCGAAGGAATCAACGGAGTGGAATACGTACCCATCGAACAAATATGCAGGGCTTTCGCCGTTGCGCAGGAAGAAATGCTCAGAGCCGTGGATGAAGTCGGGACGGCGGTAAACTGCGTGGCGCTTGATCCAAGATATTTGACGGAAGAAGGATATGTGCAGCTCTTGTATCTGACATAGGAGGGAATCGTATGCGATGTGAACGGTGCGGGGCAGAGTTGTCCGCGGACGGATACTGCCCGTCCTGCGGCGCGGAAGCCTGTAATGCAGAAGAGCCGCATGTGCAGGTCTTGAGCCCTGCGGAAAGAAATGCATACAGAGGCGTTACGATAGAGGAGGGCAATCCCGAAGAAGGCGGGGCGCGGTCAGATATCCGTTTTGAGCGCAGCCGGCAGGGCTGGGGCGGTTTTTCCTATGTTTCATCCGGTTCTTGGCAGGGAAAGCTCACGCTTTATTTAGGAATCGCAGCACTGCTGCTTTTCGTTTTTTTCATCGCTGTACCCGTGGCACTTGCCGTAATCGTATTCAGTATCGTATCGTGGATTTTGTATCGGCTGTTTTTGTAGGAGTAAAATTTCATGGCTTCTTTTTCCGTTTATCATTCGAATGCACCCAAAAGAAATTTCGTTTTGGACGTGTTCCGGGGATTGGCCGTCGTCCTCATGATTGTTGTGGACGCGGTTCCTGATTTGCGGACGGTTTACCCGACGCTGGTACATAGCCCGTGGGAGGGTATCCATGCCGCCGATCTTGCCTTTCCCGGATTCGTTTTTGCCATGGGAGCGTCCGCTGTGTTTTCCTGGAGCGGCCGGATAAGGAACCCTTGGCCGGAGTTTTTGTGGGCGCTGCTCGTTCGGGTCGGCGGATTGTTTCTTATCGGTTTCTTGTTTAATATCGTCTTGGAAATTACGCCGATGCTTGTGCGGCAGGAGTTTGATTTCGGGGCGTGGCTTTGGGAGATGCCGGGGCAGGTGCGGATTTTCGGCGTTTTGCAGAGGCTTGCCCTTACATACGCTTTGGGCATGGTGCTGGCGAAGATGGCCAAGACGGAATCGCGCGTTTTTGTTTTCGCGGCCTTGTTGCTCTTGCTTTCTTCCGCCGGGTATCATATTTATGCGCCGGCGGCGCCGTTTGCATTGCCGGATAATATCAGCCGGGCGGTCGATGTGATCGTACCTGGCGCTGCGCATGTTTCGCAGCATTACGGCCTGCCCTTTGATCCGGAGGGGCTTTATGGAACGATGAGTTCGGCGGCTTCTATGCTTTTCGGCCTTTTAGCCGGTCATGTACTCAAGGAACATTCGGGGGAATGGGAAAAGGGCATGCTGCTCGCTTTTGGCGGCGCCGCCCTCGTGGGCGCCGGATGGTTCTGGAGCGATTACGACATTGTAGGAATGCCTCTTTGGACGTCGCCGTATGCTTTGCTGAATGCCGGGGCGGATATGCTGCTCTTTGCGGCTTTGGGGTGGATTTTTTTCCTGTTGCCCTTCGTCGGCGTTCTTTTTCGTCCGTTTTGCGCTTTTGGAAGAAATCCGCTGGTCTTTTTTCTTGCGACGCAGCTTTGCCTGAAAATTTTATGGTCGATAGAGTCTCCTGCGGGAGACGGTCCGTTGTATGTTTGGATATGGCGGCATACAGTGATGGGGGTTGGCGGTATGGCGTTCAGCACGGCGCTTTTTGCCGTTCTGTGGTGCGCGCTGTGGTGGCCGTTGGCGGAGTGGATGTACCGACGGGGGATTGTCGTCAAGCTGTAAAGTTTTATGAAGACTCCGGCACCAAAAAAAGAAGCTTCAAACGTAAAGAAAATGTTACGCTTGAAGCTTTTTTCATGGAAAAGGAATTTGGAGAAGGCGCAAGACTGATAAGAAATCCTCCGGCGGGGGCGCTTCAACGGTCATCGGTTCGTGCATGACGGGATGGATGAGGTTGAGTAGGAAGGCGTGAAGGCATTGCCTGTCAATCAACGGGGATTTTTCGCCGTAGAGATCGTCGCCTATGATCGGATGGCCGACGGCGGCAAGATGGACGCGGAGCTGGTGTGTGCGCCCCGTAATGGGACGGAGTTCGATGAGGGACCCTTCCGTTGCTTCCGCAAGAACACGGTAACGGGTGACAGCGGGTTTTCCGTCTGGGTGCGTTTCCTGCTCGATGAAGCTCGTCGGCTTTCGACGAAGCGGCAAAGCGATTTCACCTTCCTTTTCGGCGAAATGTCCCTGCGCGACGGCAAGGTATGTTCGATGAAAGCAAGGGCCGTCCCTGCCTGATAAAAGAGCTTGGATGTGCGGCTGCTTTGCAATCAGTACAAGCCCTGTTGTGTTTCGGTCGAGCCGATGCGTTGGATGAAAGACGCAGGGCTCTTTTTTTGTTTCATAATAATAAGTGACAGCATTGGCCAGCGTGCCGTGCTGCTCCTTCGCAATCGGATGGACGAGCATGTGAGCGGGTTTGTTGACGATGAGTAAATGTTCGTCCTCATAACGGATGTCGATGGGAATATTCTGCGGCTCGATGACGGAGTCTTCGGGTATTTCGCAGCGAATGAGATCTCCCGCATGGAGAGTGGCAAGCGTTGCGCGGAAAACTTGCTCGCCGTTGATGAAAAGCGATCCCTGATGCTTGAGCCGACGCCACAGATGTGTTGAAAGCCCATGCCGTTTCAAAAAGGAGCGTACCGAAACAGAATCGGCACGCTCGTCTATCCGATATTCCAAAATCATTCCGTTTTTTCCTCGTCGCCGTGGACGCGGGCAATCAGCCGGAACGTCAAATTCAAAAGAATTGCCAGCACTGTCGCCAACGCCATGCCGCGAAGCGCGACGCCCGCTACGGTGACGCCCGCACCGGAAACGCCGACGCCGAGGACAATCGCGGTCAGAATCAGGTTCGTCGGCTGATTGTAGTCCACCTTTTGATCGACGAAAATGCGGACGCCTGACGCGGCGATTACGCCGAAGAGCAATAGGGAAACGCCGCCCATTACCGGCGTCGGGATACTTTGGATGGCGGCGGCCAGCTTTCCGAAGCAGGACAGCAGAATCGCGCAGACGGCGGCGCCGCCGATGACCCATGTGCTGAAGACTTTCGTAATCGCAAGTACGCCGATATTTTCACCGTAGGTCGTATTGGGCGTGGAGCCGAAGCACCCGGAGAGAATCGTCGATATACCGTTTCCTAAGAGCGAGCGGTCGAGGCCGGGATCTTTTGTCAAATCGCTGCCGACGATGTTTCCGGTGACAATCAAATGGCCGACATGTTCGACGATAACCACCAGCGCGGCAGGTACGATAATCAAAATGGCGTTGAGGTTGAATTTCGGCGTGTAAATCGTCGGGAGCGCAAACCACGGTGCGGCGGCAATCGGAGCCCAGTCCACCAGTCCCATGCAGGCGGAGATCAGGTAGCCGCCGACCACACCGATAAGGATCGGCAAAATCGCGAGCAATCCGCGAAATGCCACTGACGCAAAGACAGTAATGGCAAGCGTCAGAATGGAAACCATAATCGCGCGCGAATCGGGGGCTTCCGCTGTGAGGCCCGCCATGGCAGCGGCAGTCGGCATCAGTTCAAGTCCGATGACCGCGACGATGGCGCCCATCGCGGCGGGCGGGAAAATATAATCGATCCATCTCGTTCCGACGGCGCGGACAATCAGCGCCACAAGGCAGAAAATCGCGCCGACGACGATGAATCCTCCCAGAGCGGCTTCGTAGCTGTATTTAGACAGAACTAAAAACACTGGGGAAAGGAACGCGAAGCTCGACCCGAGATAGGCGGGAATTTTTCCCTTGCAGAGAATCAAATAAATCAGCGTACCGATACCGTTGAACAGCAACACCGTCGCCGGATTGATCTTGAAGAGAATCGGAACGAGCACGGTGGAGCCGAACATCGCGAAAAGATGCTGAAGGCTAAGAGGGATGGTTTGCCCGATGGGGAGCCGTGCTTCGGGAGGAATGGATTTGTCGTGCATAAAAAGGATGCTCCTTTCTCTATGTCTTTCATTCCATGAAACTCTACCATAAACGTAAGGCTGTGTCCATATTCCGCCGCTGTATTCCGCATTTGTTTCATAAAACGGATGTGAGCGGAATCGGTATATTTGAGCAGGATTGCTTGGCAAAGGGCGGAGAAAGTGGTAAACTTCTGCTTGAAATTTTCAACGCCGGAGCATGATATTTCATTGACTTTCTTATGGGCGCGCGACAATCTTGTCACGTATCGCCGGCGTTGAATCCGGGAGCGGCAAAAAATATGAAGTAAGAAAGTAAGAGTTTCTTACCTCAGAATTTTTTGTTCCTCGAAGACAATCTTCGATTGTGCTTTTGAAAAAAGCATTTTACGGCTGCTCCGCATGTTTGCGGCTGCTGTTTTCGACGGGATAGACGGAGGAACCGAAAAAGATGGACAATCAGGGCAAAAACAATGTCGCCCTAAACATTTGGGACGCGATTGAACAGACGTTTATAGAGCACACAGGATTTATTTTTTTGCTTTTTTTCCTCAATTATTTCACGATGGCGTGGTCCCTGCTCCTGATTCGGGACGAGTGGCTGGCGTTGGAATACGGCTGCGTCCTTTTCTTGGGCATTCTCCTTTTGACGGCGCTGCTTCGGCGTTT
Organism: uncultured Selenomonadales bacterium; assembly: GCA_900321035.1. GTDB lineage: Bacteria > Bacillota > Negativicutes > Selenomonadales > Selenomonadaceae > RUG12372. The sequence goes on along the minus strand of ONUH01000001.1, from coordinate 64,592 downwards.
CCTTCGTGAAAAAGCGAAGTGGTTTCGACGGGTGCAGGGGCTTTTATTTTTGGCGTCGTTTCTGCCGTTTCCCGTGGAAGTTTTCGTGATGTATACATACAAAGCGTTGATCGGCGCGGGTATCGTCAATTCTATATTGGAAACGAACCGAAAGGAAGCCGTTGAGTTTTTGCAGATGTATGTGACATGGCGGGAAGTGGCCGCGGTTGTCTGCGGCTGTGCTGTTTTATATTTGCTCTGGCGCGTCTTTCGACGTATCGAGATTCCAGAGTACAGGAAACGGTTGTTTTGTCGGGGGATGGCTGCGGCAGGGCTGGTTTCTCTCGGCCTGATTTGCGCGACTTTCGCGTCGTTTTTTGCGAATCCGCTGTTGCCGATTGTTCGTGTCGTCAGCGCGACGTCGCTGGCTGTGGAAAACGCTATCGCCTATCATAGGCTGGCGGATTCCATTGATACGAAGATTGAGCTGACGAAAAACGACAGCGAAATCAAAAACATTGTGTTCATACTCGGCGAATCGACAAATCGAAACCACATGCATTTGTATGGATATTATCTTCCGAATACGCCGCATCTTGACGAGTTGCAGGCGAAGGGAGAGATTATCGCGATGAGCGACGTCATCAGTCCGCACTCGACGACAGTAGAGGTCTTGAGCGAGTTGTTCACGTTCTGTGATTATGAGTCAGATAAGCCTTGGTATGAATATCACAATCTGATTGACGTAATGAACGCCGCCGGGTATCGGACGCACTGGCTTTCCAATCAGGAAAGTTCCGGCATGTGGGGTAATGTTGCCCAGCTTTATGCGAACCGAAGCACGATGCACAAATTTACGCGCCTGCGGGATTCGCTGGAGGATTCAGGCATTCTCGACGAGGAGTTGTTTCCGCTTCTCGACGAGGCGCTTCGTGACGCGTCGCCGGACCGGAATTTCTATGTGCTGCACCTGATGGGCGGACACGGGCTGTACTACAACCGTTACCCATACGCGTTTAACAAGTTCAAGGCCGAGGATATCCGGCTACAGATTGGCGAGCGCTTCCGGGAGATTGTCGCCCAGTACGACAACGCGCTCTATTACAATGATTACGTTGTCGATGAGATTATCAAACGATTCCGGGACAAAGAAACCCTCGTCATATACGTGCCTGACCATGGCGAGGCCGTATACGACGAGGGCGGGAGCATTGCCGGCCATCTGGAGGAAAATCCCGACCGCCACATGATCGAGATTCCCGTGATTTTCTGGGCTTCAAAGAAGTTTCGCGACAAGTATCCGGAGAAATGGGAGGCCATCGAAGACGCCGCCGACCGCCCCTACAGGACGGACGACATGATTCATACGCTGATGGAGCTTGCCGATATCAAAACGGAAGAATGGAACCCGAAAAAAAGCGTCATCAATGAAGACTTCGACGCGTCGCGTCCACGTTTCTTTGGCGACGAGAATTACGATACGCAGATCAAGGGGAAATGAGAACAGTAAGCTTTATGCGTGTATAAAGCGGTCATAGCTTTCCCGCATTTCTTGTCTGCTCTTGGCGGCGGGCCAAAGTTTGTTCATTTCCCCGTCGCCGTTTTTGCGCATAGCGGAAGACAAATGCTCGTATATGAGCGGATTCTTTTCGGTCAGGTCGGCAACGAGTTTTTTGACCGTTTCCCGTTTCGTCTTGCCGTCGATGGGGCAGGGCGATTTTACGGGCGTCATGCCGTGATACGGGATAGCCGCAATGGTTTCTGCTTCCCGTAGATAAATCAAAGGACGAATTACGGTCAGATTTGTCCGGTCCAGATATGTTTTCGGCTGGAAAGTCCCGATTTGTCCGGAGTACAGGAGATTCAGCAGCAGCGTTTCCACGGCGTCGTCGTTGTGGTGTGCGTAAGCGATTTTATTGCATTGATGTTCCATAGCGACGCGATTGATCGCGCCGCGGCGAAAGAAGGCGCAGGTAAAGCAAGGCGCGTTTTTCGGACTGCTTTGAATCACTCCCGCGATATCGACTTTTTCGATTTCATGGGGGATATCCAGCGAGTCGCAGAAACGGGAAAGAGCTTCGGCGTCGAAGTCTTCGCTGAACAGCGGGTCGATGGTCAGCGCGCGCAGGGAAAATTTCCCTTTTGTCCGTTCGCGCATCATCGCAAGCGCATAGGTTAAAAGCAGGCTGTCCTTGCCGCCGGAAAGCCCGATCAAGATATTATCGCCGCGTTCGATCATCTCGAACTCGACGATGGCGCGCATGATCTTACTGAAATAAGCCTGTGGGAGACGGAATTTCATAAACGACACTTCCTTTGCTGTCTTTCCATTATATCCCATACAGAAAAAAGTTGTTAGTTGAAAAAGTTATGTTATAATAGTAAAGTGTGAAAAAGTGAATCGATGCATAAAAAATGATATAAATTTTCGGCTTGATGTTCGATATTGAGGAAGGGTTGCTTTGGGAAAAGAACTGCGGGGGGGATATACGACCGGCGCCTGTATGGCGGCAGGCGTCAAGGCTGCGTTATTATATCGCGCGGGAGAATATTGTGAACGGCTGAAACTGATTGCTTTGGACGGAACGCCGTTGGAGATTCCCGTTAAAAGCATTGAGGAAACGGATGACGGCGTTCGTGTCGAGATTGTAAAGGATGCCGGAGACGACCCCGATATCACGAACGGCGCTTCCGTGTTCACGACGGTCCGTATCCTTCCCTCCGGCAGCGGCATTATATTTCAAGCGGGCGAAGGAATCGGCACGGTGACTAAGGCCGGGTTGTCCGTACCCGTTGGAAGTCCCGCAATCAATCCGGGGCCGAAAAAACTGACGGAGCAGGTTGTCCGTGAGATCTTGGGCGACAATGCAGCGTTGGAAATCACAGTTTCGATTCCTGCGGGGACGGAGCTTGCGAAAAAGACCCTGAATCCCGTGCTCGGCGTTGTCGGCGGCATTTCCGTCATTGGCACGACGGGAGTTCTGCGCCCGATGTCGGAGGAGGGGTTTAAAAATTCCCTGCTCCCTCAGATCGACGTCGCAAAGGCGGCGGGTTACGATACGCAGATTTTCGTGCCCGGCAAAATCGGCGAAAATATAGCCGTAAAATTTGGACTGCCGCGCGAGGCGATTGTGCAAACCAGTAATTTCATCGGCTTTATGCTGGATGCGGCGGCGGAGCGAAAAATCAAGAGCGTGCTGCTGTTCGGTCATCTTGGAAAATTGGCAAAGGTTGCGGCAGGGGTTTTCCATACGCATAACCGCGTCGGCGACGGGCGGCTGGAAGCGATGGCGGCTTACGCGGCGGCGGAAGGTTTGCCCGCTGATGGCGTGCGGCGTGTGCTTGCGGCGACGACGACAGAGGACGCGATGCCGATTATCGAAGAATATGGAATGACGAAAGTTTATGATATATTGGCGGAGCGCGCGTCGCTCCGTTCGGAACGCCACGTGTTCGGCGAGCTTTCGGTGGGCACGGTGATGGTGACGCTGAAAGGCGAACTTCTCGGCATGGATGAGCGTGCGCGGGAGATAGGAAGGGGTTTTCATTGGAACATCGAGTGATTGTAGCGGGAATTGGTCCGGGAAATCCAGATTTTGTACTTCCTGCTGCGCTACATACCATTCGTTCGGCGAAAGTTCTCGTCGGCGGAAGCCGCGCCCTTGCGGATTTTGCCGTCGAAGGACAATGTACGATGACGATTCGCGGCGATATACCCGCCGTTCTTTCTTTTATTGATGAAAAGCTTCATGATCAGGACGTTGTCGTGATGGTTTCGGGCGACCCAGGGTATTTTTCGCTTTTGGACGCCCTCCGGCGTTCTTATGACGAGGAAGTTTTGCAGGTCATTCCCGGTATCAGTTCGGTGCAATTCGCTTTTGCGCGGCTGGCACTTCCCTGGCATGACGCGAGCTTTTTGAGCTTTCACGGCAGGCGCCCGTCGGATGAAGAGCTTTCCTATAGGCCGGGACGTGTGCTTGGTATAATCACGGACAAGGCGTATAGTTCTCGGACGATTCCCCAGCTACTGATGGAACTCGGTTGGCCGAAGGGAGCCAAAACTGCGATTTGCGCGCGCCTGTCCTATGGCGACGAGCGCATTGTACGGACGACCCTCGGCGGGGCAATCTCGGAACGGGAAGAAACACATTGCGTCGTGGTGGTGATTGGCTGATGGTGGGGCTGGGTATTGAGGACGAGGCGTTTATTCGCGGCAAGGTGCCGATGACGAAGCAGGAGATTCGGGTGCTGACTCTGGTCAAGGCACATATTATGCCTAAAGACGTCGTTTGGGATATCGGCGCGGGAACCGGTTCAATGTCTGTGGAGGCGGCCCGCCTCGCAAGTCAAGGTCGTGTCTACGCTGTGGAGCGGAATGCCGAAGGCGTTTCGTTGATTCAGCAGAACAAGGAAAAATTCGGCGTCGAGAATTTGACGGTCGTTGAAGGCGAAGCGCCGGACGCTTTAAAGGATTTGCCGGATTGCGACGTCGCCATTATAGGCGGCAGCGGTAGCCGCCTTTCCGAGATATTGGACGAGATTTCCGCTCGTTTTAAGTGCGGCGGTCGCGTTGTGATAAATTGCATTACGGTTCAAACGCTGGCGGCGGCTCTTGAATATCTGCGTGCGCACGAAACGGTTTTTTCCTATGAGGCGATACAAGTGCAGATCAATCGCTTGCAGGCGGTGGGCTCTTACGATATGGCAAAGGCGATTAACCCGATTTACATTATAACGGGAGAAAAGAAATAAGCTATTTGTGTAAGGATAATAAACTTAGGAGGCAGACAGGATGCAGGTATTTATTGTCGGCGCGGGTCCCGGCGATCCGGAACTTATCACGGTCAAAGGACAACGGCTTCTCAAAGAAGCGGACGTGATTATTTACGCGGGTTCGTTGGTTAATCCCGATGTGCTGAAGGTTGCCAAGGAGGGCGCGGAGATTTTCAATTCGGCGACGATGACGCTTCCGGAAGTTATTGATAAGATTACGGAATCCGTGCAGAAAGGAAAACTCGTGGTTCGCCTGCATACAGGAGATCCGGCGATTTACGGCGCTATTCAGGAGCAAATGGACGAGCTCAAAAAGCGCAATATCGAGTTTGAGGTCGTGCCCGGCGTCAGCTCTTTCCTTGCAACCGCGGCAGCGCTGAAGCAGGAATATACGCTGCCGGACATTTCCCAGACGATTATCATTACGCGGGACGAGGGACGGACGCCGGTACCGAAGGAGGAGAGCTTAAAAAGTCTTGCCGCCCATCAGGCGACGATGTGCATTTTCTTGAGCGTCCATATGATTGAGGATGTTGTCAAGGAACTGATCGCAGGAGGCTATGACAAAACGACGCCTATTGCTATCGTACATAAGGCGACTTGGCCGGATCAGAAGATTATTCGCGCTACACTGGAGACGATTGCCGAGAAAGTGCGGGCGGAGAACATCACGCGCACGGCGATGATTGTCGTCAGCCGTTGTCTGGACGCAGATTATTCCTTGTCGCGTTTATATGCGCCGGAATTCAGTCATATGTTCCGTGCGGCGTCAAAATGAGATGCGCCGTTTTTGCCGCGACAAAACGCGGTGTGGAATTGGCGCTGCGACTGAAGAGTGGGTTATCCTGTGATTCTGTCGAGTTATTTCTCAAAAATGGACGGGAAACGGAAATCTCGGCAGAGCGTTTTGACAGCTTGCCCGATGCGGTGGCGGAAGCGTTTCGAAAATTTGACGCCTTGATTTTTTTTATGGCGGCGGGAATCGCGGTTCGCATGATTGCGCCCCATTTGCAGGGGAAGCTGACTGATCCGGCGGTGTTAGTTGCTGATGAACGAGGGCGTCATATTGTCAGCCTGCTTTCCGGCCATGTCGGAGGAGGAAACGCTCTGACCTTACGAGTCGCGGATTGTCTTGGAGGAGAGCCTGTCGTTACGACGGCGACGGATGTAAACAAATTGACCGCACCTGACGCATTAGCGGCAGAGATTGGACTTCGTCCTGTTCCGAAACCGATGATTCAGGTTATGAACGGCGCCCTTTTAGCGGACGAAAAAATAGTATATGCGATTGATACGGCGCTTCCGAGACGAAAATTTTTTGAAGAGGCTCTTTCTGCGAGGGGAATTCCTTTTACGTGTTTCTCAGCGGAGGAGGCTGTTCATGCGGAGCTGCTGACCGTTTTTATTACAGTTGATGATTCCCTGCGTTCGGATCGGTTGCTGTCTTTGGTGCCCCGTCGCTTAATCGCCGGCATGGGCTGCAGACGCGGCGTATCGAAGGAAGTATTGAGAAACGCGCTCGCGGAGGCGTGCACGCGTATCGGGCAAACGATAGAAGCTGTGTCCGTGATAGCCAGCGCAGAGATTAAGCACGACGAGGTTGGACTGTTGGGATTGGCGGAAGACCTCGGTATAGAGGCGCGTTTTTTTGGCAACGACGCGCTTCGTGAAAAGATAGACGCTTACGGTCTTGAAGAGTCCGATTTCGTTCGGGGCAAAATCGGCGTCGGCAATATTTGTGAAGCGGCGGCGCTTTGTTGCGTAAAAGAAGGGCGGATGGCGTTGCCAAAAACAAAATGGGAGAAAGCGACGGTGGCATTGGTATGGGAAAAATAACGGTCGTCGGTCTCGGTCCCGGCGGACAGGAGCAGATGACGCCAAAGGCGCTCAAAGCGATACAGGAAGCGGAGGTCGTGGCAGGATATACGACATATATTCGTTTGATCGAGCCGCTTTTGAAGGATAAAGAAGTTATCGGTACGGGAATGATGCAGGAGGTAGATCGCTGCAAGCTCGCGGTGCAGACTGCGGCGGAAGGAAAAAATACGGTAATGGTTTCCAGCGGCGATTCAGGCGTTTACGGCATGGCGGGTCTTGTACTGGAGATTGTGCTTCAATATGATGAAGCGAAGCGTCCGGAAGTCGATATCGTAGCGGGGCTATCCGCAGTCAATGCGGCGGCGGCTGTGCTCGGCGCACCTCTGATGCATGATTTTGCGGTAATTAGTCTTAGCGACAGGCTGACGCCGTGGGAATTGATAAAAAAACGTGCATCCCTTGCGGCGCAGGGCGATTTTGTCATCGCGCTCTATAATCCGAAAAGTAAGTCGCGTGTCAAAAACATCGACGAAATACACGATATCTTGCTTCAATACAAATCGCCGTCGACTCCGGTGGGTATCGTTAAAAATGCGTCCCGACCGGATGAGCAGAAGATCTTGTCCAACCTTCGGGATTTTACGAAAGAGGACATAGATATGTTCTCAATGGTCATTATCGGCAACAGTAAAACGTTCATACAGGACGGCTGGATGGTTACGCCGAGAGGCTATAAGGTATGATTTTTGTAGCTGCGGGAACGCAAGACGGTCGCGAGCTTGCGGGCGCTCTTTTGCAGGCCGGTTACGATGTAACGGCTTCGGTGGTTTCCAGTTACGGCGAAAAGCTGTTGAAGCAGTATCCACGACTAATTGTCAACGATAAGCCGCTGGACGAGGAAGCGTTGAAAGATTACATTTGGCAGCATGACATTCGCCTATTCATAGATGCGAGCCATCCGTATGCGGCCAATGTTTCGGGAAACGCCATGCGCGCCTGCCGTGCCACAAATATTCCGTATATCCGATACGAACGGGCAAGCGTTCCGGTGGATTACGATAAAGCGTATCGTGTCGAAAGCTATGAGGAAGCGGCAAACACTGCTGCTTGCCTCGGAACGACGGTTTTCCTTACGACAGGCAGTCGGAATCTGAAAACGTTCGTGCTTTCAGACGCGCTGAAGGGACATACGATTATCGCCCGTATTTTGCCGACGGCAGGGGTTCTGAAGGAATGTGAAGAGCTTGGTCTGACGCCGAAGCAGATTGTCGCTATACAGGGCCCGTTCAGCGAGGAATTGAATATCGCCCTTTACCGGCAATATGGGGCTGACGTTGTCATCACGAAAAACAGCGGCGCAATCGGCGGCACGGATACAAAGATTACGGCGGCGAAAAAGCTCGGCCTTCCTGTGGTTCTGATTGACAGACCAAAATTGCAATATGACGTTATTGCTTATACATTCGAGGACGTTTTTGCATTTGTGAAAAAGCATTTCGATGGAAGCGAGGGATAAAGCATGGATTTTATCAAACAACCGATGGATATTGAAAATAAAAGCATGGAGATTATCGCGCCCCATCTGGCGGGGTTGGGTCTCGGAGAAGCCGAGACAAAAGTGTATTCGAGGATGATTCATGCGTCGGGCGACGTCGATTATGCGCAGGTGATTCGCCTGCATCCGAAGGCCATCGAGGCGACGCAGGAAGCTTTGAAGCGCGGCGCGAATATCTATACCGACGTAGAGATGGTGCGTACCGGCATCAACAAGAAAGCATTTGGACGCTACGGCGGAAAAATTAAATGCCGGGTAGCCGACCCGGAGATTGCAGAAATGGCGAAACGTGAGGGCATTACGCGTTCCATGGCGGCGATGCGCACGTTCGGGAAAGCGTTGAAAGGTTCCATCGTCGCTATCGGAAATGCGCCGACGGCGCTTTTTGAAGTGCTTCGGCTTGCGCAGGAAGAAAACATACTTCCCGCAGTTATTGTGGGCATTCCCGTTGGTTTTGTCGGCGCCGCGGATTCTAAAAAACTCTTGGCGGATAATACGCTTGTCCCTTATGTGACGGTCGAGGGAACCAAGGGCGGAAGTCCGATTGCGGCCTCGGTCATCAACGCAATCATGTATCTTTTGGATAACAGAAGATGAGCGCGCGGTACATTCCCAGAATCGTCATAGCGGCGCCTATGAGCGGTTCCGGCAAAACCACTGTAGTTACAGGTTTGCTTGCTGCATTGCGGGCGCAGGGAATAAAGGCGCAGTCGTACAAAATCGGCCCGGATTATATTGATCCGGGCTATCATTCGTTAGCGAGCGGTCGTCCCACGCACAATTTGGACACTTGGCTTGTGCCGAAAGAGCGGCTGGCGGATATTTTTATGAGTACGATGGCAGACGCGGACGTCGCAGTTATCGAAGGCGTGATGGGATTGTACGACGGCGGGAAAAACGGCGTAAGTTCCACGGCGGAGATAGCGAAACTGCTGCAAGCGCCCGTCCTGCTTGTCGTCAATGCAAAGTCGATGGGGGAATCGGCGGCGGCCCTTGTACTCGGTTTTAAGCAATACGATCCGGAAGTCAATATCGCCGGAGCGATCCTTAATCGCCTTGGTTCCGATACGCACCGGACGATGATTGAAGAAGCGCTGGAAAAACTCGGGATTCCTGTTTTTGGAGCGATCAAGAGAAACGATGCGATGGTCATGCCCGAGCGCCATTTAGGTCTTGTTCCTGTGGAAGAAAACGCAAAGGAACGTGAAACCGTAAATTCTATCGGGGAAGTTGTCGGCGCTTCCGTTGATTTGGAGCGAATCGTTTCCCTTGCAAAAAGCGCACCGCCACTGGAAGAGCGTTGCGGCTTTTCCGGGGCGTCGAAGCCGAAGGTTCGTATTGCGGTGGCGCGCGATGAAGCCTTTTCGTTTTATTATCCCGAAAGCCTCGCCGTGCTTCGGCAAAAGGGCGCCGACATCGTTTTTTTCAGCCCGCTGAAGGACGACGTACTTCCGGAAGCGGACGGCTTGATTCTGGGCGGCGGCTTCCCTGAGATGTTTGCGGAGAAGCTTTATAAAAACGAATCCATGCGCCGCTCAATTCGGGAAGCAGCGCAAAAAGGTATGCCCATTTATGCCGAGTGCGGCGGTTTTATGTATTTGATGCGCCGGATGACGGATTTTGAGGGAAATGCTTTTCCGATGCTCGGCGTTATTCCGGGTGAAGTCGAGATGAATCGGAAACTTCAAACGGTAGGGTATGTCAGCGCCGAAATGCTGGAGAATACCGTATTGGGACCAAAAGGCACCACGCTTCGGGGGCATGAATTTCATTTTTCATCGGAATGCGAGCCGAAAGCGGGAGAAGATTATCCGAGGGCGTTCACTTTTCGCAAGTCAAGAAATCCGAAGCCATATGCTGCAGGCTATGCGAAAGGCAATATTTTGGGATCATATCTGCATCTCCACTTTGCGGGAGCGGAAAGCGCGGCGGAATCTTTTGTGGAGGCATGCCTCCGTTTTAAAGAAAGGGAAGCGTGAGCATGGGGAGAATAATTCTCGTGACTGGCGGGGCGCGGAGCGGCAAGAGTCGGTTTGCTGAGCAGTACGTTGCGCGCGTGGGGCGACATATCGGGTATATTGCGACGGCGGAAGTCTATGACGAGGAAATGGCTTTTCGTGTCAAGCTCCACCGGCAGCGGCGTCCGGCTGAATGGAAAACCTACGAAGCACCCCTGGACGCACATAATGCTTTGTGCGAAGCAGGGCGGGAATGCGACGCCGTTCTTTTTGACTGCCTGACGCTCTATATGAGCAATATTCTCTGCTCGCTGGATTCTATTACTGATTCGCATCAAAACTATTCTCTTGCCAAGGAAAAGTTGGATGCGTTGATAGAACAAGCAAAGGCGAATCAGGGAACGACCGTTTTTGTGACGAATGAAGTCGGCAGCGGCATCGTGCCGGGCGAGCATCTTTCCCGCGAGTACCGGGATATCGCAGGCATCGCAAACCAATGGATGGCGCGGGCTGCGGATGAAGTATATTTGGTCGTGTGCGGATTGGCTGTCAATATCAAAAAGCTGTCGGAAGCATACGCCGATGAAAACAATTACAAGGAATAAGGAAACGATGCAATAGGGCTGAGAATATATGACCGCCGTATAAAGATGCATGTGCTTTATACGGCGGCTTTTTTGGAAGATGATGTTTTGGTCCTAAGAAGAAAATAGGGAAAACAGTTTTCAAACGGATTCAAATTTGGTATATTATAGACGAGTTATCTGAATCTTCTTCGGATTTCCCGAAAGAAGGTCGCGTTTGTTATGTCAAGGTTACGCGGAATCTTCTATCACATGTGGAGGAGGCAAAGTTATGGGACTTATTCAAGCTGCTATGGGAGCAGTAGGCGGCGTACTCGCTGATCAGTGGAAAGAATTTTTCTATTGTGAGAGTCTGAGTGCGGACATTTTGGTGGCGAAAGGACAAAAGCGTACCAGTTCGCAGGGGCGCAGCTCCAATACGAGCGCCGAAGACAACATCATTTCGAACGGCTCCGGCATCGCGGTCAATGACGGTCAGTGCATGATTATTGTCGAGTCGGGCGAAGTGGTCGAGGTCTGTGCCCAGCCGGGGCAGTACACTTATGATCAATCTACCGAGCCGTCTGTCTTTTCAGGCGACTTGGGAGAGAGTATCATTGCATCCTTCAAGCAGATGGGACGCCGTTTTACGTTCGGCGGCGATCCGGGTAAGGATCAGCGTGTCTATTACTTCAATACGAAAGAAATCATTGGCAATAAATACGGCACGCCGACTCCGATTTCGTTCCGCGTGGTGGACCAGGGCGCGGGAATCGACGCCGATTTCGACATCAAGTGCTTCGGTGAGTACAGCTATCACATCGTCGATCCAATCCTTTTCTATAAAAAGGTTTGCGGTAATGTGGAAAGTGAATACAGCCGCAAGGAGATTGACAGCCAGCTCAAAAGTGAGCTTTTGACGGCGCTTCAGCCTGCTTTTGCAAAAATCAGCGTCTTGGGCGCGCGACCGAGTCAGCTCATTGGTTACACGAAGGAAATCGCGAATGCGCTGAAAGAAGAGCTTTCGCAGGATTGGACGCAAGGCCGCGGCATAGAGGTCGTGAAGTTCGGTATCTCGAACATCAGCATGACTGATGAGGACAAACAGCGGCTGAAGGATATGCAGGTCGTTCGCGATGCGAATACGGCTGGGCGAGCAATTGCTGCGGCAACGGCTGGCGCAATGCGAGACGCCGCGAAGAACGAAGGCGGCATGGGCGCCATGGGCGCGTTCATGGGTATGGGAATGGCCGGCAACATGGGCGGCGCCAATGCGAGCAATCTCTTCGCTATGGGCCAGCAACAGCAAATGATGCAGCAACAAATGCAGCCCCAGCAGCAGGCGGCTCCCGCCGCGGCAGGATGGACTTGTACATGCGGTCAGGGCGGCAATACGGGTAAATTCTGCACGGCTTGCGGAAAGCCCCAACCCGCTCCGGCAGATGCTTGGACTTGCTCCTGTGGTCAGGGGGGCAATACCGGGAAGTTCTGTACAGCTTGCGGAAAACCGAAGCCGGAGGGCGGCGACGGGTGGAAGTGTTCATGCGGTGCGGTGAACCAAGGTAATTTCTGCCAGGGGTGCGGCGCGAAACGTCCGGCAGGCGAGCCGCTTTACAAGTGCGATAAATGTGGTTGGAATCCTCCGGATCCTAAAAATCCGCCGAAATTCTGCCCGCAGTGCGGCGATCCTTTTGACGACGCAGATAAAGTGTAAATCCTATTGTTTTCTAAAAGGCCTTTGCGTTTGCAGAGGCCTTTTTTCATAGAAAATGATAGAAAAATATGAAAAGAATTACCTGAAATTTGCAGTCAGCGTGAAAAAAGGCTTGCGGCGGAGAATTTGTCTGATATAATAAAATTATTGAAATATGCGCGTAAGCGTAAACGGTTTATGCGAGGGGGAAGCATGATATGGGGTTCATCAAAAAGGTATGTGGCAAGTTGGGGTTGTCGGATACTTCTGAAACAGAAGAGCTTTTTGAAGAAGAATTCGAGGAAGAAGATGATTCTTCTATGAAGAAACCAAATGATGATGTATCCGCAGTGAAACCGCAGGCGACGAATTTTTCATCCGGCGCGTCGATTCCTTCCAATGTAGTGGATCTTCAAGCTGCAGTCAGCGGAGGGCTTCGGTCCAAGATGAAAGTCGTCGTGATTGAACCGAAGTCTTTCGACGATGTGCAGCAGGTTGCTAATTATCTGAAAGAAAAAAAGCCTGTACTCATTAATTTTGAGCATACGGACGCGGAAGAAGCGCATCGGATTATTGATTTTATTAGCGGTGCAACGTATGCGATTGCAGGAGACATCAAAAAAGTGGGGCATAATGTCTTTTTATGCGCGCCGAATAACGTCAGCGTCTCTTATACGCAGGAGAGAGGCGCTCTTTCAACGGATGTTTCTTGGCTGAAAAAATAGGAGGCGCGGGATGTCAGGGAAAATCGGTTTTATCGGCGGAGGCATGATGGCCTCGGCTATAGTCGCAGGGATAACCGAGCGCATGCATTATGATCCGAAAGAGATTTTTGTTTCTGATCTGAGTGAGGAGCGCTGCGCTTTTTTGCGTGATACGTACCATGTAAATGCCTCCGTGGGGGCAGTCGGCTTTTTATCCCAGGTGGATACGCTGATACTTGCGGTCAAGCCGCAAGCGGTTATCGCTGCAATGAAAGAAAATGCATCGGGGACGCCTGCGCATACGGTGGTCATGTCTATCGTGGCGGGATTGCCTTTGGCGTCGTTGGAACAATTTTTTACCAAACAGCCGATTGTGCGTGTTATGCCGAATACGCCGCTTTCGGTTGGAAGCGGAATGTCCGCATATGCTTTGAATGATAAGGCGAAACAAGCTGACGTAAGTTTTGTGGAAAAAATATTGTCTTCCTGCGGCCGCGTGGTAAAGGTAGAAGAATCCATGATGAACGCGGTGACGGGGCTTTCGGGCAGCGGTCCTGCGTATGGGTTTTTGATGATTGACGCTCTTTCGGATGGCGGTGTTATGGCAGGTTTGCCGCGGCAGACGGCGACGCTTTTGGCGGCGCAGACGTTGCTTGGGGCGGCGCAAATGGTCCTGGAGACGGAAAAGCATCCGGATGTATTGCGGGATCAAGTTACTTCACCGGCAGGGACGACGATTGCCGGCGTGCGCGTATTGGAGCGTCAAGGCGTACGAGGCGCACTGATAGATGCGGTTCTTGCGGCGACAGAACGGTCTGAAGAGTTAGGGAAGGCAAAATGACGGCGCAGCGTGAGAAGATTGTAAGATTTTACCGTGGTTCGGAGGGAGAGGCTGTAGCCTCTCGACTTGTTGATCTTGCGGAACAAACGGTGCGTACGGGGACATTTCGATGTTCCGGCTTTCTTGATCCGTACGGGTTAGAGATTGCAGAGACGGTGGCGGCGAATTATGATGAGCTCTCAGTGCTGTTTGATGGCGGATATTCCGGCGCCGAACGGCAAAAGGCGATTTTCGTCCACAGGGAGTTCGGCGGCTCACCGTCTTTTGATATTTCGGTAGTTTGCGTGGAATGGAATGCAGAGTTTGTACACCTTACGCATAGGGATATTCTGGGATCGCTGACCGGGTTGGGCGTGGACCGGGAGAATGTCGGCGATATCCTTGTGACCGCAGGAGCGGCGCAGGTGTTGACTGACAAAAAAATGGCGGATTTCTTGTTGGCGGAATGGCGGCAGATCGGTGCGTCGACAGTTTGCGCAAAGATAGGCAGCTTAGGCATGATTGCGCCCCGAGAAGAACGTATCAAAGAAATCAATGCTACGGTGGCGTCCATGCGGGCAGATTCCGTTGCGGCCGCAGGATTTGGTGTTTCCCGCAGCCGTGCTGTTTCAGATATTGAAGCGGAAAAGTTGAAATTGAATTGGCAAGCGGTAAAAAATGCATCCCAAACGGTCAAGGAAGGCGATGTGCTTTCGATGCGCGGGCGCGGACGGGTGGAAGTGGTCGAAGTGCGCGGCAAGACAAAGAAAGGGCGTATCGGAATTTCTCTTCGTCGTTACTTATAAGGAATAGGAGGAGATAGGTATATGTTGACGCCTGCAGATATACATAATAAAGAGTTCAGCCGCGGATTTCGCGGATACAATGAGGAAGAGGTTGATGATTTTTTAGATGAGATTGTGTATGAGTTTGAGGAATTGATAAAAAAGAATACAAGACTGGCTGAGGATTTGGAGTTAGAGCGAAAAAAGACGGCGCAGTATCAGGAGATGGAAAAAAATCTTCATGAAACGATGGACGTCGCTCAAAAAACGGCGGATGAAGCCGTGCAGAGCGCGAAAATTCGTGTAGAAGAAATGGAACGCGCAGCGAAGGAAGACTGTGACCGTCTGCGGCATCAGACAGAAATGGCGATTCAGCGCCGTATGGAAGACGCGACGGCTAAAGTGCGTATGCAGCAGGAATTGTATGAGGCGGGAATAGCTCGGGAACGGCAGTTTATCGTGCGCCTGAGGTCCTTACTGCGTTCTGAGCTTGCAATTTTGAATGCGGACGGTTTGACGGAAATTCTCGGATCGTCTGACGAAGGCATGAAAGCTTCGGAGACTCCGTTGGAAAACAAGATGACGGACGAATTTGGGGCAGGCGGTTTACGTGTAAA
This sequence comes from uncultured Selenomonadales bacterium, assembly GCA_900321035.1. Taxonomy (GTDB): domain Bacteria; phylum Bacillota; class Negativicutes; order Selenomonadales; family Selenomonadaceae; genus RUG12372. Next base: position 49,327 of record ONUH01000001.1, on the reverse strand, counting down.
TGAAACTCCGAATTCAGTGATTCCTTAAAAATAGTAAGGCTTTACGAAAAATGATGGCATTCTTTTGAGAAGATATGTGATTTAAGAAGTTATGTAAAAGGAATGAACATGGTTTTGGATTTGTCCGTATTGGCTATCGTTTTTTTTCTCATATTGGCAGATCAAGCTATAAAGTTTCTTGTGGTTTCTCTCATGGAATTGGGGGAGTCGATTCCTGTTTTTGCGGGGATTTTCCATATTACCTATATAGAAAACCCAGGAGCGGCGTTCGGGTTGTTTGCGAATCAGCGCTTAGTTTTTATTGTGGCCGGCATATTGGTGATTGCGGCGGCATGTCTGATGTATCGGCGATTGATGAGCGAAAAGGCGATTATTCGCTGGGGCGTCGCGCTGCTTTTGGGAGGCGCGGTCGGCAATCTGATTGATCGTTTACGCATAGGCGGTGTGATCGATTTTCTGGATTTTAGAATTTGGCCTGTTTTCAACATCGCCGATATTGGAATCTGCGTTGGAGTCGCCTTGCTCATGTATGCGCTGATATATGATACGGAAAAGGAGAAGTAATGACAGAGTATACGGCGGATCGGGATGGAGAGCGTATAGATGTTTTTCTTGCGCGCAAAGATGAGACGCTTTCGCGGTCGTATATTCAGCGTTTAATTACCGAGGGCCTCGTTACGGTTGGTGGAAAAACCGTGAAGCCGCGGTATCGGCTCACGGCGGATGAAAATGTGGTTGCAGATGTGCCGAAATCCGAGCCCGTAAACGTGGCGCCCGAAAAGCTGCCAATCGACATCCTTTACGAGGATGGAGACGTTATTGTTGTGAATAAAGCCCGCGGGATGGTTGTACATCCGGCCGCGGGGGTGTTTCATGGGACGCTGGTCAACGCGTTGTTGGCGCACTGCAAAGATTTATCCGGCATCAACGGTGTGTTGCGTCCGGGTATTGTGCATCGGTTGGATAAGGAAACGTCAGGCGTTATGATCGTGGCGAAAAATGATGCGGCGCATCGTTCATTGGCACAGCAGATACAGACGAAAACGGCGCAGCGGGTCTATTGGGCTATCCTGACCGGTAATATCCGGGAGGAGGAAGGCGTCATACACGGCGCTATCGGGCGCAGCCCAAAGGATCGTCAAAAGATGGCTGTAGTAAGGGAAAATGGCAAGGATGCAACGACAAAATTTCGTGTTTTGGAACGGTTTGGGGATTATACGCTGACGGAGTGTCGCCTGTTGACAGGGCGAACGCATCAGATTCGCGTTCATATGGCCTATATCGGCCATCCTGTGGCGGGGGACAGAAAATATGGGTCAAAGAAGTGCCCGTTTTCTATTGAAGGACAGGCGCTTCATTCCAAAGTGCTTTCATTCGTACATCCGCGAACGGAAGAGAAAATGGAATTTACCGCGTCTTTGCCGGAAGATATGGAAAGTATCCTTCGACAACTTCGGGGGAATTGTGTACGGGAGTGACAAAGATGAAAAAGAAGATTGAAAAGACGGTATTGATGGATGCGGATGGCGTTCGACGTGTCATAACACGCATTGCACATGAGATTGTAGAGAGAAACAAGGGCGTTGAAAATATCATGCTCGTTGGTATCAGAACGCGTGGCGTTCCCTTGGCGGAGCGTGTGGCGGATGAGATCGAAAAAATTGAAAAAGTGCGTCCCCCTGTTGGGGTGCTTGATATAACGCTTTATCGGGACGATCTTTCGACAATGGCCTACCAGCCGGTTGTGAGGCCTACGGAGATGCCCGTGGATATTGGCGGTCGGACGATTATTTTAGTTGACGACGTTCTTTTTACGGGGAGAACGATTCGGTCTGCATTGGACGCGCTGATTGATATGGGGCGTCCGCGCAGCATACAGTTGGCTGTTTTAGTGGATCGGGGACATAGAGAATTGCCGATCCGCGCGGACTATGTGGGGAAAAATGTACCGACGGCAGCGAGAGAGATCGTCAGTGTTCTTCTTTCTGAACTGGATGGGGAAGAAAAAGTAGTTCTTGGAGAGTTTTTAGAGGAATAGGAAGGAAAAGCACCTCACAAGAGGTGCTTTTCCTTCTCAGGATTTATAGAAATTGCTGTTCAGAAGAACGATTTCGCCTTGGTGGAATCTTTTTCATTATTAAAGTCTGTAAATGTTCTATATGCATATTGTTGCAATATTTTAAGATGATTCTATTATGGCGATGATTATAATCACAAGCCCATTGCATCGGTTTTTATTTCGGAGGTTGTTAGTTTGTCGTTTATCGAAATTAAAGATTTGTGCTACAGTTATTCGATATCGCCTTCTGAGAATCGCATGGCGCTTAACCATGTGAACCTGTCTGTCGAAGAGGGAGAGTTTGTTGCGGTTCTTGGAGTTAACGGCTCGGGTAAATCAACGCTGGCGAAGCATTTGAATGCAATCCTGTTGCCGACGTCGGGCTCTTGCTGCGTAGCAGGGATGGACACGCGCAAGCCGGAACACCTTTGGGACGTGCGGCAGACAGTGGGGATGGTATTCCAAAATCCAGACAATCAAATTATCGCGGCGATTGTCGAAGACGACGTGGCCTTTGGTCCGGAGAACCTCGGCGTGCCGTCTGATGAAATTCGCAGTCGCGTTGACGAGGCGCTAAAGGCGGTTGGCATGACGGAATTCCATGGATTCGCGCCGCATCTTTTGTCCGGCGGTCAAAAACAGCGCGTTGCGATTGCGGGGACGCTGGCGATGCGGACAAAATGCCTCGTGTTGGACGAGCCGACGGCCATGCTCGATCCTGTCGGGAGAAAAGAAGTGCTGGATACGGTACGGTGTCTGCATCGGGAATCGGGAATTACGGTCATTTATATTACGCATTTCATGGAGGAGGCGGCGGCGGCGCAGCGAGTCGTCGTGATGGAGGATGGAAAAGTCGTCGAGGACGGAAGTCCGAAGGAGATTTTTTGCCATGTGGACGCGATGCGAAAACGCGGCCTCGACGTGCCGTTGGCGGCAGAAATCGCATGGAGGCTTCGCAAACAGGGAATCCGATTGCCGGAGGATATCGTGACGGACGAAGAATTGGCGGTGGCCCTATGCCGATAGAGTTAAAAAATGTGACGTACACTTATATGAAAGGCACGCCATTCGAGCGTACGGCCCTAAAAGACGTGTCGCTGACGATTGCCGACGGTTCGCTGACGGCAATTGCCGGACATACGGGATCAGGAAAATCAACGCTCGTTCAGCATTTGAACGGAATCCTCCATCCGACGGCAGGCGAAGTGTTGGTAGATGGCGTGAGTCTTGCGGGAAAAGGCAAGGAAAACCTTCTCGCGCGGCGTCAAGTCGGCATGGTGTTTCAATATCCGGAGCAGCAGCTTTTTGAGGAAACGGTAGCGGCGGATATTGCTTTTGGTCCGAAGAATCTTGAGCTTTCCGACGAAGAGATTGAGAGACGCGTACGGTCGGCGATGGAATTTGTGCAGCTCGATTATGAGACGTACAAGGACGTTTCGCCATTTCGTCTCAGTGGCGGGCAAATGCGTCGTGTGGCTATTGCCGGCGTATTGGCACTGGAGCCGGCGTATCTTGTATTGGATGAGCCGACGGCAGGACTTGATCCACAGTCGCGGGAAGGGCTTTTGCGGCGTATCGCGGAACTGCATCGGAAGAAAAAACTGACGATTATTTTTGTCTCGCATAATATGGAAGACATCGCTCGCATGGCTGAGCGTGTCGTCTTTATGCACGACGGTCGAATACTCGTCGATGCGCCGCCGTCTGAGGCGTTTTTTGCGGATAAGGAAATGCGGGAGGCAGGGCTTGCGGCGCCGCCTACGGTCGCGCTTTTGTCACGGCTCCGGGATGCGGGGCTTGCGGTCGAGGAGGACGCGTTCACGGCGGATGAGGCTGCAAAGCGTATAGTGAAAGCGATACGGAAAAAGGGGGGCGCGACGTGCTGACGGATATTACAATCGGACAGTTTTTTCCGGGGACGTCTGCGTTGCACCGAATGGATCCACGAGCAAAACTCTTGCTTTTGCTCGTGTTGATGGCGGCGATTTTCGTATTCGACACGCCGGGCGGGTATGCAGTGTTGACGGTACTTGCCGTTGCGTTGGCGGTTTCGTCGGGCGTTCCTCTGTCCATGTATTTGAAATCGCTGAAGCCGCTTTGGTGGATTCTCGCGTTTACATTTCTGATCCACCTTTGTGCGACGCCGGGTGAAGTGTTTTTCCATTTTTGGATTTTTGATATGACAAAAGAAGGTTTGACGCGGGGGTTCTTCCTTTGTTTGCGGCTGGCGCTTTTGATCCTGTTTTCGTCGCTTTTAACGTTTACGACGTCGCCGCTTTCGCTGACGGACGGCATGGAGCGGCTTTTGCGTCCGCTGAAAGCCGTCGGCGTTCCGGCGCATGAATTGGCGATGATGATGACAATCGCGCTTCGCTTCGTACCGACGTTGATTGAGGAAACGGATACGATCATGAAAGCGCAGCAGTCCCGCGGCGCGGATTTTTCGACTGGGAACGCATTAAAACGCGTACGGCATCTTATACCGATTTTGGTACCGCTGTTCATTTCGTCGTTTCGTCGGGCGGATGAGTTGGCGACGGCTATGGAAGCACGCTGTTATCGGGGCGGCGAGGGCCGCACACGAATGAAAGAGCTTCATGTCGGCGGCGTAGATTACGCGGCGGCGGGAGCGACGGCGTTCTTGCTTGCAGTGATGGGTGCGATGAAAGCGGCGGGCATCTAATGAAGCGCGAGCATAAAGAAGAAATGAAGCGGCGAGCGCGGAATATTTGCCTGCTCGTTGCTTACGACGGAACGGACTATCATGGATTTCAACGGCAAACGCCGCCTGTCGTTGCAGTGCAGAATGTGCTGGAAGAAGCGCTCTCGCGTGTTTTCGGCGACGCGGTGGAGTTGGCGGCGGCCGGGCGTACGGATGCTGGCGTTCACGCGGCGGGCCAAGTCGTTAATTTTTTCACGGACGGGACGATTCCTGTCGAACGGGTACCACGAGCAGTAAACAGTCTTTTGCCGCCGGATATTGTTGTACGCCGCGCTTTCGAGGCAGATAGGGATTTCAGCGCACTTCATTCGGCGCGTGAAAAAACATATTGTTATCGCATTCTGACGGGAGAGACGCCGAACCCTTTTTGTTGCCGCTATGCCTGGCATATCCGGCAGCCGCTTGATACGACTGCGATGGAGATGGCGATGACGGATCTGTTGGGCACACATGATTTTTCGTCGTTTCGCGCGGCAGGCGGCGCACCGATGTCGCCTGTCCGCACGATGAAGTGTGCGGAGTGTAAGCGGGACGGTCGTGAACTCGTGCTTATCTTTGCGGCGGATGGATTTCTCTATCACATGGTACGGAATATTGTCGGTACTTTGGCAGACGTCGGCAGGGGAACTATCTCTTCTGAGGATTTTGCGTCGATACTGGCGGCGAAAGATCGTCAGCGCGCCAGTGCCACCGCTCCTGCCTGTGGCCTTTGTCTTGTGCGGGTGGATTACGACGTAGCTTGGTACGAGCTGCCGGAGGAGTTTGTACTCAAATCGGCAATCGACGTCTCTTGAAGTTTGCGGCTGTTATGGTATATAATACTGATAGAATATGAAGGCAGTTCATTTTTGGAAACGACAGTCGTTTCCTTTAGGTGGTGCAGGGGTTTGGCTTCGGCTTTAAGCGTTGGTATTGACATAGGCTCGACGACGATCAAGGTCGTCGTGTTGAATCAGGCGAAAGAAATCGTTTATAAAAAATATGCGCGCCATTTTTCGGAAATCAGCAAGGCATTGCATGAGAATTTGTCGGCGCTGCGAGACGTTGTGGGCTCGCAGCGTTTTTCCTTTGCCCTGACGGGTTCGGCGGGCATGGGCATTGCACAGCGCGTCGGGCTTCCTTTCGTGCAGGAAGTCATTGCCTGCGCGTCGGCGGTGAAGTCGCTGATTCCACAGACGGACACGGCGGTGGAACTCGGCGGAGAGGATGCGAAAATCACGTATTTCGGCGGCGCGTCGGAGCAGCGGATGAACGGTGTATGCGCAGGCGGAACCGGTTCTTTCATCGATCACATGGCGGCGCTTCTTTCGACGGACGCGTTGGGACTTAATGCGCTGGCGGAAAAAGGGCGGCAGATTTACACGATTGCGTCCCGTTGCGGCGTGTTCGCGAAAACGGATATCCAAGCGCTGATTAACGACGGTGTGGAGAAAGCCGACATCGCGCTTTCGATTTTCCAGGCGGTGGTCAACCAGACCATTGGCAATCTGGCGCAGGGGCGTCCGATTAGTGGGCATATCGCATTTTTGGGCGGGCCGCTTTATTTCCTGTCCGAGCTTCGTAAGCGTTTTATTGAGACGCTGAAACTGACGCCGGACGAAGTCATGCCGGTCGAAAACGGCTGCTATTTTGTGGCGATGGGCGCCGCGCTTTCCACCGAAGGCGAGGATATGGATTTTTGCCGTTTGTCGAAAAGTATTGACTGCGCGAAAGAGGACGCGGCGCTGCAGACGCGCTCCTCGACGTTTGTATTGTTTCATGACGCGGCGGAGTATGAAGCGTTTCGCGCGCGCCATGACAAAGACTGCGTGCCGAGAGGCAATCTTCCGGAATATCGCGGCCCGTTATACATTGGTATTGACGCAGGCTCGACGACGACGAAGCTTGCCGTTATCGGGAAAGACAAGGAACTTTTATACACGGCTTACGGCAGTAACGAAGGATTGCCTTTGCAAGCGGTCATCAAAGAATTGCGCTCGTTTTACGCTGAAATGCGGCCCGGTCAGTACATCGCGTCGGTGATGACGACGGGTTATGGCGAAGGCATTGTCAAGGCGGCAATCCACGCCGACGGCGGAGAGGTGGAGACGTTTGCCCATCTGCGTGCGGCGCAGGAATTTTGTCCTGAGGTAAGCTTCGTGCTTGACATCGGCGGGCAGGATATGAAATGCTTTTTCGTGCATCAAGGCAGCATCGGTAATATCACATTGAATGAGGCATGCTCGGCGGGCTGCGGTTCTTTTATCCAAAATTTCGCGCAGGGGCTTTCGATGACGACGGAAGAATTTGCCGCGAAAGCCATCGATTCGCGCGAGCCTGTCGACCTTGGGACGCGCTGCACGGTTTTTATGAACTCCCGCGTCAAGCAGGCGCAAAAAGAAGGCGCGTCCGTCAGCGATATATCAGCAGGTATTGCGATTTCGGTCATCAAGAACGCACTGTTCAAGGTCATGCAGCTTCGCGACGTGGAGTCTCTTGGCGCGCATATCGTCGTGCAGGGGGGAACCTTTTACAATGACGCGGTTCTTCGTGCGATAGAAGTGCTCTTGCAGCGCGACGTGATTCGTCCGGACATCGCGGGCGTCATGGGCGCATACGGCGCGGCGATTCTTGCATTGGAGAGCGGAGGAGAATCGTCTTCGATACTTTCTCCTGACGCGCTGGATGCGTTCTCGGTGGAGACAAATTCCTATCGCTGCAAAGGATGCGGCAACCAGTGCCTGATTACCGCGTCTACGTTTTCTGACGGCGGCAAATATTATTCCGGCAACCGTTGCGAGCGCGGCATCGGGAAGCAACGGTCCGAACATAAGGCCCCGAGCATTTACCAATATAAATACGAGAGGCTCTTTGATTATTATCAGCCTGTGACAGATGCGAAGCGGGGAAAAATCGGAATTCCGCGTGTGCTCAATATGTACGAGGATTATCCGTTTTGGTTCACTTTCTTCACGAAGCTCGGCTATGAGGTCGTTTTGTCGGGCAAGACTTCCGTGCGCACTTACTATCGCGGCATGGAGACGGTGCCGTCGGATTCGCTTTGCTATCCGGCGAAGCTTGTCCATGGGCATATTGTCGACCTTGTCGAGCGGGGCGTGCCGAAAATATTCTATCCGTGCATCCCTTACAATATGGAGGACAAGGAGCATCCTTCGGACGACCATTTTAATTGCCCTGTGGTTGCTTCTTACGCGGAAAATATTCGCGGCAATATGGATGTGCTGAAAGAGAAGGGCGTGCAATTCCTGCAGCCGTTTTTGCCGATTTACGATAAAAAGCGCATGATTGAGCGGTTGTCTGAAGAATTGGCTGAGGAGCATATCGGCAAGAAGGAGCTCGTTCAGGCGATTGAAGCCGCCTATGCGGAATTGTCGCATTATAAGGAGGATGTGCGCGCCTATGGCAAAAAAATCCTCGATTTGGTCGAGCGCGAGCATTTGCCTGCAATCCTCCTCGCTGGGCGGCCCTATCATATCGATCCGGAGATCAACCATGGCATTCCGGAAATGATTCAATCCTACGGGCTTCCCGTTCTTTCTGAGGATATGGTTTATCGTATTCCGGTGGATAGTCATGATACTTTGGGCATTGTGAATCAGTGGAGCTATCATGCACGGCTTTATCATGCCGCCAGCTTTGCTGCGAGTCATGACAATATCGCGCTCGTGCAGCTTAGCTCTTTCGGTTGTGGATTGGATGCGATTACGACCGGGCAGGTCAAAGAAATCCTGGAAGCGCATCATCGCCTCTACACGATGATTAAACTTGACGAGGTATCCAATCTTGGCGCTGCGCGTATTCGCGTTCGTTCACTGATGGCGGCGCTCGCGCGCAGGGAATGCGAGCCGTACGAGCCGATGCGGCGAAAGGAACGCCCGCATTTTACGCACGACCAAAAAGAAACGCATACGATTCTTGCACCGCAGATGTCTCCAATCCATTTCGAGCTTTTGGAAACGGTATTTCGAGCCTATGGCTATCGGCTGCTGATTCCCAAAACACCGGACCGCAAGGCAATCGAGATCGGACTTCGCTATGTGAATAACGATATGTGCTATCCGGCCATCGTCGTCATCGGGCAAATGCTTTCTGTGCTTCGTTCGGGCACTTGTGAGCCGGACAAGACGGCAATCATGCTGTTTCAGACTTGCGGCGCGTGTCGTGCGACGAATTATCTGAATCTGATGCGCACTGCGCTGAACGACGCCGGATACGGACAGGTGCCTGCGTTTGCTTTCATGGGACGCGAGAGTGAGACGGATGATTTCGTCATGACGCAGAGCTGTTATACTGATATTGTCAAAGCTGTTGTCTATGGCGACTTGTTGATGCGTGTTACAAATCGCGTAAAGCCTTACGAGTTAGAGCAGGGTTCAACGGAACGTCTTTATCGAGCGTGGGTGGAGCGCGTCAAAGCGGAGCTGATCGACGGCAGCTTCTTCAAATATCGGCGGAATCTGCGGCAGATTGTCCACGATTTTGACATGCTGCCTATTGACGATACGCTTTGGAAGCCGAAAGTCGGCATCGTCGGCGAGATCCTCGTCAAATATCATCCGCTGGCGAACAATCACTTGGAAGACCTTTTGGCGGACGAAGGCGCGGAAGTTGTCATGCCAGATCTTCTGAACTTTATGGAGTATATGGCTTATGACGACATTGTGAAGCGAAAACTCTTGGCAGGCGGGCGCATTAAGCGTTGGAAAGCGGAATTTTCCATTCAGATGCTGGAATTTTTCCGTCATCCCATGGCGGACGAGTTGAAAAAGAGCCGACGTTTCGAACCGCCGTCGACAATCAAGGAATTGGCGGCGCTTGCGAGTCGGCAGGTATCGCTCGGCAACATGGCGGGCGAGGGCTGGTTCCTGACCGGCGAAATGATGGAACTTGCCGAACGCGGCGTGCCGAATATCGTCTGCCTCCAGCCTTTCGGCTGCCTGCCGAATCATATTACGGGCAAAGGCGTCATGCACGCGCTTCGAGAACGCTATCCGGACAGCAATATCATTGCGCTCGATTGTGACGCCGGCGCCAGCGAAGTCAACCAAGTCAACCGGATCAAGCTGATGTTGTCCGTCGCACGGGAAAAGGCGCCGGAACATGCAGGAGAGGCGCATCACGCGGGATAAAGATGTTCGGAAAGAGATAAAGCGGCACAAGGATGAATTCCATGGGCCGCTTTTTTTCTTGTGCATATTTTCTTCGACTGCGGAATGGTGTATGATACAAATGTATCTTTATTGAGGTGATATGAAATGAAAAGTAGGGCGACGGAAGAGTGCGCGTGCATCTTCTGCGGCGGGCGAGATAGTGTGGAGGTCATCGCGCGGGAAGACGGCGCGGCGATGTTTGCGGTTTGTGCGTCGTGCCGCAAGGAACTTATAACCGCATGGTCGACAGGCGATTTGCCGGAGGAAGCAGCACAAACCTATCGCGAGGAAACGAAGCGGGTGATGGCGGAGGCAGCCGCGATGACAGAGGAAGCTTTTGAAGAAAAGTATTTGGCGGACGAAGTGGATCGCGTCGTGTTCGAGTATGTGCGTGGGTATGGGCAGACGGAACTATCGGGCGGCGCGATGGGACTCCTTTCCATTATGACGGAAAAGAACGCGGAAGATATTCAAGGCCACATTGAAGGGTTGACTGAAAAAGGGTTGATTTATCCTGTCGCCGGAAAACCGGGTTGGTACGGCGCAGATTATCCTTTCGCTGACGATTGATTTCTAATCGGTTTTTAATTGTTCTTTCATGTGCGTGTAAAAGCGCAATTTTATGATGCAAATAAAGAAAGGCACTGGAAGAATCATGGCAAGGAAGTGAATGACGATGAAAAAACGGGGACGCGGAAAGCTGGCCGCTCTGGCAGTGGGACTGATGTTATTCTGCGGTGGCTCTATCGGCGAGACGGCGGCACTCTCGATACAAGAGGCGGTCGATCTTGCGCTGGCGCAGAACACCTCGCTCCGTATCACGGAGAAAGGTGAGGAGACGGCGCGGGCAGCTCTTAAAAGCGCGCGCGGTGCGAACAGCTTCGACTTGGGATTGAGCGGCAGCTTGACGGACGGCAGAACGAATAATGAAGCCCGGCAGGACAACGGCTCCCTTACCCTGCGGGCTGGACTGCCTCTCTATAACGGCGGCAGGAATCAAGCGAATATCGAGAGCGCAGAGATAGGTGTGGACGCGGCGCGGCTCAAGACGGAGCGCGAGAGGGAGAATTTGCGCCTGTCGGTCATTCAGACGTATTACAATGTGTTAGAGGCGCAGAAAAAAATCGAGATTGCCCAAGAAACGGTTGAGAAATATCAAGCGCATCTGACGAATGTGGAACAGCTATTCGTAGCGGGCAGTAAGGCTCGTCTTGATGTGCTGCGCTCTTCGGTGGAATTGACGAACGCGAAGCAGCTTCTTTTGAAGGCGGAAAACGATTATGAAGTCAAGATGTTTACGCTGAAGAATCTGCTCCGCCTTGACGCAAAGGAAGAGTTGATTCTGACGGAGGACTTCCAATTCGTCCCATTCCATCCGGGTATGGACGCCTGCGTAGATTACGCGTATCTGCATCGGAAGGATTTGCTCATCGACGTCTACAACTTGAAACAGCGGGAACTGGATATAAAAGCGGCGAGGGCGGGTTATCTGCCGTCGCTGAGTTTGTCAGCTTCCACGGGCGCGTCCGAGCGATTCAATCCGGGATCGGACCATAATCACAATTATCAAGTTGGTCTTTCGGCGAGTTGGAATCTTTTTGACAGCGGCGTAACGGAAGCTGCCGTGGATAAGGCGAAAACGGCCCGCGATCAAGCGGAGCTGACGCTGCTGAAGGACAAAGAGGACATCAGCTTTGCGGTGCGTCAGCTATATTACAGTATGCGCGAAGCGGAGCGGCGGTTTGCCGTGACACGGGCTGCAGTCAGCGAGGCCGAGGAAGATTACTATATTGCCAGTGAAAAATACCGCGCAGGGCAAGGTATCTTGCTGGACATCATCGATTCCCAAGAGGCGCTGGCCACGGCGGAGCTGAATTTCAACAGCGCCCAGTACGATTACGCGCGGTTCAAGGCGGCGGTGGAAAACGCCATGGGATTAGAACTCGGCGAAGATCCGGGCGTCGCCGATCCGGAACGAACGGCGGAGCGGGAAGCGTTCTTCAGGGAACGGGGGATTGTTCCGCAAGGGCCGCGGGCTTCGGCAGATTATCGCCGAGCTAAGGAAGTTATCGACGCGAACACGCCTGCGAAATGGGCGGAACAAGCCGCGAAAGAAGCGGCGGAAGCGCGAGAGGGGAAGGGTGGCAGATGAAAGGCATAGCAAAGGCGGCTGTCGCCGTCCTCGTTGTCGCGGCGGCGGCTTTCGGCGGCTGGCAGTGGTACCAAAGCAAGCAGACGGCGACGGAGAAAGCGAAGATTGAAACGGTAAAAGTACAGAAAATGGATTTGAAGTCCACGGTATCGGCGACGGGAACCCTTCGTCCTGTGGATTCGGTCGAGGTCAGCTCGAAAATCACGGCTCGTATCAGTGCAGTGTTCGTCAAGGAAAATGATCGCGTGACGGCGGGGCAGACCGTCGCAACGTTGGACGGCAAGGATTATGAAGCAAAACGCGAACAGGCGCAATACAAAGTTATCAACGCAAAGGCAAAATACGACCGCGTTTCGTATCTTTACAGCATTGGCGCGGATACGCAGGATGAGTATGAGGACGCCGTATACAATTATGACACGGCGCTCAGCGCGCTTTCCGTCACGGAGTCAGACCTCGCAGAGACGGTCATTACCGCGCCGATGGACGGCGTGGTTGTCGGAGAGCCTTTGACGCCGGGCACGATGGCTGTGCAGGGCAATTCCAATCCGACGGTCATCATGCGAATTGCCGACCTTTCCAAGAAACAGATTCGAGCAAAAATCGACGAAACGGATATTGGCAGCGTGCGGGTCGGACAAAAAGCGACGTTCACGGTGGATGCGTTCCCGAAATCCACTTTCACGGCTACGGTATCGAAAATATCCCAGACGGATGTGACGAATAGCTGGGAGACGTCCACTTCTTCATCATCGTCCTCTTCGGTCAGCGTCGTATATTATTATGTGACGCTGGATGTGGACGATCCGGATGGTTTGCTTCTGCCGGGCATGACAGCGCAAGTCGAGGTAACAACCTCGGATCGGCCGGGCGTGCTCGCGCTTCCGATTGCCGCGCTGAAGACGAATTCCAAAGGCGCTTATGTGATTCTCGCGCAGCCGGACGGCTCCACGACGGAGCAGTCGGTCACGACGGGTATATACAGTGACGAATACGTTGAGATTTTGGACGGCCTTTCCGAAGGTGACGAGGTCGTCAACAGCTACAAGGCGGCGGGTAAAAAGACGTCTTCTGGCGGCGGGCAGCCGCGGATGGGAGGCGGCAGAATGCCGCGTATGTGACGGAAGTGGGTGACGAAATGGCAAAATATGTCATTGAGCTATCCGGCATAAAAAAAATCTATCAGGTGGGCGGGCAGGAGGTCGTCGCGTTGGCGGGCATCGACCTCAATATTGCGAAGGGTGAGTTCGCCGCGTTGATGGGACCCTCAGGCTCGGGAAAATCGACGCTGATGAATATCCTTGGCTGTCTTGACCGTCCGACGGTAGGCTCGTACAAACTGGACGGGCAGGAAGTCGCGACACTTTCCGACGACGAGCTGGCGGTCACGCGGAATCGGCGTATTGGTTTCGTTTTCCAGAATTTCAATCTGCTTTCGCGCATCAGCGCGGCGGACAATGTTGCGCTTCCGTTGGTTTATGCCGGCGTCGGGCGCAGGGAACGCGAGGAAAAGGCGAAAAAAATCCTTGATGCGGTAGGACTCGGCGACCGAGCCGAGCACCAGCCTAACGAGCTTTCTGGCGGCCAGCGGCAGCGTGTCGCGATTGCGCGGGCGCTGGTCAACGACCCGCATATTATCATGGCGGACGAGCCGACGGGCAACCTTGACACGAAATCGACGAAAGAAATCATGGAGATTTTCGAGGGCCTCCATCAGGAAGGTCGCACGATTATCCTCGTCACCCACGAGCCTGATATCGCCGCCTGCGCCAGCCGTCAGCTCCTCGTGCGCGACGGTTTGATTACGCGCGATGCGGGCAGGGGCGAGGTCATGGACGTTGTATGAGGAGGGAGCAAGGTGTTATTCACGGAAAGCGTGCGCATCGCGATCAATGCGCTTTTTGCCAATAAGCTGCGCTCGCTCCTGACGATGCTCGGCATCATCATCGGCGTCGGCGCTGTTATCGCGATGGTGGCCGTCGGCATGGGCGTGACGCAGCGTGTGACAGATTCCATTGCGAGCCTCGGCAGCAACATGCTGATTATCCGTCCGGGCGCGTCCATGTCCGGCGGTCTTCGCGGCGCGGCGGGTTCCCGTACCACATTGAAATATGAGGACGCCGTTGCTATCAAAAAGAAAATCAAGGACATAGATTACGTTTCGCCTACGGTGCAGAAAAATTATCAGGTCGTTTACGGCAATCAAAACTGGAACACCTCGGTTACGGGCGTGACGCAGGAATATATGTCCATTCGCGATCTCAAAATCACGACGGGCTCTTTCATTACGGAAGACGATATGAATACGAGAAACCGCGTCGCGGTCATTGGAATGACCGTAGCGTCGAATCTTTTCGGCGAGGCGAATCCGGTCGGAAAGACGATTCGCGTCAACAATCAGCCGTATCGCGTCATCGGCGTCTTGGAGAGCAAAGGCCAGTCTTCCGTCGGACAGGATCAGGACGACGTCGTCATTGTGCCGCTGACGACGGCGATGGACAGATTGCTTGCGATTACCTATGTGCAGACCATCAACGTGCAGGTGTCGAGCCCGTCGAAGATGGACGATGTGCAGGCGAATATCGAAACGCTGCTTCGCCAGCGTCATCATCTGACGGGGACGAAGAGCGACGACTTTCAGGTGCAGAATTTGACGAGCCTGATGTCGACGATGAATGAGACGACGACCATGCTGACGCTGTTTCTCGGCAGTATCGCGGCAATCTCCCTGATTGTCGGCGGCATCGGCATCATGAACATCATGATGGTTTCCGTCACCGAGCGCACGCGCGAAATTGGTATACGAAAAGCGTTAGGCGCGACCTTCAAGGATATCATGACGCAGTTTTTGATCGAGTCGGTGGTCATCGGCGTTATCGGAGGCGTGCTCGGTATCATTTTCGGCATTGTCGCGGCGCAGCTCATTTCGAAATTTGGCGATTTCCAGACGGTCATCACTGTTGCGCCGATTTTGCTGTCATTTGCGTTCTCCGTCGGAATCGGCCTCTTCTTCGGCATCTATCCGGCGCGAAAAGCGGCGCTGCTCGACCCGATTGAGGCGCTCAGATATGAGTGATTGCTTTTTGCATCAGGCATAAATGTAAACCGAACGTTTTATAATACGACGTTCGGTTTCTTTTTTGCACGGATTGCTATTTCAAAGTATAATTGATTTGAATTTTTCGGAGAAAGGAGGAAAGAAAATGCTGCGGGCGGAAGTTTTTGTGAATATTCCTGTCAAACGTATCGCGCACGCGTATTCTTATCGTGTCCCCGAGGCGTTTTCTTTCGTACGTGCGGGGTGGCGTGTGGTTGTACCGTTTGGGGGGCGTCGCGTTGAAGGGTTCGTTGTGCAAATCACGCGGATGGAAGACGATGATGCACGCCTAAAAGATATCATAGAAACGGTGGATGACGAAGCGTGGTTTACGCCTCAAATGATAGAAGCTTCCCGGTCTTTGGCGGACTTCTATCTATGTCCTGCGGCGGAAATAATGCGGCTGTTTATGCCCGGAAAAAGCGGAATCAAGATTGAAGTGCGCTACGATATAAACGCTTCGGAACCGGCGCCGCAGCTTTTTCATATCGAGTCCTATCGTAAAATTTGGGAAATCATACAAAACAGAGGGTCTCTTCGTTTTCAGGATATACAGCAGGAAACGGCCGATTCGATTTCCAATCTTTCGGATGTTTTAGAGGCGATGATTCGTCGTCGGTGGCTGAAAAAGGCGTATTTGACGAAAAAGAAAGCGGTGGAAATGTACAGGGAGGAGCTCTTGCTGTTGGAGCCGCTGACAGATGAGGCACGCGGGCGTTATCGACGCCGGCCGGCACAGCTTCGTCTTTTGGAATTCCTTGCGGCATCCGGGGGGAGATTAGAGACTGCTTTGCTTTTGAAACAGGGTTTTTCCCGAACGGTGATTCGTGCGCTTGTAGAAGGCGGCGCGGCGAAATTAGAAAAAAAGCGAGTGTTTCGCGACAGCTATCGGCAAGATGGAAACCATACAGACGAAAGGCCGCCGCTTTCCGAGGAACAGCGGCGGGCTCTTGCAATTATTGCTCCGGCAATTGAAAAAAGAAAAACGGAAATCTTTTTGCTGCATGGTGTGACTGGAAGCGGAAAGACACGCGTGTATTTGGAGGCGGCGGAACAGGTACGACGCCAGGGCAGGCAGGTTATCGTCCTTGTACCCGAAATCGCATTGACGGGGCAGCTCGTTCAGGCGTTTCGCGCGACATTTCCCGATGATATGATTGTGATTCATAGTCGTTTGAGTGTTTCCGAACGGAACGATGCCTTTTTCCGTATCCGCAAAGGGGAAGTGGGCGTGATTATCGGCGCCCGTTCGGCGCTTTTTGCACCGGCGTCTGATTTAGGCGTTATTATCATGGACGAGGAGCAGGATATGTCCTATAAGCAGGATGAGGCGCCTCGCTACCATGCGCGGACAGTTGCGGAGACGTTGGTGCAGCTGCATGGCGCGGCGCTGATTTTGGGAAGCGCGACGCCGTCCATGGAAACATTTTATCGGACTAAAATAGGAGAGATTATTTGTTTATCCATGCCGAAACGTATCGGCAATCGGCCTCTTCCAACAGCGGAAGCCGTCGATATGAGAGCGGAATTGAAGGCGGGGAATCGAAAAGTATTGTCCGGCGCAGTACAAAAAATGCTTTCCGATACTGCGGAACGGAAAGAGCAGGCTATTTTGTTGCTCAATCGCCGTGGATATTCTACCTTTGTAATGTGTCGTTCCTGTGGCCATACGGTGATTTGTCCGGAATGCGGACTGCCGATGGTTTATCACAGAGACGGACGGATGCTTTGCCATCATTGCGATCTTCATGCCGCGCCGCCGGAAATTTGCCCAAAATGCGGCAGCACATATATCCGATATTTCGGTTCCGGCACGGAAAAACTGGAAACGCAGATACAGGAACTGTTGCCGGCGATACGTGTGGTAAGAATGGATCGTGACACGACGCAAAGAAAGTTTGCCCATGCAGATATTTTGCGCGCATTTCGGGACGGAAAATACGATGTTTTGCTCGGCACGCAAATGGTAGCGAAAGGCCATGATATTCCGAATGTCACGGCGGTCGGCATTATCAGCGCGGATACGGCCTTGAATATGCCGGATTTTCGAGCGGCGGAACGATGCTTCATGCTCATTACGCAGGCGGCGGGGCGATCGGGACGCGGAGAGACGCCTGGGCGCGTGCTCGTGCAGTGTTATACACCGGGACATTATGCGGTGCAGACTGCTCTTGCGCAGGATTATGAAGGGTTTTACAATAAGGAGATCATGATGCGGAAGGCATTATTTTTTCCTCCGTTTTGCCGTTTGGTTAAACTCACGTTTTGGGACCAAGACGAAAAACGTGCCGGCGCAGAGGCGGAAGCGTTTCGCAATCGGTTTATGCAAGCTTTTCAAGATACGGAGAGCCATCGTTTCATCGGACCGGCTCCGGCGGTCATTGAAAAATATCGCGGCGTGTATCGTTTTAATGCGCTTATCAAAACTGCCGATTTGAGCGCAGTGAGAGATTTTTTACGCAAAGACGGCCTTCATTTGCGGCAAGACGTCTGGATAGATATAGACCCTATTATGGCATAACCTTTCGTTTATTGTGCGCAATTATTATTAGTGTCCGACAGCGATCGTGGGGAAATGATTGAGCTTCCGCTTATTTCATGATATGATGATTGAAAATAACGGTCGGGGGAGAGCGGATATGGATATAGTCCAATTCCGGAAAAAAGCGATTTTGGCGTATGTGTTTTACGTGTGCTTTTTTTACTTGATTCTGTTTTACAATATAGAGCCATTTATATCACATACATCTGCTTTCGGTTTGATTGGCAATATCTTGGCGTTTCCGATGTATTGGCTGGGCTTGAAGATCCATCAAGGGGACAGACGCTGGCCGTGGATTTGGTTTGCAATAACAGGTTTGTTATACTTCATCGGTGATTTGCTTTGGGCGTACCATGAGGAATGTTTGGGCATTGTTCCCGAATCGCCTTCCATTTGCGACTTGTTTTACCTGATGAATTCTTATACTTGCTGTTGTGCGTTTATTTGCTATATACGTCAAACTAAAAATTTGGATTCCGGCAGTATCTTTTTTGATATATTCGTATCCGTTTTAGCTTTGGGAGGATTGCTGTACCGCTTTATTTTGCAACCTTTGATTGTCAACGAATCCATCGGCCTTTTTGAGATGTTCTGTCATGCGAATATGACTGTCATAGATCTGGCGCTTTTCACAGGCATCCTGATGATTATTTTTGGTACGGCTTACAGCAGATTCTATACAAAACGCACTTTGCTTTTAGGATTGAGTTTTTTTGCCTGTTGCTTAGTGGAGCAAGTATCCCTGGCCATTGAAGTTTATGATTTTCCTATAGAGCTGTTGTTTTCACCCTTTTGGACAGTTCCTTTTTGGTTGTTTGCTTTGACTGCAACTTATCCGGACGAGGACGAGACCGAAGAGGAAGTGATAGCGTCTTTGCATAGGCGTTTGGGAAGGGCAATGGAGTATTTGCAGAAAGCGATTCCGTACTTTTTGGCTTTGATTATTTTTCTTTTGGTCGGGGCCAAAGGCATTATGGAAGATTTTGTATTTTCGTTGGTATTTTTCCTTTTGTTTGTTCGTATGATAAAGTTCTTGGTTGCGTATATATGCCGACGTCGGACTACTTACGAGTCCTATGTCGATTAAACTGGCTTTGGCCGGATGGGCGCGTCTTGACGCGGATTGCTTTTTGTGATACTATAATATCCGTTCGCGAGAGCGATATCCGCTTATGTGAACAAGCGATTTGGAGTGGTACTCAAGTGGCTGAAGAGGACGGTTTGCTAAATCGTTAGTGGGGCAACCCAGCGGAGGTTCAAATCCTCTCCACTCCGCCATAATGACAAGGTTTCAGGGCATCGAGATTTTCGATGTCCTGTTCTTTTTTGTCAAAATGGGATAGTTTATGGGGTGGTTTTGTATGGATGTGGTGCTTTAAATGGACAGTTCTACTGTATAGATTCTTGATTTATTATTGAATGATTGCAGTGAGATTTTCGGCGTGTCATCATATCATCTATCTTAGAGCCAGCTATTATGGGAGATGTCGTTTTCACAAGGGGAGAAAATGCATTGTATTTCAAATTCTATTTTCTTGAATATTAGCGAGAGGGAAGCGCTTGATAATGTACCAATGCTAAACTATAATATAAAGAAGACAGGTTTCGTGGTCCGACGGAACTGGTCAGAGGTTAAGATATATGAAATATCCTTTAGGAAACGGGGAAGGGAAGATACGTCGTGGCTGTCGAGAAGAGCGGGATATTGCTGGAGTCAGGAACGAATGAGTTTGAGATTGTGGAGTTCATGGTGGGCGGGGTTCATTATGGAATCAACGTCGCAAAGGTGCGTGAGGTTATTCCCAGCGCTTCTTTTCCGATCACTAAAGTGGCACAGGCGCATCCGTACTTGGACGGTGTGATTACGCTTCGAGGGAGCACAATTCCGTTGGTCAATTTGCCGCGGTGCATGGGACATGACCAAGGCGCACCTTGCAAGAATATCATTGTTACGGAAATCAACGCTTATTTTATCGGGTTCCTTGTGGACGAGGTGTCGCGGATTCATCGAATTTCGTGGAAAGATATGGAGTCGCCGCCACAGGTCGGGGGAGGTTCCAGAGTAGTAGGACTCGTACGTTTCGGAGAGAAAATCGTGCTGCTCATGGACTTCGAGTCAATCATTGCGGAAGTAAATCCGCAAATTAACAAGAAGCTTACAGAGGTGAGAACCCGGGAAGACAATCTGCAAGCCATGCGTCAAAGCGCGCCTATCGTGGTTGCTGAGGATTCCTTGATGCTTCGGAATATGGTAGTTGGGACGCTCAATAATGCAGGTTATGAAAATGTCTCAGCCTTCGTCAATGGACTTGATGCATGGAATTTCCTTCATCCGGATAATGGGCCTGCTCCTGATATGGGACGTGGAGCTGTTATCACGGATATCGAGATGCCCAAGATGGATGGTCACAGGCTGCTCAAGCTGATTCGTGACGACGAGAAGCTGCGCGGAATTCCCGTTATCCTGTTCTCATCCCTCATCAATGATGAGATGCGTAGCAAGGGCGAGGCACTTGGAGCGACGGGGCAGATTGCCAAGCCGGAGATGAATGAGCTCGTTGATTTCTTGGATTCGGTATTGTTTTCCATTTGAATATTCTGATTGAAATGATGGTTAAATATTGAGACTTAGGGAAAGATTTCGCAATACCAGTTCATCAAAATGATTGATGCTTTTATAAAACTACAGCTGATATTGATATAATCACAAAGCTATAAAAACGATGAAAGCCCGTGTCATTCACGGGCTTTTTTCTGTGCGGCTTTTGTTGCATCGTAAAAATGCAGTATAAAGAAACTCTATCGCCTATGGTTATTGCAATGCAACAATTACTGGTTGCTCATATGAAATTTGTCTATCGTTAGCGGTCTATGGAATGTGCTATAATCAAGGAAGAGTCAGATTGGTAATTGTGAGGGAGTATGAAATGGAATTGTAAGATTTTTCAATGCAATATATGTAGGGGCTATAGCGAGGCGGAAAAATGTTGTATTAGAGTTTGATGGTGAGCCGAATCATTTTCCATAATTGGCGGCAATGGATTTATGCAGACAGCAGGAGGCATAGAATGTGAAAAAACGGATTTGCCTTTTGGTAATCATTTTACTGATTACTTTCGGATATCTGATTGGTCATTATTTTGTCGGCTATGCGCTCCGTAGGGGCAATGATGCTAACCCTAAGGCCATACCCGCCGCTTGTGCCGCTATTCATGATACGTCGGCGCAGCTGCCGCCGCGACCGGGCGCGGAGAGCGAGGTGTGGTCCGTGGTTTCTGATGATGGCATAATCCTTCGAGGGACACATTTCTCGCCTCCACAGCCTTCTCACCGTTGGGTGATTCTCGTTCATGGATATGGGCGTGATCAGCGATTTGTCTGGGACTTGGCGTCTGCGTATTTGAAGCGGGGCTTTGAGGTGCTTACACCAGATATGCGTGGGGCAGGCGAGAGCGACGGTAAGTATTTGACTATGGGCGTCAAGGAAAGCGAGGATATGCGGGCTTGGGCGCGGCAGATTGCCGTTCGTGACAGCGGGGCAAGCATTGTGTTGCATGGCGTTTCTATGGGAGCCGCCACGGTCATGTTGGCGGCAGCGGATTCGCCCCAGCAGGTAGCGGCGTTGGTAGAGGATTGCGGATACACCAGCGCCTATGAGATGTTTTCAGCTCAACTCAAGCAGTTATTTGGATTGCCTGCGTTTCCTATCATGCCGTGCGTGAATGCAGTAAGCCGGGTTGAAACTGGGGCATGGCTCTCCGATGCAGCGCCTATCAATCGGATGCCGAGGCTGCCAACCCTTTTTATTCACGGAGACGCTGACAAGCTGGCTCCAGTTGGGATGGCATATGACCTTTACACGGCGTCGGAGGCGACGGTAAAGGAGATTCTTATTGTGCCCGGCGTAGGTCATGCTGATGCGAAAACTGACGCGCAGGAACTCTATTATTCGACTGTGTTTACATTTTTGGAGTCTTTAGTAGTAGATATTGGCAAATAAAGCATATCTTTTTGTGGGCAGGCATCAATTGTTCAATCAGGGATGAGGATAGTAGTAAAGAAACTGTGGATCCATTTTGACTGTCTTGGGTATAGTCGTTTGGAGAATTCTTATTTTGGGATTGTTGTACGGATACGAAATAAGACTGATAGCCGGCATTTTCTGTTACTTAGATCATAATTCTTTTACTTCAATTGGATTTTTCTAAAGCATGGACTACCAACAGGAGGGACGGTAATGGCGAAGCTGGAGTTTATATTGGGACGCGCCGGTGCCGGAAAGACGGAAGCCTGTCTGCACGAGATGTGCATAAATATGGAGCGTGAGCCTTTGGGAAACATGCTTCTTTTGGTTGTGCCGGAACATATTACGTATAAGGCGGAGAGGGAACTCATTGCACGGACGCGTGGGAGAGGAACCATGCGGGGCGTTGTTTCCGGATTTCGACGGTTGGCATGGCAGGCGTCAAAGGGAAGTGGGCTGCCCAAAATGACGGAGTTGGGGAAGCGACTGATTCTCAAGAAGATTGTCGAAAGACGTGCTGGCGAGCTTTCGGCGCTTGCCGGCGGCTCCGGGCAGAGAGGCTTTACAGGGGCGCTTTCGGAACTTGTGGAGGAATTGAAGAGCTATCACGGAACGCCGGAAGCATTGCGTGAAGCGGCGGATGCTATTGACGATTCTTATTTGAGCAGCAAGCTGGATGATATTGCTCTGCTGTACGGAGATTTTTTGAAGGAAACGGAAAATCGCTTTGAAGACGCGGAAGACCGCATGGAAAATCTTTCGAAGAACATTTTTGAGGATTCACGTTTTGCCGGTTCGGAGATTTGGCTGGATGGTTTTATTTTTTTCAATCCGCAGGAACGGGAAGTAATCTGTGCTTTTCTTAAAACGGCGGACTTGGTGCATATAACGTTGCCGTTGGAGCGGGATATCGCAATCAATGAAGATGTCAAGCCTTCGTCGCTTTTTTATCGTGCGGCCCATACGCTTCAGCGGTTAAAACTGCTGACGGAGGAAACGGGGATTTCTTATACGGTTCGACTGCTTGGTAAGCCGTGCCGGTTTCGGTCGGGAGCAAACGGCCTTGCGGCGGTGGAACGGGGGCTGTTTCGTTTTCCAGTCCGGCCGGAACGGAATATGGAAGACGCACATGGAATACAGGTCGTTGAAGCGGCGACGCGGCGACTCGAAATGGAAGCAGCCGGCGCAGACATGATACGCCTGTGCCGTGAGAAAGGCTTTCGGTGGCGGGATATCGGGATATTGCTTCGCGACAATGAAAATTACGGGGAATTGTTGGAATTTACGTTACAGGAATATGATATTCCTTTTTTTTCCGACAGAAAGCGTGCCGGGGCGCATCATCCATTAGCTGAGCTTATTCGTTCAGCGCTTGAGATTTTAATAGACGGGTGGACATATGACGCCGTGTTTCGATGCGTCAAGACGGATTTGTTGCCGCTGTCCAACGATGAAGCGGATCTGTTGGAAAACTATGTGCTTGCATTTGGCATTCGCGGGGAGCGCAGTTGGCGCAAGGAGTGGCCCTATATTCATCGGCGGTCTGTAGAGGCGGGCGTTGATGAGGAACGGCTTCGGATTGTTAATGGCGCTCGGGAAAGGGCGGCCGCTCCCTTTTTGGCTTTGGCGAACGCCTTGCAGACAGAAACCGTCCGCGACAAGACTTGCGCGCTGTATGATTTCTTGATCAAGCTTAAAGTGCCGGAGAGACTGGCTGATTGGGCGGCGGAAGCAGAGAAGGCAGGGGCGCTGGAAGAAGCCCGGGAACATCGTATGATTTGGGGAAAGGTAACGGAACTGCTGGACCAAATGGTATCTGTCAGCGGCGAAGAAAGGCTCTCGCTTTCTGATTACGCGGAGCTTTTAGCGGACGGACTGGACGCTATGGAATTGTCGCTGATTCCCCAAACGATTGACGCCGTGACAATCGCCTCTTTTGACCAAAACAGCCTGAATAATATCCGTGCGCTTTATATCTTAGGATCAAACGAAGGCATTATGCCCAAGCGTCCGTCTGCGGGGGGGATTCTGTCAGAGGCAGATCGAGCTTTGCTGTCCGTGCAAACGGGAAAAGCGCGGATTGAGCTCTCCAAAACAGCGGAGGAGGAAAGCTGCGGCGAAAATTACCTGCTGTATCATGGTTTTACGGAGGCACGGGAATATCTGTGGGTCTCATATGCCCTGGCGGACAGCGAAGGGAAGGGAATCGGCCGTTCGTCGATCGTAACGCGCCTTTTGAAGCTGTTACCTGCATTAGAACTGCAGGCGGTGCCCTTGGAAGGAATGACGAGAGAGCAGGAACAGAAGCTTTTGTTTGCGGCGGGAAAACAAGCTATTTCCCGTCTCGTTCCTACGCTCCGGGAATATGCTGCTTCTCCTGGAATCAGGGGACGGGGCGAATGGGGAGCGGTTTATAATTGGGCGCTCGACAATGCATATGAGCGGTTATTCCGTGTTGTCCAAGGGATTTTTGCGTCTCAGTCCGAAGAAACGCTGGATTTTGAATCGGCCAAGCGTATATTTGCGCCCGACAATAGACTTGTCGGAAGCATAACTCGCTTCGAGTGCTATTATAAGTGTCCGTTCTGGCATTTTGCCCAATATGGGCTTCGATTGGAGGAACGGGAGGAATATGGCTTTCGGCCGATGGACCTCGGCACAATGCTGCATGACTTGATGCGGAAATACGGCGAGACTTTGCGCAAGGAAGGACGGTCATGGGCGGGCGTCTCGGCAGATGAGCGCGCTGCGTTTGTTCGGGAGACGATTGAAGAAACGGTTGTACAGGAGAAAAACGGAATCCTCATGAGCACGGCTCAATACAAGAATTTGGTTTCCCGTATTGCGGATACTGCGGAGAGCTCCATTGCCCGTCTTTCAAGATGGGGCGGTGTCAGTGCATTTTTGCCGCGCTATTTTGAGATGTCTTTCGGGGAAGGAAAAGCAATGGGAGAAGTTTTGGTCTGCGAGTTTCCCCGGCAAGGCGTGAAATTGGACGTCGTCGGACAAATTGATCGGATCGACTGCGGGACTGTTGAAAGTGAAGCAGGGGAACGCAAGTCATATTTTTTGGTTATCGATTATAAGACGGGCGACGAAGAACTTTCGCTGCAAGAGGTTTATTATGGGGTGCGGCTGCAGCTGTTGACGTATCTTGCGGCTGCAAGACAATTCTTTCTGCGTCGAGGGGAAACCGCTGGTATGATTCCCGCAGGAATGCTTTATTGCATGCTGAAAAATCCTGTTGTTGCCGAGAGCGGCAAAATAAGCCGCACGGATGCCGAAAACAAATTGCTGGACAAGCTTCGGATGAGAGGATGGCTCTTGAACGACGCGAACGTCATCAAGAGTATAGACGATGCGGCGAAATTTATCCGTATTAAGTTGAACAAGGATAAAACGGATATCGACGGAAGGTACAAAAAAAATACCAAGAATGAACAGGAATTTGACGTGTTGACGGCATACGCGCTGAAAAAATTACAGGATGCAGGGGAGCACGTGCTCTCCGGCGATATAAAGATACAGCCGTTTCGGACGAAAACGAAAAGCGCGTGTAAGTTTTGCCCGTATCGGGACGTATGCGGTTTCGAGGAAAAATTTCATGATGTTTCCAAGTTCAATTTGGACGACGCGGAGATTCTTATGGCAAAGATGAATGAAGAACAGAAAGGAGGGGTATAAGATGGGTAAAGACAATGGCGCTCCTTCAGCGGGGCAGCTTCGGGCCATGACGGAAAGCGGTAGGAATCTGCTTGTCTCTGCAGCTGCAGGCTCAGGAAAAACTTTCACATTAGTAGAACGGATTATCCAAAATATTGAAAAAGGGAAATATCGTGTTGACGAGTTGCTGATTGTAACTTTTACAAACGCGGCGGCAACGGAAATGCGTGAACGCATTGAGAAAAAATTGATGGATAAAATTGAGAGTCATCCGGAAATAGCGCGCCAGCTCGTTTTGCTTCCAAACGCTTCTATTTCTACGATGCACGCCTTCTGTCAAAGACTGATTCGGGAAAATTTTGCTGTAGCGGACGTCGATCCCAAATTCCGCCTTGTCAATGAGCAGGAACGGGAATTGATGCGGCAGAGCGTCGTCCGGGATCTGTTTGAGCGAATGTATGGAAAACAAGATGAGGCTTTTTTGCGTTTTGCCCGCCATTACGGTTCGGATCGCAACGATGAAAATCTTTATGCCATGGTATTGAAATTGTATGATTTTGCGGAGAGTCAGGCGGAGCCAGAGGATTGGCTTAATCATTGGGGAGAAAACGCACGCCGTCTGCAATACAATTCGATGGAAGAAGCCGAATGGTATCCGCTTTTGATACGGTCTATTCAGCGGGAACTGCGGGCGTGCCATGACGCTGCGGCGTATTTGTCCAAGCAGGCTGATCGCGACGGCATATCTACTTACGCGGAAATTTTTGAGGACGACGAGGTTTTGATCGACGGGCTTGCACAAGCGGTGGAGACGAAACAGTGGGAAGTGATGCAACAGGCGTTTTGCTCCATTCCTAAATTCCGGGATCTTCGTAAACCTCCGAAAATGGAAATTGCGAAAGAGACGGCGTCTTTTTACAGCGAAGGCCGCAAAAATCAAATCAAGGCTCCGTTGGGTGAACTGCAGAACGCTTATTTTTCCGAGAACGCGAAATCGCTGTTAGAGGATATACAATCTGCAGGAGAGGAGTCTTCCGTGCTTTGCAGGCTCGCGATTGATTTTTTGCATGATTTTCAAGCGGCAAAACGAAAAAAAGCGGCGCTTGATTTTGACGACTTGGAGCATTATGCGCTCGACATTCTCAGGCATGAGCCTGTGTGCTATGCGTTGAAACGCCGCTACAAGGAAATCATGGTGGATGAATATCAGGATACGAACGGCGTGCAGGAAGCAATTTTAGAGAAAATAACGAACGGAGCCAATTTTTTCATGGTCGGGGACGTCAAGCAGAGCATTTATCGCTTTCGTCTTGCCGATCCAACTTTGTTTATAAACAAGCAGAATGATTATCGGGCGCATGAAGAAAACGGCGTCTGCGTGGAATTGAGCGAGAATTATCGCAGCCGGGGTGAAGTCTTGGCTGCTGTTAATTTTCTATTTTCACAGCTCATGATTTACCCAGAAACGGAAATAACCTATGACGATCGAGCCGCGCTTTATCCGAAGGCCGAATATCCCGCAGCACAGGAATTACCAACTTTTGCAGGTGCGCCTGTAGAGTTGCTGCTGGTCGGCGGTCATGAGGAGATGGATGAAGATGAGGCCGACGATGTGCGCGGATTTGAGGCGGAAGCTGTATTGATTGCTCAGAAACTTCGCGAATTAAAGGACAGCGGCATTTCTATTTACGACAAGGAGGATCGCGTTTATCGTCCGTTGCGTTGGAGAGATACGGCAATCCTGCTGCGGGCGGCGAAGGGCAAGGCGCAAACTCTTTGTGAGAAATTGCGGGAAGCTGAGATTCCGGCCTACGCAGAGGCGGATGCCGGTTATTTTGAGGAAAAGGAAGTCAGTTTAACGCTTGCGTTGCTTGCTGTTATCGACAACGCACATCAAGATATTCCTTTAGCAGCGGTGCTTCATTCCATCATTGGGGACATGAGTGCAGAAGAATTGGCTGTCATACGCGCCAATGCTGAAGCTGGTATGGATTTTTACGCGGCGTTGTCTCGTGAGGCAGAAATAGATAAAGGGAGCAAAGCTGCGCGGTTTTTGGAAAAACTTGGCCGTTGGCGCAGGCTCTCCCGGCGTGTCGGCGTGCCGGAACTGTTATGGCGGCTTTACAGGGAAACGAATTATTATGACTATGTCGGGACGCAGCCGGGCGGGCTGGTGCGGCAGGCAAATCTCCGCATGCTTGTGGATAGGGCCGCAGATTATGAAAAGACGAATTTTCGGGGCTTGTTCCGATTCCTGAAATTTATCCGGCAAATGAAAGAGCGCAGTACCGATCTGTCTGTCGCGCGTACCTTAGGCGAAAAAGAGGACGTGGTGCGCATCATGACCGTGCATAAAAGCAAGGGATTGGAGTTCCCTGTGGTCATACTGGCGGATTTATCGAAAAAATTCAATCTGCAGGATGCACAGGCACGTCTTCTTATCCATAAGGAATTGGGTATTGAAATGTACTGTACCAAAGCGGAAGGAACGCTCGCTTGGCAATATCCTACCGCTGCATGGCGGATAATGAAGGAAACGATTTGCAACGAAGCTGTCGCGGAAGAATTGCGAGTCCTTTATGTCGCCCTCACGCGGGCACGGGAAAAGTTGATTCTTGTCGGCAGAGTGAAAAACGACATGACAAAAGAAGCAAAAAAGTGGTGTCGATATACGGCGCGAAGAAATATCGCGCTACCGGGGTACGCGGTGCTCGGTGCAAAATGCTGGTTGGATTGGATTGGTATGGCCGCTGCGCGAAGCGAAGCGGGGAGGATTCTCCGCGATATCGCCGGCGTTTCCGGAGAAGGATTTATGGATTATCCCGCATCTTTCGGGGAACTAAATCTTGACATACAAATAGTTTCCGCAACGTCGTCTTCAAAGAAAGTCAAAGAAGAAGAATTCGACGAATGGGAGGATTGCATAAAAAGACTGCGGCCAGTCCCTATAGAAAACGACGAACTGCTTTTGTCCATGCTGTCGTGGAAATATGCGCATTGCACCAATATTCCCGCCAAAATGACCGTGACGGAAGTAAAACGGCGTACGGAAGACATCGGGGACATGACGACGCTCTTGACCCCAATGCTTCCGAAAAAATCCGAATCGCTGGAAGAAGTCATGCAGAGAGATTTTCCGCCTCCCGCATTTTTGCGGCCAGACGAGATAAAAAAAGGCGGCGTGGTTTTTGGAACCTTAATGCATGACGTAATGCAGAATTTGCGTCTTGACGGCCCGCTGGAAGCGAAGGATATTGAAATGCAGTTGGACCGCCTTTTGGTTGAAGGCGAATTGACCTTGGAAGAACGCGAAGCGGTTCACGTCCCTTCGATTGCGGCATTTTTTTCTTCCCCAATTGGACTACGGCTGCGGAACGCAAAACGTTGCTGGCGAGAGCAGCCGTTCAGCCTGTTGTTGCCTGCGCCGGAATTGAATCCGCTTGCGTCTGAGGAGGATGAGATTTTCCTGCAGGGGACTATCGATGTGTTTTTTGAAGAGTCAGACGGACGCCTGATATTGCTTGACTATAAAACAGATCGAAACACGACGCCGCAGATAATCCGGCAACGCTACAGAACGCAGATGGATTTGTATGCGCGTGCCGTTAAAGCAATTACGGGCAAGGCAGTCGATGAGATTTATATATATCGTTTGTCCGACGGCGATACGATATCTTTTGCCTCGGACGCGTTTTCTTGACATAAAAACCGTTGCCCATGTTATTGCATGAGCAACGGTTTTTCATTCTGTGTAATATTTTATTGTTATTGATTGGAGAGGGCGATAAATTCGTCGAGTTTTTTCTTAGCGGCACCATTGGCGACAAGTTCTTTTGCACGCGCTATGCCTTCAGAGAGACTGTCCGCTTTCCCTCCGATATAGATGGCGGCGCCCGCGTTCAGCATGACGACGTCGTATTTCGGGCCTTTTTTGTTTGCGAGAATGTCGCGGGCAACGGCGGCGTTTTCTTCCGGCGTACCGCCGACGATGTCGCTTTTCTTTCCACGCGTGAAGCCAAAATCTTCTGGGCGAATTTCGTAGGTTTTGTACCATCCGTCGCGAAATTCGCAAACACTCGTCGGCGCGCTGATGGATATTTCGTCTAAGCAGTCCTGTCCGTAAACGACCATGCCGCGCTTCATGCCGAGACTGATGAGAACCTTGGTCAGAGGTTCCAGCAGATAAGCGTCATAGACGCCTAAAAGCATTTGCGTTGGATGCGCCGGATTGGTAAGAGGACCTAAAATATTGAACACGGTGCGAATGCCTAATTCTTTCCGAATCGCGCCCACATATTTCATGGAACTATGGTATTTCTGTGCGAACATGAAGCAGAGGCCAATGGTTTTCAATTCTTCGACGCATTTTTCCGGCGGCTGATCGATATTGACGCCGAGGGCCTCGAGGCAGTCCGCCGCGCCGCTCTTGGAAGACGCCGCGCGGTTCCCGTGTTTGGCAACTTTTACGCCAGCGGCGGCGATGATGGGAGCCGCCGTCGTGGAGATATTGATGCTGTGTGCATGATCACCGCCGGTGCCGACGATTTCGAGCACTTCCAATCCGTGTTCGACTTTCAGTGCGTGGTCGCGCATTGCCGCCGCCGAGCCGGAAATCTCTGCGATAGTCTCGGCCTTTGTGCTTTTTGTAGAAAGCGCGGCGAGATAAGCGGCGTTTTGCACCTGCGAGGTTTCCCCGTTCATGATTTCATTCATGACGGAGTAGGCTTCGTCGTAGGAAAGGTCTTGTTTACTGACGATTTTTTCAATAGCTTCGTGAATCATGTTGTCTTGCTCCTTCTTGCTTCATATCATAGCGGATTCCTATAGGAATGCTACGCTATAAAAGTATCACCGCGCGCTTGTCTTGTCAATGAAGGAGGACGCCGAAAAATAAAATTTTATATTTGACAATGGAATTCATGTATGTTACTATATCCGCGTTCAATCAAAGCAGAGGCCACCGCTTCTCACCTGACGGCGCACAGCCGTGCGGGTTCGATATTGGGATTATTAAGGGTGGCTCTGTGCCGCTCTTTTTTCATTTTTGTTGTTAATTTATTTTTGGCGGAGGTGTGTTCTTATCAGTAAGGATAGTTTGAGAATCAATGAGGAAATCCACATCAGGGAAGTGCGCGTGACCAGCGCGACGGGCGAGCAGCTCGGCATCATGCAGACGCGGGATGCTTTGCGCCTGGCGGAGGAACAGCACCTTGATCTTGTGGAGGTGGCGCCGAAGGCGAAACCGCCGGTGTGCCGCATCATGGATTTCGGCAAATATAGATATGAACAGCAGAAACGGGAAAAGGAAGCCAAGAAAAAGCAAAAGGTCATCACTATAAAAGAAGTAAAGCTTCGTCCCAATATCGAACAGCATGATTTTGACGTCAAGTTGAAAAACGCCTTGCGTTTTGTGGAAGAAGGCAACAAGGTCAAGGTTACGATTATGTTTCGCGGGCGGGAGATGTCCCATCAGGATCTTGGCAGGGACGTTTTGCACCGCGTTGCAGAGCGACTGAAAGACCTTGTGCTGATTGAGCGCGACGTTAAACTTGAAGGCAAAAATATGATCATGATTTTAGCACCGAGGCCGCCAAAGGCCAAACCAAAAGGAGGAGAATCATAATGCCGAAAATGAAAACCCGGAGGGCTGCCGCAAAGCGCTTCACCGTGACCGGAACGGGCGAGTTCAAACGCAACAAAGCATACAAGCGCCATATTCTTGAAAAGAAGTCCCAGAAGCGCAAGCGCAATATGCGCAAGGCCGCAATGATCACGGCGGCGGATTACGAGCGCGTGAGCCGTATGCTTCCGTATGCTTGACATTGATCGCAAATAGAATAGAGGAGGAACAAAAACATGCCAAGAGTAAAAAGCGGCGTGACAGCGCATAAACGCCATAAAAAAATCTTGAAATTAGCAAAAGGTTATCGCGGGTCGCGCAGCAAGCAGTTCAAAAAAGCCAATGAGTTGGTCATGAAGGCTCTTTATTACGCCCGCCGTGACCGTCGTGCGAAGAAGGGCGAGTTCCGTCGCCTTTGGATTGCCCGTATCAACGCCGCGGCGCGTATCAACGGTATCTCTTACAGCCGTCTTGTTTGTGGCCTTACGAAAGCCGGCGTCGAGGTCAACCGGAAAATGCTTGCGGACATTGCCATCAGCGACGCGAATGCATTTACGAAGTTGGTCGAGGTTGCAAAAGAAAATCTTTAATACACAAAAAAGCTCCCGTAAAGGGAGCTTTTTCTGTAATCTGGCATCGAAACAGGAGATTCTATGGAACGAATTGAGAGCGCGGAGAATCCGAAAATCAAACAGGCAGCCGCTTTACATATGAGAAAAGAACGGGAACGGCGGGGAGAATTTATCGCCGAAGGCGTTCGATTGACGGAAGAGGCGGCAGCGGCAAGCTGGCCTCTGCTATTTTGTCTTGTGACGGAAGAGACATTGCAGAATGAGCGCGTGCAAGCGATTGTCGCTGTTCTGGAAAAGAAACGATGCCCGGTCTATATAGTCTCCCCGACGGCGTACAAGAAAGCATCTGCGACGAATACGCCGCAGGGGATATTATTGGCGATGAAACGAGAGACAGTTCCACTTTCATCGTTGCAGACAGAGGGCATGCAGTTTTTAGCAGTCCTGGATAAAATCCAAGATCCCGGAAACGCGGGAACCATTATACGCACAGCCGACGCCGTTGGGTGCACCGGAATTGTCGCGCTTGAAGGGACGGTAGATCTTTTCTCGGATAAAACCGTGCGGTCTTCTATGGGATCGCTGTTCCATCTTCCGATTGTTGCGCGGGCGACGCATGAGGACCTGTTTTCCTATATGCGGGAGAACCGTATTTCTTGTTTTGCATCTATGCTCGACAAGACGGCTGTTTCGTATTTTTCCGTCGATTACCGACAGCCTGTTGCCGTGGTGTTCGGGAATGAAGGAAACGGTGTTTCAGCCGAGATGGGGGAGCGTATGCCGCATGTTTATATTCCGATGGTCGGAAAAACGGAATCTTTGAATGTGGGGACTGCGGCGGCTATTATTCTCTATGAGGCTTTTCGGCAGCGTTATGCTTTGGGCGTTTGCCAGCAGAGATAAACGCCCAAAATTCCCGTTTCGTTCTGGAGCGTGATGCGGTTGTCGGACGATTCAAGGCGGTTGCTGACGGCGTATGGGTTGTTTTGAGACAATATGGCGTCGTGTAAAGGCCAATGAACGCCGTCCAGGCAAACGCCCGTGCATTGAGGAGAGAACGGAAGGAGCGAAATGCTCTTTGGGGCGGTTTGTAATTCTAATTCGACTGTGTCTGTGTCGTGCAAAAAAAACATACATTCACAATCGTCTGCGATGCAGCCTTGGAGCTTTGTCCCGGCGAACGAATACAACAGGCTGAAAAGATGGTCAAAGCGGCCTCCGAAACCGCCTGTCAAAATGATAAATTCGTCTTTGTTTCCATCATTGAAACGGGCAAGCGCCAGCTGCGTGTCCGTTTTGTCTTTTTCGACGGGGAATTGATTGATCTCGACGTCGAGAGTGCGTATCCATTTCCGCGTGTCGGCGCTGATACTGTCGCAATCGCCGATAAAAACCGAAGGAACGAGTCCTGCGGCGCGGCAGGCATCGGCGCCATGGTCAATGCAATATACAGCGCGATTGATTGCTGCGGTTTGAAGCCATGAAACGGCAGGAGGACGGCCTCCCGCTATGAGCAGATATTCTTTCCGAATATTGTCATGGTTAAAATATAATTGAAGATTTGGCAGGGAAATGACGGAAGGATAACGAATCATAAAAAACAGCTCCTTTTTCGCAACTTTGATTGTAGCATAAATTTATGAAAATGCGTCAGTCAAGGAGGGATGATATGTGAAAAAAGATCCGTACCGTTATCGCGAGTTGATTGCGGAATTAAACGATCTGGTATCGAACGGAGATCTTTTGCCTGTGGATGAAATCCAAGTTTTGAGGGATATTTCCGCATATCGCGACGGATATCATCCAATCATTGCCTGGTATTATAATCGGGAAGATATGGCGGATATCGCGGACGAAGTTTTGGAAAGTCTGGAAGACCTTGACGGCCGTGCAACTTTTCGGCATGCCAACCCAGAAGAGGTTGCGGATATGTTGCAGTATGTGATTGACACGCCCGATTTAGTTACGGTAAAAGTTTCCGAAGTGTTGCGTGAATTGTGGGAACAATGTCGGGGAACATGACTGGGGTATTATGGAAAGGGTGCTGCATCCACCCAAAAGAATTTGCTACTTCCGTAAGATATGCTATAATTGAAAACAATAGCGGCTTTTCGCCGTTGATGGAAGCAAGATGCCGAATGCTTGTATTTCTGTTTTAAGGAGATTTCATGATGAAAAATGCAAAGCCGGTCTACGTCATCGGACATCGTAATCCAGACACAGATTCTATTTGTTCTGCGATAGCTTATGCTGCGCTGAAGCAAAAAGAAGGGGAGAATGCAATCGCGGCTCGGGCGGGACAAATCAATTCGGAAACCCAATACGCGTTGGATTACTTCAAAGCGGAAGTGCCGACACTGATCGTGGATTTATATCCTCGCGTCAGGGATATTATGCTGGACTGCACGGCGGTGGTCAAGGAAACGGATAATTTGCGTTATCTTGGCCGTGTGCTGCAGGAAAATAATCTCCGTTCCATTCCGGTCATGAACGACGATGGGCGTATGGTCGGCATCGTTACTGTGAGCGATTTGGCGCAGCGGTATTTTGAAGAACTGAATATGCAAGATCTCGGGGAATCCTCCGTTTCATTGAAAGCAGTTGTGGACATCATCGAGGGAGAAGTTGTCGTCGAGGGCGACGAAAGCGCGGTTGTCAGCGGAAAGGTACATATCGCGGCGGGAAGCAAGACGACCATCAAAAAATGGGTCGCGGCAGGCGACGTCGTCCTTGTCGGGGAAGGGCAATATGCATCCATGCAGGAATGCCTTTTGCATAATATCGCCTGCTTGATCGTTACGAATAACGGCAATATTCCGGAAATCGTCAAGCAGGACGCGCGCCGTACCCATGCGATAATTGTCCGCACTCCACTCGACACGTTCACGGCGGCCCGATTGATTAACCAAAGTATCCCGGTCGGCCATATCATGCAAAAAAAATTGACCGCTTTCGAGTCGCATCAATTATTGAGTGATATCCGGGGTACGATTGAATCCTCTAAATTCCGCAACTATCCGGTAGTGGACAACGAAAAGCTCGTTGGCATCGTCAGCCGCGACAAGCTTATGCTTCCCGACCCCGAACGCGTCATTTTGGTCGATCATAATGAACGCGGGCAGGCGGTGGAAGGGATTGAAAATGCAAAAGTCCTGGAGATAGTCGATCATCATCGCCTTGGCGGCATGAAAACCGGAGAACCGATTTATATTCGGGAAGAGCCGGTTGGATGCACCGCTACGATTATCGCGAATATGTATTGGCAAAAAGATATAGAGATTCCCGCCCAAGTAGCAGGGCTGCTCCTTTCCGCGATTATTTCCGACACTGTGCTTTTCAAGTCGCCGACGTGCACGGGTTATGATAAGATTACGGCTGAGAGGCTGGCAGAGATTGCCGACGTCGAGATTCAGAAATACGGCATGGAGCTTCTGAAAGCCGGCGCCAGCATCGGGGATATGACGCCCGCGGATATTGCGAAAAATGACAACAAGGAATTCCAGATTGGCGACTATCGTATTTTGGTCAGCCAGATTTCCGTTATGGATTTGGAAGACGCCTTGAAGATGAAAGCGGAACTCTTGAAGAGCATGAATGGGATTTGCTCTTCGGAAAAATTCGATATGTGCCTGCTGATGATAACGGATATTTTGCAGGAGAGCACGGAGCTTCTTTATGTGGGGTCGCCGAAACCTTTAATCGGCTTGGCGTTCAAAAAGGACGCTTCCGGCGATTCGATTTTCCTTCCGGGTGTCATGTCTCGGAAAAAACAGATTATACCGCCTCTTACGGAAGCGGTGCAGCGTATGCCGAAATGATTTCAGAAGGCCGCCCATGTTGCATGCGGCGGTCTTTTATTATGAGTAGGGGAGACAGGTTGATTTTGAATACAATATTAAAAGACTTGAACCCAATGCAGCAAAACGCTGTCGAGCATTTGGCAGGCCCGCTCCTCGTTCTGGCAGGCGCCGGTTCCGGCAAGACGAAGGTTCTGACCTGCCGAATTGCCAATCTGTTGAAGCAAGGCGTCGCGCCGTATCGGATTTTGGCGATTACGTTCACGAACAAGGCTGCGGCGGAAATGAGGGAACGCGTGGACCGTCTTGTGGGAAGCGCGGCAAAAGATATTTGGCTCAGCACGTTCCACTCTTTTTGCGCCCGGCTGCTTCGCTATGAAATTGAAGCTTTGAACGGCTATAATAAAAATTTTGTCATTTACGATGCTTCGGACAGCAAGACAGTCGTCAAACAATGCTTGAAGGATCTGAATTTAGACGAAAAACAGTATCCGCCCAATCAGGTCCAAGCGAATATTTCCGACGCAAAAAATCAGATGATGCTGCCGGACGCGTTTGCCCGTACCGCGGATAATTTCCATCGCCAAAAGATTGCCGAAGTCTATGCGATGTATCAAAAGGTTTTACGGCAGAACAACGCGCTGGATTTTGACGACCTTTTGTTGCTTGCTGTGCAGTTGCTTCAAGAGAATAATGAGGTTCGGGAAAAATACCAAACCCGGTTTCAGTATATTTTGGTGGATGAGTATCAGGACACGAACGGCGCGCAATATCTGTTGACCAAGATTTTAGCGGAGAAACACAGAAATCTTTGTGTTGTCGGGGATGCGGATCAGTCGATTTACGGTTGGCGCGGTGCGGATATCCGAAACATACTGGACTTTGAAAAGGATTATCCAGACGCGGCGACAATCCGGCTGGAGCAGAATTATCGTTCGACGAAGACTATACTGGCGGCGGCGAACGCCGTCATCGAAAACAATCAGAACCGAAAGCCGAAAAAACTTTGGACGCAGAACGCCGAGGGCGAGTCGATTCACACTTACTGTGCGCTGAATGAAAGGGAAGAGGCCGGTTTTATCGCGCGGGAGATTATCCGACTGCATCGGGAAGTGGGGATTTCTTACGGAGATATTGCTATCCTCTACCGGACAAATGTGCAGTCCCGTGCCATCGAGGAAGGATTTATGCGCGAAGGCCTCCCTTATACCATGGTCGGCGGGTTGAAGTTTTACGACAGAAAAGAAATACGCGATCTGGTCGCGTATCTTCATGTGATTTTTAATCCCCTTGACGCCGTCAGTTTGCTGCGGATTATCAATGTTCCAAAACGAGGGCTGGGGGGGACGAGTATGGCTCGCTTGAATGATTACGCGGCAGCCAACGGTATGAGCCTGTTTGACGTAATCACCAGTCCGGAGGTGCTTTCCAGCATTCCAGGCGTAACGGCAAGGACAAAAACACCGCTGGAAGCTTTTTCAATCATGATGTTTGATTTGCTCGCCCGCCAAAATACGACGCCGCTTTCGGATTTTATTGAGCAAGTGCTGGATGCGTCTGGATATATTCGGGCATTGGAGGCCGACGAAAAACCGGAAAACAGGGCTCGTGTGGAAAACTTGCGGGAATTTATCGGTGTGGCAAAAGATTTTGAGAGCACGAGTGAGAATCCGTCTTTGGAAGAATTCCTGAATCATATTGCCTTGATTTCCGATATAGACGATACGGATTTTGCCGACGAAAGAGTGACGTTGATGACGCTTCACGCGGCGAAGGGATTGGAATTTCCCGTCGTATTCATGACGGGCATGGAGGAAGGGATTTTCCCTCATACGCGGTCGGAATTAGAGGAAGAGCGCCGCGCTTGTTATGTGGGGATTACCCGGGCGCAAACCAAGCTTTATATGACGTATGCGCGACAGCGGATGATTTATGGAAATATTGCTTCGTTTCGGCCGTCTCGTTTTTTGAATGAGATTCCGGCGTCATGCACAGCGGAAATCGGAATGAGGAGTCTGCAGACTGGGAACATGGTCCACGGCGGCAATTTTGGGAAAGGTCGACTGTCGGGCGCAAAGTCGGCGTATGAGATTCTGCAGGGAATGGAACGGGAAAGAGCGGATAAAACGTCGCCTATTCCGGTTAAGAAGGAAACCAGTTCGCACGGAACGATTCGGCCGGATTTGAGCATT
Source organism: uncultured Selenomonadales bacterium (assembly GCA_900321035.1). GTDB lineage: Bacteria > Bacillota > Negativicutes > Selenomonadales > Selenomonadaceae > RUG12372. The sequence continues at coordinate 11,737 of ONUH01000001.1, read as the reverse complement.
CGTTGGCGTCCCGGCGACAAGGTGCGGCATGGAGCATGGGGGATTGGAACAGTAATTTCTGTAGAGGGCAGCGGGGAAGAGGCCATGCTGAAAATCGCGTTCCCAGACCGAGGCGTTAAAGGCCTGATGCAGAAATACGCGCCGATTTGCCGCGCGGACTGACAAATGGTATAATCAATCTGTTTATGGTATGGAGAAAAACTGTGTTGGGATGGTGATACACGATGGCGAAAGTTACGCAGCAGGATTTGGATATGGTCGCGGTGTTGTCGCGGCTGGAGGTAGTCGAGCAGGACAAGGAGAAGTATCTTGGGCAGCTCGACGCTTTCTTGCAGTACGTAGATAATCTTGCGGCTTTGCCGACGGACGAAGTGGAGCCGCTGGCGCACGTTTTGCCGATTAACAATGTTTTCCGTGAGGATACGGTACGGCCTTCCTTGAATCGTGAGATGGCGTTGTCGAATGCGCCCTTACAGGAGGATGGATATTTCAAAGTGCCAAAGATTTTGGAAGATTGATATTGGGAGGACAGACCGTGAAACTGTATAATAAATCGGCGCATGAATTGCATGAGATGCTTGTCGGCAAGGAAATATCCTCAAAGGAATTGACTGAGGCCGTTCTTGTACGGATGGATGAGACGGAAGACAGAATACACGCCTATATTACGGAAACACGCGATATAGCTTTGCGTCAAGCCGTCGCTGCGGACGAGAGAATTGCCCGGGGTGAGCAGATTTCTTATTTTGAGGGCATTCCGGGGGTAATCAAAGACAATATCTGCACGAAGGGCGTAAAGACAACGTGCGCCTCGAAGATGTTGGAGAATTTTGTTCCGCCTTATGACGCGACGGTCATGAAACGTTTGGAAACAGTCCGGCCGGTCATTTTGGGCAAGGCCAATATGGACGAATTCGCGATGGGTGGCTCTACGGAAAATTCCGCGTTTTATCCGACGCGCAATCCTTGGAATGTCGAGTGCGTTCCGGGAGGAAGCTCCGGCGGCAGTGCTGCGGCGGTGGCAGCCGGCAGCGCGATTTGGGCTTTGGGCTCCGATACCGGCGGATCGATTCGTCAGCCGGCTTCCTTCTGCGGTGTTGTCGGCATGAAGCCGACCTATGGGCGCGTTTCACGCTATGGGCTCGTCGCCTTCGCGTCTTCCTTGGATCAGATTGGGCCTGTGACACGCGACGTAACCGATTGCGCTCATCTTTTGCAGGCGATTACCGGGCATGACGAGCAGGATTCCACTTCCAGCGCGTCGGAAGTGCCTGATTTTACGAAATCCTTGGTGCAAGACGTCAAAGGGCTAAAAATCGGTATCCCGAAAGAATTTTTCGTTAAAGGAATGGACGCTGAAGTCGAACAGGCAGTTCGTCAGGCCATTGATAAACTGCAAGCGCTTGGCGCGGAGATACAGGAAATTTCTTTGCCGCATACGGAATATGCGATTTCCGTTTATTATTTGATTGCCCCGGCGGAGGCGGCGACGAACCTCGAACGCTACGACGGCGTAAGCTATGGCGCGCGCGTGGACGGAGCGGACGTGGTCGAAATGATGACGAAAACGCGCAGCGAAAAGTTTGGGGAAGAAGTCAAACGCCGTATTTTGATTGGAAACTACGCGCTGTCGGCAGGATACTATGACGCCTATTATCTCAAGGCGCTTAAAGTACGTCGGTTAATCAAAGAAGATTATGACAAGGCTTTCGAAAAAGTTGACGTTATTGTAACGCCGACCGCACCGACGCCCGCTTATCGAATCGGCGCGATGACCAACGACCCGTTGAAGATGTATTTGCAGGATATTTACACGGTGCCGTTGAATCTCGCAGGACTTCCGGGCATCTCGGTTCCCTGCGGCTACAGCCGTGAAAAGCTGCCTATCGGGCTTCAGATTATCGGAAAGCCGTTGGACGAAGCTACTGTTTTGCGTACGGCGTATACCTATGAACAAAGTCAGGAGTTTTACAAGGACATGGCGGAAACGGAGGCGCAGGCATGAAATACGAAGCTGTTATCGGCTTGGAGATTCACAGCGAGCTGAAAACAAACACCAAAATTTTTTGCGGCTGCGCGACAACTTTCGGCGCGGAGCAAAATACGCATGTGTGCCCTGTTTGCCTCGGGCTTCCCGGCGTTCTGCCTGTGATTAATCGCCGCGTCGTGGAATTCGCCATCAAAGCAGGCATTGCGCTGAATTGCACCATTAACAAGTTCAGCAAATTCGACCGTAAGAATTATTATTATCCTGATCTTCCCAAAAATTTCCAGACTTCGCAGTATGACCTGCCCATCGCTGAGCACGGCTATGTCGATATTGAGACGGAAAAAGGAAAGAAACGGATTCGTATTACGCGCATTCACATGGAAGAGGACGCGGGAAAATTAGTTCATGCCGGAACGACGATCAAGGATTCCTCTACGTCGAATGTGGATTATAACCGTACCGGCGTGCCTTTAATTGAAATCGTTTCCGAGCCGGACATGTCCACGCCTCAGGAAGCCCGCGCTTATATGGAAAAAATCAAGTCCATCCTCGAATATATCGACGTCTCGAATTGCCGGATGGAAGAAGGAAATCTTCGCGCCGACCTGAACGTCTCGCTGCGTCCTGCGGGAACGGATACGCTGGGCACGAAGGCGGAAATGAAGAACATCAATTCGTTCAAGGCCGTGGAGGACGCTTTGACTTACGAGATTGAGCGGCAGGAGGAAATCCTCGAGGACGGCGGCCATATCGTCCAAGAGACGCGGACTTGGGATCCGAACCGAGGCATTACGCTTTCCATGCGCACAAAAGAAACCGCGCAGGATTACCGTTACATGCCGGAGCCGGATCTCGTCCCAATCATTACAACGGACGAGGAAATCCAAGCATATCGAGACGGTCTGCCCGAGCTGCCAGACGCCCGTCAGGCGCGGTTGGAAAAGGAATACGGGCTCTCTTCTTACGACGCGGGAATCATCACATCATCTCGGGCGATGGCGGAATATTTTGACGCTGTCGTGGCGGAAGGCGCCGATCCTAAGCTTTCCGCAAATTGGATTATGGGCGATTTATCGAAAAATCTTAACCAAGAGGGAATAGATATTAAAGATTCTCCGGTGGAAGCAAAACGTCTTGGCAAGATGATTCAACTGATTGAAAAGGGAACGATTTCCTCGAAAATCGGTAAGGAAGTCTTCAAGACGATGTGGGAATCGAAAGACGATCCAGAAAAGATTATTCAGGATAAAGGCCTTGTGCAGATTACGGACACGAAAGAGCTGGAAGCCATCGTCGACAATGTGATTGCAGCAAATCCTAAACCGGTTGCTGATTATAAATCCGGAAACAAAAAAGCGATTGGCGCTTTGGTCGGGCAAATCATGAAACAGACGAAGGGCAAGGCAAATCCGCAGCTTGTCAATCAGCTTTTGGCACAGAAATTGGCATAATGACAGGAATGACTTGCCAAAGATTGGACAAGCCTTCTGTTTCATGCTATAATAGTTTCCGCTGAAAAATTGCGCTCGTAGTCCAGTGGATAGGACGTTAGCCTCCGGAGCTGAAAGCGTGGGTTCGACTCCCGCCGAGCGCACCATATTTGTAAGTTTTGACGCTGTTGAGTTTTTGACGGCGTCTTTTCTTTTTGGAATCTTATTGTATACATGTTGAGACGGCGGTTCCGCTGTGGACAAACACAGAAAATCATTGTATAATGGAGCGAAATTTGTGGAAAACTAAGAGCGGATAAAATAAATGTCTTTTCTGAAAGGAAACGCATCCGCTTAAAAATCTGTTTCTATAGGAGGAACGATATGAGCCTGATTGTGAAAAAATTCGGCGGCAGTTCGGTTGGAAGCACGGAAAAAATACTTGCTGTGGCAAAACGAATCTTGGCCGAAAAGGAGCCGAATGACCAAATTGTCATGGTTGTATCGGCCATGGGGGACACGACGGATGATTTGATCGCGCTGGCAAAACAGATTGATAACGATCCGTACCGTTTTGAGCGGGAAATGGATATGCTGCTCACCACCGGCGAGCAGGTTTCTATCGCATTGCTGACTATGGCTTTTCGCAGCCTGGGGCAAAAAGCGATTTCTTTGACTGGCGCACAGGCGGGTATGCACACAAATTCTGTGCATACGAAAGGGAAGATTCTTGATATTCAACCCCAACGTGTGAAAGAGGAACTCAATAACGGAAATGTCGTCATAGTGGCAGGCTTCCAAGGCGTCGATATCTTGGGCGACCCAGTCACTCTGGGACGCGGCGGTTCGGATACGTCAGCGGTCGCGCTTGCCGGCGCGCTCAAGGCAGACAGTTGTGAAATCTATACGGACGTGGACGGCATTTATTCGGCAGACCCGCGTATTGCTCCGGATGCGCGCCGCATGAAGGAAATCACATACGATGAAATGCTGGAGATGGCGCGTCTCGGCGCAGGCGTCATGCAGCCGCGTTCGGTTGAGATGGGCAAGCATTTTAATATACCTATCCATGTACGTTCGACATTTACGACAAAACCTGGCACAATGATTAGGGAGGCATATACGATGGAAGAAAAAGAATTTGTTATTCGAGGCGTGGCACATGACGAAAAAGTCGTCAAAATAGCGGTTCTTGGTATTCCGAACAATCCGGGAATTGCCCATCAGATTTTCTCCACTTTGGCGGAGGCTCATATCGTTGTGGATATGATTGTCCAGAGTATCCGAAACATTGAAAACAATATTACGGATATGGTCTTCACGATTGCCGCAGATGATCTTTCGAAGGCACGTCCGATTGTCGATAAGGTGGCGAATGATTTGAACGCCATCGCCGTTCTTGTCGAAGACGACGTCGCGAAAGTGTCCATCGTAGGCGTAGGGATGCTTGGCAATCCTGGCATTGCCGCAAGGATGTTTGGAGCTTTGGCTGAAGCGAATATCAATATTGACGTGATCAGCACTTCCGAAATCAGCATTTCCTGCTTGGTGAAAGCCTCTGCTATAAAAGAAGCCGTTAATGCGATTCATAACGAATTTTTTCCGAAAAAAGACTGATTGATAATATATTGTATACATTTCAAATATCGCAGGATTATTAAAACATTGGTAGAATCTATTGCTTGTTTAATGATTTAATATTGTTGCAAAGGGGTTTTCAAAATGCAAACGAGTATGGCGGCGGCTCATGCCGTTGGAAAGAATCTGAGCGACGCGATTTTTGGAGCGAGCGCCGCGGCGAAGGCCGCGACTGCGAAATATGGTGCGGAAAAAGTTACCAACGCGACAATTGGCGCCATTATTGACGAGCAGGAAAAGCTCGCCTGCATTCCCACGATGGAAAAGGTGTTCCGTTCTTTGCCGATGACGGACGTCATCGATTACGCGCCGATTGCGGGCTTGCCGGATTACTTGAATGCGGTACAGGGTCTGACGTTTGCCGACCAGAAGCCGGACGGATATGTGGCGGCTGTGGCTACGGCCGGCGGAACGGGGGCAGTGCATCATGCGATTGCGGATTATTCCGAAATTGGGGATGAGGTATTGACCTCTGATTGGTATTGGGGGCCATACAGTGCGTTGTGCCGGGAGGGCGGCCGCAAGCTGACTACGTATCAGCTCTTTGATGAGCATCAGAATTTCAATATCAACAGCTTCCGCGACAAAGTCGAGAGCCTTCTCAAAAAACAAAATTCTTTGTTGATTATTATCAATACGCCGGCGCATAATCCGACAGGCTACAGTCTCTCGGAGGAAGATTGGGCGCAGGTGCTTGACGTCTGCAAGACGGAAGCTAAGAAAGGCGACAAGAAGGTCAGTATTCTCGTGGACGTCGCTTATATCGACTATGCGGGCGAAAAAAATGAAGCGCGGAAATTCATGAAACAATTCGGCGGGCTTCCCGACAACATGTTGATTATGTTCGCGTTCAGCATGTCGAAGGGATATACGATGTACGGGCAGCGCACGGGCGCGATTATCGGTCTGTCCTCGAGCAAGGCCGTGATTGACGAGTTCGCGCAGATCGTGAAATTCTCCAGCCGCGCGACCTGGTCGAACATCAACCGCGGGGCGATGACCGTCTTGACCAAGATACAACAAGACGCGGCGCTCCTCGCTCAATTTGAGAAGGAGCGGGAAGAACTTTATCAGACGATTCGCAAGCGCGGCGCTATTTTCATGGATGAAGCGAAAGCGTGCAAATTGAATGCGCTGCCGTATAAGGCCGGATTCTTTATCTCGATTCCGGCGGCGGATCCAAGCGCGGTTTGCAATAAACTGCACGACGACCTGATTTTTGCGGTTCCGTTGAAAATGGGCGTACGCGTGGCCGTTTGCGCGGTTCCGATTGCAAAAATGCACGGCATGGCGGAAAAGATAAAGAAAGCGCAAGACGCAATTTAAACTTAATATAAGCACATAATAAAAGAAGTCGGCTGCAATCCATGTGAGCAACCGGCTTCTTTTATGGTTTTATTTACTTCCGATAATTTATACTTATCGGAAGTAATATATATTTGGTTTTAGAACACGTTATATTTCTTTATTGCACCAACCCAGTCGGCCTTGTGAAAGGCTCGCTGGTGTCAAGATGTCCGGCAATGGTTTCGATACGCTCCCCTTCTACCGTAATCAGCACGCGCTCAATCTCGGGAAATTCCGTCATCGTATTTACAAGGGCGCTGACAAGCATCTGTTCGCCGGTGGAGCCGCCTACGAATTTGTGCGTCAGTTCTTTGCTGAAATCTACAGTCACAAGATTGCCGGTTACTTTCACGCTGCGAACCGTGACGCCTTTCGGGAAAATATTGATAAGTCCCGGCTCTTTCGTTCCGGCGATAAGTTCTTTCGCAGCCTGCGTATATTTGTCGTCGGAGGGTACGTTGACTTTCACAGGCTGTAAGCCGTCGCCCGCTTCATTGGGGAAATAGAGCTTGATTTCCGTTTGGGTGGATACGATTTTTTGGTTTTCCGGGGCAACAGGATTCTTCGTCTGTTGATTAGTTGCCGCAGGAGGATTCTGTACCTGCCCCGTTTTTTTCTCTTCGTCGCATCCTGCCGACAAAAGCAGTACGGCCGTCATCAAGGCAACCAACGTTGCGCTTCTTGTCTTCATCATTATGCATCGCCCTCTGTTCTGTGTTTTCTTTAATCAGGTACCACTGGCTGCGAAATAATTCGCAAGCCCTTCCGCAATTCCCTGTGCCATTTCATCTTGGAAATCTTCGTCTGCCAGTAGATTGCCTTCCACATAATTGGTGATGAAAGCAAGCTCGACTAAAGCGGCAGGCATTAAAGAATGGCGGCAAACGTAAAAGCGCGCTTCATGTACCCCACGATCCCGCCGATCACCATGCAGGATCATTCCTTCCTGGAGATTTTTCGCCAACAGGGCGTCAAGCCATGTTTTAGGATAATAATAAGTTTCGGTACCGTTCGATGAAGCACTTGTATACGCATTACAATGAATACTTAAAAATACGTCAACATTCGGCGTATAGCTTCCATAATTAACACGCGCCTGAAGTTCCTGTGAGTCGGTGGCCGTCGGGCCGTAAACATCCCGGTCATCCTCGCGTGTCATTACGACGGTGACGCCTGAATTTTCAAGAATATCCCTGACTTTCTGTGATACTTCTAGCGTAATGTCTTTTTCGCGAAGACCTCCGACGCCGATGGCTCCTGTATCTGAACCGCCGTGGCCGGGGTCGATGACAATCGTGCGTCCCTTCAGACCAGCTACATGCCCTCGGCGCCCGCCTTCACCGTAAAGCTCAATAATCAAACGATGCGGCTTTCCGGCGCGCCGGTCTTTTTCCAGCGTATAAACACGATAATTGCGTTCTTCCGCTGGGGTTTGCATTCCTACCGTGATACGAAGCTTTTTTCCAGTTTCCAGAAAACGGAGCGTTTTCGCGTACTGCCTGTCTAATAGTATTTCTGAGCGGACGTCGCCTTTCTCCGCATGATCGACGTCAATGGTCAATCGGTTCGGATTCAGGATTCCGTCGCCTTTCACTACATAATCGTTAATCGGACCGTTCATTCCGATTTCGATACGCAGAAAGCTTTGCCGACCCTCCGTGACTACCTGCGACTGGAAGGAGGTCACTCTTCGTGTGGGGGCTGCCAAAGCCAGCGAAGGAATCAACCACAGGCAGAAAACGACAAGCCAAAGCAGCTGTTGTCGGCAGCTCATGTTTTTCACGGTCGATTCCCCCCTATCTTATTAAGTAAAGACGCCGATTCATTCAGTGCGTTTTTTGTCGCTTCTGCGTCGAATGAAATATTCATGCGCAAATAGTCCCCTTCATTCAAGTTTTTTGGAAGTTCCGACGTCGGGAAAATTACCTGCTGCTCGTTTTTTCCTACAAGCAGCACTGCGTTTTCACCTTCAAAACGGTCAATCACCGCCATCGTCATATTGCTCTTCCCCACTTTTATTCCACAGTTGTTTCGTTTTTTTCTCCGCGTTCCGGCTGCACGGTATAGGTTTTTCCGTCTGTTCGAACCGTAATCGTTCCATTTTTATCGGTACGATAATAATTCATTTCGTGAGCTTTGTATCTGTTCAGCACGGACGGGTGCGGATCGTGATAATCGTTGTTTTCTCCACAGGAAATCAGTACGTCGTCGGCATCGACCGCTTGCAGGAACGACTCGCAGGAGGCGGTTTTGCTTCCATGATGGCCGGCCTTCAATATGCGGCATCGAAGTTCTTCAATCTCATGCCTCTTCAAAATGCCTTCTTCTGTCGGGATTTCCGCGTCGCCGGTCAGCATCATCGAAAAATCCCCGTATTCTATACGTATGACAAGCGAATTTAAATTCAGGTTCAGCTTGCCGTTTTGCATGCCCCGTTCGTCTACCATCTGTTGCGTCGGGCTCAGTACATGAAGCGAAGCTCCACCACCTAAGTCAAGGTTGTCTCCGTCCCGAAGGGGCTGATATGGTATCTTTTTCTTTTGAATTGTTTTCAGGTACTCCCGATAAATATTCGTCGTAGTCGGCTGGCCGTTGTCGTAAACTGCTTTGACGTCACACAGGCGGAAAATTTCCGCCGCGCCTCCGAGATGGTCGCGATGAGGATGCGTGATAATCAACTTGTCCAATCGGCGTACGCCTTCTTTCTTCAAGGCGTAGCGAAGCCGATGAATTTCACTGGAGTCTCCGGTATCAACCATTACTGTTTGTTCCGGCGTGCGAATCAATATCGCGTCGCCTTGTCCGATGGCCAATATCTTGATCATGACGCCCGATTCCTGCGGCTGCGGAGAAGACAATCCCCTATTCCCCAACCAATCCATTGGAAATCCGCACGCGGTGAAAAGAGCTGAAAATAACGCCAAAAAAAGAATCCAGACAGCTTTTCGCATGTCGTTAATTGTCCTTCCCGTCAAAGTTCCGGTTCAGCCGTATGAAATAGATACGGACGAGCAGGAACAGAAACCACATGAGATATGAGGTCATGTAGATGACGTCGATAAGCGTGACGTTGGAAAAATCGACTTTAGAAATCACAATGCCCCCGACAATCATGATGACAAAATCAAGCGGATGAATCCATTTGAATAATCTTCGGAATAAATCAAGGGGCGATTTCTTCTTTTCTTCCTTGTCGGGTACCTCAGATGTTTCCGGCACGGGAATCGGCTGCGGACGATTTGCATGTTTTCTGTGGCTCATATGCTATTTCTCTGCCTTTCCTTCATGAGAACCGCCTCCAACCCTTAGCAGCTTTTAATAGTATACGTGAACAGTCCTCAAAAAGCAAATATCTACAGGATTCTTTCAGGAAATAATTGAATATGTCCCTATATAAAGCCATGTCTGACGAAAAAATATGAGGCAAAGGCATAAAAGGACGTGTGTCCGTCAATTCCTTATTGGTTGCTCAGATTTCCTTTCGGTCCGGCGGGACGGAATGCATTTGCAAAGACGGGTTATTGTCCGTGATCCATCCCAATGACCATTCATTATTGACAAGAAGCACAGGCCTATCGTTTCTGTCGTAAACGAACATGCCCCGATCTGCACCGCGAAGGGACTCTGGTGTGACCGGCTTTTCGTCCGGGTACGTCAGCCAACGGGCAACCTCGAACGGCTGCATGACCAATTCGATGTCGACGCCGTATTCGTTTTTGAGCCGATATGTTAGCACGTCGAACTGCAAAGTGCCGACAGTTCCGACGATATACGACTCGATACCCGCGCCCGCCTGACGGAAGAGCTGGATTGCGCCTTCCTGGGTCAGCTGCTCCACGCCTTTGACAAATTGCTTGCGTTTCATTGTGTCTTTCGCCTGTACGCGCGCAAATTTTTCCGGAGGAAATACCGGAAAATCGGCAAAACGGAATTTATGCGATTCGTCGGAAAGGGTGTCCCCGATGCCGAAAACGCCGGGATCGAAAAGCCCAACGATGTCCCCCGGCCACGCTTCATCGATAATCTGACGATCCTGCGCCAAAAATTGCTGCGGCTGCGCCAGCTTGATAACCTTATCGGAGGCAGCATGCCAGACGTTCATATTGCGTTCGAATTTTCCGGATACGATACGAATAAACGCCAGTCGGTCGCGATGCGCCGGATTCATATTCGCCTGAATCTTAAAAACGAACGCGGAAAACCGTTCGTCTGCCGGCTGAATGTCCCCGTCCGACGACGCACGGACAGCGGGCGGAGGCGCAAGACGGAGATATTCCTCCAGGAAGTTTTGCACGCCGAAATTCGTCATTGCTGAACCGAAAAACATCGGCGTTAATTCGCCGCAGGCAATCTTTTCCTCGTCAAACGCTTCCCCTGCTTCGTCAAGGAGGGTGATATCGTCGAGGAGAGCCTGGTATGTTTCTTCGTCAAGAGCCGAGCGCAATTCCGGCGCGTCAAGTTCATATTTTTGGGACGTTCTCGTTTCCTGTCCGTGTGTTTCATCCGCCGCGAAAAGCTCTACCATTTTTGTCTGTCGATCATAGACGCCGCGATAGCGTCCGTCAGAACCAACCGGCCAATTCATCGGGCAGGAACGGATTCCCAATACGTTCTCTAATTCGTCCATTAAATCTATCGGAGCTTTTCCGAAACGGTCAAGTTTATTGACAAACGTGAAAATGGGAATCCGTCGTTCTTTGCACACTTTGAACAGCTTTTTAGTCTGTGTTTCGACGCCTTTTGCAGCGTCGAGCACCATGACAGCGCTGTCCACTGCCATCAGCGTGCGGTATGTATCCTCGCTGAAATCCTGATGGCCCGGCGTGTCAAGAATATTGATCCGGCATCCGCCGTAATCGAACTGCAGCACGCTCGACGTTACGGAAATGCCACGTTGTTTTTCAATTTCCATCCAATCGGACACGGCGTGACGCTGTGTCTTGCGGGATTTAATCGACCCGGCCAGATGAATCGCTCCTCCATATAAAAGAAGCTTTTCTGTCAAGGTTGTCTTTCCTGCATCCGGGTGCGAAATGATGGCGAAGGTTCTCCTTCGTTTGATTTCCTGCTGTAATTGTTCGCCCAAAACTTTTTCTCCTTTTCAATATAAGTCTTTCCTATTATACACATTTTTTTTAAAAATAAAAGGAAGCTTGCGTATTCATTGCAATTTTTTTGTTATAGAAACAAAAACTCCCCCTGCCCAATAGTGAGCTGGACTGTTCCCCAAAGGGTAGACAAAAAAATAAACCCCTGTCATAGAATATCGTAAACTTAGGCGGCCTTGCTCCGAATCTCAAACGGAGTGAGGCCGTTTTTCAAATTGATTCTT